>NZ_CP060697.1:0-1200000 GCF_014352855.1 Sphingomonas sabuli | reverse complement strand
ATGTGCTGCTCTTTGCTCAAGCGGAAGGGATTGCGGGGCTGCTTCGCCAGGCGGGCGCCGACGTCCGTTTCCGGCCGTTCGACGGCGGCCACCAGATCAGCCGCGCGATCGTCGACGAAGGGCTGGCCTTCGCCCTCGGCGGCTAGGCCGCGCTTGCAAGCCGGCGGGCGCTTACCCAAATCCCGGTCGAAGGAGCGGCATTTGGAACAGTATCACGGCACCACGATTCTTGGCGTGAAGAAGGACGGCAAGACCGTCATCGCCGGCGACGGCCAGGTCAGCCTGGGCAATACGGTGATCAAGCCGAACGCGAAGAAGGTCCGGCGGCTGGGTGCCGGCGGCGCGGTCATCGGCGGCTTCGCCGGCGCGACCGCGGACGCCTTCACCCTGTTCGAGCGGCTGGAAAAGAAGCTGGAGCAGTATAACGGGCAGTTGATGCGCGCTGCCGTCGAACTGGCCAAGGACTGGCGCACCGACAAATATCTGCGCAACCTCGAAGCAATGATGATCGTCGCGGACAAGGATTCGCTGCTCATCCTGACCGGCAACGGCGACGTGCTGGAACCCGAAGGCGGGATTGCCGCGATCGGTTCGGGCGGCAATTATGCGCTCGCCGCGGCCCGCGCGCTGTCCGATTACGAACAGGACCCGCAGAAACTGGCCGAGCGGGCGATGGCGATCGCCGCGGAAGTGTGCGTTTTCACCAATGGCAATTTGACCATCGAAACCGTTGGAGGCTGACGCGCCCAGCGGCTAAGGCAGCCGCTTATGTTGTTGGATCGCCGCGCATTTGTCGGGACATCCGTGGCCGCGTCGCTGGCCGGATGCACCACCGTTGGACGCTCCGTAAGGTCCGGATGCACGCCGTTGCGGCCGGTCCGGGTGGATGCCAGCCGCATCATTCGCACGGTCGCCGGCTTGCGGCCCTATCGTGCATCCGGCTTCGTCGTCCGCCGCGACGCGCTTGGCGACAAGGCGCTGGTGCACAATTACGGCCACGGCGGCGCCGGTATCACGCTTAGCTGGGGCAGCTCCCGGCTGGCCGTGGACCTTGGCCTGCCCGGACATCAGGGTCCGGTCGCGGTGATCGGGTCGGGGGTCATGGGACTGACCACCGCGCGGCTCCTCCAGGAAGCGGGCTTTCCGGTCGCGATCTACACCGCCGCCTTGCCGCCGGACACAACCTCGGCGGTCGCCGGCGGCCAGGTCTCGCCGTTCGGCCATTTCCGCGAGGGCGAGGTGACACCGGCCTGGAGGGCGCAATTCCAGGCGGCGATGGCCTATAGCTGGATGCGGTTTCAGACCCTGGTCGGCGCGCGCTACGGAATTCGCTGGCTGCCGACCTACGACCAGTCGCGCAATGTCTCGTTCGCCGACAAGTGGCTCGACCAATATCATGCGAATGCCCGCCTGCTGCGCAGGGACGAGCATCCTTTTCCGATCGAAGACATTGTCAGGTTCGACACCATGTACGTCGAAACGCCGCGGTTCATGGCGTGGCTGACCGAGGAAGTGCTGAAGGCCGGCGGGACGATACGCATGCGCCGGTTCGACACGCTCGCGGATGTCGCCACGCTGAAGGAGACGCTGGTGTTCAATTGTACCGGGATCGGCGCCAGGACGCTGGTCGGCGACGAAGGGCTGACCCCGGTGCGCGGCCAGCTGGCAGTGCTGCAGCCGCAGCCTGACCTGAACTACGCCTACACAGTCGACGCGGGGTACATGTTTCCGCGCGGCGACGGCGTCCTCCTCGGTGGCACCTTCGAACGCGGCGAGGCGGACCCAACCCCGCAACCCGCCGCCATCGCGCGGATCCTGGAGCGGCATCGGCAGCTGTCGGACGGCTTGCGGTGCGCCGCGTGACCCGCCGTTTCGCGATGCTGTCGGCGATGTCGACGATGGTGCTTGGTGGCTGCTCGCCCGCCGGGCTGCTCAACGGCGCCAGCCGGTTGGTTGGCGACAGCGCGCGGCTGGCGGGAAGCGGCATTCCGTTCGGCGACGATCCGCGGCTGAAGCTCGACGTGTGGGCGCCGAACCGGGCGCCGGCCGAACCGTTGCCGGTAGTGGTGTTCTTCTACGGCGGCGGCTGGGCGATGGGCGACCGGGCCGAATATGGTTTTGCCGGCCGGGCGCTGGCGGCGCGCGGGTTCGTCTGCGTGATCCCCGATTACCGGCTGGTCCCGAACGTGCGCTTCCCGGCCTTTGTCGAGGACGGCGCCCGGGCGATGAAATGGGTGGCGGACAATATCGCCGGTTATGGCGGCGATCCGTCGCGGGTCGCGGTCTCCGGGCATTCGGCCGGATCCTACATCGCGGCGATGCTTGCGCTCGACCCGCATTTCCTCCGCGATGCCGGCGCCGATCCGAAGCTCATTCGCGCCGCCGCGCTGCTGTCCGGGCCGTACGATTTCTATCCCTTCACCGAAAACCGCGGTCGGGATGCGCTGGCCAACTGGCCACGCCCGCAAGAGACCCAGCCGATCACGTTCGCGCGCAAGGACGCGCCGCCGATGCTGCTGATGCATGGCACCGCCGACACGGTCGTCCAGCCGCGCAACTCGCGCGCGCTGGCGGCAGCGCTGACCAAGGCGGGGGCGGTGGCCGAAACGCGCTTTTACGAGGGCAAGAGCCACATCGACACGATCAAATCGCTGTCCCCGCTGTTCCGCGGCTCGACCCCGGCGCTCGACGACATGATCGCCTTCCTGGCGCGGTACGACCAAGCGGGCGCTTGAACGGCCGTCGGCGGGCCCCAATCTAGCGTGCCATGAACTACCAGGCTCCAGTTTCCGCCAGCGGGACAGATGACGTGCTCAAGGACAAGCTGACACCCAAGGCCATCGTCGCCGCGCTCGACGAGCATATCGTCGGGCAGAAGGACGCGAAGAAGGCCGTCGCCGTCGCCATGCGCAACCGCTGGCGGCGCCAGCAGCTCGGCGCCGAGCTGCGCGAGGAAGTGACGCCCAAGAACATCCTGATGATCGGGCCCACGGGCTGCGGCAAGACGGAGATCAGCCGCCGGCTGGCGAAGCTGGCCGACGCGCCGTTCGTCAAGGTCGAGGCGACCAAGTTCACCGAGGTCGGCTATGTCGGCCGCGACGTCGAACAGATCGCTCGCGACCTGGTCGAGGAAGCGGTCCGGCTGGAACGCGAACGCCGCCGCGACCGGGTGCGCAAGGCAGCGGAGGACGCGGCGATGGACCGGCTGCTCGACGCGCTCACCGGCAAGGGCGCCAGCACCGCCACGCGCGACAGTTTTCGCCAGCGCTTTACCGAAGGCAGCCTCGACAAGGCCGAGGTCGAAATCGAGGTGTCCGAAGCGCCGGCCATGCCGTTCGATATCCCCGGCCAGAACGGGGTCAGCATGATCAACCTCAACGACATGATGGCCAAGATGACCGGCGGCGCGCCGAAGCAGCGGCGCAAGCTCAAGGTCCCCGACGCTTTCACCCGGTTGGTCGAGGAGGAAGCCGACAAGCGGCTCGATCCCGACGACATCAACAAGGTCGCGCTGGCCGACGCGGAAGCGAACGGGATCGTCTTCCTCGATGAAATCGACAAGATCGCAGTCAGCGATGTGCGTGGCGGATCGGTCAGCCGCGAAGGCGTTCAGCGCGACCTTTTGCCGCTGATCGAAGGGACCACGGTGGCGACCAAATACGGGCCGCTGAAGACCGACCACATCCTGTTCATCGCGTCGGGGGCTTTCCATCTCGCCAAGCCCGCGGACCTGCTGCCGGAGCTTCAGGGGCGGTTGCCGATCCGGGTCGAGCTGAACGCGCTGACGCAGGAGGATTTCGTCCGCATCCTGTCGGCCACCCGCGCCAGCCTGACCGATCAGTACAAGGCGCTGCTCGGGACCGAGAATGTGACGATAGAATTCGCCGAGGACGGAATCGACGCGCTTGCGCAGATCGCCGCCGACGTAAACGATTCGGTCGAGAATATCGGCGCCCGCCGGTTGCAGACGGTGATGGAAAAGCTGCTCGAGGATATCAGCTTCGAAGCCGAAGATCGCGGCGGCGAAACGCTGACCGTCGACCGCGCCTTCGTCGAACAGCAATTGTCCGGCATCGCCAAGAACGCCGACCTCAGCCGCTACGTCCTCTAGGTCGGGCGATACCGCCACAGCAGGCCGCCGGTGAAGGGCGGCCACAGCGCCGTCTTCACGCCCGCGATGCGCAATTTATCGGCAGTCCAGGTGTTGCAGGTGCTCAGCGCGCTGAAGCGGCCGCCGGAGCGGTAGAAAGCGTCGCAGCAGCCGTAGCCGGGATGGTCGATGCGCACCGGCTTCCCATTCGGGTCGAGCGCAAGGTCGGCGCGGATCGCGGCCCACAAGCGGCGATATTCTTCCGGACGCAGGCGCAACTGGCGCACGGCGTAATCGGGCGAGGGCACCCATTCCGCATGAATCACCCGCTTGCCCCCAGTCAGCGCGGCCCAGATCGTCGCCGGGCGGATTTCCCACCAGGTCGGCGTTTCCAGATAGACCTTTTCCTCGCCCGATCCGAAGGCGACCCAGGGGGCATCGCGTGGCGCTCCGCGCGTTTCGTGCGGGGCGACGACATCGGTCCAGTCGAGCCCGCCGGCGCGGACCGGCATGACGATGTCGCTGTGGATGCCATTGTCGGCCAGGTAGACGGTGATGCCCGCCTCCGGCTCGGTCCAGCCGCGGTTGACCGGGACCAGCGACCCGGCCAGCGCGGCCAGCATGTACAGTGCCGGGACGGCGAGAATCGCGGTAAGGACGCGCCCCGCGACGCTGGTGGAGCGCCTGCGCCTCCTGCGCCTCGACCGCCTTGGGTTGCGTTCACTCATGCGCACCCTTAGATGCGCGTCACCGTCGTAACACAACGGCAATGTCGGGGCGTAGCGCAGCCTGGTAGCGCATCACACTGGGGGTGTGGAGGTCGCTGGTTCGAATCCAGTCGCCCCGACCATCCTGCCAAGGGAAGTCTTCTTCTAACATGCTCTCTTACTTGACGTTCACAGCTTCAGCAGCCGCTGCCCAGCCGGGCGGCGCGCCGGCCTTCCTGATCGGAATCCTGCCGTGGCTGCTCATTTTCGTCATTTTCTACGTGCTCCTGATCCGGCCGCAGCAAAAGCGCGCCAAGGAGCATCAGGCGGAAATCGCCGCCGCCAAGAAGGGCGATGAAGTCATCACCGGCGGCGGGCTTCGCGGCCGGGTGACCAAGGTCACCGACACCGACATCGAAGTCGAAATCGCGCAGGGCGTCCGGGTCCGCGCGGTCAAGTCGACCATTTCGGCGGTCGTCAAGCCGAACGCCAAGCCGGCCAACGACTAAAAGGCGCAGCGCTCGTGCTCGATTTCCCGCGCTGGAAGGTCATGATGATCTGGGGCGTCGTCCTGCTCGGCGTCCTGTTCGCGATCCCCAGCCTGCTGCCGCAAAGCGCGCGCCAGCATTACCCGTCCTGGCTGCCCAGTTCGACCATCAACCTTGGCCTCGACCTCGCCGGCGGCAGCCACCTGCTGCTCGAGGCGGATATCGCCGACCTGTCGAAGCAGCGGCTGCAGGCAATGGAAGATACGGTCACCACCGAGCTTCGCCGCGGCGATCCCCGGATCCCGATTTCCGACCTGTCGAGCAGCGGCGGGCGAGTCAGCTTCACCGTGACCGATCCGGCGCTGGTCGATGCCGCGGTCCAGCGGCTGCGCGCAACCACGCAGGGCGTCGGTCTGACCGGCCAGCGCGACTGGGACATCGGCGTCGTCGACCAAAACCGGATCGTCGTGTCGCCGACCGACGCGGGGATGAAAACGGCGCTCAGCGACGCGCTGACCGTTGCCCGCGACGTCGTTCGCCGGCGTATCGACCCGCAGGGGACCAAGGAAGTCACGGTCATCACGCAAGGGTCGGACCGGATCTTGGTGCAGGTGCCGGGCGTCGAGGACCCGGAGGCGCTGAAGCGCCTGATCGGCCAGACGGCACGGCTTGAATTCAAGCTCGTCGACCTAGAGGCCGACCCCAACCAGGTGCAGCAGGGCCGTGCGCCCGCGGGCAGCGAAGTGCTGCCGATGGTCGAAGGCGGCGCGATCGCGGTCAAACGCCGCGTCATGGTCTCCGGCGACCAGCTGGTCGATGCCAAGCAGGGCTTCGACCAGGACGGCCGGGCCGTCGTCGACATCACGTTCAATCCCGCCGGGGCGCGCCGTTTCGGCCGCACCACGCAGGAAAATGTCGGCAAGCCGTTCGCCATCATCCTCGACAACAAAGTGCTGTCGGCGCCGAACATCAACGAACCGATCCTTGGCGGCCGCGCGCAGATCAGCGGCAGCTTCACGGTCGAGACCGCCAACGACCTCGCCATCTCGCTTGCCTCGGGCAAGCTGCCGGTGAAGTTCAACTTCATCGAAGAGCGCACCGTCGGCCCCGAACTTGGCAAGGATTCGATCCAAAAGGGCGCCATCGCCAGCGTCGTCGCGACCCTCGCGGTGATCGCCTTCATGCTCGTCACCTACGGGCGCTTCGGCGTCTATGCGACCGCCGCGCTGGTCGCCAACGCCTTCATGATCCTGGCCATCATGGCGATCTTCAATGCGTCACTAACCCTGCCCGGCATCGCCGGCTTCGTGCTGACGATCGGCGCCGCGGTCGACGCCAACGTGCTGATCAACGAGCGCATCCGCGAAGAGCAGCGACGAGGGCGCAAGGTCGTCGACGCGATCGAGACCGGCTATCACGAGGCGATGCGGGCGATCTGGGACGCCAACATCACAAACGTCATCGCCGCGTCACTGATGTGGTATTTCGGGTCCGGCCCGGTGCGCGGCTTCGCCGTGGTGCTGATGATCGGCATCGTCACGTCGGTGTTCACCGCCGTCAACTTCACCCGCATGCTGGTGGCGCAGTGGGTCCGTCGTGCCCGCCCGCGCACGCTGAACATCTAGGGACCAGCCATGCGTCATCTGAAACTCGTCCCCGACAACACCAACATCGACTTCATGAAGGTGCGCAATATCGCGCTGGTGCTGTCGTTCCTGCTGACCATCGCGAGCATCGCGCTGGTCATGGCGCGCGGATTGAACCTGGGCATCGACTTCGTCGGCGGCCAGGTCGTCCGGGTTACCTTCGAACAGCCGATCAATGTCGAGGAACTGCGCGGCCGCGTGGAATCGCTCAACATCGGCGAGGCGAGCATCCAGGAATTCGGCGGCCCCAAGAGCTATCAAATTCGCCTGCCCAAGCCGGACGGCGGCGAGGATGCGGCCAACAAGGCCGTCAGCGCCACCCGCGCGCTGATCGAGCGCAGCTATCCCGGCGTTCGCGTCGATGCCGGCGAATCGGTGTCGGGCAAGGTCAGCGAGGAGCTGGCGTGGAGCGGCGGTCTGGCCATCGGCCTCGCGATGGTGGCCATCGCCATCTACATCTGGTTCCGCTTCGAATGGCAATTCGGGGTCGGGGCGCTGGTGACGCTTGCCCATGACGTATCGATGACCATGGGCTTTTTCGCGCTGACCCAGTTGCAGGTCGACCTGAACGTCGTCGCGGCGGTCCTGACCATCGTCGGCTATTCGCTCAACGACACCGTCGTCATCTATGACCGAATACGCGAAAACCTGCGGAAATACCGCAAGATGGCGATCGTCCCGCTGCTCAACCTGTCGCTCAACGAAACGCTGGCGCGGACGATGGTCACGTCGCTGACCATCCTGCTTGCCCTCGGCATCCTGCTGGCGATCGGGCCGGAAGTGATCTTCGGCCTGGTGATCGCGGTGTTCCTCGGCATTTTCGTCGGCACCTATTCGTCCATCTATATTTCGTCGCCGATCCTGGTGTGGCTGGGGGTCACTCCCGACAGCTTCGTCAAGGCCGAGCCGGACACGCCGGGGCAGCAGCCGGCCTGAGGGGCCGTTCAGCCGAGGTTGTGCATCGCTCGCCCACTTCGGCTTGCCTGCCGGGAAGGCGGCGCTAATGAGGGTCAGATGTCCAAATTGACACGCATTGCGGCAACCGTGCTTGCCGCCGCATTGATCGCACCGCTGGCCGGTTGCGGCGGGAAAAAGAACGCCAACGACGTGGGTTACGTCGCGCGCGACGTGAACACGCTCTACGACCTGGGCAAGAAGAACCTGGAAAAGGGCGACTATGAGATGGCGGGCAAGCTGTTCGCCGAGGTCGAGCGCCAGCACCCCTATTCGCCCTGGGCCCGCAAGGCGCAGCTGATGAGCGCCTTCAGCTATTACATCTCGAACAAATATTCCGACGCGATCAGCACCGCGCAGCGCTACCTGACGATCCATACCGGCAGCCGTGACGCGCCCTACGCCCACTATCTGATCGGCATGAGCTATTACGAGCAGATCACCGACGTCACCCGCGACCAGCGCACGACGCAGCAGGCGCTCGACGCGTTCGGCGAACTGACCCGGCGCTATCCGACCAGCCGCTACACGTCCGACGCGCGGCTGAAGATGGACCTTCTGAACGACCACCTTGCCGGCAAGGAAATGGAAATCGGCCGCTATTACGAGCGGTCGGGCAAGTGGCTTGCCGCCAACCTGCGGTTCCGCAAGGTCGTCGCCAACTACCAGACCACCAGCCACACGCCCGAAGCGCTCCAGCGCCTGGTCGAAACCTACCTTGCGCTCGGTATCCCCGCGGAAGCCTACAAGTCGGCAGCCGTCCTCGGCTCCAACTATCCGGGCAGCGAATGGTACGATCGCGCCTACAAGCTGATCCAGCGGCACGCGTCCAACGTTCAGCCGGCCGCGGCCCCCGCACCGGCGCCGGCGCCCGCGCCGCAGGTACAGGCGTTGCCGCCGACGCAGCCGGCCCCGATGCCGCCGCAGGAGCCCGACGAGCTGGCCCCGCAGCCGCAGACCCAGCCGCAGGGGTGAGGGCAGCCGCGGGATGCTGAGGCAGCTCGCGATCCGCAACGTCGTCCTGATCGACAGCCTCGACCTTGAATTCGATTCGGGGTTGGGCGTGCTGACCGGCGAAACCGGCGCCGGCAAATCCATCCTGCTCGATTCCCTCGGCCTGGCCCTTGGTGCCCGCGCCGACAGCGGCCTTGTGCGCCAGGGGCAGGAGGGCGCTTCGGTCACCGCGGAAATCGACCTTCCCGGGCGCCACCCCGCCTTCGCTCTGCTCGACGAACAGGGGATGGCGTGCGACCCCGGCGAACCGTTGCTGTTGCGCCGAACGCTGAAGAGCGACGGCGGCAGCCGCGCCTTCGTCGGCAGCGCTTCCGCGCCCGCCGCTACGCTGCGCGAGATCGCCGGAATGCTGGTCGAAATCCACGGCCAGCATGACGATCGCGGCCTGCTCAATCCGCGCGGCCATCGCGCCTTGCTCGACCTGTTCGGCGGTATCGACACCGGCCCGCTGGAAGCGGCGTGGTCACGGGTCACCGACATCGAACAGCAATTGGCGGCGGCCCGGGCAGCGGCCGCGGAGGCCGAGCGCGACCGCGACTATCTGAGCCACGCGGTCGGCGAGATCGAAGCGCTCGACCCGCAACCGGGCGAGGAAACGACGCTGGCCGACGAACGGTCGGCGATGCAGTCGGGCGCGAAGGCGGGTGAGGAGCTGGCCGGGATCGACGAGCTGCTCGGCGGGTCCGACGGCGCCCTGTCGCGGCTGCGCCAGGCTGCGCGCCGGATCGAGCGCGGGGCGGCCGATCACCCGTTGCTGGCCGACGCGCTGGCGGCGCTCGACCGTGCGCTGATCGAAGCCCACGATGCCGAGGACAAGATCGCCCACGCGACCCAGGCAATGGCCTTCGACCCCGCGCGGCTGGACGCGGTCGAGGCACGATTGTTCGATATCCGCGGGCTTGCGCGCAAGCACCGGGTGGAGCCCGACGTGCTGGCCGAACTGGGCGAGCGGATGCGCGCGCAGCTGGCGGAGATCGAGGCCGGCGGCACACGGATTGCCGCGCTGGACGCGGAGCTCGAGGCGGCGCGGCTGGCCTTCGCCGATTTGGCTCAAGCGGCCGGCGTAAAGCGGCGGGCGGCGGCGGTTCGGCTGGACAAGGCGGTGGCGAGCGAGCTTGCCCCGCTGAAGCTCGACGCCGCGCAGTTCCGCACCGCGGTCGCGGTCGCGGAGCCGGGGCCGGCGGGGACCGACAAGGTCGAATTCGAAGTGTCGACCAACCCCGGCGCGCCGTTCGGGCCGCTGACCAAGATCGCATCGGGCGGCGAGCTGTCGCGCTTCATCCTCGCACTCAAGGTGGCGCTGGCGGAAGCGGGCAGCGCCTCGACGATGATCTTCGACGAGATCGACCGCGGCGTTGGCGGTGCGGTGGCCAGCGCGATCGGCGAACGGCTGGCGCGGCTGGCACAGGACTCGCAGGTTCTGGTCGTCACCCATTCGCCGCAGGTCGCGGCGCGGGCAGCGCATCATTACCGGATCGAGAAATCCGACGACGGGTCGGGAATGCGGACGGTGGTACGCAAGCTGACCGACGACGAACGGCGCGAGGAGATTGCGCGGATGCTGTCCGGCGCGGCGATCACCGAGGAAGCGCGAGCGCAGGCTGCGCGGCTGCTGGAGGCGGCATGAGCAAGCAGACGCCGGTCGTCCTGGAGTTCGACGGCGAACGGCTGGAAAGCGTCTTCGTCGGCCGCCGCGACAGCCAGGCGCGCCCGGCGGTGATGCTGATTCCGACGGTGATGGGCGTGTCCGACCTGGAACTGGGCTTTGCCAGCCAGTTGGTCGAACTAGGCTACAACGCCTTCGTCGCCGACATCTTCGGTCGCCGGTTCAAGCCGGGCGTCGATCGCGAGCTGGCCTTCGCGGTTATGAACCGGCTGAAGTCCGACCGCGCCGCGCTTCGCCGGCGACTGCTGGCGCTGCTCGATCAGTTGCGCGCGCATGACCAGGTCGAGGGCAGGCAGATCGTCGTCGCGGGTTTCTGCTTCGGCGGGCTATGCGCGCTCGACGTTGCGCGCAGCGGCACGGACATTGCCGCGGCGGTGGCGTTTCACGGCCTGTTCGACCCGCCGGGCCTGCCGGCGGAAAAGATTGCCGCCAAGGTCGTTGCCTTTCACGGCTGGGACGATCCGATGGTTTCGCCGGAAGCGGTCGTCGCGCTGGGCCGGGAGCTGACCGAGGCCGGGGCGGACTGGCAAATCCACGCTTACGGCCACGTCGGCCACGGCTTCACCAATCCCAATGCGGACAAGGCCGGGATCGACGGGGTGCGCTACAATGAGCTGGCGGCGGAGCGGTCGTGGACCGCCTTCATCAGCCTGCTGGAGGAATCGTTCGGCGGCGATGACCACTGAGCTGGATGCGGCGCAGGCAGCCAACCGGCTGATGCGGCTGGCGAAGCTGATCGCCAAGCACGACAGACTGTATCATGACCGGGACGCGCCGGAGATTTCGGACGCGGACTATGACGCGCTGGTGCGCGAGAACCGCGAACTGGAGGAGCGATTCCCGCATCTCATCCGCGCGGACTCGCCATCGCAGCGGCTGGGTGCGGTGCCGACCGGGCCGCTGGCCAAGGTCACGCATGCGCGGCCGATGTTGAGCATCGACAACGCCTTTTCGAACGAGGAAGTCGCGGAGTTCGTCGCGCGCGTGCGACGGTTCCTTAGCCTTGGCCCGGATGAGGCAGTGGCGATGACCGCCGAGCCCAAGATCGACGGGTTGAGCTGCTCGCTTCGCTACGAACAGGGCAGGCTGGTGCTCGGCGCCACGCGCGGGGACGGGGCCGTGGGCGAGGACGTGACGCCAAATGTGCGGACGATTGCGGATATTCCGCAGGAGATTGCGGGCGCTCCGGACGTGCTCGAGGTGCGCGGCGAAGTGTACATGTCGAAGGCCGACTTCGCGGCGCTGAACGAGCGGCAGGAAGCGTCCGGCGGCAAGATCTTCGCCAATCCGCGCAACGCCGCCGCGGGATCGCTGCGGCAGAAGGACAGCAAGATTACCGAGGCCCGACCGCTGCGCTTCTTTGCTCACGGCTGGGGCGAGGTGTCAGATCCGCTGGCGGAAACGCAGTTGTTGGCGGTGGAACGGCTTAAGGCGCTGGGCTTCCCGGTGTCTGACCTGTTCGTGAAATGCGACGGCGTCGAGGCGATGCTCGCCCACTATCGCAAGATCGAGACGGCGCGGGCGGACCTTCCCTACGACATCGACGGCGTGGTCTACAAAGTGGACCGGCTCGACTGGCAGGCGCGGCTTGGCCAGGTCGCGCGCGCGCCGCGCTGGGCGCTGGCGCACAAGTTTCCGGCGGAAAAGGCCGAGACCACGCTGGAGGCGATCGACATCCAGGTCGGGCGCACCGGCAAGCTGACGCCCGTCGGGCGCCTCAAGCCGGTCGGCGTCGGCGGGGTAATGGTCGCCAACGTCACGCTCCACAACCGGGACGAGATCGAGCGGCTGGGCCTTCGCGTCGGCGACCGCGTGCGCATTCAGCGCGCCGGCGACGTCATCCCGCAAGTGGTGGAGAACTTGACCCGCGACGAGAAGCGCGCAGCCTACGCCTTTCCCGACCATTGCCCTGAATGTGGCAGCGAGGCGGTCAGCGAAGACGGCGAGGTCGATGTCCGCTGCACGGGCGGACTTATCTGCCCCGCGCAACGGTTCGAACGGCTGCGCCATTTCGTCAGCCGCGGCGCGCTCGACATCGAAGGGCTGGGCGAAAAGAGCATCGCCGAGTTCATCGAGCTCGGCTGGCTGCACTCGCCCGCCGACATCTTTCGCCTGCGCACGCACCGCGACGAGCTTGTCGGGCGGGAAGGGTGGAAGGACGTGTCCGTCGACAAGTTGCTCGCCGCGATCGAGGCCAAGCGCGATCCCGACCCGGCGCGCTTCCTGTTTGGGCTTGGCATCCGCCACGTCGGCATCGTCACCGCCAAGGACTTATTGCGCTGCTTCGGCACGATCGAGAATTTGCGCGAGACGGCGACCGGGGAGAGCGCGCAGGCCGAACTGTCGGCGGTAGACGGAGTGGGACCGGTAGTCGCCGAAGCGCTCGTCGATTTCTTCCACGAGGAGCACAATCGCGAGGCGCTCGATGATCTGCTGTCGGAAGTGTCGCCGAAGCCTTTCGAAAGCTCCGCCAAGCAGACCGAATGGACCGGCAAGACCATCGTCTTCACCGGCAGCCTGGAAACCATGAGCCGCGACGAAGCCAAGACCCAGGCCGAACGGCTCGGCGCGCGCGCCGCCGGGTCGGTCAGCGCCAAGACCGACCTGGTCGTGGCCGGACCCGGCGCGGGATCGAAGCTGAAGAAGGCGGAAGAACTTGGGGTGCGGGTGATCGGCGAAGCGGACTGGGCGAAGATCGTAGCGGACGCCTAATCCTGCATCGCTTGCGGATTACCGAACCGCGCCCGGGCCGCCGCGGCGAATGTCCGGCCCACCGGGACCTGTGTCCCGTCGACGAGGCGGACGATGAGCCGCTGATTCACGCTGCTCATCGCGTCGACCGCGCCATAGGCAACCCACCAGCGGCGATGCACTTGCATGCCGAGGCGGGAGTCGATCATCGCCACCGCATCGCTCATGCGCATCAAGACAAGTGCGCTTCCGGCGGGGGTCCGGATTCGCAGATAATGATCTTCGGTTTCCAGCGCGATGACATCGGTCCCGATGGCAGGCGGCAGCTTGCGCAGGAGAGCGGCTGGGAACTTGGCGGGCGCCGTTTGTTCGGGGGCCGCGCGACCAACGGCTGATGGCGTGGTTATCGCCAGCACATAGGCGATGAGCAGCTGGATCACGGCAACCGCCGCGAAGAGGCTGGGCAATTGGTGCGGAGCGAAAACGCGGCCCGGCCGCAGGAACGTGATGGTCCAGGCAACCACGAAGGTCATTGGAATGGCGGAGAGGA
Organism: Sphingomonas sabuli; assembly: GCF_014352855.1. Taxonomy (GTDB): domain Bacteria; phylum Pseudomonadota; class Alphaproteobacteria; order Sphingomonadales; family Sphingomonadaceae; genus Sphingomicrobium; species Sphingomicrobium sabuli. The sequence continues at coordinate 1,186,194 of NZ_CP060697.1, read as the reverse complement.
GGGCGACGGCGGCGATCCGAAGCGCGCGGGTGCGCGGCCATCCGGGAGGAAGCAGCGCACCGGCAGCAACCGCCGCGACGGCGCCCGCCGCCGTCAGCCCGAGCCAGAAGGCGTAGCGCGTGACCGTCGGATAAGCGGGGTTGGAACCGAACGGTCCGGCAAAGCCGAGCGCCAGACCGACCGCGAGCGCAGCAGCAAATGGCTGCCATCGTAGCTGCTGAAGCCGTTGGCGATGCGTGACCGGCATGCTTCCCACGTTGGCGAAAAAGCGAAGGGTATTGGCGAAATCCGGGCTTGTCGATCTGGCGCGCGGTGCGGATGCCATGGGCCTCGCGGCCCCATCGTCGGTGCCGTCTCCCTCGAGAAAGAAACAGGATGATGATGGACTTGATGACGCTTGTCGTGGCGGCTGCGCTGGCCACCCAGTCAAAGCCTGCCCCGCAGATCGCGATGACCTGCGATGCCGGCGAAGCGGCTGTGGGCGGCGAGCCCGCCAACCTCCACGGGCAGTGGGACTTCCTGATGACTCCGCGCGGGAGCCCGAGTTTCGGGCTGATGACGATCGGCTTCGTCGGCGCGGACTATGGCGGCTCGCTTGCCCCCGCGCGGACCGCGCCGGTGGTCATCCGCACGATCAGCCTGACTGGAAACGCCATCCACATGGTCGTCGGCGCGCGCGAAGGCGACGTGCTGTTCGACGGCAGGGTCTCGGGCAAGGGCGACTATATGTGCGGGACAGTGACGTACCACGGCGGCGAGACATTCCCGATGGTGGCGCAAAAGCGGCCGTCCACTTACCAGTCGCCGCCCCAGTCGGAGCGGGCGCGGTAGGTTTGGCGTGCGGGTGATCGGCGAGGAGGAGTGGGCGAAGATCGTCGCCGGGGCCTGACCGCCAACTTCCACTATGGGTGAAAAGCAGTCGCTGACCACCAATGCCTTCCCCCGCCGGCGCCGCAACGGAGCCATAAGCTCCCCTTGTACGACGGGAAGGGAATTTCATTGGCGGCGCAGCGCACGCGCCAATATTGAAATGCCATGATCCAAGACCCCCCGTCTGCCACCAATCTAGTTGATCCACTGACTTTGAGCAGGCTGGTCCGTGAGCGCTACCGGAACGTCTCGCTTGGGACTGTGAACGATCATGAAATCCGCATGAGCGTGATGACGGAGCAGTTCCGCTGGCACTGTCACCCTGACTCTGACGAAACTTTTTTCGGCGTCGATGGCGAACTCGTGATTGAGTTTAAGGATCGAGAGGTCGTCGTTGGTCCTGGTCAATTTTTGACCGTTCCCGCCGGAATGCTCCACCGCACGCGCCCAGCGTCGCAACGGAGCGTCAACCTGACCTTCGAACGAAGAAATGCTGAGACGGTCTACGAAGAATGAGATCGTCAGGCACGTCGATGCCGAGGATTTCCGTCGATGCGGTACCCGGAGACTGAGCGGCCGTTGCGGCTGCACGCATGCCAGACAGGAACAGACGCCCCCTCGATACCTTTGCTCGGCCGCCTACGGTCATGGAGCAATGTCCGCTTGGGGTAGAAAGCGGGCGTCGGACGCTGGCCCGATTACCGCGCGCCCAACGTCCTCCGCACGAACCCGGCGACATTGTCGTGCATGGCCTCCATCGCGCCGGCGTTGAGGTACACCATGTGGCCGGACTCGTAATAATGATACTCGATGTTGTCGCGTAGCGCTGGCGGGACGGGCAGGTGGCGGAGTTCGTAGACGCCGGCGAAATAGGGCGTTGAAATGTCGTAATAGCCGCCGTTGACCATGACCTTTAGATCGGGGTCCTGCTTCATCGCCGCGGCGAGGTCGGGCAGCACGTTGGGCAGCGCGATCAGCGGCTTGTCCGCGCCCGGCGGCTGGTGCTTGTAATCCCAATCGGAATAGATCGGGATGCCGGGCTTGAACTGGATCCCAGGCCGGTAATTGAGCGTGTCCCTCGCGTAGCTGTTGAAGGCGGCGACATAGGCCGGGCTGATCGACGAGCTGGATGGGTCGTAGCTGGACAGCTTGCTCAACGGGTCGAGCGTCGCGCCAGCATAGCGCGTGTCGAGCGTGCCGGTGGTGACCGACTGGTCGGCCATCAGCTCCTTCTGGAACGCGCCATAGGTGATGCGCAGGTTGGTCTTGAGCAGGTAGGGGACGGTGAGGCCGGTGTAGGCGGACAGCCGCTGCGCGATCCGCTGCCGCTCCGCTTCGGGCAGCGTGTTTCCCTTCATCAGCGCGAGCGCATAGTCGCCGGTGGCGAAAGCTTCGACCTCGTCGAGGAAGGGGCGCAGTTGCGCGGGGCGGTTGGCGACCCGGTTGTGGTACCAGGCGGTCGCCGCATAGGTCGGCAGCGACACGATGTAGGGCAGGTCGACGGACGGGTTCACTTGCGGATCGTCGGGGACCAGGTCCCAGTTGAGGATGTCGGACAACAGGATCAGCCCGTTCAGGTCGACGTCGCGGTTCTGCAGCGCCAGCGCCAGCCCCGCGCCGCGCATCGTCCCGTAGCTTTCGCCGAACACATATTTGGGAGAATTCCAGCGGCCGTATTTGGTCAGGAACTGGGTGATGAAGTCGGCGAAGGCATGGATGTCCTGGTCGACGCCGAAGAACGCCTTTTCCTTGTCCTTGCCGGCGATGCGGCTGAACCCGGTGCCGGGCGCGTCGATGAAGACGAGGTCGGCGGCGTCGAGCAGGCTTTCGGTATTTTCAACGAGGCCGTAGGGCGCAGGCGGGGTATGGCCGGCGTCCGACGTGACGACGCGCTTCGGTCCGAACGCGCCCATGTGCAGCCAGATGCTCGATGAGCCCGGGCCGCCGTTGAACAGGAACATGAGCGGGCGCGAAGCGGACGGCGCGCCGTCGCGGAAATAGGCGGTGTAGAACATTGACGCCGCGGCCTTCGGTTCGTCCTCGTCGTCATCCTTTTTCTTGTCGGCTTCGGCGACGCGCGCTTCGGCGGCATCGGTGTCTTCCCAGCCCTTGCTATGGACCACTAGCGTGCCGGCGATCGCCTGGTAGCGGATGGCCTGGCCATTCACTCGGACGGACCCTTTGGTGCGGGTTTCGCCGGGCTCGAAATAGACCGGGTTTTCAATCTCATCCGGGGCGGCCGCGGCGGGTTGCTGGGCAAGGGCGGCGAGCGCAAGCGCGAATGGGGCTATCATCGCCGATGTTATGCAGCGCTCTCAAGCGCTTGCAAGCGCGGCCAGCCAAGGCCTTGGATTTTCTGCCGTGGCTTGCGACAGTGGCGCCCACAAAAGGGGGAGAATTGCGCATGAGTCGGTTGGTGTTGCTGGTATCTGCCGCGGCGATCGCCGTTCCATCGATCGCCATTGCCCAGGCCGCGCCGGTGCCGCCGGTGGCCGAAACCGTGCCCTATACGGTGAAGGGCCCCAAGGATCGCAACGACCCCTATTACTGGCTCCGCGACGACAGTCGCAAAAATCCGAAGATGCTGGCCTATCTGAAAGCCGAGAACGCCTATGCCGACGCGATGCTGGCGGACACCAAGCCGCTGCAGGACCGGCTGTACCAGGAGATCATCGGCCGGATTAAGCAGGATGACAGTTCCGTCCCGTTCCGCGAGCGCGGCTATTTCTATTACACGCGCTTTGAAACCGGCGCCGATTATCCGATCCTTGCGCGCAAGCGCGGCAACCTCAGCGCGCCCGAGGAAATCCTGCTCGACCAGCCGGCGATGGCCAAGGGGCACGGCTTCTTTTCGGTCGGCGAATGGGTGGTCAGCCCCAACAACCAATTGCTTGCCTATGCGGAAGATGTCGTCGGGCGGCGGCAGTATGTGCTCAAGTTCAAGGACCTGGCGACCGGCCGGACGCTGACCGACACGGTTCAGAACGTCGAACCGAACTTCGTCTGGGCCGACGACAACCGCACGGTCTATTACGTCGAAAAGGACCCGACGACGCTGCTGTCCAAGCGGGTCAAGGCGCATGTACTGGGCACGCCCGCGTCCGCCGACACGCTGGTCTACGAGGAAAAGGACGACAGCTTCTACATGGGCGTCGGCCGGACCAGCGACGACAAATATCTGTGCATCGGCGTGCAAAGCACGGTCAGCGACGAACAGCGTTGCACCAGCGCGGCCGCGCCGGGCCAGTTCGCGGTCATCGCGCCGCGCGAACGCGAATTCCGCTATTCGGCCGACCATATCGGCGACCGCTGGATCATTCGCACCAACCGCAACGCGCCCAATTACAAGCTGGTCACCGTGCCCGATGCGCAGGCAGCGTCAGGCCGCGACGCCTGGGCCGATCTGGTCGCGCATGATCCCAATGTCTTCATCGAAGGGTTCAAGCCGTTCAACCGGTTCATCGCCATCGAACAGCGATCGAACGGCAACAAGAATGTCCGGCTGTTGAAGGGCGACGGCAGCAGCAGCGCGGTCGCGTCCGACGAGCCGGCCTATTCGATGGACATCAGTTCCAATTACGAAACCGACACGACCAAGCTTCGCTACACCTACGATTCCCTGACGACGCCGCGCATCTATTACGAGGTCGACGCGCTAACCGGCGCACGCACCGTGCTGAAGCGCACCCCGGCGCCGAACTACGACCCGTCGCTCTATGCGACCGAGCGCGTGTGGGCGACCGCCCGCGACGGCACGCGGGTTCCGGTCAGCCTGGTCTATCGCAAGGGTTACCAGCGCGACGGCACCGCGCCGATGCTGCAATATGGCTATGGCAGTTACGGCGCGTCGATGGACCCGGCCTGGTCGCCAACGATCACGCCATTGCTCGATCGCGGCCTGGTCTATGCGATCGCCCATATCCGCGGGGGTCAGGAGATGGGCCGCGCCTGGTACGACCAGGGCCACCTGCTCAACAAGAAAAACAGCTTCACCGATTTCATCGACGTCACCCGCTTCCTGGTCGCCAACAAATATGCGGCGCCCAACCGGGTCGCGGCGATGGGCGGCAGCGCGGGCGGCCTGTTGATGGGCGGCATCGCCAACATGGCGCCGCAGGATTACCGGGTTTTCATCAACCAGGTGCCGTTCGTCGACGTGGTGACGACGATGCTCGACGCGTCGATCCCGCTGACGACCAACGAATATGACGAATGGGGCAATCCGGCCGACCCGAAATTCTACGACTACATGCTGTCCTATTCGCCCTACGATAATCTCAGGCGGCAGGCGTATCCGGCGATGTTCGTCGGCACCGGCCTGTGGGACAGCCAGGTCCAATATTACGAACCGACCAAATATGTGGCCAAGTTGCGGACGCTGAAGACCGACACCAATCCGCTGGTCTATCGCGTCAACATGGAAGCCGGGCACGGCGGCAAGTCGGGGCGGTTCGAACAATATCGCTCGCGGGCCGAATATTACGCCTTCATGCTCGATCAGCTGGGCGTTGCGGAACCGGTGGCAATGCCGCCGCCGGCCCCCGCGGGCACGCCGGGCGAACGCGGCCGGTAGGGGTCAGGGGCCGAAGATGCGTGGTGCACTGATCGGACTGGCGGTCGCGCTGGCGGCCCCGGCCGCGGCGTTGGCCGACCCCGTCGACGACGTAATTCTGGAGCAGATGGAGGTAAGCCATCTGCCCGGAGTCGCGGTCGCCATTGTCGATTCGGGCAAGGTGACGAAGCTGGCCGGCTATGGCGTCGCCAACCTGGAATGGGGGGCCAAGGTCGATCCCGACACGCGCTTCCAGCTGGCGTCGGCGACCAAGCTGTTCACCGGCATCCTGCTGATGAAGCAGGTGGAAGCAGGCCGGCTGTCGCTCGACGACCCCATCGCCCGATTTTTCGACGGCGCGCCCGCATCGTGGTCGGGCATCACCGTCCGGCAATTGGCCAACCATACGTCCGGTCTTGGCGAAGATCTTGGCCAGCCCGAACCCAAGACCGTGGCCGAAGCGGCCGCCGCCGCGATGAAGCAGCCGCTGGCCTATGCGCCCGGAACCGAGGCGCGGTACGGCTTCACCGATTTCACCATCCTTCGGGCGGTGATCGAGAAGGCTGGCGGCGCGACCCTCCCTGAACTTCTGGCGCGCGACATCACCCGGCCCTTGCAGCTTAACGCGACGGGGTTCGCCATGGCCAGCGACGACGGCCCGGTGCGCACCGCCGACGTCCTCGAGCGGCGCGCATCGACCTATACCTGGACGGGCGACCGCCAGCGGACCGCGGATTTCTTTTTCGCACCGCTGGGGTACGGCGCAGGCGGGCTGTATTCCTCGGCCCGCGACCTCGCCGCACTGTTTGCGGCGATCGACAGTGGCAAGCTACTCAGCCGATCGAGCCTTGCGGCGATCGTCACCCCGGCGACCTTGCCCGACGGACGCCCGTCGCAATTCGGGATCGGCTGGACCGTGCGCGATTATTTCGGGACGACGATTGTCGGCCATAGCGGCGGTCCAGCCCTGGCAGACATCATCCGGATCCCGTCCACCGGCAAGACCATCGTGGTCCTTACCAATCAGCAGATGTTTTTTCCGTTGCTGGCGGAGCGGGTTGCGGACCTGAGCCTGCCGGCGCCGGTGCTGGCTTCGCCGGTCCCCGACGACTGGCCGCGCATTGCCGCCAACCTCAAGGCATTGTTCGATGCCGCCGCCGCGGGTGCTGACGACAGTGCGTTCGTTTCGCCCGGTAAGACCCCCGGCAAGCCGCTTCGGAGCGGTTTCAACCAGGCGGCGGTCGTCGGCGTGGGGCCGCTAAGCAAGGTCCAGCTGGTCAAGGTCGACCCGGCGGGCAAGCGGACCTATCGATTGACCTTCCGGCGCAAGACCTGGGACTGGCTGGTCGAGGCGGATGCGGAAGGACGGATCGCGACGTTGCGTCCGGCCTAGCGACGAAACACCAGCACGCGCCACTCGCTCTTGCCGCCGTCGATGAGCGAGCAGCCAAGGGCTTCATAGGCGCTGACGACCGCATCCGACTGGGTGTCGAGAAGGCCGGCAAGCACGATCGTTCCCCCCGGCGCGGTTGCCGGGACGAATGCGGGCGCAAGCTCGATCAGCGGGCCGGCGAGGATGTTGGCGATCAGCAGGTCGAAGGGCGCGCGCGCCGCGAGCATCGGTGAGTCCATGCCGTCGGCCTGGGCCAGCAGCACTTCGCCGGCGCCATGGCCAAGCGGGATTTCATTGATTCTCGCATTGTCGCGGGCGACGTCGACCGCGACCGGATCGATGTCGGTCGCGATGACCTTTGCCCCCGGCCACAACGCGAGTGCGGCAAAGGCAAGCAGGCCCGTGCCGGTCCCGATGTCGGCAACATTGCGGAACGCATGCTTGTCGCTGTCGAGCTGATCGAGCGCTTCCAGACAGCCGGCGGTCGTCGCATGCTGTCCGGTGCCGAACGCCAGGCCTGCGTCGATTTCAAAGGCAATGGTCCCCGCCGGGACGCGGTCGCGGTGTGTCGGCGTGTGAACGAAGAACAGTCCGGCGCGGATCGGCTCCAGGCCAGACTGGCTCATCGTTACCCAATCGTCCTCACCCAGCTGCTCGACCGCGGGTTCGCCGCTTCCCAGGCCGCGCAGCACAGCAAGGTCGTCCGGGCTGGGCTCCCGGTCGAAATAGGCATGGAGCAGCCAGTCGTTCGGACGGGCCGGATCCGGTTCGTCGGTGACCAGGACCGGCGGCGAAGCGTCCGCGAACAGCGCGTCCGGATCGGCCAGCCCTTCCGCTTGCGCCTTGGTGCACGCGATGGTCGCGCGCCAGCTTATTTCAGTCGCTCCTTGGCCAACCGTTCATCCAGTTTCTTGCCGATGTCGGATGCATAGGCCGCACAAGCCTGCGGATCCTCAATGCTGGCCTTGCCCAGCCGCTCGACCATAGCGCTGGCGGATGGGTGCGGGGTCGCCAGTATGTCGCATTCCACCGCGGCGAGCCGGGCCAGGCCGGCCCGATAGGCGGCGACATAGGCGGGGTGATCGCTGAAGCGGTAATCGTCGCGGCTGATCGGCGACAGGCTGTCGGCGTAGACGATGCGCCGGCACACGCCGCCGTCGCACGCGCCCCAGTGCCAGCTGAGCGCGCCGGGAGAGTGACCCGGCGTCGCGATCGGGGTGAGCATGAGGTTGCCCAGCCGCACGGGGACGCCGTCCGCCAGCACATGGTCGACCCGGGCCGAACGGAAGGGCTTGTGCATCCCGGCCTGCGGATCGTCGGCGCCGGCGACGCCGGTCTCCAGGACCTTGGCCGCGGCCCGCGAGGCATAGACCTGCGCGCCCGTCAGTTGCTGCAGCCGTCCGATCCCGCCGACATGGTCGTAATGCTCGTGGCTTTGCAGGATGATGCGCACGTCGCGCAGCTTGAACCCAAGCCGGCTGATGTTTTCCGCGATCAGCGGGGCGCCGACTTCGGTGCCGCCGTCGATCAGGATGTGCCCCTCGTTCCCGGTGATCAGGATGGCGGCGATGCCGCACGTGCCGACGAGGTAGGTGTTGGCATGGAGCCGTACGGGCGGAGCGGGCTTTTCCCATTCGTCCCAGTCCTTGCACTGGGCGGCAAAGGCAGGACCGTTGGTCTTCAGCGGAGCGCTGGGGCGGTCGATCTGGGGCGGCGGCTTGCCCAGCGGCACGCTCCACACCTGCATCGCGGCGAACAGGGCGAGGCTAGCGGACAAAACTGGCTCCGTTGACGTCGATATTGGCGCCGGTCGCGGATGGCGGCGCCTCGGTTGCGAGCCAGCGGATGGTCTCGGCGATTTCGTCGGTGCTGGCGACGCGGCCAAGCGGGATTTCGGCAAGGATCTTCTCGCCGCCGCGGCCGTCGAGATATTCCTTGGTCATTTCCGACACGGTGAAGCCGGGCGAGACGACGAAGGCGAGGATATTCTCTCCGGCGTAACCGCGCGCGATCGACTTGGTCATCGCGATCATCGCGCCCTTGGACGCGGCGTAATGCCAGTGGGCGGGGCTGTCGCCACGCGACCCGGCGCGGCTGGCGACGTTGACGATCCGGCCGCCGCCACGGTCGCGGAAATGGCCGACGGCGAGGCGGCACAGGTCGGCGGACGCGAACAGGTTGATGCGCATCGTCCGGTCCCACTGGGCGTGCCAGTCGGCGTCGGACGCGTCGTCGGCGACGGCTTCGTAGACGCCGGCATTGTTGACCAGCGCGTCGATACGTCCGCCCAACCGGTCGAGCGCCTGGTCCCACACCTGTCGCGGGGCGTCCGCATCTGTCAGATCGCCCGCGATCAGGTCGCCATTGCCGCGGCTGGAATGTCCGACGACGGCATGGCCGCGCGCCTTGAGCAGGTCGTAGGCCGCGGCGCCGATTCCGCGGCTTGCGCCGGTGACGAAGATGTTCATGGGCGCGGTCTAGACGCGCCCGAACCTGTACGAAAGCTTAGGCGGCGATGCCGGCGACGAATTCCTTGGTCGTCAGCTTGAAGTGCGCGATCTGCTCGGAAAAATTGCCGAACCCCTGTTCGACCGCGTCGATGTCCTTGGCGACGTTTTCGGTGTCGCTGCGGATGGCGGCGATGGTCGAGCTCATCGAATCCGCGGCCAGCGCGGTTTCGTCGACCGCGGCGGTGATCATGGTCACCGTCTGGGCTTGCAATTCCATTGCCTGGCGAATGCGGTCGGCACTGCTCTGGACCTCGACCACGGTCGACTTGATCGACCCGTTGGCCTCGACCGTCTGGCGGGTCGCCTGCTGGATGGCGGTGATCTTGGCGGTGATGTCGTCGGTTGCCCGTGCCGTCTGGCTGGCCAAGCTTTTCACTTCCTGCGCGACGACCGCGAAGCCGCGGCCGGCATCGCCGGCGCGCGCGGCCTCGATGGTCGCGTTGAGCGCCAACAGGTTGGTCTGGCCGGCGATGTCGCGAATGAGGCCAAGGATCGATTCGATCGCTTCTACATGGATGGACAGCATTTCGCTGACCTTCACCGCCTGCTCGGCCTGCCCGCCGGCGCGGGTGGCGACGTCGGCGGCGACTTCGACCTCCGACCGGGCGTCCTCGATGGCGCGGATAAGGCCGGCGGCCGTTTGCGCGGCTTCGCGCATGGCGACGGCGGATTGCTCGGCGGCGGCGGCGACTTCGCTGGTCTTGCCCAGCATGCCGCGCGCCGACGCGGCGGTGGCGCGCGTGCGGTCGGTCAGGTTGCGCGACTGGTCGGTACTGCCGCGGACGAGGTCGGCGACCTGGCGTTCGAATTCCTCGCTCTGCTTGCCGCGCGCGTCGGCGGCGTCGATCGCTTCGAGCATGGCGACCTGGGCAAGGACGATGTCCGTTTCGAACTGGTTGATGCGCAGCAGCGCGGAAACGCAGCGGACCATCTTCTGCTGATCGTCGACAAACCGTTCGGCGACACGCGCGACCATCCGGTCGCAGGCTGTCATGCGCTTGGCCATGTACGCCGGAACCGAGGCCTTCTCGCGGTAGATTTCGCGCCCGTAGGCAGCGATGCTCTGGACCCAGTCGGAATCGACATTGCCCTGGTAATTGCGATTGTAGGCCGAGCCCCGCTCCGACCCGAATTCGGCGACGACTTCCTCGGCGACGATGTCCAGCGCCTGGTCGTGGACCAGTTCGATGTCCCGTTCCAGCGCCCCGCCCGGATTGTACGCCTCAAGGCGCGCGCGCACCTGGTCGTCGCTCAGCCGCTGCAGGTGTGCAGTGTCGCTTTTCATTCCGTCGTGCTCCGTCGCAAACATGGTGCCTGTTGCCGCCTTGCTTGCGCCAGCAATGGTTAAGAGCGGGTTAGGAGGGGGCGGCGGCCTTGCACGGGCAGGGGCTGGGTCCTAAGCGATTGTCCGGCCGTAAAGGCCGGTCCAATCAACGTCACGGGAAGCATAGATGGCAGCCGTCCGCGAAAGACCCTTGTCCCCGCATCTGACGATCTGGCGGTGGGGACCGCACATGGTCGTATCGATCCTTCACCGGATCACCGGCGCGGGCCTGTCGGTCGTCGGCCTGGCCGTGCTGGCCTGGTGGTTGATGGCGCTGGCCGGATCGGGCGACGATTACGCGGCGTTTCAGCAGCATGCGACCAGCTGGTACGGGTTGCTGGTGCTGGCGGGGCTGACCTGGGCCTTTTTCCAGCACACATTTTCCGGCCTGCGCCACCTTTTGATGGACACCGGCCAAGGGTTCGAACTGCGCGCCAACAAGGCGGGCGCGGTGGCGACCATCGTGCTGGGGCTGTTCGCGACCGCGCTGGTGTGGGCCTATTGGTCGGGAGCGCTGGCATGAGCATCGGCGACAGCGCATCGCAGATCGGCAAGGTTCGCGGCCTCGGCTCCGCTCGCGAAGGCGGCGATCACTGGCTGGCCGAACGGCTGACCAGCGTGGCCCTCGTCCTGCTTGGCGCGTGGTTCCTCGCCGCCTTGTTGATGTTGCCCAATTTCGACCAGCAGACGCTGCGTGAATGGCTCCGCAGCCCGACCGGCGCGATTCCGATGGCGCTGTTCGCGGTGACCAGTTTCATCCACGCCGCGGACGGGCTGAAGCAGGTCGTGGACGATTACGTGCACACGGAAAGTGGCCGCTGGGCAACCAACACCTTCATCCTGTTCGCCGCGATTGCGGGCGCGTCGCTGTGCCTGTTCGCGCTCGGCAAGATCGCTTTCGGAGCTGCTGCGTGAGCGCCTACCAGATCATCGACCATAGCTATGACGTGATCGTCGTCGGCGCCGGCGGTTCGGGCCTGCGCACGACAATGGGTGCGGCTCAGAACGGCCTCAAGACCGCCTGCATCACCAAGGTTTTCCCGACCCGCAGCCACACGGTCGCGGCACAGGGCGGCATCGCCGCCTCGCTCGGCAACATGGGGCCGGACCACTGGACCTGGCACATGTACGATACCGTCAAGGGATCGGACTGGCTGGGCGACCAGGACGCGATTGAATATCTGACCCGCGAAGCGCCGGCCGCCGTGGTCGAGCTCGAGCATATGGGCATGCCGTTCAGCCGCACGGCGGAAGGCAAGATCTACCAGCGCGCGTTTGGGGGCATGACCCAGAACATGGGCGAAGGCCCGGCCGCGCAGCGCACCGCCGCCGCCGCCGACCGTACCGGCCATGCGATGCTGCACACGCTGTACCAGCAGAGCCTGAAGTACGACGCCGACTTCTTCATCGAATATTTCGCCATCGACCTGATCATGGAAGACGGCGTGTGCCGCGGGGTCATCGCGCTGTCGATGGACGACGGGTCGATCCACCGCTTCCGCGCGCAGGCCGTGGTCCTGGCCACCGGCGGCTACGGCAAGGTCTATTTCACCGCCACCTCCGCGCACACCTGTACAGGCGACGGCAATGCGATGGTGTTGCGCGCGGGCCTGCCGCTGCAGGACATGGAATTCGTGCAATTCCACCCGACCGGCATCTACGGCGTCGGCGTGCTGATCACCGAAGGCGCGCGCGGCGAAGGCGGCTATCTGACCAATGCCGAGGGCGAGCGATTCATGGAACGCTATGCCCCGTCGGCCAAGGACCTTGCCAGCCGCGACGTCGTGTCACGGTCGATGGCGATGGAAATCCGCGAAGGGCGCGGGGTCGGCGAGCACAAGGATCATATCCACCTGCACCTCGACCATATCGATCCGAAGATCCTGGCCGAACGGCTGCCCGGCATCACCGAAAGCGCGATGACCTTCGCCGGCGTCGACCTGACGCGCCAGCCGATCCCGGTCGCGCCGACGGTCCATTATACGATGGGCGGAATTCCGACGAATTATCACGGCGAAGTCGTGACGCTGAAAGATAGCGACCCGGACAGTGTCGTCCCCGGCCTTTTCGCAGTCGGCGAAGCCGCCTGCGTGTCCGTCCACGGCGCCAACCGCCTGGGCTCCAACAGCCTGATCGACCTGGTCGTGTTCGGCCGCGCGGCCGGCATGCGGTTGGCCGAAGTGGTCAAGCCGGGCGCTTTGCCCGCCGCGCTGCGCAAGGATTCGGCCGACCTCGCGCTCTCTCGCCTGGATCATTTCCGCTATGCCGACGGCGCTCTGCCGACCGCGCAGATTCGCACCGACATGCAGCGCGTGATGCAGGCCGACGCCGCCGTGTTCCGCACCGAACGGACGCTGGAGGAAGGCAAGCAGAAGATCGACCAGGTCTATACGACGATGAAGGACGTGAAGGTCAGCGACCGCTCGCTGATCTGGAACAGCGACCTTATCGAAACGCTCGAGCTCGACAATCTGATGAGCCAGGCGGTGGTCACCATGCATTGCGCGCAGAACCGCAAGGAAAGCCGCGGCGCGCACATGCACGAGGACTATCCCGACCGCGACGACAAGCAGTGGATGAAGCATTCGATCGCCTGGTTCGACGGCTGGGGCGGCAAGGGCGGCGCGGTCAAGATCGATTACCGCCCGGTGCACGAATATACGCTCACCGACGACATCGACTACATCAAGCCCAAGGCCCGGGTCTATTGATCGTCGCGGCCATCGCGATGGCCGCCGCCAGCCCCGCCAACGGCACCATCGCCGGCGTCGAGGCGCGCCTATTCTATAACGAAACCGGCCAGCTGTCCCCGGACGTGCTCGGCGCCGACCGGCGCTTCGTCGGCTGGAACACGATCATCGGCGAAGGCGACGCGGGCGGCTCCGCCGACGATGTGATGATCCTGGTCGCGCTTGCGGCGCGGAAGTCCGACGGCGTCGCGGCAACGCTCGACACACCGCTAACCATCGTCGCCGAAGCCAAGGGCAAGACCATCGCGAAGCGGACGTTCGACAATGTCATCCTGCCCTACACGGGCGTGACCTATTCCGCGCTGTACCTGTCCGACGTGGCCTGCGCCGGCACCATCAAGGTGACAGTCCGGCTTGGCGCCGAAGTGCGGGATGCCACGCTGCAAATGGATTGCGGCGAATAGGCGGACGCACCGCGCGCTTTACGGTTTTCAGCAAATAGTCATGCTCCGCTCATGACAATCATCGCCGCGGCCGCCAGCCTGCGGACAGTCAATATCTGAAGCGGAGCGAGTGATGGCCTTGATCGCAGGCAGAGAGCGCACACCGGGATTCAAGCTGTTGCTTGCAATCCTCATCGGCCTGGCTCTGGCCATCCCGCTCTTTTCGGTCTGGGCCCTGGTGTACGACCGGCAAAGCCAGTCGGAAGAGGCGACCGGTTCGATCACCGCCGGGTGGGGTGGTCCGCAGTCGATCACCGGTCCGGTACTGGTCATTCCCTATCGCGCCAGTGCCACCGAAACTGTCATCCAGAACGGCCAAAGCGTTACCCGCAGTACCGAGGTGGTGCGCGAGTTGAGCCTGGCGGCCGAGGTGGCGGAGGTGTCGACCGACATCCGCCCGGAACGGCGCAAACGCTCGATCTACGAAGCGGTGGTTTATGATTCGACGGTTCGCGGGCGCGCGCGCTTCGCTTTTCCGGCCGATCTCGACCGGACAGGGGTGGATCCGGCGACAATGGACCTCAGTCGTGCAGAATTGCGCTTCGGCCTGAGCGATCCGCGCGGGCTGGGAGGCAATCCGCAAGTATCCGTCGGCGGCAGGCCTCTCCGGTTGCAGCCCGGCGGCGGCAGTTCGGGCGGCCGCGGCTTCTTCGCCTGGATCGACGCCGGCGGACTCCGCAATGCTCCGCTGGCGGTCGATTATTCCTACGCCTTCCGCGGCAACAGTTCGATCGCTCTCGCCCCCGAAGCGGGCGAAACGCGCTGGACCGTGCGCTCCTCCTGGCCGCACCCCAGCTTTGGTGGCGAGTTTCTGCCCGACCGGCGGACCATCAGCGATAGCGGATTTTCCGCCAGTTACCGCGTCGGCAACCTTGCGCTTGGCCGGTCGCTGGTCAGCACCGCGGAACGTGGCCGAACCAGCGGCGCCGAGCGGGTCGCGCCGCCTGCGCGTGGCCCGGCCGCGGAGACAATTGACGTCACCGGTCCCGGCGCACCGCTGCAGACTGCGGCGATCAGCCTGATCCAGCCGGTCGATCCATATTCGCAAGTCGATCGCGCCACCAAATACGGCTTCCTGTTCATCGGCTTCACCTTTCTTGCGCTACTGATGTTCGACGTGGTCGCGGGCGTGCGCGTGTCCCCGGTCGAATATCTGCTGATGGGCGCCGCGCTGGTGCTGTTCTTCGTGCTGCTGCTCGCCTTCGCGGAAATCCTGGGCTTCACGCCCGCCTATTTGCTCGCGTCGGCGGCGGTCGTCGGGCTCAACACGGCCTATTCGGCGGCGATCCTGGGCAGCTGGCGGCGGGCGTGGGTCATCGGCGGGCTGCTCGCGGGCCTCTATGCGGTGCTTTACGTCCTGCTCAGCCTCGAGGCCTTCTCGCTGCTGATCGGCTCGCTGCTGCTGTTCGCGGCGCTGGCCGGGGTAATGTACGCCACCCGCCGCCTCGACTGGAGCGCGGTGCGGCGCACCGAGGCCGACTGATGCTTGGGGTATCGGGGCGGCTCCGCTAGAGGCGGGGCATGGACGATCCGGTACCCCCCAAGCGCATTTTTCCATCCTCCAAGGTCGACGCAGAGGCGGCGGCGCATGTCCCCTCGATCCCGCAAACGGAAAGCGAGGCTTACAAGCTGGCGTTCCAGGACATGGAATTCCTGTTGCGCGAGGACCTGCGCCCGGTCCGTTTCCAGCTTGAACTGCTGAAGCCCGAACTGCTGCTCAAGGAAGCGAATATCGCTTCGACCTTCGTCTTTTACGGTTCGGCGCGAATCCCGTGGCCGGACCAGGCCGACCAGTTGGTGGCGACCGCAACCAATGACGAGCAACGACGGATCGCCGAGAGGCTCAAGGAAAAATCCCGCTACGTCGTCGCGGCGCAGGAATTGGCGCGGCTCGCCAGCACCTGCGATTGCGACGAGGACGGACAGCGTCATTTTGTCGTCTGTTCGGGCGGCGGGCCGTCGATCATGGAAGGCGCCAATCGCGGCGCGTGGCAGGAAGGCAAGGACACGATCGGACTCAACATCGTGTTGGCCCACGAACAATTGCCCAACCGCTTCGTCACGCCGGAACTGAGCTTCCAGTTTCACTATTTCGCGCTGCGCAAGATGCATTTCCTGCTGCGCGCCCGCGCGGTGGCCGTGTTCCCCGGGGGGTTCGGCACCTTCGACGAATTTTTCGAGCTGCTGACATTGGTCCAGACGGGCAAGGTCCGCCCTCTACCGATCCTGCTGTTCGGCCGCGACTTCTGGACTCGCGTGGTCGATTTCGACGCGCTGGTCGAGGAAGGGACGATTTCTCCCCACGACCTCGAGCTGATCCATTGGGTCGAAGACCCGCAGGAAGCGTGGGAGTATGTCGTCAAATATTACGAGCGCGATCCGCACCCGGAACCGCAGCAGACGTCGCCGCCCGAATAAGCGCGGGGCTTAGTCCTGCGGAGCGGCCTCGCCATTGCCCTTGGGATCGGCGGCGGGGTTGTTGAGCACCGGCTCGTCTTCCGCCTTTTGCGCGCCGTTCGAGGTCGCTTCGGCAGCGTTTTCGGCTGCGGCCGCTTCGCCTTCCGCCGGGGCGGCGGCTTCGGCCGGCGCTGCCGGGACCGGCTGCGGGCTGCTGCTTTGCTGGTTGAGGTACAGCAGGATCGCGGCGCGGTCTTCCGGCTTGCTCAAGCCCGCGAAGGTCATCTTGGTGCCGGGCGCAAAGCTCTTCGGGCTCTTCAGCCACGCGCTCATATTGTCCCAGTTCCAGGTACCGCCCTTGCTGGCCAGCGCTTCGGAAAAGGCGAAGCCCTTGCCCTTGCCGACCGGCTCGCCGAGCACGCCCCACAGGTTGGGGCCGAGCGCGTTGGCGCCGCCGTTGTCGGCGTTGTGGCAAGCAGCGCACTTTTTGAACACCTGTTCGCCCTGCGCGGCGTCGGCCGATGCCAGGTAGAAAGCGATCGGCTTTTCCGCTTCGCCCCCGCCTTCGCCTTCCTCGACGACACCTTCGATCGGATAGCCCATCTTCTCGGGCCGTTCGGAATGGAACACTTCCCCAGCGACGATCGAGCCGCCCAGTGCGACGATTCCTGCAGCCAGCACCCAGCCGGCCATTGTGTTGAAGCGGTCGTCCATTGAGTCCCCTGCGGCGGATTGCCGAAAGCGTGGAATTTGGGCGACCCTTTAAGGGGACGCCGTGGCTTGTTCAAGCGGTGAGCCAGTGTTCGAGCAGGCTGCGGGCGATCGCAAAGGGCGGCGGCGGGCCGAAAGGCGCCTCGTCGGCGCCGGCCACGGCCGCCGCGACCTCTGCCCGAGTGAACCAGCGCGCGTCGTCCAGTTCGGTGCGATCGATGGTCAATCGGTCGTCCAGCGCACTCGCGCGGCAACCGATCATCAGCGACGACGGGAAGGGCCATGGCTGGCTCGCGACATATGCCACGTCGGTCACCACGACGCCTGCTTCCTCCAGCACTTCGCGGGCCACCGCGTCTTCCAGCGATTCGCCGACCTCGACGAAGCCGGCCAGCGCCGAATAGCGGCCCGGCGAATAATAGTGCGACCGGCCGAGCAACAGGCGGCCGTCATGTTCGACCAGCATGATCGCGACCGGATCGACGCGCGGATAATGTTCGGTGCCGCACGTGCCGCAGCGTCGCGACCAGCCGCCGCGGACGAGGTCGCTGGGCGCGCCGCAATTGGCACAAAAGCCATGCGTCGAATGCCAGCGGGCAAGGCTCATCGCCGCGGCGAAGATCGGGGCCTGCGCCGGCGACAGGCAACCGACCAGCGGCATCACCGCCGGCCAGCCGCCGACCGTGGCCTGCAGCGGGGAAAAGCGCGGCCGGTCGCCGTCAAGGCCAAGGAACAGCGCGCCATCGCCGACCGGCTGCCACAGCAGGTCGCCGCCTTGCGACACGGCAGGCAAGCCATCGGCCCACACCAGTTCGGCGGCGAGCGGGCTTCGGGCATAGCTGGAGAGCAATTCCGCATCGGCCCGCGCGGCGTCGGCCCGGTCCAGACCTGCGCCGGCGAAGAAAACGTCAGGCTGCAATCCGGCCTCGTTCGGTCAGCACCGCGTCGACGGCGCGGCGGTACAGGGTCGGCAGCCCGGCGTCGGCCAACGTGTCGAACGGCTGCCACCAGCCCTCGCCAACCGGATCCGCGGCTGCGACCACGGCCAGTTCCAGCGCGAAATGGGTGAAGACATGGCGGACGCGGGCAAGCTCGGGCGCGTTCGCCTGCCGCTCCGCGGTCCATACTGGACCGGGCAGCGCCGCCATCCCGCCGAGCAGTCCCTTGGTCGGCCGCCGCACCAGCCAGATCGCTCCGTCTCGTTCGATCCACTGGGCGACGCCGTGGCGGACAGGTTTGGCGGCCTTGGCCTTCGGCGCCGGAAATCGTTCGGGGTTGCCGCTGGCGAAGGCGCGGCAGTCGTCGCGGAGCGGGCATGAATCGCACAGCGGCGCGCGCGGGCGGCAGATGGTGGCGCCAAGGTCCATCATTGCCTGTGCAAAGTCGCCGGCCCGTTCGGCGGGAGTGATCGAGGCGACGGCAGCACGCAGGTCGCCCCTGGTCGGCGCGGCCAGCGCGAACAGCCGGCAGGTCACGCGTTCGACGTTGGCATCAATGACCACTGCGTGGGCGCCGAACGCGATCGCGGCAATCGCCGCGGCGGTGTAGTCGCCGATCCCGGGCAGCGCGCGCAGTCCGGCTTCGGTCGTCGGAAAGCCGCCTCGCGCTGCCACTTCGCGGGCGCAGGCAATGAGATTGCGGGCGCGGGCGTAATAGCCAAGGCCGGCCCATTCGGCGAGAACGTCCTCGTCAAGGGCGGCCGCCAACGCTTCCACCGTTGGCCAGCGGGCCAGAAAGCGTTCGAAGCGCGGTGTCACGGCCGCCACCGTCGTCTGCTGCAGCATCACCTCGCTCAGCCAGACCCTGTAGGAGTCTGGCGGTGGCGAACCGGGCGGGGAGCGCCACGGCAGCGCCCGGCACTTATCCACATAATGTTGGAGCAGCCGGTCGCTGAGATTGGCGCGCATCGGCGCCCTATGGCATGGTCGGTACAAATGGCGAAGATGCGGGTGGGAAAAGCTGACAAGGAGGACGCGCCGCGCCATCGGCGTGCGCGCTCGGCCGGGGAGTTGATCGGCAATGCCGGCGGCCCGGCCTTCCGCCGCTTCGGCTTCATCCAGGCGTCGGTGGTCAGCCGCTGGCCGGAAATCGTCGGCGACCGCTATGCCCGGGTCTCCTCGCCGGAATCGATCCGTTTCCCGGCCGGGCGAAAGTCGGGCGGCGTGCTCAGCATCGTCGTCCAGGGCGCGCATGCGCCGCTGATGCAACATCTGGCGCCGGTGATCGTCGAGCGGGTCAACCGCTTCTTCGGCTATTCGGCGGTCGCCAAGCTTTCATTCAGGCAGGGTGCGCCAGTGGCGCGCCCGGCCAAGGTGGAGCGACCCGAGCTTCGCCCGGTGCCGAACGAGATTGGAGAGGGGTTGCGGGAAATCGCCGATCCGGAGCTTCGCGCCTGCCTAGAGGCCCTTGCGGCCCGCATCGAGGCAAGCGATGGCCCGGCCAAGGTCGTTTCCCCCGAATCGATCCCGATCCCAATAAGCGGAGTGATCAAATGAAGCGCAGCTCTCTATTCCTTGCCGCGGCGGCGGCCCTGGCCAGCAGCGGGTGCAACGCCGAAGGCGGCAGCAACAGCGCGGCCGCGACGTCGGCCGATGCCGGCGCGGTCGCCGGCGAAGCGGTGACGCCGCCGGCCAACGGCGACTGGTCGCAGGTCGTCCGCGCGACCCCGCAGGGCGGGTTCGTGATGGGCAATCCCAACGCCAAGGCGAAACTGGTCGAGCTTGGCTCGATGACCTGCCCGCACTGTGCCGAGTTCGAGGAAACCGCTGGCGCGGCGCTGGTCCAGAAATATGTGAAGACCGGCCAGGTGAGCTGGGAATTCCGCAACTTCGTGCGCGATCCGTTCGACATCGCCGCATCGCTGATCGCGCGCTGCAACGGCGCGAAGACCTTTTTCCCGCTGACCCGGGCACTCTACAGCGACCAGCGCGAATGGATCGACAGGCTGCAGTCGGCGCCGGAAGCGCAGCTGCAGGCGGTCACCGCCCTTGGCCCGGACAAGCAGTTCCTTGAAGTCGCCAAGCTTGCCGACCTGCAGAAGTGGGCGGCGCAGCGCGGCGTACCGACGGCCAAGAGCACGCAATGCCTGACCGACCAGACTGGGGTAAATCAGCTGGTCCAGATGAACAGCGACGTCGCCAGCCAGTACCCCGATTTCAAGGGCACGCCGAGCTTCGTGCTCAACGGCAAGCTACTCGACGCCACCGCGACCTGGGAAAAGCTGGAACCGCAGTTGAAGGCTGCGGTCGGCAGCTAAAGCGTAGCGAGGGGAGGAGCGCGCCTTGCGCATCCGGAGGCTGAAGCTCAGCGGGTTCAAGAGCTTCGTCGAACCGACGGAGCTTCGCATCGAGCCCGGCCTGACCGGCGTGGTCGGGCCCAACGGGTGCGGCAAGTCCAACCTCCTCGAAGCCATCCGCTGGGTGATGGGCGAAGGCAGCCCGAAGTCGCTTCGCGGCGGCGGAATGGAAGATGTCATCTTCGCCGGCACCGCCACCCGCCCGCCGCGCGACTTCGCCGAAGTGTCGATCCTGCTCGACCGCGACGGTGAGGACGGCGGCGAGGGGGAAGTCACCCGCCGGATTGAGCGGGGCGCGGGATCCGCCTATCGCATCGACGGCCGCGACGTCCGCGCGAAGGATGTCTCGCTTCTGTTCGCCGACGCCGCGACCGGCGCGCACAGCCCGGCGCTGGTCAGCCAAGGCAAGGTCGGGTCGATCATCGCATCGAAGCCGGTCGAGCGGCGGCAATTGCTGGAAGAGGCGGCGGGCATTTCCGGCCTGCATGCGCGGCGCAAGGATGCCGAACAGAAACTGCGCGCGGCCGAAGCGAATCTCGCTCGCCTGTCGGAACTGCTCAGCGACCAGGAACAGCGGGCGGCCAGCCTGCGGCGGCAAGCGCGGGCAGCGGAGCGCTATCGTGCGCTGACCGACCGGATCCGCGGCGTCGAAGCGCGCCTGGTCCACGCCCGCTGGGTCGAAGCCGACCATTCGGCCGAGGAGGCGCGGCAGGAAGCGGCCGCCGCCGAAGCCGAAGTCGGCAAGCTGCGCACCGCCATCGAGCAGGCGCGGATGGCGCAGGCGCTGGCCGAAAAGCGGCTCGACGAGCGGCGACGCGCGACCGCCGACGCGCGGGCGCGGGGGAGCGAAATCGCCCATCAACTGGCGACCGCGCGGGCGCGGCGCGACACGATCACTCGGCGCATGGCCGAGCTGGAACGGCTGGAGTCCGCGACCGCGACCGATATCGGCCGGGAGGAAGCGCTGCGCGAGGATGCGTCCCGGGCCATCGGGCAGCTGGACGAGGAACGCGCCACCATCGACCGGCGGCTGGCCGGCGGCGAGGGCGAAGCCACGCGGCTGGCGAAGGAACTGGCCGAGCTTGAAGACACGTCACGCCAGGCGGAGGCAGGGCTTGCCGACCTGCTTGCCCGGCAGGCGGCGATGCGCGCCGAGCGGCGGGTCGCGGAAGCCGCGGTCGAAGCCGCGCGCGCCCACGCGTCACGCACCGAAACCGAGCGCGACCGGCTGAAGCAGCAGCTCGCTGCGCTTGCCGACGGCTCCGATGACGAACGGCAACGGGACGAGGCGATCGCGCGCGCAACCGCTGCAGAGAAGGCACGCGCCCTGGCGGAAAAGCAGGTCGAGGCGGCCGAGGCGGGGCGCACCCAGGCGGCCGACGATCGCGACGCGGCGGAAAGCGAACTGGCCAATGCGCGGGCTGCGCAGTCGGCGGCTCGGGCCGAGCACGATGCCCTGTCGCGGGCGCTGCAACAGGGCGGCGGTTCGGTCGTGGCTAGGCTGCGCGCCGATCCGGGTTTCGAGCAGGCGCTGGCCGCCGCGCTGGGCGACGATGCCGACGCGGATATCGGGGAGGACGGGTCGCGCCGCTGGCAGGGTAGCGAGCCGCAGGCCGGCGATCCGGCGCTGGGCAAGGATTTGATCCGCCTCGCCGACCATGTCGAGGCGCCGGCCGAATTGTCGCGCCGGTTGCGGCAGGTTGGCGTCGCCGACGCCGACACCGGCCAGGCGCTCGCGGTCGGACAAAGGTTGGTGACCCGCGACGGGCGGATGCGGCGGTGGGACGGCTTCGTTGCGGAAGGCGCCGGCGCTGCCGCTGCCGAACGGTTGATCCGCGCCAACCGGCTGGCGGAGCTTGCGCGGCAATTGCCGGGCCTGGACGGCAAGCTGGAGGCTGCCGAAACCCGGCGAAGCGATGCGGTAGAGGCCGTCGACCGGCTGCGCCAGGAAGCGGAAAGCGCTCGCGCCGCGGTGACGGCGGCCGAGCGGGAATTGCGCGAGGCCGAGCGGGCCGGCGACAGCGCCGCCGCCGCGATCGAACGCGTGCAGGCGCAGCGCAGCGCGCTCGACCAGCGCTTGGGCGATCTCGCTCCGCTGGCCAAGGCCGCGGCCGAAGCGGTGGCGGGCGCGGACGCGACCCTTGCGGCCTTGCCCGATCCGGCCGACCTCGAAGCACAGGTCGAAGGCGCGCGCGAAGCGGCGGGCGCCGCCGGTTCGGCGGTTGCCGACAAGCGCGCCGAAGCCGCCACCCGCGCGCGCGAGGAATCGGCGGCGCGCGAACGGCATGGGGCGGCAGGCCGCGAGCAGGACGAATGGAGGCGCAGGCTGGCCGATGCCGAACGCCGGTTGGAGCAAGGCCGCGAGCGGCTGGGGCAGCAGCGAGAGGAGCGCTCGGCGCTGGCCGAAGAACCCGACGCACTCGACGCCCAGGTCGCCGATTTGGAGAGGCAGAGCGCTGGGAGCGAGGCCGTCGTCGCGGACGCGGCGACAGCCGAGCGCGAGACCGAAAGCATGGTCGCCGAGGCTTCTGCGGCGGTGAACGCGGCGTCGGAATCGTCGGCGACTGCGCGCGAACGGCGCGCGGCCGCGCAGGCGCGGTCGGAAGCGCAGGAGGCGCGCCGCAACGAATACGCTCGCATCTGCCTCGAGAAGTTCGAATGCGTGCCGCAGCGGCTGCCCGAGGCGATGGGTTTCGACCCGGCGGAAACGCCCGACCCGGATGCCGAGTCGGCGACGCTCGAGAAGCTGACCGCCGACCGCGACCGCATCGGGCCGGTGAACCTGGTCGCTGAACAGGAACTGGCGGAAATCGAGGCCGACCGCCTGCGCGGAGCCGAGGAAGCCGAGGAATTGACCCAGGCGATCCATCGGCTGCGCGGATCGATCGGCAGCCTCAACCGCGAAGGACGCGTGCGGCTGCTCGAGGCGTTCGAAAAGGTCAACGACCACTTCCGCAGCCTGTTCACCACGCTGTTCGAAGGCGGGCAGGCGCACCTCGAACTGGTCGAAAGCGACGACCCGCTGGAAGCCGGGCTGGAGATCATGGCCCAGCCGCCGGGCAAGCGGCTGTCCGCGCTGACCCTCCTGTCGGGCGGCGAGCAGGCGTTGACCGCAATCGCGCTAATCTTCGCCCTGTTCCTCACCAACCCGGCGCCGATCTGCGTTCTGGACGAAGTCGACGCGCCGCTCGACGACGCCAACGTCGAGCGCTTTTGCGACCTGCTCGAGCGGATGACGCGGGAAACGGACACTCGCTATCTGATCGTCACCCACAACGCGGTGACGATGAGCCGCATGCACCGGCTCTACGGCGTGACGATGATCGAAAAAGGTATCAGCCGGCTGGTGTCCGTGGACCTCGGCGGGGCGGAAACCCTGCTCGCTGCGGAGTAAAAGTTTTCGCTATTGCGAATGATTTTCATTACCGTTAGACGCTGCGCTCCACCAAGGGGGTTGCATGTCTTTCGGTCTGACTTCGTTCGTAGTTTCTCTCGCTGCCGGTGCTTCGCCGCTTGCCATGGAGGCCAGTGCCTCGGTCGACGCGGCCGACGCAATTGCCGCGGCCGAAGCGGATACGGCGGAGCCAATCATCGTCGAAGGCAAGCGTGACCGCTATGGCGCGCGCACGACCAGCACGGCGACCAAGACCAACACGGACGTCAAGGATATCCCGCAAGCGCTGACGGTCATTTCCGAACGCCAGATCGAGGATCAGCAGTTGCGCTCGGTGGCCGACCTGCTCAACTTCGTGCCCGGAGCTACGCCCGGCACCGGTGAAGGCAACCGCGACCAGTTCACGCTGCGCGGCAACAACACGACCGCCGACCTGTTCGTCGACGGCATCCGCGACGATGTCCAATATTTCCGCGACTTCTATAATGTGGACCGGGTCGAGGTGCTGCGCGGACCAAATGCGATGATCTTCGGCCGCGGCGGCGGCGGCGGCGTCGTCAATCGCGTGACAAAGCGGTCGACCCTGTCCCCGATCCGCGATGTTTCGCTGGCCGGCGATAGCGAAGGCGGCGTTCGCCTTGCGGCCGACCTCGATCAGCCCTTGTCCGGGTCGGTCGGGCTGCGCGTCAACGGCGTGTACGAACATGGCGAAAGCTTCCGCGACCACGTCGGGCTGGAACGCTACGGCTTCAATCCGACCGTCGGCATCCTCGCCGGTCCGGCGACCCGCGTCGATCTGTCGTACGAATATTTCCATGACCGCCGGACGACCGACCGCGGCGTGCCCGCCGACAACGGTCGCCCGCTGGACGGCTATGACGATGTCTTCTTCGGCGATCCGGAACTGAGCTTCGCGCGCGTCGACGCCAATGTCGGCCAGGTCGCGGTGCAGCGCGACTTGTCGCCCGGTCTTACCCTGCGCAACCGGACGCTGCTCGGCGATTACGACAAGTTCTACCAGAACGTGTACCCGTCCGACCTCGACGAGACGACTGGCGAAGTCGTGCTCGGCGCGTACAACAACGCGACCAAGCGGCGGAACCTGTTCAGCCAGACGGACCTCATCTGGAAGACCGTGCTCGGCGGCGTCGACCAGACCGTCCTGTTCGGTTTCGAGGTCGGCCAGCAAAAGTCGCGCAACCGGCGTTTGAGCGGGACCTTCGCCGGCAGCAACCGGGTGCCGCTCAGCGACCCGACCGTGGATGCGGACTTGACCTTCGCGCCGTCCGCATCCGACACGGACAACCGCACCCGGGCGACGATCGCCGCGCTGTACGTGCAGGACCAGATCCGCCCATCGGAATGGCTGGAGATCGTGGCCGGCCTGCGCTTCGACCGCTTCAAGCTCCGCGTGGACGATTATCGCGCCGCCGGCGGCCAGTTCGAGCGCGTCGACGAGATGATTTCGCCGCGCCTTGGCATCGTGCTCAAGCCACAAGGCAATCTGTCGCTGTATGCCAATTACGCCCGCTCCTTTCTGCCGCAGTCGGGCGACCAGTTCGGCGGCCTCGATATCGGCACGGAAGCGCTGAAGCCGGAGCGGTTCGACAATTACGAGCTGGGCGCGAAGTGGGAGCCGGTCGCCGGTCTGCTGGCCACGGCCGCGCTTTACCAGCTCGATCGCACGAACACCCGCGCCCCCAATCCGGACGGCAGCGGCACGGTGGTCCTGACTGGCGAGCAGCGCACGCGCGGGCTGGAGATAGGACTGGAACGCAGCGTTACCGATCGCTGGCAGGTGTCGGCCGGATACGCGCTGCAGAAGTCGGAAATCACCGCGGCAACCAGCGCTTGCCCGGCCGGCGATTGCGAAGCGCCGCTGGTCCCGCGCCACAGCTTCTCGATGTGGAATCGCTACGACGTGACTCCGGCGCTCGGGCTCGGCCTTGGCCTCATCGCGCGCAGCAAGTCGTTTGCGTCGATCAGCAACCAGGTCGTGCTGCCCGGCTATGCCCGGGTCGACGCCGCCGCCTTCTACAAGCTGACCGACGCGATCAAGCTGCAGGTCAATGTCGAGAATGTGTTCGGTGCCGACTATTTCCCGACCGCGCATAACGACAACAACATCGGCCCGGGTGCGCCGCGCACGGTCAAAGCCGCGATCCGCTTCGGCTTCTAGGCCGGAATACTCTCCAGGCGGTCGCGGATCTGGCGAAGGTCGTTGACGAACCTGGCGTGTTCCTCGCGCCGAAAGCCCTCGTCGGGAATACGCAGCAGGTAGCTGGGGTGCACCGTCACCCAGCATTCCGATCCGTCGGGCAGATCGACCGGCGCACCGCGCATCCGGCTGATGGTGACGGTCTTGCCCAGGAGCGAACGGGCGGCCGTTGCCCCGAGCGCGACCGTCACCGGTGGGCGGATCAGTTCACGCTCCTGATCGACCCAGAAGCGGCAGATTTCGATTTCCCCGGCATTGGGCTTGGAATGGATGCGCTTCTTGCCGCGCTGGACGAACTTGAAGTGCTTGACCGCGTTGGTGACGTAGGTTTGCGCGCGGTCGATGCCGGCGGCTTCCAGCGCGCCGTTGAACAACTGTCCGGCGGGGCCGACGAAGGGGTGGCCCGCCAGGTCTTCCTGATCGCCGGGCTGTTCGCCGACAAACACTAGCCGGGCGTCGAGCGGGCCTTCGCCGAACACCGTCTGCGTGGCGCATTTGTACAGGTCGCAGCGGGTGCAATGCATTGCGTCGGCGCGGAGCGCTTCCCATGCGGCCTGCACGTTGCCCCCGGCCGTTAACGCGGGCTTCGGCGGCGGCGGCGGCGGTGTTTCGGTACGCGACCGTTCGATCATTTCGATTTCGCGTTCGCGGGCGCCGGCAATGAGTGGCCGGACCAGCGCGGTTTCCGGCATGTTGTGCCAATATTTCTTCGGCATTTCCTTCAGCATCGCGCCGATCTTGAGTCGTGCGGGGTTGAAGATGGACGCGTAATAGGTGCGCCACATGTCTTCGAGCGGATCGCCGGCGGGCGCGTCGGCGCGAACGGCACCGGGACCCTCGCTCAGCGTCGTACCGTCCCAGTGGATCGACAGTTCGGGCGTCAGGATCGACCAGCGCATGTTGGTAAAGCGGTTGACGAAGAAGCTGGCGGTGCGCCGGACGATGTGATGGTCGGGCTCAAAGAAGGCGACGAAGCGCGTCTCGCCGCCTTCCTCGATCTCGCGAAAGCGGACGAAGGCGTGCATCTTGTGGACGTCGCGGCGGACGGCCTTGGCAAGGCCTTCGAGCCGGTCGAGCAGGGGGTCGGCGCGGTCCTCCATCGCCTTGCGGTTGTCGCGCAGCTTCAGAAGCATCGCGTAGAGCAGCGCAAAGCGTTCGGGGTCGCTGTGGCAGATCGCCGCCTTGGCCAGGCTGATGAAATCGCGCGGGACGGCGAAGCTTGGTCCTGCGGGCGGCGGGGGCGCGCCGGCTCCGAACAGGTCGGCGCTTTCGCCTTCCACGTCCCAGATGATTGCAGCGGGCGGGACGCCGGCCTCGGCCAAGCCGCGTGCCGCGTCCCGCCAGCCGTCGAAATCGTCGGGGGCCGAGAGCGACACGCGGAACGCGTCGATCATCGGCCCCTCGCGCAGCAACTCCCCGTCAGAGGCGCCGGGACGTCGGACCATAGGCGATCAGGCGCCTTCCTCTTCCTCGATCGCCTTCTTGATTTCCGGCACGTCGGCCTTGTCCTTGACGCGCTGGATCTCCTCCGGCTTGCGCTGCTCGAACTCGGCCGTCAGCGCGACCGCCTTGTCCTCGCCCAGCTCTTCGCGGGCCTTGGGGAATTTCTCTTCCTCTTCCTCGTCGATGTGGTGGGTGTATTCCTCGGCAAGCTTGTTGAACTTGTTGAGCCAGGCCGACGAGCCCATGTCCATTTCATCGATCTCGACGAAAAGCATGCCGAGTTCCGCATGCTCCTTGACGCTATGCTGCGCGTCCTGGCGGATCTCGGTGTCCGCCATCATCGCCACGTAGAGGGTCTCTTCCTCCGCCGCGGCGTGGGCCATCGCGTCGGTCTTGAACTGGGTGAACAGCGATTTGCGGTCGTCGCTGTCGCCGCTGGTCTGCTTGATCGCGTCGATCAGTTCGCGATGCTTGTCATGGTCCTGCTTGAGCCGTTCGAAAATGTCCTGCGCCATCTGAATTCTCCTTCGCCCTGCAAACTCCTCAGGCGGCAAAGAGTTCTTCGAGGCGTCGAACCTTCATTGCCCAAGCAAGTGGCGGCGCATGAAACCCATCAGCGGAAAGAGGATGATCGCCCCGGCAAAGCCGATTGCGGCGTTGAGCCCGAAGAAGGCGGCGGGGGTCATCAATTCGTAGAAGCTGCCGACCCAGCCGACCAGCAGATTGCCGGCGAACAAAGCCAGGAAGACGGCGCCCATCAGCCGCGAACGCAGGGCTTCGGGCGAGCGCGCGGCGACGATCTCGAGCGTCAGCGGCCAATAATACATGAAGGCGATACCGGTCACGATCCAGTAGAGCATTGGCCAGATGGCCGAAACCTTTTGGCCCTCGCCGGCCATCAGGATCGCGGCCACCAGGATCAGCGGTGCCGCAGCGTTGATCAGCGCGCCCTGCATGACCTTGGCCAAACTGTCGGGCTCGCCGCCTCGGCGTGACTGCATTGCCCACAGCGCAAGAAGCGGCGCGGCGACGACGATGCTGGCAAAGCTGTCGAGCGAGTTGAACCACGTCGCCGGCACGGCGCCCAGCGGCGTATCCAGCGTCGCCCAGCGGTCGAGCCACACCAGCCCGACATTGGTTATCTGATAATAGGAAGCGGCTATCGGCACGTTGACGAGAATCAGCAGCAGGATCGCCACGAGGCGCAGGCGATCCCCATGGCCAAGCTTCCGTTGGTCCGCTTCGTTCGGGTGCGGCTGCACGTCGTGTTTGCCGCGAAGATGCTTCTGGCCCCCAAGGTATGTGAATAAAGCCACCGCCATGAGGAGCGCGGCGCAGGCGAAGCCGACGTGCCAGCCATAGGCTTGCGCAAGGGCACCGGTGACGAGCGGCCCGGCAACTGCGCCGATATTGATCCCGGTCGAAAAGATGGTGAAGCCCCGGGCGCGGCGCGATTCGTCGCCAACCGGATACAGCGGCGCAACCTGGGCGGAGATATTGCCCTTGAGACAGCCCGACCCGCAGATCAGCAGCAGCAAGGCGATGAGGAACGTCTGGTCGAACGACATGGCGAGGTGGCCGCCAGCCATCAGCAGCGCGCCGAGTGTGACGGTGCGCCGCGCGCCGAGCCAGCGGTCGGCAATCCACCCGCCGACCAGCGGCGTGAAGTAGACGAGGCCGGCATACCAGCCGTAGATCAGCGAAGCGAAAGCCTGGTTGGACAAGGGCTCGCGCCATTCGAACAAACGGCGCAGCTCGGCCAGGCCGAGAACGTGCTCGGCGTGCCCCGGCAACAGCAGCTGCTTGGTCATGTACAGAACAAGCAGCCCGACCATCCCGTAATAGGAAAAGCGTTCGGCCAGTTCCGTTGCCGACAACACCAGCAAGCCACGCGGATGACTGCGCAGGCCAGTCGGCATCGCGTCGGGCGGCGGAGTATGCGGCAGTTCGGCGATCTCGGCTTCGCGTGACATCAACCCCCCAGTCCGCCCCGGTGGGACGCTACGCGGTCGCGAACAGCTCGAGCTGCGACGCGGTGGGCTTTATTAGTGACCGCAGGTCTTGGCGATCCGTAAGTAATGTCGGCCGCCAGTCGACGGTGACGATGAATGGGCGGACCTTGGCGACCGAGACGGTCAGCCGTGCGACATCGTCGAGCCGCAGCTTGCGCCAGCGACGGGAGGACAGGATGCGCTTGACCGCCTTCGTCCCCAGGCCCGGCACACGCAGCAGCTGTTCTCGCGGGGCGCGATTAATGTCGACCGGAAAACTTTCGCGGAATTTCAGCGCCCAGGCGAGCTTGGGATCGATGTCGAGCGGCAGCATGCCGTCGTCGGTCGCGGATACGACCTCCGTAGGCGTGAAGCCGTAAAAGCGCATCAGCCAGTCAGATTGATAAAGCCGATGCTCGCGCATCAGCGGCGGTCGGTTGAGCGGCAGGACCGCGCTGGCGTCGGGGATAGGGGAAAAGGCGCTGTAGTAGACGCGCCGCAGGCGGAAGCGGCCGTAAAGCTGGCTTGCACGCGTGACGATGTCGCCGTCTTTGGCGGCATCGGCGCCGACGATCATCTGCGTCGACTGGC
This sequence comes from Sphingomonas sabuli, assembly GCF_014352855.1. Classification (GTDB taxonomy): domain Bacteria; phylum Pseudomonadota; class Alphaproteobacteria; order Sphingomonadales; family Sphingomonadaceae; genus Sphingomicrobium; species Sphingomicrobium sabuli. Next base: position 1,156,312 of record NZ_CP060697.1, on the reverse strand, counting down.
CAGCTGGTGCGAATTTGGGCGCGCTGCGATATTTGCGCCGCGCATCGACGCCGTCCTCGATCGACGACTTCATCCCCGCCATCGCCCCCTCGATGCGGTCGCCATCCTTTTCCGGTGCAAGGCGGGTCAGGCCCTCGCGGGTCGGCAGTTCGACGTTGATGGAAATGCGGTCGGCATAAAGACCGGCCAAATGGACCAGCTCGGGATCGGCATCGGGGATGGTCTTGAGGTGGATGTATCCGCGGAAGTCGTGGTCCTCGCGCAGAGACCGGGCGACCTCGACCAATTGCTCCATCGTGTAATTTGACGACTTGATGATGCCCGAGGAGAGAAACAGTCCCTCGATATAATTGCGCTTGTAGAAATTGAGCGTGAGCTGGACCACCTCTTGTGCCGTGAAGCGCGCGCGGCGGACGTTCGAACTCTTGCGGTTGATGCAGAAATGGCAGTCGAAAATACAGCTGTTGGTCAGCAATATCTTGAGCAGTGATATGCAGCGGCCGTCGGGGGCATAGGCGTGGCAGATGCCCATGCCTTCGGTCGATCCCACGCCCTTGCCGCCTTTGCTGGTGCGCTTTGACGTGCCCGACGACGCGCACGAGGCGTCGTATTTCGCCGCATCAGCGAGAATCGCGAGCTTTGCCTGAAGGTCGAGCTGGGCCACGCGTTCTATTTATGTTCTGAAAAATCCCGTGTCGAGTCAGACTTTTGACTGTAGCGGATGGAATGGCTCAATCGGGCAACGCCTGGTCGATTTTGCGCTTGATGTCCGCCTTGTCGGGCGCGTGGAGGCGGCGGAAGAGGCCTTCGATGACGCTGAACAGCCCGAACAGCATCAGCCCTGCCGCGACGGCATACAGGACCGGCCCGGACAGCATGTCGAGAGCCTGCTCCATGCCGCCCGCCTCCGACGACTGGCTTTCGATCGCGGCGCGCCCGATGAGGACGCCGACGAGGATCATGATCGTTCCGCGGGCCGCATAGCCGATCCGGCCAAGCCACTTTACCGCGTCGCCCGTGGCACGCCCGTCGAGGTTCTGCAGGAACGAGCATTTCATCGCCTTGTTGAGCTGCGACGCGCCGCCGATGGCGAGGCCGATGGCGATCGCCGCGAGGACGATGTTGCCGCCCGGGAGGTCGAGCACGGTGCCGGCGTTCTGCTGCGTCTGGTCCTCGCCGCCGCGCTCCGTCAGCAGGATGCGCACGGCCTTGTAGGCCATCAGAATGTAGATTGTCCCGATGCCCGCGGCGATGGCCCGCTTGCGGTAATTCTTGTTGTCCTTGATCGGATGTTCGATGCCAAAGGCAGCATCAGCCAGCCGCCACAGCCCGTAGGCGGCAAGGCCCACGGTGATACCCATCAGCAGGAAGCGTCCCCAGCCTTCGCCGATATATTCAAGGGCCCCGGTCAGATCTTCCGTGCGGCCGGTGCCCAGCACCAGCAGGCCGATCAGGAGATACAGGATGCCGCGGCCAAGGAAGCCGACACGGCACAGCTGGATGAAGCTGCTCTCGTGTGCGATTTCGCCGGCGCGAGTCTCGGCCATCAGCTGAGCACCCGGGCCTGGTCTTGGACGGTATCGGTCATGCGCTTGCCCAGCACCAGCTTGAAGACGATGAATGCGACCAGCCCGAACGCCGCGCTGGCGACATGGATTAGCCAAAAGGTCGTCGTCGGCAGCGAGGAATAGAGCCCGCCGATATAGCCGACGAGCGCATTGGCGCCGAAGAAGCCGAAGTAATACAGCCCGATCACGGTCGCGGTGATCTGCTTCGGCGCGATCTTGGAGAACAGCGCGAGGCTGATCGGCAGGATGTGGGCGAAGCCGATACTGTTGAGCAGATGGAACATGACCGGCCAGAACAGCCCGATCTTGGCGTCGTCCGGCGTGGTCGCAGCGGCGGTGAACAGGCACAGGCCGCCGGCCACGGTAAAGACGCTGCCGATGATCATCTTGCTGATCTCATCGGGCTCGCGCCGGGTTCGGCCCCACCATTTCCAGAATGCGGCGACCGCCACCAGCATCGCGAAGCTGACGCCCGCATCGAGCGTGATCAGCCAGCTGGTCGGCAATGTCGTGCCCATGAACTGGAGGTTGAACCGCTGGTCGCCCCAGACGAGGTAGGCGTTGAAGATTTCCTGATTGGTCAGCAGCGAGATCGCCAGCACCGGAATGAGCAGGAGCAGGGCCGCCAGGCGCGTCCAGTCATCCCGGGTCATCGGCTCGCGCGTCGCCTTGGCATCGGTCCGGCTCGCCTTGCTTTCGTTCGGCAGGTGCTTCTGGCCCATCAGGTAGATGACCAGCCCGATGATCATGACGATGCCGGCGCAGCCGAAGCCGTAATGCCAGCCGACGCGCTCCCCAAGGGTTCCGGAGATCAGCGGCGCGACGATGACGCTGGCGTTGATGAAGATGTAGAAAATCTGGAAAGCCATCGCCCGGCGGAGGTCGTTTGGCCCGTAGAGCGCGCCGACCTGGGTCGCGATATTGCCCTTGAACGCGCCGACGCCGAGCAGCAGCGCAAGCAGGGCGAACAGGAATGCGGATTCAATGGCCATCAGGAAATGGCCGATCGCCATCAACACGCCGCCGATGATCAGGGTGGTGTTCCGCCCCAACCACCGGTCGGCGATGATCCCGCCCAGGATCGGGGTCGCGTAGACCAGCGCGGTGTAGGTTCCGAAGATGGCCGACGCCAGCGGCTGACCCTGCAACCCGTCGTAGACGTGGGTGCGCAGCCATTCGAGCCCGAGGACGTCTTCCATCCGCCCGGGCACGAGCAGGTAATTGACCATGTAGAGCACCAGCAGCGTCTGCATGGAATAATAGGAGAAGCGTTCGCAGGCCTCGGTGAAGCCCAGGTAGCCGAGACCCTTTGGATGGCCGAGAAAGGCGCGGTCGTCGCGGTCGCCGACTTCATAATCGGGCGTGGCATCAGCAACCGTCATTCCCGCATCTCCTCCCTCAAGGCCATGCAGGCGTAGCAGACCCGCCGCCGCGGGCAATGCCTCTAGAAGTCCACCTTATCGTAATGCTGCGGCGGCACGATGACTTCCATTCGTTCGCCCAGCAGGGGACGGAAGCAGGGCCGCGATTTCATCACCGCATACCAGTCCTTGGTCTGCTGATGTCCGCGCCAGTCGAGCGCACCGAGATAGTCGATCACGCTCAAATGCGCGGCTGCCGTGAAATCCGCCAAACTCAGGCCCGGCCCGGCCAGCCAGCGGCGGTGATCGAGCAGGTAATCCATGTAGTCGAGGTGCCCGTTGGCGATGCGCATCGAATCGCGAAGGATGCGCGTGTCCGGGCTTTCGCGGCTTACAATGCGCTTGCGCATCCGCTCGTTCATCAGCGGCTCGACCGCCTCGCGGTACAATTTCTCGTCGAACCATTCGACCAGGCGGCGGATTTCCGCGCGCAGCACGGCATTGCCGTGGATCATCGGCATCTTCTCCACCGTCTCGTCGAGATATTCGACGATCGGCTGGCTGCCGATCAGGACCGCGCCGGTTTCGGTGTCGACCATGACCGGCGTTTCGCCGGCGGGATTGAGGTCGATGAACTCGTCGCGCCGCTCCCACGGGTTTTCGCGCACCAGCTCATGGCCAATGCCTTTTTCCGCCAGGACCAGCCGGACCTTGCGCGAAAACGGACAGAGCGGAAATTGATAGAGTTGCCACATGGGTGTGGGGGTTGCTTTAGCGCCGCCTGCCCGCGCGTCTAGACGGGCTGGAGCTCATCGCGGTAGCGCGCCGCTTTTTCCGCATAATGCGCAGCGGAAATCCGCAGCATCGCCTTTTCCTGGTCGGTCAGCGGGCGAACGACGCGGCCGGGCACCCCGACGATCAGGCTGCCGCCGTCGAATGATTTGCCTTCGGGGATGAGCGCGCCCGCGCCGACCAGGCATTCCGGACCGATTTTTGCGCCATTGAGGATACGGGCGCCCATGCCGATCAGGCAATCATCGCCGACGGTGCAGCCGTGGACGATGGCCAAGTGGCCGATGGTCACCCGACGGCCGATAGTGAGCGGCGCGCCGGGGTCGCTGTGGCCGACCGCGCCGTCCTGCACGTTGCTGTCCGCACCGATGTGGATCGGCGTATTGTCGGCCCGGATGACGGCACCGAACCAGACCGAGGCGCGCTCGGCCAGGTGCACGTCGCCGATCAGGTCGGCGGAAGGTGCGGCCCAGGCGCTGTCGGCGAGGGCCGGGGATCTATCCCCCAGCCGGTAAAGCGGCATCAGCCGCCGCCCCACTCGGCAATGACCTCCTGCGTTTGCGGCTGTTCGATCCACACCCGCAGGAATTCGACCGACACCAGGCATTCGGGCGGCGTGTCGGCGCCCTTGGCCTGGCAGGCGATGGCGCTTCGCCCGGGCAAGGCCCGGAGCCGCCCGGACAGGACGAGGTTGAAGCCTTGCGACGGCAGCGGCGTACCTTCGGGAACGGTCTTCACCGCTGAATAGGGCCGGGTGCCCCGGCGATGGGTGCGGGCGTCGTCACTGGTAAAGAATTGCGCGACGCCGATGCGCGGTGCGGTCGGCTCCGGCTCGCCCTTAGACTCGATCGCCGGCAGCGGAGCTTCTTCTGGCGCTCCGGTGGCTGGCGGCTTCGCCTCGCTCGCTTCGTCTTCCGCGGGCGCGCCAACCTTTTTGGGGGACAGAGCGATAGTGGCGGGGCAGGTCGACTGCAGCAGCCACGGACGCGGGATCCAGAAGCCTTCCACGCCTTCGAAACCGTCGCCCGCGATCTGTCCGACCAGCGGCTCCTCGATCGAAACGGTCGGTCGGGCCTGCACGCGCAAGGTGCGGTTTTGGGCATCGAACGACCAGCCAAGCCAAGTGGCATCGAGCGCCTTGGCCGGTCCGCGGCAGCCGAAGCGGATGCGCATCTCGAACTGGCGGCCGTCGAGCGCGCGGACGTCTTCCGGCGTTTCCCCACCCGCAGCGGACGCGCTCGCGGCCTGCACCACGGCGGCCAGGAGGCCGGCACGATCGAGCGGTGCATCGGTCGCAGGCATGGCCGGGAGATTGGTTGTGGTAGCCTGCGCGTCGTTGGCTGGCGGGGCGTCACTCTCGCTCGAACAGCCGGCCAATGTTGCGCTCGCAAGGAGCAGGGCGGCGGGTGCGAAAAAGCGGGTCAATCGGTTCAAAGGTGGCATTGCGTGCATCCATAGCACAAAAGGCCCGTTAAGCGACGGCAGGCCACGCGGGCGCCGACAGCATTGAAAGGAGCAGGGTCGAGAGAATGACCTTCGACCAGATACTGACCCTCCTCGTGCTCGCCGCGGTGGTTGCCGCACTAATTTGGGACAAGCTGCGATCGGATGTCGTTGCCTTGGCCGGGGCAGCGTTCCTGCTGATGACCGGCGTTGTCCGCCCGGTCGAGGTGCAGGCCGCCTTCGCCAGCCCGGCAATCGTCGCGCTCGCGTCGCTATTCGTCATTGCTTACGCGATGGAATTGTCGGGCCTGCTCGACACCGCGATCGCCAAGGTCGTCGCCCTTTGCAAACGCATTGGAGCGGCCGGGCTATGGGTCCTGATCGGATTGTCCGGCATCTTATCCGCCTTTCTCAACAATACGCCGATCGTCGTGCTGGCCGCCCCGGTGGTTCGCGACGTCGCCAAGTCGCTCAACCGATCGCCCAAGCGGTATCTGATACCCTTGTCTTACGCGGCGGTGCTTGGCGGCTGCTGCACGCTGATCGGCACGTCGACCAACCTGCTTGTCGCGGACATGGCGATGGCCGCGGGCCAGCCGCGCTTCGGCATATTCGAGATTACCCCGGTCGGCCTGTGGGTGGCACTGATCGGCGGCATCTACCTGATGCTGATCGGCAGCAGGCTGATCAAGGCGGATGACGGCGCGGAGGAAATGGCCACTGCGGAAGCTGCCGAAAAGTCGGAGGATTTTCGCGCGCCAGGTCTGCAGGGCGGGATCATCGGCCACGTCCAACCCTTCACCGAACATGTCGACCTGCAACCGTGGAAGGCGATCACGTCGTCGGCGATATTCGTCGGCGTCGTCGCTGCCGCGGCGCTGAACATCGCGCCTATCGCCGCCTGCGCGTTTGCCGGGGCCGTGCTCCTGATCTTGCTGAAGGTCGTGACCGCGGACGAGGCCTATGCCGGCTTGCGGCCGGAAGTGCTGATGCTCATCGCCGGCATGATCGTGCTCGGCATCGCCCTCGACGAAACCGGTCTTGCCGGATCGGCAACCACTCTACTGCTCGGGTCGATGGAGGACATGAGCCCCTTGCTCGCGCTGATCATCCTCTACGGCGCCACCTTGTTCGCGACCGAGATCCTGTCCAACGCAACCGTTGCCGTGCTGTTCACGCCGGTCGCCGTGACGATGGCCGAAGCCTTCTCCGTCAGCCCCCGCCCGTTCCTGACCGCAATCATGATCGCCGGCAGCGCGGCCTTCGCCACGCCGTTCGGCTACCAGACGAACGTCATCGTCTACCAGATGGGCGGGTACAACTACATGGATTTCATGAAGGTCGGCCTGCCGCTCAACCTTATCACCTGGGTCGTCGGGGTAATCGCGATCCAGTATTATTTTCCGTTCTGAGGAGCGGCTGCAAGCGCTCGCTGTCCGGTAAAAATGGTGCCCAGGAGAGGACTCGAACCTCCACGCCCTTGCGAGCGCCAGCACCTGAAGCTGGTGCGTCTACCAATTCCGCCACCTGGGCACACTGTCAGGTCTGTGTGGTAGGGCGCGCCATGTGGCGGGCGGCGCTGGGCTTGTCAACCGAGCGCCGGGACCGGCCGCGCGGTCGCTCCGGCGCTTGCCAATCCGTACACGCCCGCTAGTGCTTCGGGCCCATGATAAACCCTGAGAATCGGATCGTGACCGTGTTCGGCGGCGGCGGCTTCATCGGCCGCTACGTCTGCGAGGAACTGTTCGGCAAGGATGTCCGGGTACGGATCGCGTGCCGCCAGCCGCGGGTCGCGCATTTCCTTCAGCCGCTGGCCGCGCTGGGCCAGCTGGGCACGGTCAGGGCCGACCTGCTGAACGCGGATTCGGTCCGCGCCGCGGTGCGCGGCGCATCGGCGGTGATCAACCTGGTCGGGATCTTCAAGGGGCCGCTGCAGGGCGTCCATGTCGACGGCGCGAGAACCGTCGCGGAGGCCGCGCGCGAAGCCAGCGCGACGGCGCTCATCCACATTTCAGCGATCGGCGCAGACGTCGATTCCGAAGCGACCTACGGCCGCACCAAGGGCGAGGGCGAGGAAGCGGTGCGCAAGGCGTTCCCCGGCGCCACCATCTTCCGCCCGTCGATCGTCTTCGGCGCCGAAGACGGGCTGACCAACCGGCTCGCGGCGTTGTCACGGCTCCCCGTCCTGCCGGTCATCGCGGCGGAGCGGCGGTTCCAGCCGGTCTACGTCAAGGACCTGGCACAGGCAGTCGCGATGGCGGCGCTCGACCCCGGGCGCTTCGGCGGCAAGACGTTCGACATCGGCGGGCCGCAGGTGATGACGATGGAGGACATTTACGCCCTGTCGGCTCGCGCGGCGGGACGAGAGCCGGAGCTGCTCGAACTGCCCAACTTCGCGTCGAATATCCTGTCATGGTTCGGCTTCCTGCCGGGCGCGCCGCTGACCCGCGACCAATGGAAGATGCTGCAAAGCGACAACCTGCCGGCGAAGAAGTCGAAGGGACTGGAAGCTTTCGGTATCGCGCCGACCGCGCTCGGTTCGGTCGCGCCGCTGTGGCTCGAACGCTATCGCCCGGGCGGCCGTTTCATGTCCGGTTCGCCCCGGCAAGCCGCCTGAAGCCGATCGTCTAGATGCCCATCCTATTGCTCGTCATCATCCTCGGCATCGTCGAGGGCGTCACCGAATTCCTGCCGGTTTCGTCGACCGGTCACCTGATCCTCGCGACAGAGCTGCTCGGCTTCAACGCGGAAGAATGGGCGGTCTTCAACATCGCCATCCAGCCCGGCGCGATCCTGGCTATCGTGGTGCTGTACTGGCGCACCTTTCGCGACGTCCTGATCGGCATGTTCAAGGCCAGCCCGGACGCCTGGCGCTTCATCCGCAATATCGGCGTGGCCTTCGTGCCCGCGGTCGTGCTCGGCGTGGCGCTGGGCGATCGCATCGACCTGCTGCTCGGCAATGCCGTCGTCGTCGCCTGGGCGCTGATCCTGGGCGGTGTCGCGATTCTCGCCATCGAACGGTTCGCCACCACGACCGACCGCGGCGGGGTCGCCAATGTCACGTTCCTCCATTCGGTCGGCATCGGGCTGGTCCAGTGCCTGGCGATGATCCCGGGCGTCAGCCGGTCGGGCGCGACCATCCTCGGCGCGATGGGCATGGGCGTCGACCGCAAGACCGCGGCGGAGTTCAGCTTCTTCCTCGCCGTGCCGACGCTCAGCGGCGCGACGGTCTATCAGCTGTTCAAGCATTGGGACGCGATTCCCGAAGGGCAGCTCGGTTGGATCGGGCTGGGCAGCATCGTCTCGTTCGTCGTCGCTTACGTGGTCGTGAAGGCCTTCATGGCGATCGTTACTCGCTACGGCTTCGGCCCGTTTGCCTGGTATCGCATCGCCGCCGGCGCGGCCGCTCTGGTCTGGTTGTCAATGCGCTGATTTGATTAGCCTTTGTCCCGTGATACACGGGCTTCGGACAAAGGAGTCGTCGATGCGTATTTTCCTCCTCGGCAGTGTATTGCTGATGGCCGCGGCACCGGTCGCCGCGCAGCCCGTTCCGCCGCCCGAAGCGATGCGGATCCCGCCGGAGCTGACCGATCCGGCGATGGCCGAGAAACTCGGCGACATGATGGGCGCGCTTGGCGATGCCTTTCTCGACATGCCGATCGGCGGGATCAAGGCCGCTGCGGAAGGGCGGACGGCGAGCCCACAGGAAAAGGCGATGACCGTGCGCGACATGGGCCGTCGCGACGATCCCAATTTCGACGCCAATTACCGCCGCCAGATCGCGCAGGCCAAGCCGATGATCGCCAACAGCATGCGGGCGATGTCGGAAGCCCTGCCGGCGATGATCTCGACCATGACTCAGGCGGCGGCGCAGATGGAGCGGGTGATGCAGAACATGCCGCGCCCGGATTATCCCCGCCGCTAGGCACCCAACTGATATTGCTTGAGCAGATCGTACAGCGTCGGGCGGCTGATCCCCAGCAGCTTGGCCGCGCCCGAGATATTGTTCTCGGTGTGGCTCAGGGCCCAGCGGATCGCCTTGCGGTCGGCCAGCTCGCGCGCCGCGCGCAGGTTGATCGTCGGCTGATCGTGGGTTGAGCTCCCCGGCAGGTCGAGGTCGGCCGCGCCGACCAGCTTTCCGTCGGCCATGATCACCGCGCGTTTGATGCGATTTTCCAGCTCGCGGACATTGCCCGGCCAGGGATGGGCGGAGACCGCCGCTACCGCGTCGGGCGACAACCCCTGCACGCGCGGGTTCATGTCCCGCGCGAAGCGGTTGGCGAAATGGCGGGCGAGCAGGACGGCATCGCCCGGCCGTTCGGCCAGCGAGGGGATTTTCACCACGATCTCGGCCAGCCGGTAGTACAGGTCTTCGCGGAAGCGGCCGTCGGCGGTCATCGCGTCCAGATCCTGGTGGGTGGCGCAGACGATGCGCGTGTCGACCGCGATCGGCTGGCGTCCGCCGATTCGCTCGATCACTCGCTCCTGCAGGAAGCGCAGCAGCTTGACCTGCAGAGGCAGCGGGATGTCGCCGACCTCGTCGAGGAACAGCGTGCCGCCCTGCGCCATCTCCACCTTGCCGACGGTCGATTTCACGGCGCCGGTAAAAGCGCCGCGCTCGTAACCGAAAAGCTCGGCCTCCAGCAGGTTCTCCGGAATCGCCGCGCAGTTGATGGCGACGAAGGGGCCGGTCTTGCGCCCGCTCTGCTCGTGGACCGCCCGGGCGAGCAATTCCTTGCCGGTGCCACTGGCGCCCAACAGCATGACCGACACATTGGCGGTCGCGACGCGCTCGATGGTGCGGGCGACCTTGAGCATTTCCGGCGCCGCGGTGATGATCTCGCCCAGGACGGTCGACCCGCTCGACTGGTCCAGCGCCCGGTTCTCGGACTCGATGGCGTGAAGGTGGAAGGCGCGGGCGACGATCAGCCCGAGTTCGTCAATGTCGATCGGCTTGCGATAGAAATCATACGCGCCAAGCGCGACGGCCTTCAGCGCGCTTTCGCGGGCGCCGTGGCCGGACGCGACGATGACCTTGGTGTCGGGCTTGAGTGCCAGGATCTCGCTCAGGGTGGCAAAGCCTTCCTCCGTGCCGTCGGGATCGGGCGGCAGGCCAAGGTCTAACGTCACCACCGCGGGTTCGTGCGCGCGCAGCGCCTCGAGCGCCTGCGGCCGGTCGTGGGCGGCGACCACGGTGTAGCCGTCATAGGCCCATTTCAGCTGACGCTGCAGGCCCTCGTCATCCTCGACGACAAGCAGGACGGGAAGGTCGGATTGACTGCTCATGCGACATCTCGCTGGTCGGCGGAGGGCGCTTGTGCCGCCCGCAGGTGAAGAGTGAAGGTGGTGCCCGCGCCCGGGCGGCTGTCGACGGCGATGCGTCCGCCCATCGCCTCGATCACGCCCTTGGCCTCGAACGCTCCGATGCCGAAGCCGGTGTCCTTGGTCGATGCGAACGGCTGGAACAGGCGGTTGCGAACAAATTCCGCGTCCATGCCCGACCCGGTGTCGGCGATGGCGATGGCGACGCCCCCACCGGACCGGGACACGCGGACGGTGACACCCGACGGCCCGCCGGTGGCTTCGACCGCATTCTGGACCAGGTGGCCGACCGCCTGCTCCAGCCCCGCGGCGTCGACCACCGCCCATTCGCTGCAATCGCCGAGCAAGCGCACGTCATGCGCGCCGCGCCGGTTGGCGATCGCCGAAGCAAGGATGTCGCGCAGTGGCTGCGGCTGGATACGCTGCCCACGTCCCGACGCCTGCGGCGACAGTCGCGCGAGCAGCCCGTTCATCTTGCCGATCGACATTTTCAGCGTGGCGATCATGTCGGCGCGGAATTCGGCATTCTCCGCGTGGCGCTCGGCATTGCGGGCGAGCAGCGAGAGTTGGCTGGCGAGGTTCTTGATGTCGTGGAGGATGAAGGCGAAGCGCCGATTGAACTCCTCGAACCGCTGCGCGTCGGCCAGCGCGCGCTGGCCCTGGGCCTCGGAAAAGGCGCTCGCCGCCTGCCGGCCCGCGGTCTTGAGCAGGTCGTAATCTTCCCAGTCGAGCGCGCGGCGGTAATCGGGCGCGCCGATCACCACCAGTCCGACCGCCGCGCCCTGGTGGATCAGCGGAATACCGACCCACGCCTGGTCGAGCGTCACCAGCCAGTTCGGCACCAGGCCGCTGCCGGACGCGGTCAGTTCGATTATGCCCTCGCCGCCAAGCGATGCCCAGAAAGCCTCGTCAGCGGCCATGTCCGTTTCGTCGGGACTGCGGCCGGACCAGTTCCACAGCGCGCACACGGCCGTCCGCCCCGAAACGTCGCGCTCGATCAGCAGGCCGCCGGGACTTTCGAGAATGTCGGCGAACGCCTTGACCACCCGTTCGCCAAGCGGCCGGGCATCCTGTCCGGCATCGCCCAGCGTTTCCGTGAAGCGCAGCCATTCGAGGCGGTAATCGTAGCGATGTTCGAAGAAATGCTTGGCGATCTTGACCTTGGCCCAGCCCCGCGCGCGCTGGCTCGGGACAAGCACCATCGCGGCAACGACCATCGCGGCCAGCAGCGCCGCGGACAGCGATTGCAGCCATGCCCCGCCCGCGCCCTTGAGCACGGTCGCAAGCACCGCCATCACCGCGAAATAGGCGCAGATCGACAGCAAGGAGAGCGACTGGAAGGTCGCCGCGCGCGACAGCTTGATTCGCCAATCGTCCTCGCGCTGGGCGCCGAGCGCGAATAGCGGGCCCGCCAGCAGCACCGCTAGTCCGCGCCAATCGGCCAGCCCGTCGGCGGTCGACGGCGCCAGGTAGGCGACTGTGTAGAAATTGAGGTCGTAGGCCCAGATGGAGGCCAGCGCGAGCATGGCGAAGCGGATGTTCGACCGGCTCGATGGAGAAGCCTGCCCGTACAGATTGTGGACCAGCACCAGCGCGCCGGCGGCGGCAGTGATGCGCAGGATGACCGCGGTCTGCGCAACGGCCGCACTGGGCACCAGGAGCAGCATGGTCGTCGCGACCAGTTGCATGCCGAGCACCGCGGACACCGCGCCATAGACCAACCGCACGCCGTGCTGGCGTCCGTCGCCGCGCACCGACAGGCTGTAAAGCAGCGACACCCACACGAGGTTGCGCGCGGTCTCGGCATAACGGGCCATGATCGAGCCCTGCGACAGCGCTTCGAGCCACGCCCAGCAGGCCGTGAGCGCAAAGGCGGCGAGCAGCAGCCGATGCCCGGGATGCCGAACGCCGGCCGTTGCCCGCCACAGCAGCAGCGTGGCGAACATCGTCGCCGCCAGCGCATGGCTCCAGAAGGCGACCGTCAGCGGCAAGGTGGCAAATCCAGCGACATGGCCCGGGTGTCGCCAAACTTTACAAATATCTGGTGAACGCAGGCCCCAGGGCGTGGAAACCGCCGCGCCGTAACCGCCATAAACGCCAAAGCGCGCCGGGCGCGCGGCGGCCCGAACTTCCTTGGCGAGCGGGGCACGATAGTGTGCCGGACAAGGAGACGGTGCGATGGGTTGGATGATTGGTCGGGCGGCAGTGATGTCCGATCCCGAAAAGGCGCGTCGCAAGGCGCTCGAAAAGCTTCAGGGACTAGTTCAGCTGGACGATCCGGAAGGGCTGGTCGTGCCGATCCTGATCGACGCGATCCTGATGGTCGAAGCCTATCGCGGCGCGCGCCATCAGATCACGGAGTTGCCGGAACTGACCGGCAGCGTCGATGCGCTGCTGCGCGAACTCGAAATCGTCGAAAAGGCCGCTGCCTGGGCGGCCGAGTAATCAGGATTTCTTGAGCACGTCGAGCGCGGCCAGCGTCATCGCTTCGGTCGCGGTCGAAATCACCGCCTCGGCATTGGGCGCCCAGAACGGGCTGTGCAGCGAGGGCAGCTTTTGCGTATCGCCGCCGGCCGCCTGCCACTTGTCCTGCGGCGTCCCGCCGACCCAGAAGATCAGGCTTTCGATCGACTTGTCGGCCAGCCAGAAGCGACTGAAATCCTCACCGCCCATCACCGCGGGCGTCTTCCGCACGCGATCCGCGCCAAAGGCCGCCTTGAACAATTCCAGCGCGCGGTTCGACATCTTCTCGGTATTGAAGGTGGCCGGCGTGAATTCGCCTTCGCGAATGCCGACCTCGGGCATCTTGCTCTCCGGAATACCGGCGGCGATGGCCTCGCCGCGGGCGATGCGCTTGATCCCGTCCAGCAGCAGCCGGCGGGTTTCCGGTGTGTAGCTGCGCACCGTCAGCTGCAGCTTCGCCTGGTCGGAAATGATGTTGTGCTTCGACCCGGCGTGGAAGCTGCCGACGGTAACGACCGCAGGCTGTTGCGGGTCGTTTTCGCGGCTGACTAGGGTCTGCAGCGATTCTACGATCCGAGCGCCGAGCACGATCGGGTCCTTGGTGGTGTGCGGATAGGCGCCGTGGCCGCCAACCCCGTGGATGGTGATATCGACGCTGTCGACGTTGGCCAGCGCATAGCCGGGGGTGATGCCGATTACGCCGGCCGGCAACGTCGCCGCGTCGTGGAAGGCCAAAGCGTGGGTCGGCTTGGGAAAGCGGCTGTAAAGATTGTCCTTGAGCATCGCGTCCGCGCCGGCGCCGATCTCCTCGGCCGGCTGCAGGATCATGACCAGCGTGCCCGACCATTGGTCCTTCATCGCCACGAGCCGCCGAGCGGTGCCTAGCCAGGTTGTCATGTGCGTGTCGTGGCCGCAGGCGTGCATCACCGGCGAGGCGGTGCCGTCGGGCAGCTTGCCCATCGCGGCAGAGGCGAAGGGCAGGCCGGTCTGCTCCTTGACCGGCAGGCCGTCCATGTCGGCGCGCACCAGCAGCACCGGTCCGGGCCCGTTCTTCATCACCGCGACGACGCCGGTCCGGCCGACCTTTTCGGTCACTTCGAAGCCCAGCTTGCGCGCCTCGGCGGCAAGCTTGGCGGACGAGCGGACTTCCTGGAACGACAATTCCGGGTTGGCGTGGAGGTCGCGGTAGAGGGTCATCAGCTGCGGCATGTCGCCGGTAACGGCGTCGCGAACCGTGGCGGCCGGCGCGGCTGAGGCGAGCAGTGCGAACGCGGTGGCGGCAGGCATCAGTTTCATCGGCTTAACCCTTCGGCTCAGGACGCTGGAACCAGCTCCATCACGTCGACTTTGGATTCGAAATGCGGGGACGGCATGACCAGCCGCCAGCGATTGGGCCCGATGCGCTCGACAAAGCCGGCGACATCGCGTTCGCGGTCCAGGCCATATTGCATGGGCCGCGCTTCGTCGCCGAGCATCAGCGTGCCGAGGAACACCTGGCGCAACTGGTCGCCGGGGAAGATCAGGCCGACCTGCCGCTGCGATCCGGTGCGCTTGGCAAAGCCCTGCAGCTCCTCCTCCTGCTGCACCCGGCAAGCGAAATAGGGATAGGCGATATAGTTGAGCAGGCCTTCGCTCTTGGCGCCCAGCTTGGTCACGCGGCAGCGGTAGTCGCCGTTGGGAATGCCCGGCGGGCCAAGCGCCGCGTCCGGCTGCAGCAGCACGCCTTCCTTGTCGACCTCCGCCGCGTGGCCATCGGCGCGGGCCGCAGCGACGCCCGCGGCAAAGGCGGATCGCCAGTCGCGCAGGCGAGCACGGTCTTCCTGCGTGACTACGCGATGCCAGTCGCGCTGCGGCTGGATGATGACGCCGGGTTGCGGGCGGACGACGGAGCAGGCCGCCAGCGCTAGGGAAAGGGACAGGATGGCAATGCGCATCACGCCGAGCCTAAGCCGCCGTCCAGCCGCCGTCCATGCTGATGTTGGCGCCGGTAATCGACGCCGCTTCGTCGCGGCACAGGAACACGGCCAGCGCGGCAACCTGTTCGGGGGTGACGAACTGCTTGGTCGGCTGGGCCGCCAGCAGGACATCGTTCATCACCTGCTCCCGGGTCAGGCCGCGCGCCTGCATCGTGTCGGGAATCTGGTTCTCGACCAGCGGCGTCCAGACATAGCCGGGCGAGATGCAATTGACGGTGACGCCGTCGCGCGCAGTCTCCAGCGCGGCGGTCTTGGTGAAGCCGGCGACGCCATGCTTGGCGGCGACATAGGCCGACTTGTTGGGGCTCGCGACCAGGCTGTGCGCGCTGGCGGTGTTGATGACCCGGCCCCAGCCCTTCGCCTTCATCTCGGGCAGCGCATGGCGCGTGGTGTGGAACACCGCCGACAGGTTGATGGCGATGATCGCATCCCATTTTTCCGGCGGGAAGCTGTCGACGGGCGCGACGTGCTGGATCCCGGCATTGTTGACGAGAATGTCCGGCCCGCCGAGTTCGGCGGCGCAGCGGTCGAGCATTCGGCCGATCGCGTCCGGGTCCGACATGTCCGCTCCGTCGTGAATCGCGCCAAGGTCATCGGCGATGGCCGCGATTTCGTCCGCGTCGCCGAAGCCGTTGATCATCAGCCGGGCGCCTTTCGAAGCGAGCGCGCGGGCGATGGCGAGGCCGATGCCCGAGGTCGAACCGGTTACCAGCGCCACTTTGCCGTTGAGAATCATGCTGTCTCCTTTTGCTATGTGCTACTCGACTGCCAAACGCGCCATTGCAACTGCTGCGGCAGTTCGCGCATTTGGCGGTGAACAGGGAGGACATCGATGCGCCTTGGCGACGACGACAGCGGCAATTTCATCGACCGGACCGGCCAGGGCGGCGGGTTCAACATGGGCGGCGGCGGCGGCATGCTGGGCTGCCTCCTGCCATTGGTGATGAGCCGGTTCGGCATCATCGGCGTGCTTGTCCTGTTGCTTGGCTATTGCGCCTTGCAGAGCATTGGCGGCGGGTCGATCATTCCCGGCGGCGGCGGCGGCGGCGGCGGCAGCCCAAGCAGCGAACAAAGCTCAACCGATCAATCGACGCTGAGCCCGGAAAATCGGCGCGTCCTGTCCGGGGTTCTCGCCTCGACGGAACAGGTGTGGGGCCAGCTGTTCCAGAAGAGCGGATCGACCTACGCCGAGCCCAAGATGGTCGCTTACAGCAACTACGACCAGACCGGCTGCGGCATGGCGCAGTCGGCAGTGGGGCCATTCTACTGCCCGACCGACCAGCGCATCTATATCGACCCGAAATTCTTCGACGAGCTGAGCAGCCGGTTCGGCGCGCCGGGCGACTTCGCGCAAGGCTATGTCATCGCGCACGAAGTCGGCCACCACGTCCAGAATTTGACCGGCACGCTCGACAAGGCGGAGCGGGCGCAGGCCAGTTCTTCGCGGGTCGACGGCAACGCCATCCAGGTCGGGGTCGAACTGCAGGCCGATTGCTACGCCGGCGTGTGGGCCGCGAATGCGCGCACCGCCGACGGCCAGCCGATCCTGGAGCCGGGCGACATCGAGGAAGGCATGCGCGCCGCCGAGGCGATCGGCGACGACACACTCCAGCAGAATACGCAGGGCCGGGTGGTTCCGGAGAGCTTCACCCACGGGTCCTCTGCCCAGCGCATGGCGGCGCTGCGCAAGGGGCTGGAGACGGGCGACCCGGCGGCCTGCGACTTCAACCGCTAGACGCGGACGAGCATCTTTCCGCTGTTGGCGCCGCTGAACAGGCCAAGGAAGGCGTCGGGGGTCGTTTCCAGGCCCTCGAACACCGTTTCCTGCGCCGTGACCTTTCCGGCGGCGACCAGCTGGCCCATCTCGCGGTAGAATTCGTCGAGCCGCGAGACGTAATCGCCGTAAAGGAAGCCGCGCATCGTGATGCGTGAAGCGATCATGCGGATGATATATTTGAATTGGGCCGGCTCGCGACTGTTGTAGCCGGCGATCATCCCGCACAGCGCGAAGCGCGCCCATTGCCGGGAGCAGGCGAAGGCAGCGTCGAGATGGTCGCTGCCGACATTGTCGAAATAGACGTCGATGCCCTTGGGCGCGGCCTGCTTGAGCCCGCCGAGGATCGACCCCGCCTTGTAATCCACGGCTTCGTCCGCGCCGAGCGAGCGGATCAGGTCGCATTTCTCCGCGCCGCCGGCGGACCCGATGACAGTCATGCCGCGCGCCTTGGCCAGCTGCACCACCGCGGAACCGACCGCGCCCGCGGCGGCGGAAACGAAAACGATGTCGTCATCCTTGGCCGCAGCGACGTCGAACAGGCCGAAATATGCGGTCGCGCCGGGCATTCCGAGGATGCTGAGGAAGGACTGCGGCGTAGCGCCGATGTCGGGCAGCTTGTGGACGCCCTTCGTGCTGATGACCGCCTCGTCGCGCCAGCCGGCGAAGTGGCTGACGAGATCGCCCTTGGCGAAGCCGTCGGCCTTTGACTCAAGAACCTCGCCGATGGCGCCGCCCTCCATCGCCCCGTCGATCGGAAAGGGGGCGATGTAGGATTTGGACTCGTTCATCCGCCCGCGCATGTAGGGATCGACCGAAAGCCACAGGTTGCGGACGCGGATTTCGCCGTCCCGGACATCGGGCAGGTCGACTTCGCGAAGCGCGAAGGTTTCGGCGGTCGGCATTCCGTCAGGCCGGCTAGTCAATTGCCATTGGCGGGCCATCGTCATTGTCTCCTGAAATTGTCCGTCGGCGATAGAATGCATCACGGACAAGCGAAAGGCCCGGCAGCTTGCGCCACCGGGCCTTCCTTGCCCTCGCTTCAAGCGAGCGAACGCCTAGCTTTCGTAGGTACCCGAGAAGCTGCGGTTCAGGTTGAACTCGTGATCTTCATGCCGATCGTCGTCACGGCCGAAGAAACCACGGTCATCGCCCTTGTTCCAGCGGCTCTTCACGTCCTCGGCGGAACGGTCGAGCTTGATCTGGTCACCGTCGATGGTGTCGATCATCGAGCAGTCGATCGAATGATGGCGATGATCAGTCGCATCCGACTTGGTCAGGATGATCCGGTCGCCGCGGACCTTGTCGACCTTGCCGAGGGGCTCGCCGTCGTTGCCGACGACGTCCATATGCTCACGGATGCCGGTCAGATGCTGGCGCTTGCCCATGCGCTCCTTGCGCCAGGTGCCGAAATCGCTTTCGAACCGCTCCTGCCGTTCGCGGCAATATTGGTCGTAGTCGCGGTCAAGCTCGTCGAGCTGGCGCTGCTTCCAGCTATGGTAATGGCGGTCGCTGTCGCGCGGCGAGCCGGTCCGTCCGGTCGAGCGGAATTCGCCGCGGTCCCAGTCGTTACTGCCACCGCCGAAGCCGGCACTGCTGCGGGCGAAATCTCGCGACGAGATCGGCGCGGACGAACGATAGTCGCGGTCGCCCGAGTTCCAGCCGCTCGCTTGCGGGGCACGGTGTTCGTCACGGCTGCGGCCGTACGAAGCCTCGCGACCGAAATCGCGGTCGCGGTCGCGCATCGAGCTGCGCTGGTCGCCCCAGCCGCCGTAATTGTAGCGGTCGCGGCTGGGCTCGCGATCGAAGTCGCGGCCGTGCATGCGCTCGTCGCGATTGCGGCGGCGCTCGGCGTCGTCATCGCCGAACCAGGACGCGATTTCGTCACCCGCGCGTTCAAAAAAGCCGCGATCCTCGTCGTCGCGTCGCTGGCTTCGCTCCCGTCCGTTGTCGTAGCGGTCGTAGGCCATGGATATATCTCCCTTTTTCAAATTTGGCCGCTCCGGACGGAAAGTCCGGGCGTGTCGGTGAAAAAACGAATGGCGGGAGAGGCCCGTTCCGGTTTTCGCCGGTAATAAACGGCTGTTTTCGGCGGGACGCGCCTGACGTGCGGTGAGCGATTGCAAGGGCTGCAAAGCGCCGCTAAGTGAGCGGCTCCCAAACCCGGGAAGCCGGGTTTTTCCGGCCAGGCTGGCGGCGCGGGGCTGTAGCTCAGATGGGAGAGCGCTGCAATCGCACTGCAGAGGTCAGGGGTTCGATTCCCCTCAGCTCCACCAGCCCTTGTCCTGGCCGCGCGGTCCTTGCCTCGTCGCCTTGCCAGACCGGCAAAAGGCTCTAGTTGACTGGAGCCTTGTCAGCGACCGTTAGGACCAAAGTGGACAGGGATACCCGAATTGCCGTCGTCGGGCTGGGCTATGTCGGGCTGCCCCTCGCCGTCGCGCTGGCGCGCAAGTATGACGTCACCGGTTTCGACATCAGCGCCCGCCGCGTCGCGGATTTGCTCGGAGGCGTGGATTCTACGCGCGAAGTGGACAGCGAACAGCTCGCCGCCGACGGGCTGAACTTCACGGCCGAGCCGGCAGGCATGCGCGGTTGCAGCATCTTCATCGTCACCGTGCCGACCCCGATCGACGAGGCCCGCCGGCCAGACTTCCGCGCCATCCTGAGCGCCTGCGAACTGGTCGGCCCGGTGCTCGAGCGCGGCGCCGTGGTGGTGTTCGAAAGCACCGTCTATCCGGGCGTTACCGAGGATATTTGCGGTCCCGCGCTGGAAGCCTCGTCGGGCCTGCGCTGCGGGACGGATTTCACGCTTGGCTACAGTCCGGAACGGATCAATCCCGGGGACAAGGCGCGGCCGATCGAAAAGATCGTCAAGGTCGTCGCCGGGCAGGATCCGGCAACGCTCGACCGGCTGGCCGAAATCTACGGGTCGGTGATCGAAGCCGGCATCCACCGCGCCGGGTCGATCAGGGTCGCGGAAGCGGCCAAGGTGATCGAAAACACCCAGCGGGACGTCAACATCGCGCTGATGAACGAGATTTCGAAGATCTGCGACCTTGCCGGCATCCGCACCAGCGAAGTGCTCGAAGCGGCCGGGACCAAGTGGAATTTCCTGCCCTTCCATCCGGGCCTGGTCGGCGGCCACTGCATCGGCGTCGATCCTTATTATCTGACCGCCAAGGCGGAACAGCTGGGCTATCACCCGCAGGTCATCCTGTCGGGCCGGCGGATCAACGACGGCATGGGCGCGTATGTCGCGCAGCGACTGGTCAAGCTGCTGGCCAAGCGCGACCAGCCGGTCAGCCAGGCGCGGGTCGCGATCCTTGGCTTCACGTTCAAGGAAAACGTGCCCGACATCCGCAATTCCAAGGTGGTCGACATATACGAGGAGCTGCGCGCGTTCGGGATCCAGCCGCTGGTGCACGACCCCGTGGCCGACGTGGAGGGCGTCAAGGCAGCCTATGGCGTGGAGCTGTGCGATCTCGATCGGCTGACCGGCCTTGCGGCGGTGGTGCTGGCGGTGTCGCACCGCGAGTTCGCGGCGCTCGACGGGGCGGCGCTGGGCGGGATGCTGGATGAAGGCGGGATCGTCGTCGATGTCCGCTCGCAGGTCGATCCGGCAAGCCTGCGGTCCGACATAAGCTACTGGAGCCTGTAGCTTTTCCAATTTCCCGCGATACAAAGCGGGCGTGAGCGCTCTTCTTTATTCGGCCCTGCTGCTGCAGACGGCTCAGCCGATCGATCCGGCCGCCTTGCCGGTGGAAGCCGCCGTTGCCCCCGTGCCGGCAGACGTCGCCATCGACCTTCCGCAGCCCGCGGTCGAGGTCGCCAGCTGGGACCTGGCGCAGGTCGAGGAGCGGCAAGCTGCGGACGCCCCGCTGCCGAATGACGACGACCGCGACGATGAGGTGATCGGCGACGCCGACGATTATTCGGCGCACACTTTCTGGACGCAGGCCAAGTCGATCCCGTGGCGCTTAGGCGGCGCGGCGGCGGTGATCACCGCGACCGGTTTCGCCAATTGGGACTGGGGCAGCTCGCGCTTCCGCTTCAACAACGAGGGGCTGTTCGGCCGCGACACGGCCAGCCTGGGCATGGACAAGCTGGGCCATGCCTGGTCGAGCTATGTGCTCGCAGAATTCTTCGCCGACGGGATCGAGACCGGCCCGGCCAACCGCAAAAGCGCGGCCTATACCGGCGCGATCCTGTCGATGGGGCTGATGACCTACATCGAGGTCTTCGACGGTTTTTCCGCCGAGCACGGCTTTTCGATTGAGGATCTCGCGGTGGATACGGCCGGTGCGTTGCTGTCGGTTGCCCGCCGGTCGATTCCGGGGCTTCAGGACAAGCTCGACTTCCGCTTGCTCTACGTGCCGTCCGGCGGGTTCGACAGCATCCTGTCCTGCTTTCCCAAGCCGTTCTGCGACAAAGACGGCAAGAAGGTCCGCAGCCCGATCACCGACTATAGCGGCCAGCGCTACCTGATGGCGCTGAAGCTTGCGGGCTTCGACCGGTTCAAGCGGTCGCCCCTGCGGCTGGTCGAACTGCACGGCGGCTATTACGCCCGAGGCTTCACCCAGGAGGACCGCGATGCCGGCAAGCCGTTGCGCCGGCGGCTGTTCTTCGGCCTCGGCCTTAATGTCGGCGAACTACTGTTCCCTAACCGCGAACGCGGCATCAAGGGCGCTGCGAAGTGGGCGCTCGATTACATCCAGCTGCCCTACACCGCGATTCACAGCAAGTAACCGCGGCGCCGGCCAAAGAAAGCGCTTGCGAGTCGCGCCGGTCATCAGGCAAGCGTCGCCCCTGCATTTCGATATGGTCGCGATCCCGGGGTCTCCGGGACGCGCGCCGCACAGGAGAGTTGAGTGGCCTGGAAATTGGGCAAGAAGCCAAGTCCGCCGGTCGGCGCCGAACAGCCGAAGGTGGAGGTGACCCCCGTCAACGGCTTTTTCAGGGGCAACGAGCAGCTGATTTCCGGCTGGGCGATCGACAGCCGCGACCTTGAATCGCGCCGTGACATCGACGTCTTCGTCAACGGCAATCGCATTGGCTCGGCGCGGGCGGACCGCTTCGATCCCTTGGTGCAGTCGCATCACGGCGGCGACGGCCACTTCGCCTTCGCTTTCTATTATGCCGGCGAGATTGGGGGCAGCCCGTTGGAGGCGTCCGCCAAGGATATCGCCACCAAGACCAAGCTAAAGTCCAAGCAGCCGACGGTGACCAAGGCGACCCGCGAAGGGCCGCCGCTGACGATCACCGGGCTGGCGGTCGGAAAGGCCGTCGAATTGCGCGGACGTATCGGCGCGTATCCATGGCTCAAGGACATGAGCCTGGAGCTGTGGGACGGTGATACGCGGGTTGTGTCGTCGATTCCGCTGACCCCGGTGAACGAGGGCGAAGGCACCTTCTCCGCGCAGTTGAAGGGTGAGGCGGCCGAACGTCTGCTCAACGAGGACCTGCTGGTCGCGCTCCCCGGTCTCAAGGAAGCCGGCCTGGCGGTAACGCTGGAAAAGCTGACCCTGCGCGCCGCGGTCGCGCGGCACGACAACGGTCTGCGCGTTAGCTTGCGCGGCAAGTTCGACCAGTCCGGTCCGATCGCCGCGGTCGTCCGTTTCAAGAACGAGGGCCGCAAAACGGTCGAGCGCGAATTGGACATGAGCGGGCGGGTCGCGGTGGTGAGCCTGCCGCCGGAATTCGTTGACGGCCAGACCGAAATCGAGGTCGTCATCGCTGGCGCGCCCGTCCGCACGCGGATAGAATCGCCTGTGCTCGGCGACCCGCAGTTTCGTACGCTTGGCCGCGACGGTGCCCGTTGGGAGGCAA
Organism: Sphingomonas sabuli; assembly: GCF_014352855.1. Taxonomy (GTDB): domain Bacteria; phylum Pseudomonadota; class Alphaproteobacteria; order Sphingomonadales; family Sphingomonadaceae; genus Sphingomicrobium; species Sphingomicrobium sabuli. Next base: position 1,133,787 of record NZ_CP060697.1, on the reverse strand, counting down.
GTGAAGGCGCGTCGGTCGAGCAAGGCTTCTTCGCCTTCCCGGACCAGCTGGCGGAAGATCACGAATTGTCCGGCTACACCGCGCACGTTTCCGTGCCTGCCGCCGAGGAGCCGCTGCGCCTGTGGCAAACGGCGATGGAATTGCCCGCCAACACGGACGAAGTCGCGGCGGGCGGCTTTGTCCGCGCCAGCCGCAAGTCGACGATCGCGTTGCGGTTGCGCGATGACGAAGGGGTGGTCGCCGAAACCTCGGCCATTGCGAAGACCAGCGATTCCTGGGCGCTGCTCCAGCTCGACCTGAAAGGCTCGCGCGATATCGTCGGCAAACCGGTGTTCGAGTTCGAAGCGTCCGGCAAGAAGCTGTCCGACCTTGAGGTCGCGCTGACCAATTCGGCCGAGCCGGAGAACGCAGCCAGCGAGGAGCCGGAAGCCAACATGCTGGCCAATCCCGGCATGCTGGAGTGGCCGCATGGCGCGGGCGTGCGGCAGAACTCCGGCGGCGCCGTGGCCTGTACCAACTGGCGCGTCCGCAACCGCAAATCGCGGACCCCGACGTACACCCGCGCCGTGATCCAGCCGTCGAGCGGCTCGATCGGCCTGGCCGTCGCCGCGGGAGAAGTGCCAAGCTATCTGCGCATCGAAGCGGACTTCGCGGTCAACGACATAGACGACCAGCTGCTCGAACTGCGCTTCGGCGCCGGAAGCCCGCCGGCCGCCCGGCAGATGCTGGCCCGGTCGAAGGAGGCGACGCCGCAGTTCGCGGTGATCGACCGCGTCTACGTCATCCGCCGGTCGCGGCTTCTGTCCGCGGACGCCTATTCGGAGCGGGACGAAGTGGTCACCACCTTCGCTCGCAAGGTGCCGATCCGCCAGGACATTGAACAGTTCACGTTCCTCGCGGCGCCGATCGAGGAAGGGGAGGAGCCCGAGCTCGAAGAGGGACAGAGCCTTGAGCTGACCTATCACCTTGCCTTCGATTTCCGCCATCCGACGGCGGTTGCGCTGTTCGATGTCGAAGTCGTGTCGAAGGGCGATGTCGAGGGCGACAGCGAGAAAGCGCCGCTCAAGGTCGAAGACCGCAATATCGAGCTGCAGATCGAAACTCTGGTCACCACGGCGCACTGGCGCGGCCCGACGCCGGTGCGGCTGGCGACCGAAGAGAATTCGTCCGAGCCGCAACCGCTCAAGTGGAATGCCAACGCCTCGCGGGAACCGGTCACCATCGTCATCCCGGTGTTCAACGCGCTGGACGAGACGCTGGCCTGCCTGGAATCGATCAACGGCGCGTCCACCGTGCCGGTGCTGATCAAGGTGGTCGACGACGCATCCGACCAGACGGTGCGCGAAGCCTTGCACGCTTACGCCACGGGCAAGCCGTGGATCACGGTGCACAGCTTTCCGCAAAACCGCGGATACACCTATGCCGCCGACTTCGGCATCCGCGGCGCGCGGACCGAATGGGCGGTGCTGCTCAACAGCGACACGATCGTCACGCGCGGCTGGCTCGAAGGCATGCTCGACTGCGCGCGGTCGGATCCGCGGATCGGCCTTGTCGGGCCGCTGTCCAATGCCGCCAGCTATCAGTCTGTGCCCGAACTGTACGACGCGACCAACAAGTGGAAGGTCAACCGCCTGCCACCTGGCGTTACCGTCGAAATGGTGGCCGATATCGTGCGCCGCGTATCGACCCGCGCGCATCCGCACGTGCCGCTGCTCAACGGCTTCTGCACGATGATGAAGACCTCCATTTTCAACGAGATCGGCGGGCTCAACCCGGTCGCTTTCCCGGTCGGCTACGGCGAGGAAAACGACATGTGCCTGCGCGCGTCGAAGGCCGGCGTAAAACTGGCCGTCGCGGACGATGTCTATGTCTATCACGTCAAGTCGGCGAGCTTCGGCAACGCCCGGCGCGAAGGCCTGACCAAGGCCGGCAACGAAGCGCTCAAGAAGCTTCATCCGGACGTCGACATTCCCGCCCTGACGGCCAAGTTCCGGGACACGCCGGCGCTGGTCTCCGTCCGCGACCGCGTGGCCGCGGAAATGGCCAAGCTGCATTCGCCGCGGAGCCCGGAAGCAGCCAAGGAGGCCGCAGCCTTCAAACCGGCAGCCAAGTCCGCCAGATCCGCTAAACCCCAGCTGCAGAGAGCCTGATGCGCGTTATCTTCGTCCTTCCAAGCGCCGGCGGCGGCGGTGGCGCCCATTCGATCGTCCAGGAAGCGCTCGGCCTCAACCGGCTGGGCGTCGGCGTAGCGATCGCCACGCCCGGCAACCTCGCCGCGCAATTCCAGATCCGTTACCCGGAACTGGCCCGCAACGGCATCGGCAACCCGGTTTACGGGTCGACCGAGGCGTTGGGCGACATCATCCGCGATTATGACTTGGCCATCGCCACCACGGCGCTGTCGGTGTCCGTGGTCGCGCAGGCCCGCGACCATTCCAAGAACACGCGGCTCAAGCTGGCTTATTACATCCAGGATTATGAGCCGCTCTTCTACCCGCCGGGCAGCCGTGAATGGACCGAAGCGAGCAAGTCGTTCGAACGGTTGAAGGGCGGCCTGTTGTTCGCCAAGACCGACTGGCTGTGTTCGGTGGTCGAGGCCAACCACAACATCCACGTCCGCCGGGTCAAGGCGAGCATCGACCACGATGTTTACTTCCCGGTCGACCGGCCGCTGTACGGAACGATGCGGATCACCGCGATGGTCCGGCCGAAGACTCCGCGGCGCGCGCCCAAGCGGACGATCCGCATCTTGGAACAGCTTGCCTTCACTTATGGGTCGAAGGTCGAGATTTCCTATTTCGGTTGTGACGCCGAGGAGCTTGCGAGCACCGGCCTGCGCCCGTCGGATGCCTTGCAGCCGCTCGGCGTGCTCGACCGTCACCAGGTGTCGAGCACCCTGCGTTATTCAGACATGTTCCTCGACCTTTCGGACTTCCAGGCATTCGGCCGGACCGGCCTGGAAGGCATGGCGTGCGGGTGTGTCCCGGTCCTGCCGGTGTTCGGCGGCAGCGGCGAATATGCGGTTCACGGCGTCAATTCGTTCGTCGTCGACACGCGGTCCGACGATGAAATCCTGAACGCCGTCGACCAGTTCGTCGACGGCCGTCCGCAGCGGCGTCAGGAGATGCGCGACGCGGCGATCCACACGGCGCTCGATTATTCCATCGCGCGCGCCGCCTACAGCGAATACGAACTGTTCCGCGACTTCATCGGCGAACCTGCCAAGCCGGCCGCCAAAGCCCCCAAGCCGGCCGCGAAGGCCGCCTAGCCAGCGGCGATGCCCGCCGGGAAGTCAGGCACGGGACCGGCGAGGATCACCACTTCGGTCGGGCGATGGGTCAAGGCCGTTGATACGACGGTGCCCGATCGCGAGACGGACATCGCCGTTTTCACTCTGGAAGGCGACGGCAGCGCGGTTCGAGTCCAGGTTCTGCGCCATGATCCATCGGGCAAAAGTCTTGCCTGGGCGGGGATCCATGCAGGTCCGCTGACCAGCAAGACGGTCGAGGTCGACATCGCCAACCTGGTCGGCGCCGATCCTGCAATCGAATCCGACGACGATCGGCTGATCGTGCGCGTCAACGCCATCGAGGCGGCCGGATCGGTCACGGTCCACGGACCGACCATAAGAAAGAAGCCGACGATTCGCCCGCCCCTGACGCCCGGTGCGTCGGGCCCGCAGGGGCTGCGTTGGCCGGTGGAAGGGACGGAGCCGGAAACCGCCGATACGGTTCTGGTATTCGGCACGTTCGATGTCGAAAACTATGGCGACCTGCTGTTCCCGATCATCGCGGGCCGACGGCTGGAGCGCGCGGGACTGGCGATCACGGCAGTTTCTCCGACGAGCGTGAAGACCGCCTATGACGACGCGCCCGCGCCGATTGCCTTCGACGCGCTCGCGGCCTGCAATCCGCCCGGCAAGGCCGTGCTGATCGGCGGCGGAAACATCATTCATCTACGCCATACGGCGCTGCCCGATTATCAGGATGGCAACCTTCGCAACGCGGCCTATCCCGCTCTGTGGGTGGGCGCGACGAGCCTTGCCGCGGCCTATGGGCTTCCGGTTGTGTGGAATGCGCCGGGCGTGCCGTTCGCGGAGCAGGGCTGGCCGGCCGGCGACATGCTGTCGGCGACCGCCGCGGCGGCCGACTATCTGTCGGTGCGCGACGACAACAGCCGCCTCGCGCTCGGCGTCGGCGGTGCCGCGGCGACAATCGTCCCCGACAGCGCCGTCGAGATATCGCGCGTGTGGCCGCTGGAAGAACAGGAGCCGCGCGCACGCGCGGTGCTGGAGCGGGCAGGCGCCGATCCCGCCGGCAGCTACATCGCCGTCCACGTCAAGGAACGCTCGCTCGGCGGATCGCTCGAGGAGCTCGCGGAACAGCTGGACGCGCTGGCGGCGGATACCGGCCGGACGGTCGTGCTGGTGGCCATCGGTCCGTGCCACGGCGACGACGATGTCGCGCGCCGGCTTGGCGAAGCGATGCAATCATCCTGCGTGGTGCTCGACCGCCCGGCGTCGCTGCAGGACATCGCCGCGATCATCGCCTGCGCGGACCTGACCCTCTGTTCGTCGCTGCACGCGTACATAACCAGCTTTTCCTATGGCATTCCGGGCGTGCTCGTGTCGCTGCGGCACAACCTCAAGTTCGAAGCTTTCGCCGAACTGGTCGGGCGGGCCGACGATTGCGTATACGACTGGGACAGCGCGCTGGCGGCGGCGCGCTCCCGTTTAGACGACGCGCCGGACCGCCGCGACCTGTTGGCGGGACCGATCAGCGAGCAGCTCGACCGCCACTGGGACGTCATTGTCGCGGCCCTGTCCGATCCCGCCGCCGGAAACGACCGCCGCGCCGGCTTCCTGCGCACTCTTACCGCGATCCAGCTGAAAGCGGCCGGTGCAGCCATGGCGCTTCCCGATGCGGGCAGCCGCGTTCCGGCCAGCCGCCTGATGACGCCCTTCGACCTCGTTTCCCGCTTCGCCGGCAAGCCGCGGATGGTCATTGTCGGCAATGCGCCGTCCCTGCGCGGCAGTGGCCGGGGCGAGTGGATCGACGGTTTCGATGTTGTCGTGCGCTTCAACGGCTGCGCCATCCACGGCTTCGAACAGGATGTCGGCTCGCGCACCGATATCCTCGTCACCAATCCCTATACCGAGACTTTCCACCGAGCGCCGGCGGACGGGCTGGATTGCGGCATGGTGCTGGTCATCGCGCCGCAAACGCAGCGCGGCGACAAGGCCCAGTTCGCCCAGTGGGCGGGCGATCAGGACGTCCTGTTTACCTATACGCCCGACATCTATGGCGAAGACCTGCCGGCCAGGACGGGCAGCCTGACGACTGGCGTCTATGCCGTCAGTCTGCTCAGGCGGATCCTGCGTCCTGCCCTTCTCGGCGTGACCGGCTTCACCATGTTCCAAGAAGATACGGCGCATTACTGGTCGGACACGATGCCGTCGGGCGTCAAAAGCCATGATCTTGGCGAGGATGCGGCAACGCTCATCGGCTTGCTCAACGGCTTCAAGGGGCAGGTTGCGGTGACGTCCGAGCTGGCCTGGTTGGCGCGGCGGATCGGCATGCCCTTGTCCGACCGCATCCAGGTCGAACCGCTGAACGATCCCCAGTGGGCCGAGGGCTGATGAACGTGCGCCGCATTGCGCTCGTCAATTTCACCGGCATCCGCCCGAACTGGGGGTGTCAGGCGACCAGCTGGGAATGGCTGAAGTTCATCAATTCCGCATTCCCGGTGGATCATCTGCCCAGCGTGGCGCTGGTGCCCTTGCTCCCCCGCCACGCCGCCGATCTGGCATTGGCCGCCCATCTCGACGCTCTGTACGACGCCGTGCTGCAGGTCGCCGACGGGCGTTCGGGCGCGGAAGAGCAGCTGGCCTTCCTCGAGCGCGTCTGCCGCGACCGGTACGGCAGCTACGCCGACGATGTCGCGGCGAGCGATGCGGTCTTCTTCCAGGCCGAAGGGACAATGACCGGGACCGACGTGGTGCGCGGCATCCGACTGCTCCTGCTGCCGTTTGTCGCCAAGCATGCGTGGGGCAAGCCGGTTTATGCCTTCAATCACACGATCTTCATCTGCGATGACCGCTTCGCCAAGGTCGCCACGGCGGTCTTCAACAGCTTCGACCTGAACGGGGTGCGCGAAGCCATGTCGCTGGCCGCGGCGCGTGATCTCGGGATGGATAAGGCCCAGCTTATCCCCGACACGGCCTTCCTGACCGAACCTGCACCGGACAAGCGGCTGCCCGACCTTTCCGGCCAGCGGTGGTTCGCGGTGACCGGTTCGGCGCTGCCAGAGGCGGGCATTCACGATCGGATTTTCGCCGCCGCGGACCGGATCCGCCGGGAGACCGGACTCAAGCCGGTAATCGCCGTATCGACCAAGGCGGACGGCAAGCTGGTCGAATTGGCGCAGGAGCACTGGCCGGACGGTGGTTTTGAAGTGATCCCCAACGCCCTTGGCTATTCGGCGGTGGCAAGCGCGCTGCAGCAATGCGCGTTCATCTTCGGCGGCCGCTATCACCTGACCATCGTCGCCGCGAGCGTCGGCACGCCCGCGATCCAGATCGCTGGCAACACCTACAAGAATGAGGGTCTTTCCGCGTTGCTGGGCGGGATCGCGCCGGTCATGGATCTCGCCGATGCCGAAGGGATTGCCGCCCTTGCACGCGAACTGGCGGGGAAAGACAATGCCGCCCGGCGGCAACTGACGAAAAGCCAGGGGGCGATCTCCCTGGCGTTCGATTCGGCGCGGCGGTGGCTCGCCGCCAGCCTCGCCGGTCGGCCCCATGCGGAATCGCCTGATCCGTCAGGACCGATCGGTGTGGAGATCGCCGACCACCGCCTGCATCTTGAGCCCTATTGCAGGCTGGCGCGGGCGCAGGCCGACGCGTTGCGCTATCCGGACTCGCCGGGTGGATCGATGGGTGATCCGCCGAAGGCCGCGACGATCTTGCCGGCGATTGCGGATTCCTGCCTGGCGGGCCAGCCGGCCGCCATTGCGGCGCTGGGCCAGATGGCGGCGAGTTATCCCGACGTTCGCGACGCCATCGCTAGTCCCGGCCATCCGCTGCAGGGCATGCCGGCCTAGCCGCAAGCCGCGGCGATCAGTCGTCGGACAGGCTCAGCAGCGCTTCCTCGGCAGCCTCGTCCACGGCGTCGCCGACCGGTGTTTCGATCGGCGTTTCCCGGGCGAATTCGTCATTGATCATCCGGATTCGCGGAAATTTCGACAACAATGTGCCGGTGATGTCGGGGTCGGACTTGGCGATCACCACCACCAGCTCGCGATATCCTTCGAGCTCGAGCGGCGGGGTCAGCTTCGGGCCATGGATTTCGGGATCGTATTTGCCGGTATCGAGCGGCACCCACAGCGGGACGACGCTATCGTCGTCCGTGTCCAGCACCGGCGTGTTGCCGAAGATGGTCGCCCGCGCGATCTTGCCGCTGTCGAGGTGCGGGCGCAGCGCGCGATACATCTGCAGGGTGGTCAACGTCATCGGGTGGCCACGCCAGTCCGACCAATAATATTTCAGGCCATTGCGAAATAGCAGGCCGTCGTCGTCGAACCATGGCTGACGGATAAAGACGAAGTCGCTCGAGATGTGGATTGCCGTCCGCAATGCCTTCGACACCAGGTCGAAGTCCGGAAGGTGCTCGAGGAAGTGCGAGAGGATCGCAAAGCGCACCTGCCCAGTGAACTGATCCGGGTCGGTGGCGTCGGCCAATACCGCGTCGAAACCGGCCTCGCGCGTCCGCTCGACCTTTTTCGGGTCGATATCGATGCCGATCGGCCGTCCGCCACGAAAGGCCTTCTGGGCAAAGGTCATCGAACCGCCGACCGAGCAGCCGAAATCGACGAAATCGTAGGGGGACAGGTCGATCTTATCTGACAAGACAGTCTCCGGTTGCCGACAGCAAATGCATGGACGCCGGGGCAAGGCGCCGTCCTCGCCGCTCTAAAGTTGCGAGGCGGCTATGTCGAGAACGGGCGGCAACCCTGGATTTGGATCGTAACCCCATTCCGCGCGTCTTACCGCCATGGTTCAGCTCTCCCGCCGCTCTGTCCTGATCGGATCCGCGGCCGCCGGTGCGGCCTCGATTGCCGTGGCCCAGTCGCCGGTCCTAAAGCTGCTTGGCCAATCCAGCGCCACGCAGGCACCGCGGACTGCTCCCCGATCGCTCAGCGTGCGCGATTACGGTGCGCGCGGCGACGGCGTCAGCGACGATCGGCCGGCGATCCAGGCGGCCATCGACGCGGCCGCGAAGGCCGGCGGCGGCACGGTCTATTTCCCTGCCGGCACCTATATCGCGTCCCGCACCGGAGAGACGGCGGTGGCGATCACGCTGAAAAGCGGCGTTACCCTGCAGGGCGCCGGCGTCCGGTCGGTCCTCAAGCTTCGCGACGGGGACGGCGGACATCTGGTCAACGCCACGCGCGAACGCAACTGCGGCGTGCGCGACATGGTGCTCGACGGTAATCGACTGCGCCAGCCATCGTCGGGACACGGTTTTCGCTCGGGCGGCGTAGCAGGCCTGACCCTGACCAATCTGATCATCCGCAACGCCTTCCACTACGGCATCGGACTCGAAGGCGGGACCAACCGCGACGTGCTGATCAAATCGGTGACGGTCGAGGATTGCGGCGGGGACGGGATCGACATCAAGAACAAGAACAGCGACGACACGGCGGTTACGATCACCGACGTCACCGTCCGGCGCTGGGGTCTTAACCAGTCGCGCGACACGCAGGCGGCGATCGATTGCCGAGGGCCGGTGCGTCTGACGAACATTCGCGTCAGCGAGCCGGGCTCCGAGGACGCGGCTGGCATCCGCATGCGGCAGGGCGAGGTCAACCAGATCAACGGTCTTGGCGCGCATAATTCGCAGGTCGACGGCTTCGACGTCCGCATGGGGCAGGGCGGCCGGGCGCGGATCGGCGTCCACGTCGCGGCCCGTTCGGTCAGTTTTTCCAACGGCACGGTGTCCGGGGGCATGCGCGGGGTGATGGTTCAGGACAGCGGCTTCCGCGGGACCAATCTCAGCGTCAACGGCTGCCGCGACGAGGGCATTCTCATCGTCACGCGCGGGCGCGGCCTCGACGGCGACGACGCGACCCTGACCCGTTGCCGCGTGACGGGGTGCGGTGAGGACGGGATTTCCATTGACGCGCAGCGGGCGACGATCGTCGATTGCCGCAGCAACGGAAACCGCGGCCATGGGCTGCGTATCCGGCAGACGGCGGGCGCTACCCGTGTCGTCGGCGGGGATTTTTCCGCGAACGGTGCAGGACCGATAGCCGACGCGGGCGTCCGCTCGGAACTTGCTTTGCCGGGATCGTGACGCCGGGCTTAGCCGTCGGCTGAACGTTGGTTTGCGTGACGGGTTGGGGCTCGCGCACGTCCAGGCGACGCAGGATGGACATGACCAGGGCTTCGACCGCCGATTCGCTGGCCAGGCCGCCGCGCACCAGGCAACGATCGACAAGGACTCGGCGGAACGCCTCGTAAACCCCGGGCTTGGGCGCCGTCGGGTTGCGCCAGAAGCTGTCGAGATGCTCCTGATGGGTCAGTCCGGGCATGTCGTAAATCGCTTCGCCCACCGTGCACACCGCCGTCCCCTGCTGAAGCGCGACGGTTGCCGACGTGCTGTTCACGCACACCAGTCCCCGCGCGTCGCGGGCAAGATGGTCGAGATTGCCGCCGTCGATGATGTGGACCCGGCCTTCCAATCCGAGCTTCGCCTTGATCCGGCGCACGAACAGGTGCCAGTCGAAGAAGCTGGAATCCAGCGGGTGGGTCTTGAGCACCAGATGCACGTCCGATGGCGCATTGGCGGCGAAACTTTCGATCACATAGGTCGCCGCGCTCTGCATGTCCGGGAACAGAGAATGCGTGCGGATCTGGTAGTCGGTCGACAGCTGGAGCGGGAACATGAAGTAAGACGCGCCCTTGATGCGCTCCAGAACCTCGCCGGTCTTTTTCAACCGCAGCTTATCGGTGGCAAACTTCCACAGCCAGCCCAGCCCTTCGAGCGGGATCGATCCCGGCCGGTGCGAACGGTAATGCGGGAAGGCGCCAAAGACGCGGCCGGCCACAACGGCCTGGTAGTGGAAATAGCTGTCGCGGGCGCGGCGGCGGAAGCTGGCCGTGATCGACGGCAGGTCGGGTTCGGCCGGTAGGCGCTTGGCCTCCTCGAGAAACCACTTGCTGTCGCGCGGCAGGGTGGAGCGCGCATTCACCGCCTGCGGCTCCAGCGTCATCCAGTCGGGGCGCAAATAACCTTCTTCAAGCACGTGCGTCCGTACGCCGCGCAGCTCGGCGAGACCGAGTGCCGAGGCGTGATAGGGGCGGCAATCGCCGAACACGACGAGGTCGGTGACATCCTTTTCGCACAGGAACCGGTCGACGAAGGCCGGCCATTCCGAAAATCGGCCACGGAAGGTCGCGCTGGGATCGCGCCAGTCGCGCACGTCGCCACCGCAGATGTTGATCCGGTGCACGGTCACACCACGCACGGTCATCGCCGCGCCAAGGCGGCGGAACAGCGGCCCAGGGGGCCCCTGCAGGAACAGGAATGTTCGTTTCGCGCCTGTTTTCATGCCCGCAATGCCAACGCCACTCGCTTCAATTGCCCCTGTAAACGCCGTAGCGTCACAAGCGCGCCATTGCCCGAGGCGTTCCCGCCTTCGGACAGCCTGTGTATCAGTATTTCGGGGGGGCAGGGTAGCCCCGTCGTCGGGTCGAGGTAGCGCGGGTAGAGCAACAGGGCGCCCGCAACCAGTTCATCCAGCGTCAGTTTTGCCGTCCGGCGTTCCGGAACCTGCCCAAGATCCGTAGTCAGACCCCAGCCGGCGAAGAAGGGCACGCCATAGGTCGTGACCGGCTTTTCCCTTAGCAATGCCTCGAAACCGGCGAGCGAGGTGTTGACGTGAACCTCGTCGACCGCTGCCAACAGACCGGAGACCGCCAGGTCCCGCACCACCTCGTCGGCAAGCGTCAGAACAACCTCGTCCGATATGGCGCCTTTGCGATGGCCGGCTTCGACATCGGGGTGGGGTTTGTAGAGGATATGGGCATCCGGGGCGCGCTCCCGTACCCGCCGCAGCAGCTCCAGGTTCGTTCGCACATTGCCGCCGCCGGACAGGACGGACCGGTCGTCCTCGACCTGGCCGGGCACCAGGATTTGCCGCTTAGGGCCACGACGCCGCTGGGCGGGCTGGGCGGCGGTGGCATATTTGCTGATGCCGCTCGCAACGATCACCTCGCGCAGTCGACGCGCGCGCTCGAGGATGGCGTCGTCGAACTCGCCCGCCTGCAAGATGCGTTCGAGGTCGCTTGTCTGGCGCGGATCGAAATAGATGCCGGTCTCGTCGACCACGATCGACAGGGGCGGGACGCAGTCGGCTCCCAGGCCGGCCGAACGGATGAAGCCGTCTTCCACCTCCAGAAACGTCGTGCCGGCGGCTTCCAGGCGCGCCAGCGCGGCCTTGGGCGTGCGCGATTTCCACACCGCTACCCGGCCGTCGGAGCCCAGATCATCGGCCAGTCGGGCGAAGCGGACCGGCTGACCGCTCCACAACAGTGGCGCCACGGTCGGGCGCTTCCAGCGAGCGAAGCCGACGGCAGCGGTGATCCTGCGATTGTTGACGATCAGCGCACGCCAGAACCCGCACAGCTCGATCGTTGCCGCAAGGCTGCTGGCTTGCCCGGTGAAGGGGTGGAAGTAAGCGAAAGGGTCGACCACCGCCCTGTGGAAGGCGTCGCGGTCGCCTGCCGCTATGGCCGCGGCCAATCGATCCTCTGCGGTCTCCCCATCGGCGCCGGACCGCCACGGGTCGCGGTCCGCGTCCCAGAAGCTGCCGCCCACCTTGAGCTGGGCGGTGCGCGCCATCAGCCGGTCGAGAGTGGCGTCGTCGAGCCGCTCGCCGTGCCCCGGCCGCGCGAGCGCCGGGGCCTTCGCACCGGGAAAGGGCGGCGCGCGGAAGAACGGTTGCAAGGAGGCGGCAGGCTTGGCGATGGCTCGGTTCCCTGTTGCCGGCCGGCAGGAGTCTGCAGCCGCCGCCGCGGCCGGTCAATCAGCCGGCGTCGGGGAGGTTCTGCAGGTAACGGGCGTAATCGCTCTTGCCGAGCCGTTCCGACGCGCGGATCAGCCCGTCGTCGTCGATGAAGCCGCCGCGCCAGGCGATTTCTTCGGGGCAGGCGACCTTCATTCCCTGCCGCCGCTCAAGCGTGCCGACGAACTCGGCGGCTTCGAGCAGGCTGTCCGGCGTGCCGGTGTCGAGCCAGGCGTAGCCGCGGCCCATCACTTCGACCTTGAGCTGGCCGCGCTCGAGATAGGCGCGGTTGACGTCGGTAATTTCGAACTCGCCGCGCGCCGACGGCTGGATATTGGCGGCAATGTCGACCACCTGTTCGTCGTAGAAATAGAGCCCCGTGACGGCCCAGTTGGACTTCGGACTGGCCGGCTTCTCCTCGATGCTCAGCGCGCGCATGTTGTCGTCGAAATCGACCACGCCGTATCGTTCGGGATCGCTGACGTGATATGCGAATACGGTCGCGCCCGACGTTCGCCGGGTCGCGCTTTCCAGCAATTCGGCCAGACCATGGCCGAAGAAGATGTTGTCGCCAAGCACAAGGCTGGACGGGCCGCCGGCGACGAAATCCGCGCCGATGGTGAAGGCCTGGGCCAAGCCCTTCGGCTCCGGCTGGACCGCATATTGGATGTCCATGCCCCATTGCGACCCGTCACCGAGCAGGTGCCGGAAGCCGGCGCTGTCATGGGGCGTGGTGATGACCAGCACTTCACGAATGCCGGCCAGCATCAGCGTGGTCAGGGGATAGTAGATCAGCGGCTTGTCATAGACCGGCATCAGCTGCTTCGAGACTGCCAAAGTCATCGGGAACAGGCGCGTGCCGCTGCCGCCGGCGAGGATGATGCCCTTCACTTAACGTCCTTGGATTGCGGGTTCGGGTTCGAGCAGGCGGGATACTACAGCCGCGGTCGATTGGCGCCAGTCGGGCAGCGCAACGCCGTGCATCTCGCGCAACCGGCTGCAGTCCAGCCGGGAGTTGGCCGGGCGCCGGGCCGGCGTCGGATAATCGGCGGTGGCGATGCGATTGACGGTGGCGGACGGGCCGCCGGACCGCGCGGATTGCGCGAATATCTCTTCCGCGAACTCAGCCCAGGTCGCTTCGCCGCCGGCGGTCATGTGGAACGTGCCGCGCAGGGCCGGATCGTCCGACCGGGCAAGGTTAGCGGCGACGGCAAGCACGCCGTCGGCGATGTCGAGCGCGGAGGTGGGATTGCCGCGCTGGTCGGCGACAATGCCGAGCTCGTCGCGCTCCCGGGCCAGCCGCAGCATCGTCTTCACGAAATTGCCGCCAAACGGGCTGTAGACCCATGCCGTTCGCAGGACGGCCGCATTGTCGTGCGCGTCCAGCACGGCGCGCTCGCCAGCCAGTTTGGACGCGCCGTAGACACCGGTAGGGCCGGTCGGGTCGCTTTCGACATACGGCTCGGGCTTGTCGCCGCTGAACACATAATCGGTGGACAGATGGATAAGCGGTACGCCGAGGCGATTGGCGGCCCGCGCGACCGCTCCCGCACCGCGCTCGTTGATCGCGAAGGCCAGGTCCCGTTCGCTCTCCGCCTTGTCGACGGCGGTGTAAGCGGCGGCATTCACGATGACGTCCGGCCGGACCGCCTCAATCGCGGCAACGATGACGTCGGGTTCGGCGACAAGGTCCAGGTCGGGCCGGCCGAGCGGGACGATATCGTCGCCACGTTCGGCGAGCGAACGAACGACCTGTCCTTCGCGCCCGGTGACGACGATCCGCATTAGCCGTTGGCGGACTTCAGTAGGCCGAGCCGCTGGCCGGCGTAGCGTTCGCGCAGCGGCTGCCACCACCATTCGTTATCGAGATACCATTGCACCGTCTTTTCGATGCCGGTGTCGAAATTCTCCCGCGCGCGCCAGCCGAGCTCGTCCTCCAGCTTCGACGCGTCGATCGCGTAGCGGGCATCGTGGCCCGGCCGGTCGGTGACGAACTCGATCAACTCCTCGCGCGGGCGGTTGGACGGAGCCAGCCGGTCGAGCACCTCGCAGATGCGGCGCACGACATCGATGTTCTTACGCTCGTTGCGCCCGCCGACATTGTAGGTTTCGCCGGTCCGTCCCTTCTCGGCGATCAGGTCGAGCGCGCGGGCGTGATCCTCGACGTAGAGCCAGTCGCGGACGTTCTCGCCCTTGCCGTAAACCGGCAATTTTTCGCCCGCGAGCGCATTCAGGATTGTCAGTGGAATGAGCTTCTCGGGGAAGTGGTACGGCCCGTAATTGTTGGAGCAATTGGAGACGACGACCGGAAAGCCGTACGTCCGGTGCCACGCCTTGGCGAGGTGGTCGGACGAAGCCTTGGACGCGGAATAAGGCGAGCTCGGGTCGTAGGGCGTTTCCTCGGTGAACAGCCCGTCGTCGCCAAGCGATCCGTAAACCTCGTCGGTGGACACATGAAGAAAGCGGAACGCCGCCTTGTCCTCGTCGTCGAGCGCGGCCCAGAAAGCTCGCGCCACTTCCAGCAGGGTAAAGGTGCCGATGACGTTGGTCTGGACGAAATCCGCAGCGCCGGTGATCGACCGGTCGACATGGCTTTCGGCGGCCAGGTGCATCACCCGCTGCGGCCGGAACTCGGCAAACGCCCGTTCCATCGCGTCGCGGTCGCAGATGTTGGCTTCCAAGAAGCGGTAATTGGCCTTGCCTTCGACATCGCGCAGCGACGGCAGGTAACCGGCGTAGGTCAGCGCATCGACGTTGAGCACCTCATAGCCCTTGTCGAGCACGAGGTGGCGAACCAGCGCCGAGCCGATGAAGCCGGCGCCGCCGGTAACGAGAACGCGCATCACTGGTCTTCCATCGTGAAATATTCGGGCAGGTCGGCCAGCGAGGGCTGCTGCCGATCCTTGGCCGACAGGGTGCCGGCGTCAGCGACGTCGGGCCAGGCGATGGCGATGTCGGGATCGTCCCATGCCACGCCCTTGTCGTTCTCCGGGCTGTAATAGCCGGTGCAGCGGTAACCGATGACCGTGTCGGGCTCGAGACTGCAGAAGGCGTGGCCGAAGCCGACCGGCACCCACAGCTGGTTGTTTTCTTCCGGCGTGAGCTTCGCCGAAACCCACCGACCGAAGGTGGGCGACCCGGTGCGCAGGTCGACCGCGACGTCGAGCAGGCTGCCGGCGAGGCAGCGGACAAGCTTGCCCTGCGGCTTGGGGTGCGACTGAAAGTGAATGCCGCGAATGGTCCCGGTCTTCACACTCAGCGACTGATTGTCCTGAACGAACTCGACGGGGCCGGTGCGCTCGGCAAAATCCGCGAGGCGGAAGATCTCCGAGAAATAGCCGCGCTCATCCTCGATCTTGCGCGGGCGAATCTCAAGCGGGCCGTCGATTTCGAAGGTTTTGAATTCCATCAATCTTCCAAAAGTCTGCGCGGGCGTCGCTTAGCCGAATGGGACGTGGATTCAAGGCGCGGCTAGATTTGCCCAAGCCAGCGTTCGACCCGTTCAAAGTGCGATTGCCAGTCGGGCGGGCGGTATCCGCGCATGGCCTCCAGCTGCCGCTCCCGCTCCGGCGAGGCGCCGGTGAAGTCGCGCACGGCGCTTTCCCATGCGGAATGATCGGCGGGGTCCAGATAGGTCGGTATCGCGCCGACAATCTCCCGATAGACGGGTAGGTCGCTGGCAATCACCGGCGTGCCCAGTTCGAGCGCCTCGATCACCGGCAGGCCGAACCCTTCCGCGAAGGACGGCATGAGCAAGGCGCGGGCACCTGCCAGCCAGCTGGCTAGCGCGGCGTCGTCGCACCGCCCCAGTTCGCGCACGTTCCCGCCAAGCGTGTCCGGCGCATCGAGCCGCTTGGTAACGGCTTCGGCCCGCCAGCCGCGCTGGCCGATAATCACCAGTTCGGGCGCGTCCGATCCCAGCCGCTGCCACACGTCGAGCAGGAGCAGGTGGTTCTTGCGGCCCTCGATCGTCCCGAGGGTGACGAAATAGGGCCGGGGTTGCCGGCGCGGTACGACATCGGCGGGAATGTCCGGCCCGCTGATCCACGCCACCGTCGTCGGCGGCATGGCAAGGCCGCGGGCGGCGGCAAAGGCGGCAAGGTCGTCCAGCGTCGCTTGCGAATTGGCGACGATCCCGGCCGCGCTGCGCAGGGCGTTGGCCATCCGCCGTTCGTGCTTGTCGGCTTCGCCCGGCCGGCAGAATTCCGGGTGGGTAAGCGGAATAAGGTCGTGAATGAGATAGATGGCGCGCGCGTTATGGCGTTCGATCCACTCGACCAGCGCGCTGTCGTCCAGCCCGGTGTGCCCGGCGTTGAGCAGGATCATGCCCGGCCGCGGTGGTGCCGAGCGCAACCGCGCGAACCCGCGCATGGCCAATAGCACCAGCCCGGTTCGAAAGCCGGCCGTACCGCGTTCGATCAGCGTGAAGAGGCGGTCGGAGTCCGCAGCCGACAGGACGTAGGTTCGGCCGCGCCTCTGCACCAACGCGAGCGACCGGCCGCCAAAGTTGCGCACGTACTCCAGGCAGACGCGGTCGATACCGGTGGGCAGCCGGCCGCTCCACAACCGCCACAGCAGTCGGGAAACGTCGAGCAGATACTCGCGGCGGGCAGCTTCGGTCATCGGGGCGCGTCTATGGGCTGGCTCGATCAAACTCCAGCCGGGGAAGCGGCCGGGGCGGGATCGGGTCAGTTGATCTGGCGACCGACGTTGAGCACCGGGAAAGCCATCGAGGCGACGATGCTGACGAACCGCTGCAGATCGGCCAACGGCGCGCGCGAGACATAGAGCACGTCGTCATCCTGGATCGGGAAGCTTTGCGCGACGAAGAAGGTCGCCGGGTTCGACATGTCGACGCGATAGATCACCGGCACGCGGCCATCGGGCGTGCGGCGCGCGGTCGCGGCCATCGCCGGGTCCAGTGCCGCCGGATCTTCCAGACGGAAGATGAAGGCGCCGCGGACGTCGGCGCGGTCGTCCTTGAGCCCGCCGACGCGGCCCAACGCCTGGGCCAGAGTCAGGCCGGTGCTTTCAAACGGAATTTCCGCGCTCTGGCCGGTCTGGCCAAGGGCGATGAAGCTGAACGGCTGATACAGCGCGGTGACCACGTCGCTCGGCGCCAGGCGAATGTTCTGCGACGGATCGGAAATCACCGCTGCCAGCGGCAACACCGCCACCTCGCCGCCGCGCGACACCTGGATGGTGGTCTTGTCGACCGGCTGCTTCACGCCGCCAGCGCTGGCAATGACGTCGAGCAGGCGCTCGCCCTTCGGGGTGAGCGATACGCGGGTGCTTTGGTTCACTTCGCCAACGACGGTCACAGTCGAACTAGAATTGGAGGCGATACGGACGGCGACCTGCGGATCGTGCGCCTTGCGGGACAGCCGCGAACGGATCGCGTTTTCGACCTGTCGTGGGCTTCGGCCAACGACATCGATGGCGCCGGCGAAAGGCACCTGGATGGTGCCGTCGTCGCGCACCATCATCGAGGGAATGGCGTTGCTCTGCGACATGCCGGGCGCGGTGAGGACGGTCGACGTGCTGCCCGACGACAGGCTGGACGTCGCACCGAACAAGACGGCGGGCGGTGCTTCCCAGATCGTCACTTCAAGCACGTCGCCGGGACCGATGACGGTACCCGCCAGCGGCGCATCGCCGAACGCCTGGGAAAACAGGCTGGTGCGGTGGGCGGCAAGCACCCGCCGGGCGACGGTGTCGGTGACCTCGATGATCTGGATCTGCGAATTGTCGATCGCCTGCGCGTTGGCCCTGGTGATGGTCTTCGTGGCCGGGCCGTTGGCACCCAGCGACGAGCAACCGGCAAGGGCGGCAAGCGCGAGGCCCGCAAAGGCAGCCTTGCACCAGGAGCGGCTTACGCGGCGACGATTGGCCTGCGATTCGTACATGATTTCTCCGATCGGGATTTGTCTTGCCCTTTAAAGGGCTTGTCGGTTGCTCTCAACTCCCAAACGCCGGGTGCGGATTGCAATCGCGGCGGCGACAGGGCAAGGGCGTGACGCTTTTCGTGTTCAATCACAGTTCAATAGGTTAGCTTAGGGCCGATCGCCGGCATTCCAGCCAGGGCACGGGCAAATCAAGCTTATGCAAGTATTACCCATTTCATCGGACGGTAACGACGAAGAACCGATGGTTCGCAGGCGGCGGTTCCGCGTGCGCACCTTTGCGCGGCCGAACATCCTGTTCCTGCTCGTGGTCGTGATCCCGGTCCTCGCGTCGATCCTCTACTTCGGCTTCATTGCATCGGACGTGTACGTGTCCGAATCACGGTTTGTCGTTCGCAGCCCGGAAAAGCCGCCGGCCAGCGGGTTCGGCGCGATCATGCAGTCGGCCGGCTTCAGCACCGCCAGCGACGAAGGCAATGCGGCGGAATCCTACGCTACGTCGCGCGATGCATTGCGTGCCATCAACCGCAACGACGCCTTCGAAATGGCTTATACCCGGCCGGGGATTTCGATCGTCGATCGCTTCAACCCGCTCGGGTTGGGCGATTCGTTCGAGGATCTGTACGATTATTTCCAGAGCAGGGTGGCGCTTGCCAACAATAGCGCGACGTCCATTTCCACACTGACCGTCCGCGCCTACGACCCCAACGACGCCTACAAGTTCAACCAGCAACTGCTGCAACTGTCGGAAGATACGGTCAACCGGCTCAACCAGCGCGGCCGCGGCGACCTTGTCCGCTACGCCCAGCAGGAAGTGGCGCAGGCGAAGGCGCAGGCGTCGCAGGCCGCCGTCGCGCTGGCCGCCTATCGCAACAAGTCGGGCATCGTCGACCCGGAAAAGCAGGCCGACGTGCAGATGCAGATGGTGTCGAAGCTGCAGGACAGCCTGATCGCGGCCAAGACCGACCTTGCGCAGCTGCAACGCTATACGCCGGACAATCCGCGCATTCCGATCATCCAGTCGAACATCGGCACCATCCAGGGCGAAATCAACCGCGAACTGGGGATGGTCGCCGGCAATCGCCGATCGCTCGCTGCCGCCGCCGTGCAGTATGAGCGGCTGACCCTGGAAAGCGATTTTGCCGCCAAGCAGCTGGCCGGGGCGCTCGCCTCGCTCGAGGAAGCGCAAAGCGAAGCGCGCAAGCAGCAGGTCTATGTCGAAAGGATCGTGCAGCCGAACCTGCCCGATGCCCCGACGGAGCCGGAGCGCCTGCGCGGGATCATCGCCACGCTGATCCTCAGCCTGCTCGCCTACGGGATCCTGCGGATGCTTCTCGCAGGCATCAGAGAACATGCCCAATAGCGGGTCGCCCGCCGAACCAGGGGCGCTCGTTCGACATTCATCCTGGGAAATCTATCGCCGGGTGATCGGCGCGCTGCTGATCCGTGAACTGATCACCCGCTACGGTCGCAACAACATCGGTTTCCTGTGGCTGTTCGTCGAACCGGCGCTGTTCATTATCATTGTCACGATCATTCGTGGCTTCGTGCGCACGACGATGGGCCACAGCGTGCCGATCTTCGCCTTCGCGCTGACCGGCTATGCCTCGCTCTTGCTTTGGCGCAATTGTGCCAGCCGCGGGATCGGCGCGGTCAAGGCTAACCGGGCGTTGCTGTTCCACCGCCAGGTGACGATCGTCGACATCTTCACGGCGCGCATGATCCTCGAGGTGGCGGCGATCACGACCGCAGTCGCGGGGCTGGCGCTCGCGCTGTGGGCTTTTGGACTTCTCGAGCCGCCCGAGGACGTCATCCAGTTTCTCTTCGGGTGGATGCTGCTGGCCTGGTTTGCCATCGGGCTTGGCTTCACCCTCGGCGGACTGTCGGAAAAATGGGAGGTGGTCGGCCGGCTATGGTCGCCGCTGTCCTACATCCTGATGGTCAATTCCGGCGCTTTTTACCTGCTCCAGATCTTTCCGGAGCACGTTCGCAACGCCATGTTGTGGGTGCCGATGCTCAACGCCGTGGAATATATGCGCGACGCTTGGTTCGGTTCGACCTTCACCGCTTACTACGACCTCAACTATCTGATCCTGTTCAACGTTGGCCTGTCGATCGTCGGTTTCAGCCTGGTCCGGCAGGTCGCTTTTGATTCGAGCGACGAATGATCCGCCTCAACAACGTCTGCAAAGACTACATGACCAAGGCCGGTCCGCGCCGGATCCTGGACAACGTCAACCTGACGATCAATCCGGGTGAGCGGGTAGGCATCTTGGGTCAGAACGGCGCGGGCAAGTCGACGCTCATCCGCCTGATCAGCGGCGCCGAGCCGCCGACCACCGGCACCATCGAACGCAACATGTCGGTGTCGTGGCCGCTGGCCTTTTCCGGCGGTTTCCAGGGTGCGCTTACCGGCGCCGACAACGTGCGCTTCATCTGTCGCATCTACGGCGTCGATTTCGCGCCGCGGTTCCAGTTTGTGAAGGAATTTTCAGAGCTCGGCCTCTACATCGACGAGCCGGTGGCCAAATATTCGTCGGGCATGCGGGCCCGCCTGGCCTTCGCCATTTCGATGACGATCGACTTCGACTGCTACCTGATCGACGAAGTGCTGGCTGTCGGCGACGCCCGCTTTCGCGAAAGGTGCCGGGTCGAGCTATTCGAAAAGCGCCGCGACAAGGCGATGCTGATCGTGTCGCACAGCCACCGCTACCTGAAGGGCAATTGCGACCGCTTCCTGCTGTTCCGCCACGGCGCAATCGAAGAACATGACGATTTCACGCACGTCTATTTCGAATACAAGCAGCTGCTCGGCGAAGGCTTCGACACCAAGGAGCAGATGATCGCGGCGATGAATTAGGCCGGGACGGCCAGTTCCTCCGCCAGTTCACGCAGCGCCTTCACCGCATGCTCGCCAATCCACGGATTGGCATGCGCTTCATCCGGACCGGCATATTTGGGCAGCAAATAGCCGTCCGCGTCAGCGACCGGCAGCTCGATCAGCGGTATATTTTCTTCCTTGAGCAGAGCCAGAACCGGCGCCTGGTACTGGCGGATCAGGTCCCACACGAACTTCTCGCCCAGGCGCCTGAAGGCCGGGTGGGTTCGTTGCGGCGGCGGCGCCATGTAAGCGGCCGCGATCAGGCCCCGTTCCTTGAGCGCCCGATAGAAATCCAGAACGTGGACCAGCATGTCGTCGAGAATGGTGTCGAACAGGTCCTGGCTGATCGGCGTCCGGCCGGGTCCGAAGATCTGCCACATGGGGGAATTGAACAGGCTGGTCGCCGACGTTCCCATCGAAACGATGACCCGGCCCTGGCAATCGTTGAGGTCGCGTCCGGCCTGCTGCACCCATTTGCGGTAGTGGGTGCGGTCGGCAAAGATTTCGATGCGCCCGTTATCTTCGATCTCGAAAAACTGGTCGAAGAAGCGCTTGCCGTTGCCCCAGCCGCCGCCGCGCAACAACTGCTTCCCGTCCGCCTTGCGCACGCCCATCAGGAAGGCGGTGACGTGGGAATCGCCAAGAATGTAGAAGGGGTCGTTACTCGGCATAGCTGGCCAGCACCGCTTCTTCGCAGACGACATCGTCCTGGGTCTGCGTCTGGACCGCGTCGGGCCTGCGCTTGGGCATGCCGCTGACGAACGATCCGAAGAAATGCTCCATCACCCGGGACACCGCTTCCGGCCGCACGTCGCGCCAGTTTTCCTCGTAAGCGCGCCCTTCGAAGACCGGCGCGGTGATCAGTTCGTAGGACGGGAAATAATCGACATGGTCCAGCGTGGAGCTGAGATCGCCGGCCACCGCCCGAAGCACGGCCTTGGAATAGGTGGTCGCGGTAATCACGTGCTGTTGATCGTAGGTTGCGGCCAACGGCACCGGCGAAACGGTCAGCAGGAAACGCAGGCCCGGCCGCTTTTGCCGCATGAAGTCGAACGTCCACGCCAGGTCGCGGCGGACGGCATTATAGTCGAAATTGACGAAGTCGTACTTGTCCGGATCGTAATGGCCGATGCCCTGCACGCCAGGCGCGATCGGGAACACCGACCCGTCCGCCTTCGCCCGCCAGCCTTCCGTCAGGCCAAGCGTGAAGACGAACACGTCGATCTTGTTGATCAGTCGGCGCACCTTTTGCAGATGCGCGGCCTGCTGATCGAGCATCTCCTCCTCGCTCGCGAAACCGTTGGGTTCGATATTCGGCCGGAAGGGGTCGAAATAGCGGTCGTCGCGGCGCCATGCCGCTTCGGTCGGCTTGAACCGGTCGAACGCCCGCTCGACCAGCTGGCGCAGTTGCGCGGCAGTGTAGATGTTGCCGTAGCGGGCCGAAAACATGCCGAACCCGAACGCGCCATGGCGATCGGCGCGAAGAAGCTCCGGGGCCGGCTCGACATCGAGAAACGGAAAGCCGCGCGCCTTGAGATTGCGCGCGATATGCTGGGCAAAGCAGCTACCGGCTGTCCCGACCACGTCGTTGGGCCCGATCTTGTTCTTGGGCGACGCGAGCTGGGCAATTTGCGACCGCGGCACGCGTTCGACCGCCGTGCGCCAGAATTGCCGGGAATCGAGCCCGGTATAGGGATGGGGAGGGGGTTGCGTCTGGGTTCGGACGTCCACGGGGCCAGCTTCCTACGCCAATGTATTTGAGCGTGTTAACGCCACATCGATCCGGGCATTGCAAGGACGTTCTGACCGCGTCGCGCAGGGCCTTTTCACCGTGCCGGCATCCGGAACCGCGCCTTGACTTACGTCCCCAGCGCCCGAAAAGAGCGCCAAAATCATTACTTGAGCGGAGTTCCCATTGGGTCACATCATGGCGTTACGGCCGGTCGATACCGGATTGCCCGTGCTGTTCACGCACGTGCCCAAAACCGGTGGCTCGACCATCACCGGCGGCATGTCGATCATCTTCGGTCACGGCAACACGGCGGGGATCAGCACGGCCAAGCCCGACGTCCGTGCCGCGTTTCTGGAGCAGAGCAAGGCGGACGGAAAGCCTTACGTCTATGGCCACTTCCGCTACTCCGACGCGGCCAAGGTTTATGACAAGGCCAATTACATCGTCGCCTTGCGCGATCCACTGGACCGCATCCTGTCCTTTTACTTCATGTTCCTGCGCGCCAATCCGCGCAGCGAGCTGGCCGATCGCTGTGCGCAGGATGTCGCCGGCGACGGGTTCAAGCTGTATCACGACTGGCTGGTGACCCGGCGACGGCAGGACAACCTCATGTGCCGGTATCTCTGCGAAGAGCCTGACCACAAGGCGGCAATTGCGCGGCTGGAGGAAAGCTATTGCCTGGCGTGGGACAACAAGGGCGCGGACCTGGCCTGGCAATATCTGCACCTGCAGCTCCGCCAGCGCGAGGCTCCGACAGCCAGCCTGCGCCGGCGCAACGACGCCCCGGTGGCGGAGGACAGTGCCGACTTCACCTCCGGCGCCCGGCCCAAGGATTATGCGACTTTCCTGCCGCCGGAGCACCGGGCGATGGTCGAAGAGCGCAACGCCGAAGATTTTGCGCTGTACCGCTGGTTCCAGGAGAATAGCGTCGACAGCGTTCCTGTGCGCACCGACACGACGGTGGCGACCGGGCAGCAGGCATGACCGTGCAGACGAAGGCAAGAAACCATGGCGACGATTGATCTCAATCCGGAGGTCGAAGACTATTTCGTCAAGCTGACGCTCGAGGATATCCAGGAGCGTGGCGGCATCGCCGACTTGTTCGAAGAAGGGCGGCTGATCCTCCTCCGGCGCTATCGGCTGCCGTTCGATTACAAGGCGATCGCGCGGCTTTCCAATTCCCTGGACAAGGTCAAGGACCGCGTCCTGAAGAAAAAGCTGAAGAAGCTGACCTCGCTGCATTTCTTCGAAGGCGAGCCGCCGGTCCGGCGCAACGATACGCTGATCTTTTCCGATCGGGTGCGGCAGGCGATGTTCGACGTCATCTGCCGGGGCGATATCGATCGTTTCGAGCGCGCCTCGACGGCGCTGCGGGCGGCGCACGAAGAAGCGCTGCGTCTGTTCGGCATCTGCTTTCCCGACTATCAGCCGTTCCGCCTGGAGGCGAGCGTGCGGCTGTCGCGGACGCTGTTCGAAAATCTGCACTGGGACAACCACTCGATCGACGACGATTTCCATCAGGCGCGCATCTTTGCCAACCTCGACACCCGGCCGCGCATCTGGAGTGTCGGCGAGCAGTTTCCGACCTGGGTCCGCAATCACTACGACGAATACGACCTTGGCCGCTTCGCCGGGCGCGACCCCAACGAAATGCTGCAATTCATTACGTCGGACGTACTTGGCGGGACGCGCAAAACGTGGATGGACCACGAACCACGCCACCGGGTCGCCTTCGACCCGGGCGAGGTCTGGATCGGCGAAAGCCGGCTCATCTCGCACCAGATCAACTACGGCGATGCCGCGCTGGTTTACATGTGGTTCGTCACGCCGGAATCGATGGCCAACAAGGACAACCGGTTCAACGCCAGGGTCGACCAGATTCACCGGGAAATGGCGGACCGGGTAGCAGCCTGACATTGGCCGCGATTGGCCGCGTCACCCCATCAGGTTGCGCGATTTCAGTTCCGCGTTCGCCTTGTCGAGAAGGTCTTCGGGGATCGGCTGCGTCCGCACCCATTGGCAGAAGCGCGCGATACCGTCCTCCAGCGCAACTGAGGGCGCCAATCCGGTCAGCGCCTTGAGCCGGCCGATGTCGGCGAAGTTGTGCCGGATGTCCCCCAATCGATATTCGCCGCTGATGAACGGATCCTCGGCTGCTCCCAACGTCCGGGCAAGCAGGGTCGCGACCTCCATGACCGACACCCCGACACCTGACCCGACGTTGATCGTAGCGCCGGCCTGCGGATGGTCGATGCAGCGGAGGATCGTCGCGGCAACATCGTCGACATGGACGAAGTCCCGGCTCTCGGCGCCGTCTTCATAGATCGGCAATGGCAGGCCAAGGCGAACGCGGGTCGAGAAGATCGACAGGATGCCGGTGTAGGGGTTCCGCAAGGATTGGCCCTCGCCGTAGACGTTCTGCAGCCGAAGCACGGTGTGGGCGATGCCCGCCGATGCGCAGGCAATCCGCACGATATCTTCCTGCGCCAGCTTGGTCGCGGCGTAGATCGATGCCGGGCTCAGCGCATCGTCCTCGGCGGTCGCGACGGGCTCGACCCCTTCACCGCATTTTGGGCATTTGGGCTCCCAGTCCTTGGCTTCCAGCTGCTCGCGGGTCCGTGACTGCGGAAAGCGGCGCGCACCATCAGGATCGCAATTGCGGCAGACGTAGGCGCCTTCGCCGTATACCGACCGGCTGGAGGCGAGAATGACGTTGCCGACAGCGTGCGAGCCGCCCGCAAGGATGTCGAACAGGACGGCCGTGCCCTGCACGTTGGTGCGGTAATAGCGGTCGATCTCGTACATCGACTGGGCGGTGCCGGTCTCGGCCGCCAGGTGGACGACCGCGTCGACGTCCGCGAGCGCTCGCTCCCAGTCGCCACGCTCGGTGACGTCGCCGCGGAAAAGCTCGACTCCATCGGGCGGGCGATAAGCTGCGCTATCGCCGTGCACCTGTCCGGACAGGTTATCGAGCAGGCGAACATTGTGCCCGGATGCCGCCGCAAGCCTTGCGACATGCGTGCCGATAAAGCCGGCGCCACCGGAAATCAGGACGGTCCGAGCCATCGTCAGCGGCGGTCCAGCATGGCTTCGTCGCACTCGACCTCGATCATCGCTCGACTGAGCTTGAGGTAGTCGTCTTCCGCCGACCGCGTCTTGCCGCGCCGCTTGCCGGCAGCCGCAGCCCCGTCGGTCGCGTGGGCCATGAACAGGCGCATGACATGCTCCACCCCTGCCTCGGTCACGTTCCGAAGGTCGCGGGCGAAATAAGCGCCGCGATTGAAGCCGCCGGTGACGATTTCATAGGCGGGGAAGTAATGGACGTTGGCAAACCGCTGACGGACCGTTTCCGAGGCGACGCGCAGGACCGACTTCGAATAAGTGGTGGCCGAAAGCACATGGCCCCCCGGCTCGGCCGTCGCGGCCAGTGGAACAGGCGACACGGTCAGCACGATCTGTGCGGCCGGATTCACCTCGGCCAGCCGGTCGCGGAAGGCCGCGAGGTCCGCGGTGACGTCATCCACCGTCTGGTTGTAATATTCGTAGCGGCCGGGATCGAATGTCCCGCCATCCACGCCCGGGCAAAGCGGAAACACGGCCCCGTCGGCTCGCGAACGCCAGCATTCGGTCAGTCCGAGCGTGAACACGAAGATGTCCAATGTCTCGAACATCGTCCGCACGGCCGCAAGGTGGCCCGCACGGTCGGCCAGCATCTCTTCGGGCGAGACGAAGCCGTTGGGCTGGGCGGTGGGCCGGAACGGGTCCACGAAGGTGATCGGGCCCTTGCGCCAAGCCTCTTCCGCGGGCGTGAAGCGGCCGTAGGCGCGGTCGAACAACTGCAACAGCTGGCGCGCGGTGTAAATGTTGCCAAAGCGGGCCGAGAATAGCCCGTAATTGTGCCGGGCACGGACACTCGGAGTGAGGAGCGGGTGGCCCGGCTCGGCGACGTAATGATTGAATCCGGTCTGCTTGAGGTGTCGCGAGATGTGCTGGGCGAAGCAGCTGCCTGCCGTCGCGACCTTGGTCTTCGGCGTGATTTGCAGGTCGAAAATGCCGACCGGGTCGACGCGCGCGACATCGCGGCTGGCGACCGAACGGCGCCAGAAATGCTTGTCGGGTAGCGCTCTGTAAGGATGATCGCTCATTCCGCACCGCTCGCTTGGGCACCGAACCTTCGCTCGATCTGGCGCAGAATGCGCTCACCGTAGTGCCAATTCCCGTGCGTCACGTCGTCGGCGTAATATTGGCGGCGCAGAAAGCCGCCATCGACCGTCTGCCGCGGCGGCCCCAGCACGGTGATGCCAAGTGACTGGCACAGCTTCGTCACCATTCGGTTCTGCAGCAGCCAGAACTTCAGGCGCAATTGGGGGTCCGAGACGCCAAGGTTGCCGATCCCCTGATCGGCGAAATGCGCTTCGTGATAGGACGCAATGAACGCGTTATCGCCCTTGGGCGGCGGCGGCAGGATGTGGACGATCGTGGCTTTCGTGGCTTCGCGGATGGCCTTCAACAGCTTTGCGTCGCGAGTGCGCAGGCTGGTCATGAACTGGTCGGTCAGGACGCGGAACGGAATAATCTCAGCATCGGCGGCGGGATGTTTTGCCTCATCGTCCGGCAGGAAGAAATCGAAGCGCCGCGGATGCTGGACGCTGCCGAACACCGCATGCTGATTGCCGCCGATCATTGAGATGACCACATCGTCAGGGCCAAGCGCAGCGATCCGTTCGAGCAGGTCATCGACGGCAACGTCCCCGAGGGTCTGGCCTCGCTTCGCCTTCTGAAAGCGGTACGCGGTTAGGGGAACGGCGTAGCCCTTGCCCGTGCGCTTGGCGATGGCGCGCTGGACGGCGCTGGCGTGGCTGTCGCCGACAAGGATGATCGTCCGAGGTTTCGCAGGCGCGGGCGATGACGCCCGTACAGGCGCCGTCGTCTTCCTCGATCCAAGTGCGGCCTTCACCAAAATCCTTACCTGCCTGGCGCGTGTGTCAGCGCCGGCCCTGCGCCACAATGTCGCGTGCGGCGGCGACTATTGCTAGAACCTGCTCGCGCAAACGGCCGATGTTATAGTCTTGCTCCACCTTCCGCTGCGCGCGGTCGACCATCGCCACCCGCGCCTGGTCGTCGTTGACCAACAGCGATAGCGCATCGAACCATTCTTCCGCGGTCCCGGCAAGCAGCCCGCACCCCCCGGCACAGCTTTCATCGTAGATGGTGCCGCGGCTGGCCACCACCGCCGCGCCGACGCTGCTATATTCGACCCACTTGGTGTTGGCCTTCATCAGATTGAAGTCGATCGGCGCCAGCGGACAGATCCCGATGTCCCAGCGATATTCGGCAAAGCGCGTAAGAAAGCTTTCATAGTCCGCGATCGGCGGCGCGGTGCGAATGCGGTCGGAGAACCGTTCAAGCTGCGGAGGCCGGGGAATCGATCCGAAGAATTCGAGATGGAGACCGGGGTTGGCATCGAGCAGCCGCTCGAGCGCCGGCAGGACGATTGTCAGATTATGCGCATGGTCGGCGCTGGCCATATAGCCGATCTTGCGCGTTGGCGCCTTGCGCGGCGGCTTGATGAGCGCACCGGAGCAATAGATTTCGCCGGCGACGATGTTGAGGCCGGGAATATGCTCTAGCAGGGTCTCCTTAAGCCGGGCGGTGGAGGCGTAGACGAGGTCGGCCGCCGCCAGCGTTTCCCGCACTACCTCGATCCGCTCGGGCGAGTTGTGGAAGGCGTGCTTCTTCTCGCCAATGTCCGGCGGGATCGCCAGCAGGTCGTCGTCGATATGATAGATGACAGGCACGCCCCGCGCCCGGGCCCAGCCGATCATCTGGCGCGTACCCGGCCCGCTGTACCGGCAGAATATGATGACTGAGGGACTGAAGCGGTCGAGGTAGGCGTCCAGCCAGTCCTGTTGCGCCTCTTCGCCGCCGGTCGCCGCCGGGATCGAAACTTCCAGCTCGGTCAGCAGTTCGGTGGCGATCTCGCCGCGCTCTACCAGCGGTGCCAACGGCTTTTCGAAGCTCAGCTGCAAGGTCGGCACGCGGGCGTTGGCGACGAACAGGATGCGATCGGTTTCCGCAACTGCACCAATCGGACGAAGGCCGGCACGAAGCACCATCTGGAACAGCGCAGCGAAGCGGGCATAAACTTCCTCGGGGTCGAGGATCAGGCCCTGCGCGTCCAGGAAATCCGCCTGCCGCTGCGCGAACTGGCCCGGATCGGCGGCAGCCGAGGCGGCAAAGTCGAACCATTCTTCCGGCCCCGACACTTCGGTCAGCCCGGCATAGGCGTCGGCATCCATCTTGCCGCCGCGATCGCGCCAGACGGCGGTCGGGATACCGGCGATGAGCATGTCGAGCAGGACAGACGAAGGCGCCGAAATGCCATAGGCAAAGCTGCGCAGGTCAGTGCGGTACATCGGAGCATTTTCCATCACCGCATTGGGCGGCAACGGCACCTTGTTCTTGACGACATACTGGCCGCCCGGGTGGGGGCGAAGGGCAACCTTGCGGTCGATCCGCGCCATGCGGTCGCAGAATTCGGAAAAAGCGGCGACGAACTGGCCCTTGAAATCCCCGGCCGCATTGAGCCGCACGGAGTGTAGATTTTCGCATACCAGTCCCGGCTTTCCGGGCCGCGCGGGTATCGGGCCGGTCGGCGACTGCAAGACCGCAGTCGGCCCGGTGACGATGATCTTCGCCGCCTGCGACGGGGCCAGCGAATAGAGCCGCGACGGGTCGGCCCAGGCGCAGACGTAATCAGCGCCGAAGGACGCCGTCGGCCCGTGGGCACGGACATGGTCGGCGCTATGGCGAAAGCCGACGCATTCGAAGCCATGCTGCAACGTCACCCGGACGTAGCCTGGGGGCGCATGGCGAAACACCGAGTGGGTCGTGACGTGATTGTGCAGGTGGGATTCGCTTGCCGCGAATATGACCCCGCGGCCGGTCAGTTGCTGGCGGGCTTCCCAGTCGTTGGCGAAGAAGTGCAGCCGCGCGCCGGTCTCCGCCGCAATCTCCTCCAGCTCGCCATACCAGATGCCAAGCTGGTCACGGCCGACGAACTGTTCGGACGCGAGAAGCAGGCACTCCATTCCAAAGTCCCGGGACGCCATGAACACCAGCGGGCGCAGGATATTCACGTCCTGCACCAGGTTGATCAGGAAAACGGCAGTGCGGCGTTCGGGCATGAGAGGCGGTCAGATCCGGGCCGGGAAGGGGAGCGGGGAATTTTCGGATACGACCATCCGGCACGCTCCGAAAGCATCGTTCATCCGCCGGCTCATCTCCTTCAAGGCGTAGTGGTAGGTGGCCAGTTGCGCGCCTAGCGATTGCCCGCCCGCTCGCGGCGCGTCGCCGGTGCGCGCGGAAGAGCCGGAGTCCGGCACCTCCAGGAAGTTGCGTCCGAACAGCTTTTCCCTGGGTGCGAGCCGGCGCTTGAAGGCCGGGCGCAGTCGCTGGGTCGCGTCCCCGCTGACCAGCATGTCGAGCCGGCCGCCATTCCAGCGAAAGACGACGTCGGCCGGGATCGAGCTCGGGCTGTACGGGCTGGCGACGGTCAGGCCCTCCGCCGCTTCGACCATTTCCCCCGCGCGCTTGTTGGTCATCAGTCCGTGAACCAGGGCGATGCGCGACGGTTGCGGTCGCGGCGGTCGCAGGGCGTGAAGAAAATGCGCCAGGCGGTCCGCCTCGGTCTCTGCAGAAGCAAAGTCGTGCATCAGCTGCTCGAAGCGGTCGATCCGGGCGGGCGACAGGCGCAGCGTGTCCGCCTCTAGATCGGCAGCGAGTGCGTCGGTATCGCGATAGATCAGCTCGTCGAGCGCATCGTAGAGCGGGAAGCCCGCCGACAGCACCTGGCAGCCGCGAGACAAAGCGGTGACCGCGCGATTGAGCGACTTGGCGGCGCTGAACCGTTGCAAGTTTACCGGCAGATAAGCGATCAGCGAGCGGCGGAGCAACGCGTCCTCTCCGTCCTCGCTCCATTCCTCGACCTTCGTGCGGACCGGCACGGTTGTCAGCTCCGCCAGCCGCTCGACCGTCAGCGACCGCGGATTGGTCATCACCGTCAGCTCGATGTCCATCCCGACGCGGCGGAGAGGCCGAAGCTTGCCGGAGAAGGCTGCCACGTCGTGCAGCCCGATGCGAAAGTGCGGATTGTCGCCAACACCGAACCAGGCGATGCGCATCACCCGCGACTGGCGCGCCTCCGCCAGCTTCTTGCGCAGGATTTTCTGCAGGCCGGCCATTTCGATGGGCGGGGCGGGATCATGGACCACGTGCACGGGCACGTCGCGGCGATATTCGCGAACGACGCCGGCCATTGCGTCGGTCGAACAGAGGGCAAAGGCGCAATGTTCGAGCAATTGGCCAA
This sequence comes from Sphingomonas sabuli, assembly GCF_014352855.1. Taxonomy (GTDB): domain Bacteria; phylum Pseudomonadota; class Alphaproteobacteria; order Sphingomonadales; family Sphingomonadaceae; genus Sphingomicrobium; species Sphingomicrobium sabuli. Next base: position 1,102,837 of record NZ_CP060697.1, on the reverse strand, counting down.
GCCAATTGCGGAACCGGGTCAGCCGGCTGTCGTCCCACTGGCTGAAATAATCGTCGAACAGATCGACCCCGACGAGCTTGCCACGCGCCGCGAAGAGCGCGGCGGCAACCAACGCCCGCGCGTCGTGGCATTTGCTGATGATGATGATGTCGGAATTGTCGGAAGCCGGCTCGAAGTCGCCAATCTTGCACAGCGCCAAGGTCAAACCCTGCTGCGCCAGAGCCTTGGTCAGCCGGCCGTAGCGGATCCGCGCGCCCGCATAACCCTTATACTCGTCGGACGGGACAAGGACGGAAACCTTCATCCGTACAGGACCCGGGTCCGGATCGCCGCGTCAGGGTAAGCCGGGACGGCGGGCGACTGGGTTGTCTTGCGGCCGGCGCCCGCAGTCGTGGCGGTCACCAGCGCAGCGCAAACGTGAACGCCCTCTGTCGAGACTGCATTCTCTCTCATCCATGCCTCTACGCCCTCCGCCCGCGCCAGCCAGAAATCGTGCGGAGGCAGGGCGACCGGATAGAAGGTCCGCCACAGATCAAGCGCAGGCACGCCGAGCGCGGCGATCGTGCCGTCAGACTGATGCACGGCGGACCCGGCGTCGGCGAGCGAAAGGTGCCAGCTCTTTCCCCGCCGTTCGGACGTGACCAGCGGGCAACTCGCGGAAGTCACCGCCGGATCGTCGAGCATTGCCAGCATTAGGTCTACCGTACGCAGGTCGTGCAGGATCACGCCGCGGCCGAGATAACCGATGTAATCGCCCGAAGCCTGTTGAACCGCCCCTGCGAAGTCGCCGAATGTGCGGGTTCGGCGACCGAGGATTTCCGTTAGAGCGGCGAGCGTCTCGTCCGTGACCGTCCCCACGATCGCGAGTTCGTGATCGCAGGACGCGGCCTGCAACGTCAGGGAGCGGGCCGCTTCGAGCAATTCGGCCGCGGGCCAGCCCTCTGCCGCGAGCAGCCAGGTGATCGACGTTGCTTCGCGCGTTTCGGGAATGGGCAGGTCGGCACTTGCCGGCACCAGCAGTTCCGCGTCGGTCAGCGTCCGGCCTGCGCCAAGGCGGATGGCGGCGGCAACGGTCGGAACACCGCGCGCCGACGGCTCGCGCATCCGCGGCCAGGGCAGGGGATTGCTCTGTGTAGTCGCGCCAAGCACTGCGGGACCGCTGCGGCCGATATCCGCCAGCAGGATGGGCTGGCTGGCGTCGGGCTTGGTGATCAGCAGTGGGGCGTACACGTCCTTGGCGGATCCGGCGGCGCCCAACGCCGACAGGATGCCGACGGTCGGGATCATGTCCGCGCCAATTAGAAGCGAACGCGTTTCCCCATCATCCTCGGCGACTTCGCCGGCGCGTCGCAGGGCGACGACGCCGGGACCATCGCCGCGTGCGACCACCGACACGCCCGCAACCCGGTTGAGCCAGCCGCGAAATTCTCGCTGGAACATCGGCGACGTTCCATCCGCGCCGCCAAGATCGACGGTCACCACGGCCGCGATCCTGCGGCCCTCGCCGCGCACCCCAGCCAGCCGCAGCATGTGCTCGCGCCCCGCAGCAACGGGGTCTGGCGCGCTGCCTGCCGAATCCGCCTCGGCGATCAGTTCGGCATAGTGCAACCCGCCGCGGCAGAAAGACGGGATAGCGAGCAGGGTTGTGCCGCGGATCGCGCCGCTTGCGTCGGAAAAGACGAAGAGAATCGGAAAAAACGCATCGCCCACACTGCAGTCGACGTAGTCCAGAGGCGATTCCAGCAATTGCTCGGCCACCGGGAGCAAGGCCCCGCCGGCGTCCAGCTGGTCGTGCTGATAGGCGCGGACGACGACCGGGAAATCGCACCCGCTCCACCGCGTCCGCAATTGTCCGCGATTGGCGAACCACGCGTCGCGCAGTCTGCCGTGGCCGTCCTCCGGCCAGTCATCGAGCGCCGCAGCTTCGGGCGGCGCGAACCCGGACAAGGCGGCAAGGCGGCCAAAGGCCAGCTCGACACTGTCTCGAACCTCGGCACCTTGCGCATAGCCCACCGGCCAGCCGCCAGCCCGGACGAGGGATGGGTCGTCGGCGTCCAGGCGATGAGACTGCAGCCAGAATTGCGGGTTTTGCGCCGGCACTGCGCCACGAAAAACCTGGGCAGGCGGCCCGAATTTGTAAGTTACGGCCGCAAGACGGCGCAGGCTGGGGTTGTGCGATCGCACTTCGCGGCCCTCCGACTGGCCGAACTCGATGAAGTGGATCAACGGGTTGATGCCCGAGCGCGCGACATCCGCATTGCCCTTTAGATAGGCTGTGGTCGAGAAGCTCGGTCCCGGGTCGCGGCCCTCGAGCCAGCCTGCTTCAAGGAAGTGGCTGACCGGGTCGATCCCGGCGCGAAGGACGTCCGGATAGCGTTCGAGATACCAGCGCTGGTCGAACAGCGGCGACTCGCGCACCATGTCCAGCACTTCGCTGCGCCGGCGCTTTGCGGGCGAACTGACAAGCCGCGACAGCGACCGCCCCGCCCTTTTCGCCGACCGCTTGAGGCCCCGGTTCGCGTTGCGCATGCCACCCTTCACGGCAATCCGATTGCCGTGTTGCCTTGGTTCACGCAAGGGCGAGCAAGTGTGTTGTTTGAGTAACGATCGCGAGAATATGGGCGAAGACGCAGGGAACGACAGTGCCCAGCAGGCGGTTTGTTGCAGTTCACTCCGTCAACATGCCGTAAACACAACATGTTTTAAGAATGTATGATCGGAAAAGTCTCGGCCAGACGGGGTATCAGGGCTTGCCATTCGGATGGTTGCGTTGCATGCGTCACCTCCGCAAGCATTGGCAAGTGGTTTAAGTACAACAGGATTTGAAGATGCGCGGAGATCTCAAGCCAAAGGTTTTCATTGGCTACGACAGCCGGGAAGAGCTGGCGTGGGAAGTCTGCCGTCATTCGCTGCTGCGCCATTCAGAAAACCAGGTCGAAGCCATCCCGATTCGCCAGAACGTGCTGCGCGAGCTCGGCTTGTACGTGCGTCCGCACGACCTGACCGCTTCCACGGAATTCTCGCTGACCCGCTTCCTTACGCCCTATCTGGCCGGAGAATCTGGCTGGGTGCTGTTCTGCGACTGCGACTTCCTGTTCACCGCCGATGTCCGCGAGGTGTTCGAAGGGCTCGACGACAGCAAGGCGCTCTATTGCGTCAAGCACGACTACAAGCCCGCTTACCGGGTGAAGATGGATGGCCGGCCGCAGTCGGTCTATCCGCGCAAGAACTGGTCGTCGTTCATGCTGTTCAACTGCGACCACCCGGATGTGAAGGCGCTGACGCCGCGGTTGGTCAATACCGCCACCGGCGCGTTCCTGCATCGGTTCGAATGGCTGGAAGACGATGCCATCGGGTCACTCGACCTCGACTGGAACTTCCTCGACGGCGAATATGAAAAGCCGGATCACACGCCCAAGGCGATTCACTTCACCAATGGCGGGCCGTGGTTCGAAGAGTGGCAGGATTGCGATTTCGCCGACCTGTGGCTGCATGAGCGCGACCTGTATCTGGAATCGACGCACGGCACGAAGCGGCGCCTCGCCTACGCCTGAGGGGCCTTTCGCCTCCGGGCGATTGTCTTGAGATAATCGGCTGTCAGCCGAGCCCGCCGGGCTGCCGAATGCCGTCCTTTGCCCAGCTGCTGCATCAACAGCCGGTAATCGACGAACACCGTGCCGCGGTCGTCCAGACTTTCATAGGTTCGCCAGAAGCGGTCGCTCCCAAGCAGCGGGATCATGTTGAACACGCCGTGGAAGCCGAACGTCGGCCCGTCCGGTTCGCCGCGTTCGAACGAGAAGCGGGCTGCGACTGAACGGGCGGCGATACGGATACCGTGGTCCTGTTCCAGCAAGTGCCGGTTGACCCTGCCGATCGCGACATCCTCCGCCAGAGTAGCGTCGAAAGCCGGGTCGCGGCACGCGTCGAACAGGCGCTGGCTGCGCAGGGAAAAGCCGCCGTTGCCGACGTCGTGGCCGTCGCCGAATTGCGGCCACGGCGCGCCGATATAATCATAGGTCAGGAAATCAGGATCCCAATGGGCCGCGTCGAGGACGAACCCGTCCCACTGCACGACGAGGCAGTGCGGCGTTTCGATATGCTGTCCCAACCCCTCGAGAATGAAGGACGAATATTCCGCGCTCGAACCGAGCCGCGGAATGGCGACAAAGTCGATGCCTTCGGGAAGATCGCGCGGGGGCTGGTGCGTGAAGATCAGCACTTTGCCGAAAACAACCTGCTCCATGCTGGAGACAAGCGCAGCCAATGTGGCCTCGATATTGACGGAGGTCGCCGCGCACAGCGTCACTTCGGGAAGCGCAAGCCGGTCCATCGCCGTCAGATGCCGATCACGAACTGTTCGGAAAAGGGGCTGAGGTGCGGATGGTGATACGGATCCGTCGCCAGGTCCGTGCCCCACTTGCGCTTCAGCGCGGCCAGTTCGTCGGCAAAGCGCGTGCGGTTGCGGCGTAGCCGGTCGCTGCCCCGCGACTTGGATTCATGGTGGATGAGGGTCGAGCGCGGCTCGTAAAATGATTGCCAGCCCCGGCTGTTGAGCTTGAGGCAAAGGTCGACATCGTTGAAGGCGACGGCGAAATCCTGCTCGTCGAACCCGCCGACCGCATTGAACTTGTCTTGCGCGACTACCAGGCACGCACCGGTGACCGCGCTGACCCGCTGCGGCAGGCGGGCGCGATCGAAGTAGCCGGTCTCGTCCCGTTGCTGGAAACGATGCGCGTGACCCGCGCCTCCGCCGATCCCGGTGTAGACCCCGGCATGCTGGATGGTGCCATCTGGGTAGAGCAGGCGCGCGCCCACCGCGCCGATGTCGGGCCTCACCGCCTGCCGAACCAGCGGCGACAGCCAGCCCGGATCGGCCATCTCGACGTCATTGTTGAGGAAGCAGAGCAGGTCGCCGGTAGCATGGGCAACGGCGGCGTTGTTGATGCGGGAATAATTGAATGGTCCGGGGCAGTCGATCACCTTGACGCCCAGGCGCCGCAGGTCTGCGAGATAGGCAAGGGTTTCGCTCTCGCGGCTGTCGTTGTCGGCGACGATGATTTCGATCGCCGGATAGTCGGCCCCTCGCAATCCCTCGACGCAGGTTCGCAGAAGGGCGACATGGTCGCGCGTCGGGATGATCGCCGTCACCAGGGGCGGGCTTGAGAGGGCCTGGCCGACTGCTTGTGCGGGCAGAACCGGATCAGGCCGGTTCCTGCGATGGTGGAGTACGCGGTGGAGGTGCAGCGGCACGCCTTCGCCGATCGCCGTCTGCGCCAGCGCCCTGATCCACCCGGTGTCGGGTAGCGCGGCCAGCTTGGCGCGGTCCGTCTTGATCGCGCACGAGCCGGTGATGAAGTCGTGCCATTCGAACAGCTCCGGATTCCAGTCCGGCTTGAAGTGGGGCGCCCGGCGCTTGCCGGACGGCGCGATCAAATCGTCATCCGCGTAGATCAGCGTAACGCCCGGTTCGGCCGCTGCCCGGGCATAAGACGTCAGCGCGCCGAAAGAGAGGAGGTCGCCGCAGGGCAGGGGAAGGACCCAGCCACCTCTCGCCGGAAGGTGGTTCGCTAGGTCGGCCGCGCGGGCGACGCTCGGGACGTCGGCGGTTGCCCCGCCCACGATGACGATCTTCTGCCCGATCGGCATGGACGCGAGGCTCTGTTCGATCCCCTCCGTTCCGGCGCTGCAGTCGACCGCGACGAGGATGCTTCCCTCGGGACCTCTGCCCTCGGGCGCGGCTTCGTGCGCCGCGATCCAATATTCGTATGCCCGGGCGGAACGGCCGGCCATCGGCGCGATCGCATTGCGGGACCGCACCTTGAGGCCACGGGCCCGCCAAGCCACGGCACGCAGGTAAAGCGCAGGATTTTGCAGGAACGCGTCGCGTTGCACGGCCAGCCACAGGCGAGCGCGGGGGCCCGTGCCGGCCCGTGCGGAGCGCCCCTCTGCTGTCGGCAATCCCGCGCTCCTCGAACGTGCTGCGTTAGACCCTGAGCGGCGTGCCGAGCGCCACGCGCCAGGCCGTCCTAGCACCAGCCCGGACCAACTCAAGCCGGAGAAGGCTGCACGGGCCGGACGCACGAATGGCATTGCGGACAGGTCCCAGTCCGTTAGTAGGTGCCCGCAAAATCATGGTGCGCGATAGTTCGGAGTAGAGCCCGGCGACGCTGCCGGGACTGGGGAGCTGACAAAGCGGCATGGCGGTGAACATTCATCCCGTCCTCCTGTGCGGAGGCAGCGGTACGCGCCTGTGGCCGCGCAGCCGGCCCGCCGCTCCCAAGCCGTTTCTTCCCCTGCTCGGCGAGACCAGTCTCTTCCAGCAGGCGCTGGCGCGGTTCGGCGAGCCGCCCTTCGCTCCCGCCATCGTCGTTACCGGCGCCGAGCATCAGGCGCTGGCCAAGGCGCAGTCAGCCACGGCGAACGTCGCCGAGTTCATCATTGAGCCCGAGCCCAAGCAGACGGCCGCGGCGATCGCATTCGCGGCAGGCCGGCTGCCGCCCGACGCGATCATGCTGGTGTGCCCAAGCGATCATTATATTGGCGACACCGCCGCCTTTTTGCGCACGGCGGAACAGGCGTGCGCGGTGGCGGCCGACGGCTGGCTGGTTTGCCTGGGCATCGAGCCGACCGCTCCCGAAACCCGCTTCGGCTATATTCAGCGCGGCGATCCGCTGGACGACCGCGATGGCGCCTTCAAGGTTGCCCGCTTCGAAGAAAAGCCCGCGCAGGTGGAGGCGGTCCGCTACGTTGAATCCGGCAACTTCGTCTGGAACGGCGGGATCTTCGCGTTCCGCGCGGCGGACTTCCTCGACGAGCTGCGCCGATATCGTCCCGAACTCGCCGAATGTGCCGCCCGCGCGGTCGCGGACGGTGTGGCGGCGGCGAATGAATTTCGTCCCGCAGCCGCAGCAACTGCGGAAATTGCGGCTGAGTCCGTCGATTATGCAGTGATGGAAAATAGTGACCGGGTGGCAATGGTAATGGCGCGCATGGACTGGTCGGACATCGGCGACTGGAACGCGCTCCATGCGGCGCGCCCGAACGACGCTGCCGGCAACAGCGTGCGCGGCCCGGCCGATCTGGTCGATTGCCGCGGCGTACTGGTCGACAGCGACGGCCCGCGCGTCCGGGCGATCGGCCTGGACAATATCGTCGTCGTCATCGACGGCGACGACGTGCTCGTCGCCAGCGCGGCGGCTGCGGGCAATCCGGCGAAACCCGGCCAATGATCGACGGTCGCGTCCCCGGCCGGCTGGTCGAAAAGCCATGGGGCCGTGACCGGCTCCCGCCGCCGTTCGACGCGGTTCCCGACCGACGCATCGGCGAAATCTGGTTTCCGCCGCCGCCGGGCGTCGGTCGTCTTCTAGCCAAATATCTGTTCACCAGCCAGAAGGTGTCGGTCCAGGCACATGCCACCGACGAACAGACGCTGGAGCGTGGCATCGGCCGGCAGGGGAAGGACGAATGTTGGCTGATCCTGCACACGGAACCGGGCGCGGCGCTCGGGGTGGGCTTGCGCGAGCCGGTGGAGCCGGACTCCCTTCGCCGCGCCGCTACCGACGGCAGCATCGAGGACATGCTGGTATGGTATCCGGTCGAGCCCGGGGACTTTTTCTATATTCCGGCGAACACTATCCACGCGATCGGTGCCGGCGTGACGCTGCTGGAGGTCGAGCAGAACAGCGATCTGACCTATCGCCTCTATGACTACGGCCGTCCGCGAGACCTCCATCTAGACGACGGACTGTCGATCGCACGCGGCGAACCCTATCCGGAGCACCTGCATCGCAAGGTCCCGCCGAGTGGGGAAGAGCGGCTGGTCGACGGCCCACACTTCCGCGCCGCTCGCCTCGACGGTCCGCCGTCCGAGGCGCTGGTGGCCGAGTGGGGTGGCGGGCCTGTGCTTATCATGCCACTATCAGGCGATGTCGAAATAGCCGGCGAGCGCGTGGCGCCCGGGCAGTGCGGAGCGGTTTCGCAGCTAGGGCACGCGCGATTTCTTCACCAAACTCAGGCGGTGATTGCACAGGCAATCGCGGCATGAGACGATAGTACATGCTCGGCTCAAGGCAGGACCTGTGTCATTTTCGCATCATGAGGCCGAAATTTGCGGGCTTGACTGTCAGGCGTGGATAAACTGTGAGTGTGCCGCGTTGCTGCGGATGTTATTGATAGGCATTTAGAACGATACGTATTCAGTGCCGGTGCCGTATAAGTCGGTCGCGGTAAGGAATTTGGGTTCGAACAGATTTGGTGCGAGAAATTCTGGAACTGTCTCGCTCGATCTGAATTAAACCCACGGGATGGCGGGAACGTTTCTCCGCATTTGATATTTGTGAAGTTGAGAAAGGGGTAATCACATGAAGTTGTTGCACACCAGCGCTCTCACGGCGCTCGCAGCGGTGATGGGGCTCAGCGCCCAGACCGCAAATGCCCAGATCGTGCGCGCTGAGTTGCAGGCTGGCGTCAGCCAGTTCAACGCTGCCGGCGATCACGACACGTCCCTCGGTTGGGGCGCAGCCGCAGGCGTCGACTTCGACCTCGGCGGCATCATCGTCGGTGCCGAAGGTACGTTCTGGTGGCCCGGTTCGTGCTTCTCCGCGAAGGATGACTGCCCGGCCGAAGTCAACACCATCGACGGTGCTGGCCTCGTTCACCACAAGACCTTTGAAGAGTGGGGCGCTGCAGTTCGCGTCGGCACCATGGTCACTCCGGCGACCCTCGTTTACGCGAAGGCCGGCGTCGTTCGGAACGAACAGCGCAAGGAATTCCTTCCGTTCGCTCCTGGCACCACCAACCCGCAGGGTGCGGGCTGGCCGGGCTACTACTACGACAATTACAAGCGTGGTGGTTGGGTCCTCGGTGCGGGCGTCGAGCATCAGGTCAGCGGTCCCTTCTACGTGAAGGCCGAAGGCCGTTGGTCGGACTACAAGCGTGGCAACGTTTCCGGTGGCACGCACATGGTGACCGGTCTCCTCGGTGTTGGCGTGAAGTTCGGCCTCGCCGAACCGGCTCCGGCTTATGTGCCGCCGCCGCCGCCGCCGCCGGCTCCGGCTCCGGCCACTCAGACCTGCCCGGACGGCACGGTGATCCTCGCGACGGAAGTGTGCCCTGCGCCGCCGCCGCCGCCGCCGCCGCCGCCGCCGGCTCCCGAGCGCGGCTAACGCCACTCGGAAGACTAAAGGAACGGCCCGGGGTTTCCCCGGGCCGTTTTCTTTTGTGCGCTGTGATTATGCGCGACAGGACGCAGGGCCTCGGATCGCCAGCGGCAGCACGTCAGCGCCGCCACTTCGCTCCGATGGGCGGGACGTCTCGCAACTGGTCAGGTGAGCCGCCGTGCGATGTCAGCAGCGTAGGATGTAGCCAAGGCTTGGCTTAGTTTCGAAGGTGGGCTGAAGAGTACCCAAGGTTTGAGCCGGTCGGTGGGTCGTCACGCGACGATGGAGCACTGCAAGCCTTCGCCTGACGAGACACCATACGCGCTCTGCTTCGAGGCGTGACCAAAGTAAGCGCGCCAGCGGACAGCTCCGTCCGCTCTCGCCTAGCGCATTACAATAACACTCTTCGGGCGCCGGCTTCGATGTGCCAACGCCGGTCGCTATTCGGGCTGGGCGACCTCATCGGTCGCTGTGGCCTATTCCTCGTGGAGTGCGTGCCGGAAGCTGCTGGTCAGCGGTTCGAGCAGATATTCCAGCGCCGAACGCTTGCGGACCGACAGCATCGCGTCGACCGGCAGGCCCGGACGCAGCTGGCCCTGGCCCAGCGTCCGCTGGATCATTTCGAAGTCCTCGCGGGGTACCTCGATTTCGGCGCGGAAATAGCGCTGTCCGGTCTTCTCATCGCTGAAGCTGTCGGCCGAGATGTTGGTCACGGTGCCGTTCATCAGCGGCAGGTTTTTGTCGCGCACGCTTTCGAAGTGCAGCTGCGCTTCCTGGCCCGCGTAAACATTGTCCGCATCGGCGGGATTGACCTGCGCCTGGACGACCAGGCGGCGGTCCTCCGGCACGATTTCCATTAGCGTCTGGCCGGGTGCGACCACGCCGCCGACCGTGAAGACGTTGAGGCCGACCACGCGGCCCGTGGCGGTCGCCCGGATCTGCGCCCGCTCGAGCTGCTCGCGGACCGCGATCAGCTTGGGCAACGTTTCCGACAGCCGCGCTTCCGTCTCGCGCATGTTGGTCGCGATCTCTTCCTGCGTGGAGCGAACCAGCGACAGCGACTGCATGCGGGTTTCCCCCATGCCCTCGCCGGCACGGGCCATTTCCGCGGTCATCGCCGCTTCCTGGCCACGCAGCTCGGCTTCGGCGCGTTCGAGCGCGCGAACGCGGTTCTTGGACGCGAAGCCCTTCTCGGCAATCGAACGCAGGCCCTTGAGTTCTTCATCGAGGATGCGGCGCTGCTCGACCATCGTCTTGCGGCGCTCGGAATAGCCCGAGCCTTGCTCGGCCAGCTGGCGCTCGCGCTGCGACAGGACCGATTGCTGTGCCGACATGGACGAACTGCGCGCGCGAAGCTCGCCCATCTGCATCCGCAGCGCCTGTTGCGCCAGCGGGCGGTCTTCGGGCCGCAGGTCTGCATACTCCGCCGGGGGGGTCAGGGACGACCGGCCCGCCTGCTCGGCCGCAAGCCGGGCCCGTTGCGCCAGCAGCATGAGATAGTCGCTGGTTAGCGCCCGTTCCGCTGCCTTGGTTTCCGGCGCGGACAATTCGACCAGCACGGCGCCGGATTGCACCATCTGGCCTTCCTTGACGTTGAGGGCGGTGACCACGCCACCGGTCGGGTGCTGCACCGCCTGGCGGTTGCCGGACACGGAAATCACCCCGCTGGCGCGCACGGCCGCGTCGAGCGGCGTCAGCGCGGCCCAGCCAAGCAGGACGACGAAGAACAGGATGGCAATGCCAAGGCCGATGCGGATATCACGCTTGGGATCGTCCAGCGTCGCCTCTTCGGGCTCGGGCAGGTCGAAGCGCTGGTTTCCGATGTTCATGCGGCGCTCTCCGGTGTGGGGGCGGGGGCCATCAGTTTGGCCATCACGGCAGACGTTTCACCATACATGCGCGGGCGGCCGGACTCGAGGACCATTACCTTGTCGGTGAATTCCAGGACCGTCTTGCGGTGCGCGGCGATGATCACTGCACTGCCCCGCGCCTTCATCGCCTTTACCGCATTGGCGAGCGCGACGTCGCCGTCAGTGTCCAGCCAGCTGTTGGGCTCGTCGAGCACCAGCAGAGCGGGCGAACCGTAGAGCGCCCGGGCGAGCGCGATGCGCTGTGCCTGACCGGCGGATAGGCCCTGACCCATCGGGCCGAGCACGGTCTCATAGCCTTGCGGGAGATGGAGGACGAGTTCGTGCACGCCGGCCAGTTTGGCGGCCTCGACGACGTGCGCGTCGACGTTGGCGCGATTGGGATTGTCATCGAAACGGCAGATATTGTCGCGGATCGTGCCTTCGAGCAGCGACGGCTGCTGCGGGATATAGCCGATGTGCCGACCCAGCTCGTCCGGGTCCCAGTCCGACAGCTTGGCGCCGTCGATGCGCACCGTGCCGACCGACGCTTCGGTCGCCCCGACGATGATCTTCGACAGGCTGGTCTTGCCCGACCCGCTGGGACCGATCAGCGCCACCGCCTCGCCGGGCCGCACGTCCATCGACACGCCGAACAGGATCGGCCGCCCATCGGGCATGCGCAGGCCGACCTGGTCGAGCGAAACCTGCCCCTTGGGATCGGGCAGTCGCGTGCGGACCGGGTCGTCGACCGGCTCATTCTCAAGCGCGGTGGACAGGCGCATGGTCGCGGCCCGCGCCGACATCAATGATCCCCAGCCGGAGATCACGGCGTCCACCGGCTGCAATGCGCGGCCGACGACGATGGAGGCGGCGATGATCGCGCCGGAGGAAATCTTGCCTTCGACCGCCAGCAGCGCGCCAAGGCCAAGCGCCGCGGACTGCACGAACATCCGCAGGAAACGCCCAGCGGCGGTGAAGCGGCTGCCGTCGAATTGCGATCCGGCCAGCTGGCCCACGCCCGCCGACCGTTTGTCGAGACCGAGCGAAACGATCCGCGACGTCATGCCCAGCGCGCGCACGGACTCGCCCTGCATCGCGGCCCCTTGCGTCCAGTTGGCCGCGGAGGCGAGTGTCGCCGTCGCCTCGTTGATCGCGGGGCGGGTGACCCTCTGGTTGGCCCAGGCGAGCGCCAGCATCGCGACCGACGCAACGATGGCCAGTACGCCAATCCAGAAATGCAGCATGAAAGACACGATCAAGAAGATCGGCAGCCAGGGCACATCGAACAGCGCTGCAAACGCCGGGCTGGCGACGGTCGTGCGGATAGTGTCGAAGTCGCGCATCGCCTGGGTGCCGGCGCCGCCTTGCGTGATGGTGCCCTTGAGCAGCCTCGGGGCGACCAATGCGTCGAGCCGCAGGCTGGCCCGCACCAGCAAGCGCAGGCGGACCGCATCGAACGCGCTCAGGCTGAGCAGAGCGATGGCCAGCGCAAGCGTGACGAAGGCGAGCGTCGCGATCCCGCCCGTGGGGACAACGCGATCGTAAACCTGCAGCATGTAGATGGCGGGCGCGAGGTACAGCAGGTTGACAAACATGCTGAACAGGCCGGCGGACAGGAAATGCGATTTGCACTCGCGCGCCGCGCGAGCCAGCAATGGCGGTAAGGTGATTCCGAAGATGTTCACGATTGTGCCCGCGTTCCTGCGCTGTGCCGGGGTTGCAACTCGATTATTACCTCCCTGATGTCAATCCGTCTAAGTGCTTGACACCCTTGCCTGTTTTACAAAAAAACGGGCTAACAGACAGCCATTGTTCACTTTTTGCTTCGTAATGATGGTTTTGCAGGCCAGCTTGCGCAAGGGTAATGCAGGCAATCGACTGCTTGGGGGCGGGGAGGTTCAAATCATGTTTGCCACTCGCTGTATTGTGAGTGCGGCCGTGTTCGCCGCAGTGTCTGGGAGCGCTTGCGCCATGGGGACCACGTCTGGACCGGCAATCCGCTGCACCGTCGAGAACGCCGGCAAGCTGCCCGCCGACCTCGGCGGGAGCGCCGGCGTTTGCGCGGCGATCGAGCGCGCGCTGGCCCCGAAAGTGGCCGAAGCGGGCGTCGACGCGTCGTCGGTGACCATCGCGCTGGCGGTGAAATCGCCGCACCAGATGTCGGCAGTCGCTACGGTCGACGGCCGCGCGCTCCCGCAACAGAATGTCGGAACTACCGATCGGCCGCTTACCGCTGGCGCGATCAAGATGCTCGCGGCCGCGCTGGCGGACCAGATCAAGTAATTCGGACGATCGTCCACGGAGGGTTGAATGGTTGATATTCCTGCAGATTCGCTGACGACTACGGACATCACCGTCGGCGGCACGCTGACCAACCAGCTGGAGGTCGTAGGCGATCACGACTGGATTCGCATCGAGTTGACCGCCGGTCAGCGGATCGTGATCACGCTTAACGGATCCGGCGCCAATCCGCTTGAGGATCCCTATCTTTTCGTCCGCAACGCGGCGGGCACGCTCCTCGCGGAAAATGACGACAGCGGCTCGGGCCGGGATTCGCGGCTCGTGTTCACCGCAACGACGACCGGCGTCTATTATCTCGACATCGGTGCGTACGACGAATCCTACGCCGGCCAGTATACTGTCACCGTTCAGCCCTACACGGCACCGCCGGTCTACAGCCTCGAGCAGGCCGCCAACCAGCTCACTCACGGCTTCTGGAATGGCGATTACCGCCATTTTGACGTTAGTCAGGGCGACTCGATCACGGTCAACCTCACGGCGCTGACTGCCGCCGGCCAAAACCTCGCGCGTGCGGCTCTACAGCTTTGGACCGACATCATCGGCGTCGAATTCGACGAAGTCGCGACCGGCGGGCAGATCGTCTTCGACGATAGCGATGAGGGAGCCTACTCGACCTCCAGCTATAGCAATCACATCATTTCGCGGTCGGAGGTTAACGTCGATGTCGCCTGGCTGACCGAATATGGCGCAAACCAGCAAGGCTACGCCTTCCAAGCCTATATTCACGAAATCGGCCATGCGCTCGGGCTTGGCCATGCCGGCGATTACAATAGCGTGGCGACCTACGACACCGACGCGCTGTTCGCGAACGATGCGTGGTCGACCTCGATCATGTCCTACTTCTCGCAAACCGAAAACGCCTACTTCGTCGATCGCGGTTTCGACTATAATTTCGCTTTGACCCCGATGAGCGCCGACATCCTCGCGATGCGCTTCCTGTACGGGCTGTCGACCACGACCCGCGAAGGCAACACCACTTACGGCACCAACTGGACTAACGATTCCGGTGCACTGACAATCTTCGACAGCGGCGGCATCGACACGATCGATCTGGGCAACCGCAGCGGCTCGCAACTGGTCAACCTTAACTCCGGCACGTTCTCCAATGTGCTGGGAGAGACCGGCAACATCGCCATCGCACCGTTCACGGTGATTGAAAATGCGCGCACCGGGACCGGCGCGGATACGCTGATTGGCAACTCGGCCGCGAACTTCCTCGACAGCGGCTCGGGCAACGACACGTTGCAGGGCAATGCCGGCGACGACCGCCTAGCGCCCGGCCAGGGCTCGAACACGGTCAACGGCGGCGCGGGCTCCGATACCGTCGATTATTCCGTCGGCATGACCGCCGGGGTCAGCGTCAATCTGGTGACTGGCCTGGCCAGCACGCAGGGCGGTGCCGGTACCGACACGCTGATCTCGATCGAGAATGTTCGCGGGACGACTTATGCAGACACGTTGCAGGGCAATACCGGCAACAACGTCCTCGACGGCCGCGGCGGATCCGACACGATGACCGGACTGGCCGGCGACGACACCTATTATGTCGATGCCGCCGGGGATTCGATCGCCGAAGTGGCGGGAGGCGGCTCGGACACGGTCTACAGCTCGATCAATTTCGCGCTGGCCGCGAACATCGAAAACCTGATCCTGACCGGAACGGCCGTTTCCGCCACCGGTAACGGCGCAATCAACCGCATCGTTGGTAACGCCAGCAACAACATCCTGAACGGCGGGGCCGGGGCGGACATCATGCGCGGCGGTGCGGGCAACGACACCTATTACGTGGACAACGTCGGGGAACGCCTGGCCGAATTCGCCGGTCAGGGGCGGGACCTCGTCTACAGCTCGGTGAGCTTCGCACTCAGCTCCAATTTCGAAAATCTGACGCTGACCGGCAGCGCGGTCCGCGCGTCGGGCAATAACCTGGCCAACCAATTGACGGGGACGAACGGCAACAACGTGCTCAACGGCGGCCTGGGTGCGGACGTGATGACTGGGGCTGGCGGCAACGACATCTATTATGTCGAGAACGCCGGCGATCACACGGTGGAAGCTTCGGGCGGCGGGCGCGACCGCGTCTATTCCACGGTCGCCTGGTCGCTCGAAGCCGCGGTCGAAGACCTGTTCCTTCGCGGTACCGCTTCGATCGCAGGGCGCGGCAACGCCATCGACAACGTGATCGTCGGCAACGGCGGTAATAACGTGCTCGACGGGCGCGCCGGTGCGGACAGCCTGCGCGGATCGTTGGGGTCGGACACGTTCACGTTCCGCACCGGCGAATTCGGCGGCATGAGCGCGTCGACCGCCGACCGCGTGATGGACTTCAGCCATGCGCAAGGCGACCGGCTCGACTTCCACCTGGTCGACGCCAACGCGGCGCTGGCCGGCGACCAGGCGTTCGCCTTCATCGGCACCGGCGCTTTCACCGGCGCCGCGGGACAGCTGCGCTATCAGATGTCCAACGGCAACACCTACGTTTACGGCGACACAAATGGCGACGGGGCGGCCGATTTCATGGTCCGCCTCGACGGCAGCCACACGTTGGTCGGGGGTGACTTCATACTCTAGCTCGCGGTCGGACGAGCGAGGGATACGCGCTACTAACTAAAGCTAAGTGTCTGAAATCCATCGCGGATGCGAGGAGATTTGGCTTGTGCCGCGCTCGACTTTCGAGGATCAAGCATGCGGTCGGCAAGCGGGCATCGCCGTCTGCCGCGAGCGGGTTTGATGTCGAAGCGGGCGGGGAGGCAGCATGGCGTATTTCGTGTTTTCGGATGGACGCGACACTGCTGTCGTCCAGATCCTGGATCCCTTGCAGATCGATCATGCACGCGGGCTGATCGACGGCTCGGTTACGGATGCGATGCGCATAGGTGGCATCGTTGTCGAGGCCCCCGCAAGCTACAACGTGGGGTGGGCCTATCATATCGATCCCAACGCCGTTTCTTTTTATGATTCATCGGCCGAAATCGGCGATGCTACGATCCGCCATGTCGAGGACTTCGTTCGGTCCGGGCAACCGCTGAACGATTTTCTGCCGCACAACAGCTGGGGCGCCTGGGGAACGTTCGTTGTCCGCGAGCTGGCAGAAGTCAGCGGGACGGCGGCAGCGGAAACGCTGCTGGGTAGCGGCTCGGCGGACATCGTCTTCGGGCTGGACGGTGCCGACCAGTTGCGCGGCCAGGCAGGCGAGGATGTTCTTGTCGGCGGCGGCGGCCACGATTTCATCAACGGCGGGACACAAGACGATAAGCTGGGCGGGGAAGCCGGCTCGGACAGGCTGGTGGGTAGCGCGGGCGACGACGTGCTCGACGGCGGTGCCGGCGACGATGTAGCCCGCGGCGGAACGGGCAACGACCTTTACATCGTCGACACGGCTGCCGATGCGGTGATCGAACTCGATGGCGAGGGCGCCGATCTGGTCCGGTCCACGCTCAGCTATTCGCTCGGCTCGAATGTCGAAAACCTTGAGCTGATCGGGGCCGAGGATCTGATTGGCTCTGGCAACCGCCTCGATAACGTCCTGCGCGGCAACGCCGGTGATAACGACCTCTATGGCCGCGATGGCAACGACACCATGTACGGGGACGGCGGCGACGACCGCGTCGTGAGCGGCGAAGATCGCTTGTACGGCGGCGCAGGTGACGACAAACTCTTCGGCGGCGACGGCAACGATATCCTCGTTGGCGAAGCCGGCGCCGACGTCATGCACGGCGGCGACGGCAACGATACCTATGTGGTGGATGATGGCGCCGACCGCATATCTGAGCTGGAAGAAGAGGGTATCGACACGGTCTATTCGTCGGTGAGCTTCTCGCTCCGGTCCCACATCGAAAACCTGGTGCTGGGCGGGTCGGCGGTGCGCGGGACCGGCAACGGCCTCTCCAATGCGATCAGCGGCAACGCTCTCGACAATGTGCTAAGCGGCGGTTCCGGAGCGGACCTGCTTTCCGGGCAACAGGGCGATGACGCCTATATTGTCGATGACGCGGGCGACCGCACGGTCGAGGAAGCGGGCGCCGGACGCGACCGCGTCTATACGTCGATCAGCTGGGCACTGGACGCGAATGTCGAAGACGCTTTCGCGCGCGGATCGGCCGACATCGCCCTGACCGGCAACGGGCTGGGCAATGTGATTGTCGGCAATGCCGGCGATAACGTCCTCAACGGACGCGGCGGGTCGGACAGCCTGCGCGGCGGGCAGGGCTCGGACACCTTCCTGTTCCGCAACGGCGAATTCGGCGGCGTGAGTGCGTCGACCGCCGACCGCGTGATGGACTTCAGCCACGCGCAGGGCGACCGGCTCGATTTTCACCTGGTGGATGCCAACGCGGCGCTGGCCGGCGATCAGGCGTTTGCCTTCATCGGCACCGGCGTCTTTACGGGCGCTGCGGGACAACTGCGCTATCAGATGTCCAACGGCAACACCTACGTTTACGGCGACACCAATGGCGACGGGGCGGCCGATTTCATGGTCCGCCTCGACGGCAACCACGGGCTGTTGGGGAGCGACTTCATTCTTTGAAGCCTAACGAAAAGCCCCGCCGCGATCGTCTCGCGGCGGGGCTTTCTGTTGGTTCGACTGAAGCCGACGTTTAGTCTTCGTCGCCGCCGGTCAGGAAGGCCGGGGCGAACTTGGGCTCGCCGCCCTCGTCCTTGCCGCCTTCGTTACCGTCGCGGTCGCGGCGCGGGCCGCGGTCGCCACGGCCGCCGCCGTCCCGGTCGCCGCGCGGACCGCGGTCGCGGTCGCCGCCGCGTCCACCGCCGCCGCCGCCACGACGGCGGTCGCCGTCCCGGCCGCCGCCACGGCCACCGCGGTCGCCACGGGGACCGCGATCGCCGCCTTCACGCGGTTCGCGCGGCGGACGGGTGTCCTCCAGCTCTGCGCCGGTTTCCTGGTCGACGAGGCGCATCGACAGGCGAACCTTGCCGCGCTGGTCGACCTCGAGCAGCTTGACCTTCACTTCCTGCCCTTCCTCAAGCACGTCGCGGACGTTTTCGACCCGCTCGTTCTTGATTTCGGACACGTGCACCAGGCCGTCCTTGCCGGGCATGAACGTCACGAACGCGCCGAAATCGACGATGTTGGCGACCTTGCCGGTGTAGATGGTGCCGACTTCCGGCTCCGCGACGATACCCTGGATCCACTGGCGCGCGGCCTCGATCTGGGACAGGTCGGACGAGCTGATCTTGATCACGCCCTCGTCGTCGATGTCGACCTTGGCGCCGGTCTCCGCGACGATTTCGCGGATGACCTTGCCGCCGGTGCCGATGACTTCGCGGATCTTGTCCTTGGGGATCTGCATCGTCTCGATGCGCGGTGCGTGCTCGCTGAGCTCGCCACGCGTTTCCGGCAGGGCCTTGGCCATTTCACCGAGGATGTGCGCACGGCCGTCCTTCGCCTGGGCAAGGGCGGTCTGCATGATTTCCTCGGTGATGCCGGCGACCTTGATGTCCATCTGGAGCGAGGTCACGCCTTCCGACGTGCCGGCAACCTTGAAGTCCATGTCGCCAAGGTGGTCCTCGTCGCCCAGGATGTCCGAGATGACGGCATAGTCGCTGCCTTCGAGGATCAGGCCCATGGCGATGCCCGCGACCGGCCGCTTGAGCGGAACGCCGGCGTCCATCATGGCCAGCGAGCCGCCGCACACCGTTGCCATCGAGCTCGAGCCGTTGGACTCGGTGATGTCGGACAGGACGCGGATCGTGTACGGGAATTCCTCGACGCTCGGCAGCATCGGGTGCAGCGCGCGCCAGGCGAGCTTGCCGTGGCCGGTTTCGCGGCGCGACGGGGCGCCGAAGCGGCCGACTTCACCGACCGAATAGGGCGGGAAGTTATAGTGCAGCATGAAGCGCGAGTAAGAGAGACCCTCCAGCCCGTCGATCATCTGCTCCGATTCCTTGGTGCCCAGCGTGGTGGTTACGATCGCCTGCGTTTCACCGCGGGTGAAGATCGCCGAACCGTGCGCGCGCGGCAGGAAGTGGACCATCGCTTCGATCGGGCGCACCGTCTTGGTGTCGCGACCGTCGATGCGGCGGCCGTCCTTCAGGATGGCGGTGCGGACGATGTCGGCTTCCAGCCCCTTGACCGCCTTGCCGGCGACCAGCTGTTCCTGCGGCTCGGCGTCGGCGAAAGCCTCCTTCGCCTTGTCGCGCGCATTGCTGAGCGCGGTCGACCGCTCCTGCTTGTCGGTCAGCTTGTAGGCGGCTTCGATGTCCTTGCCGATGAGGTCCTTAAGCTTGGCCTTGATGCCCGACTTCTGGTCCTTGTCGCTGTTCAGTTCCCACGGCTCCTTGGCGGCCTTTTCGGCGAGCGAGATGACCGCTTCGCAGACCTGCTGGCTGGCCTTGTGACCGAACATCACGGCGCCGAGCATGATCTCTTCGGACAGCTCCTTGGCTTCCGATTCCACCATCATCACGGCATTCAGCGTGCCGGCCATGACGAGGTCGAGCTCGCTTTCCTTCTGCTGTTCCGGGCTCGGGTTGAGGATGTATTCGCCATCCTTGTAGCCGACGCGCGCGGCGCCGATCGGACCCATGAACGGAACGCCGGAAATCGTCAGCGCGGCCGACGCGGCGTACATGGCGACGATGTCGGGCTCGTTCTCGCCGTCGTAGGACAGCACCTGCGCGATCACGAGGACTTCATTGTAGAAGCCTTCCGGGAACAGCGGGCGGACCGGACGGTCGATCAGGCGGCTGGTCAGCGTTTCCTTCTCGGTCGCTCCACGCTCGCGCTTGAAGAAGCCGCCGGGGATACGGCCGGCAGCGGAAAACTTTTCCTGGTAGTGGACGGTCAGCGGGAAGAAATCCTGGCCTTCCTTGACCTTCTTGGCGGCGGTGACGGCGCACAGCACGACGGTTTCGCCAAGGGTCGCGAGAACCGCGCCGTCGGCCTGGCGGGCAACGCGGCCCGTTTCGAGCTTCAGGGTCTTGTCCCCGAGCGCGATTTCTACAGTCTTGATATCGAACATGTCATTTCCTTCACCCCGCGGGCCGGATGCCCGGCGGGACAGCATTTGGCAGGCAAGCCGGCCTGCGAGCGGTCTGGGGCCTTGAAATGCCCCTAAGGCCGATCCGCCGAATTGCGGCTGGCCCCATAAGCAAACGGCTCCTCGAGGGAGCCGTTCGGGTTACTTGCGAAGACCCAGCTTCGCGATGAGATCGGTGTAACGCTGCTCATCCTTGCGACGAAGGTAATCGAGCAGCGAACGGCGCTGGTTGACCAGCATCAACAGACCGCGGCGCGAATGGTTGTCCTTCGCATGGGTCTTGAAATGGTCGGTGAGGTTGCGGATCCGTTCGGTCAGGATGGCGACCTGGACTTCCGGCGAACCGGTGTCGTCCTTGCCCCGGCCATGTTCCTTGATCAGCTTGGTCTTCGTTTCAGCGGTAATCGACATAGAAATTCACTCCGCGACATCCGGGAAATTGAAACCCCGGACGACCGTCAGGCCGTCGGCCGTGGCTTCGACCAGCGCGACGGGAACTCTGTCCAGTGTCGCCAGCTGAAGCCCCGGCGTTACCGGGAACCCGGATAGGCGCTGTCCTTGTCGGATCAGCTGAGCCTGGCCGGGGGTGACGGGGAGGGCCGGGATGTCGTCCAGCGCCGCTTCCAGCGGAAGCACCGCCCTCGTCAGGTCGCGCGCTCTAGCGAGTTCGTCCAGAAAGTCCAGCGAAATAGCCGATTCCAGACCGAACGGGCCAGCGCGTGTTCGTCTCAACATGGACACGTGCCCGACGCTGTTCAACGCCAACGCGATGTCCCGTGCCAGCGACCGGATGTACGTCCCCTTGGATACGGTGGCGCTCAACGTCGCGCTGTCCGCGTCTGCGGCAATCAGGTCGAGCGCGTGAACGGTGACGCAGCGGGTCTTCATCTTGACCTCTTCGCCTGCGCGGGCGCGGGCATAAGCGGCCTTGCCGTCGATCTTCAGCGCCGAATAAGCGGGCGGGACCTGCTCGATCGGGCCGGTGAAGCCCGGCAGGGAAGCGGCGATGGCACCTTGGGCGGGACGCACGTCGCTCGTCGCCATGACGGCCCCTTCCGCGTCCAGCGTGTCGGTCTGCTCGCCGAAACGGATAGTGAAGTCATAGACCTTGGTCGCGTCGAGCATCCGCCCGGCAACCTTGGTCGCTTCGCCGATGGCGATGGGCAATACGCCGCTGGCCAGCGGATCGAGCGTGCCGCCATGGCCGACCTTGGTTTTCGGTTCGCCCGCGGTGCGCAGGGCGCGCTTGACCGCCGACACCGCCTGCGTCGAGCCCAGCCCCACAGGCTTGTCGAGAATGATCCAGCCGTTGATCAAGTCGGCCATTCGTCCTTGAGGATGGAAAACAGCACCGTGTCGCGAACATGGCCGGTCCAAGTGATGGTGTCGGCGCGGCGTACGCCCTCGCGCACCGCGCCGAGCCTGGCCATCGCCGCCTGGCTGCGCACATTGCGGGCGTCGACGCGGAATTCGATGCGGATGAAGCCGGCTTCGATGGCTCGGCGGATCATCATGTCCTTGATCCGCCGGTTGATGCCGGTGCCGCGAAAATGCGGGCGGTAGTAAGTGAAGCCGATCTCCAGACCGCGATTGGCCGGGTCGATGCGCAGATAGCTCGACATGCCGACCAATTCGTCGTCCTGCCACAGCGTGAAGGTCACGGTGTCGGGCCGCGCCAGCAGCCTGACGATGGTCTCGTCGAATGCCTCCGGTCCGCAATTGACGGAGTAGATGTGCCAGATTTCGCGGTCCTCGGCGCAGGCCGCCTTGAGCGCTTCGTGACGCTCGGGCTGGAACGGCTCGGCGCGGCATCCGTCGCCGACCATGGGCCGCCCGAGCGCCGCGATCACGGGCGGAACACGACCATCACGGTGACCAGCATGCCCAGCGCAGCTATAACGGTGGTAATCCGTCCGACGCCCTTCGACCGGGTCCAGCCGCTCAGCCCGACGCTGGCGAACAGGCTGAGAATGCCGACGACGAATGCCAGGACCATCGCCGCGCGCAGTCCGTCGCCGGAGAAAGCATCCATCGACCGCGGCGCCTGCGGGTGCACGTGCGCGATGACGCTGATCGACGCGATGACCGAGACGATAAAGGCGACCGCCGAAGCCGCGGCGCAGGCGATGGACGCGGTCATCACCCGCCCCTGGTTTCCAAGCGTCAGCAAGGTCGCGAGGTAAGTCGCGGCAAAGCCGCCGAGAAACGCGCCCACCGAAGACAGCAGCGACGCCAGATCGGCAAGATAGGCGGGCGCCAGCGGCTCCATGGGATCAGTCCTCGTCGAGGTCCTGCGCGACATGGTCCGAGCGCAGCAGCCGGTCGATGTGGCTGCCCTCGTCGAAGCTTTCGTCGGCCAGGAATTTCAGCTTCGCGGCATATTTGGTCTGCACCCGCTGCGCGACCTCACGTTGGAGGAAAGCCGTATTCTGGCGCAGCGCCTTCAATACCGCTTCCTCGTCCTGGCCCAGCAGCGGCTTCACGAACACCGTCGCATGGCGCAGGTCGGGCGACATGCGCACTTCGGTGATGCTGACCAGGTGCGATTGCAGCGTTTCGTCGTGCACGTCGCCACGGCCGAGCAACTCGCTCAGCACGTGGCGCACCTGCTCGCCAACCCGCAGCAGGCGGACCGAGCGGCCTTCGGACGTTTCGTTGCGGCGCATCCGCTACAGCGTCCTTGCGCGTTCCTCGACCTCAAACACCTCCAGGCTGTCGCCCGGCTTGATGTCGTTGGTATCGGCCAAGAGCACGCCGCATTCGAGGCCGGACACAACCTCGGCGACGTCGTCCTTGAACCGGCGGAGCGAGGCGATCGTGGTCTTCGAAACGATCACGTCCTCGCGCGTCAGGCGGGCGTTCAGACCCTTGCGGATGACGCCTTCGAGGACCAGCAGGCCGGCGGCCTTATCCTTCTTGCCCGCCGGGAAGACCTCGCGGACTTCGGCGCGGCCGACGACCGTTTCGATGATCTCTGGCCCAAGCTCGCCGGCCATCGCACCCTTGGCCCAATCGGTCAGGTGATAGATGACGTCGTAATAGCGGAACTCGACATTGCTGCGGGCGGCGACTTCGCGCGCCTTGGCATTGGGACGGACGTTGAAGCCGATGATCGGCGCACCGCTGGCCCCTGCCAGCGTGACGTCGCTTTCGGTGATGCCGCCGACCCCGGCGTGCAGGATGCGCACCTTGATCTCGTCGGTCGACAAGCGGTTGAGCGCGTGGCTGATCGCTTCCAGCGACCCGTGCACGTCGGCCTTGACCACCAGCGGCAGTTCCTTGGTCGTCGATGCATGGCTGGCGAACATGTTTTCCAGGCTGACCGGCGCCGCGGTCGTGCGCTGCTTGTCGAGCACGCCCTGGCGATAGGCCGCGACTTCGCGGGCGCGGGCTTCGTTGTCGACGACCGTGAACGGGTCGCCGGCGGACGGCACCGCTGACAGGCCGAGCACTTCGACCGGGACCGAAGGTCCGGCTTCCTTTACCTGCTTGCCCTTGTCGTCGATCATCGCCCGGACCTTGCCGCTCGACGCACCGGCAACGAACACGTCGCCAACCTTGAGCGTGCCGCGCTGAATGAGCACGGTGGCCAGCGGGCCGCGGCCCTTGTCGAGCTTGGATTCGATGACCGTGCCTTCCGCGTTGCGGTCGGGATTGGCCTTGAGCTCGAGGATTTCGGCCTGCAGGTGAACGGCCTCGAGCAGCTTGTCGAGATTGGTCTTCTGCATGGCGGACACTTCGACATCCTGGACGTCGCCGCCCATCTGCTCGACGATCACCTCGTGCTGCAGCAGCTCCTCGCGAACCTTTTGCGGCTTGGCTTCCGGCTTATCGATCTTGTTGATCGCCACGATCATCGGCACGCCGGCCGCCTTGGTGTGGTTGATCGCCTCGATCGTCTGCGGCTTCAGGCCGTCGTCCGCCGCCACCACCAGGATGACGATGTCGGTGACGTTGGCGCCGCGCGCGCGCATTTCCGTGAAGGCTTCGTGGCCCGGCGTGTCGAGGAAGCTGATCTTCGACTTGTCGGGCAGGGTCACCTGATAGGCGCCGATATGCTGGGTGATGCCGCCAGCTTCGCCGGCAACGACGTCGGCGCCGCGAATGGCGTCGAGCAGCGAGGTCTTGCCGTGATCGACATGGCCCATGATGGTCACCACGGGCGAGCGGGGC
Organism: Sphingomonas sabuli; assembly: GCF_014352855.1. Classification (GTDB taxonomy): domain Bacteria; phylum Pseudomonadota; class Alphaproteobacteria; order Sphingomonadales; family Sphingomonadaceae; genus Sphingomicrobium; species Sphingomicrobium sabuli. The sequence continues at coordinate 1,078,357 of NZ_CP060697.1, read as the reverse complement.
TGCATCGTCTCGGGCGCATCGTCGTCGCCGCTGATGCCGATCTCGATGTCGGATTCGCTGACGCGCTTGATGTTGTGCCCGAACTCGGTGACCAGCAGCTCCGCCGTGTCCTGGTCGATGGTCTGGGTCAGCGTGACCGGCATGCCCATCTTGAACAGGGCTTTGACCAGGTCGGCGCCGCGCTCTGCCATGCGATTGGCAAGGTCGGCGACCGTGATCGCCTCCGGCACGATAACGTCGCGCACCTGCTTTTCGCGCGGGCCGGACTGTTCGTGGGCGCGCTTTTCCTTTTCGCGCGCGCGGCGCAGCGCGGCGAGGCTGCGGGCGCGGCTGTCGTCCTCGCCGGACAGCGCCCGGCTGACGGTCAGCTTGCCGCGCTGGCGCTGGTCGTCGCCACGGCCACGCGACGGGCGCGCAGGCTCGGGGCGCTTGGCCGCCGGGGCGTTGCCATGACGGCGGGGACCGCGGTCGTCGTCGGCCTGCGGAGCGGCCGGAGCCGCCGGTTCCGTCGCAGCGCGAGTCTGTTCGGCAGCGGCGTCCTCGGCCTGCTTGCGGGCCGCCTCGGCGGCCTCTTCCTCGGCACGGCGGTTGTCTTCGGCGCGACGGCGCTCGTCCTCGGTCTGCTCGACCTTCGCCTGCTCGTCGCGGCGGCGCGCTTCCTCGGCCATGCGCAGGCGGTCTTCTTCCGCTTCGCGCAGCAGCTGGGTCTGCATTTCCATGCGGCGCGCCTGTTCTTCGGCGGGCGACGCCTTGCGCTCGCGCGGGGCCGGGGTTGCCGGCTTGGGCGGTGCGGGCTTCGGCTTGGGGGCCTCGGCCTCGGGCTCGGGCACCTTGACCGGCTCGGGCGTTTCGCCCGGCTTGCCCAGGATACGGCGCTTCTTCACCTCGACGACGACCGTATTCGATCGGCCGTGGCTGAAGCTCTGCTTCACCTTGCCGGTTTCGACCGTGCGCTTGATGCCCAGCGGCGGCCGGGTGCCAAGTTTCGGCTTTTCGGTCTGGTCGCTCATTCTATTCCTTCAACTTCTGCAGCCGAGCCGGGTCCAAGGGCGGAATCGCCGCCTTGCGAGCCGGCATCGGGGTCAATGAATCTTTGCCACCGGGCAAGCGCTTGCATCACGCGCGCCGCGGCAGCGAGGTCTATCAGGGCAAGATGTACCACATTTTCCCGCCCCAAGGCTAATGACAAGATAGTGCGGTCACAGGGGAATATCACCCCCCGCACCTGGCCTTCGCCAAGCGGGGCCGAGGGCCCCCCGCCGACCCGCCACGCCTGGTCCAGCCGGCGGCGTCCGTCCTCCGCCGCGTCGGCGGCGTGGATCAGCAGGGCGACCTTGCCCGACCGGGCCGCATTCTCGACCTTGTCGGAGCCGCTGATCAGCATGCCGGAGCGTGCTTCCATGCCCAGCCGGTCGAGCGCGTTGCGGCGCAGCGCCTGCTCGGTCAGTTCGGCGAGGTCGGCCGGCACGGTCACGGCGGTCGACTTGAACGCGCGTTGCAGCGCGCCCTTCAGTTTGCCGCTGGCGACCGCTTCCTGAAGCGCGCTCTTCGAAACCGCGATCCAGGCGCCGCGGCCCGGCGCGCGGGCGCGAACGTCCGGGGCGACAGCCCCGTCGGGACCGAGCGCCAGCCGGATCAGATCCTCCTTGCCGCGCTTGGTCCGTGTGAGGACGCAAGTGCGCTCGGGGCTTCGCTCTACGCGATCGGCGGTATCATTCCGGGGATTCCGCATCGGCGGCCTCCCCCTTGTCGTCCTTGGCCGGCTCTTCGTTCTCGGACCCCGACGCGGATGCGTCTTCATCTTCGAACCAATGCGCGCGGGCGGCCATGATGACCTCGTTGCCCTGTTCGTCGGTCAGGCCATAGTCGGACAGGATGCCGCCCTTGTCCTCGGGCCGGGTCGGCGCGTCGGACCGGCGGCGGGGTTCGACCCGCTTCTTCTGCACCAGCTCGTCGGTGGCCAGGTCGGCAAGGTCGTCGAGCGTCTTGATCCCGGCCTTGCCCAGCGTGACCAGCATCTGCTCGGTCAGGTGCGGCATGGTGGCGAGATCGTCCTCGACGCCAAGGCCGCGGCGTTCCTCGCGGGCGGCCGCTTCGCGACGCTCCAGCGCTTCGCCGGCGCGGCTCTGCAGTTCCTTGGCGATATCCTCGTCGAGACCCTCGATCGAGCTGATCTCGTCCTCGGGGACGTATGCCACTTCCTCAAGGCTGGTGAATCCTTCGGCGACCAGCAGCTGGGCCAGCGTCTCGTCGACGTCCAATTCGGTCTGGAACATCTCGGACCGCTCGACGAACTCGCGCTGGCGCTTCTCGGAAGCGTCCGCCTCGGTGAGGATGTCGATCTGCGAGCTGGTCAGCTGCGAAGCAAGGCGCACGTTCTGGCCGCGGCGGCCGATGGCCAGGCTCAACTGGTCGTCGGGAACGACGACTTCGATGCGGCTTTCCTCCTCGTCGATGACGACGCGGCTGACGGTCGCCGGCTGCAGGCCGTTGACGACGAAGGTCGCAAGGTCTTCCGACCAGGGAATGATGTCGATCTTCTCGCCCTGCAGTTCCTGCACGACGGCCTGCACGCGGCTGCCCTTCATGCCGACGCAGGCGCCGACCGGATCGATCGACCCGTCGTGGCTGATCACGCCGATCTTGGCGCGGCTGCCCGGGTCGCGGGCCGCGGCCTTGATCTCGATGATGCCGTCGTAGATTTCCGGCACTTCCTGCGCGAACAGCTTCTTCATGAAGTCGGGGTGGGCGCGGGACAGGAAGATCTGCGGGCCGCGAGCCTCGCGGCTGACGCGCAGGATCAGCGCGCGGATGCGGTCGCCGACGCGAACCATTTCGCGCGGGATCTGCTGGTCGCGGCGGATGACGCCTTCGGCGCGGCCAAGATCGACGACCACGTGGCCGAATTCGACCCGCTTGACGACGCCGGTGATGACTTCGCCCGACCGGTCCTTGAATTCTTCGTACTGGCGCTCGCGTTCGGCGTCGCGGACCTTCTGGAAGATGACCTGCTTGGCGGCCTGGGCGGCGATGCGGCCGAATTCGATCGGCGGCAGCGGGTCGACGATGAAGTCGCCCATCTGCGCATCCTTCTGCAGCTTCTGCGCGCCCTTCAGGTCGACCTGCTTGAAGTGATCTTCCGGCTCCTCGACCACTTCGAGAACCCGCCACAGGCGCAGGTCGCCAGTGGTCGCGTCGAGCTTGGCGCGAATATCGTTTTCGGCACCGTAGCGGGCCCGGGCGGCGCGCTGGATCGCGTCTTCCATCGCCTCGATGACGATGTCCTTGTCGATCAGCTTTTCGCGCGCGACCGCGTCGGCGATCGCAAGCAGTTCGGCCTTGTTGGCGGTCGGTGCCGCGGGGGCTGCGGTGGCCATGGTCTTAGTCCTTCACAGTCTGGATGGTATCGGCGCCCTCGGCACTCAAGGGCGCGGTTGATTGGATCAGCTTGTCGGTCAGCAACAGCTTGGCCGACGCGATGTTCGAAAATTGCACCTGCTTATCGCCCTTGGGCGTCGAAATGGTGACGGTCCCGCCCGCGGTGCCGGCGATCGCGCCGGACAGCTGCTTCGCGCCACCGTCGGGCTCCGCCAGCTTCAGCCGCGCTTCGTGGCCGGACCAGTCGTCGTAATCCTTCAGCCGGGTCAGCGGCCGGTCAATTCCGGGCGAGCTGACCTCCAGCCGATAGGCATGTTCGATCGGATCCTTGCCCGCCGCCTCCAGCGCGTCGAGCTTTTCGGACACCCGGCGCGAGATCGCCTCGCAATCGCCCAGCGTCAGCTGTCGCGTGTCGGGCCGCTCGGCCATCACTTGCAGCGTGGGATCGGACTTGCCGCCGATCATCGCGACGCGCACGAGGTCGAAGCCGAGGCCCTGCAGCTCCGGTTCGATCAGCTTCGTCAACGCTTCGGTATCGGCCAAGCGGTTTCCCTTAATCCAAACGCCTCTCGGACCGGGGCCTTTCGAGCCCCAGCCTCAGCACCACTAACGATGTCGAGGAGAGAAGGCCGATATAGGCGCGTGATCGCAAACCCGCAAGGCGGTTCAGGCGCGCAGCGCGCGCTCTTCCTCGCGGATGCGAATCCACAGGATCGCAGCGTTGAGCAGGCTGAAGATCAGCGCCACCCACGGAAGCTCGAACACCAGCGGCAAAACCGCGATTTCCCCGATCACCACCCAATAGTTCGGATGCGCCAGGATCTTGTACGGGCCGCGCTTCACCAGCGGCTCGCCGGGCAGGACGATGATCCGCGTCGTCCACCGCGGCCCAAGCGTTGCCAGCACCCAGATGCGCGCCGCCTGCAAAAGCACGAACATCGCCAGCCAGAACATGTCGACGTCGCGGGCCGGCGCCAGCACCCACAGGGTCGCCAGCCACGCCGCGTGGAGGAGGACGATCAGCGGGTAATGGCCGGGGGCATGCTCGCGTGCGCCGCGTTCGAGCAGGCGGGCAGTGTTGCGCCGGGCCAGCACCAGCTCGAGCAATCGCTCGAGCGTGACGAAGGCCAGGATCGCGACCGGCCAAGTCATGCGGCCTCCAGCACCAGGCCGGAGCAGGTGAAGCCCGGGCCGAAAGCGGTCAGCAGAACCCTCTTGGGCAGCCCGCGCGCAATCAGCCGTTCAAGCACGAATAGCACGGTCGGTGCGCTCATGTTGCCGAAGTCGCGCAGCACTTCACGCTCGATGTTAAGCTCGCCCTGCGGCAATTCGAGCGCCTGCTCAATCGCGTCGATCACCTTGACCCCGCCGGGGTGAGAACAGAGGCGGTCGATGTCACCGAGCGTCAGTCCGAGCGAGCCCAGCATCTCATCGACCGCGGGGCGCAGATTGTCTTCGATGAAGGGCGGGATGGCGCGGTCGAAGACGACGGCGAGGCCGGGGTCCTCGACATTCCAGCCCATGATCCGCTGCGTTTCCGGCCACAGCTTTTCCGCCGCGCCGGTGACCTGCCCGATGCAATGCGCGCCGCTGCGCAGCACGGCGGCTGCCGCGCCGTCGCCGAACAAGGCCGTGGCGACGACCGCCGCCGGATCGTCGCTTTCCAGCCGGATGGAGATGGAACAGGTCTCGACGCAGACGAACAGCCAGTTGGTGCCGGGCTCCGCGCTGGCCAGTCGCGCCGCGGTGGCGAGGCCGCTGACTCCGCCGGCGCAGCCCAGCCCGAACACGGGCACCCGCCGCACGTCGGACCGAAGGCCGAGGCGCGGACCGGCGCGCGCCTCGATGCTGGGCGTGGCGATACCGGTAGTGGAAACGAACACGACGCCGTCGATATCGCCGGGCTCCAGCCCCGCCTTGGCAATGGCGGCCGCGGCGGCCTCCGCGAACAGCGCCTGCGCCGCGTCGAGATAGAGCGTGTTGCGGTCCTGCCAGCCGTGCGGCCGTTCATACCAGTCGGCCGGCGCGACCAGGTGACGCTTGGCGATGCCGGCGTTGTCGAACACGCCCGACAGTCGGTCGAACAAGTTGGTGCGCTTGAACGCCTTGCGGCCGAGCCGCTTGGCCTCGTCCTGGTCGATGACGTTGGGCGGGACGGCCGTGGCCAGGGAAAGTAGGCTGCAGGCGAGCATGATCTCGACTAGACAGAATGGAGGGCACCTTAGTTCCGCTCAGGAGTATAAAGACCGTATGACCCTTCGATCCTTGCTGTCGCCCCTGGTCCTCGCCGTTGCCGCTTGCGGCGCGAGCGGGTCCGGGACTGCCCAACCCAGCGCGCAGAACGCCGGGACCACGGAGGGCGCGCGGCCTTTCACCACGGCCGAAGTCGCTTCTTTCGACGATCCCTGGGCGATCTCCTTCATTCCGGGCAGCGGCGTCCCGCTCACCAACCAGGCACTCGTCACCGAAAAAGGCGGCAAGCTGTGGCTGGTCGACGTCGCCACGGGCAAACGGCAGGAAGTCGGTGGAGTGCCCGCGGTTCACGTCGCGGGGCAGGGCGGCCTTGGCGATGTCGTCGTGCATCCCGACCATGCGGGCAATCACCGCGTCTACCTCAGCTTCGTCGAGCGTGGCGCGGACGGCACCAGCGGCGCCGCGATCGGCTATGGCACGCTGGTTTTCGCCGGGCCGGCCGTGCCGAGCGGACCGGTGGCCGCGCAACTGACCGATTTTAAGGTGATCTGGCGCCAGGATCCCAAGGTCGACGGCAATGGCCACTTTTCTCACCGTATCGCCTTCGCACCTGACGGTACAATGTTCATTTCTTCCGGCGACCGGCAGAAAATGCAGCCGGCACAGGACCGCAATGTCGACCTTGGCAAGATCATTCACCTCACCGCGGAGGGCGAACGGATCGACGGCCGCTGGTACTCGATGGGTCACCGCAACGTGCTGGGCCTGGCCTTCGACGCGCAGGGCCGGCTGTGGAACAGCGAAATGGGACCGAAAGGCGGCGATGAGATCAATTTGATCGCCAAGGGCAAGAATTACGGCTGGCCCCTGGCGTCCTACGGCAGCCATTACGATGGCGCCGACATTCCGGACGATCACAAGGGCCGCGGATACGAAGAGCCGAAGGTGTGGTGGACGCCGTCGATCTCGCCGGCCGGGCTGATGATCTACAAGGGTACGAAGTTCGCCGGCTGGACCGGGGATGCCCTCGTCCCGGCGCTATCGGGCCATGCGCTGATCCGCGTCGACCTTGACGGCGATACGGCGCGCAAGGGCGACCAATGGGAAATGGGCTCTCGCATCCGTGCGGTCAGCGAAGGGCCCGAAGGATCGGTGTACCTCCTGGAGGACGGCAACCCCGGCCGGCTGCTCAGGCTCGAACCGGCCGGCTAACGCGCCGCCTTGCCCAGCTTGCGCGCCTCGTCGAGAATCAGGGCGAGGCCGCCTTGCTGCTCGGCGAACAGCTTCTCGCACATCGACCACATCAGCATGTCGCCGCGTCCGGTCATGAAACGCTCTTCCGCCGCGTAATCCGCCGGGTTCGCCTCGATCTCCTGCGGGCTGAACAGGACGACGACCGCGCGCTCCCCGGCTGCCGGGCCGGCATCGCAATCGCTGTACGATGTCGTGACGACCGACCCTTCGCCCAAGGAGGCGAATCGGCGATATTCGTGAAAGGTCGCCGGCGCCTGACCGGCGAGCAGACGGATCACCCGGTATCGTTCCGGGGTCATGGTGGCGGCGTCCATGTCCGCGATTTGCTCGACCTCGGCCACCGCCACGGCGCGCTCGGCGATCGCCCGGGCGAAGTCGCGTTTTTGCTCTTCGGTCTGCGGTCCCAGGCACACGCAGGCCTGTGCGGCTCCGGGCAGCGCGAAGAGGGAGATCAGGCCAGCCAGCATCCACCGCATCATCGCCTCCGATAGCGAAGGTAATAGGGTCGGCGGCCCTCCCGCCGGGATTTGGCGCCGTAGCGCGTTTCCATCCATCCGCCCGGCGGATTAAGAAAATCTGACGGCGTCCGCGCCAGCCATTCGAACTGCCCGCCATGGCTGGCCATCACCATCAGCGTCCATTCGAGATAGACGGGATGGTCGGTCGCGATCCGCAGCTCGCCGCCAGCCTTTAACTTGGCCGCGATCAGGTCGACGGGCCCATCGTTGACCATCCGCCGCTTAGCGTGGCGCGCCTTGGGCCACGGGTCGGGGTGGAGCAGGTAAACGAAGGACAGCGCGCCGTCGGGCACGCGGCGCAATACCTCCAGCGCATCGCCCCGCCACAGCCGAACATTGGCCAGATGCTTGTCGCGGATATGGCCGAGCACGGTGGCAACGCCATTGAGGAAGGGCTCGCAGCCGATGAAACCGTGATCGGGAAGCATGTCGGCACGGTCGGCCAGATGCTCGCCGCCACCGAACCCGATTTCGAAATGCAGCGGCCGGTCTTCGCCGAACAAGGCGGCGGCCGTGACGTCGCCATCCTGCGGCACTTCAAGTTGTGGCAACAGCCGCTCGACCAGCGCCTGCTGGCCCTTGCGCAGCTTGTGCCCGCTCGATCGGCCGTACAGCCGATTGAGCGTGGTCGGGTCGCCTGGCTTGTGCGCGGTCATCGGGCGGCGGCTAGCCGTCCGGCGCCGCCGCTTCAAGGCGCGGGCTTCCACTCCGAATAGGGTTGGCCGGTAGTGGAACCGTAACCATGGCTGGACTATTCAGACGGCGATGCTGGACTCCCGCATCCTGTTCGCGCTTATCCCGGCTATTTTCGCAGTCTTCGCCATCGCCCTGGCGATGCTGGCAATGGTCGACAGGCGCATTCTCGCCGCCCGCTGGGGCGCGGCGGCGTTCGCGCTCGCCTGTCTTGGGGTGACGCTCGATGCGATACGCCCGCCGGGACACAGCTGGTCGCTTTTCTACCTCCACCTTGCCGTCGTCGCCGCGTTCGCCAAGGCGCTCGCGGCGCGCCATCGGTTGAGCTTCCCGATCATCGTCGGTGCGCTTCTGATCGGTACCGCGCTGGCGTGCGGAACGCTCAATTTCCTCGGCGCGTCGCTGCAGGTTCGGCAGACCACGTTCAACGTCGGCCTGTTCGCGGCGCTGACCGCGCTGGCGGTTGAAAGCTGGCGCTGGGGCCACCGCCGGACGGCCGACAGGTTCATCATCGCGATCGTCTCTGGTCTTGCCGCCAGCTACGCGTTGCGTGTCGTCTATCTGCACGCCTTCCCGGTCGGCGACGAACTGTCGGCGCAGCCCAACTTCTTCTCCATCGACGTCAACCTCGTCTTTCATTTCATCATGGGGCTGACCGGTCTGTCCGCCGGGTTGTTGCTGATCTTCGTCATCGGTCACGACGTCATCAAGGCTCAGGCCAACCGCCTGATGCTCGATCCGCTGACCCAGCTCGGCAACCGCCACGCGCTGGCGCAGGCGGTGGCGGCGGACAACGCCGGCGAATGGGAATGCTGCGGCGCGATCTCCATGGACCTCGACAAGTTCAAGCTGGTTAACGACGGCTATGGCCATGCCATCGGCGACCAGTTGCTGGCGGGCGTCGGCGCCGCGCTCAACCGCGTGGTTGGCTTCGGCGGGCGCCTGTTCCGCATCGGGGGCGACGAATTCCTGATGCTGGTGGAAGGCAAATATTGCGAGCGCATCGCGGCCATCGCGCAGGAGGCTCATGACGCCATCGCCGCCGTGCGGCTGGACGGGCGCGGCCGGCCGGTACGCGCCAGTGCGAGCGTTGGCATCTACCTGCGCCGCGACGGGCAGACGATCGAGGACATGCTCGAAAAGGCGGACCGTGCGATGTACGCCGCAAAGGCCGCAGGCCGCGACCAGGTCATGGGCTTCGACGATGCGCCGGAAACCCGGCTGACGCTGGTGGGCGGCTCCGACGCCTGAGGATCGCCAGCCGGCACTTACCGTTCGCCCGGGTCGTTAGGGGCCAATGGCAAAACGCTCTTCCCGCAAGCTTCATCCGGTCGAAAAGGCCGATCTCGCGACGGCGGAAACGGTTCGGGTCGGTCCGCAATCTGCGGAGGCGAAGCTGCTCGGGCAATTCGCCGAATTGGGCGACCAGCCGCCGCTGATCGCGGCGTGCGCCGGGGTGCTTGCGGTCGGCCTTGGCCGCGGCGATGCAAGGATGGTGCGGACGGCGCTCCACATGCTCGCCGCGCACGGTTTCGCGACGGCCGCCAAGTCGATGGTCAAGGACCGCATCGACCGCACGCGGCCGGGCGTCGCGCGCAAGGGAAATTACAAATTGAAAGAAGGCGCCAGCAAGGCAGGCGGAATGCGATCAATGCCTTCCGGCCATAGCGCGGGGCTGGCCGCCGTGGCCGCTGCCGTGGCGCGCGAGTATCCCGAAGCGGCATTGCCGGTCGGGGCTGCGGCCGCGTCGGTTGCCGCCGCTCAATTGCCCAGCGAAAATCACTTCCTCAGCGATGTTGCCGTCGGAATCGCCATCGGCCTCGCGGCCGAATCCGCGGTCGGGCTGCTGCTCAAAGCGGCCGCGGCGGCCGACGCGAAGGATTAGTTCAGCGCAGCCTTGAGGTCGTCGACCAGGTCGGTTTTTTCCCACGGGAACAAGTCACCCTCGGCCTGCCGGCCAAAGTGGCCGTAGGCCGCGGTCTTTTCGTAGATCGGCTTGTTGAGCTGCAGGTGCGTCCGGATGCCGCGCGGGGTCAGGCCGCCAAGCTTGTCGATCTTGCCGATCGCTTCTTCCAGCTTGCTGTCCTCGACCGTGCCGGTGCCGTGCGTATCGACGTAGAGCGACAGCGGCTTGGACACGCCGATGGCATAGGCAAGCTGGATCGTGCAGCGCGTGGCAAGGCCCGCCGCGACAATGTTCTTGGCAAGGTAGCGCGCGGCGTAAGCGGCCGAACGATCGACCTTGGTCGGGTCCTTGCCCGAAAAGGCGCCGCCGCCGTGCGGGGCCGCCCCGCCGTAGGTGTCGACGATGATCTTGCGGCCGGTCAGGCCGGCGTCGCCGTCGGGCCCGCCGATCTCGAAGCTGCCGGTCGGGTTGATGTGATAGACGGTCTCGTTCCCCAGCAACTGCGCCGGCAGGACGTCGGCGACGACGTCCTTCACATAAGCGTGAAGCTCGGCTTCCTTGGTGCCTTCGTCATAGCCCTTGGCATGCTGAGTCGACACGACGATCGCGGTCGCCTTGGCCGGCTTGCCATCCTCGTAGCGAAGGGTGACCTGACTCTTGGCGTCGGGCTCCAGGAACGGGGCCTTGCCGCTGTGGCGGTCAGCCGCCATCCGCTCGAGAATCTTGTGGCTGTAATATAGCGTGGCCGGCATCAGGTCGGGCGTTTCGTCGCAGGCGAAGCCGAACATGATGCCCTGGTCGCCCGCGCCTTCATCCTTGCTCTCGCCGGCGTCGACGCCCTGCGCGATATGCGCGGACTGCGGATGCAGGTGGTTGGCGAAGTCGAGGCGGTCCCAGTGAAAGCCGTCCTGCTCGTAACCGATCTTCTTGACCGTATCGCGGACCGCGCGTTCGATTTCCTCGCGCACGCCCGGGGCCCAATTGCCTTCCTGGTCCATGATCCCCTTGCCGCGGATTTCGCCCGACAGGACGACGCGGTTGGTGGTGGTCATGGTTTCGCAGGCCACGCGGGCTTCGGCGTCCTTGGACAGGAACAGGTCGACGATGGCGTCGCTGATCTGGTCGGCGACCTTGTCCGGATGACCTTCGGAAACGGATTCGGAAGTGAAAAGATAGTTGCTGCGCATCGCTGAAACCAAGTCCCCAGGAGACGCCGCGACGTTCGCGGCCGTGATATAAAGGATTCGTTATGTGTGCCGATAGCGCCGGCTCCCGGCGAGGGCAATGGCGCCGAGAAGCAGCAGCGCGGAAAGCAGCAACGGGACGACATTGCCGAACCGGCCGAACAGCGTCGGCTGCGGCGATGGCGGCGGCAGGTTGGTGTCGATCACGCCCGCCTGGCGCCAGCCGATCTGCTGCACCACGTGACCGCGGCCGTCGATCACCGCACTGATCCCGGTCGGCGTGGCGCGAACCACCGGCAAGCCTTCTTCGGCGGCGCGCAGCCGCGCCTGCGCCAGATGCTGCGGCGGTCCCCAACGGCCGAACCAGGCGTCGTTCGACGGATTGAAGATGAAGTCCGGACGGTTGGCCTTGTCCGCAACATGGCCGGAAAAGATGATTTCGTAGCAGACTTGGATGCCGATCTTGCCCCAATTGGGCAGCTCGACGCTGCGCGGGCCGGGGCCGGCGCTGAAGTCGGTGTCGCCCGGGACCAGCCGCGACAGTCCGAGCGGGGTGAGCAGGGCGCGCATTGGCAGATATTCGCCATACGGGACGAGGTGCGCCTTGTCGTATCGTGCCAGCGCCCGTCCGCCGGGGGCGATGACGAACACGCTATTGGTGGCGCCGCTGACGTTCTGCCCGTCCGCCGACTGGAGAGATATGCCGCCGGTCAGCAGCGCCTCGCCATTTTGCAGCGACTGCGCCGCGCGCGACCGTTCGAACGCAGCGAAGGCGGACGCCGGGCCGGCGCGATCGTCCTGCAGCGGCTGGGTCACCGCGGCTTCCGGCCACAGCAGCAGGTGCGGGTGTTCGCCGCCCGGCGTCTGCGACAATTGGGCCAGCTTGCGGGCCGCCTCCTCGGCGAATTCCGGCCGCCACTTCTGCTCCTGCCCGATATTGGGCTGGACCACGCGGATCGGCTTCAACAGCAACGGCGTTTCGGGCACCGGAGAGGAAGGCAGCAGCCACAGCAATGCGGTGGCGAAGGCGATAGCGACGCCGGGCAGGAACTTGCGCTTGATCTCCAGCCAGATGACCGCGCCCAGCAACACGGTCAGCGCCGACAAGCCGTAGGTGCCGATCAGCGCTGTCGTGCCGAGCAATGGCGTCGGCACCAGCGCCGCGCCTACCGGATTCCATGCGAAGCCCGTGAAGATCCCGGCGCGCAGCCATTCGGTGATCGCCCAGCCGCCGGCGAGCGCGAAGGAACGGGCGATTTCATTGTCCTTGCCGATCCGCCACGCGAGGCCCGCCGCGAGCGCCGGGTAAACGGCAAGGTAAAGCGACAGCAGCACCACTGCGATCCAGCCGAGCCACGCCGGCATCGCCGCCTGGAAACCGAAGGCCGTGGCAATCCAGTTGAGGCCGACGACGAACTGGCCGACGCCGAAGATCCAGCCGACCAGCAGCGCGCGGCGGAGCGTCTGGGCCTGGGACAGCAGCCAGAGCAGCACGGCGAAGGCGACCGGCATCAGCAGCCACACGCCCACCGGCTCGAACGCGAAGGCGGACGCGGCGCCGGTCAGCAGGGCGTAAAGCAGGATGCGCATTTTGCGTCATTGCTTCGGTGCGCGGCCAATGACAATGCCGGCAAATGAGCCTGCCACCCTTCCATCTCGCTTTTCCCGTCGACGACCTTCCCGCCGCGCGTGCATTCTACGGCGGCCTGCTGGGCTGTCCGGAGGGCCGCAGCAGCGCTGAATGGATCGACTTCAACCTCTACGGTCACCAGATCGTCGCGCACCTGGCGCCGGGATCGGTGCGGCCGCGGGCGAGCAACGCGGTCGACGGCGACGACGTGCCGGTGCCGCATTTCGGGATTGTCCTGTCGGTCGACGACTGGCGCCGGCTGGCCGAACGGCTGGTGGCAGCGAAGATCGACTTCGTGATCCCGCCGACGGTGCGTTTCGAAGGCCAGCCGGGCGAGCAGGCGACGATGTTTCTGCTCGATCCCGCCGGCAATGCGCTGGAGTTCAAGGCGATGGCGAAACCCGAAAACCTGTTCGCGAAAGCCTAATCTTCGGCGGCGACCTCGGCCTCCGGCTGATGCAGCCGGACGCGAAGGATGCGCCGCGGATCGGAATCGACCGCTTCTAGGCGCCAGCCCGACGGGTGAAGCACCGATTCACCCCGCGCCGGAATGTGGCCCGAAAGCAGGAAGACCAGGCCGCCAAGCGTATCGACCTCGTCTTCTTCCCACGTCAGGCGCGCATCGACGCTCTCGGCCAGCTCTTCCAGCTCGATCCGGGCGTCGGCTTCCCACACGCCATCAGCCAGTCGGGTCAGCATGCCCGCTGCCTCGATATCGTGCTCGTCCTCGATTTCGCCGACGATTTCCTCGACAACGTCCTCGATCGTCACCAATCCTTCGGTGCCGCCGAACTCGTCGACCACGACGGCCAGGTGGATGCGCTCGGCGCGCATCCGCGCCAGAAGGTCGATGACGCCCATCGATTCGGGGACGAACAGCGGGTTGCGCATCATCGCCTGGATGGAGCGGTCGCGGGCCGGGTCGATCAGCGCGGCGAACAGGTCCTTGATGTGAATCATGCCGATTATCTCGTCGAGGCTTTCGCCATAGACGGGCAAGCGGCTGTGCTCGGCCTCGGCGAAGGCTTGGACCAGATCGTCGAAGGCGATCGTCGCCGGGACAGACACGATGTCGCCGCGCGTAACGCATATGTCGCCCGCGGTCTCGTCGCCGAAGTGCAATAGGTTGCGCAGCATCTGCCGTTCGACCGGGGTCAGGTCGCCGGCGACGGGGTGCGAATCTTCCGCCTCGTCGATCGCGTCCTCGATCTCGTCGCGCAGTGTGGGCGTGCCTTCGTTGCCGAAGATCAGGGCGCGCATGCCGCGCCACAGCCGCGATCCGCCGTCGTCGCTTCGGCTCGCCATCAGCCGCGGTCCCCGTAAGGGTCGGCAATGCCCAGCCGGCCAAGGGCGCGCACCTCGCGCGCCTCCATGGCGTCGGCCGCGGCGTCGTCGCCATGGTCGTCACCAAGCAGGTGCAGGGTGCCGTGGACCACCAAGTGCGCCGCGTGGTGATCGAGCGGGATCGCTTTTTCCTCCGCTTCGCGGATGCAGACCCCGCGCGCCAGCACGATGTCGCCCAACATCACTTCGGGTCCGTCCTCGGCCAGTTCGGCAAGTTCGTCCGGCTCGGCCTGCGGAAAGGACAGGACGTTGGTCGGCTTGTCCTTGCCGCGCCATTGCGCATTGAGAGCGCGAACGTCCTCGTCGCTGGTCAGGCGGACCGACAGTTCGACCGCGCGGGGCGAACTGGCCAGCTGCGGGAAGGCGCTTTCGGCGATGGCGGCTTGGGCGGCGGCGCGCACCAGCGCGTCCCAGCCGGTGCTACTGTCCCAGTCCGGATCGGCGTCGATGGCGATGTCCAGCATCATTGTCCCGGCCCTTCATAGGCCTCGACGATGCGTCCGACCAGCGGGTGGCGGACGACGTCGGCCGTGGTGAAGGGAACGACGGCGATGCCCTGCACTCCCTCAAGGCGCGTGACGGCGTCGTGCAGGCCGGACTTGCCGGGCTCGGGCAGGTCGACCTGCTTGGGGTCGCCGCAAATGACCATCCGGCTGCGCATGCCGAAGCGGGTCAGGAACATCTTCATCTGCGCGGGCGTGGTGTTCTGCGCCTCGTCGAGGATGATGAACGCATCGTTGAGCGTCCGGCCACGCATGAAGGCGATCGGGGCAATCTCGATCTCGCCCGACGCGATGCGGCGTTCGACCTGCTCGGTCGGCAGCATGTCGTACAGCGCGTCGTACAGCGGGCGGAGATAGGGATCGACCTTCTCCTTCATGTCGCCGGGCAGGAAGCCGAGCCGCTCGCCGGCCTCGACCGCCGGGCGCGACAGGATCAGCCGGTCGACGCTTCCCGAAATCAGCTGCGACACCGCCTGCGCGACGGCGAGATAGGTCTTGCCGGTACCGGCCGGCCCAAGCGCGAAGATCATGTCGGCGCGCGACAACGCTTCCATGTAGACCGTCTGCGTCGGCGAGCGCGGGACGATGGTCTTCTTGCGCGTGCGGATCATCACTCGCGGCGGGGAGGCGACCTCATCGTTGATGATCCCGTCGAGGCTCGGCTGCGCGGCCATGCCGAGCACGGCCTGGACCGCTTCTGCGTCGATGTCGTGGCCCTGCTCGAGCCGCTTGTAGAGGCCGACCAGAACATCACGGGCGCGCGATGCGGCGTCGGCCTCGCCCTCGATCTGCACGCGATTGCCGCGCGCGGCGATGTGCACGCCCAGCCGGCTTTCGATGGTGATCAGGTGGCGATCGTAATCGCCGAACAGCGGGCCGAGCAGGTAGGGCTCGTCGAATTCCAGTTCGAGCCGGGCGCGGCCAGGTTCGTTGGCCGGTGCGGGGGCTCCGTCACGGCGCGACATTCAGGCGGCGTCCTGTCGGAGCAGCGCGCCGGTCATGCTGTTGGGACCGGCCGCGGTCAGCGTGACGTCGAGCATCGTGCCTGGCGCCGCGTCGGTCTGCACGTGAACCGACTGAAGCCAGGGAGAGCGGCCGATCATCTGGCCGGCACGGCGGCCCGGCCGTTCGATCAGCAACCGGGTGTCGAGCCCGGCGGTGGAGCGGTTGAATGCGAGCTGGTGCCCGGCAATGCGTGACTGCAGGCGCTGCAGCCTGTCCTCCATGACTTCGCGGGGAATCTGGTCCTCCATGGTCGCTGCCGGAGTGCCCGGCCGCGCGCTATATTTGAACGAATAGGCCGAAGCGTAGCGAACCGCATCGACAATCTGCAGCGTCGCTTCGAAATCCGCCTCGGTCTCGCCGGGGAAGCCGACAATGAAGTCGCCCGAAATGGCGATGTCGGGACGCGCCGCGCGAACCTTCTCGATCGTCCGCAGGTAGCTGTCGGTGGAATGGCTGCGGTTCATCGCTCGCAGGATGCGGTCGCTGCCCGACTGCACCGGCAGGTGAAGATATGGCATCAGCTCCGCCACGTCGCCATGCGCCGCGATCAGGTCGTCGCCCATGTTGACCGGATGGCTGGTGGTGTAGCGCAGCCGCTCCAGCCCCTCGATGCCGGCCAGGAAGCGAATAAGGTCGGCCAGCGTGCGCCCGCCATGTTCCCACGCGTTGACGTTCTGGCCCAGCAGGACGATTTCGCGCGCGCCGCCGTCGACCAGCGCGCGGGCCTCGGCGACGATGTGGTCCCACGGCCGTGAGATTTCGGCGCCGCGGGTGTACGGCACGACGCAGTAGGTGCAGAATTTGTCGCAGCCTTCCTGAACGGTGAGGAAGGCGCTCGGAGTCGCCCGGCGGCGCCTGGGTAGCGCGTCGAACTTGGAAATTGCCGGCATGTCGGTGTCCACCGGCCGCGCGCCGCGCGCCGCTTCGGCGACCATCTCCGGCAGGCGGTGGTAGGCTTGCGGGCCGACGACGATGTCGATCATCTCTGACCGCCGCTTGGCCTCCGCGCCCTCCGCCTGTGCGACGCAGCCGGCGAGCGCGACCATCGGCCTGGTCCCGTCTTCGCGGCGGAGGCGGCCGACGTCGGAATAGGCTTTCTCCGCCGCTTTCTCGCGAATGTGGCAGGTGTTGAGGACGACAAGGTCGGCGTCGTCGCGGTCACCGACTGCGGACAGGCCGCGTTCGGCCAGCATCTCGCCGATGCGGTCGCCGTCATACACGTTCATCTGGCAGCCGAAGCTTTTGATCTTGAATGTCTTGGGGGTCATTGACCCTTGCCTATAGGCGACTGGCGGGGCGACTTGAAGAGAGCGGATTCGATGGCGTCGCGCGCGGCCTCCGAAAGCCGCTTGCGGTCGGTCGAGGGCGGCAGCGGGTCGAGCAGGCGCACGGTGACCGGGATCGGGCGTGTCCGGCCGAGCATGCGGAGCACGTTGTCCAGCCCCGGCTCGTCGACCCAGCCGATTTCCGCCGCCGCCGGGCCGAAATCGATCGCCACCGGGCGCACGACCGCACCATCGGGCAGCGGCGTGACCGCGGCGAACAGGGTCGACCGGAAGGGCAGCAGGTGCGTCCCCGGACCGGTCGTACCTTCCGGAAACAGCGCCAGCGGCTGCGAATTGCGCAGCTGGCTTGCGATCGCCTGTGCCTGGGCGTGCGAATTGCGGCGTTCCTCGCGGCGAACGTAAAGCGTTGCGTTCTGGTCGGCGAGCCAGTGGATCGCCGGATGGCCAAGCTCCGCCTTGGACACGAAAGCACAACCGGTCGCGGCCGCCATCACCGGAATGTCGAGCCAGCTGGTGTGATTGCAGGCGAGCAGCGTGCGCGGGCTCGGCGGAGTGCCCTCCACCCGGATTCGCGCACCGCAAATCCACGCCACGCCGGTCAGGAACCGCTGCGGCCAGCGCGACCGGCCGAGCAGGGCCTTCGACAGCAAATGGGGTGGCAGGCAGGCCATCAGCAGCACGGCCAAAGCGACCAGTCGCAGGACGGCGACAGCGGTCACGCCGCGAGCTTTAGCGGTCGCGGTCGAGGGCGACGCCGTACAGCTCCATGCGATGATCGACGAGGCGGAAGCCGAGCTTTTCGGCGATGCGCTTCTGCAGGGCCTCAAGCTCTTCGTCGACGAATTCGACGACCTTGCCGGTTTCGACGTCGATCAGGTGATCGTGATGTTCGTCCGACGCGGCCTCGTAGCGCGCGCGGCCGTCACCGAATTCGTGGCGGGCGAGAATTCCTGCCTCCTCGAACAGGCGGACGGTGCGGTAGACGGTGGCGATGGAGATCTTCGGATCGACTGCCGCGGCCCGCTCATGGAGTGTCTCGACGTCGGGATGATCTTCGGATTCGGACAGGATGCGGGCGATCACCCGGCGCTGTTCGGTAATCCTCAACCCCTTGTCGGCGCACAAGGCTTCGACGTCGATGACTGCGTGGCTCATGGGCGTAACGTAAGGATGGCCAGCCGCGCGGTAAAGAGAAGGGGCGCCCGCAGGCGCCCCCTTTTTTTCGTTACTTCTTGCCGCCGCGGGTGCGCCGCCGCTTGGTGCCGAGGCCGATCGACTTGGCCAGCGTGCGCCGTTGTTCGGCGTAATTGGGCGCCACCATCGGGTAATCGTTGGCCAGGTTCCACTTCTGCCGGTAGTCGGCCGGGGTCATCTCATGGTTGGTCATCAGATGACGCTTGAGCATCTTCTGCTTCTTGCCGCATTCCAGGCAAGTAATGGAATCGGGCTTCACCGAAGCGCGGATGGAGACTTTCGGCTCCTGCTTTTCTTCCACGGCCGAAGCGGAACCGGCAATTCCGTTAAGCGCGTCGTGGACATTCTGGATAAGCGTCGGAAGGTCGCTGACGGCCACGCTGTTATTACTGACATGGGCGGCGACGATATCCGCGGTAAGGGTCAGTAACGTATCTTCATTATTGTCGGTGTCAGCCATTATTTATTCTCCGAGACTTGAACATGCGCATGCGCGGGTGGTGAAAGGCGGGCCGTAGCCACGCGGCGCCCCAGCCGCAATAGGATTGCGGCAATAACCCGGGTTCAGGTCAAGCGGACAGCATGAACGTCAGCGCGTCAAACTGTGCGCCGCCGCGCCCGCGATAATAGTTCTTGCGCCGATTGGTTTGCTGAAACCCGGCGGCTTCATAAAGGCGGACCGCGGAATTGCCGTCCCGCACTTCCAGGTGGATGCTTTCGGCGTCGTTTTTCTTGGAATCTTCGATGTATTGTTCGAGCAGCGCTCGTCCGACGCCGTCACCCTGGGCCTCCGGGGCGACCGCCAGCAACAGCAGTTCCGAATCGCCGGCGACCGTACGGTAGAGCGCGAAACCGACGACCTGCTCCGCAGTGCAGGCCAGCAGCAGCTTGACCCCGGTCATCGGCAGGATTCCGGAACATTGCGCACGGGTCCATGCTTCGCCGAACTCCTCGGCGAACGCGGCGCCCATCACGTTCATCACCCCGTCGAGGTCGGCCGAGCAGCCGGTGGTAAGCGTCACGGTCATGCCGCCGACCGGACCTTGGCGTCAGGTGCGCGGGCATAGACCGGTACCGGCGGAAGGAGGCGCAATGCTTCTGGCAGATCGAGAGCATGCGCGGCGGACGGCCAGGCGTCGACCGCTTCGCCGGTGCCGCGCGCCTCGACCAGCAGGGCAGCGCCGGACCCGACGACCAGCCTGGCAGAAATCGCCGTGGCGGCGGCGGCCGGCGCAAGGTTGAGAATGTCGGTCGCGGGCTCAAGCCCGGTGCCGAACTGCTGGACGAACAGTTCGCCGTGTCCGCCGATTGCCGCGGCCGCCACGTCTTCCGAAGCGTCGACGGAGGCGGCCAGAAGGGCCAGCGACGATAGGCCGCACAACGGCACGTCCCAGCCGATGGCGAGCCCGTGGGCGGCCGCGATGCCGACGCGGATGCCGGTGAAGCTGCCGGGCCCGACCCCGACGAGGATGCTGTCCGCGCGGCGTCCGGCGAGCATTTCCGCAAGCATCGGCGCCAGGCGTTCGGCGTGCCCACGATGAATAACTTCGTCGCGGCGGTCGATGCACTGGCCGTCATCACCGAACAGGGCGGCGGTGCAGGCCGAGCTGGATGTTTCGATCGCCAGGATCATTGCGCCAAGTGGCCACAGCGCGGACGCCGGGGCAAGCCCTGCAATGGACGGTAGTGCCGCAGTCTAGACGGCTTCGACCGATTCCACTTCCGGGACGTAATGTTTGATCAGGCTTTCAATGCCGCGCTTCAGCGTGATCGCAGAGGATGGGCACCCCTGGCAGGCGCCATGCATGGACAGATAGACGCGGCCGTCCTTGTAGCCCTTGTACGCGATGTCGCCGCCGTCCTGCGCGACCGCCGGGCGGACGCGGGTTTCGATCAGGTCCTTGATCTGGTCGATGATGTCGGCGTCTTCGGGACTGTCTTCGAAGGCTGCATCGCCATCGACGGCGATCCCGGCGGCGCTGCCCGGGCGGAACAGCGGCGCGCCGGTGACGAAATGGTCCAGCAACGCCTCGACCACGATTGGCTCCAGGTCGGTCCACGATACGCCGGGCGCGGCGGTGACCGAGATGAAATCGTGGCCGTAGAATACGCCTTCGATCATGCCGGTTTCGAACAGGCCGGTCGCCAGCGGAGAGGCTTCGGCGCTCGGCGCGTCGGGAAAATCGCGCGTGCCGCCGTCCATCACGGTCTGGCCGGGCAGGAATTTGCGGGTCGCCGGGTTGGGCGTCTGTTCGTTGCGGATCAGCATGGGGGCGATGTGGCCCCGCGCACCGGTCCGATCAAGGGCCGAACGGCGGCAGGCCTCTGGCGATCCAGACCATGAGCGCGAAGGCCGCGACGGCGCAGGCGACCGCGACCAGGGTGGGGACCCGGCGCATCGGGGTCACTCCGGCGGCCAGGTCGGCCCGGCCGCTGATCATCGGCGTCACCAGGTTGAGCTTCTTGACCAGCAGGTAGAAGACGATGGCGGCGATGTGCAGCCCGATCAGCACGAGCAGCACGTTGAAGCTGGCCTCGTGGACGTCGTGCAGCCAGTCGGCCGTCGACAGGGAAACATATTTGGCCAGTGGGCCTTCGATCAGCCCGTCCTCGTCGACATTGAACAGCCCGGTGACGACCTGGACGATCAGCGCCAGGAGCAGGGCAACGACACTGAGCGCGCCCAGCGGCGTATGGCCCGGCGCGGTCCAGCGCATCCCGCTCCGCAGGTAGGTCCGCACCGCGGCCGGCCCTTTCACGAAGGAAGCGAATCGGGCGGTAGAGCTGCCAAAGATCCCCCATAGAAGGCGGAAGATCAGCAGGAACAGGACTGCGTAGCCGGACCAGAAGTGCCAGTCGTCACGCCCGGTCTCGGCGGTCCACCAGCTGAACGCGACAAGCACCACCAGCGCCCAGTGAAACAGGCGGATCGGCAGGTCCCAAACCCGGTTCCTCAAACCGGATCAATCCTTCTCGCGATAGGTGTCGTGGCAGGACTTGCAGGTCTTGCCGAGCTCGCCCTGCGCGGTACGGATGGCGGCCACGTCGGTGCCCTGAGCGGCGGTCTTGAACGCCTGCGCGGCGCGGTCGAAATCGCTCGCCTTGGCAAGGAAATCGGCCGGCTGTTCCCAGACGATCGCCTTGGCGTGGGTCTTGCCCGCGTCGGGACCGGTGCCGGCCGGGAACCAGGACGGAAGCTGCGGCGCCAGCGCGGCGATGGTGTCGGCGTTGGTGCGAACGCGCGCGAGGTCGGGCGAACCGGCGTCGAGTTCACGCCCGATCACTTTCATCGCATCGCCCAGTTTCTCGAAATTCTCGTGCCGGTCGTGCATCACGGTCTTGGCGGTCTCGGCATCCACTGCGGCGGGCAGGGCGGCCGCACTCGTATTCGCCGGCGCAGCGGCGTCGGTCACGGCCTCGTTCTCGACCGCAGCCGTGTTGGTGTCGACGGCAGGCTGCTGCTCGCAAGCCGCGGCGAACAGCGCCGTTCCGGCAAGGGTCAGGATCGCGATAGTGCGCACGTCAGGTCTCCTTGTTGTGCCGGATCACTCGCTCCAGCTTCCGTCGATCATCTTTATAATGCCGGAAAAGTCTTTTGAGCCGCCGCCTTTTTCGACGAACGCCTCGTACATTTCTTCGGCTTCCTCACCCATCTCCACTTCGACGCCGGCCTGCTCCGCGGCCTGCATCGCCAGCTTGAGATCCTTGAGCATCAGCGCCGCTGCAAAGCCGCCGTCATAATCATTGTCGGCAGGGGTCTTCGGCCCGACGCCCGGGACCGGGCAGTAGGACGTCATCGACCAGCTTTGCCCCGATGCCTGCGAACTGATGTCGTAGAATACCTTGGGATCGAGCCCCAGCTTCTGCGCCAGCACGAATGCCTCGCAGGTCACCGCCATGGTGGCGCCGAGGATCATGTTGTTGCAGATCTTGGCCGCCTGTCCGGCGCCGGCCTCACCGGCATGGATCACCGCCTTGGCCATCGGCTCGAGGATCGGCTGGGCCTCGGCAAAGGCTTCGTCCGAACCGCCGACCATGAAAGCGAGGGTGCCGCCGGCTGCGGCGGCGATGCCGCCCGACACCGGCGCGTCGACCATCGCGTAACCCTTCGCCTGCGCTTCTTCGGCGACGGTGCGGGCGCTGCCGACGTCGATAGTCGAACAATCGATCAGCAACGCGCTTTCAGGCGCATTGCCGAACACCTGGCTGCGATAGACGTCCAGCACGTGCTTGGCAGCCGGAAGCATGGTGACGACGACTTCGGCATCCTTCACCGCCTCGGCGGCGGAGGCGGCACGGTTGCAGCCGGCCTGCTCGGCGGCGGCCAACGCCTCTTCGCTGAGGTCGAACGCCTGCACGTCGTGGCCAGCCTTGACCAGGTTCGGCGCCATCCCGCCGCCCATGTGACCAAGGCCGATGAATGCGATCTTCATTTGCTTCTCCAACTAACTGACGAGCAGCCAGATTCCGAGACCGGTCAACGTCGGACCAGATCCTAACAGATAGACAAGAGTCATCACCGAGTTGAAGCGAACCAAATGTCGCGTGATCTTCCAACTCTCAAACGAAACCATATGACGACTGGAAAATTGGCCTTTGCCATTCCGATAGTCTCGCCATTCGACCAGACCGAGGGCGGTGCAGGCGATCCCCACCACAATCAGAAGGATGGCTTCGGTCACTGCCCCGTCCAGTTACCCGGCCGTTTCTCGACGAAGGCGGCCATGCCTTCCTTCTGGTCCTCGCTCCCGAACAGGCCATGGAACAGGCGGCGTTCGAAGTTGATGCCCTGCGCCAGCGGCATCTCGAACGCGGCGTTGACCATTTCCTTGTTGGCGACGGCGGCCAGCGGCGGCATCGCGGCGATGGTCTCGGCGGTCTTCAGCGCCTCTTCCAGCAGCTGAGCGGCCGGCACGACCCGAGCGACGAGACCGGAGCGTTCGGCTTCCTCGGCGCCCATCATCCGGCCCGTGAGGCACATTTCCATCGCCTTGGACTTGCCGATCGCCAGCGTCAGCCGCTGCGACCCTCCCATGCCCGGCGTGACGCCCAGCTTGATCTCGGGCTGGCCGAATTTCGCGGTGTCGGAGGCGATGATGAAGTCAGCCATCATCGCCACTTCGCAGCCGCCCCCAAGCGCGAAGCCGTTGACCGCGGCGATCCACGGTTTGCGGGTCCGGGTAACCTGCTCCCACCCGGCGAAGAAGTTGGCGTTGTACATGTCGGAGAAGCCCTGGCTCTGCATCTCCTTGATGTCCGCGCCCGCGGCGAACGCCTTTTCGCCGCTGCCGGTCAGCACCAGGCAGTGCTGCGACGGGTCGCTGTCGTAGGCCGCGAAAGCGTGGATCAGTTCGTCCAGGACCTTGCTGTTCAGCGCGTTGAGCGCTTCCGGGCGGTTGAGGGTGACCAAAGTCACCGCGCCCTTCGTCTCGACGAGGATGGCGGAATAATCGGTCATTTCTGGGTCTCCGGAAACGGGGTCCACTGCTCGCTCGCGGGGAGCGGCGCGAACAAGGTGTCGAGCATCTCGCCGGTGACGGCTTCGGGCGCCGGCGGCTCCCA
The DNA here is from genome assembly GCF_014352855.1 of Sphingomonas sabuli. Classification (GTDB taxonomy): domain Bacteria; phylum Pseudomonadota; class Alphaproteobacteria; order Sphingomonadales; family Sphingomonadaceae; genus Sphingomicrobium; species Sphingomicrobium sabuli. Next base: position 1,054,707 of record NZ_CP060697.1, on the reverse strand, counting down.
GCTCGGGCGATTGTCCTTGTCGATCAGCAGCGCGCGGACGCCCTCCTTGAAATCGTGCGTTCGCACGACGTTGGCGGCAAGCGCATATTCGGCGCGCATTTCGTCGGCGAACGTATCGCGCCCGGCGCCTTCGGCGAGCAGCCGGAGCGACACCTTGCACGACAGCGGGCTCTTGCCGCGCAACGTGCCCAGTTCCTTTTCGGCCCAGTCGCCGCCATCTGCCTCCAGCGCCGCAATCACCTCTTCCAGGCTGTCGGACGCGAACAGGCGGCTGATCTGCGGCGCGCTGGCGGCGATCCGCGGCTCCGGCGCGCTCTCGGAGGCCGCGCCGAGCGCGCCTTGCACCCGGTCCGGCGCCTTGGCGATCCGCTCGACCAGGTCCTCGAGCGAGCCGCTGGGGACGTAATGGGTGGCAAGGCCGAGATAAGCGCATTCGGCGCCGTCGAGCCGCGCTCCGGTTAGCGCCATGAACTGGCCGACGCGGCCCGGAAGGCGCGACAGGTACCAGCCGCCGCCGACGTCGGGGAACAGGCCGATGCCCGTTTCCGGCATCGCCAGCCGCGTGTTCTCGGTCGCGACGCGATAGGTGCAGGGCTGCGAAATGCCGACCCCGCCGCCCATCGTGATTCCGTCCATGATCGCCACGGTCGGCTTGTCATAAGTGAACAGCAAATGGTTCAGCCGGTATTCGGCAAAGAAGAAATCGCGCGCCTCGGCCGCGTCGCCGGCGCCGCTCCTGGCCAGCATGACGACGTCGCCGCCGGCGCAGAAGCCGCGGCCGACCGCATGGTCGATCACCACGCATTGGACGTTGTCGTCGGTGCGCCAGCGCAGCAACGCCGCGCTCATCGTCTCGCACATGCCGGTGGTCAGTGCGTGGATCGCCTTCGGGCGATTGAGGCGGATGCGGCCAACGCCGCCTTCCGCCGAAACCAGGACCTCGTCCGCCGTTTCCGTATCCGTCACTGGCGCAGCAAATCCCGGCTAACGATGACGCGCATGATCTGGTTGGTCCCCTCCAGGATCGAATGGACGCGCAAGTCGCGCCAGAAACGTTCGATCGGATAGTCCTGCAAATAACCGTAGCCGCCGTGCAGCTGCAGCGCGCGGTCGACGACCGAGCTTCCGGTGTCGGTGGCCAGCCGCTTGGCCATGGCCGCGAAACGGGTCTTGTCCGGTGCGTTGGCGGTCACCTTCGCCGCGGCGACGTAAAGCAGGTAGCGCGCCGCCTGCAGCTCGGTCTCCATATCGGCAAGCGTGAATTGCGTGTTCTGGAAATCGGCGATCGGATGGCCGAATTGCTGGCGTTCCTTGGTGTAGGCGACGCTTTCATCGAGACAGCGCTGGGCCCCGCCAAGCGAACAGGCGCCGATGTTCAGCCGCCCGCCGTCAAGACCCATCATGGCGATCCGGAAACCTTCGCCCTCCGCTCCGACGCGGTTGGCGACGGGCACACGGACCTCGTCGAAATTGACCTGTGCCGTGGGCTGCGAATGCCAACCGAGCTTCTTTTCCTGCGCGCCGAAGCTGACGCCGTCCATGTCCTTGTCGATGACCAGGCAGGTGATGCCCTTTGGCCCTTCCTCGCCGGTGCGGACCATAGTCACATAGACCTCGTTCTCGCCGCCACCGGAGATGAAAGCCTTCGATCCGCTGACGATATAATGATCGCCGTCGAGCCGGGCCCTGGTCTTGAGCGCCGCCGCATCGGAACCGGACGACGGTTCGGTCAGGCAATAACTCCCCATCCGCTCCATTGTGATCATCGACGGCAGATACTTCTGCTTGACCTCGTCGCTGCCGAAGCGGTCGATCATCCACGACGCCATGTTGTGGATCGAGATGAAGGCGCTGGTCGACGGGCAGCCATAGGCCATGGCTTCCATGATCAGCGCGGCTTCCAGCCGGCCAAGGCCGATGCCGCCGCTTTCCTCGCTGACGTAGATTGATCCGAAGCCAAGCTCTGCGGCTTCGCGGATCACGTCGCGCGGGAAGATGTGCTTTTCGTCCCACTCGGCAGCGTTGGGGGTGATGGCGTCGGCGGTGAACTTGCTGGCCATCTCCTGGATCTGGAGCTGGTCGTCGGTTAGCTCGAACTGGTGCATGGCTGGGGCCTTAGCGGCGCATCCCGCCCTTGTCAGCAACGCGCATAGGTAAAGGTTTCAAGCGGGTCGCGTTCGGTCCGGACCAGCTTGTCATCCTGCAGTTCGAGCGCCTGATAACGCTGCCACTCCTGGCCCTCGCCCGTGAAATTGAACTGGCCGTTGGCGGAGTTAGGGGACGTTTGAAGGGTGACGGTGGGAATGGCGCGGCTTTCGTAGAACTTCAGTGAATCCGCGGAAACCACCAGCAAACCCTTGTTGTCGCCGCCGGTCGAGGTGCAGTCGCCCGGCGTCAAACCCCAGCGGCCATGAAGCGCGGCGGGAATGGCCGCGTTGCCGGCCGGTTGTTCCGGCGCCGAGGTTTGCCCCGGAGGCTGCGGGTCGCCGGTGGCGCTTGCTTGCTGCCGGTTGAGGCTCGGCAGGGCTTCGGCCCCGCTGCTGTTGTTTTCGATGACATCCTCGCCGCTACAAGCGGCAAGCAGGAGACAGGCGATAATCGCGATATGTTTGGTCATTGCGCGACAACCGCCCGCGGCGAAAGACGGTTGCGTGAGCCGGGAATTAAACTGGACAGGCTCGCCGCAGTGACCGGCTGGCAGGGCCAAGGTTTTTTGATGAACCTCGTTTCCTTGACCTGTTTTCCCGATGCGCGGGCTCTCCGCTGCCGATCAGGCTGCCTTGGGAACGGCCAGCGCCTGGAGGATATGCGACGTGACTTCGATGCACGACGTCATTGTCGAATTCGACAGCACGGCCACGGTATACGGCGTGCCGGGAATACTGCCGAAATCGGTGCAGACCCCGGGCGCGTTGCCGCCATGGCCGATCAGGGGTTCACCGGTTCTCGCGATCGACATCACGCCGTAGCCATATTTTGGAGAGCCGAGTTCGGGCTTCGGATCGGAGTGCAGCCGCACGGTTTCCGGTTTCACGATCTGGCCGGTTTCCAGCGCATTGGCGAACTTGATAAGGTCAGGTGCCGACGACACGCTGCCCCCGTCGGACGTGCCGCGAGCCTGGGCGTATTTTTCCTGCTTCACATAGCGGAGTTTTTGGCCGTCCAGCTTGACGTCATAGCGCTGCGCCATGACCACGGCGTCCTGGTCTTGATGCGGGAAGGACGTGCTGGTCATGCCCGCAGGCGCGAACAGGTTTTCGCGGACATAGTCGTAGTAGGTCTTTCCGCTGGCAGCTTCGATCACGAGGCCAAGCAGCAGGTAACCGACGTTGCTGTAGGCCCATTTTTCGCCCGGTTCGAACTTCGGCGCTTCGCGGTCGACCAGGTCGATCACGTCCTGCGGGCTGCGCAATTCATGGATTGAATTGAAATAGGCCGGACCGAATTGGTTGCCGAGCCCCGCCGTGTGACTGAGAAGGTGCTTGATCTTGATCCGTTCGGCGCTTTGCCGGTCCGGGAAGTCGGGTACGAACCTGGCCAGCGGGTCCTCGTAGCTGAGCTTGCCCTGCTCGACGAGCTTGCCGATGGCGATACTGGTGAAAAGCTTGGTCGTGCTTGCGATATCGAACGGGGTATCGATCGTGTTCGGAATCCTTCTTTCCCGGTCGGCAAAACCGTGGGCGCGCTCGAAGACCGCTGTCCCGTCGCGCGCAATCAAGACGACGCCCGAAAAGAGGTCGGCTTCCGCAACCGTGTCGAGATAGGCGCCGATATGCTCGAACCGCGCCGCTTCGGAACCTAGGCTGAGCTTGGTCGGGACGAGCAGAGCCGGCGGAATGTTGGCGATGCGGTAGGGTGCCGCGTTTTCGACCTGGATCGTGAGCAAATGCTTGTGGCCGGTGAGCCGAAACTGGACGACGGCCGTCGCTTTTCCTTTTTCGAGTTTGGCCATTCGGACAAATTCCAGCCCGTGGCTTCGGCGATGGAGGTCGAGCAATTTGCCGACTAGCGGCAACGGGCTGTAGCCTCCGGACGGCACCGGTTCGGACACGCCGTTGGCATCGATGAACGCCTGCATGACTGCGGCATCGCCGCTGTTTACCGCGGCAAGCAGCGCCTTGAGCCGATCACTCGCAGCACGGTCCAGGTCAGTCGTCTCGCCCTTGGCATCCACTTGCACAGAACCGCTGCCCGCTGCCGCGTTCGAGCGATCGAAAGGGAAAGCGGCCGTTGCGCAAAGCGCGAGCAAGGCCAGGCTAAGTCGGAGTTGTAAGGCGCGGACCATTGGGCTTCCCGATTGCACATTCGTGAGCGTGCATCATTGAAGCCTGAATTGGCGATTTGCATGGGCCAGAAGTCACGGTCGCGCTGAAAAAGCGCTTTACCCCATTGTCGGAATGACGAACGCATTCGACCCGTCGCCGCCGCCATCGGGCCAGCGCTGGGTGACGACCTTGTTCTTGGTCCAGAAGCGGACGCCTTCCTGCCCGTACTGGCCGATGTCGCCGAAGCCCGAGCGCTTCCAGCCGCCGAAGCTGTGATAGCTAACCGGAACCGGGATCGGTACGTTGACGCCGACCATGCCGACGTTGACGCGGTGCGTGAATTCGCGCGCGGCGTGGCCGTTGCGGGTGAAGATGGCGACGCCGTTGCCGTAATCGTGCTGGCTGGGCAGCTTGACTGCTTCCTCGAAATCCTTGGCGCGGACGATCTGCAGCACCGGGCCGAAAATCTCGTCCTGATAGCTCTTCATGCTGGTCTTGACGTGGTCGAACAGCGTGGGGCCGACGAAGAAGCCCTTTTCGTGACCTTGCAGCGTGAAGCCGCGGCCGTCGACGACCAGTTCGGCGCCTTCGTCGACGCCCATCTGGATATATTGTTCGATGCGTTCCTTATGGGCCTGACTGACGACCGGGCCGTAATGCGCCTCGCTGTCGGTCGACACGCCGACGCGCAGTGCGTCGATCGCCGGGAGCAGCTTTTCGCGCAGCTTGTCGGCGGTGTCCTCGCCGACCGGAACGACCACGGGCAGGGCCATGCAGCGTTCGCCGGCCGACCCGAATGCCGCGCCGGCAAGGTCGTTGACGACCTGGTCGAGGTCGGCGTCGGGCATAACGATGCCATGGTTCTTGGCGCCGCCGAAGGCCTGCACGCGCTTCCCGTTCTGGCCGCCGCGGGTGTAGATATAGTGAGCGATGTCGGACGACCCGACGAAGCTGACTGCCGCGATGTCCGCATGGTCGAGGATCGCGTCGACCATTTCCTTGTCGCCGTGGACGACGTTGAGGATGCCGTCGGGCAGGCCCGCTTCCTGCATCAGTTCGGCCAGGCGGACGGGCACGCTGGGGTCGCGTTCTGACGGCTTGACGATGAAGGCGTTACCGCATGCAATGGCCGGGCCGAACATCCACATCGGGATCATGGCCGGGAAGTTGAACGGCGTGATGCCCGCGCCGATGCCCAGCGGCTGGCGCATCGAATAGACGTCGATGCCGGGCCCCGCGCCGTTGGTATATTCACCCTTCAACGACTGCGGAATGCCGCAGCAATATTCGATCACTTCCAGCCCGCGCTGGACGTCGCCCTTGGCGTCGGCGACGACCTTGCCGTGCTCGCTCGACAGCAGTTCGGCGAGTTCCTGCATGTTCTTTTCGACCAGCTCGCGGAACTTGAAGAAGACGCGGGCGCGGCGCTGCGGATTGGTCGCCGCCCATTCCGGCTGCGCGGCCTTGGCGGCGTCCACCGCCTTTTGCAGGTCGGACGCGGCGCCCAGCTTGACCCGCGCCTGCACCTCACCGCGATTGGGGTCGAAGACGTCGCCGGTGCGGCCGCTCGACTGATACGCTTCGCCGGCAATGAAATGGTCGATGTCACGCAACATGGGGCAGGGATCCTGGGTCTGGGGAAAGGTTGGCCGCTCCCTAGACCCGCGGGCGGCCAATGCAAAGTTGGCCGCGCCAGACCGCGCCGCAGTTGCGGTTACCGGTCCTTTCGCCTCGCTCTGCCCCGACGCATGCATGCCGGGGGAATGACCATGGCGATTTTGACCCGAAGCTGGCCGTGCGGCGTTTCCGATGCCACACTATGCCCATGAAACATCTTCCCGCCCTCACCGCCCTTTTGTTCGCCACCGCTGCCGCGGCGACCCCGCCATTGCCGCCGCCGCCACCGCCCAAGGGCCCGGAACTGGCCGCCATCATCCAGTCGGTCAGCGGACAGCGGATGCGGCAGGATGTCGAAAGGCTGGTCAGCTTCGGCACGCGCCACACCTTGTCGTCGCAGACCGATCCGCGGCGCGGCATCGGCGCCGCGCTGAACTGGACCGAAGCGCAGTTCAAAAGCTTCGGCCTGCAAACCGTCCGCCCGTGCGACATGGTCACCGGCCGCCGCGTGCCGACGCCGACGCGAGTGTGCGACATGGTCGCGATCCAGCGCGGGACGGAACGGCCCAACGACGTCGTCATCATTACCGGCCACATCGACAGCCGCGTGAGCGACGTGATGAACGCCACCGCAGACGCGCCCGGCGCGAACGACGACGGATCGGGCACCGCCGCGGTCATTGAAGCGGCGCGCGTGCTGGCGAAGCAGAAGTTTGCCGGGACCATCGTCTATGCGGCGCTGTCGGGCGAGGAACAGGGCCTGCTGGGCGGCAAGGTCCTCGCCGATTATGCCAAGGCCCAGGGCTGGAATGTCGTCGCCAATCTGAACAACGACATCATCGGCAACAGCTGCGGGTCCGACCGCGTCTGCAACGACCGGCAGGTGCGCGTCTTTTCCGAAGGGCCGCGGTGGCAGGGGCATGAGGCGCTGGCCGCGCGCATCCGCAGCCTTGGCGGAGAAAATGACGCGCCGTCGCGCAACATCTCGCGCTTTCTCGACGACCTCGCCGGACACGTCCCCGCCGGGATCGACGTGGTGCAGATCTGGCGCAACGACCGTTTCGGTCGCGGCGGCGACCATACCGAATTCCTCAATAGCGGCTTTCCTGCCGTCCGCCTGTCCGTGGCGGTCGAGGATTACGAGCATCAGCACCAGGACCTGCGAACCGACAAGGGCATCAAATATGGCGATACCGTCGACGAAATGGACTTTGCGTATCTGGAGCGCGTGACGAAGCTGAACGTCGCCGCGCTGGCGGCGATCGCCAATGCGCCGCCGCCGCCCGATGCCGCGGCCGAGGGCGCGGTTTCGACCGACACCATCGTCCGCTGGAATCCGGTTGCCGGCGCGCGCGGATATGTCGTCCGCTGGCGCGCGACCGACGCCAGCCAGTGGGGCGGCGCGCAATACATTCCCGTCGGCGCGGGTGACGGTAATGGCTGCCTGACGGTGCCCGCAAAGGAAGATTCACCCAACCTTCGGTGCGGACTGACACTGCCCGGCGTACGCGTCGACGATTATGTCTTCGGCGTGGCGTCGGTCAGCGCCAATGGCTGGGTCAGCCCGGTGGCTTCGGCCGTTCCGGGTGGCGCCTTCAAGCCCTATAGTGCTCCGGTCGAAGGACAATAGGAGGCAGCGATGGCCGGCGGTTGGACACGGGACGGAGCGGTCCAGGATCAGATCGACGACACCGTCAAGGACGCGGTCGCGCGCGCCCGGTCGCTCACTCCGCAGGGCGAAAGCGCCAGCGAATGCGACGATTGCGGCGAAACCATTCCCAAGAAGCGCCGCGATGCGCTGCCCGGCGTGCGCACCTGCATTGCCTGCCAGGCCGAGCGCGACAAGGCGGTCACCCATTCCACCATTAACCGTCGCGGTTCGAAGGATAGCCAGCTGCGCTAGGCGGACGTAGGGGCGGCGCATGCCCGCTTCTGACGTTCGCGACACCGACGAGATTACCGAGCAGCGGCCGCTGCTGGGCGTCGGGTTGCGGCTGGTTACCGCAGTGCTGCTGGCGGTGATGCTCGCGTTGGTGAAGCTGGCCGCGGACCACGGCGTCAACGTCATCGAAAGCCTATTCTATCGCCAGTGCGGATCGGCGCTGTGCGCGGCGGCGCTGGTGGCCTTCGGGCCCGGCTTCGCGACGCTCCGGACACGGCGGGTCTGGGCCCACGTCAGCCGCATGGCGTTGGGCGTCACCGCCATGGGCCTCAACTTCCTCGCTTTCGTCCTGCTGCCGCTGGCGGAGGCGACGGCGATCGGCTTCACCGTGCCGATCTTTTCGACCGTGCTGGCCGCGCTGGTTTTGGGGGAACCGACCGGGCGGTGGCGCTGGGGCGCGGTCGCGGCGGGCTTTGCCGGCGTTCTCGTCATCGTCCAGCCGGGCAGCGGCGCCGTGCCGCTGACCGGGGCGGCGGTGGCGGTGTTCGCGGCGCTGCTGACCGCGTCGGTGACCATCGTCATCCGCCGGCTGGGCGCGACGGAACGCGCATCGACCACCGTCTTCTGGTTCGCGGTCAGCTCGCTGGTGCCGCTGGGCGTCGCGATGCTGTGGTACGGCGGCGCCCACGACGGGAGGACGTTCTGGATTCTGGCCGGGCTGGCGCTGGTCGGGGGGCTAGCGCAGCTGACCCTGACCGGCGCATTGCGGCTTGCGCCGGTCGCGCTGGTCATGCCGATGGATTACACCAGCCTCGTCTGGGCAACCCTGTTGGGCATATTCATTTTCGGCGAGTTGCCGACGCCGTGGGTATGGGCTGGAGCGCCGCTGATCGTCGCTTCGGGGCTGGTGATTATCTGGCGCGAACATCGCCTGGCCCGCCGCGCGGCCTTGTCTGCGAGCGCCGCAGCGCCGAGGTAGGGGGTATGGCCAAACCCAAATCCGCCGCGCTTCCCACCCGCCAGCAGATCCTCGACTTCATCGCCACGTCCGACCAGCCGGCCGGCAAGCGGGAAATCGCGCGCGCCTTCAATCTGAAGGGCAGCGACAAGATCGCGCTCAAGGCTCTGCTCAAGCAGATGGGTGAGGACGGCGAGATCGAAAGTTCGCGCGGCAAGACGCTCAACAAGGCCGGGACCGTGCCCAAGGTGACCGTGCTGCACATCGTCGATGCCGACGAGGACGGGAACATCTGGGCCAAGCCGGAAAGTTGGGACGCCAGCACGCCGCCGCCGCGGCTACGGGTGATCGAGCGCGGCAAGCACGGCGCGCTGGGCATCGGCGACCGCGTGCTCGCCCGCACCGAGGAACGCGGCAAGGGGCATGTCGCCCACCCGTTGAAGAAACTGGCGAAAAAGGCCGAATTAGTGCTGGGCGTGCTGCGCCGTGACGGCAGTCGGTTTTGGCTTACCCCGGTGGAGAAGAAAGAGCGCCGCGAATTCGCCGTCAGCGACGTCGGCGAAGGCGAGGCGGGCGACTTGGTGCTCTGCGAAGTCACCGGCCGAGGCAACACGGTTAGCGCGCGGGTCGACGCGGTGCTCGGCGATCCGTTCGCGCCGCGCAGCTTCAGCCTCATCGCCATTCACAAATACGAGCTGCCGTACGAATTCGACGATGCCGTCCTCGACGAAGCGAAGAAGGTGGCGAAGCTAGCGCTGGGCGAGCGCGAGGACCTTACCAACCTGCCGATCGTCGCCATCGACCCGGCGGACGCGCGCGACCACGACGATGCCATCTGGGCCGAAGCGGACGACGATCCGGACAATGCGGGCGGCTGGAAGGCGATCGTCGCGATCGCCGACGTCAGTTTCTACGTCCGTCCGGACAGCGCGCTCGACCGGTCGGCGCGCAAACGCGGCAACAGCGTCTATTTCCCCGATCGCGTCGTGCCGATGCTGCCGGAGGAATTGTCGGCCGACATCTGCTCGCTGAAGCAGGACCAGGTGCGGGCCGCGATGGCCTGCCACCTCACCATCGCCAAGGACGGCACGATCAAGCAATGGCGCTTTGCCCGCGCCCGCATCCGCGTCGCCGCCAACATCGCCTATGAGGATGCGCAAGCGGCGATCGACGGCACCGCGGGCCGAGTGGCGGCCGACATTGTCGAGGGCGCACTCAAGCCCCTCTGGGGCTGCTGGCGGTCCTTGCTTGCCGCACGCGAGAAACGGCAGCCGCTGGAACTCGACCTCCCGGAGCGCCAGGTGGTGCTGGACGAAAAGGGTCGCATCACGTCCGTCGCCGCGCGCGAGCGGCTCGATGCGCACCGGCTGGTCGAGGATTACATGATCGCCGCCAACGTCGCCGCGGCGCGCGCGCTGGAGGCGAAGAAGGCGCCGGTCATGTACCGCATCCACGAACCGCCAAGCCGCGAGAAACTAGAAGCGCTCAAGGATTATCTCGACACGTTTTCAATCGCCTTCACGCTGGGTCAGGTGATCCGGCCCGCCACCTTCAACGCCATCATCGACAAGTTGGGCGAGTCCGACAGCCGCCCGGATATCATGGAACAGTTGCTGCGCACGCAAATGCAGGCCCGTTACGGGCCCGAACGACTGGGCCATTTCGGGCTGGCGCTGGCAACCTATGGCCACTTCACCTCGCCTATCAGGCGGTACGCCGACCTGTTGATCCACCGCGCCCTGGTCAGCGCCTACAAGCTCGGCGAGGGCGGATTGCCGGCCGCCGACGCGGACAAGTTCGACGAGATCGGCGAACAGATTTCCAGGCTGGAGCGGCGGGCGATGGAGGCGGAGCGCGAGACCGTCGACCGCTATGTCGCCGCTTATCTTGCCGACCAGGTCGGCCAGGTCGTCCAGTGCCGCATCACCGGGGTGCAGCCGTTCGGCTTCTTCGCCACCGTCGTCGATTTCGGCGGCGACGGGATCGTGCCGGTTTCGACCATCGGCGACGAATATTTTCGCTACGACGAAAAGAGCCAGCAGCTGGTCGGCGAGGATAGTGGCACCAGTTTCCGGCAGGGCCAGAAAATCCGGCTCAAAATTGTCGAATCCAACCCGGTCACCGGCGGGCTGCGCTTCGCCCTTCCGGACGGGGAGCGCCCCGAGCGCCAGCCCGACGACCGCCACGACCGGATGCGCCGGCCGAAACCCCTGCACAAGCGCGGCCGGCCGGCCAATATCCGGCACAAGGGCAAGCGCCGCTAAACCCGCTTGCAGGCGGCACCGGCCGCGCTAAATCTGCGCTTCGTTCGAAGGGGGCTTGGACGATGGCAAAAGCTTTGCGCTGGTTGGCTTACGGTGTGGGCGGTTTGGTGGCGCTGCTGCTGGTCGCCGCCCTCGCTATATGGATATTGTCGGCGCGCGCTCTCGGCGCCCGCGTCGCTCCCGAGCCTTCGCGGCTGGCGGCACCGACCCCGGCCCAGTTGGCCGACGGCCCACGGCAGCTCAAGGTTCTCGGCTGTCTGTCGTGCCACGGCGACGGAATGCGGGGGAAGCTGTTCTTCGAAAAGCCGGGCATCGGGAAGATTTACGCGCCCAACGTCACGCTGGTCGCGGCGAAGGCCAGCGATGCCCAGCTCGAACACGCGCTGCGGCAGGGCATCGGGCATGACGGCCGGTCGCTGTTCATTATGCCGTCGACCACTTACCAGAGCCTGACCGACGCCGAGACCGCGGCGATTATCGCCGCGATCCGTGCCTTGCCCAAAGGCGGCAAGGCCACGCCGGCTAACGACTTCGGACCGCTGGCGCGCATCGGCATCGTCAACGGGAAGTTCCCGACTCAGCCGGCGCTGGTGAAGCAGTATCGGACGACGTCCTTGCCCCAGTTCGGTCCGCAGCACGCTCGTGGGCGGCACCTGGTCGCGACCCAGTGCGCCGATTGTCACGGGCCGTTGCTGGAGGGGAGAGAGGTCGAACCCGGCATGGTCTCGCCGGACCTTGCGATTGCTGGCGCCTATGACGCGGCGCAGTTTCGCACGTTGCTGCGCACCGGCGTGCCGCCAAGCGGCCGCAACCTCGGCCTGATGACGGAGATCGCGCGGACCGACACGCGCCACTATCGCGACGACGAGATCGATGCGATCCACGCCTATCTGGTGGAGCGCGCGAAGCGGGCGAATTGACGCCGCTCTGCAACCATCGGCGGCGCACCTCATTGACCCGGCAAGGAGACGGACATGGCCTATAAGATCGCAATCCTCGTCGGCAGCCTTCGCGAAGCGAGCATCAACCGCAAGGTTGCCCGCACGATCTGCGCGATCCGCGATGATGACCTGGATTGCGAGATGGTCGAGATCGGCCACCTGCCGCTGTACAACCAGGATTCCGACCAGGATCCGCCTACCGAATATGTCGACTTCCGGGAGAAAATCGCGGGCGCGGACGGTATTCTGTTCGTGTCGCCGGAATATAACCGCGGCATCCCCGGCGTGCTGAAGAATGCCATCGACATCGGCTCGCGGCCGTATGGGAAAAGCGTCTGGGACGGCAAACCGGCGGCGATCGTCACCGCGTCGCCCGGCGCCATCGGCGGGTTCGGCGCGAACCACCAGATCCGCCAGGCGGGCACTTTCCTCAACATGCCAATGATGCAGCAGCCCGAAGCCTATCTGGGCCACGTCACCGACGACAAGTTCGACGAGGACGGGCGACTGAAGGACGGTCCGCTGAAGGATTTCGTGACCAAGATAGCGCACGCCTTCCACGACTGGGTCGACGTCATCCACAAGGCGCGCGCCGCGCTGGCGGACGTCAAATCCTGACCTTGGCTTTGGCCGGCAAAGCGGACTAGGCTCCGCAATCACCGGCAGGAGCATCCAATGCAATTCACCTGGCTATCGCGTTACGAACCGCAATTGCTGTCGATCTTCCGGATCGTCGTCGGCTTGCTGTTCCTACAGCACGGCACGCAGAAATTCCTGTCGTTTCCGCCGGGCGAATATGCCGGGATGGGCCTGGCGATGGACAATCCGGCGGCCATTGCCGGGCTGATCGAACTGGTGTGCGGTCTGCTGGTAACGATCGGCCTATTCACCCGGCCGGCGGCGTTCCTCGCCTCGGGCACAATGGCTGCAGCCTATTGGATGGCGCACGCGCCGCAGAACCCGTTCCCGATTAACAATGGGGGCGATGCGGCCATCCTTTACTGCTTCGCCTTCCTCTACCTAGCCGCGGCGGGGGCTGGACCGTGGAGCGTCGACAACCGGCTGGAAGACAAGACGCCTAGGTGACCGCCTTGAGGTCGCGGAAGCGCGGCTCGTCATATTCACGCTTATCGAGGACCTGGCGCAGCGCATCTGCGGCGCGCCAGCAATCCTCGTACCGCGTGTAGAGCGGGGTAAAGCCGAAGCGCATCAGGTTGGGCTGGCGGAAATCACCGACCACGCCGCGCGCGATCAGCGCCTGCATGATCGCATAGGCCTCGTCATGAACCAGGCAGACGTGACTGCCGCGCTCCCCAAGGTCGGTTGGGCCGTGCAGCGGCAGCGCATCGCCCACCGCGTCGAGGAAAAAGCGGACCAGCGCCTGCGCCTTGGCCTCGACATCGGCCATGGCGATGCCTTCGAACGCCGCCAGCCCGGCGTCGAGCGCGGCCAGCGCGATCACCGACGGCGTGCCGGTGATGAACCGGGCGATGCCGTCTGCCGGCCGATAGTGGTCGGCAAAGGCGAAGGGGTCGGCGTGGCCCAGCCAGCCTTGCGGCTGCGGGTGCAACGCATCCTGCAGGTGGCTGGCGACGTAAAGGAAAGCCGGCGCCCCCGGGCCGCCGTTGAGATATTTGTAGCCGCAGCCAACGGCCAGTTCGCAGCCGTCGCGGTGGAGGCCGAGGGCAACCGCACCTGCACTGTGCGACAGGTCCCACACGGCCAACGCGCCGGCCGTGCGCGCGGCGGCGTTGATCGCCGCCATGTCGGCCCGCACGCCGCTGCGATAGTCGACGTGCGTCAGGGTCACGGCTGCCGTGTTCTTGCCGATGGCCTCGGCAAGGTCGGCAAGCGCCACCGTGCGCAGGTTCAGTCCAAGCATGTCGGCAAGCCCGCGTACGACGTAGCGATCGCTCGGGAAATTGCCTTCGACGGTCAGTATTTCGCTGCGCCCCTGCCGCGCCGCCACCGCCGCCGACAAAAGCTTGAACAGGCAGACCGAGGTGGAATCGGCGACCAGCAACTCGTCCGCGTTCGCCCCCACGATCGGCGCCAGCCGCGCCGCCACCCTCTTCGGCAGGTCGATCCAGCCATGATCGTTCCATCCGGCGATCAGGTCCTTGCCCCACTGGTCGAGGACAAGTGTGTCCACCCGCTCCGCCGTCGCCCTCGGCAGTGCGCCGAGCGAATTGCCGTCGAGGTAGGTCAGGCCTTCGGGGATGGAAAACCGATCGCGAGCGAAGGCCAGCGGGTCCACGCGGTCACGCGCCCGGGCGTCGTCCAGCGTCACAGCTTGGGCAGCGTCACGCCCTGCTGGCCCATATATTTGCCGGCGCGGTCGGCGTAGCTGACTTCACACGGCTCGTTGCCGGCCAGGAACAGGAACTGGCAGGCGCCTTCGTTGGCGTAAACCTTGGCCGGAAGCGGCGTGGTGTTGGAGAATTCCAGGGTCACATGGCCTTCCCAGCCGGGTTCCAGCGGGGTGACGTTGACGATGATTCCGCACCGCGCGTAGGTCGATTTGCCAAGGCAGATGACCAGCACGTCGCGCGGCACTCGGAAATATTCCACCGTCCGCGCCAGCGCGAAGCTGTTGGGCGGGATGATGCACACGTCGGTCTTGCGGTCGACGAAGCTGTTGGCGGCGAAATCCTTGGGGTCGACGATGGCATTGTCGACGTTGGTGAAAATCTTGAATTCGTCGGCGACCCGGGCGTCATAGCCATAGGACGACAGGCCGTAGCTGATGCAGCCGTCGCGCCGCTGGCTCTCGACGAAGGGCTCGATCATCGCGTGATCCTGCGCCTGCTCGCGAATCCAGCGGTCGGAAAGAATGGCCATGGTCGCGCTCGGTAACGCCACCCGCCGGGGCCAGCAATCGGGCGGGCGAGAAACTGTGGATTAGGATCGTCTATCGCGCGCGGTCACAGGTCCACAGAGATATCCCCAAGGTCCTTGTTTTGTTCTCGTTAGATATCGGCGTAGAATGACGGCACAGCATCGCCATGGCCGAACCTTTACGAATCATCGACGGCGCCGACACGCCGGCGCCCCCCTCGCTCCCCTCCAACGTCGAGGCGGAGGCCGGGCTGCTGGGTGCGTTGATGCTCGACAACCGGCTGGTCGAAGACGTCGGCATGCGCCTTCGCCCGCACCATTTCCACGAGGAGCTTCACGGCCGCATCTACGAAGCAATCCTCAGGCTGACCGACAAGAACATGGTCGCCAACCCGGTGACCCTGCGCCCGATGTTCGAGGCCGACGAGGCGATGAAGCAGGTCGGCGGGGCAGGGTATCTGGCCAGCCTGACGGGATCCGGTGCGACACTGATCGCGGCCAAGGACTTCGCCCAGCAAATCTATGATCTCGCATTGCTGCGCGCGCTGATCGGGGTCGGCCGCGACCTCGTCGAGAACGCGCTCGACACCAGCGAGGAAGTCGCTCCGCTGCAGCAGATCGAGCAGGCCGAGAGCGAATTGTACAAGGTTGCCGAGGAAGGCGGCGCGGAAGGCAAGGCGCGGTCATTCGCCGAAGCCGCGCGCGACGCCGTCGCCACCGCCGAAAAGGCGCTTAACAGCGGCGGTCACCTGTCGGGCATCACCACCGGGCTCGAAAGCCTCAACGCCAAGATCGGCGGGCTGCACAACAGCGACCTCGTCATCGTCGCCGGCCGGCCGGGGATGGGCAAGTCGGCGCTGGGCACCAACATGGCGTTCGCCGCGGCCCGGCGCTGGCTTCGCGATGTCGAGGACGGGATCGAGCCGGACAAGTCCGCCGGCGCGGCCGCGGCGCTGTTCAGCCTGGAAATGTCTGCCGACCAGCTGGCCACCCGTATCCTCGCCGAAACATCGGGCATCAGCTCCGAAAATTTGCGCATGGGCAAGATCAGCAAGCAGGAATTCAAGAGCCTCGCGCGCGCTGCCGCGGAGCTGGAAAGCCTGCCGCTGTACATCGACGATACGCCCGGCCTCACCATTGCCGCGCTGCGCGCCCGGGCCCGCCGGTTGAAGAGGCAGAAGGGCATCGGCCTGATCGTGGTCGACTATCTGCAGCTGCTCCAGGGAACGGGCCGCAACGGCAACGACAACCGGGTTAACGAAATTTCGGAGATCAGCCGCGGCCTCAAGACCCTGGCCAAGGAATTACAGGTCCCGGTGATCGCGCTGTCCCAGCTCAGCCGTGCGGTCGAGCAGCGCGAGGACAAGCGGCCGCAGCTTTCGGATCTGCGCGAATCCGGCTCGATCGAGCAGGACGCGGACATGGTGCTCTTCATCTACCGCGAGGAATATTACCTCGCCGCGTCCAAGCCGGAGGACGGCCACCCGGACCTGCCCGAATGGCAGGAAAAGATGGCCCGCGTGTACGAGCTGGCCGAGATCATCGTCGCCAAGCAAAGGCATGGCGCCACCGGCAAGGTTCGCGCCCGCTTCGAAAGCCGGATCACCAAGTTCACCGACCGCGCCGACGACGGCTATTTGCCGGAAGAGCGCGGCTAGCGCCGGGTTGCGATAGCTGGCCGAGCCGATAGAGGAACGGCCAGCAGCAACCGGAGCAAGCGCGCATGGCCGAGCAATATGATGTCATCGTCCTGGGATCGGGACCGGGCGGCTATGTCGCCGCAATCCGCGCCGCACAGCTTGGTCTGAAGACCGCCATCGTCGAGCGTGAATTGCTTGGCGGCATCTGCCTCAACTGGGGCTGCATCCCGACCAAGGCGCTGCTGCGCTCGGCCGAAATCTATCACTACATGCAGCACGCCAAGGACTACGGTCTGGCCGCGCAGGGCATTAGCGCGGACCTGGAGGCGGTGGTCAAGCGCAGCCGCGGCGTCGCCAAGCAATTGAACGCCGGCGTCACGCACCTGATGAAGAAGAACAAGATCGCGGTACATATGGGCACGGGCACGCTGACCGGCCCAACGTCGCTGACGGTGAAAGGCGAAAAGGGCGAGGAGAAACTCACCGCCAAGCACATCATCGTCGCCACCGGAGCGCGGGCCCGCGACCTGCCGTTCGCCAAGGCCGACGGCAAGCGTGTGTGGACCTATCGCCATGCGATGACTCCGCCCGAAATGCCCAAAAAGCTGCTGGTCATCGGCTCGGGCGCGATCGGCATCGAGTTCGCCAGTTTCTACAACGACATGGGTGCCGAGGTGACGGTCGTCGAAATGCTCGACCGCATCGTGCCGGTTGAAGACAAGGACGTATCCGTATTTCTTGAAAAGAGCCTGACCAAGCAGGGCATGACGATCATGACCGGGGCGGGGGTCGAGGCCCTTGAGGTCTCGGGCAGCGGCATCAAGGCGCGGATCAAGGCCAAGGACGGCAAGGTCGCGGAAAGCGACTTCACCCATTGCATCGTCGCCGTCGGTATCGTCCCCAACACCGAAGACATCGGGCTGGAAAAGCTGGTCGAGCTGGATCGCGGCTTCATCCAGATCGACGATTACGGGCGCACGAAGGCGAAGGGCTTGTGGGCCATCGGCGATTGCGTGCCCGGGCCGTGGCTTGCCCACAAGGCCAGTCACGAAGGCGTCACCGTGGCGGAAAGTATCGCCAGGGAGCTTGGAAACACGGACGTGCATCCGCACCCGCTGGACCGCAACAACATCCCCGGCTGTACCTATTGTCACCCGCAGATCGCATCCGTCGGCATGACGGAAGCGAAAGCCAGAGAGGCCGGCTATGAGGTCAAGGTCGGCACCTTCCCGTTCATCGGCAACGGCAAGGCAATCGCGCTGGGCGAGGCGGAAGGCTTCACCAAGACCGTGTTCGACGCCAAGACCGGGGAACTGCTCGGTGCCCACATGGTCGGGGCGGAAGTGACCGAGATGATCCAGGGCTATGTCGTCGGCAAGACGCTGGAAACGACCGAAGCCGAGCTG
Source organism: Sphingomonas sabuli (assembly GCF_014352855.1). Taxonomy (GTDB): domain Bacteria; phylum Pseudomonadota; class Alphaproteobacteria; order Sphingomonadales; family Sphingomonadaceae; genus Sphingomicrobium; species Sphingomicrobium sabuli. Next base: position 1,036,896 of record NZ_CP060697.1, on the reverse strand, counting down.
ATGAACTCCATCTACCCGCACCCCACGATTTCGGAATCGATGCACGAAAGCGTGCTCGCTGCGTACGGACGCGTCATCCACATTTGATCGGCGTTAATCGCTTGATTAACGCAGGTTAGCATCGGAAACTCGGCGGATCGGGACTCGCGCGGCGTACCGGGCGAACCCGCTGAGCCACAGGAGTTTCGCATGCTTCGTTCCGCCTTGATCCTTGCCGCTGCAACCGCGCTCGTTCCCGCCGCCGCCTTCGCGCAGGCGGTCGTGCCGGTCCATTTCCCCGCAGGGCAGTCGGGGACCGAAATCACCGGCTCGATCAATGGCCAGGAATACAAGGACTATCGGATCAACCTGCGCGCCGGGCAGATGCTCAGCGTGCGCATGGCGACCGTCAGCGGCTCGCCCAACTTCAACGTGATGGAGCCGGGCCAGGCCGAGGTCGCCATCTACAACAGCTCGACCAGCGGCGAGACGATGGAAGTGCGCACAGCCAAGAGCGGCGACTATACGATCCGGGTCTACCAGATGCGCGCGTCCGGCCGCCGCGGCGAAGCGGCCGCCTATCGGCTGTCGGTGTCGGCAGGCGGCGGCGCCACGGCCACCCAGCTGCCGTCGCACCACGCACATGCGCCGGCGCACAGGTCCGCAGATGCACTGGTCGCTGGCACGCCCTACCACGCGGTGTCGACCGTTCCCTGTCGCACGGTGGAAGGTGGCGCGATGGGCAGCTGCAAGGCGGGCGTCATCCGCCGGCCGGGATCGGCGACTGTCCACCTCGACACGCCAGACGGCGGCGAACGCACCATCCTGTTCCGCGACGGCAAGGCCGTCAGCAGCGATTCCGCGGCCGGGCTCACGGTGGAGCGGCGCGGCGATACGAGCGTGATCCGCATCGGTACGGTCGAGGTTTACGAGGTGCCGGACGCCTTGCCCTTCGGCGGCTGATTCTGGACAGGCGGCGCGGCGGCGCTAAGCGAGGACTTCCGCTTTGTGAGGGGGTCCCATGCGCCGATTCGCGCTCGCCGCCGCCATCCTTGCTGCTGCTTCCCCAACCCTCTCGGCAGCGGCTGAACCCGCCGCCACTGCACAAGCCCCCACGGCGGCCGATTATGCCGCGGACGCCGTCGCCTTCGACAAGATCATCAGCGACAATTACGGGTATCAGGACCGGTGGCCGGGCGGCGTCCTGCCGGATTCTGACGCCTTGCGGACCGCGCGCGCAGCTGTCCACGACAAGCGTAGCCTGCTGCATTACGTCGAGGACCGGCTGGCGTCATTGGCCGACCACCACGCAATCGCCGGTAGCTCGTTCAAGGACAGCTGGGCGCTGGTTCCGACCTATTCTGACGTGTGGGTCGAACGGCAGGGTAAGGATTTCGTCATCACCGCCGTGCGTCCGGGCAGTCCCGCCGCAACCGCCGGAATTGCCGCGGGCGACCGGCTGACGGCCATTGGCGAGCAGCCCGTGGCGGACGCCGTGGAGGCCTATTGGGCCAAACTTGGTCTCGAGGTGGATGCGGAGCGAGCGGTGTACGCTGCGCAAGTCCTCGCCGCCGGCCGTCGCGACCGCGCCCGCGACCTGACCGTCGCCCGGGGATCGGCCAGCCGGCGGCTGACCTTGCCCAGCCTGTACACCGTCAAGCTCGACCGCCCGCCGCTGTCGATCGCGACCGAAGCCGGCGGAGCGACGGTCATCCGGATCAACAATTCGCTGGGCGATCAGGCGACGATCGCCGCCTTCGACGCGGCGATGGCCGCACTCCCGCCCCGTGCGCCAGTCGTGATCGACATCGCCGACACGCCGAGCGGCGGCAACACCAGCATTGCGAGGGCCATCATGGGCTGGTTCGTCGACCGTCCCCGCGACTATCAGGTCCACCGACTGCCAGCGGAGGAGCGCCAGACCGGCATCCCGCGTCAGTGGGTCGAGCAGGTGCTGCCGCGTGCGGGCAAGCATCACGCCGTCCTTCCGACCGTGCGCGTCGGCCGGTGGACAGGCAGCATGGGGGAAGGGCTGGCGATCGGCTTCGCGGCGCTCGGCGCGCCGGTAACCGGAACGCCAATGGCGCGCCTGCGCGGTGCGGTCTACGATTTCACCTTGCCCGCCAGCGGATTGGTCGTGAAGCTGCCGGTGGAACGCCTGTATTCGATTGACGGCCGACCGCGCGAGGATTTCGTGCCGGCGGCCCTGGGGGAGAAGACGTCGTGATCAAGCGCCTGCTGGCCGCCGCTGCGGCCGTGATGACCGTTGCGCCGCCGGCCGGCGCAGCGACGCTGGTGACCGCCGACCGGATGCTCGACGTGCGCACCGGCCGCTATGTCGCCAATCCCGCGATCCTTATCGGCGACGATGGAATGATCGTCGCCATCGGCACGGCCGGCGCGTTGACCGCCCCGGCCAATGCTACGCAAATCAACATGCCCGGCAAGACCATTCTCCCCGGCCTGATCGACATGCACACGCACCTTGGCCCGGCGGATATCGGCGGCTACCGATTCCTGGAATATACCGACAGTTTCTGGCCGATCGTCGCCACCGGCACCGCGCGCGACATGCTCGACGGCGGCTTCACCACCATGCGCGTCGTCGGTTCGGCCGACTGGATGGACGTCGGGCTGAAGCAGGCGGTGGAGGCGGGCTACGTCGTTGGCCCGCGGATCGTCCCGGCGGGCCATGCGCTCGGCGCCACCGGCGGGCATTGCGACGACACCTATCTTCCGCCCAGCCTGCAGAAATCGGTCAAGGAAGAGGGCATTGGCGACAGCCCGGACGAGCTGAAATATCAGGTCCGCAGGCAGCGCAAGTTCGGCGCCGAAGTGATCAAGGTGTGCGCCACCGGCGGCGTCTTTTCGCGCGGCGACACGCCCGGTCAGCAGCAGCTGACCGAGGATGAATTGCGGGCCATAGCTGATGAAGCGCACATGCAGGGGATGCGTGTGGCCGCCCACGCGCATGGCGCATCGGGCATCAATGCCGCGATCCGCGCCGGGATCGACACGATCGAACATGCCAGCCTGCTCGACGATGAAAGCATCCGCCTGGCCAAGGCGCGCAAGCGGCCGGTGTGGTTCGCGATGGATATCAAGAACACCGACTATACGCAGGCGGAAGGCGCCAAGAACGGCACCTTGCCCGAAAACATCCGCAAGGACCGCGAGATCGGCCAGCTGCAGCGGGACAATTTCCGCAAGGCGCACCTGGCCGGCGTGCCGATGGTGTTCGCGTCCGACGCCGGCGTGATGCCGCACGCGATGGTACCGCAGCAGTTCCGGACAATGGTCGAATATGGAATGACCCCCTTGCAGGCGATCCAGTCGGCCACGGTCAATGCTGCGGCGGCGCTGGGCCGGAACGACGTCGGGCAAATCGCGCAGGGCGCCTATGGCGACCTTGTCGCCGTCACCGGCGACCCGACCGCCGACATCAGCGTGCTCGAACGGGTCGAGGCGGTGATCAAGGGCGGGAAGTTGGTCTCGGCGGCCGGGGACCGGCGCTAGGCCAGTCGCGGATCAGGAACGCTGTCGCCGTTGCGCGGTTGACGCCACAGGATCATCGGCGAGGGACAGGATGCGCAGCGTGGGTTTGAGATTTCTGGCGGTGGCGCTTGTCGCGGGGCTTGCGGGATGCAGCCAGGACGACGGCAACATGATGGCGTCGGGCGGCGACGGAACGGCGAGCGTTGACGTCAACGCGGCGCTCGGGCCGGAACCGGTAGCGGAGGACGTAGGCAATCTCGACTCCAATGCGGTGACCGCTGACAATGCGACCGGCAATGCGGTCGACAATGCCGCCGCCGAAAACGAAGCCGACGGCAACGCCGCTCTCACCAACGACGCCGCCGCCGACTAGCCGGGTTGGGCGGCACCGGCCTCGTCCGAGCCGGCACCGCCCATAAGCGAAATCAGGCCTTGAGCTGGTCGACGTCGACGCGCTCGCGGGCCCATTCCCGCTTGGTCTTGCAAGCACTTTTCTCGAGCCGGCTGCCCGTCGTCTTTTCATAGGTCAGGCAATAGACCGTCTCCTTTTGCGGGGCCGCCGACGGCCCTTTCGCGGTGCGAGGAGCGGCTACCGGAGCAGCAGCGGCGGAGGTGGCGACCAGCAGCGCAACGGCTGCCGTCAGGGACTTGATCATCAGGCGGTCCTTTCGTTTACGACGATCGGAAGATGGGCCGGTCCGCAGCGCCCCGCGAGCCGGCATCGACCGGACGGAGGGCGCCGTCGACAAGGTCCCTTTGCCGGTTCGCGCCGCCCATTAGTCGTTCGTCGAACGCGGCGGCTTGCGCGCGGGCGCGGCACCTCGCAGAACGCGTCATGGCTCAATCGCTTCACGACGTGTCCGACCAGCGCAATGCGTCGATCCTGATCAACATCAACGGCGACCTCAAACCGCGCGCCGAAGCGATGGTGTCGGTGTTCGATTCCGGCTTCATGCTTGGCGACGGCGTGTGGGAAGGCCTGCGCGTGCATGGCGGCAGGATCGCGTTCCTCGACCGCCATCTCGACCGCCTGTTCGAAGGGGCCAAGGCGATTGCGCTGGACATTGGCCTTTCGCCGGATGCGCTGGCTCGTCGGCTGTACGAAACGCTCGACGCCAACGGCATGGACGAGGGCGTGCACATCCGGCTGATGGTGACGCGCGGGCTGCGCTCGACACCCTATCAGGACCCACGCGTCGTGGTGTCCGGGGCGACCGTCGTGATCGTGCCCGAATATAAGGAGCCGCCGGCCGGCATTCACGAGCGCGGGCTCAAGCTGTTCACGGTCCACGTGCGGCGCGGCGATCCGGCGGTGCAGGATCCCAAGCTCAATTCGCACAGCAAGCTCAACTGCATCACCGCCTGCATCCAGGCGATCGAAGCGGGCGCGGACGAAGGGTTGATGCTCGACCCGCACGGCTTCGTCGCGACCTGCAATTCCACCCACTTTTTCATCGTCCGCAAAGGCGAAGTCTGGACGTCGAGCGGCAAATATTGCCTTGGCGGCATCACCCGCGGGCTGGCGCTGGAGGTGGCGGGGGAAGCGGGCATCCCGGCGATCGAAAAGGACTTCTCGCTGACCGATGTCTACGGCGCGGACGAGGCATTCGTCACCGGCACCTTCGCCGGTATCGTCCCGGTGCGGTCGGTCGACGGGCGCGTGCTGAGCGAACAGCGCGGGCCCATGGTCGAGCGGCTGCAGGCCCTGTACCGCGACCGGGTCGAGCGCGACGTGGCGGAGCAACGGCGCCCGTGACCTTCCGCATCGCCATGTGGTCGGGTCCGCGAAACCTGTCCACGGCGATGATGCGCAGCTTCGGCAGCCGGTCCGACACCTTCGTCTCCGACGAGCCCTTCTACGGGTGCTTCCTCAAGCAGACCGGCGCGGATCACCCGATGCGCGAAGCGGTCATCGAATCCATGGACTGCGATTGGCATGGCGTCATGCGGACCCTGTCCGGCGATGCGCCGGACGGCGCGCCGATCTGGTACCAGAAGCACATGTGGCACATGATGACCGGGCCAGTCGGCTACGACGATTTCGCCGGTTTCCACCATGCGTTCCTGATCCGTGAGCCCGAACGGATGATTGCTTCCTATCTGAAGAAGCGGGAGGCCGCGCGCTTCGAGGATTTCGGACTGGAGCAGCAAGCGGAATTCTTCGAGCGCGAGTCCGACCGCCTGGGTCGCGCGCCGCCGGTGGTCGACGCGGCCGACGTTCTTGCCGATCCCGAGGGCGTGCTGTCCCGGCTTTGCGAAACGCTTGGCATACCCTGGGACGAGGCGATGCTGCGCTGGGCACCGGGCCGCCGCGAAACGGACGGGGTTTGGGCGTCGCACTGGTATGGCGCGGTCGAAAGAAGCACCGGGTTCGGCAAGCCCGAAGAGGGCGCGGCGGACCTAGATGACGGGGACCGCGATTTGGCGGACCGCATTCGGCCCTATTACGAGCGGCTGGCGGCGCACCGCCTGACCGCCTGACCGTTAGCCGATGATCTTGACGCCGTCCTCGGCCCATACCGCGTCGAGATCGATCTCGTCCGCATACCATTGCTCGCGCGTCTGGCACATGATGCTGCCGATGCGCGTGCCGGTGATCGGCTCCATCTTCAGACAGTAGAGCGCGCCGGGCGGGGCCTGTGGCGCCTGCGCAAGAGCCGGCGAAGCCACCGCCAAGCCGAGGAAAAGGATCGTCACCATGCGGGTCATGCCGGGTCTCCTTCGCTGATCCGTCGCTTCTACGCGCATCCGAGCGGGAGCGCGAGCCGGTTCAATCCTCGTCGAGCGCCTTGCGCTGCTTGCCGACCCATTCCTTGCCTTCCTCGCCGCCCCACAGCAGCCAGGCGATGTAGCCGGCGCTCGGATCGCTGTCGGATCCCCACACCTTGCTGGTGGTGTTCTTGTCCACTTCGTGCCGCGCGAAATAACTGTACATCGACTTGATATCGCGCGGGTTGAGGTCCTTGCGGTCCGCCAGCTGGTGGGCCCGCTTGACCCCGACCTCGGTACCGCCGCGGTTGAACCTGGCGCGCAGTTCCAGCCCATGCCTGGCGTTCTTCGCCATCGCGGCGGTCGGTTTGAACTTGGTCGCCATCGGCTATTCGCGGGTCAGCGCTTCGGCCTTGTGGGCGGCGCGCTTGCCGTCCTCGGTCTCCACGATGAATTGCGGATTGTCCTTGCTCGCTGCGACCTTGTGACCCTTGATATGGGTCTCGCTGGTTTGCTTTTTGACGACCTTCCCATGCGCTTCGCCGCCGTGGCTGTTCCACTTCACCTTGTCGCCGCGTGACAGATTCTGGGCCATCTTGCTTCTCCTTTTGGGGCGAACGACGATCCGCCCCGAAGGTGCCGACTGGTGGCCGAAAGTCTGTATCAGCCGACACCCTAGCAAATTCCCTATCTGTGTGTTATATGAATAAGACACTGGAGGTAGGCCGTGGACAAGGAACGTTACGAGGAAGTGCGCCGGTCGATGGATCAGGCGCGAGAGGATTTCCGCCAGGCGATGGAGCATGCGCGCGATGCGATGCGCGTCGCCATGGACGCCGCGCGGGAGGAAATGCAATCCGCCAGCGAGCGGATGCGGGCGGATATGGAGCAGGCGCGCGAACACATGCGCGCCGGGCTGGAGGATGTCCGCCGTGAGTTCGACGAGGCGCGCCGGCGCGGCGAGAGCGGCGAGGGCGGCGCACCGCCGCGCCCGCCACGGCCGCCGCGGCCGCCCCGTGCGCCGCGCCCGCCACGCGCGCCCCGACCGCCCCGGTCCGGCGGCGGCGCTGCCGCTGCGGCGCGAAGCAAGCCCAAGCCCGGCCCCACCCGCGGCGGAGCGCAAGCGCCGGTCGATTGATCGCGCGAGCCGTTGACGGTCGGGGGCTGCATGGCTATGTGGCCGCCCGTCCCCGCGACCTCTTTTCAAGATTCGCGTGCGGGCAAAGAGCTGAACATTGCTCGACACTGCGCGTCGCCAGGCGGCCCTAATGGCTGCACAGGCTCCGCGCTTTTTTCGTTGGGCAAAGTAACCGCCGGGTTTGCCGGCAAGCAAAAGGTGAAGGGCTTCATGCCGACGATTAACCAGCTGATCCGCAAGGGTCGCGAACCGCAGAAGGCCAAGTCCAAGGTCCCTGCGATGGAGCAGAACCCGCAGAAGCGCGGCGTCTGCACCCGTGTCTATACGACGACCCCGAAGAAGCCGAACTCGGCGTTGCGCAAGGTGGCCAAGGTCCGCCTGACCAACCAGCGCGAAGTGATCAGCTACATCCCGGGCGAAGGCCACAACCTCCAGGAACACAGCGTCGTGCTGATCCGTGGCGGCCGTGTCCGCGACCTTCCGGGTGTGCGCTATCACGTGCTTCGCGGCGTGCTCGACACCCAGGGTGTCAAGGACCGCAGGCAGTCCCGTTCGAAGTATGGCGCCAAGCGTCCGAAGTAATCTGACGAGTAAGCCCCGGGACCATCCCGGACCAGGCTGAAGAGAAAGGAACACCATCATGTCCCGTCGTCGCCGCCCAGAAAAGCGCGAGATCCTGCCCGATCCCCGGTTCGGGGACATCGTCCTGTCGAAGTTCATGAATTCGGTCATGCTCGACGGCAAGAAGTCGGTTGCCGAAGGCATCGTCTATGGCGCCCTCGACACCGTCGAAGCGCGCCTGAAGAAAGAGCCGCTGTCGGTTTTCCACGACGCCCTCAACAACGTGAAGCCGGGCATCGAAGTCCGCTCGCGGCGTGTTGGCGGTGCCACCTATCAGGTGCCGGTCGAAGTCCGCCCGGAACGCGCCCAGGCGCTGGCCATCCGCTGGCTCATCTCGGCCGCCCGCGCGCGCGCCGAAAAGACCATGGCCGGCCGCTTGTCGGGCGAGCTGATGGACGCATCGCAGAACCGCGGCAACGCGGTGAAGAAGCGCGAAGACACGCACCGCATGGCCGAAGCGAACCGCGCTTTCAGCCACTACCGCTGGTAAATTTTTCGTCGGCCGGTGCCGGGTGGCACTGGCGGCGATCGTACCTATATCGGGGTCAGCCGGGTCCGCCGGCTCCCCAAATCGCTAAGGAATAGACAATGGCCCGCAGCCATCCGCTCGAACGCTACCGCAATATCGGCATCATGGCCCACATCGATGCCGGCAAGACGACGACGACCGAGCGCATCCTCTATTACACCGGCAAGTCCTACAAGATCGGCGAAGTCCACGAAGGCTCTGCGACCATGGACTGGATGGAGCAGGAGCAGGAGCGCGGGATCACCATCACCTCCGCCGCGACCACGACCTTCTGGAAGGCCGAGGACGGCGAGGGCCCCGAACACCGCATCAACATTATCGACACGCCCGGCCACGTCGACTTCACCATCGAAGTCGAACGCTCGCTGCGCGTGCTCGACGGCGCGGTTGCCGTGTTCGACGGCGTTGCCGGCGTGGAGCCGCAGTCGGAGACCGTGTGGCGCCAGGCCGACAAGTACGGCGTGCCGCGCATGTGCTTCATCAACAAGCTCGACCGCACCGGCGCCGATTTCTATTTCTGCGTCCAGTCGATCATCGACCGACTTGGCGCCAAGCCGCTGGTCCTGACCCTGCCGATCGGCGCGGAAAGCGACCTCAAGGGCATCGTCGACCTGGTCGGCAACCGCGGCATCGTCTGGCAGGACGAAAGCCTTGGCGCGAAGTTCGACTATGTCGACATCCCCGACGACCTCAAGGACAAGGCGGCGGAATATCGCCACCAGCTGCTCGAGACCGTCGTCGAGCAGGATGATGACGTGATGATGGCCTACCTCGAAGGCGAGGAGCCGGACACCGCGACGCTCAAGAAGCTCATCCGCAAGGGCACGCTGGACCGCGCCTTCGTGCCGGTGCTGTGCGGCTCCGCGTTCAAGAACAAGGGCGTTCAGCCGCTGCTCGACGCCGTCGTCGATTACATGCCGAGCCCGCTCGACGTGCCGGCGATCAAGGGCGTCAAGCCCGACACCGACATCGAAGATTCGCGTCCGGCCGACGACAGTGCGCCGTTCTCGGCGCTGGCGTTCAAGATCATGAACGACCCGTTCGTCGGTTCGCTGACCTTCGCCCGCATCTATTCGGGCAAGCTGAGCAAGGGGTCCTACCTCAACTCGGTCAAGGACAAGGACGAAAAGATCGGCCGCATGCTGCTGATGCATGCCAACAGCCGTGAAGACATCGACGAAGCGTTCGCCGGCGACATCGTTGCGCTCGCGGGGCTAAAGGAAACCACCACCGGGGACACGCTGTGCGCCAAGAACGCGCCGATCGTTCTCGAGCGGATGGAATTCCCCGACCCGGTCATCGAACTCAGCGTCGAACCGAAGACCAAGGCCGACCAGGAAAAGATGGGCGTCGCGCTCAACCGCCTGGCCGCCGAGGATCCGAGCTTCCGCGTGTCGACCGACCATGAATCGGGCCAGACGATCATCAAGGGCATGGGCGAGCTTCACCTCGACATCCTGGTCGACCGAATGAAGCGCGAGTTTAAGGTCGACGCCAACGTCGGCGCGCCGCAGGTCGCTTATCGTGAATCGCTCGCGAAGCCGGTCGAGCTGACCTACACCCACAAGAAGCAGTCGGGCGGCTCCGGCCAGTTCGGCGAGGTCAAGGTCGCGCTGGAACCGGGCGAGCGTGGCACCGGCATCGAATTCCTCGACGAGATCAAGGGCGGCAACATCCCGCGCGAATATATCCCGTCGGTGGAAAAGGGCATGCGCGAGACCGCCGAGACCGGTTCGCTGATCGGCTTCCCGATCATCGACTTCCGGATCCGGCTGATCGACGGCAAATACCATGACGTCGACTCTTCGGCTCTTGCGTTCGAGATCACCGGGCGCGGCGCGATGCGCGAAGCGGCCCAGCGGGCCGGCATCAAGCTGCTCGAACCGGTGATGAAGGTGGAAGTCGTGACCCCCGAGGATTATCTCGGCGACGTGATCGGCGACCTGAACTCCCGCCGTGGGCAGATCCAGGGCACCGACAGCCGGGGCAATGCCCAGGTGGTCGAGGCGATGGTCCCGCTCGCGAACATGTTCGGTTATGTGAACCAGCTTCGCTCTTTCACCCAGGGACGGGCGCAATATACGATGCAGTTCTCCCACTATGAGGAAGTGCCGCAGAACGTCGCCGACGAGGTGAAGGCGAAGCTGGCATAACGGCAATTTTGTAGCTATGGGCGCGCTCGCACAGGGCGGGCCGCCCGAATTCAACACAGAAGAGGCGTAAAATGGCGAAGGCGAAATTCGAGCGGAACAAGCCGCACGTTAACATCGGCACCATCGGTCACGTTGACCACGGCAAGACGTCGCTGACCGCGGCGATCACCAAGGTGCTGGCAGAAACCTCGGGCGGAACGGCTGTCGATTTCGCCAACATCGACAAGGCGCCGGAAGAGCGCGAGCGCGGCATCACCATTTCGACCGCACACGTCGAATATGAAACCGAAGCGCGTCACTATGCGCACGTCGATTGCCCGGGCCACGCCGACTATGTGAAGAACATGATCACGGGCGCCGCGCAGATGGACGGCGCGATCCTGGTCGTGTCGGCTGCCGACGGCCCGATGCCGCAGACCAAGGAGCACATCCTGCTCGCCAAGCAGGTTGGCGTTCCGACCATGGTCGTCTTTCTCAACAAGGTCGACCAGGTTGACGATCCCGAGCTGCTCGAGCTCGTCGAGCTGGAAATCCGCGAAGAGCTTTCCAAGCGCGAATTCGACGGCGACAACATTCCGATCGTCGCCGGCTCGGCGCTTGCCGCTCTGGAAGACAGCAACAAGGAAATCGGCCACGAAGCCATCCTCAAGCTGATGAAGGCGGTCGACGACTGGATCCCGACTCCGGAACGCCCGCTCGACAAGCCGTTCCTTATGCCGATCGAAGACGTGTTCTCGATCTCGGGTCGCGGCACGGTCGTCACCGGCCGCGTCGAAACCGGCATCGTCAAGGTTGGCGAAGAAGTCGAAATCGTCGGCATCAAGGACACCACCAAGACGGTCGTGACCGGCGTCGAAATGTTCCGCAAGCTGCTTGACCAGGGTCAAGCCGGCGACAACATCGGCGCTCTGATCCGCGGCGTCGGCCGTGAAGAAGTCGAGCGTGGCCAGGTTCTGGCCAAGCCGGGTTCGATCACGCCGCACACCGACTTCCAGGCCGAAGTCTACGTGCTGTCGAAGGACGAGGGCGGCCGTCACACGCCGTTCTTCGCCAACTATCGTCCGCAGTTCTACTTCCGCACGACCGACGTGACGGGCGAAGTGCAGCTGCCGGAAGGCACCGAGATGGTCATGCCGGGCGACAACGTCACCATCGGCGTGAAGCTGATCGCTCCGATCGCGATGGATCAGGGCCTCCGCTTCGCCATCCGCGAAGGCGGCCGCACCGTCGGCGCCGGCGTGGTGGGCAACATCACCAAGTAAGTCTCACGCGCCCTCGGGTGCGGACTTGAAAAGGGCCCGGTGCTTCCTAGGAGGCACCGGGCCTTTTTCTTTGCCCGTCAAGCGTGATGGCAGGAAATCGGTTCGGTCGGCCCTTGGCTCACCAGCCGTAAGAGCCACGGGCTCTTGGCAAGGCCGGCCCCGTGTGACCCTTGCGGTCCAAGGGCCGGCGGGTCTCTACCTGCGCGGCTTCTCCGGCTGGCCGAATTCGGCGGCGTAAGCCTCCATTGCCCGCTGATGCTCGGCCTTGGCCCGATTATGCTCGGTCAGCACGCTCTTGGCGGCCGCCTGCTTGCTGTACAGCGTCTGCGCATAATCCTGCTGCGCCTTTCGATATTCGGCCTCGATCCTCTCGCGCTCGGCGATCTGCGCGCTGTCGGTGATCATCACCGGCGTGCCGATTTCCGTGATCGCAAACAGCTTCCGCGCGAAGGCATCGGGCAGACGGATGCAGCCGTGAGACGCGGCATAGCCGGGCAGGTTGCCCGAATGGATCGCGACGCCCTTTTCGGTCAGGCGCTGCATGAAGGGCATGGGCGCATTGTCATAGGTGCTCGACCGGTGCTCGACCTGCTTTTCGAGGATGGTGAAGACGCCGGTCGGCGTTTCCCGCCCCTCGCTGCCGGTCGATGTCGCCGACGCCGCGAACAGGACGCCGTCGCGGTACACGCGGATGCGCTGCTCGGTGAGGTCGATGGTCAGCAGGAGAGGGCCGTTCTGCGGCGCATTCGACGCCCAGAAATACTGACCCTGGGGAAGGGCTTTGGCCTGCACTTCGAGGCTCGCGCTGGGGATTTCGGCCGCGTGCGCCGCGCCGGTCCCAAAAGTAGCCATCAGTATGCTTGCTGCGATTAAGGCCTTCATCTGTCCCTTTCCTGTTGTCCGCTCGAGGCTAGCCCAACGACATTTACGCCGTCTGAACTCGTTCCCCGGCGAAATCGGAAGCCCTGTTCCCCATCCCGGACGACCTTCCGTAAGCCCAACCCGCCGCACGGGGGTTGATCTCGGAGCCTCTCCTATGTAGAGGCGCCTCCACAGACGGAGATTCGTCCCCGTCACCAAACTTTTTGAGATGAGGTCGTCCGTTCCGGTTCGCCGGGGTCAAACGGGCTTGGCCTCTTGTTTTTCGGGCTGGCGACAGCTCGTCGCTCTTTCGCATCGGTAGGGACATGGAAACGCAGAACATCCGGATTCGCCTGAAGGCTTTCGATCATCGAGTGCTCGATCAGGCAACTGGCGACATCGCCGACACGGCGCGCCGCACGGGTGCTCTTATTCGCGGACCCATTCCCATGCCGACGCGTATCGAGAAGTTCACCGTCAACCGTTCGCCGCACGTCGACAAGAAGTCGCGCGAGCAGTTCGAGGTGCGTACCTACAAGCGGCTGCTCGACATCGTGCAGCCGACGCCGCAGACGGTCGATGCGCTGATGAAGCTCGACCTTGCTGCGGGCGTCGACGTGGAAATCAAGCTCGCCTAAGAGCTTGGCTTCGCCCCCGCCTAGCGGGGGTTTGGCGCATACGAGGATACCGCGGAGCTTTTTGCTCCGGCCTGCGTCCCCGCCGCTCCCTTAACGGAGCATTAGCCCAGGCGGGGCACGCGGAAAATTTGGATGGGCTGCAAGCACATGGGGTTGGCCCGTGTGCCTCTGTGTAAGGAGCAACCAGGTCATGCGCACTGGCGTGATCGCGAAGAAAGTCGGAATGACCCGCCTGTTTCAGGCGGACGGACGGCACGTGCCTGTTACGGTCCTTCAACTGGACGAACTGCAGGTTGTTGGCCGCCGCGAAACCGACCGCGATGGATATACCGCACTGCAGCTCGGCGCCGGCAAGGCGAAGGCGAAGAACGTTGCCAAGCCGCAGCGGACCGCTTTCGGCAAGGCCAAGGTCGAGCCCAAGGCGAAGGTCGTCGAATTCCGCGTCGCCGAAGATGCGCTGCTCGACATCGGTTCGACGCTGAGCGCCGAACATTTCGTCGCGGGCCAGCTGGTCGACGTGTCGGGTGTTACGCAGGGCAAGGGCTTTGCAGGCGCCATGAAGCGCTGGGGCTTCGGCGGTCTGCGCGCCACCCACGGCGTTTCCATCTCCCACCGTTCGCACGGGTCGACGGGTAACCGCCAGGATCCGGGCCGAGTCTTCAAGAACAAGAAGATGGCCGGCCACATGGGCGCTCGCAATCGCACCCAGCAGAACCTCGAGATCGTCCGCACCGACCCGGCGCGCGGCCTGATCTTCGTCAAGGGTTCGGTTCCGGGCCACAAGGGCAGCTGGCTGACCGTGCAGGACGCGATCAAGGTCGAACGTCACGCCGAAGCGCCGTATCCGGGCGCGCTGTTCGACGCCAAGAAGGCGGAAGCCGCGACCGAAGAGCACGCGACCGCGGGCCTGGTCGACGACGGCGCCGTCCATGAAATCCCGGCGCTGCCGAGCGATGCGGAAGTCGCAGCGATCGCCGCCGAGCAGGAAGCCAATGCGGCGGCGCAAGCCGATGCCGAAGCGGCGGCCGACGAGAATGCTGCCGGCGAGGCGCGGGGCGACAGCCCGGCCGCGGACACCGGCGACGAAAGCAAGGGAAGCTAAGATGAAGGTCAAGGTCCAGACCCTCGACACCGGCAAGGGTGGCGACATCGAGCTCAACGACGAGATTTTCGGCGTCGAGCCCCGTGCCGACATCCTGCACCGCGTCGTGACGTGGCAGCTCATCAACCGTCGCGCCCCGGCGCGTGCGGCCCGTGAGCGCAGCGACGTCGCCCGCACCGGCAAGAAGTTCGGCAAGCAGAAGGGCGGCGGTACCGCCCGTCACGGCGATCGCCGCGCCCCGATCTTCGTCGGCGGCGGCAAGGCGCACGGTCCGCGTGCCCGAGTCTTCGCGTCGAGCCTCAACAAGAAGATCCGCGCGCTCGGCCTCAAGATGGCGCTGTCGTCGAAGGCGAAGGAGGGCAGCCTCATCGTCCTCGACAATCTCGACGTGAAGGACGGCAAGACCAAGGAGCTGCAGAGCAAGCTCGGCGGCCTTAAGCTCGGCAAGACCGCGCTGGTTATCGATGGCGACGCGCTGAACGTCGGTTTCGCCCGCGCTTCGTCGAACCTCGAAAGCGTCAACCTGCTGCCGGCGATGGGAGCCAATGTGTACGACATCATGCGCCACGAGACGCTGGTCCTGACCCGCGCCGCGGTGGAAAAGCTGGAGGCCCGGTTCAATGGCTAAGAAGCAGCAGCAGAAGGCCGAGGCGACCGTGCGCGACTATGACGTCGTGCTGGCCCCGCACATCACCGAAAAATCGACCATGCTGTCCGAGCATAATGCGGTCGTCTTCAAGGTCGCGGGCGACGCCACCAAGCCGGAGATCAAGCGGGCGGTCGAGAACCTGTTCGGCGTGACCGTCACGGGCGTCAACACGATCGTGACCAAGGGCAAGAGCAAGCGCTGGGGCGGACGCTCCTATCAGCGCTCCGACCAGAAGAAGGCGATTGTCACGCTGGCCGAGGGCCAGTCGATCGACATCACCGAAGGGGTGAAGGCGTAATGGCACTCAAGCAATATAAGCCGACGAGCCCGGCGCGCCGCGGACTGATCCTCGTCGACCGCGCCCAGCTGTGGAAGGGCAAGCCGGTCAAGAAGCTGACCGAAGGCAAGGTCAAGACGGGCGGCCGCAACAACAAGGGCCACGTCACCTCGCGCGGCATCGGCGGCGGTCACAAGCAGAAGTATCGCATCGTCGACTTCAAGCGCCGCACCTGGGATGTCACCGCGACCGTCGAGCGGATCGAATACGATCCCAACCGGTCGGCGTTCATCGCGCTCGTCACCTATGACGGCGGCGAGCAGGCCTACATTCTCGCTCCGCAGCGTCTGGCTCCGGGCGACAAGGTCGTCGCCGGCAAGAAGGTCGACGTGAAGCCGGGCAATGCGATGGAAATCGGCCAGATGCCGGTCGGCACCATTGTCCACAACGTCGAGCTGAAGCCCGGCAAGGGCGGCCAAATCGCCCGCGCCGCCGGCACATATGTGCAGGTCGTCGGCCGCGATAAGGGCATGGTCATCGTCAGGCTCAATTCAGGAGAGACGCGGTACATCCGCTCCGACTGCATGGCCACCGTCGGCGCCGTTTCCAACCCGGACAACGGCAACCAGACGCTGGCCAAGGCCGGCCGGACCCGCTGGATGGGCAAGCGCCCGCTGACCCGCGGCGTCGCCAAGAACCCGGTCGATCACCCGCACGGCGGTGGTGAAGGCCGCACTTCGGGTGGCCGTCACCCGGTCACTCCGTGGGGTAAGCCGACCAAGGGCGCCCGCACTCGTAACAACAAGGCAACGGACAAGTTCATCATCCGTAGCCGCCACGCGAAGAAGAAGGGTTAAGCAATGGCCCGTTCCGTCTGGAAAGGCCCGTTCGTCGAACTTTCGCTGATGAAGAAAGCGGAAGATGCGCAGGCAAAGGGCGGCCGCGCGCCGATCAAGACCTGGTCGCGCCGTTCGACGATCCTGCCGCAGTTCGTCGGCCTCACCTTCAATGTCTACAACGGCCGCAAGTTCGTGCCGGTGTCGGTCAATGAAGACATGGTCGGAATGAAGCTCGGCGAATTCGCCCCGACCCGTTTCTTCCCGGGCCACGCCTCGGACAAGAAGGGCAAGCGCTAATGGGCAAGGAAGCTGCACCCCGTAAGGTCGGCGAGAAGGAAGCGCTCGCGATCGGAGGCCAGATCCGTGGCTCCGCGCGCAAGCTCAACCTCGTCGCCCAGATGATCCGTGGCCGCAAGGTCGAGGAAGCGCTCAACATCCTCAAGTTCAGCCCGAAGGGCATGGCCGAGGACGTGCGCAAGGTTCTGGCGAGCGCGGTCGCGAACGCCGAGAACAACCACAACCTCGATGTCGACGCGCTGATCGTTTCCGAAGCCAGTGTCGGCAAGTCGCTGACGATGAAGCGCTTCGCGACCCGCGCCCGCGGCCGCTCGACGCGCATCGTCAAGCCGTTCAGCCGACTTCGCGTCGTCGTTCGCGAGCAGGAAGAAGCATAATGGGTCAGAAAACCTCCCCCGTCGGGCTCCGCCTGCAGATCAACCGTACCTGGGACAGCCGCTGGTTCGCGGAAGGCCAGGATTACGGCCGCCTGCTGCTCGAGGATCTCAAGATCCGCCGGTACATTCTCGACCTGCTGCCGCAGGCCGCGATTTCGAAGGTGGTGATCGAGCGTCCGGCCAAGATCTGCCGCATTTCCATCTATGCGGCGCGTCCGGGCGTGATCATCGGCAAGAAGGGTGCCGACATCGAGAAGCTGCGCAAGAAGCTGTCGTCGATGACGGACAGCGACGTCAGTCTCAACATCGTCGAGATTCGCAAGCCGGAAGTCGATGCCAAGCTCGTCGCCCAGGGCGTCGCCGACCAGCTGGAACGCCGTATCGCGTTCCGCCGGGCGATGAAGCGCGCCGTCCAGTCGGCCCTTCGGCTTGGCGCCGAAGGCATCCGCATCACCTGCGCCGGCCGTCTTGGCGGCGCGGAGATCGCCCGCACCGAATGGTATCGTGAAGGCCGCGTGCCGCTGCACACCCTTCGCGGCAATGTCGATTACGCCGAAGCCGAAGCGCACACCGCGTACGGCGTCTGCGGCGTGAAGGTCTGGATCTTCAAGGGCGAAATCCTCGGGCACGACCCGACCGCCCAGGACCGGCTGATGATGGAGGCTCAGACCTCCGGAGTCCGCCCGGCCCGCGAAGACCGCGGCCGCTAAGGCTTTAGGAACAAAGAGATGCTGCAACCAAAGCGCACCAAATTCCGCAAGGCCTTCAAGGGCCGCATCCATGGCAACGCCAAGGGCGGGACCGAGCTCAACTTCGGCGCCTTCGGCCTTAAGGCGATGGAGCCGGAGCGGATTACCGCCCGTCAGATCGAAGCGGCCCGCCGCGCGATCCAGCGCCACATCAAGCGCCAGGGCCGTTTGTGGATCCGCATTTTCCCGGACCTTCCGGTCAGCTCCAAGCCGGCCGAAGTCCGCATGGGCTCGGGCAAGGGCTCGCCGGAGTTCTGGGTTGCCCGCGTCAAGCCGGGCCGCATCCTGTTTGAGCTGGACGGCATTCCCGGCCCGCTCGCCAAGACGGCGTTCGAGCGTGCAGCCGAAAAGCTGCCGATCAAGACGAAGGTCGTCGCCCGCCTGGGCGAGACCCTGATCGAGGAGGACCGTTAAGATGGCCGCGATCGACGATCTCAAGGTCAAGAGCGACGACCAGTTGAAGGAACAGCTGATCGAACTGAAGCGCGAGCAGTTCAACCTGCGCTTCCAGGCCGCGACCAACCAGCTTGAGAAGCCCGCCCGCGTGACCCGCGTCCGCAAGGACATCGCGCGGATCAGGACGCTTCAGAACCAGCGCGCGCGCGAACAGGCCGCGAAGGCGTAAGGGAGACTATTTAGATGCCAAAGCGCGTCCTGATTGGAACGGTGGTTTCGGACAAGGGTGACAAGACCGTCACCGTCCGCGTCGACCGGCGGGTTAAGCACCCGCTGTACGGCAAGATCATCCGCCGTTCGAAGAAATATGCCGCTCACGATTCCGACAATACCTATCGCACTGGCGAGCAGGTCCGGATCGAAGAGTGCAAGCCGATCTCCAAGTCGAAGACCTGGACGGTGATCGAGCGCATCGGTGCAGCCAAGGCGGTCGCGGTCGAGATCGCCGATCCCGACGTCGCCTCGCCGGAACTGAAGGCCGACGTCCAGACGACCGACGCTAAGGCCGACAAGAAGGCCGATGCGAAGGCGGACAAGAAGACCGAGACGGTCGACGCCAAGGCCGACGAAACGGCCGAAGTGACGAGCGCGGACGCAGCCGAAGCAACCGACGATGCGTTGGACGCCAAGGCGGAAAAGAAGCCGGCCAAGGACTCCAAGTCCAAGGCCAAGGGCAAGGCGAAGGCGGACGATACCGCCGACGCCGAGGCCTGAGCCGAACCTGAGAGGATAAGGGTCGAACAATGATCCAGATGCAGTCCAACCTGGACGTCGCGGACAACAGCGGGGCGAAGCGCGTCCAGTGCATCAAGGTGCTGGGCGGCTCCAAGCGCCGGGTTGCCGGGGTCGGCGACATCATCGTGGTGTCCGTCAAGGAAGCCCAGCCGCGCGGCCGCGTGAAGAAGGGTGACGTTCACCGCGCGGTGATCGTCCGCACCGCCAAGGACATCCGCCGTCCCGACGGTTCGGTGATCCGCTTCGACAGCAACGCCGCGGTGCTGGTCAACAAGAGCGACGAGCCGATCGGCACGCGCATCTTCGGCCCGGTGGTTCGCGAACTCCGCGCCAAGAAGCACATGAAGATCATCAGCCTCGCGCCGGAGGTGCTGTAATGGCGCAGAAGATCAAGAAGGGCGACACGGTCGTGATCCTGTCCGGCAAGGACAAGGGCAAGTCCGGTGAAGTCACCCGGGTCATCCGCAGCGACGACAAGGTGGTCGTGTCGGGCGTCAATGTCCACGCCCGTCACCGCAAGCCGACTCAGGTCAACCCGCAGGGCGGGATCGAGCGCAAGGAAGCGCCGCTGCACATTTCGAACGTCGCTCTCGCCGACCCGAAGGACGGCAGCGCGACCCGCGTCCGCTTCGAGGAGCGTGACGGCAAGAAGGTCCGCATCGCGGTCAAGTCCGGAGAGCTGATCAATGGCTGACGACAAGAACACGGTCGACCAGACCGAGGACAAGGCTTTGGCCGAGGCGACCGCGAAGGCGGACAAGCCGGCCAAGTCGGGCGGGGCGAAGAAGGACGGCAAGTCCTACACGCCGCGTCTGAAGTCCGAATACGACGCCCGCATCGTCAAGGCGATGACCGAGAAGTTTGGCTACAAGAACCGTCTCGAGGTTCCCAAGCTCGACAAGATCGTCATCAACATGGGCGTTGGCGAAGGCACGAACGACAAGAAGCTTGTCGAGAAGGCCGCGAGCGAAATGGAAGCCATTGCCGGTCAGAAGCCGGTGATTGCCAAGGCCAAGAAGTCGATCGCGCAGTTCAAGCTGCGTGAAGGCATGCCGATCGGGTGCAAGGTGACCCTTCGCCGCGAGCGCATGTACGAGTTCCTGGACCGGCTGGTCACGATCGCACTTCCGCGTGTCCGCGACTTTCGGGGCCTCAACCCCAAGTCGTTCGACGGCCGCGGCAATTACGCGATGGGCCTCAAGGAGCAAATCGTCTTCCCCGAGATCAACTACGACGACATCGACAAGGTCCGGGGCATGGACATCATCGTAACCACCACCGCGAAGACGGACGAAGAGGCGCGCGAACTGCTGCGCCTGTTCAACTTCCCGTTCCCCGTGGAAGCAGAGGAAAAGCAGGCTGCTTAAGCGGTCTGCGAGGAGAAGAACTTAAGTCATGGCGAAACTGAGTTCGATCAACAAGAACGAGCGTCGCAAGAAGCTCGTCCAGAAGTATGCGTCGAAGTATGCGAAGCTCAAAGAGATCGCGAACGACGAGTCCAAGGACGAGACCGAGCGGCTGATCGCGCGTCTGAAAATGGCGGAAATCCCGCGCAATGCGAACCCCACCCGGGTCCGCAACCGCTGCGAGCTGACCGGCCGCAGCCGCGCTTATTATCGCAAGTTCCGCTTGTCGCGGATCATGCTTCGGGAACTGGCCAACAAGGGCCTGATCCCCGGCGTGACCAAGTCGAGCTGGTAAGGAGGATCTACTATGGCGATGAATGATCCTCTCAGCGATCTGCTCACGCGTATTCGCAACGGGCAACAGGCGCGCAAGGATTCGGTGCTGACTCCGGCTTCGAAGCTGCGGGCGCATGTTCTCGATGTGTTGCAGCGCGAGGGCTATATTCGCGGGTACACCGAGGAAGAGCTCGCCGGGCACAAGGGCCTGCGCATCGAGCTGAAATATTTCGAAGGCCAGCCGGCCATCCAGCACCTGGCGCGCGTGTCGAAGCCGGGCCGCCGGGTCTATTCGGGGTCGAAGGACCTGCCGCGGATCCGCAACGGTCTGGGCGTCGTCATCGTGTCGACCCCGCGCGGCGTCCTGTCCGACGCCGAGGCGCGCGAGCAGAATGTCGGCGGCGAAGTGCTGGCGGAGGTGTTCTGATGAGCCGCATTGGCAAGAAACCGATCGAGCTTCCCAGCGGCGTTACCGCGTCGGTGGAAAGCGGCACGCTGACCGTGAAGGGGCCCAAGGGCACCCTCGCGATGCAGCTGCTCGACGATCTCGTGAAGTATGAGATCGCCGAAAACGAGATCAAGGTGACCCCGCTGACCAGCGCGCAGCGCAACCGCGCCGCGTGGGGCATGACCCGCACCAACGTGCAGAATCTCGTCACCGGCGTGACCGAGGGCTTTTCGAAGGTGCTGGAAATCAGCGGCGTCGGCTATCGCGCGGCGGCCCAGGGCAAGAACCTGCGCCTGCAGCTCGGCTACAGCCACGACGTCAACTTCCCGGTTCCCGAGGGGGTCGAGGTCAAGACGCCCGACCCGAACACGGTCGAGATCTCCGGCATTGACAAGCAGAAGGTCGGCCAGGTCGCGGCCGAAATCCGTCGCTGGCGCAAGCCCGAGCCGTACAAGGGCAAGGGCATCAAGTACCGCGGCGAGTATATCTTCCGCAAAGAAGGCAAGAAGAAGTAGCCATGGCGAAACTCTCCCTGTTCGACCGCCGCCGCCGTCGCGTGCGCACCGCCCTTCGCAGCGTGTCTTCGGGCAAGCCGCGCCTGTCGGTCCACCGTTCGCAGCAGCACATCTATGCGCAGGTCATCGACGACAAGGACGGCAAGACGCTGGCCGCCGCGTCGACCCTCGACAAGGACCTGAAGGACAAGGGCAACGCGACCCGCGAGGGCGCTGCTGCCGTCGGCAAGGCGATTGCCGAGCGCGCCAAGAAGGCCGGCGTTTCCGCCGTCGTCTTCGACCGTGGCGGCTTCCTGTTTCATGGCCGCGTCAAGGCGCTGGCCGATGCCGCTCGCGAAGGCGGATTGGAGTTTTAAATGGCTGACGAAAACGAAACCCCGGTGGTCCAGCCCGAAGGCGTCGAACAGGCGCAGACGGAAGTGCCCGCCAAGGAAGACGTAGTGGTCGCCACCGAAGGCAATCCTCCGGCCGGCGACGCCGGCGCTTCGGCCGATGCGCCGCAGCAGCCGCAGGGCCGTGGCCCGCGCGGCGGCCGTGGCGGCGGCGGCGGTGGACGCGGCCGTGGCGGCAACGATCGTGGTGGCGGCCGTGGCCGTCGCGACGACCGGCGCGGCGGGCGTGGTGGCGACGATGGCGGCGAGGAGCTGATCGAAAAGCTCGTCCACATCAACCGCGTGTCCAAGACCGTTAAGGGCGGCAAGCGTTTCGGTTTCGCGGCTCTGGTCATCGTCGGCGACGGCAAGGGCCGGGCCGGCTTCGGTCACGGCAAGGCGCGCGAAGTGCCGGAAGCCATTTCCAAGGCAACCGCCGCGGCGAAGAAGGCGATGATCCGCGTTCCGCTGCGCGACGGCCGCACGCTGCACCATGACGGTCTCGGCCACTTCGGCGCCGGCCGCGTGACGCTGCGTTCGGCGCCTCCGGGAACCGGCATCATCGCCGGCGGCCCGATGCGCGCGATCTTCGAAAGCCTCGGCGTTGCCGACGTGGTCACCAAGTCGGTCGGCACGTCCAACCCGTACAACATGATCCGTGCGACGTTCGAGGCGCTCAAGGAACAGACCAGCCCGCGCTCGGTCGCCCAGCGCCGCGGCAAGAAAGTCGCCGACCTGCTCGGTCGCGGTGGCGCCAGCGCTGCCGAAGCCGAGGCCCAGGCCGAAGCGATCACGGAGTAAGCGAGATGGCGAAGATCAAGATCACCCAGACCGGTTCGCCGATCCGCCGCGACAAGACGCAGCGGGCGACCCTCGTCGGGCTCGGCCTCAACAAGATGGGCCGCACCGTCGAAGTCGAAAACACCCCGGAAGTGATGGGCCAGGTCCGCAAGGTCCAGCACCTCGTTTCCGTCGAGGCGTAACCCTTTTCAACAGCGCCCTCGTGGCGCAGCGCGACAGAAGCGAAAGCGAGTGCAATCATGAAGCTCAACGAACTCAAGGACAATGAAGGCGCCCGCAAGGGCCGCATGCGCGTCGGCCGTGGTATCGGCTCGGGCAAGGGCAAGACCGCCGGCCGCGGCCAGAAGGGCCAGAAGAGCCGTTCGGGCGTGTCCGTGTTCGGTTTCGAAGGCGGCCAGATGCCGCTCCACATGCGGTTGCCGAAGCGCGGCTTCAACAATCCGTTCGGCAAGGACTTCGCCGAAGTGAACATCGGCGCGATCCAAAAGATGATCGACGCCAACAAGCTCGATGCCAAGGGCACGCTCGACCATGACGCGCTCAAGGCCGCCGGCCTGGCCCGTGGCGGCAAGGACGGCGTCCGCCTGCTCGGCAAGGGCGAGTTGAAGGCCAAGCTCGACCTCAAGGTTGCCGGTGCGTCGAAGGGCGCGCGCGAAGCGGTCGAAAAGGCCGGCGGCAAGATCGAGATCATCGAGCCGAAGAATCCGGCCGAGCTGGCCGCTGCCAAGAAGGGCAGCAAGAAGAAAGCCGCCGCGAAGGCCTGACATCGTCCCGGCGGGGGCGCCGGCGGCCCGACCGGCCGCCGTCCCTCGCAATGACGAAAAGGCGGCCTATATGGGCCCAAGCGCCTAGGGGATTTTCACGTACATGGCATCGTCAGCCGAGCAACTTGCTTCCAGCCTCAGCCTCGCCAACTTTTCAAAGGCGACGGAGCTCAAGAAGCGCCTGTGGTTCACGCTCGGTGCGTTGATCCTGTTCCGCTTCTTGTCGTTCGTCCCGATCCCGGGCGTCGATCCGGTCGCCATGCAGGCGCTGTTCGACACGCAGAGCGGCGGCGTTCTCGACATCTTCAACACCTTCTCGGGCGGCGCGCTTGAGCGCATGAGCCTGATCGCGCTGGGCGTGATGCCGTACATCACGGCGTCCATCGTCATCCAGCTGATGGGCAGCATGTACGAGCCGTGGAAAGCCCTCAAGAAAGAGGGCGAGACCGGCCGCAAGAAGCTCAACCAGTATACGCGTTACCTGACCGTCGTCCTCACCCTCGTGCAGGGTTATATGGTCGTTCGCGGGCTCGAGACGCAGGCAGTCCGCCAGGGCATCGGTGCGGTCGTCGAGCCGGGGCTGGTGTTCGAAATGGCGGGCACGATCAGCCTCGTCGGCGGAACCTTGTTCCTGATGTGGCTGGGCGAACAGATTACCAGCCGCGGGATCGGCAACGGCGTGTCGCTGATCATCATGGCCGGTATCGTCGCCGCATTGCCGCGCGGCATCGCGCAATTGTTCGAAGGCGGCCGCACGGGGACGATGGACCCGCTGCTGGTGTTCGGCATCGTCGCCTTGGCGGTCGGCCTGATTGCCTTCATCTGCTTCATGGAGCGGGCCCAGCGCCGCGTGCTGATCCAGTATCCCAAGCGCCAGACCGCGCGCGGCATGATGCAGCAGGAACGCTCGCACCTGCCGATCAAGATCAACACCGCCGGTGTGATCCCGCCGATCTTCGCCTCCTCGCTGCTGCTGATGCCGCTGACCGTCATCCAGTGGGCGGGGTCAGGCGCGGAGGCCGGTAGCGACACCAGCGACTGGCTGATCACTGTCAGCACCTACCTGCAGCATGGCAGTCCGCTGTATATGCTGCTCTACGGCGCGGGCATCGTCTTCTTCTGCTTCTTCTACACCTCGGTGCAGTTCAACAGCGAGGAAACGTCGGAGAATTTGAAGCGGCACGGCGGCTTCATCCCGGGCATCCGGCCGGGCAAGGCAACCGAAAATTACTTCGACTATTTGCTCACCCGGATCACGACGATCGGCGCGGCGTATCTGACGCTGATCTGCCTGATCCCGGAATTCCTGTTCGCGCAGGCAGGCATCCCGTTCTATCTTGGCGGCACCAGCCTGCTCATCGTCGTCAACGTGACGATGGACACGGTCAGCCAGATCCAGAGTCACCTGATCGCCCACGAATATGGTAACCTGATCAAGAAGGCGAAACTCAAGAGCGGCCGCCGCCGCTGAAGCTGTCGAGGGGAGCGGCATGAACATCATCCTGCTCGGCCCCCCGGGGGCAGGCAAAGGCACACAGGCCGCCCGGCTCGAAGCCAATCGCGGAATGGTTCAGCTGTCGACCGGTGACATGCTTCGCCGGGCCGTGGCGGAAGGCACGCCGACCGGGCTTAAGGCCAAGGCGGTGATGGAAGCCGGCGGCCTGGTCAGCGACGATATCGTCAGCGCGCTGATCGGCGAACGGCTCGATGCGATCGGCGACAAGGGCGCGATCTTTGACGGCTACCCGCGAACTCGCGCCCAGGCCGAGGCGCTCGACCAGCTGCTCGCCGACCGCGGCCGCAAGCTCGACGATGTGATCGAGCTTGGCGTCGACGAGGACGCGCTGGTCGAACGGATCACCGGCCGCTTCAGCTGCGCCAGTTGCGGCGCACCCTACCACGACCAGTACAAGCTGCCGAAGGTCGAGGGCACGTGCGATGTCTGCGGCGGCACCGAGTTCAAGCGCCGGCCCGACGACAATGAGCAGACCGTGCGCACGCGCCTTGCCGAATATCGCGCCAAGACCGCGCCGATCCTGCCCTACTATCGCGACGTTGGGCTCGTCCGCCGAGTCGACGGCATGGCCAAGGTGGACGACGTGGCTGCGGCAATCGACGCAATATTGGATGATTCTTCAGACGCTTGATGGCGGTTCAGGGCCTTTTGACAAATCGGCATAATCCGCTACATTCAACGGCTTAGACTTGGAGGGCCATCGATGCGTAACGTAATCCTGACCATTGCAGCGCTGCCGCTGCTCGCCACGGCTGCCGTAGCGGCCCAGTCCGAGCCCCAGAAGGCTGTGGACGATGGCGACAAGGTCGTTTGCAAGTCCGAGAGCTTCGTCGGCTCGCACGTGCGCAAGCGCATCTGCAAGACCAAGCGCGAATGGACCGAAGGGTCCGAGAATGCGCAGGACGCGCTCGACCGCGCCCGTCAGCGCCGGACCGATCCGCCCAAGTTCGGCGGCTAAGCGGCGTTACCCCGCGCCGTGCGGCGCGGGGCCGCTAGATCCTTTCCAGGGTCACGAACCGGAAGCCGGGCCGCCCGTCTGCGGCCGCATGGACCGCGACTTCCGTCTCATGCCAGGCCGCGCCGTCGCGTGGGTCTGGCATTTTTGTATCTCCGGCGATGTCCGCCAGAACGTCGGTCAGTTCGACCCGGTCGGCGATCGGCAGGAACATCGCGAAAATCGCGGCGCCGCCGATGACCGAAACCGGGTCGTTGCCCGCCAGCGCAAGAGCCTCGTCGCGCGAATGCGCGGTCTCGGCACCAGCCGCTTGCCAGCCCGTGTCCCGCGTGATCACGATGTGCCGGCGCCCCGGCAGCAGGCCGGGCAGGCTTTCGAATGTCTTGCGTCCCATGATCATCGCCGATCCCATGGTCAGCGCCTTGAAGCGCTTCAGGTCGGCGGGAATGTGCCAGGGCAAACCGCCGTCCCTGCCGATAGTTCCGTTATGGGCGCGGGCGACGACGATGGTGATGCTTGGGCGTCCGGTCATGCGTCGCGTTTGCCGCGCGGCGCCGGCGATGCCAAGTAGGCCGCGTGACTGACGCCGCCGACCGACTGATCAGGGACGTGCAGGAAAGGTTCGGGCCCAAGGCGGCGCTGACCGACCGAGCGGCCCTTGAACCCTGGCTGACGGACTGGCGCGGGCGCTTCCGCGGCGAGGCCCGGGCGATCCTGTCGCCGGCTTCGACCGAGGAAGTCGCGGCCATGGTACATCTGGCAGGTCGCCTCGGCGTGCCGCTGGTGCCGCAAGGGGGCAATACGTCGATGGTCGGGGGCGCGACGCCGCCGGCCGACGGGTCGGCGCTACTCTTCTCGCTGCGACGGATGAACCGCCTCCGCGCCATCGACGCCGACGCCAATCTTGCCGTGGCGGAAGCGGGCGTGATCCTGGCCGACCTGCACGACCGGGCCGCGGCCGTCGGCCGCCGCTTCCCGCTGACGCTCGGCGCGCGCGGCAGTTGCACCATCGGCGGCCTCGTTTCGACCAACGCCGGCGGGACGCAGGTGCTGCGCTTCGGAACCATGCGCGCGCTGGTGGCGGGACTGGAGGTGGTGTTGCCCGACGGCGCCGTACACAACGGCCTGTCGGGGCTGAAAAAGGACAATCGCGGATACAGCATCGACCAGTTGCTGATCGGGGCCGAAGGCACGCTCGGCATCGTCACCGCCGCCGCCTTGCGGCTGGTCCCGGCGGTTCAGCGGCGCGCGGTTGCCTGGGCCGGCGTTGCCGATCCCGGCGCGGCCTTGAAGCTGCTCCGCCACATGGAAGAACGGACCGACCGTGTCGAAGGCTTCGAACTGATTTCCGGCGACGGCTTGGCGCTGGCAGTCGACCATATTCCGGGCATTCGCAGCCCGCTGAACGGCCGCCATGCGTGGCACGTGCTGATAGAGGCGACGTCGGCGACCGCCGATTTCGATCCGGTGCCGATGGTGCAGGACCTGCTGGGCGACGCCATCGAGGCAGGCCTGGTCGAGGACGCGACGGTGGCGGCGTCCGAAGCGCAGGCCGCTGCGCTTTGGCGCATTCGCGATTCGCTGTCGGAGGCGGAGCGGGCCGAAGGCCCGTCCACCGCGCATGATATCTCCGTGCCGGTCGCCGACATGCCCCGCTTCCTGATCGAGGCGAAGGCCGCCGTCGAAGCCGCTTTCCCCGGAACGGTCGCCAGCGCCTTCGGCCATCTTGGCGATGGCAACCTCCATTTTCACGTGCGCGCCGGACGCCAGGCCCGCGAGGGCTGGACGGCGCGCGAGGGCCCCGGGATCGAACGCTTCGTCGACGATCTGGTGACGCAGGCCGGCGGGTCGATTTCGGCCGAACATGGCATCGGCCAGATGAAGCGGGCGGAGCTGGCGCGGCTGGCCCCGCCCGGCGACCTTGCCGCCCTGTGCGCGATCAAGGCCGCGCTGGACCCGCGCGGCATCATGAACCCGGGCAAACTGGTCGGTTAGCGGAAGCGCCGCGCGCGGTTTGCCTTGTCCGGCTCGCAGTGTCGTTCCAGCCATTTGCTGAACAGCGCGTAGAGATACAGGAACCCGCCGACGAAGATTAGAACGACAAGGGTCAGCGGCGCGGCCAGCACGGTCGCGCTAAGGTCCTCGATCGTGCGGTTCTGGAAATGCGGCTCTGCCAGCCCGACGTAGTGCAGGCCGTCCGCGGTCGACATGGCCGGCCAGCGGCCCTTTTCCATCCATTCCAGCAGCTGCCAGACCAGCACCACCGGGACGATCATCAGGACGACGATGCCGGCCGGAAACAGGAAGAAGCCCATGTTGCCCAGGAAGGCGAAGTCGGCGAACAGCGGATCGCGCTTGCTGGGCAATTGGTCAGTCATGCATGGTTCCCCCGAACGCGCGCCAATCTGCGCTGCGTCGCGGGCAAAGGCCAGCAGGAATTTGCGAGGGGTCGGACGGGATGCGGAAGAGGCCGGCACGCATGGTACCGGCCTCCCCATGGGTTCCCCTGCCTAAAGCCTAGAAACGGGCACCGACGCCGAGCAGCAGCTGGTTGCGGCGGTTCTTCAGGCTGCCGGTGGTTTCGAAGTCGGGATAGAGATACTCTTCGTACGACGTGCGGACATATTCGGCGCGCGCGTAAACGCGTGTGCCGAGCGCCACTTCGCCGCCGGCGCCGACGTGATAGCCTTCGCGGTTGAAGCTGTCGGACAGGTTGATCGGCGTCGCCGTTCCGCCGTCATAGGCCGCTTTCACCCGGCCGTTGCTGTACCCGCCTTTGACGTACAGCATTGCGCCGGGCGACACCTGCCCGCCGAAGCGCACGCCGAAGGTGGCGTTGCGGCCCAGCCGGGCACTGAACTCGTCATTGCCGAACAAAGTCGATCTGGGCTTGGCGCTGCCGAATTCGACGCCGGCATAGGCGCCCGCGATCGCGCCCGACCCGATGTCGAAATCATAGCCCGCTTCGGCACCGAAGGTGGCGCTGCTGGCATCGTCGCTGCCTGCGAACTCATTCTCGTCCTCGTCCTCGTAATCCACGTCCATGGACAGCTGCTCCCAGCCTGCCCTGACTTCCACGCGCGGCCCGGTAAACGGCGCCGCCGCCGCCGGCGTTGCTGCCATCGCGGCGGCAACCGCCCCGCATACTATCGAAATCTTACGCATCATGATCCCCAATGACCTGTGTTCCGGGCATCGCCAGCAGAACGCGCACCCCCCTTTGCAGAATGGAGCTGTGTGCCGCGCCCGCCGCCGCCCTAGGTCGTGGGTGCTAACCAGCCGGCAGCGCGAAGGCGTTGTCGTTTCTTGCTTTTCAGGGGGCACGACGGCCGATGACCGTCCAGCTGATCGATCTCGTCGGAACGTTGACCGGCGGCGGAATGGGACAGACCCGGCCGCCCAACGTGATTGTGATGTCCAACCTTTCTCGCGGCGCCGCGGAAACCGGCGCACGGGGCCATTTCATGTTGAAATACGTCGCGGCCGGCAAGGAACTGTACCGCTATGGCGGGAAGACCTTTCCGGTCGCCGCCGGCCAGTTTCTCGCCGTCCCGCCGGGCATGGCTGGCGAAGTGGAAATTGCGCACCAGTCCGGTGCCGCCAGCGGCATGTGCCTGGGGCTCAAGTGCCTCGATACGCAGAGCGCGCCGATGGAGGCGCCGTTACTGTTCGCCGCAAGCTGTTCGACGCTGGGACAGATGCTTGCCCGGTCGCACCGGCAAATGGCCACCGGACCAAGCCCACGCGCCCGGGTCGCCGAACACCTCGCCGCCGGTACCGCCCGGCATTTCGAAACGCTGATGGAAGAGGCGCTCGGCCATCTCTCCGCCCTCGCGGCAAGCCGGCCGGTCACCCGTTACGACCTGCTGCGCAAGCTGACGCTGGCGCGCGCGTACCTGCACGATGTCGACGACCGGCCGGTCGCGCTGGGCGAAGTCGCGGCCGCGGCGGGCGTGTCGCAATTCCACTTGTTGCGCAGCTTTCGCGCCTGCTTCGGATTGCCGCCGTCGACCTATCACCGGCGTATCCGGCTGGAAGCGGCGCGGGCCGCGGTGGAACGGGCGGAGATGACCTGTACGCAGGCGGCCTTGCGCTATGGCTTTGCCGACGGGGCCAGCTTCAGCCACGCCCATCGCCGCGCCTTCGGCACCGCGCCGACGCGGAAAGTCTGAACGGCTGGCGCGCCCGGCAGGATTCGAACCTGCGACCCCAAGCTTAGAAGGCTCGTGCTCTGTCCAACTGAGCTACGGGCGCCTGCCGAGCGATGTAAGCCAAATGTGCGGGCCACTCAAAGCGGCGTTCACTCACCGTTCAACGTTCGGGGCGAAGTTTGCGGCGATCAGGGGGATTGCATGCTGAAGCGACTGCTACTCGCATTGCTGATCGGATCGTTCGGGGTCGCTACCGTCCCGGCATCGGCGACGACCGTCGTCATCTACCAGGATCCGATGACGATGGATCGGCGCACCGTCGTGGTCGACGACAAGAAGCCCGACCGCGCTTATTGGTGCGTGCTTCCGCCCAGTTCCGTCGGTTGTCGCGAACTGCCAGTCCGCCGCGGGCGTTAGGCGACGGCTTCCAGCAGGCCTTCGAACAACCGTCTGCCGTCGGTGCCGCCATGCGCCGGTTCGATCGCCCGTTCCGGGTGCGGCATCATGCCCAGCACGTTGCCCGCATCGTTGAGGATGCCGGCGATGTTGCGCGACGACCCGTTGACCTCTTCGGCATAGCGGAAGGCAACCCGGCCTTCGCCTTCAAGGCGGTCGAGCGTGTCGGCGTCGGCCTGGAAATTACCATCGTGATGCGCGACCGGCACGCGGATCGTCTCGCCCTTTGCATAGCCACTGGTGAACAGCGTCTGGCTGTTCTCGACCGTCAGCGCGACTGGCCGCGATACGAAGTTCAGCCCGCCATTGCGCATCAGCGCGCCGGGCAGCAGGCCGGCTTCGGTCAGCACCTGGAAACCGTTGCACACGCCCAGCACCGGAACGCCGCGGTTGGCCGCGTCGACCACCGCTTTGACGATCGGCGAGCGGGCCGCCATCGCGCCGGAGCGCAGATAGTCGCCGTAGGAAAAGCCGCCCGGCAGGCCGATGAACCCGATGCCGTCAGGCAGTTCGGTTTCGCGGTGCCAGACCATCGCCGGGGCCTGGCCCGTGACCTGTTCCAGCGCCACCGCCAGGTCGCGGTCGCAGTTGGAACCGGGAAAGACGATGACGGCGGTCTTCATGGCTAGGATCCCCGTTCGATCCGGAAGTTTTCGATAACGGTATTGGCGAGTAGCTTCTTGCACATCGCCTCGATATCCGAATCGGTCGTGCTGTCGTCGACGTCGAGCTCGATCAGCTTGCCGGCGCGGACATCGTTGACCCCGGAAAAGCCGAGCCCTTCCAGCGCGTGGTGGATGGCCTTGCCCTGCGGGTCGAGGACGCCGGGTTTGAGCGTGATGAAGACGCGTGTTTTCATGGCCGCGCCTATGACGCTCCAGCGGCTGCGCGGCAAGTCTTTCGGGCCGGGATTTCCGCGCCTAGAAGCGGACGATGCGCCCGCTTCCCCCTTATGCCGAGCTGCTGCGCCTGCGATTCGAGGAGCGCGACGGCCAACCGGTGGCGGTGCTCCCGTTCCACGACGATGTCGTCGGCCGCCCGGGCTATTTGCATGGCGGTGCGATCGCCGGGCTGCTGGAATTCGCGGCCTTTGCCGCGCTTGAACAGGCGCTGGGCGACCGGCCGGTGGAAATGAAGCCGGTGACCGTGACCGTGGACTATATGCGGCCGGGCACCCAGCGCGAAACCTTTGCCGCCGCGACGGTCGAGCGGCTTGGCGCGCGCATGGCCAATGTCGAGGCCTTCGCCTGGCAGGAAAAGCGCGAGCAGCCCATCGCCAGCGCACGGGTCAACGTCTTGCTCGATCATCGCGAAGACGACTGATGGAGGTCGCATGCTGGCCAGAGTGAAGACGACGCCGCTGGCGTTGAAAATCCTGGCCGGGCTCGCACTCGGCGCCGTCGTCGGACTGGCGCTGCCCACGGCAGGAACCACGGCCTGGGGTGACGGCGTCGCCCAGGTCGCCTCGATTATCGGCAATGTCTGGCTGTCCGCGCTGCAGGTGACAATCCTGCCGCTGGTGTTCGCGCTGATCGCCACGACTTTCAGCCGCAGCCGCGGGATCGGCGCCGGCGGCCTCGTCGCCCAACGCACGGTGATCGCGGTCGCCGCCCTCTACGGCCTTGCCATTCTCAGCGGCGCGGCGCTTGCGACGGTGCTGTACGGGATTGCGCCCGTGCCCGCCGGCGTGGCGCAGGCGCTGCGAGCGATGGGCGGCGAAGTCGACGCAACCCCGTTGCCGGTCGCCGACATGATCCTGGGCATGGTGCCGAAGAACATCGTCGCGGCAATGGCCGGCCCATCGCTGTTGCCTGTGCTGATTTTTGCCTTGCTGTTCGGGGCCGCTCTCGTGCGCATCGACAAGAAGGCGCACCGCGACGCCCTCATCAACGGCCTCAACGGGCTTGCCGATGCGATGTTCGTTATCATCGGCTGGGTACTGGCGATCGCGCCGATCGGTATTTTCTTCCTCGTCATTGCGACCGCGCACCAGCATGGCACCGATCTGCTGGTCGGACTGGCCCATTATATCGGGCTGGTGGTGGTCGCGCTGATCGCCTTCGGCCTGATCCTTTACCTTGTTGCCATCCTCGTCGCCCGGCTTCCTGCCGGCCGCTTATTCCGGGCGATGCTGCCGACCCAGGCGGTGGCGTTCGGCACGCAAAGTTCGCTCGCCTCGCTGCCGCTCATCCTCAAAAGCTGCCAGGCGCTGGGCCTGCGCGAAACCACCAGCGCCATCTCAGCGCCGCTGGCGGTGACGCTGATGCGGGTCACATCACCGGTAACGCACGTCATGGTCACGACCTATGCCGCCGCAGTCTATGGCGTGCCGTTCGCCATACCCGCGATGCTTCTGGCGGGGCTGGTCGGTGCGTTGCTGGAGGTCGGATCGGTCGGCATTCCGTCGACCGCCACCTTCGTCGCCCTGCGCGCACCGGTGCTGGCCCTGTTCGGCATCCCGCTCGAAATCATTGCTATATTCCTAGTGGTCGAAACCATTCCCGACATGTTCAAGACCGTGTTCAACGTCACCGCCGACGTGACCGCGGTGGCGCTGGTCGACCGTTCCCTGCCCGACGACAGCTGAACACTGGCGCGAGCGCGCGGTTTCTGGCAGCGCGGGGCCGTGGATTTCGATCTTACCGAGCGCCAGGCCCATTTCCGCGACCGCGTCCGCGCGTTCATGGACGAACATGTCCGCCCGCGCATCGCCGACTACAAGCAGCAGCATGAAGCGGGCGACCGCTGGCAACCGATCGCGGTGATCGAGGAGCTGAAGCCAAAAGCGCGCGACGCGGGACTTTGGAACCTGTTCATGCCGCCCGCGCCGGCCGTGCCGCAGGTCGACGACAGCTTTGCGTTCGAAGGCGAGCAGCTGACCAACCTCGAATATGCGCTGTGCGCGGAGGAGATGGGGCGCATCCCCTGGGCCAGCGAGATATTCAATTGCTCCGCGCCCGACACCGGCAACATGGAAGTGCTGCACCGCTACGGTTCGCGCGCGCAGAAGGATTCGTGGCTCGCGCCGCTGATGCGCGGCGACATCCGTTCGGCCTTCCTGATGACCGAACCGGCGGTCGCTTCGTCCGACGCGACCAACATCGAATGTTCGATCGTCCGCGACGGTGACGATTACGTCATCAACGGGCGCAAATGGTGGTCGTCCGGCGCCGGGGACCCGCGCTGCAAGGTCGCGATCCTGATGGGCAAGACCGATCCGTCCGCCTCGACCCACCAGCAGCAATCGATGATCCTCATTCCGATGGACGCGGCCGGGCTGACCGTGGAGCGGGCGCTGACCGTCTATGGTTTCGACGACGCGCCGCACGGTCATATGGAAATCGCACTCGACAATGTGCGGGTGCCGGCGGGCAATTTGCTGCTCGGCGAAGGCCGAGGGTTCGAAATCGCGCAGGGGCGGCTGGGCCCGGGCCGGATCCATCATTGCATGCGGACCGTCGGCGCGGCGGAGGAAGCGCTGGAGCTGATGTGCAAGCGGCTGCAGAGCCGGGTCGCGTTCGGGAAGCGTATTTCCGGACATAGCATCTGGGAGCAGAGGGTCGCCGACGCACGCATCGAGATCGAGGCGACGCGGCTGCTGTGCCTGAAGGCCGCCGACCTGATGGACCGTTCCGGCAACAAGGCCGCGCGCGCCGAAATCGCGATGATCAAGGTCAAGGCGCCGCAAATGGCGCTGAAGGTCATCGACGACGCGGTGCAGGCCTTTGGCGGCGCCGGGGTCGGCCAGGACACGCCGCTGGCAATGAGCTGGGCGCATATCCGCACGCTGCGCCTCGCCGACGGGCCGGACGAGGTCCACAACCGCGCCATCGCCCGGATCGAGTTCGACAAGCACCGCCCGCGGGATCGCAATTGACCGGCGTTCTGGACGGCAAGGTGGCGATCGTCACCGGTGCGGCGTCGGGCATCGGCCGGGCGGCGGCACGACTGTTCCGCGACGAAGGCGCGACCGTCATCGCCGCCGATCGTAGCGAAGGGGCGGGCATCGTCCCGCTCAACGCCGGGTCGGACGACCAGGTGCAGGCACTGGTCGAGCAGACCGTCGCCGACCATGGCCGCATCGACGTCGTCTTCGCCAACGCCGGCGTCTCCGGCGGCATGGCCGGGATGTTCGAACAAAGCGCCGAAGACTGGCAGGCGATCCTGCAGACCAATTTGATCGGCCCGTTCCTGCTGACCAAATATGCCGCGCCGCACATGAAGGCCAGCGGCGGCGGAGCGATTGTCTGCACCGCCTCTGTCGCTGGCCTTCGCGCAGGTGCCGGTGGGGCAGCCTATTCCGCGTCCAAGGCGGGGCTCATAAATTTCGTCAAGGTCGCCGCCACCCAGCTGGCGGGATCGCAGGTGCGCATCAATGCCATCTGCCCGGGCCTGATCGAAACCGGCATGACGGCGCCGATCTACGAGCGCGCCCGGGCAACCGGCAGCGACGGCCGCATCGGCCAGCTCAATCCGATGAGGCGTGGCGGGGAAGCGGATGAAATCGCCGCCGTCGCCTTGTTCCTCGCTTCGCCAGCGTCCAGCTATGTCAACGGGCAAACGATTGCCGTCGATGGCGGCCTGTCCGCCTCGCACCCATTTTCATTCCAGGATTACGGCCGCACCTCGGCCTGACCAACCGGAGACCTGACGTGACCGACCCGATTTCGACCCGCAAGCATGGCGATGTGATGATCGTCGAATCCAACAATCCGCCGGTGAACGCGCTTGGCCATGCGGTGCGCAAGGGCCTGGTCGAGGCGATCGAGGCGGCGGAAGCGGACGAGGCGGTGAAGGCGGTAGTCATCGCCTGCGCCGGCCAGACCTTTTTCGCCGGCGCCGACGTGTCGGAATTCGGCACGCCAAAGGCGTTCGAGGCACCGATGCTGCCGCAGGTGGTCGACCGCATCGAAGCCTGCACCAAGCCGGTTGTAGCTGCGATCCACGGCACCGCGCTTGGCGGCGGGTTAGAGGTCGCTCTCAGCTGTCATTACCGCGTCGCCGTGCCGTCCGCGAAGCTGGGCACGCCCGAAGTGAAGCTTGGCATCCTACCCGGGGCAGGCGGGACGCAGCGGTTGCCGCGCGTCGCCGGCGTCGAAAAGGCGCTGGAAATGTGCGCCACCGGCAACCAGGTCAGCGCCAAGCAGGCCAGCGACTTCGGCCTTGTCGACCGGCTGATCGAAGGCGACCTGCTGCCCCACGCCGTGGCTTATGCCGAGGAGGTGCGCGACATCCGCCCGCTGCCCAAATCGTCGGAACGACAGGACCGGGTGGAAGGTGTAGCCGACTCCGTGTTCGACGATTTCCGCAAGGCCAATGCCCGCAAGTTCCGCGGCTTCGACGCGCCCGAAGCGAACATCCAGGCGGTCAAGGTCGCTACGCAAAAGCCGTACGGCGAAGGCGTGCTCGAAGAGCGCCGCCTGTTCATGGAGCTGATGAGCGGCAAGCAGGCCAAGGCCCAGCAATATTTCTTCTTCGCCGAACGCAAGGCGGCCAAGATCGACGACATCCCCGACGACACCCGCCCGCGCGACATCCGGCGGGTCGGCGTGATCGGCGCCGGCACCATGGGTGGCGGCATTTCGATGAACTTCCTCAGCGCCGGCATTCCGGTGACCATCGTCGAAATGAGCCAGGACGCGCTCGATCGCGGCACCGGCGTGGTGCGCAAGAATTACGAGGCCAGCGCCGCCAAGGGCCGCTTCACCGGCGAGCAGGTGCAGCAGGCGATGGGCAACCTGAACCCGACGCTCGATTTCGACGCGCTGGCCGAATGCGACCTCATCATCGAGGCGGTCTATGAAAATATGGACGTCAAGAAGGAGGTGTTCGGCCGGCTCGACAAGATCGCCAAGCAGGGCGCGATCCTGGCCTCCAACACGTCGTACCTGAACGTGAATGAGATTGCTGCCTCGACCTCCCGCCCGCAGGACGTGGTCGGACTCCACTTCTTTTCGCCGGCCAACATCATGAAGCTGCTGGAAGTGGTGCGCGGCGACAAGACCGCGCCGGACGTCCTGCTGACCGCGATGCAATTGGCCAAGCGCATTCGCAAGGTCGCGGTGGTCGCGGGCGTGTGCCACGGGTTCATCGGCAATCGCATGCTGATGCCGCGGCAGGTCGAGGCAACCAAGCTGCTGCTCGAAGGCGCGTCGCCGGAACAGGTCGACCGCGTGCACGTCGAATTCGGCATGCCGATGGGACCGTTCCAGATGGCCGACTTGGCGGGCGTCGACATCGGCTGGCACCGCGATCCGAACCGCATCGAAAACGTTCGCGACGCACTGTGCGCGATCGACCGCTGGGGTCAGAAGAAGGGCGCCGGTTTCTACGATTATGACGAGAGGCGGCAGCCCAGCCCGAGCCCCAAGGTGCAGCAGATCATCGAGGATTTCGCGGCCCAGCAGGGCGTCGAGCGGCGCGAGATCACCGACCAGGAAATCATCGAGCGCACCATCTACACGATGGTCAACGAGGGCGCGAAGATCCTCGAGGAAGGCATGGCCCAGCGCGCGTCCGACATCGACGTGGTGTGGGTCTATGGCTACGGCTGGCCGGTCTATAAGGGCGGGCCGATGTTCTGGGCCGACAATTACGAGAAGCTCGATACGATCGTTGCCGGCCTGAAGCGCAACGAGGAGCGCATGGGCGACGATGCCAGCTTCTCGCAGCTCCTGCTCGACAAGGCCGAGAAGGGCGAGAAGTTCACGCGCTAACGCGGCGCCCGGGCAACAGCGTCAACATCGTCAACGCCAGCGCCGCGACCCCGGCGCTGGCGATAAAGGTCGCGCTGGCGCCGTCACGGTCCCAGATCAGTCCGGCGCCGACGCTCGACAGCAGGGTGGCGATACCGGTCACGAAATAGAAGGCGCCAAAGCTGGTGGCGCGCAATTGCTCGGGCGCGCTGTCGGCGATCATCCGCGCGAATATCCCCTGCGTCAGGGCCATGTGCGCCCCCCACAGCAGGACGCCGACGACCAGCCCCGCAAGGCCGAAATCGGCCGCAAGCACGAGGTTGCCGGCGATCAGCACCGCGATCCCCGCGGCCAGCACCGTCTTCGGGTCGATGCGGTCGCTGATCGCGCCGGCCGGGTAAGCGAGGGCAAGAAAGCCGATGTTGAAGCCGACCAGCGCCAGCGGCGACAACGCCGGCGACAGGCCAAGGTCGAGTCCGCGGAGGACCAGGAAGCCCTCGGAAAAGCGCGCCAGCATGAACAGGAAGCCGATGCCCAGCAGCCGTTTGGTGTCGGTCGACAGTTCACGAAAGCCGCGGAAGAAGGGCGCTTTCTTGTCCACGGCGCGGTGCACCGGCGGTTCACGGATGGCGACGAGGATCAGCAAGGCGGACAGCACCGCCGGGATAGCAGCGATCCAGAAGACGGTGCGGATGTCGTTGGCCAGCAGGAACATCAGGCCGATCGCCGCCAGCGGGGCGATCAGCGCACCGACCGTGTCCAGCGCCTGGCGAAGGCCAAAGGCACGGCCACGCAATTCGGGCGGGGTTTCGTCAGCGATCATCGCGTCGCGCGGTGCGCCGCGAATGCCCTTGCCGATGCGGTCGGCGAACCGCGCCCCCATCAACAGCGGCAACCCGTTGGCCAGCGGGAACAAGGGCTTGGTCAGCGCCGACAGGCCGTAGCCCAGCAGCACCCACGGCTTGCGCCTCCGGCTGCGGTCGGACAGGCGGCCGGACACCAGTTTGCCGAACGACGCGGTCGCTTCCGCCACCCCGTCGATCGCGCCGAGCGCGACCACCGGCAGGCCCAGCGCGCCAGTGATAAAGACCGGCAACAGAGCGTGATACATCTCGCTGCTCAGGTCCATTAGCAGGCTGACGAACCCCAGCACCCACACCGTGCGGGGCAGGGAAGGGCGAGGGCGGCGGGTCACCTTTGCGCCCTTGCGCGACCCTTCGGTCGAGCGCAAGCGGCCATAACTTGACAACCGCAACGCTGTTGGTGTTGAAATATTTGCCATGCAGCAATTCAGTTCCGCCCACATCCCTGCCGCGCTTGCCACGCGCTTCACCGAAATCGCGCACAAATGGGTCGCGGACGGACCCGCTGAGCGGGCCGAGGTCGCCCGGCGCAAATTGCTAG
Source organism: Sphingomonas sabuli (assembly GCF_014352855.1). Classification (GTDB taxonomy): domain Bacteria; phylum Pseudomonadota; class Alphaproteobacteria; order Sphingomonadales; family Sphingomonadaceae; genus Sphingomicrobium; species Sphingomicrobium sabuli. The sequence goes on along the minus strand of NZ_CP060697.1, from coordinate 998,272 downwards.
GCGCTATCCAGCAGTTGCAGCCGGCGACCCTCAACGAGGTATCGGCGGCGCTCGAACGTGGCGCGCCCGCCGTCAGCCGGTCGGTCGATGCGCTGGTCCGCGCCGGCCTCGTCGAGCGGCGCGAAGATCCGGACAACCGCCGCCGACTGGCGCTTCGGCTGACGGCCAGCGGCCGCGAGGAGATGGCGCGCAGTCCCGCCGCCAATGCCCAGCTGCGCGGCAAGCTCGAACGGCTGGCCCATAGTGAGCTACGCGCGGTCGAACGCGCCATCGAGATCATGGAGCGGGGCATTTAAATCCCGCCCCTGCGGCCCCATGTTGCATTGCAACAACGGCGGCGATCCTGTAGGGCGCCGCTCGAAATTCTCAGGAAAAACCAATGAACCTGCGCAACGTGGCGATCATCGCCCACGTCGATCATGGCAAGACGACGCTCGTCGACCAACTGTTCCGCCAGTCGGGCACCTTCCGCGACAACCAGCGCGTGGAAGAGCGCGCGATGGATTCTAACGACCTCGAGAAAGAGCGCGGGATCACCATCCTTGCCAAGTGCACGTCGGTCGAATGGGACCATGACGGCACCACCCACCACATCAACATCGTCGACACGCCTGGCCACGCCGATTTCGGCGCCGAGGTGGAGCGTATTCTCAGCATGGTCGACGGCGTCATCCTGCTGGTCGATGCCGCCGAAGGGCCGATGCCGCAGACCAAGTTCGTCACCGGCAAGGCGCTGGCGCTGGGCCTGAAACCTATCGTCGTCGTCAACAAGATCGACCGTCCCGATGCACGGCCCGCGGAAGTGCTCGACGAGGTGTTCGAACTGTTCCTTAACCTCGAAGCCAGCGACGAACAGCTCGATTTCCCGGTGCTCTACGCGTCGGGCCGCGCCGGCTACGCGGGCAAGCAAGATACCGTTCGCGACGGCGACCTCACCCCGCTGTTCGAAACCATCGTCAGCCACGTGCCGTCGCCGGGCCTCGACACCGGCGGCGAGTTCAAGATGCTCGCCACACTGCTCGACCGCGATCCGTTCCTCGGCCGCATCCTGACCGGGCGGATCGAAAGCGGCAAGCTGACCACCAACATGGAAATCAAGGCGATCGATGTCGACGGCAATCTCGTCGAAGCCGGCCGCGCGACCAAGGTATTCGCCTTCCAGGGGCTGGAGCGCGTCCCGGTCGAGACCGCGCAGGCGGGCGACATTGTCGCCATCGCCGGCCTAATCAAGGCGACCGTGTCGAACACCATCGCCGAACCGGCGGTCAGCGAGCCGCTCCACGCTCGGCCGATCGACCCGCCGACGCTGGCGATGAATTTCTCGGTCAATGACAGCCCCTATGCCGGGCGCGACGGCGACAAGGTGCAAAGCCGCGTCATCCGCGAACGGCTGGAGCGCGAAGCCGAGGGCAATGTCGCCATTCGCGTCACCACCGCGTCGGACAACGACAGCTACGAAGTCGCCGGCCGCGGCGAATTGCAGCTTGGCGTGGTCATCGAAACACTGCGCCGCGAAGGTTTCGAACTGTCGATCAGCCGCCCGCGCGTGCTGTTCCGCGACGGCCCCGGCGGCCGCGAGGAGCCGTACGAGACCGTGGTCGTGGACGTCGACGACGAATTTTCCGGCACGGTCATCGACAAGATGGCGCTGCGCAAGGCGGAAATGACCGACATGCGCCCGTCGGGCGGCGGCAAGACCCGCCTGACCTTCAGCGCGCCGTCACGCGGCCTCATCGGCTATCACGGCGAATTCCTGTCCGACACGCGCGGCACCGGCATCATGAACCGGCTGTTCGAGAAATACGGGCCGTACAAGGGCCCGATCCAGGGCCGCCAGAATGGCGTTCTCATCTCGATGGAAAAGGGCAAGGCCGTCGCCTACGCGCTCAACGCGCTGGAAGACCGCGGCGTCCTGTTCGTGTCGCCGGGCGACGACCTTTACGAAGGCATGGTGATCGGCGAAAACGCCAAGATCCACGACCTCGAGGTCAATCCGCTCAAGTCCAAGCAGCTGACCAACTTCCGCGCCAGCGGGCCGAAGGATGAAAGCATTCGCCTGACCCCGCCGCGGCGCATGAGCCTGGAGCAGGCGATCGCCTATATCCAGGACGACGAACTGGTCGAAGTGACGCCCAAGCACATCCGCATTCGCAAGCGCTATCTCGATCCGCATGAGCGCAAGCGGCAGGCCCGCGCCGCCGCTTAGGGTTCAGGCCGCGCGCGCTCCGGCGCTGCGCTTGCGATCGAACCACTGGCCGAACGCCTGGAATTCGTTGACCGGGCGGCCGAACAAATAGCCCTGCCCAAGCTGGCAGCCCATCGCGGCCAGGATGTCGGCATGGGCGCGATTGTCGATCCCTTCGGCGACGACCTCCAGCTCCAGCCGGTTGGCCAAGTCCATGATCGTGCGCACGATCGACATGCATTTGGGCTCCTGCAGCTGGGTGACGAACGACCGGTCGATCTTAAGCGAATCGAACGGCAGCACCTGCAGGTAGCTGAGCGAGGAATAGCCGGTCCCGAAATCGTCGAGACTGGTGTGGATGCCCATCGCCCGGATTTCGGTCAGCACTTCGGCGGTCCGCTCGGGATCGATGATCGCGACGCTTTCGGTCACTTCCAGCCGCAGGCCCGCGGGGTCGGCGCACGTTTCCGCAAGGACGATGCCGAGTTGCTCGACGAAGTTGCGCTGGAGGAATTGCTGCGCGGCGATGTTGACGGAAATGAACGGCGCCTCGGCCCCGTCCTCGACGCGCCGCAGGCGGCCCAGCGCCCGGCACACTTCGCGCAGGATGGCATCGCCGATGAAGACGATCAGGCCGGTCTCCTCGGCGGCGGCGATGAAGCCTTCGGGTTCGATCACGCTCTGGTCGGGCTTGACCCATCGGGCCAGCGCTTCGAATCCGACGATCCGGTTGCCGCCGGTCATCGATACGATCGGCTGGTAATAAGGCACGAACTGGTGGGCCAGCACCGCTTCGCGCAATTCCTGTTCCAGCACGCGGCGCTTGCGGGCAGTGATCCCAAGCTCGGTGGTAAAGGCAACGGTCCGCCCCGGCCCGGCGGCCTTGGCCTCGTACATCGCCAGATCCGCATCGCGCTGCAAATGGCCGATCTCGGCATATTCCGCCGTGCCGCGAGCAACGCCGATCGACGCCGCGATCCCCATGCTCTCGCCCAGCAGCGTGATCGGCGCAGCGATGGAATCGTGGATGGCGTTCGCGAGCGCGAGCAGGTCCGACATCCGCCGCACGCCGTCGAGCAGGACGACGAACTCGTCGCCGCCCGTCCGCGCAACCAGCGTCTTGCAGTCCACGCCAGCCTTGCTCAGCTCGACCCGCCAGTGATTGGCGGTGGACACCAGCCGGTGGCCCACCTCAACCAGAAGCGCGTCGCCGACATCGTGCCCGCAGCGATCGTTGACCGCCTTGAACCCGTCTAGGTCGATTGCCAGCACGGCCAGTTGCTCCAGCTGCGCGGCATGGGCGTCGAACACCGTATGCGACCGCTCGGCCAGCATCACCCGATTGGGCAGCCCGGTCAGCGGATCGTGGCGGGTGTCATGCTTCAGCACCTCGTTGCGCTCGCGTTCGATAACCCGGCGAGCTGCTTGCCGATCTGCTCCATCAGCGCGATCAGGCTTTCGTCGCGGTGCAGGGTCCGGCGCGACAGGAATTCCATCACCGCGATCACTTCGTCGCCGGCCATCACCGGGAAGGCGCAGGCGGTGACGAAGCCGCACTTGGCGGCTAGCGCCCGGCGCTTGAACTTGCCGTCGATCCGGGCGTCGTCGATCCAGTAAGCCGTCTTGGTCGCCAGAACGATGCCGGGCACGCCGACGCCGCTGGCAAAGGCGATGCGGCGGGACGCTTCGATGAACGGTTCGATCCCGCTTTTGTCGGGCGTCCGCCATAGGTCGCACGCCTCGACCCGCGTTTGATCGTGGCTGGCCAGATAGGCGTTGGCGAAATCCCAGCCCATCTGCGAACAGATCTCGCCCAGCGCAAAGTCGAGGGCCACGCGCATGCGCGACACCGCATTGGCGCCTTCGGTGATGCGCTGCAGAAGCTCCAGCCGCTGGCGACTTTCGTACAGGTCGCGAAGGCCTTTTTCCGCGATCGCCTCGGCTTCGAAGCGCGCCGCGCGCTCGCGCGCCAGCTGGCGCTCAAGCCGGCGATAGCGGTCGTCGGAGTCGCTCATGACCAGCGTACCGCAAGCGTGCAGGACGGGGCGCCGTGGTGCATGCAGGCCAGGTGCTCGATCTCCGCCGTCTCGCCGAAATGGTCGGACGCACCCTCAATGAACCCGTGCGCCAGCTTGCACAGCCCGCGCGGCGATTGATAGCCGACCAGCAGACGCCCGTCTTCATCGTCGCGGAAATGGAAATGGGGACATCCGGCGCCCGAATAGAGCTTGCGCACTTCGGGATGGATGATGTCGTTAACGCTCAGCACGAAACTGCGGGTGCTGTCGTGGCCGACGAAAAATTCGCTGTAGCGATCGGCCAGCCGGGGCATCGCGGCGCGGCCGAACGATTGCAGCACCGCGTCGGGCGTGCTGCCCAGCCGGTCGGCGGCCGTTATCACCAACGCGTTCACTTCCTCATCGGGATAGCTACCCAGCGAGGTGTAGATGCCCGAGACGCCGGCGGCATCGACAAGGTCCATCCACGCATCCGCGCCGTGCGACTGCGTGATTACATCCTCCAGCAGATTGAAGACGATGCCCTTCAACTGTTTTCACCGCAGCCAGCTGTTGTCATTACTTATGTTAATATGTTCGGAGCATCTCAACGCTGCAGTTTATAAATAGTAACGGTTTGCGCCGTTGTGTAATCTGGCAGACTGAAAAACTTGAATTTTTCGGCTTATTGGACCCGGCAGGGCTTGATCTGGGCCGGTTCGGGCCGCGGCCGGGATGCTTCGAAGGCGGCAAGGTAATTCTGTCCGCTGACCGGGCGGATCAGGCGCAGGTCCAGACCGACCGCCGCGAATTCGCAGCGCAGCAGGTCGGGCGGCGTGCCGTGGCGCTGGGTCGGCCGGCTGGCGTCGACAACGATGATCCGTCCGCCCGGCTTGAGCGATTCCCGAAGGTGCCACAGGAAGGCGTAGGGCGAGCCGACCTCATGGTACATGTGGACCAGAAACACCCGGTCCAGCGACCCGCGCGGCAGGCCGGGATTGTCCGGACGGCCCAGCGACACCGCCACGTTCTCCAGATTTTCGCGCTGGATGCGGTCGGCCAGGCGCTCCTTCACCTCCGGTACGATGTCTTCGGCCAGGACCCGCCCGCGCCGCCCGACCACGGGGGACAGCCGCACGGCATAATAGCCTTCGCCCGCGCCGACGTCGGCAACCCACATGCCCGGCTTCACGCCGGCAAGCTCGACGACCCGGTTAAACTCATCCATCCGGTCGCGCGCGTCCTCGGTGGAAAAGCTGTCGCCGACGATCGTCGCGACCGGGCGGTCGGCTTCGGGAAAGGTCTGCTGGTCCGATTTGGCGGTACAGGCGGCGAGCGCGAGGGCTGCCGCCAGCGAAAAGCGACTGCGCCTAGTCGACATCCTCGACCTCGACGGTCTCGCCGGTCACCCGCTGCGACAGGGCCGCGGCCATGAAGCGGTCGAGGTCGCCGTCAAGTACGTCGCCGGGCGCGGTCGATGTGACGCCCGTGCGCAGGTCTTTCACCAGCTGATAGGGCTGCAGCACGTAGCTGCGGATCTGATGGCCCCAGCCGATGTCGGTCTTGGCGGCATTGGCGGCATTGGCCTCCGCTTCGCGCTTTTGCAGCTCGGCTTCGTACAGCCGCGCCTTCAGCTGTTTCATCGCCGAGGCGCGATTCTTGTGCTGCGACCGCTCGTTCTGGCAGGCGACGACGATCCCGGTAGGGACGTGGGTGATGCGCACCGCACTGTCGGTGGTGTTGACGTGCTGCCCACCCGCGCCGGATGCGCGATAGGTGTCGATGCGCAGGTCGCTTTCGTTGACCTCGATCTCGATGTCATCGTCGACCTCGGGATAGACCCAGACGCTGGAAAAGCTGGTGTGGCGGCGCGCATTGGCGTCGTAGGGGCTGATCCGGACCAGCCGGTGAACGCCGCTTTCGGTCTTCAGATTGCCATAGGCGTTCTCGCCTTTGACCAGAATGGTCGCCGACTTGATGCCCGCCTGCTCGCCCGAATGGTGGTCGATCATCTCGACCTTGTTGCCGTGCCGCTCGCCCCAGCGGGAATACATGCGCAACAGCATTTCCGCCCAGTCCTGGCTTTCGGTCCCGCCGGCCCCGGCGTTGACTTCGACATAAGCATTATTGGCGTCGGCTTCGCCGGCCAGCAGCGCAGCGACCTTGTCGCGCTCCGCCCGCTCGGCAAGGTCGGCCAGGCTCTTCACGGCATCGTCGACAAGGGCGTTATCGCCTTCGCCGTCGGCCATTTCCATCAGCTCGACGATGTCCGCCAGTTCGCGCTCGATCGACCGGGTCGCGCCGATCGCCTCGTCCAGCCGGCGGCGTTCGCGCATGACGTCCTGCGCCGCCTTGGGATCGTCCCACAGCGTCGGGTCCTCGACCTTGGCGTTCAACTCCTCGAGCCGTCGCTGGGCGCGGTCCCAATCAAGGAACCGGCGCAACAGCTCGGTCGCGGCGTTGATCTGGTCGACATGGGCTTGCGCTTCTGCGCGCATTTCAAATCGTCTTTCGTCTGCTGTGCCGGCCGCCGGTTACAGCGGCGCGGTGGTGTTCTGGGCGGGCGCGGGCTGCGGCTGCGGCGCGGGCAGCGGCCGCATCCATGCGGGCTGGTCGGCGCTGGCTGCCGGGGCTTGCTGGCGCCTGACCGCGGCCGGACGGCGCCGGCGCTGCTGGGCGGTCTGCTGGGCAGCGACTTCGGCGACATCCTCGCCACGGCGGTGGCGGAAGCTGCGGCGCGGCTCGGTCTGCGGCTGGAAGGCTTCCCAGATGACCTGGCTCTTGGGATCGACGGTGGTCGGGAAGGTGCCGAACACGCGCCGTCCGCTGCCTCGGTCGACCCGCACCCAGCGGATCCCGGCCGGTGCGACGAACGGTGTCTTCGGATAATCCTTCAACGACGCCTTGGCCCATTGCTTGAAGATCGGCGCGGCAACCCGGCCGCCCTGTGCCCAACCGCCCAGCGGGCGAGGCTGGTCGTAGCCAAGGTAGACGCCGGCCACCACATCGGGCGTGCCGCCGACGAACCACACGTTGGTCGGTCCGCTGGTCGTACCGGTCTTGCCGAACATCGGCCGGTCGAGGTCGCGCAGCACGGTCGCGGTGCCGCGTTCAACCACGCCTTCAAGGATGTGGACCATCTGGAATGCGGCCATCGGATCGAGCAATTGCTTGGTCCGTACCGGCGGCCGCGGCATCGCCTTGCCGTCCCAATCGGGCGCGTTGCAGGTCTGCATGACCTCGCAACGGTTGTCGGTGCGATAGATGACCTTGCCGTTACGGTCCTGGACATAGTCGATCATCGTCGGGTTCACCGACCGGCCCTGGTTGGCGAGGATGGCATAAGCATTGACCAGCCGGGCCACCGTCGTGTCGCCGGCGCCAAGCGCGATCGACAGGTAATTGGGATAGTCGCCGACGCCGAGCTTGCGCGCAGTGTCCGTCACCTTGGCCATGCCGACCTCTGACGCTGCGCGGATGGTCATCAGGTTGCGCGACTGTTCGACGCCCCAGCGCATCGTCTTCGGCCCCGAATAGCGATGGTCGAAGTTGGTGAAACACTTGTTGCCCAGGCCCGCGCCCTGCCACACGCAGAAGGGCGCATCGACGACGATCGACGCCGGGGTCATGCCGTTTTCGAGCGCGGTTTCGTAGACGATCGGCTTGAACGAGGAGCCCGGCTGGCGAAGCGCCTGCGTCGCCCGGTTGTAGGACGAGCCGATGACGTCGAAGCCGCCTTGCATGGCGAGGATTCGGCCGGTGTGCACTTCTTCCGCCAGGAAGCCGCCGCCGATCTCGGGGATGGAGCGCAGCGCATAGCTGCCGTTGCCCTGGTCCTTGACGACGATGATCATGCCGGGACGGAAATTGCTGAATGCGCTGCCACCGCCGCCGCGCTTGGGCACCGACGCGGCCGAAGCGGAAATCGTGCCCTTGTCGCCGTTGGCGAAGCCGATTTCCGCCGACCCGCCATCCTTGGACAGGATGACCGCCTTCCTCCAGTCGGGAAAGCCGGTGCCGATGGGCGTGCGGTCGAGAAGGCCGGCCCAGTCGCCGTCGATCTCGATGCTCTTGCCAAGGTCGCGCCAGCCGCGATTGCCGTCGAAACTGGCAAGCCCTTCGCGAAGCGCTTCCGCGGCGGCGTCCTGCATGACCGGCACGACCGAGGTGCGCACCCACAGGCCGCCGGCATAGACGCTGTTGGCGCCGTCCTCGGCAGTCTCGCCGAAACGCTTGAGGAGGTCGCGGCGGACCTCTTCCATGAAATAGCCGCCCATGTCGCGGAAATGCTCGCCGCCGCCGTAGCGGATGGTGCCCAGCGGGGTGGACGCGGCCGCGCGCCATTGCGCTTCCGTGATGTAGCCGTTGCCGTGCATCTCGCTCAGAACGTAATTGCGGCGGTCGAGCGCGCGCTGCGTCTGGCGGACGGGGTCATAGTTGGACGGCGCCTTGGGCAGCACGGCAAGATAGGCGGCTTCGGACAGAGTCAGGTCGTCGACGTCCTTGTCGAAATAGGCGCGCGACGCGGCCTGGACCCCATAGGCGTTGCGGCCAAGGAAGCTCTGGTTGAGGTACAGTTCGAGGATCTGTTCCTTGGACAAGGTGGATTCGAGCCGGAAGGCGAGGATCGCCTCGCGGATCTTGCGGCCGATATTGTAGCTGCTGTCCTGCAACAGGCTCTTGGCGACCTGCTGCGTGATGGTCGAACCGCCGCGGGCGCGGCCGCCGCCGGTAACGGTCTTCAGCGCATAATCGCCGACCGCGCCGACGAGGCCGGCATAATCGATGCCGCCGTGGCGGAAAAAGGTCTTGTCCTCGGCGGAGATGAAGGCCTGCACCACCACCGGCGGGAACTCGTCGTAGGCAAGATTGACGCGCCGTTCGCGGGCGAAGTTCTGCACCGGATTGCCGTCATGGTCGCGAACCTTGCTCGGCAACGGAGGCTGGTAGGCAAGCAGCGTGTCCGCCGACGGCAGGCCGGTCGCGAAATAAAGCCATACGGCGGCGAACAAGGCAAATAGCGCCGCGCCGACGATGCTGATGAGCTTGACCCCGCGGCGGGCGAAGAACGGGTCGATGCGGTCGTGCACCCGCTGGTTGAAGGTGACGAGGTCGGGCATCGGAACGCGCGGGAGCGGGAGACTGTCGGACTTCATGGCTTTAAGGATCGTGTAGTCGCTCGGCCTCGTTGCGGGAAGCGCCAATGGCGCAGTGGGTTAGCGCAATGCCCGAGCGGCCATATCGGCTTCGATGGAAGAGGCAAGCGCCGCGACGATCCGCGCGCGCTGCTCGGGCGACCGCAGCAACGCTTCGTCGTCGACGTTGCTGATATAGCCCGCTTCGAACAGCACGGCGGGCACGCCGGCGCTGCGCAGGACGTGGAAATCGGCAAAGCGGTGCGGTTGCGGGCGAAGCGCGACGCGGCCGGTCGAATGGCGCACCAGCCGTTCGGCAAAGTCGGCGGACGCGGACATGCGGCTGCGCAGCACGAGGTCGGACAGGATTGCGCGGACCGATCCGTCCGACCCGGCGGAGCGGCCGAGCGCGCGATTTTCCGATCGGGCCAGGCGCGCCGCTTCGGCATCGGATGCGACATCGGACAAGGAGTAGATGCTGGCTCCGCGCGCCAGCGGATTGGGCGCGCTGTCCATGTGCAGCGATACATAGAGGCTCGCCCCGACGCGGCGGGCAAGGGCCGAGCGCTGCTCAAGTGTCAAATAGCGGTCGTCTTCGCGGGTCAGCGCGATGCGCACCCGGCCGCGCTTGGCCAGCGCATCGCGCAGCTCGCGCGCGAATTCCAGGGTCAGCGCTTTTTCGCTGACGTCGCCGGACACCGCGCTGGCGCCGGGGTCGCGGCCGCCATGGCCGGGGTCGATCAGCACTAGCGGCCGGCCCGGCACGCGCGCTTCGATAATCTTCAGCCCGACGTGCGGGGAGGGCAGGGGCACGGTGACGCTCGGCGCGCTGTCGCCGACGCCGCCGGCGAAGGCCGACGTGCCAAGGGCAAGCAGGGCCGTCGCGGCAACGGCAAATATGCCGCCGCCGACCATCAGCCGCTGTCTGTTCACCCCCGCTGGCATCCACTCTCCGAAACTGCCGGTAATCGGCTGTTTATCACGAATTCATGGTTAACAGCTACTTACCGCTCGTCGCGCGACGATGAAGGCAAGTTTGTTGCGGACACGGCTGGGCGATGCTAACCGACATTACCCCGGCTTCCTGCCGAGGGACCGCCGCACGCCCCGTAACGGGAAGCGGCCCAACAGGTTGATGCTGTATGACGCCACTAAACACCACTCGCGCGCTCCTGTCCGAGCAGCGAGAAGGTGTTCCCGCACCTGTCGCGGGTCTGGCGCGCGCAGCAGACACGACATCACCTTCATCTGCCAGCACCAGCGACCGACACCCGCCCGGGCTGGCCCAGTCAAAGGCGCGCCGGCCGGCTTCGATGCCGCGCGGCCGCTCCCGGAGAATATTCAATGTCCATGCGCATGCTGATCGATGCGCGCCACCCGGAGGAAACCCGGGTCGCCGTCGTCAAGGGAAGCCGGATCGAGGAGTTTGATTTCGAATCCGCCGAGCACAAGCAGCTCAAAGGGAATATCTATCTAGCCAAGGTTACTCGCGTCGAACCGTCGCTCCAGGCGGCGTTCGTCGACTATGGCGGCAATCGCCACGGTTTCCTGGCGTTCAGCGAAATCCACCCGGATTATTACCAGATTCCGAAGGCGGACCGCGACGCGCTGCTGAAGGAAGAAGCCGAGGCCGCAGCCGAGGAAGAGCGCCTGCGCAACGGCGGCGACGATTATCACGACCATGACAATGATCATGGCGACGAGGGCGAGGACGGCGAAGGCGGCGACGAATCCGTCGAGGCCGGCACCGGATCGCACCGCTCGCCGGTCGACGAATCGGCTGCCGACGAGCTGCGCCAGAAGCGCCAGAACCTGCGCCGCCGCTACAAGATCCAGGACGTCGTCCAGCGCCGCCAGGTACTGCTGGTTCAGGTGGTCAAGGAAGAACGCGGCAACAAGGGCGCCGCGCTGACCACCTATCTGAGCCTGGCCGGCCGCTATTGCGTGCTGATGCCCAACACGTCGCATGGCGGCGGCATCAGCCGGAAGATTTCCAACGGCGCCGACCGCAAGCGGTTGAAGTCGATCATGGCCGACCTCAACCTGCCGTCGACCATGGGGCTGATCGTCCGCACCGCCGGGCTGTCGCGCACCAAGACCGAGATCAAGCGCGATTTCGATTATCTTGCCCGCCTGTGGGACGAGATCCGCGAAAAGACGCTCAAGAGCACGGCCCCGGCGCTGATCTATCGCGACAGCGACCTGATCAAGCGGGCCATCCGCGACCTGTACAATCGCGATATCGACGAAGTGATCGTTGAAGGCGACGACGGTTACAAGGCCGCGCGCGGCTTCATGAAATTGCTCATGCCCAGCCACGTTAAGCGGGTTCAGCAGCATACCGAATCCACGCCCTTGTTCCAGCGGTCGGGGGTCGAGGACCAATTGTCCGGCATGTACCAGCCGGTGGTCCAGCTGAAATCCGGCGGCTATCTGGTCATCAATCCCACCGAAGCCCTGGTGTCGATCGACATCAACTCCGGCCGGTCGACGCGCGAGCATAATATCGAGCAGACCGCGTTTGCGACCAACCTCGAAGCGGCGGCCGAAATCGCCCGCCAGCTGCGCCTGCGCGACATGGCGGGCCTCGTCGTCATCGACTTCATCGACATGGAACAGAACAGCCATGTCCGCAAAGTCGAAAAGGCGATGAAGGACGCGCTCAAGAACGACCGCGCGCGCATCCAGGTCGGCCGCATTTCCAGCTTCGGGCTGATGGAAATGAGCCGCCAGCGGCTGCGGACCGGCGTACTCGAAGCGTCGACCAAGCCGTGCCCGCATTGCGAAGGCACCGGACTGATGCGTACGGCATCCTCCGCCGGCCTGTCGGCGCTGCGCATCGTCGAGGACGAAGCTGCGCGGGGCAAGGGCGAGCGGATCCTGCTGCGCGCCGGTCGCGACGCGGCGGTATACGTGCTCAACAAAAAGAGGTCGGAACTGGCGGAAATCGAGGCGCGCTATGGTGTGTCGATCGAAATCGTCATCGACGAGAGCTTCGAAGGCGCCAAGATGGCGGTCGAAAGCTCCGGGCCCAAACCGGTCCCGATGCAGCGCACCCAGCCGGTGCAATATTCGCCCGATGAGGACGAGGACGAGCTGGACGCCGCGCTGGTCGGTGCCGACGACGACGATGAGGATGAAGAGGACGAGGACGAGGAGGACCGCCGCGACGAGCGCGGCGAGTCTCGCGAGTCCCGCGAATCCCGTGAATCCGACGAACGTGGCGGACGCCGCCGCCGTCGCCGGCGGCGCGGCGGACGCGGCCGTCGCCGCGGCGGTGGCGAAAATGGCAGCGGCGGCGAGGAATCGTCCGACGAGGCCGGTTCCGAGGACCGGAGCGTTCAGGATGAGCAATCCGATCAGGCAGACCAGCCGGAAACCCGCGATGGTGACGAAGCCGAGGGCGAAAAGAAGCCGCGTTCGCGCCGCAGCCGGGGCCGTGGCCGCGGCCGGGGCCGGTCGGAAGAGGCGGCGGAAGCGAACGACGGCGACCAGTCTATCGTCGACTCGGCCAGTTCGCCGATGATCGACACACCGGTCGACGCGGAAGCGCCGATCGCCGAGACCGAGGCCGCGCCGGAAGAGAAGCCCAAGCCAAAGCGCAGCCGCGCCAAGGCCAAGCCCAAGGCCGAAGCGGAAGAGCCGGCGCCGCCCGAAGCGCCGCCCCCCGAAACCGACGGCGATGCGGGGCAGAAGGCCAAGGCCAAGCCGCGCAAGCGCAGCACCAAGGCCAAGGCGGCCGAGGAGGCCCCGGATACGTCCGAACCCGCCCCAGTGCCCAATGCGGACAACGACCCCAACGGCGGCGATCCTGACGAGCCGGGCGAACCGCGCCGCGGATGGTGGCAGCGCACCTTCGGCTGATGCTCGCGGCCACACGGCGCGCGGATAAATGCGGGGTTCAGCCAGTGCGTGTGAAGTCCGGGGCATGAGCATGCTCCTGTCCCGGCTCACCCGGCTGATGCTTGTCTTCGTCTTGCTGACGGTGTCGGTCGCCCGGCCGGCCGCGGCCGATGGCGGCCCGTCGATACTTCGCGATGCCGAGACCGAGGCGTTGTTCCGCGACCTCAGCAAGCCGCTGGTCCAGGCGGCGGGGCTCGACCCGGCCAACGTCAGGGTCGTCCTGCTCAACGATCCGGAGATCAACGCCTTCGTCGCCACCGGCCAGACGGTCTACATCCAGTCCGGCCTGCTCAATTCCGCCGATACAGTGGACGAGCTGCAGGGCGTAATCGCGCACGAACTCGGCCATGTTGCGGGCGGCCATGCTATCCGCATTCAGGACGGTGCCGGCGAAGCCACCGGCCTGACCATCGCCACCCTGATTCTCGGCGCCCTGGCCGTCGCCGCGGGCGCTGGCGAAGCGGGCATGGGCATCATGGCCGCGGGCCAGCAGGCCGCGCTGGGCAAGTTCCTCGCCTTCAGCCGCACGCAGGAAAGCAGCGCCGACGCCGCCGGCGCGAAATATCTGTCGGGCGCCGGGGTCAGCGGAAAGGGCATGCTCGATTTCTTCGGCAAGCTGCAGAATAACGAGTATCGCCTCGCCATCTATGCCGAGGACAGTTACGACCGCACCCACCCGCTGTCGGGCGAGCGTATCCAGAGCCTGGAAAACAAGCTCAAGGCCGATCCCGCGTGGAGCAAGCCGCCCAATCCCGACCTCGAACGGCGATTCCAGCGGATCAAGGCCAAGCTGCTTGGCTTCACCGATCCGAAGCGCGCGGTCGCCAAATATCCGGAAAGCGACCTGAGCGTTCCCGGTCATTACGCGCGGGCCTATGCTTACCATCTTGGCGCCTATCCGGAAAAAGCGCTGTCGGAAGCCAATGCGCTCCTCGCGACCGATGCCGACGACCCCTATTTCCTGGAGCTGAAGGGGCAGATATTGCTGGAAAGCGGGCGGCCGGAAGCGGCCATTGCGCCGCTGCGCGATGCCACCCGATTGTCCGACGACACGCCGCTGATCGCCTCGATGCTCGGCCACGCCCTGATCGCGACCGAAAAGCGCGACAATTTCCCGGAGGCCAAGCAGGTGCTCAAGGCCGCCATCGGCCGTGACAACCAGAATCCCTTCGCCTGGTACCAGATGGGCGTGATCTACGAGCGTGAAGGCGACATGGGCCGCGCCGCTCTGGCCACCGCGGAGCGCAATAATCTGGAGGGTAATCCGAAGCTCGCCTTTTCGAGCGCGCAGATGGCGCTGCGCAATATCCCGCAGGGCACGTCCGATTACCTGCGCGCGCAGGACATTGCGATGGTTTCCCGCGCCGAGCTCGCTAAGGACGACAAAAGGTATCGGGAAAAGAAACAGTAGTGAACGACACGCGAAGCGGCCCCGGGCACCTGACGTCCGCAATATTGGGCGGACTGGTGGGGGCGCTGCTGACGGCGGCGCTGCTGGTGCTGGTCGTTCCGCAATATCTGTCGGGCCGGATCGTTCGCAACGGCATCCTCGCCGATCCGCAAATCCTGGTCGATGCGGGCGAAGCGCTGCGCGACCGCCAATATGCGCCGCTTCTGGCCCAGCACCGCGCCGCGATCGAAACGCCGTTCGGTACGTCGTGGAAGGGGTCGAGCAAGCCCGACGTGACGCTGGTCGAATTCTACGATTACGCCTGCCCCTATTGCAAAGGCAGCAACGACGATCTGGAAAAGCTGATCCGCGAGGATCCCGGCGTCCGCGTCGTCTATCGCGAATTCCCGATTCTCGGCCCGCAGAGCGTGACCGCCGCGCGGTTGTCGCTGGCGGCATCGAAGGCCGGGCGCTTCACGCAGTTCCACGACACTTTGTGGGAAGCGGGCAAGCCGGGTCCCGAAACGCTTGCGGTCGCCAGCAAGGCGGCGGGCATTGATCCCAAGCCGCAGGAAAGCGCCGACGTCGAGGCCGAGCTGAAGAAGAATTTCGAGCTGGCCAGCGCGCTTGGCGCCACTGGAACGCCGCTGTTCATCATCGGCGACCGGGTGATCAACAGCGCGGTCGGCTACGACGAACTCAAGCGCGCCGTCGCCATGGCCCGCAAGGGCGAATAAGCCTCACGAGACTCCGGCATCGGGATGCAGGTCGGCGTGCAGCCGCCGAGCCGCCCGGGAAAAGCGCTGCATGGCGAGATACGTGTAGGACGTCGACCAGCCGATCAGCACCAGCCCGTTGAGCGATTCGATCGCGCAGACGATCCGGATCGGCCCCGCCGGGATGACGTCGCCGAAGCCCAGCGTGGTGTAGCTGACGGCCGAGAAATACATGTAGTCCATGACGGTGCCGTCCATCGCCCCGGTCAGCGTGCCGAGGCCGAAATGGCCGTGCATCAGGAAATAGGCGGCGCCGTAGAGCACGATTTCCGCGACATGCGCGAAGAAGATCGCGGCAAGCAGCCGGATCATGCCACGCCGGACGCTGGTGAATTGCTTCTCCACCGGCCAGCGGGTGGTCAGCACTTCGTAATGGATAAAAACGGTGCCGACGATCAGCGTCACCGAAATCAGCATCGCATAAATGTTCGCCAACATCGCACCCCCTCGCGATTCGTCGCCGCCAGCCTAACCGCTATGGCGGCGGGGCGATACTCACGCGGGCGGCGGGCCGCCTTTGAAGCCCTGCGCCACCACATACCATTCGGACGAGTCCTTGCGGCTGGCGGGCGGCTTGGCGTGCTTGACGGTGGTGAATTGCCGCTTGAGATCCGCGACCAGGTCGTTGTCCGCACCGCCGGCCAGGACCTTGGCAACGAAGGCGCCGCCCGGCCGCAGGATTTCGGCGGCGAACATCAATCCCGCCTCGACCAGTCCCATGGTGCGCAGATGATCGGTCTGCGGATGGCCGACGGTGTTGGCGGCCATGTCGGACAGGACAAGGTCGGCGGGTCCGCCCAGCGCCGCCTTCAGCTTTTCGGGCGCGCTGTCGTCCATGAAATCCATTTGCAGGATCTCGACGCCGTCGATCGGGTCGGTCGGCAACAGGTCGATGCCGACCACGTTGGCCTTCGGCACGCGGCGGCGGACCACCTGGCTCCATCCGCCCGGCGCAATGCCCAGGTCGACGATTGCCGTCGCGCCCTTAAGCAGGCCGAAGCGGTCGTCCAACTCCAGCAGCTTGTATGCCGCGCGGCTGCGGTAGTTTTCCGCCTTGGCCTTGCGCACGTACGGGTCGTTGAGCTGGCGCTGCAGCCAGCGGGTGGAGGAAGCGGTGCGGTTGCGCGCGGTCCGCACCCGCTGCCGCGGGCCGCGGGGGCCGGTCACAGCAAATATCCGTCTTTGGCCATCAGCGAGCGCAAGATGCCCTCGCGGATTCCGCGGTCGGCAACGCCCAGCTTGGTCGCCGGCCAGATTTCGATGATCGCTTCCAGGATCGCGCAGCCGGCGACGACCAGGTCGGCACGGTCGGCGCCGATGCAGGGCAAGGCGGCGCGTTCGGAAAAGGTCATTTCAGCGATCATCGTGCTGACCGACCGCATGGCGTCGATCGGCACGTGAAGGCCGTCGACCGCGCGCCGGTCGTAACTGGGCAGGGCAAGATGGACGCTGGCCAAGGTGGTGACCGTGCCGCTGGTGCCGAGCAGACGGATGCCGTCGCGGTCGCCGGGCAGCATGGCTTCGAATTGGTCGAATGACCGGCGCACACGCTCGCGCATGCGGCGGTAGGCGCGCACGCGATCCTCGCCTTCCAACGCTTCGCGTCCTTCGCTTTCGGTCAGCGAGACGACGCCCCACGGGGCGCTCCACCAGCTGCGGATCTTGGGCGTGCCGTCGACCTGGTCGATCAGCACCAGCTCGGTCGATCCGCCGCCGATGTCGAAGATCAGCGCCGGTCCGTCGCCCGGCTCCAGCAGCTTGTGGCAGCCGAGCATGGCCAACCGCGCTTCTTCGCCGGGCTCAATGATTTCCAGCACGATGCCGGTCTCGTCGCGCACTCGCTCGATGAATTTCCTGCCGTTGGCGGCGCGGCGGCAGGCCTCGGTCGCGACCGACCGGGCAAGCGAGACGTTGCGGCGGCGCAGCTTGTCGGCGCAGATGCTCAGCGCGCCCACCGCGCGGTCCATCGCGTCGTCGGACAGGCGGCCGGTCTGCGACAGGCCGTCTCCAAGCCGAACGATGCGCGAAAAAGCGTCGATGACGGTGAAGCTGCCGTCGTTGGGACGGGCAATCAGCAGCCGGCAATTGTTGGTGCCAAGGTCGAGCGCGCCATAGGTGTGGCGATGCCCGGGCGAGTGGAGGTGCCGCCCATCGGGCGGGCTCTGGAAAGCCGGGCCTTGCCGCATTTGCGGGCCCGGCGCGCTGGCGACATTCTGCGCCATCAAAAAAACGCCCGTTCTTGTAGCTGCACCGTCGGACGATACCGGCGGCTGACTTGCCACGACTGTAAGCCGGATTGTGACAAAAGCGCAAGAATGCGCGAATTTTTGGACTTTCCGGGGTCACCATCGCGCCGGTTGACCGATAGTGGCCGAATCCCTATTTCGCGCCCTCGCCGACAGCGGCGCTGCCCCGTCGTCTAATGGTAAGACTACGGACTCTGACTCCGTCAATTGAGGTTCGAATCCTCACGGGGCATCCAGCCATCCGGCACCGACACGCGCAAGTTCCTGATAGCGGACGGGCGTTATCGGCAACCTTCAGATCAAAAGCCGATGATTAGGGATCAGGGGTCGCGACGCCCCGGTGCGCCGCGGGGCATGGAAGCAGTGGCGAGCGCTCGCCGGGCTTGCTAGCGAGCGGCCATGGCCGACCACCCTACCGATTCCATTATCGAGACCCCGTTCGATGCGGCGCTGTCCGAGCGCTACCTTGTCTATGCGCTGTCGACGATCACCGCCCGTTCGCTGCCCGACGTCCGCGACGGGTTGAAGCCGGTGCACCGGCGGCTGCTGTGGGCGATGCGGCTGCTTCGGCTCGATCCCGCCGGCGCCTACAAGAAAAGCGCCCGTGTGGTCGGCGACGTCATCGGCAAATATCACCCGCACGGCGATCAGTCGGTGTACGACGCGATGGTCCGTCTCGCGCAGGATTTCGCGCTTCGCTATCCGCTGGTCGACGGGCAGGGCAATTTCGGCAACATCGACGGGGATAACGCCGCCGCCTACCGCTACACCGAGGCGCGGCTGACTGACGTCGCCATGGCGCTGATGGCCGGGCTCGACGAAGGAACGGTCGATTTTCGCGCCACCTACAATGGCGAGGAAGAAGAGCCGGAAGTCTTCCCCGGCCTGTTCCCCAACCTGCTCGCCAACGGCGCCAGCGGCATTGCCGTCGGCATGGCGACATCGATACCGCCGCACAACGTCGGCGAACTGGCCGACGCGGCCATGGCGCTGATCGACAACAGCCGGCTGGACGATCGCGACATCCTGCAAATGGTGCGCGGTCCCGACTTCCCGACCGGCGGGATCCTGGTCGACGACGCGGAAACGATCGAGCGCGCCTATGTCAGCGGCCGCGGCTCCTTCCGGTTGCGCGCGCGGATCGAAAAGGTGGTTGAAAAGGGCGGCGCCTGGCACCTGCTGGTCACCGAGATCCCGTACGGTGTGCAGAAGGGCAAGCTGATCGAGCAGATCGCTGCCCTGATCGCCGACAAGAAGCTGCCGATCCTGGCCGACGTCCGCGACGAGAGCGCGGAAGACCTGCGCGTGATCCTCGAACCGCGCAGCCGCACCGTGGACGCCGGCCTGCTGGAGGAAAGCCTGTACCGGCTGACCGAGCTGGAAACCCGCTTTCCGCTCAATCTCAACGTGCTCGACAAGGAGCGCACGCCCGGGGTGATGAGCCTCAAGGAGGCGCTGCTCGCTTGGCTCGAGTTCCAATTCACCGTGCTGGTCAATCGCTCGCTGCACCGGATCGGCAAGATCGACGACCGACTGGAACTGGTCGAAGGCTTTCTGATCGCCTTCCTTAACCTCGACCGGGTGATCGAGATCATCCGTACGCAGGATGAGCCCAAGCCGATCATGATCGCCGAGTTCGCGCTGACCGACCGGCAGGCCGAAGCCATCCTCAACATGCGGCTGCGGTCGTTGCGCAAGCTGGAGGAGATGGAGCTGCAGAAGGAGCGCGACGCGCTGCAGAAGGAGCGGGCCGAGCTCGACAAGCTGGTTGGCAGCCGCGAGCGGCAGAAGACGCGGCTCAAGCGCGACCTTGCCGCGATGAAGGACAAGTTCGGCGACGAGCGCCGCACCGGGCTTCGTCCCGAAGCGGTCAGCGCGCGGGGCGACATCGACTGGTCGGCGATGATCGAGAAGGAGCCGATCACCGTCATCCTGTCGCAGCGCGGCTGGATCCGGGCGATGAAGGGACATGTCGCGCTGGACGAGATCGACGCGCTGAAATGGCGCGAAGGCGACGGTCCGTACAAGCATTTCCACGCGCAGACGACGGACAAGCTGGCGCTGTTTGCCGATAACGGTCGGGTCTACACGCTGGCCGGCGACAAGCTGCCCGGCGGGCGCGGATTCGGCGAGCCGGTGCGCCTGCAAATCGACCTCGAGCCCGACGTGGAGATCGTCAACCTGCTGGTGTCGGCCCCTGGCAAGAAATTGTTGCTGGCATCGTCGGAGGGGCGCGGCTTCCTTGCTTCGGGCGAGGCCACGCTGGCCGAGACGCGCAAGGGCAAGCAGCTGGTCAACTTGAAGCCCGGCGCGAAACTGGCGGTGGTACGGCCCGTGCCGGCCGATGCCGATGCGGTCGCGGTCGTCGGCGAAAACCGCAAGCTGCTGGTCTTCGCCTTGTCCGACCTGCCGGAAATGTCGCGCGGGCAGGGCGTGCTGCTCCAGCGCTATCGCGACGGCGGACTGTCCGACGCGCTGGCCTTTTCCCTTGCCGACGGTCTTAGCTGGGGACTGGGTGGAGAGACCGGGCGGACGCGCACCGAAAGCGATCTCACGCCCTGGCGCGCGGCGCGCGGTGCGGCCGGACGGATGCCACCGATCGGCTTTCCGCGGAATAATCGTTTCAACTAAGGCACTTGCCTCGCCGAACCTGAGGCAGGTCAACCAGATGTTTGCGCGGTCGCCGGATACTTTGAATTAACCTGCCTCGTTCATAGCGGTGTCCATGCGAGCCGCAGAACAGCGCCGGGAGCCGACCTGGACGCGCACCAGCGCCGTGCCTGCGCTCGCGCCCAATGCGGACGCCATCGACAACCAGTTGCTGGCCGCGCTGCCGATCGCGGCGGCGATCTTCTCGCTGCAGGATGGCCGGTTGTGGGTTCACGGCGTCAACGTGAAGTTCTTCGAACTGGCCGGCTGTCACGGCAACGCGGCCGCCTTTGCCGACATGTTTCGGCATCATGCCCAGGGCCCCGGCGGCGCGTTCATTCGAAACTATCTGGAAGCAACGGACCAGGTCGACGACGAGCTCGACTTCATCGATGGCGAAGGCCCGCGCAAGCGCTTCCTGAAGATGAAACTTGCGCCGCTCCCGCTGCTCGCCTCGGGCAAACGCCGTTGCCTGGTCAGCGTCGTCGACCGCACTGCGGAGGTGCAGTCGGAACTCGCGCTGCGCTCGGAAATGCTGCGCGACAGCCTGACCGGCCTTCCCAATCGCCTTGCCTTTACCGAGGAAATCGAGCGGGCAAGTCTGGATGCCGCGTCCGATCGTCACCATGCGGTGCTGGTGGTAGACGTGCTGCGGTTCAGCCGGATCAACGAGAGCATGGGCAGCATCGCCGGCGACGAGCTGCTGATCACCTTCGCCCGGCGGCTGATGTCGGCGCTGCGCGGCGGCGACGTGCTGGCCCGCACCGGCGGTAACGAATTCGGCATATTGGTGTCGCTTCGGCGCGGGACCGAGGATGCGCTGACCGCCGCCGCGCGCATTCGCGATGTGATGTCGGAGCCGTTCCATCTGTCCGAGCTCGACATCCGCGTCGATTGCGCGATCGGTCTGGCGCTGATGAATGCCGAGCAGGATGCCGAGGAAATCTTCCGCAGCGCCCAGTTCGCGGTCAAGCAAGCCAAGCAGTCGGGCAAGCCGGAAGTCTACGAGCCCAAGGAGGCAAGCCTCGCGCGGCGCCGCTTCTCGATCGAAACCGAGCTTCGCCGGGCGCTGGACAAGGACCAGTTGACGCTTTGCTACCAGCCGCTGATCGACCTCAAGTCGGGCAGGGTGTCCGGGTTCGAGGCGCTGGCCCGCTGGACTCACCCCGACAGGGGAGAGATTTCTCCCGCAGAATTCATTCCCGTGGCCGAAGAATCCGGGCTCATCCTGCAACTCGGCCGGTGGGCCATGGACAAGGCTGCGCGCACCTTGGCCGGCTGGGACGAGGCCGCCGGCGAAGTGCTGCCCTGCTACGTTGGCGTGAACCTGTCGGCGATCCAGGTCGCCCGCGACAATATCGCCGAAGTCGTGGCCGACGCCCTGCGCTCCAGCGGGCTGACCGGCGACCGGCTGACGCTAGAATTGACCGAAAGTTCGATCGTCCAGGATCCGGCCCGCGCGACCCGAGTGTTCGAAGCGTTGAAGGCGCTCGATACGACGGTGGCGATGGACGATTTCGGCACCGGTTATTCCAGCCTTGCCTATCTGCAGCGCCTGCCGATCGACGTGCTCAAGATCGACAAGAGCTTTGTCAGCGGGATGATGACCGATCCCGACGCCGTCGCGATCGTTCGCGCGGTGCTTGGCCTTGCGGAGGCCCTGGGCATGTCGACGACCGCCGAGGGGATCGAGACGGTCGAGCTGGCGACGACTTTGGCCACGCTCGGCTGCGCCAGCGGGCAGGGCTATTATTTCGCACGGCCGCTGGAGCCTGGCGCGGCGCTGGAATATTTCACGACGCGCCGCCGGCCGGCCTGACCGGCCTTACTGATATTCCGCGGTGACGTTGAACGTCCCGACGTAGGTGCCCCCCGCCGTGGTCGAATCGATGGTGATCGATCCGCCGACCGGGAAATCGATCCCCTTGGACCCGCTGTTGGTGAAGGTGACGCTGGCCGGGGCGTCGGGGACCAGCGTCAGTTTTTTGCTCGCATTGGCTTGGTTGGTCAGGATCACGTTGGGCGCACGAATGATCGCCCGCTCGCCGTTGCTGCCGGAGATGTTGTAGCCGGCAACCGTGCGCGCACCGGTGCAGGTGGCTTGCGCGGGACAGGTGAAGGTGCCGGTACGGGTCAGCCGCACGACCGCTCCGGACCAAGTGCCCTGGCTGAGGATGATGGTGCCAAGGTCGAAGTTGCTGATCGATTTGAGCGACAGCGGCTTGATGACCTTGGCCTTGACCGTCGCGGTAATGCTCGCGGCGTGCGCCGGCGGCGCGGCTGCCAGGGCAGTCGCGAACGCCATTATCGCAATCGTCGCAAGGCGAAGCCCCACTGATTTGCCCCCGGTCGAGCAGCGCGCGGACTATCGTCACCGCGCAATTAACCATCAGGGAATAGGGGCAGCGGAGTTGAAGCGGAGTTAACGCGCGGCCGCGACGGCGTCGGTCACGATAGCATCGAGATCCGCGCCGTCCGGATAGCCGGCCGCGATCCAGCGGTCCTCGATCGCGCGCAGGGTGCGCGACACCATCGGACCTTCGGACACACCGCGCTTGATCAGCGCCCCGCCGCCCACCGGAAGGCGGGGAACCGGCCACGCCGCGACCGCCGCCGCGTCCGCGCTTCGATCCGCGAGCAGCAGCCGGTCGACGGCGCATTCGCTGCCGTCGCGATAGGCGGTTTCGCGCGGGTCGTCCGCGATCGCCGAGGAGGCCGCGCAGGCCAATCGCTTGCGGGCCTTGTTGGACAGCTTCAACCGGGCGGCGATGTCGGCGGCAACCGCCGGATCGCGGGGTAGCAGGGCGGACAGGCGGCGCAGCGGATCGCCGGGGCAAGCGGCGGCGCGTTCGGCCTCGATCAAGGCCTTGAGCGCCTGCCAGGCATCCGGCGCGATCTCGGGCAGAACGGGCTTCAGGATGGCCGCGTCCAGCATCACCTTCACCGTCGGCACAGGATCGTCGACCGACAGCAATTTCGTCAATTCGTCGGCGATGCGCTCGCGCGACAGGGCCATCAGGTCATTGGCCCGTTGCCGGCACGCGGCCAGCGCCGCCCCGTCCGGGTCGCCGCGGCCGAAACGGGCGTGGAAACGGAAGAATCGCAGGATTCGCAAATGGTCTTCGGCAATGCGCTCGAACGGATCGCCGATGAAGCGCAGGTGCCGCTGTTCCAGGTCGGCGATGCCATCGAAATAATCGAACACCTCGCCCGTGACCGGGTCGGCCATCAGCGCATTGATGGTGAAATCGCGGCGCGCCGCGTCCTCTTTCCAGTCGTCGGTGAAGGCGACCGTCGCCCGGCGGCCGAACGTTTCCACGTCACGGCGCAGGGTGGTGATCTCATACGGATGGCCGTCGCTGACGGCGGTGATCGTGCCATGTTCGATCCCCGTCGGCACCGCCTTCAGCCCCGCGGCCTGAAGCCGCTCGACCACCTCGTCCGGCAGCAGCCGGGTAGCAAGGTCGACATCGTTGACCGGCAGGCCGAGCAGGCCGTCGCGAACCGCTCCGCCAACGTAGCGGGTAAGCCCGTCCTTGGCGCCAAGCGCGGCCAGCAGCCGGCTCATCCCGCGACGCCGGCGCCAGTGCTTCGGGTCAAGCCTCAGCTCCACCGCAGCCGCCGCGACAGGTTGACCAGCATCGCCGCCGTCGCGCCCCAGATCTTTCGGCCTTCCCATTCGATCTGCCAGTAGCGGCGCTCGCGGCCCGCGAAAACCGCGCTTTGCCGCTGCTGGTTGGACGGGTCGAGGACGAAGGCGAGCGGCGCTTCGAACCAGTCCGCGACTTCGCGTTCGTGCGGGGCGAGCGGCAGGTCGGGCGGGATCACGGCAACCACGGGCGTGACGGCAAAGCCGGTGACGGTCAGGTAGGGGTCGACCGCCGCGATCACCTCCGCGCGGGCCGGATCGAGCCCGAGTTCTTCATCGGCTTCGCGCAGCGCCGCGGCGATGGCCTCCTCGCCGGGGTCGATGCGTCCGCCGGGGAAGGCGACCTGCCCGGCATGGGTGCGCATGTCGTCTCGGCGAACAGTCAGGATCAATCCGGGAGCAGGGCGGTCAGTGATGGCGACCAGCACTGCGGCGGGGGTCGCGCCGGCCGCCGGCAATTCGGCCAGGTCGCCGCTGATCGGCGGCGCTTCGGGCGCGACGGCAAGGCTGGCGCGGAGCCGGTCGACAAGTGGAGCGCTCATTGCTCATCCCCAAGCGGGAAGAAAATCCCGCAGCTCCAGATGCCGGGAGGGTGCGCGCCTTCTGCGAGCGCGAGCTCGGCCAGTTCGTAATAGACCGGACGCGTCAGCTCCGCCTCCAGCCCGTGCCGCACGACGACGCGCGGTGACGGCCCGGTTGGGCTGGGCACAACCGTCAGCGGATGGTCTGGCCCGACGATCAGCGCGTCGCCGCTATCCAGCGCGAGCCCGATTGTGCGGTCGCGCCCTTCGCCCTCGCTCGTCATCTCCACCGCCCTGAAGGCCGTACCGTCGACGGCGATGGTCAGCTTTTCGACCGGGGTCACAAGCACGTGGCTGCCGTCGGGCTCGCGCCGCAGGATGGTGGCAAAGAGACGCACCATCGCCACCCGCTCAATCGGCCGGCCATCGTGAAACCAGGTGCCGTCACGGGCGATGCGCATACCCGAATCCCCGCAGTGGGTCGGGTTCCAGCGGTCGACCGGCGGCAACTTGCGCTCCGCCACCAGCCGGCCGAGGTCGGCCAGGCTGATGCCTTGGAGATCGATGGGCGGGCGCGTTTCCGGCATGGCGCTGGATTGCGTTGGTTCGCGGGCAATGACAACTAGCAGCGATGGATGAAGGCCGAACCGCGATCGTTACCGGTGCCGGGAAGCGCATCGGCGAAGCACTTGCGCACCGGCTATCGGGTCAGGGTTGGACCGTGATCGCCAACGTCCGGCCGGGCAGCTCCGCGCCAGCGGGGGCGCGCGCCGCGCCAGCCGATCTCGGCACGCCTGATTGCGCGGAGCGAATCTTCGCAGCGTGCGACGGCCTCCCGCCTGTCCGGCTGCTCATCAACAACGGTGCGCGATTTGCATGGGATACGCTGGGCGAATTCAGTGCCGCGGAGTTCGACGCACACATGCACGTCAACGTTCGCGCGCCATTGCTGCTGACCGAGGCGCTGGCGGCTCGTCACGGCGACGGCGATGCGCTGGTGGTCAATATCCTCGACGCCAAGCTGCAGGCGCCAAATCCCGACTTCCTCAGCTATACTGTATCCAAGCAGGCGCTTGCCGGCGCTACCGAACTGGCGGCGCGGGCGCTGGCTGGGAAAGGCATCCGCGTCAATGCGATCGCGCCTGCGCTGATGCTCCGGTCCAATGGGCAGAGCGAACAGAATTACCGCGCGATGCATGCCGCCAATCCGCTTGGTCGCGGAGTCGTGGTCGACGACATTTTCGCGGCGCTCGATTACCTGCTTGCTGCGCGCAGTGTCACCGGCGAAGTGCTGACCATCGACGGTGGCCAGCGCTTCGCCCCGCCGCAGCGCGACGTCCAATTCCTGGAGGCATGATGGATACGCCCAAGCTCGACGGCCTCGTGCCCGATGCCCTGCGTCCGCGAAGCGCCAAAATCCTGCTCGATGCGCTGGAAGTGATGGCGGATATCGGCTTCCACGACTTCGAGGTTGGCACGCCGCAGAGGTTGCTGATCACGGTCGAAGTCTGGTTGCAGAACGTCGCCGCGCCGGGCGGCGACGATCCTTCGCTGGCGTGGGATTACGACTATGTCCGAAAGCAGGTACTGGAGATTTCAGGCAGCCGTCGCTGGAACCTGCAGGAGACGCTGGCGGAGGCGATTTACACCCGGCTCGCCGCCATGCACGGCGTTAGGCATTTGCGTATAACGACATCTAAACCGGACATTTACGCCGACGCCCGCGGGGTCGGAGTCGAATTCGCCTCGTTCACGGGGTGCGCGCCCAACTGACGCTCCGTCATTTTGACCGTGGAACAAAACCGCTTGCACCGCACTTCTTGCACCAATAAGGAAACGCGCTCTGTGCCATGTAACTTTGATACATGGTGTGGTTCCTTATCTGGTTCTAGGGCTCAATGGGGAGGCCCGGCCGCCCGTGGAGTTCACGGCGTCTCGAGGAGAATATTGGGTTAATGGCTTACGCCCAGAAGAAGCAGCTCAGCGGTAACCGAACGCTCGCGATCATCATCGTCGCGCTGCTTCAGTTCGTGCTCGGCTACGCGATCGTCACCGGTCTCGCCTATAACGTAATCAAGAAGGCTGCGGAGGACCTCAAAACCTTCGACGTCGAGGAAGAGCCGCCGCCCCCCGAGGAAGAGCCGCCGCCCCCGCCGCCTGACCAGCCGCAGCAGCCGCCGCCCGTTGTCACGCCGCCGCCGATCGTGCGCACGAACGTGACGCCGCCGCCGGTCATCCAGCAGGTTCGCGAAGCGCCGCCGGTGGTCATCACACCGACCGCGCCGCCGGCTCCGCCGGCACCGCCGCCGCCGCCGCGCAAGGCTCAGAGCGCTGCTCCGGCTCGCGGTGACGTCCGCAACCTGTTTTCCGGTGTCGATTATTCGCAGGAAGCCGGTACCGAAGCGGAAGGCACGGCGGTTGCCCGGCTGACCATCGGCACCAGCGGTCGTGTGGACAATTGCAGCGTCGTCCAGTCTACGGGCGACAGCCGGCTCGACCGTTACGTCTGCCGTGTTCTTACGCGGGCGAGGTTCACTCCGGCCAAGGATAGCAACGGCAATCCGACCGGGGATTCTTACACTACACCGCGCATCACCTTCAAACTTCAGTGATACGAAAAGATTAGCAGAGGAAAGTAGACGTTATGGCATTTCTTCAACTCACGGCCGCAGCGGCAGCTGCCCCCGGCGAAAACCCTTACGGCCTTTTGCCTGCGCTTCAGCAGGGCGGTGTGATCGCATGGACGGTTTTCGTCATCCTCGTCGGCATGTCGATCATGTCCTTCTACATTCTGTTCACCAAGCTGATGCAGCAGCAAAAGATCATCTCGCAGGGCCGCAAGGTTCGTTCGAGCTTCTGGAATTCGCCGAACCTTCGCGATGCGTCGAAGAAGCTTGACGACAAGAGCGCCTATCGCGCGATCGTCGATGATGCGCTCGTCGCGCAGGACCAGCACGGCAAGCTGACCGACCCGGTCGACCAGCATGACTGGATGGCCAACAGCCTGGCCCGCAGCCAGGGTGCGATCGGCAACCGTCTTGGCGAAGGCCTCGCCTTCCTCGCGACCGTCGGTTCGACCGCGCCGTTCATCGGCCTGTTCGGTACCGTCATCGGCATCTACCGCGCGCTCATCAAGATCGGTGCGGCCGGCCAGGCGTCGATCGACGCGGTCGCCGGTCCGGTCGGTGAAGCGCTGATCATGACCGCTCTCGGTCTGGTCGTCGCGGTTCCCGCCGTGCTTGCGTACAACTGGCTGATCCGCCGCAACAAGTCGATCATGGAAGATCTCGCGGCCTTCACGAACGACCTGCACGGCTACCTGATGTCGAACGGCGCCGTGAAGCCGGTGTTCGCGTCCGAAACCCGCAATGCCACCACCGCCGCCACGACGTCGCGCAATGCGTCGACGACGACGGCCGGCAACCCGGGCGGCCGTCAGCCGGTTCGTCCGGGTGCGACGCAGACCGGCACCGAGCCGAGCGCGTAACTGTCGAATGGCCGGACCGGCATCTGTCGGTCCGGCCTATTACGAAGCCCGAGTTAGAATGAAGGCGCATTACCGATGGCAATGAGCGTAGGACCTGCAGACGGCGACGAAGACGCGATTTCCGACATCAACGTCATCCCCTTGGCTGACACGATGCTGGTTATGCTGATCATCTTCCTCGTCACCGTGCCGGTCATCTTGCAGACGGTGCCGGTCAAGCTGCCGAACGTGCGGTACGAAGCGACCACGACCAAGCCGGAAAACGTCAACCTTTCGGTCCGCGGAGACGGGGCCGGCGGGTGCGAGGTCTACTGGAATCTGACCAAGGTCAATTCGGACGAACTGCTCGAACGGGGCGTCAAGAAGCTCGAGGACCAGATCGCCAAGGTTGGCGGTGCCGAAAACCTGACCGACGAGACGATGCCCGAAGCGCACATCCGCGGCGACGTCACCACGCCGTGGAAATGTGTTGGCGGCGCGATTTTCGCCATGCAGCGTGCGGGCTTCGCGCGGATCGGCTTTATTTCGGAGCCGCCGCCGCAGGCCGGCTACCGGGCCAACTAGGAGTTACCTTCGATGGCAATGCAAGCCCAGAGCGACAACCGCGAAGGTGAACCGATGAACGACATGAACGTCGTTCCGTTGATCGACGTTCTGCTCGTTCTCCTGATCATGTTCATCATCACCATCCCGGTGCAGACTCATGCCGTGAAGCTCGATCTTCCGCAGGATTCGACGGCTCCGCCGCCGCCGGTCCTGCCGACCAAGAACAAGATCGTCATCACGGCCGACAACCAGATTCTGTGGAACGGTGCCCCTGTGTCGCCTGACCAGCTTCGCCTCTATCTCGATGCGACGCAGCAGATCGACCCGACGCCCGAACTCCACCTCCAGCCCGAGCCGAATGCGCGCTACGAGCTGGTCGACCAGGTGCTCGCGGTGACCAAGAAGGCCCGTGTCGAAAAGATGGGCTTCGTCGGTAACGAGCAGTACAGCACCTTCTAGAACGACCTGACTTTCCTCTCTTAAAGGGCGGCCGCGTGGCCGCCCTTTTTCGTTGCACTGGCGCCGGGCGTCAGCCCATGCCATCTCGCGAGGCACGATGAGCAAGACCCCAAACTTTTCCGCCGTCATCCTTGCCGCCGGGCAGGGCACGCGCATGCGGTCCGATATGCACAAGGTGCTGCACCCGATCGCGTCGCGGCCGATGCTTCTCCACCTGCTGGACTCGCTCGACGGCATGGGCGCGGAACGCCGCGTCGTCGTCGTCGGCAAGGGCCGCGACCAGGTTGAGGCAGCGTTGGCGGCAAGCGATGTCACCATCGCGCACCAGGCCGAGCAGAAGGGCACCGGCCACGCCGTCCTGCAAGCGCAGGCGGTGCTCGACGGCTATTCCGGCGCGGTGCTCGTGCTCTATGCCGACACGCCGTTCGTCGAGGCGGCAACGCTTGCCCGGATGCTTGAGCGGCTGGATGGCGCCGATGCCCCCGGGGTGGTGGTGCTGGCGTCGGAGCCGGCCGATCCCGGCGCCTACGGCCGCATCGTCCTGGGCGAGGGCGACCGCATCGAAAAGATG
Organism: Sphingomonas sabuli; assembly: GCF_014352855.1. GTDB lineage: Bacteria > Pseudomonadota > Alphaproteobacteria > Sphingomonadales > Sphingomonadaceae > Sphingomicrobium > Sphingomicrobium sabuli. The sequence continues at coordinate 968,758 of NZ_CP060697.1, read as the reverse complement.
GTCGAATTCCGCGATGCCACGCCCGAAGAACGGGCGGTGCGCCTGTGCAATTCGGGCATGATGGCCGTGCGCGCGCCCGACTTGTTCCGCTGGCTTGGACAGGTCGGCAACGACAATGCGGCGGGCGAATATTATCTGCCGGATATCGTCAACATCGCCGCGGCCGAAGGACGCGACGCCGTGGTCATCACCGGCGACCCGTACGAAACGGCGGGCGTCAACAGCCGTGCCGAACTCGCGCACCTCGAGCTCGAATGGCAGCGCCGCCGGCGCGAACAGGTGCTCGACGAAGGGGCGACCCTGATCGACCCGGAAAGCGTATGGTTCGCGTATGACACGCGGCTCGGCCGCGACGTCACCGTGGAACCGCACGTCGTCTTCGGTCCCGAAGTGGTGGTCGCCGATGGCGCGACGATCAAGGCGTTCAGCCATATCGAAGGGGCACGGATCGGCGCGCGTGCGGTGATCGGCCCGTTCGCCCGCATCCGCCCCGGCACGGTGCTTGGCGACAAGACCAAGGTCGGCAATTTCGTCGAGCTGAAAAAGGCCCAGGTCGCCGACGGCGCCAAGGTCAATCACCTGTCCTACATCGGTGACGCAATCGTGGGGAAGGGCGCCAACATCGGCGCCGGCACGATCACCTGCAATTACGACGGCTTCGGCAAGTATCGGACGATCATCGGGGATGGGGCCTTCATTGGCTCCAACACCGCACTGGTTGCGCCGGTCACGGTCGGCGACGGTGCTATCGTCGGCGCCGGATCGGTGATCACCAGCGATGTCGATGCGGACAGCCTCGCGCTCGAGCGCAACGCGCAGAAGGGGATTGCCGGCTGGGCCGCGCGCTTCCGCGAAAGCAAGACCGGCAAGCCGGACTAGGTCGCCGGTTTTTCCTGCGGCGGCAGCATTGATCCTTCGTCGCCCAGCCACGCCTGGCGGAACGCCAACTGCTGCGCCGACGGAGTTTTGCCAATGGTTTCGTCGCGGACGATTTCGAGCGTGGGATCGGCGGCCGGCGTCACCATCACTGTTCGCGTCTTGCCCAGCGATTCAACCGTCATCGCGACGGGCTGGCCCGGCTTCATGGCCGCGGCCGCTTTGCTCCACGCCGCCTGCGTCGCCATGGGCTTGCCCGCGACGGCCGTGATGCGATCGTTGGCGCCGATCTCCGCCACGTAAAGCGGGCTGCCCGGCTCGGGGTTGTCGCGGACGACCACCGCGCCTTTGTCCGCAGTCAGGGCGGCACCAGCCAGATATGGCTTTTCGGGATGGGCGGGGCGAAGCGTCAGGCCGGCCTGCGCCAGTAACGGAGCGAAATCGGGCAAAGCGGAGCCGTCGATCGATTCGCGGAAAAAGGTGTCGGCAAATGCTGGGTCGCGACTGGCCGTTCCCAGAGCAAGGCGCAGGTCGTCGATCGTATAGGGCCGCTCCGGCGCGCCGTGGGACCTCCACAGCAGGCGCATCATGTCGTCGAGCGTCGCCTGGCCGCGCTGGCGCAGCGTCAGGTCGAGCGCGAGCGCGATGGTCGCGCCATAGGGATAGTAAGAGGTGAAGATTGAGCGGTTGACAGGATCGATCGCGGTCGCCGCATCGACGAACGGCGCGCGCAGGCTCATTTCCCGCGGCGACCCGTACCGGCGGCCCGGCCAGGTGGTGACATAGGTCAGCGTCTCGCCAAGGTCCTTCAGGTACCGGTCGACGCCCGACACGCCGGCCCGGCGCATCAGCAAGGGGCCGTAGTAATTGGTAAAGCCCTCCGCGAACCACAAAGTCGGCGCCGGATTGGCGCGGGTGAAGTCGAACGGCTCCAGCTCGGCCGGGCGTAGCCGCTCGACGTTCCACGCATGGAACAGCTCGTGCGACAAGGTGTCGATCTGTTCGAATTTGCCGTCCGCCAGCGACTGCGTGCCGACGATGTAGGTGGAATTGCGATGCTCCATGCCGTCGCCGCTGGCATACGGCTGGTAATCGGCAAGGAAGGTGTAGGTGCCGCCGTCATAATTGGGAATGTCGTTCCACAATGCGACATGCGCACGATAGATGCGCTCCGCCATCGCCGCATAGCGGTCGAGATCCGCATCGCTGTCCGCGCTATGCACCATTAGCCGAATGACGGAATTGCGCCCCGGCTCCGACGCGGCCCAGCGACGTTCGCGCAGCGGCGCGATCTCGATCGGGCTGTCCATGAAATATTGCAGGTCGCGCGCGTGCCAGCTGCCTTCGCGGCCCGGAATCAGCTGCGTCGCGACGCTCCACGCCGGGTCGGGCGTGGCGATCGATAATGCTACCGGCCGGTTCGCCAGCGCGGGCGCAAAAGCGAATGTCGCTGGGATGTTGAGATGGGCGTGCGCGGAATTCACTTGGGAATAGGTGCCGTCGCCCCGGTTCGCGAACAGGGTGTAGCGAAAGCGGACGGTGCCGTCGTGCCCCTCGACCGTCCAGCCATAAGGGTCGGTGCGGACGATCCGAAGGGGCCGGCCGGCGCCATCGGCAGCGCTGACCGAATAGACGTTCTTGGCGAATTCATGGATCGCGTAGCGACCGGGCGAGGACCGCGCCATCTGGATCCGAAGCGGGCCCGGCGGCAGCCGGGTGAAGGTGGCGGCAATGTCGGCTTCATGATGCGCGCGGTTGGGAAAGGCGATGGCATAATTGACCCTGCCATCGTCGCTGACGGGCTGCGCCGCGGCTGGCACGGCCAGAATGAGCGCGACGGCAGCCGGAATGTGACGGAAACGCATTCGTCCTCCTCCCCTTGCATCGCATAAGACGCTAGACCGGGCGCCGTGACCTGTCCACGAGTGCGGAACGGATCACTCGAAGCGGCAAGGGATCAGACAGCGCGATGTGCGGAATTGTTGGAATCGTTGGAAAATCCGGAGTCTCCGAACGCCTGTTCGGCGGGCTCAAGCGGCTTGAGTATCGCGGCTATGACAGCGCCGGCATCTGCACCATCACCGGCGACGGGTTCGACCGCCGCCGCGCCGAGGGCAAGCTAGAAAATCTTGCCCGCGAACTGGCCGCGCATCCGCTTGGCGGCGATATCGGGATCGCTCATACGCGTTGGGCGACGCACGGTGCGCCAACGGTCGGCAACGCCCACCCGCACATCGTCGGCCCGGTCGCGCTGGTCCACAACGGCATCATCGAAAATTTCAAGCCTTTGCGCGACGAGATGATCGCGCAGGGCCGGACGATCGAAAGCGAGACCGACACGGAAGTCGTCGGCCACCTCGTCGCGCGTGAGGTCGAAAGCGGCAAATCGCCCCAGGACGCTGTCGCGGCCGTCCTCCCGCTGCTGCAGGGCGCCTTCGCTATCGCGTTCCTGTTTCGCGACGACCCGGATCTGGTCATTGCCGCGCGCATGGGTGCGCCGCTGACGGTCGGCTATGGCGACGGCGAAAATTACCTTGGTTCCGATGCCATCGCGGTGGCGCCGTGGACGCAACGGATTGCCTATCTCGACGAAGGCGATTGGGCCATCGTCCGCCGCGAGAGCATCGAGATCTTCGACCGCGAGAACCGCCCGGTCGAGCGCGAGATCGTCGAATCCGGCGCGTCGTCCGCCCCGATCGAGAAGGGCAATTACCGCCACTACATGCAGAAGGAGATCTTCGAACAGCCGGTAGTGGTGGCCGATACGCTGCAAAGCTACATCCGCCCGTTCGAGGGCGAAGTTGCCTTGCCCGACATCGACTTCGACCTGTCCAAGGTCGACCGGCTGACGATCGTCGCCTGCGGCACCAGCTTCTACGCCGGGCTTGTCGCCAAATATTGGATCGAGCAGTTCGCGCGGGTGCCGGTCGACATCGATGTCGCATCCGAATTCCGCTACCGCGACCCGATCCTGGAGCCGGGCGGTCTGGCCTTGTTCGTCAGCCAGTCGGGCGAGACCGCCGACACGCTCGCTGCACTGCGCCATGCGCGGGAACAGGGCCAGCGCATCGCCGTAGTGGTCAACGTTCCGACCAGCTCAATGGCGCGCGAAGCGGACCTGGTGTTGCCGACCCACGCCGGGCCCGAAGTCGGCGTTGCGTCGACCAAGGCGTTCACCTGCCAGCTGGCGGTGCTTGCGGCGCTGGCCGCCAATCTGGCGAGCGAGCGCGGGGAATTCGGCCGCGACGAGGAACGCGACATAGTCGCCCATTTGCAGGAAGCGCCGGCGGCATTGAACGCCGCGCTTGGCCACGACGACGAGATCGCGGCGATGGCGCACCTCATCGCGCCGGCTCGAGACGTGCTCTATCTTGGCCGCGGGCCCTATTTCCCGATGGCGCTGGAAGGCGCGCTGAAGCTCAAGGAAATCAGCTACATTCACGCCGAGGGCTATGCCGCCGGCGAGATGAAGCACGGGCCGATTGCGCTGATCGACGACAACGTACCCGTGATCGTCCTCGCGCCGTCGGGGCCGCTGTTCGAAAAGACTGTCAGCAACATGCAGGAGGTGCGCGCCCGCGGCGGCAAGATCGTGCTGATCAGCGATGCCAAGGGCATTGCGGAAGCGGGCGAAGGCTGCATGGCGACGATCGAGATGCCCGAAGTACACCCGTTGATCGCGCCGATCGTCTACGCCGCGCCGGTCCAGCTGCTGGCCTACCATGTGGCGGTGCTCAAGGGCACGGACGTCGACCAGCCGCGCAACCTGGCCAAGAGCGTTACCGTCGAGTGATCAGGCGGCCTTCTTGGCCTCAAGCCGCCGGATGTGCGCGCTGATTCTGTCGTAGAGAAAGTCGATGACCGTGCGCACGCGCGGCGTGTGACGCACCCGTTCATGCGTGTAAAGCCACAGCACGCGACCGTGGCCCGGGCGCGGCGGGAAGCACTGGATCAGGTCCGGGTCGCCGTCGGCCACGACGCAGGGCAGCACGGCGATGCCGAAGCCGGAACGGACGCCGGTCAGCAAGCCGCCCGACGTGGCGTGGCGCATCGCCACCCGGTCGTCCAGGCCGAGCACTTTGAGCCATGCCTGATACTGGATCTCCAGATTGCCGCCGCCACCGCCGATGATCGGGTGGTCGCGAAGCTCGGCAATGCTGGCCGGGACGCCGTTGCGGGCGGCATAATCGCGGCTGCAGTACAGCGCCCAATCGTCGACGGCGAGCCGCCGTCCGACCAGGCCCGACTGCTCCAGCTGAGGCTTGCTCGTGCTGCGCAGGGAGATGTCGGCTTCACCCGCGCCCAGGTCGCGGACTTTCTGCGACGTGTCGAGTTCGATGCGGATGTCGGGATGAAGCTGGCGCAGCTCCGGCAGCAGGTTGGCGAGCACGCCGATGGCGAAAATCTCCTCGGTAGTGATCTTGACCGCTCCTGAGACGTCGCGGGCCTGCCCGCCGGCGGCCTCGGCGAAGGCGATCGCACCGGCCTCCACTGTTGCCGCGGTCTCCAGCAGGTCTTCGCCTGCCGGGGTCAGGACGTACCCGGCCTGCCGCTTCTCGAACAGCTGGCAGCCGATCGACGCCTCCAGCGCCGCGATCCGGCGAGCGACGGTGGTCTGGCTGACGCGCAGCGTGCGGCCCGCCGCGAGCGTGCTGCCCTCGCGCGCGACGGCGAGGAAATGACGCAGATCGTTCCAGTCGAACATTGCGCTACTCATAATCCAGAAACGCTGTCCATTGTTCTGCGAATTTGCAGAATGATAGCACGAACTCGTTGCTGCCGCGCGGGGCAAAATGGGCCTAGTTGGTCCGTCGCATCCGGACCGTCCGGACCCCCGAATTGGGAGCAGCGACATGAAACAGACCCTCAAGATCATCCTCGCCTCGGCGCTCGTCACCGGCGTCGCCATCAAGGCCGAACAAGCCTTCGCGCAGGAGTCGTCCAGCGTAGCCGTCGTCCGCACCGCCGACATCGACCTCGGTTCGCCGGAGGGCCGCGACCGGCTTCGTCAACGACTGACGGTCGCTGCGCACACCCTGTGCGATGACGCGTCGGCAGCAGACCTCAAGGCCCGAAATGTGACCGGAGCTTGCCGCGCGCAGGTCGTTGCATCCGGTCTCGCCCGCGCCGAGCAGCTAGCACAGCGCGGCACCGGACAGCCCCTTCTGCTGGCCCTGGGCAACTAACCGGCGGCGCCGACCGCAGCTTGCAGAACACAGACGCCTCTTTGCATGGAAAGGCTGTGCACCTCGCTCCACTTCTGATTTGCTGATTTCGTTACAAAAGCAAATCAACGGGGCAATTCAAATGGTTCGTCATCTTCTGCTCGCGGGCGCCGCCTGCTTCATTCTCGCGTCCGCGTCCGCTGCGTCGGCGCAAGCGCCGGCCGCGGCGCCGGATCTCAGCACGCCGCCGCCGCTGGTCTTTCCGGCCTGGGGGTTCGACGTGTCGACCATCGATACGTCGGTCGATCCGGGCGACGATTTCGACGCCTACGTCAATGGCAAGTGGAAGGCGGCGACCCCGATTCCCGCCAAATATCCCTATTACGGGGTCAGCCAGAACCTGCAGATCGTGTCCGAAGCCGCGGTCCGCGAAGTGATCAAGGAAGCGGTGACCAGCAAGCCGGCTCAAGGGTCGGTCGAACAGAAGATTTCGGACCTGTACGTGTCTTACCTCGACCGGCCGACCATCGATTCGATGGGGATCGAGCCGGCCAAGCCCTATCTCGCGCAGATCGACGCCGCCGCGTCGCACGCCGACATCCTCAACCTGTTCGTCAAGCCCGGCTTCTCCGCCGCGCTGAGCCCGGGCATCGACATCGATCCGGATAATCCCGACGCCTATCTGGCGACCTTCTCGATGGGCGGCCTCGCCCTCCCGACTCGCGACAATTACCTTGTCGAGAACGAGCGCAATATCGACATGCGCGCCAAGTATATCGACTATCTGACGTTCCTGCTCGACAAGGCCGGCGTCGCCGACAGCAAGACCCGCGCCGAGCGACTCTATGCGATGGAAAAGCAGATCGCGGTCAACGAATGGGACCCGGCGGTCATGCGCAATCCCGAGCTGACCAATAACCTGATGACCCGCGCGCAAATTCTCGCGCTGGCTCCGGACCTGCCGCTTGGCGCGATGATCGACAATTTCGGCTTCACCGGGGTGGAGCGTTTCAACGTTCCGCAAATGCCGCCGAGCGCGCAGGAGCTGGATGAGCAGAAGATTCCGCCCGAACTGCGGGCCAAGATCGGCGGCGGGCTTCCGGCCCAGCTGGCGCTGTTCAAGGCGACTCCGGTCGACGTGTGGAAGGACTGGCTCAAGGTCCGATTCTTGGCGTCGAACGCGGCCGTCCTGCCGAGCGAGATCGACAACGCCAGCTTCGCCTTCAACTCCGCCTATCTTTACGGCGTGAAGGCGATGAAGCCGCGTCCGGAACGCGCGCTGTCGACCGTCAACAGCTCGATCGGTGAAGCGGTCGGCAAGGTCTATGTCGAACGCAACTTCCCGGCATCCAGCAAGGCAGCGATGATCGACCTGGTCGACAACCTGCGCAAGGCGATGGCGCTCAACATCGCCGAGGTCGAGTGGATGGGCGACACCACCCGCGCCGCGGCCCGGCAGAAGCTGGATTCGCTGCGGGTGAAGATCGGCTATCCGAACAAGTTCGAAACCTATGACTCGCTGACCATCGTCCCCGGCAAGGCCCTGGACAATCGTCTCGCCGTGGCTCGCTGGGGCCGGCAGGACGCGCTTCAGAAGTTCGCCAAGCCGGTCGACCGCGACCAGTGGTTCATGACTCCGCAGACGGTGAACGCTTATTACGTTGCGCAGCTCAACGAGATCGTCTTCCCGGCCGCCTATCTGCAGGCGCCGAACTTCAACCCGAAGGCCGATCCGGCGGTCAATTATGCGGCGATCGGATCGACCATCGGCCATGAAATCGGCCACGGCTTCGACGATAGCGGCGCGCGCTACGACAGCACCGGCCGCCTGCGCGACTGGTGGACCGCCGAGGACAAAGCGAACTTCCAGGCGCTCGGTAACCGGCTGGCCACGCAATATAGCGCCTATTGCCCATTCGATAGCGGCAAGACCTGCGTCAACGGCAAGCTGACGCTGGGCGAGAACATCGGCGACCTGTCGGGCCTGGCGATCGCCTATCGCGCGTACAAGCTGTCGCTGGACGGAAAGGAAGCGCCGGTGATCGACGGCCTGACCGGCGACCAGCGCTTCTTCATCGCCTATGCCCAGAAGTACCGCAACAAGTGGAGCGAGCAGCTGCAGCGGGTGATCATGGAAAGCGACCCTCACTCGCCCGACGTCGCTCGCGTCAACGAGGTGCTGCGCAACTTCGACCCGTGGTACAAGGCGTTCAACGTCACGCCCGACGACAAGATGTACCTGCCGCCGAGCCAGCGCGTGACGATCTGGTAAGCAGCGCTTCTCGATCCGATCGCCTCGCATTAGGCTGGCCCGCATGAAAGTGCGCGGCGGATGCCATTGCGGGGCGGTACGGTTCGAAGCGGAAGTACCGGCAGAGCCGGTGCCGGCGCTCGACTGCAATTGTTCGATGTGCCGGCGCACCGGGTTCATTCACCTGATCATGCCACATGCCGCGTTCGACCTGCTCGGCGGCCGCGACGACCTGGCCAGTTACCGGTTCGGCACGGGCGCGGCGGAGCATTTGTTCTGCCGCACTTGCGGCGTGAAGAGCTTTTACCAGCCGCGCAGCCACCCGGGCTCGTGGAGCCTCAACGCTAACTGCCTCGACGGCGACATCGCGCTGGCGGTGGAGCCGTTCGACGGGTGCAATTGGGACCAGGCCAAGGCCGAACTCGACGCCGGGGGCGGGTCAAGCTAGGCCGCGCCGATGCACCGTCCGCTGCGCCTGACCATCGACCGGACCGCGCTCCAGCACAATTGGCGCTGGTTCAAGGACCGTGCCGGGGTCCCCGCCGGGGCAGCGATCAAGGCCAACGGCTACGGGCTCGGTGCGCGCGAGGCGCTGATGGCCTTGCACGACGCGGGGTGCCGCACGTTCTTCGTGTCGACCTACGCGGAGGCGAACGCGCTGGGCGGCGTGCCGGACGACAGCGAACTCGTCGTGCTCCACGGGCCCTCCGGCGAAGACATGGAATTCGCGCTCGCGTCATCTGCACGGCCGGTGCTCAACAGCGTGGCGCAGGTCGAGCGCTGGCGGCAGGCCGCGGGCGGCCGCCCGGCGGATGCGATGATCGACACCGGCATGAACCGGCTTGGATTGCGGCCCGACGAAGCCGGCGCGCTCGACGGCGTGACGATCGACACGTTGCACAGCCATCTTGCCTGCGCGGACGAGGATTCGGCGATGAACGAGCGTCAGCTCGCCGCCTTCCGCGACGTTGCGGGCAGGGTTCAAGCCCGGCGCTTTTCGCTCGCCAATTCGGCCGGTGTCTGCCTTGGGCGCGACTACAGCTTCGATCTCGTCCGCCCGGGGCTAGGCCTGTACGGCGGCATTCCGCGTCACGAAGCGGCGGACGAATTACGCCAGGTCGCCCGGATCGCGGCACAGGTCGTCCAGCGTCGCGTGATCCTGAAGGGGGAAAGCTGCGGCTATGGCGCGACTTTCGTCGCTGACGCCGACACCGAGGCGGCGATCGTCAACATCGGTTACGCCGACGGCTATCTGCGCGGCTTCTCGTCGCGCGGAACGGCATTCGCCGGCGAATTCGCGCTGCCGGTAATCGGCCGGGTGTCGATGGACCTGGTCGCGCTCAACTGCGGCTCCGCGCCGCAGCTTGGCGACGGCGATTGGGTCGAACTGGATTACGACCTGCCGACCGCTTCGCAAGCGTCCGGCCTTAGCCAGTACGAACTTTTGACGACTTTGGGCGCGCGCTTCGAACGGACTTGGGCTTAGTCTGCTTCTCGCCCGGCGGCGGGGTCTTGGGCTTGTAGCGGCACAGGTCGGCAACCACGCAGCGCCAGCATTCCGGCGTGCGCGCCTTGCAGGTGTAGCGGCCGTGCAGGATCAGCCAGTGATGTGCATCGCGGCGGAAGGGCTGCGGTACGATCCCTTCCAGCTTGGCCTCGACGGCGTCCGGTGTCTTGCCCGGCGCCAGGCCGGTCCGATTGCCGACGCGAAAGACGTGCGTGTCGACCGCGAACGTCTCCTCACCAAAGGCCGTGTTGAGCACGACATTGGCGGTCTTGCGGCCGACTCCGGGCAAGGCCTGCAACTCCTCCCGCGTGCGCGGCACCTCGCCCCCATGGTCGCGCACCAGCGCCTGGGACAGCGCGATGACGTTCTTTGCCTTGGTATTGAACAGGCCGATGGTCTTGATGTGATCGCGCAGGGCCTCTTCGCCCAGGTCGACCATCTGTTGCGGCGCGGTGACTTTTTTGAATAGCGGCCGGCAGGCGACGTTGACGCTGGCGTCGGTCGCCTGCGCGGACAGGACCACCGCGACCAGCAAGGTGAAGGGGTTGACCGATTCCAGTTCGGTCGTCGGCGACGGGTTGTCCTCCGCCAAGCGGCGGAAGAATTCGAAGACCTCGTCTTTCTTCACTCGGACGAGATGACGTCGCGCATCGAATAGAGCCCGGCGGGCTTGCCATGCAGGAAGCGGGCAGCGGCCAGCGCTCCGCGCGCGAAAATCATCCGGTTCTCGGCGCGATGCGACAGGATCAGCCGCTCGTCCGGCCCGGCGAACACCACGTCATGATCGCCTGCGACCGTCCCGCCGCGCAGCGACGCGAAGCCGATAGCGCCTTCTGCTCGCTTCAGTCCGGTACCGTCGCGGCCGCGCTCGGCATCGATCGGCGTCCCGCGCCCCCGCGCGGCGGCGTCGCCAAGTGCCAGCGCGGTGCCCGACGGCGCGTCGGCCTTCATCCGGTGGTGCATCTCGACGATTTCGATGTCCCAGTCGGGACTCAGCGCTCCGGCGGCTCGCTCGACCAGGTCGGACAGGACCGCAACGCCCAGCGACGTATTGGCCGCACGCAATATGGCGACGGTTTTCGCGGCGTCGGCGAGCCGCTTGTCCGCATGGTCGTCGAGACCGGTCGTACCGATCAACACCGGCACGCCCGCCGCAAGCGCCCGGTCGAGCGTTGCCTGGAGCGCCTCCGGCGCGGAAAAATCGACCAGCACGTCGCCGTGGTCCGGTTCGATGCTGAAGGCATCGCTTTCCTCCGCGGCGGCGGTGATCGCCCGGCCCATCTTGCCGTCCGGCGCGACGAGGGTGATGCGGATCGGCTGCTGATCGGTGCGCATGCGGACGAGTTACCCGAGCCGTTGCTGCAGCGCCAGCGCGGCGGCGGGTGCGCGTTCCTTGGCGCCGTTGATCATGAACATGTAAACGTCGCGCCCGCCTGCGCTCCAGCGCTTGGTTCGCTCGGCAAAAGCGTCGAGCATGCCGGGCGGGTAGCCGGTGACGACCTCGGGCCGCATCCGCTGCAGTCGCGCATAGGCAAAGCTGGCCGTGTCGGCGTCGATGCAGGGGAATTCATCGTCGTCGCCAAAGACGATGGCGACGTCGCGCTTTCGGCACAGGTCGAAGAATCGCTCGTCGCGAAACGTCTCATGCCGCGGCTCGATCACATGCCGCAGCGGCAGCCCGTCATGCTCGCGCGGCAGGAGGTCGAGGAAGGCGGCGATGTCGGCGGCGTCGAACTCGCGGCGGGCCGCAAGCATCCACAGGATGGGGCCCAGCCGGTCGCCAAGGGCGGTCAGTCCCTGCGCCAGGAAATTGCCGATGCCCTCGCCGGCGTCGGCCAGCTGCGACCGGGTTACGCAATAGCGCGACGCTTTCAGTGCGAATTGAAAGCCGTCGGGCACGGCCTGTGCCCAGTTTTCCCAGCTCTTCGGACTTTGGCGCCCGTAGAATGTGGCATTGATTTCGATCGCACCGAAGGCGTTTGCGGCAAATTCGAGTTCACGGCGTTGCGGGAGGTCCGGCGGATAAAAATCCCCGCGCCATGGCGGGAAGGTCCATCCGCCAATACCGATCCGAATGGCCCCGCGCGTCATTCCCGAACCATGCGGCGCGCTCCTCCATAAGGAAAGGGGCGGAAGCGTGGGTCGCCTCCGCCCCACCTGGGGTAACTGTTAGAAGCCTGCGACTATTCGTCGCTGCCGGTTACTTCGCGCGCCTTGTCCTTGGCACTGCCCCATGCGTTCTGGATCTTGCCTTCGGCCTGGTCGGCCTGGCCGTCGCGCTTCATTTTCTCGTCACCGAGAATCTTGCCGGCGCCTTCTTTGATCTCGCCGCCGGTCTGCTTCATGCTGCCTTCGACGCGATCGTCGTCAGGCAATGCGCTTTTGTCATGGTCCACGGAATTTCTCCTTCCAGTGTAATTAATTAGTCAACGCTGGAACGGGCAAAACGTTCAATCCTGGACCGTCGATCCTGGCGTTACTGGACCAACGTGGAGCTGCTGACGACGGGCAGCGGCACGCCCGGCGTGACGAAATCTTCGACGACCTTCCAGTCGCCGCCCTGCTTTTTCCACACGGTCAGATAATAGCCCTGGCTGGACTCCGGCAACTTGGTCGCCGAGTTGGTCTGGGTCATCAGATATTGGCCGCGGGTGTACCCAAGATCGCCGGACGGCGCGACGTCGACGCGGTTGGCCCGGAACGATACCTTCAGGTTGGGATCGGACGCGAGGCCCGCGGTCGCCTGCTGGATCGCTTCCTTGCCGCTGATCAGCCGCTCGCGCGGGTTAGCCACCGCGGCATCGTCGGTATAGATCGCGGCCAGCGCCGCTCCATCGCGGCTGGCATAGGCCTTGTTCCAGGCATCTTCCCTGGCCAGCAACTGCTGCTTGGCGGCTTCGGTGTCGACATGCGCCGGTTCGTTCTGGTTGCAGGCGGCGAGTGCGAGCGCGGCGCCGATCACGAGCTTGATTTTGAATGCCATGCGAAAGTCCTTCCCTGTTCGGCGGCAAGTCAAAACATGGCGGCGCGAGTTTCGCAACCGCGCGCACACCGGTAAGGCGGCGCCATGGCCAGCGACATTCGCAATATCGTCATCCTCACCGGCGCCGGCATTTCCGCCGAAAGCGGGGTCGCGACCTTTCGCGGCCCGGACGGATTGTGGGAGGGGCACAGGGTCGAAGACGTGGCAACACCCGAAGCGTTCGTCCGCGACCCGGCGCTGGTGCACAAATTCTACGACGCCCGGCGCTCCGCGCTGGCCGCTGTCGAACCCAACGCCGCCCACCGCGCGCTGGCGCGGCTTGACGCCGAATGGCCGGGCGAACTGCTGCTCGTCACCCAGAATGTCGACGACCTGCACGAACGCGCCGGATCGAAGCGGCTAATCCACATGCACGGCGAGTTGAAAAGCGGCTGGTGCCTGCGTTGCAATCAGCGCTCGGCATGGAATGGCGCCATGGGGCAGGGGGCGGAATGCCCGGCTTGCGGCACCACCGGCCTGGTTCGCCCCGACATCGTCTGGTTCGGGGAAATTCCCTATCGCATGGATGAAATCGAATCCGCGCTACAGGCCTGCGACCTGTTCGTGTCGATCGGCACATCGGGGGCGGTCTATCCCGCCGCGGGGTTTGTCCAGACCGCGCATTATTGCGGCGCGCAAACGCTGGAAATGAACCTCGATCCCAGCCTCGGCAGCTATTTGTTCGACGAGGCCCGGGTTGGACCGGCAGGCAAACTGGTGCCCGCGTGGGTGGAAGAAATGCTCGCCTAGTCCGCCCACTCCAGGCCGATATCGCGGTACAGGCCGCGGTCTTCGTCCCAGCGCGGATTGACCTTCACGTGCAGGAACAGGTGGACCTTGCGGCCAAGATGGGCGGCGATTTCCGCCCGGGCCCGTTCGCCAATCTCGCGCAGCCGCTTGCCCCCCTTGCCGATGACGATCGCCTTCTGGCTGTCGCGCCCGACCAGGATCTGCTGGCGGATCGCGGTGGAGCCGTCGGGGCGGTCTTCCCACGTCTCGGTCTCGATCGCGGTCGCGTAGGGCAATTCCTGGTGCAGCTGTTCGTAGATCTGCTCGCGGGTCAGCTCGGCGGCGATCATCCGGTCGGTGGCGTCGGACACCTGATCTTCGGGGTATAGCCACGGACCTTCGGGCACCGCCTCCGCCAGGGCGGCCTTGAGATCAGCGACCCCGTCACCGGTCGCGGCGCTGATCATGAACAGGCGGTCGGGGTCCAGCCGTTCGGTCAGCATCGCCGACAGGCCAAGCAGCTTTTCCTTCTTGACCAGGTCAACTTTGTTGAGGGCGATGAACAACGGATGCTGGCGCGTTTCCAGCCCGGCAACAGCGCGCTCCACTTCCCTGGTGATGCCGGCGTTGGAATCGACCACCAGCAAGGTCAGATCGGCGTCTTCCGAACCGCTCCATGCCGCCTGCACCATGGCCCGGTCGAGCCGCCGCTTGGGCGTGAAGATGCCGGGCGTGTCGACCAGAAGGATCTGCGCTTCGCCGGCGATGGCAATGCCCATCAGCCGGGCGCGTGTCGTCTGTGCCTTCGCGCTGACGATGGCGACCTTTTGCCCGACCAGCGCATTGACCAGCGTCGACTTGCCCGCGTTGGGCGCCCCGATCACCGCGGCGAAGCCCGCGCGCGTTTGTTCGCCCGTCATCGCAGCTTCTCCAGCAACGCCTTGGCCGCCTCGGTCTCGGCCTCCTGCTTGCTCGTGCCCTGCGCTTCCGCGTCGCCATGCCCAGGCAGCGACACGCGAATAGTGAATTGCGGCAGATGCTGGGCCCCGCTGCGATCGACCACCTCGTAATGGGGATTGGGCAGGCTGCGCGCGGCGGCAAACTCCTGCAAGGCGGACTTGGGATGCTTGGGGGCGCTTCGCTGCTCGTCGACCAACGGCTGCCACAGGCGGCGGATGATCTGCTCGGCTGTTTCCAGCCCAGCCTCGAGAAAGATGGCGCCCATCACGGCTTCGACCACATCGCCGACGACATTGTCGCTGCTGCTCGCCCCGTCCTCGCGCGCTTGCTTGCCGACTCGGATCACGTCGGGCAGCCCGATGCCGCGGCCGATCTCGCCGCAGGTGGCACGGTCGACCAGCGTGTTGAAACGCTGCGACAGCTTGCCTTCCGGCTCGTTTGGAAACCGCTCGTACAGCCAGCGGGCGATGCTCAGGCCGAGCACGCGGTCGCCGAGGAATTCAAGCCGCTCGTAATCGACATCTCGCGTGCTGGAATGGGTCACGGCCGCTTCGAATAGCGCCACGTCGCGCGGCTGGTGCCCGAACCGTTCGGCAACAAAGTCGGCGACGCTCCGGCTCATCGGGCTTCCGTATAATCGTTGCCGAAGCGTTCGCTGCGCATCGCGATGAACCACGTCCACGGCTTGAAATAGCTGGCGGTGCCGTCGGTCGACCAGAAAGTCACCGCCGCGCGTCCGACGACATGGTCGAGCGGCAGGAAGCCGACGCCGCCGGTCGCCTGCTCGTAGCGGCTGTCGAGGCTGTCATCGCGATTGTCGCCCATCATGAACAGGTGACCGGCGGGCACGGTCACCGGGCCAAAGGTGTCGGCAATCGGATTATCGACCTGGTCGATCACCCGGTAGCTGACGCCGTTGGGGAGCGTCTCGCGATAGCTGGGGTAGGCGCAGGTGGCGCCGTCGGTCGTGATCGACGCGGTGCCCGGCCCGGTGATTCGGCGGCACGGGCTGTTGGCGGACAGCGGGATTTCGACGGGGCGCTCTGCGCTGCGGCCAAGCGGCCGGTTGTTGAGGACGACATGGCCGTCGCGCAATTCGATGGTGTCGCCCGGCAATCCGATGACCCGCTTGATCAAATCCTCGCCGGAGCCGCTCGGCGAGGAGAATACGACCACGTCGCCGCGTTCCGGCAGCTTGGGCAGGATCCGGCCCGGGAAAGGCGGAAAGGCGAACGGAAAGCTGTATCGCGAATAGCCGTAGGGCCATTTGGACACGACCAGATAATCGCCGATGTACAGCGACGGCAGCATCGACCCGGACGGAATGCTGAAGGGCGTGAACAGCAGGCTGCGGAACAGCCAGGCCGCCGCCATGACGATCAGGATGAAACGCACCGTCCCGCCCGCGCTTTCGGGTTCCTTGGCTTTTTGATCGGACGGTCGGCGCATCGCTCGCTCTGTCGAGGCGCAACTGCCCTGCGTCAAGCTATGGCAATATCCGGCGCCGCCGGTATGACACCGGCCAATGCCGACAGACCCGTGGACGCCGATCGAAACGCATGCGCTGCAAAGCCTGGAGCAGCTGTTCGCTGCCGGGCCGGACCGGCTGGCAACCCTGTCCCGCGAGGTGGCAGGCATCTATTTCGACTGGTCCAAGACCCATCTGGATGATGGGCTGGTCAGCGCTTTTGCGGATTTGGCCCAGGCGCGCGGCTTCGCGGCCGCCCGCGATGCCTTGTTTGCCGGCGACATCGTCAACGTCACCGAACGCCGCGCCGCCGAGCATGTCGCCGAGCGCGGCTCGGGCAATCCGGAAGCGGTTCAGGCCGCGGCGGCGCGACGCGCCCGGATGCGCGGACTGGTCGACGCGGTCGAAGCCGGCGCGTTCGGCGAGATCGACGCCGTCCTTCACATCGGCATCGGCGGATCGGTGCTGGGCCCGGAAGTGGTGGTCGATTCGCTCGGCCGCGACGGGGCGAGAATGGACATCCGGTTCCTGTCGAACATCGACCCGCAGGCGTTCGAGGATTCGGTCGATGGGCTGGACCCGGTCAGCACCTTGGTCGTCGCCGCTTCGAAGACCTTCACAACCGCCGAAACCATGGCCAATCTGGAATCGGCGCTGGCCTGGCTGCGCGAAGGCGGCGTGGATGACGCCTACGGGCGCGTGGTGGCGGTCACTGCGTCGCCCGACGCCGCGCTCGCCGCCGGTGTCGACGAAAGCCGCATCCTCACTTTTTCCGAAGGCGTCGGGGGCCGCTATTCGTTGTGGAGCGCGGTCTCGGTTTCCGCGGCGCTGGCGCTCGGCTGGGACCGGTTCGAAGAATTGCTGGAAGGCGCCGCGGAAATGGACCGCCATTTCCGTTATGCCGACGGGCGCGAAAACGTGGTCCTCACGGCCGCCTTCGCCGATCTGCTCTACACGCAGAAGCTGGGCAGCCAGACGCGCGCGGTGTTCCCGTATGACGAACGGTTGCGTCTGCTGGTGCCCTTCCTCCAGCAGCTTGAAATGGAGTCCAACGGGAAATCGGTGACCGCCGAAGGCCAGCCGCTGGGCCGGCCGAGCGGGCCGGTGGTGTGGGGTGGAACGGGCACGGACGCGCAACATGCGGTGTTTCAGCTGCTGCACCAGGGGACAGCGCTGATCCCGGTCGAATTCGTTGCCGTCGCGGAAAGCGACGGTGCGGTGCCGGACCAGCATCGGCAGCTGCTGCTCAACGCCTTCGCCCAAGGCGCGGCGCTGATGCGCGGCAAGGCCAGCGACGATCCGCACCGCAGCTATGCCGGCAACCGGCCCAGCGCGACCATCCTGCTCGACCGGCTCGATGCGCGGACTTTGGGCGCGCTGTTGGCCTTTTACGAGCATCGGACCTTCACCAACGCGGTCTTGCTGGGGATCAATCCCTTCGACCAGTTCGGCGTGGAGCTGGGCAAGCAGATCGCCGGGCAGCTGGCCAGCGGCGCGGACGAGGACAGTTTCGACCCGTCGACACTGGCCCTGATCGAGAAAGCGGGATTGTAGTGGCTGACTTCGACCTGTTCGTGATTGGCGCCGGATCGGGTGGAGTGCGTGCCTCGCGCGTGGCCGCGGCGCACGGCGCCAAGGTCGGCGTGGCCGAGGAATTCCGCGTTGGCGGCACCTGCGTGATCCGCGGCTGCGTGCCGAAGAAGCTGCTGGTCTACGGCGCTCACTTCGCCGAAGACCTCGACGACGCGGCGATGTTCGGCTGGGACGTGCCGCACAAGTCGTTCAACTGGGAAGTGCTGCGCGACAACGTGCTGGCCGAAGTCAACCGGATCGAAGACGCCTACACCAACACGCTCGACAGCCATGACGTCGAGATTTTCAAGGAACGCGCGGTCCTTTCCGGGCCCCGGTCGGTGCGGCTGGCTTCAGGGCGCGAAATCACCGCCGACAAGATCCTGATTGCCACAGGCGCCCGCCCGCTAATGCCCGAAATTCCGGGTATCGACCTTGCGATTAGCTCCAACGAAGTGTTCCACCTCGACCGCATTCCGAAGCGCATCGTGATCGTCGGGGGCGGCTATATCGCCAACGAATTCGCCGGCATTTTCAACGAATTCGGATCATCGGTGACCATCGTCAACCGCAGCGACGTACTGCTTCGCGGCTACGACCAGCAGGTGGTCGACCGGCTGCTGCAGATCAGCGTGCGCAAGGGCATCGACTTCAAGTTCAATTCCAAGATCGACCATATCGAACGGGTGGACGGCGGCGGACTGAAGCTGACGATGACCGGTTGCGACGACATCGAAGCGGACGAGGCCCTGTTCGCGGTCGGCCGTCAGCCCAACACGGACGGTCTCGGCTGCGACAGCGCGGGGGTCGAGCTTGGCGACCATGGCGCGATCAAGGTGGATGAAGATAACCGAACGTCGGTCGACAGCATCTTCGCGGTCGGCGACGTCACCAACCGGGTGCAACTTACCCCCGTCGCGATCCGCGAGGGCCAGGCGTTCGCGGAAAGCTTCTTCGGCAAGGAAAAGTGCCGGGTCGACTATGGCGCCATCCCGTCTGCGGTTTTCAGCCACCCGCCGATCGGTGCGGTCGGGATGACCGAAAGCCAGGCGCGCGAGAAGCTGGGTGCGGTCAAAACCTACACGTCCGACTTTCGCCCGATGAAGAACGTGCTTGCCGGGCGCGACGAACGGTCGCTCTACAAGCTGGTGGTCGACGACGACAGCGACGAGGTGGTGGGCGTCCACATGATCGGTCCCGACGCCCCGGAGATACTCCAGGCCGCGGCGATCGCGGTAAAGGCCAGGCTCAAGAAATCCGATTTCGACGCCACCGTCGCGCTTCACCCGACCATGGCGGAAGAGTTGGTGCTGATGCGATGAGCGGCCGGGCGATCGTCATTGGCGCCGGACATAACGGGCTGACCTGCGCTTTCTATCTGGCCCGCAAAGGCTTCAAGGTCACCATCCTCGAAGCCGCGGACAAGGTCGGCGGGGCAGCGGTGACCGACGAATTCCTGCCCGGCTTTCGCAATTCCGCGGCCAGCTACACGGTCAGCCTGCTCCAGCCCAAGGTCATCAAGGACATGGAGCTGGAACGGCACGGGCTGAAGGTCGTGTTGCGCAAGACCGACAATTTCCTTCCCGGCGACGGCCAATACCTGCTGTCGGGCCGCGGCGGGCTGACGCGGAAGGAGATCAAGCGGCTGTGCGCCGCCGATGCCGATGGCTACGACCGCTATGTCGCCGAACTCGAAGCGGTCGTCCGCCTGCTCAAGAAATGGCTGTTGCGTGCGCCGCCCAATGCCGGGTCGAAGATCGGCGCCTTGCCCAAACTGCTGACCCTTGGCCGCGACATGGCCGGACTGTCGCTGGCCGAGATGCGCACGGTCCATGACTTCGCGGTCAAAAGCGCCGGCGAAATCCTCGAGCGGCATTTCACCGCGGACCTGACCAAGGCGCTGTTCGGGTTCGACGGCGTGGTCGGCAACTTCGCCTCGCCATACGATCCCGGTACAGGATATGTGCTGCTCCATCACCTATTTGGTGAAGCTGCGGGCGTGGAAGGCGCTTGGGGTCATGCCATCGGCGGCATGGGTTCGATCACCCAGGCGATGGCCCGCGCCTGCAGGGAAAAGGGTGTCGACATCGTGTTGTCGTCACCGGTCGACGAACTAATCGTGGAAAAAGGCCGCGCAGCCGGCGTTGTCGCCGGCGGCAAGGCGTGGCGCGCCGATACCGTCGTCGCCGGGGTCAATCCGAAGCTGCTGTTCGACACGTTGCTGCCAGATCGCGTCGTGGAGCCGGACATCGCCGCGCGCATGCACGGCTGGCGCTGCGAAAGCGCGACTTTTCGCATGAACGTTGCCTTGTCCGAACTGCCCAAGTTCACCGTGCTGCCGAAGAAGGGCAACCACCTCACCGCCGGAATCATCATCGCGCCGAGCCTAGACTATATGGACCGCGCCTATGTCGATGCGCGGGTCAGCGGCTGGTCGAAGAAGCCGGTCGTTGAAATGCTGATCCCGACCACGCTCGACCCCTCGCTTGCGCCCAAGGGCAAGCATGTCGCGTCGCTGTTCTGCCAGCATTTCCGCTACGACCTCGGCCCGGGCCGCAGTTGGGACAAGGAGCGCGACAAGGCGGCGGACACGGTGATTGCCACCGTCGATGCGCACGCGCCCGGCTTCGCCAAGTCGGTGCTCGGGCGACAGATTCACTCGCCGCTCGACCTCGAACGGCGCTTCGGCCTCATCGGCGGCGACATCTTCCACGGCAAGATGAGCCTCGACCAGCTGTTCAGCGCGCGGCCGATGATCGGGGCGGCCGACTATCGCATGCCGGTCAAGGGCCTCTACCTGTGCGGATCGGGCGCACATCCCGGCGGCGGGGTCACCGGAGCGCCCGGGCATAATGCGGCGCAGGCCATCCTTGCCGACCGCAGGCCGTGGCGCAGGCGCGCGGCGTGACGGCTCCGCTCGCGGGGGTTCGCGTTCTCGACCTCAGCCGCGTGCTCGCCGGGCCGTGGTGCACGCAATTGCTGGCCGACCTTGGCGCCGAAGTGACCAAGATCGAGCGGCCGGGGGCGGGCGACGATACCCGGCACTGGGGTCCGCCCTGGCACGATCGCGACGGGCAGAAGGTCGCGGCCTATTTCCTAGCGGCCAACCGCGGCAAGCGTTCGGCGGCGATCGACTTCGGTACCGAGGCGGGTGCCGCGCTGGTGCGCCAGCTGGCCGCCTCTGCCGATGTCGTGGTGGAAAACTTCAAGGTCGGCGGGCTGGCCCGGTTCGGTCTGGACGCCGCGTCCCTGCGCGCCGCCAACCCGCGCCTGGTGGTCGCGTCCATCACCGGCTTCGGGCAGGATGGGCCGTATGCCAGCCGCGCCGGCTATGACTACATCATCCAGGCGATGGGCGGCCTGATGAGCATCACCGGCAAGGGCGACGACGAAGCGGGTGGAGAGCCGATGCGGGTCGGTGTTGCGGTCGTTGACCTGTTCACCGGCATGTACGCCGCCGTGGCCATTATCGCCGCTCTTTATCGACGCGAAAAGTCGGGGGAGGGCGCGCATGTCGACATGGCCCTGTTTGACACGCAGCTGGCAATGCTCGCCAACCAGTCGTCGAATGCACTGGTGTCGGGCAAGGACCCGCCGCGACAGGGCAATACCCATCCCAATATCGTGCCGTATCAGCCCTTCGCGGCATCGGACCAGCGGATCATCATCGCAGTCGGCAACGACCGCCAGTTCGCCCGTCTGGCCGAATTGTGCGGCCATCCCGAATGGATTGATGACAGCCGCTTCGCCAGCAACGCGGCCCGCGTCTCCCACCGCGCCGCGATGGTCGAAGCCGTCGCGCAATGCGTCGCCCTTCACCCGGCCGCATACTGGCTCGATCGGCTGGAGCAGGCAGGCATCCCCGCCGGTCCGATCAACACGATCAGCCAGGCGCTGGAGGACGTGCAGGCGCAGCACCGGGCGATGGTACGGATGATCGCCGGGACGCCGCTGGTCGGATCGCCGGTGCGGATCGACGGCGCGCGGGCGGACGCTGACCTGCCGCCGCCCAATCTGGGCGAACATACGGCCGACGTGCTCCGGGAACTGGGCGTCAGCCCGGCGGATGTTCAGCGATTGCGCGACGACAACGTCGTCGGCGGCTGATCAGTCCATCGACGGCGCGGTTTCGACCAGCACGTCCAGCTGATTGTTGCAGCCGTTGGCAATCAGCGACTGGGCCGTGCCGATGTTGTCGGCGGGCGCGCTCGCAAGGGTGACAAAAGTCACGCGCGCGCTGTCGCCGCTGTTGGCCTGGCTCAGCTGATATTCCGACCCGCCGGTAACCGGCAATGCCGCCGGCCACGCCAGCGTATCGGTCCCCGCCGGCCAGTCGATCGTCTGTTCGGTGCCGGCGCCCTTGATGGTCAGCTTGATCGCGTCGTCCTTTTGCGGCCGCCACAACGTCAGCTTGCCGGCGTTGGCGACACATATCTTGCCGCTTTGCGTAATGTCGAGATTCCAGGGGCTGGGGTTCAGCGGCACCGCGCTGCTCCGCATCGCGCTGAACCGCGCCCGCCGATTCGCGCCGGCGCCGGGCGAGTCGTTGGTCGCCACGGCGAAGGTGCCGGGGCCGCGAATCGTGCGTGCGCCGTTGGTGTTGAGCAGCATCACGCTGTCGCCGGAGCGCAGTTCGATCTTGGCGCTTTCCGGCAGGGCCTTGCCCGGCGGATAGACTTTGGAAGACGGCCCGGCGGCCCGAACGACCAGCACGGTTGCCACCGAAGTGGTTGAAAACGCGAGCGCAAACGCCGCCGCGGTGAACCTGAACAGTCGAGTAGATTGCATCCCGGTGTCCTCCTCAAACCTGCTTGGTCATTGTGCGTTTGCGACGTTGTACTTCACCGTTTCTTCGGCGGTGAGGCAGCGCCGCGTCGATCGATCGTCATCTCCGGATATGGCTTGCTGGCGGTACATCACGTCGGTCAGCAATTTGCGCGATACACCCATTCTGATCAGGAAGTCATTGTCTTCGCTCGCAAGCAGGGCGGAATCCTGTTCGATCTCGCCGATCAGCGCTGCCGCGCTGTCGGCGTCGCGGCCGGCCTCGGCACGGATCGCGTCCTTGTCGGTGACGTGCGTGAACATGTGGACGACGAAATGCGCGCCCGCGTCGACGTAACGGATGGGTCCGCCCATGAACATGAAGTTGCAGGCCGAAAAACAGGCCCAGCCGGCCGGCACGCGCGTCGGCAAGGACGCTTCGCGGATGATGCGTCCGGCGGCATTGCCGGCCCGTGCGCTTCCGCCCGGCGACCGGATCCAGATCTCGTCGATCGGCGCGTTGGCCGCCAATGCTTCCTTGAGCCGCTCCGGCACGTCCTCGTCCAGCTGCCCCTCGGCCTTGAGCACGCGCTGTCCGCTGCTGGTGTCGACCGAAAACTGCATCTGGCGATAGGTCGACCAGTTCAGCTGCTTGGGGCAGGTCGGGTTGGTGGCGTCGGGATCGGCGGCGATTGCCGATGCAGGGACCAGCAGCGCCAGCGCGATCGCGACGGCCGAGCGCGCGGCACGCATGTCAGACCCGCGCGTAGCCGGACGCGCCCTTGCCGCGGCACATCTTCTTCGGAACGACCGTTTCCTCGCCGTCGACGATGACGACATCGGTCACGGTCAGGCAGCTGCTGCCATCCGCCAACTCCTCCTTGGCGGTGACTTTCGATGACCCGTGGACATTGGCGCGGGTCCCGCTCTGCCAGCTGGATTCGGCACCGACGCCGCCGCGGATCGCGTCGTCGGTGGCCTTGGCCGCCTGCTGCTGCTCCTTGCAGTCGAGCATGGCGAGCAATTCGTCGGTCAGGTAGGACGCGGCCGGCAGAACCATCGACACGACCGTCCCGGCATTGCCGCCGATCGATCCGAGGACGTTGTTGGCCACGCTTCCCAGCAGACTGCCGAACATCGACCGTTTGGCCTTCTTCGCCTCGGATTGCTCGCATTGTTGCGGCGCGGGCTGTTGCGCGGCGACGGCTGCCGATGCGGGCACAAACGGAACGGCCGGCGCGCTCATCAGCAGCGCTGCGGCAATGATCAAACGCGTCATCGCGGCGACTCCCCCAGATATTGGAGCGATTTATTGCTGGCCGGGCGGCCGGTCAACGCGGCCGAATCGTCATGTCTTTTTCTGGAGCAGCCGTTCCAGTTGCGTGATCCGTTCGGCTTGTTCACCGATCAGGTGAAGCACCTCCGCGCGCTCCTCCTGCCGGGTCAGGACGATGCGCATCGACCGGCCGAGCGTCGGGGCAATATGCTTGAGCGCTTTCTGCTCGTCCTTGCCCGGGATTGTGCCGTCCGGCCGCGGTCCGATCAGGATCCAGCCGAAGGCGCCGGCGCTGGTTTCCACTTCGAAACGCAATGGAAAGACGTGGTCGGTCGGTTCGCAGTCCAGCACATGGTCATCCTGTTCGGGCCGGTGCTCTTCGTACCAGCGAAGGACGTCCGCCTCCTGGATGCCGACGGCGTGTTCGACGCGCCCATTGAACAGGATCGCCCCGCGCACCGACAGCAACCCGGCGAGGACCCGCTTCAACACATAATCGAGGAACTCGTCGAGCGTCGCGGAGTCGCGCGTGTCGCGCATGCGCTCTGGCAGGTCCTCGCGAATTTCCAGCAGCGCCTTGTGGAACTGGCGTTCGGCCCATTCCCGCGTGCGGCGATGCAGCGGTTCGATGACGACGGCCGCCATGACGGCTCCGCCCATCGCCGCGATGGTCTGGCTCGCCTCGCTGTCGGGATAGATGAACTGCGCGCTGGTTATGATGCCTTCCATCACCGCGGCAAAGGTGCCGCCGATACCGAAGGTCAGGATGGCGGCAGTCGCGGTGCGACTGATCACCGCTTCGGCATCGTACAGGCGGTAGCGGATCAGCGCGATCAGCAGCCCGAGCTGGAAGATGAGGATGGAGAAGCCGAACGAGAAACCGGCGAAAACCTCCAGCGACAATTGGGTCGTGAAGCTGCCCGCCGACCATTTGAACAAGTCCGCGGCATAGGCCAGCGTCTTGAACAGGGCGTAGCCGGAAAAGCCGAATAGGGCCCAGCGGATCTGCTGTCGGACGTCGCTCGATTCCGCGGTTCGCATGCTGCGGATCTGGACCAGCACCGCGGCCAGCAGGATGCCAAGGAAACAGGCCTGGTAGGCTTGGCCGCTGAGCAGCATGAGTAGGGGCGTTGCGGCAAGCAGCCCGGCGACGACAGGTGTCAGCCGACCGTGCGGAAACAGCAGGATCCCGGCCAGCAGCATCATGTTGCCGAGGTCGTAGGCCCCGACCAGGATCGCCCGTGGGACGCCTTGCGCGGCGAGGAAGGCCGACGAGGGCAGTTCGGTGGCGATGGTCAGGAGGATGGCAAGGCTGAGCACCGAGCTGACCGCGTCGCGCGAGTTGCGCCGGTGGAGGATCCACGCCGCCCAGATCAGGAACGGATAGAAGATGACGTGCACGACATCGATGAAGTTGAGCAACGTCGGCGAAAAGCCGCGTTCGCGCGCGGCATCGTTGATGTGCGTTTCGCTGGTTTCGACCGTGACGTCGCGGATGATGCCGTCGGTCGACCGCACCGTCAGCGGGACCGGCATCTCGTCCGTGCCGTAAAGGAGGGTGCTCATGGCGATGTAAGCGGGGTTGTCGGCGTTGGCCTCGATCGCCGTGTCGGACATCGGCATGACCTCGGGCAGCGGCAGCCCGAAGATGGCGACGATATCATCGCCCTTGCGCAGTCCGGCCTCGCGGGCGGCCGGACCGACCAGGTAGCGAACCTCGGTCGCGTCGGTCAGCGATGCGGCAAAGCCGGCGCGGCTGCCCAATAGCAATTGCGAATTCTCGCTTGGCGTCCGGTAGCGGTCGTAGAGGGCAAGCGACGGACCGAAGACGGCGATCAACAGGACGACCGTCCATACGGCGGTGAAAATCGCATGCGTGGCCGGATTGAACGGCGGAACGCGAGGTGGCAGCCGGAAACGCTGCTTCGCTGTGGCCAGCTGGCGGTCGATGGCCGGCTGGACGTTCACGGCGCTCCGCCTTCGCCTTGTTCGACGCGTGCGCGGTGGCGCTGGACGCCCTCCGTAAAGGATGCCGCGAACAGGCCGGTCGGAAGCGCGATCAGCATCACGCCAGTCAGCCCGACGATACCGCCGATGACCTTGCCCAGCGCCGTTACCGGATAGGTATCGCCATAACCGATGGTGGTCAGCGTGATAATTGCCCACCACAAGGCGCGCGGGATGCTGCCGAACTTGTCAGGCTGCGCCTCGGCCTCGGCCAGCCACATCAGCGATCCCGAAACCAGCACCGCGACGATGACCACGCCGAGCACCAACGCGAACTCGTAGCGCCGTTCGTACAAGGCCTCGCGAATTGTGATCCATGCGCGCGAGGTGCGGCCAAGCTTTGCCAGCCGGATCATCCGGATCACGCGGAAGAAGCGCAGGATCAGGCTGGACGCGCCGCCAAAGGCAAAGAAGGCAGGGACGATCGCCAGCAGGTCGACCAGCGCGATCGGCGTGACCATGTAGCGCAGCCGGGGGAAGCGATAGGCCGCGAAGCGCGGGTTTTCGACCACCGTCCACACCCGCGCCGCATATTCGACCAGGAAGATGACGGCGACGCCGACTTCGAAGTCGTCGAACCAGATCTGGCGGCCGCTGGCGATTATCGGTTCGGTCTCGAGCACTGCGGCAACGACCGCGACGATGATCAGCGCGGCCAGCGTCAGATTGACCGGCGACAGCCCCTTGCCCGGCCAGGCGGTCGGCTCAAGCTGGCGATACACATGCCGTCGAAGCGCCTGTAACGACACGCTGGCAGGCCCCTTTTTCCCCCGAAACGGGGCAAGGACTGCGCCTGCGCGCATCTGTCTGCAAGTGTTTCGTCGGGAAAAGCGCGGATTACCCGCCTTATTGGTCGATCGTTTGGGCGCCGTAACGCGACTTGATGAAGCGTCCCTGCGTCTCGAACGCAGCCATGTCGCCGCGGGCAAGGTCTTCGCTGATTTCGCACAAGGCGGTGCGTGCGGCGGACAGGCCATCGACCAGCCGCTCATCCACTGTCAGCCCTTCGCCGTCGGCTTCCTTTCGATACCCTGCGGGCACGTTGAGATAGCGGTCGATCAGCCCGGGCAGGTGCATCGACATCAGCCGGCGCGCATCCTGCGCCTTGGGATCGTGGGTATCAATCCGCTCCAGCGTCTGCTTGAGCGAGGGCAGCTCGGCGCTGATCGCATCGATTTGCGCGCGTGCCGGGGCGGGCAGGACGCCGCGGGTCCTGTACAGGTAGGAATCGAAGCGCTGCACCATCTGCCCGTTGGCAAGGTCTGCGGACGGTGCCGTGGCCGCTGGCCGGGTCGGGGTAAAGGCCAGCGCAATCGCCGCGCCGACGGCCAGCGTCAGCGCCGCGAGGAAGCCGAACATGCCGATCGGCATGACGATGCCGATGAGGATGGTGACCATGCTGACGACAAGCAGCACGATACCGATGCGCGCTGCCCGTCGCTTGAGGTCACCGTTGAGTCGCTGCCGTTCGCGCCGTGCCGCCTCGCGCGGCGCGCCGTCGCGCTCGTCGAGCGCGCGAGTGACGCGGTCGAAGCGCGCGAGCGCCTGTTCAACCTTGTTCGAAACGTCGGTCACTTGCTCTCGATCGGAGTGAAGGGCGAGGCGGCGGATTCAAGCTTGGCCTTCTCCACGCCCTCGGCGCGAGCGATATAGCCCTTGGATTTCTCGACCTCGCTCGAAAGCGTCGTCACCGTCTGCTTCATATTGTCGAGCGCCTCGAGCTTGAAGCGGTCGATCTGGTCCATCGTCTCGTAGATGTTCTGGAACGCGCGCTGCAGCGTCTCGAGCGGGATCGACGACGACGCCGCCTGTTCGTGGATCGCGCCGGTCTGCATCTTGAGCATTTCGCCCGTGCTGTCGATCATGCCGGCGGTCGTGGTGTTGAGCGCGCCTATCTGTTCGAGCACCAGTTTCTGGTTGGTCAGTGCCTGGGCCACCGTCACCGCGGTGCGCAGCGCGGATACGGTTGTGGTCGATGCGCGATCGACGCCCTTCACCAGTTCGACGTTGTTCTTCTTGACGAGATCGAGCGCGAGGTAGCCCTGCACCGTGACCGCCATCTGGGTCAGCAGGTCGGTGGTCCGCTGCCGCGTGTAGAAAAGGGCGCTTTCGCGGATCGCCTTGGCCTTCGAAGGGTCGGTCGCGTCAAGCTCGTTGGCCTTGTCCTCGAGCTGCTTGTCGAGGCTCTTGGAGATGTGGATCATCTGCTCGAGCTTGTGCATCGTCTTCCACAGGTTCGCCCGCTCGGTGTCGATCGCGGCATTGTCCATCAGCAGCTCATCCTTGCCGTTGCCGAGGCTGGTGAGGATCTGCTGAATGTGGGTCTGGCTGCTGCGATACTTGTCGAAATAGCGGTCGACGCGGTTCCCGAAGGGGATGATTCCAAGCAGCTTGCGCGGCTTGCTGGCGCCCTTGGGATCAAGCGATTCCACCGTCCGGCGAAGCTCGGTCAGATCGGCGCCGATGCCGGTGTCGCTGTCGATCGCCTTCACCGGCCGATCGAGGAAGCGGTTGGACGCACCGGCGGCTTCGGCGATTTCCTTGCGGCCCATCGCGGTCAGCTGATCGACCTTCTTGCCGAATTCCGGGCTGTTGGAATCGAGCGCGGCAAGCTCGTCGACGAATTGCGCGACCTTCTTGTCCAGTTCGCTGGTCTCTTCCGCTTTCAGCGGAACGAGGCCCTCGGCCTCGGCGGGAGCGACCGGATTGAGCGCCTCCGGCGGCTGGAGGTTGAGCTTCGTATCCGTCTTGGTGGCCGTCTCTGCCATCGTTTCTTGCCTTTCGTGCCGCGCCGGTGGTGCAGGGCCGACAATCACCGCCGGACCGCCGCCATGCAAGCGCTTTGACTGTATTATAGGGGTAACACGCACAGGTTCAAGGCGCGAACGGGCCACCGTTTACCAACGTTAACCACGCCGCTGAACGATTTGCTCACCTTGAAGCGCCATAGAAACCGCCAAAGCGCATGCGATCCGTGGGATAAGCGATATGATCCGGTTTCTTCGAGCATTGTGGAAGGACAAGCGCGGCAATGCCCTGATCATTGCCGGAGCGTCCATGCCCCTGATCATCGGTGCGGCCGGACTTGGCACCGACACGGTGCAATGGTTCCTGTGGAAGCGCGAGCTGCAGCGGGCGGCCGATTCCGCGGCCTTCGCCGGCGTTCAGGGCCGGATCCAGGGGATCAGCGTCAACGGACTGTGCGACGCCACGTCGACTGTCGGTCGCGATCTGGCGATCAACAATCAGGTACGGGTGGGCAACGCCGACACCAGCTGCACGGTGCAAAACTCCCCGGCGTCCGGGAGTTATAGTTCGGACCCCAATGCGGTCCGGGTTGCCCTGTCGGTGCAGAAGTCGCTTGGCTTCTCGTCGATGTTCCTGGCCGGAACGCCGACCATCAGCGCCAGCGCGACGGCCACGGTCGTCCCGAGCGGCGAATATTGCGTCATCAGCCTGGAAAATACGGCGACGACCGGCATTGCCGCTTCGGGCAATGCGACCGTTGACATGGGCTGCGGGATGATCACCAATTCCATTTCGATGACCGCTGCCGTTGCGACGGGTTCGTCGGTCGTCACAGCCAGCCCGATCGCGGCCGTGGGCGGCATCGGCGCCAGCAACAACTGGGGTACCGGCACCGTCCTGCAGCCGTTTACGCTGGCTCAGGACGATCCGTTCCAGCACGTCTACCCACCGGCAGCTTCGACCTACCCGTCCGGCAATTGTCCGAACCTGACGGTCAACTCGAACACCACCAAGACAACATTTACGGCGAATTCCGATTACAAGGCGATGGGTACCAACACCTATTGCTTCGGCAGCATCACCATTCGCGGATCGGTGACCTTTCCGGCCAATAGCGTGATCGTGCTCGACGGCGGTTCGTTGCAAGTCAACGCGCAAGCCAGCGCGACCTGCGACGGATGCACCTTCGTGCTGACCAACCGGAATACGTCGACGACGGCGACTATCGGCAACGTCGATCTCAACGGCGGCGCGACCCTCAACCTCAAGGCGCCAGGAACGGCCGCGACCGGCGATGCTGCAAACTATCGCGGGATCATGATCTATCAGGATCGCCGTGCGACGACCGGCACCAATGCCAACCAGCAAAGCTCCGTCAACGGGAACGCCAGCTCCTTCCTGCAGGGCGCGCTCTATTTCCCGAGCCAGCAGCTGACGTTCAACGGCACCGCGGGGATGTCGACGTCCTGTCTGCAGCTGGTCGCGCGGCGCGTGTCCTATTCGGGCAACCTCAATATCTCGAACAGCTGCCCGCTGACTTCCGGTGCGTCGGCCTTCACGGGCAAGAAAATCCGGCTCGTCGCATGATCGCGCTCCGGGCTCTTGGCCGCGACGAACGCGGGGCTTCGGTCGTCGAACTGGCGCTGATCGCGCCGGTGCTCGCCAGCCTGTTCGTCGGCATGGTGGACATCAGCCGCGCCTATTCCTTCCGGCTTGGGCTGGAGCAGGTGGTCCAGCGGTCGATCGAAAAGGTCATGCAGTATCAGGAAAGCACCAGCACTTATTCGACGCTGCATAATGAAACCGTGATTGCGGCGAATGCTGCCGGCTACACGGACGTCGCCTCGGGCGACGTGGTGCTGGACTACTGGCTCGAATGCGCCGGCGTCCGCCAGGCGTCCTACGACACCAATTGCAGCGCGGGCGTTGCCTATGCCCGCTACGTGCAGGTTTCGGTCAGTTCCGATTTCGAACCCTTGTTCGGCACCGAGCTTTTCCCCGGCGCGAACTCCGACGGCAACTTCACAATCACGGCCCGGGCCGGGATGCGCACGCAATGATCAGGCTCGCTATCCTGAAACGCGACGAACGTGGCGCCGCGGCGGTTGAATTCGCGCTGGCGATCCCGGTGCTGATCTCCTTCATCTGGGGGATATTCCAGACCGGCATGCTCCTGCAGGCGAATGCCGCCATGCAGCATGCGCTCGGCGAAGGCGCGCGCTATGCGACGCTGTATGTGGCTTCCACCACCGACCACCGGCCAAGCGACACGGAAATCGTCGCCAAGATCAATTCTTCGATGATCAGCCCGCCGGCCGGCTCGTTCGACGTCGACGACCCTATCACCGGCGCCGGCTTCAAGACCTTGTCGGTGACGTACACGATGCCGATGGACTTCCTGTTCTTCGAAGGTCCGACTGTGACGATGACCCGGTCGAAGAAAGTCTACGTGGTCGTTTAGGCGCCCTTCGCCTTGGCCGCGAAAAAGGCGGCGATGGCGGCCTTCACCTCATCGGACTGCAGCCGTTCCGAGAAATGGTCGCCTTCTACCTCCATCCGTTCGAGCACCGCGTCGGCCGTGCCTTCGCGCAGCAATTGCTGGGTCAGGCGCAGCGCCTGCGGGGGCTTGGCGAGCAGTCGGTCGACGATCTTCTGGAACGTCGCCTCCCGCTTTCCGGGGGCGGCGACATGACTGACCAACCCGATGTCCAGCGCTTCGGCGGCTCCGAACGCATCGCCCAGCAGCAGGTAGCGGGCTGCGCGGCGACGTCCGGCCAGTTCCGGCAGGATCAAGGTGCTTGCCGCTTCGGGGACCAGGCCAAGATCGACGAACGGTAGCAGGAATTGCGCGTCTTCTTCCGCCACCACCAGGTCGCAGTGGAGCAGCAGGGTGGTGCCGATGCCCACCGCATTGCCCTGTACGCTGGCGACTATCGGTACCGTGTTGCGGGCCAGGGCGCGCAACAGGCGCCAAACCGGAATATCGTCGGAAATGCGCGGCAGGGCGGTCAGGAAGTCATGCAGGTCGTTGCCGGCGGTGAAGTCCTGCCCTTCGCCGCGGATGGTGATCAGCCGGATCGCGTCGTTGCCGGCGGCGCCTTCGATGGCGTCGGCCATCGCCGCGTACATCGCGACGGTGATCGCGTTGCGCCGATCGGGCCGGGTAAAGGTAATCGCCAGCACCGGCCCGTCGGTTTCGATCCGGATGTCGCTCATCTGTTTTTTCCCCGAAATTGCCGACTCAGCCGATGACGGCTTGTGTAGCAGCCGCTATCGAGACGCCAACCACAGCCGGGGACGATGATGAAATTCTTTGCCGACACCGCGGAAATCCAGGAAATCCGCGATCTTGCCGAAACGGGCCTGCTCGATGGCGTCACCACCAACCCCTCGCTAGTCCAGAAATCCGGCCGCGATTTCGTCGAAGTGCTGCGTGAGATCGTCGCGGTGTGCGACGGGCCGGTTTCGGCCGAAGTCGTTGCGCTCGACTATGACGGCATGATGGCCCAGGCCGAAAAACTGCGCCAGGTGGCCGACAATATCGCCGTGAAGGTGCCGCTGACGGAAGCCGGGCTGAAGGCGTGCCGGACCCTTTCGTCGCAAGGGACGATGGTCAACGTGACCCTCTGCTTCTCGGCCGCGCAAGCCTTGCTCGCCGCCAAGGCGGGGGCGACCTTCATCTCGCCGTTCGTCGGCCGCCACGACGATGTCGGTTTTTCCGGAATGGAACTGATTTCCGACATCCGGCTGATCTACGACAATTACGATTATGAGACGCAGATCCTGGTCGCTTCGGTCCGCAGCCCGATGCACATTGTCGAAGCCGCCAAGATCGGCGCCGATGTGATGACCGCGCCGCCGAAGGTCATCAAGCAGCTTTACAAGCATCCGCTGACCGACCTCGGGCTGGAAGCCTTCACCAAGGATTGGGAAGCGACCGGGCAGAAGCTCTAGCCCCTACGGCCACCGGATTTTAACCGGTCCGCCCTTATGGCGGAAGCATGGGGCAGGTCGTTCAATTCGAACAGCAGGCGGTGGCGACGCTGCGCGCTCGGCTGGGCGCGGCCGAGGAGGCAAACGAGGACCTGATCGCCTTCGCGCGCGGCCATTCGGACGCCGTCGCCTCGATCAACGCGGCGGTGTTGGAAGCGATCGAAGCGGATTCGCTCGAAGATTTGTTGGACATCATCGCCAATCGCTGGCCGGACATCCTTGGCATTGACCTTGTCGCCATCGCGCTGATGGTCGGCGGGCAGGCTTTCCGGGCGGACCAGAATGCCATCGAGCGGGTCGAAGCCGCCTTTGTCGGACGCATGCTCGCCCATTGCCCGCGCGTGGAGATTCGTAGCGTGAACAGCGGCCATGCCCTGTTCGGCGCGCCCGCCGCGGCCAGTGTCCGCGCCGAGGCGCTGATCCGCATCGATGGCGCCCCTTCATATCCGACCGGCCTCATCGTGCTCGGTCAGCGGGAAGCCCTGTCGATCGCCAGCAGTCACGGGTCTGAGCTGCTGCTGTTTCTCGGCAAGGTGGTCGCCGCGACCGTCCGCCGCTGCGTCACCAACCGCTAGGCGGCTGGACGGACTTTCCTCGCGCCCCTATCTCGCAGTCAAACAGCGAGAGGCAATCGATGACCCAGTTCGACGATCGCGAACGCGCCTACGAGGCAAAGTTCGCCCACGACGAAGAAATGAACTTCCGCATGATCGCGCGGCGCAACCGCCTGCTGGGCGAGTGGGCGGCGCGCAAGATGGGCCTGTCGGAGGAAGAAACCGCCTCCTACGCCAAGGACGTGGTCCGCGCCGATTTCGAAGAAGCGGGCGACGATGACGTCATCCGCAAGCTGATGGGCGACCTGACCAATGCCGGCGTCGAGATCGACGACGCGCAGATCCGCGAAGCGATCGGCAACAAGACGGTCGAGGCGCGGCGCCAGATCATCCAGGAACAGAGCTGACCGATATGCCGATGCCTGCAAGCGAGATCGAACGGCTGATCAAGGACGCGATTCCCGACGCCGAGGTGACGATCACGGATCTTGCGGGCGACGGCGATCATTATGCCGCCAAAGTCGTCGCGCCGGCCTTTGCCGGCCTGTCCCGGATCAAACAGCACCAGCTGGTGTATGCCGCGCTGGGCGGCCGGGTCGGCGGCGAATTGCACGCGCTGCAGCTTCAGACCGCAGCGCCAGAGGAGATGACAAGTGACTAGCGCCAGGGACCAGATCGACCAGATCGTCCACGAAAACGATATCGTCCTGTTCATGAAGGGGACCGAGCTGTTCCCGCAATGCGGCTTTTCGAGCCGCGCGGTGTCGATCCTCGAACATCTTGGGGCGGAGTTCAAAACCGTCGATGTGCTTCAGGATCCCGAGATCCGCCAGGGCGTGAAGGAATATAGCGACTGGCCGACCATTCCCCAGCTGTACGTGAAGGGTGAATTCGTCGGCGGATCGGACATCATGATGGAGATGTTCGAAAGCGGCGAGCTCAAGCAATTGGTCGGCGCGCCCGCCGCATCGTAACCGGACAACAAAAAAGGGCGGTGCAGCGGGACCAGAGAAACCGCGACACCGCCCCTTTGGTGGTTTGTGGAACCAAGTGGACAGCTACATTGAAGCAATACGCGTGCCAAATGGAAAATATCGCAGATTTCCGCCAAATATTTTTAGCCGGGCAACGGCCTGGGCCCGCCACGTGTAAGCAAATCCGACACTTTGCCACTGGAATAGGCCAGTGAGTGCAGCAGCGCCCCTGCTGATCTGCGACGTCACGCAAAGCTGGTCCGAAGTCGGTGGCGGCGTGGGGACTTATTTGCGCCGCAAGCGCGACTTCCTGCTGGCCAATACGCCGCATCGTCACATGCTGATCGTGCCCGGCGCCGAGGATCATGTGGAAGAGGATGGGCGCACCATCACGGTCACCATCCGGTCGCCCAAGGTGCCCACCAGCCCGCGCTATCGGCTGTTGCTGCGTAACGGCGCGGTCCGCGAGGCGCTGGAGCGTTTCAAGCCTGACGTGATCGAAAGCCAGGACGCCTACAACCTGCCGTGGGCGGTGCTCGGCTATCGCCGGCAGCACCCCGACGTCGCGGCGGTTGCGGGTTATTTCACCGATTTTCCCACGGCCTATGTGCAACGCCCGTTCCGGCGCGTGCTCGGCAATTGGCTCGCCAACAAGGCGCAGGCGCTTTGCTACTGGTATTGCGGCAAGCTCTACGGGCGATTCGACGCAGTCTACGCGCTGAGCGAGGCGGGCGGTGCCGATAAGCTGCGCGAGCTTGGCGTCGGCAATGTGGAGATCGTGCCGCTGGGAGTCGAACTGGACGCCTTCACTCCCGACAAGCGCGATCCCGACGTGCGCCGCAAGCTTGGCGTTGAGCCGGACCAGCCGCTACTGGTCTATCTCGGCCGGCTCGATCGCGAACGCCGGGCGCAAGTGGTGGTTGACGCTTTCAATAAGCTGCCGGAAGCGCTCGGCGCGCGGCTGGTCCTGCTTGGCGAAGGCCCGGTCCGGGATTCGATCGTCGCGTCGGGCAACCCGCGGGTGATTGCGCCCGGTTACCTGAAGGACCGGGCCGAACTGGCCCGCTGGCTTGCCAGTTCGGACATGTACGTTTCCGCCATGGCCGACGAGACGTTCGGCGTTTCGGTGATCGAGGCACAGGCGTCGGGCCTGCCGGTCGTCGGAGTCGCGGCCGGGGCGATGCTCGACCGCGTCGACGAAGAAACCGGGCGTCTCGGCCCGGTCGACGATGCGGACGCTATGGCGGCCAACATACTCGAGGTGTGGCAATCGAACCGCCAGGCGATGGGCGCCGCGGCGCGGCAGCACGTCGAGGGCCTGTTCGGCTGGGACGTCACGTTCGAGCGGCTGCTGCGCAACGTCTATCCCAAGGCCATCGCGGCACGTCATTCCAGCGCCCCGGCGAACGTCGGCGGTTCGGTCGCGCGGGGTACGGCGGCCTGATCGAGGACGCGCCCTACGGCCGGCTCGAGGCGCTTGAGCCGGGGATTGCGCGGCTGCTGGCGCACAATCCGTCGGCCTTCACCTTTACCGGCACGCAAAGCTTTATCGTCGGTACGGACCGCGTCGCGGTGATCGACCCCGGTCCGGACGAACCGGCGCACGTCGATGCGCTGGTCGCGGCGGTGGACGAACGCGAGCTCGTGGCCATCGTCTGCACCCATACCCATCGCGACCATAGCCCCGCGGCCCGCCCGCTAGCGCAGCGGACCGGCGCCCCGATCATCGGCTGTGCACCGCTTGCGCTGGAAACGGTGGGACCGCGCGCCGATGCCGCCTTCGACGGCGCATATGCACCGGACCGCGTGCTTTCGGACGGTGAGAGCATCGACATCGGCGGCTCGCCGCTCACCGCGGTGGCGACGCCCGGCCATACCTCCAATCACCTGTGTTTTGCGTGGGGCGACGCCCTTTTCACCGGCGATCATGTGATGGGCTGGTCGACGACCGTCGTGATCCCGCCGGATGGTGACATGGCCGACTATATGGCCAGCCTCGACAAGCTGCGCGCCCGCGACGACCGCATCTATTATCCGGCGCACGGGCCGGCCGTGACCAACCCGGCCCAATATGTCCGGCACCTGATGGGACACAGGATGCAGCGCGAACGGCAGATCCTGCGCCTGGTCGGCGACGAACCGCAGGGCATTCCCGAAATCGTCGCCGGCGCTTATCCCGGGCTCGACCCTCGCCTGCGCGGCGCTGCGGGGGCGTCGGTGCTTGCCCATTTGCTCGACCTGCAACGCCGCGGCCTCGCCGACGTTGAGGAGGATAGATGGACCGCGACACGATAAGACTCCCGCTGCTGATCGTCGCCGTGCTGGTGGCGCTGCTAATGGGCATCGCGCTGGGCGGTGCCGGGCTGATCGACCGCCTGCTCAGCGGTCCCGACCCCAAGGCCATTGCGACGTCGAGCCTGGAATCGATGCGCGCCCAGAACCGGCTGGTCACGTTCGTCGCCCGGTTCGTGTCGGTTTCCTCGGCCAGCCAAAGCAAGCTTGGTTTTACCACCGAACGCACGCTGATCCTGCCGGGGACGGTGCGTTATGAAGTCGACCTGGCGCGGCTGAACCAGAAGGACGTGGCCTGGGACGAAGGCAGCAAGACGTTGCGCGTCCGCCTTCCGGACGTCGAGATCGCCGGGCCCGAAGTCGACCTGTCCCAGGCGCGCGAATATGGCTCCGGCGGCTTGCTTGCGACCTTTACCAATTCGGAAGAGCGGCTCGACCAGGCCAATCGCGCCAAGGCGGTCGCCGACCTGCGCAAACAGGCAATCGCCCAGGTGCCGATGCGCATGGCGCAGGATTCGGCGCGACAGGCTGTCGAGCGCAGCTTCGCCATGCCGCTTCGCGCGGCCGGCATCGAAGATGCCAAGGTCGTTGCGCGCTTCGCTTCGGAAGACTCGAACGATCCAAGCCGCTGGGACGTGTCCACGTCCTATGAAGACGCGATCAAGGAAGCGCAGCGCCGCCGCGCCGCCGAAGGGGCCAAATGACAAACCAACCGATCAGCCTGAAGGGTGTCGACCTGCTGGCGGAAATCCAGCGTCTGAAGGAGGAGCGCAACGCCGTCATCCTCGCCCATTATTATCAGAAGCCGGAAATTCAGGACCTGGCCGATTTCGTCGGCGACAGCCTCGATTTGTCGCGCAAGGCGGCCGCGACCGACGCCGACGTGATCGCCTTTTGCGGGGTTCGGTTCATGGCGGAAACGGCCAAGATCCTGTCGCCGGAAAAGACGGTGATCCTGCCCGACATGGATGCCGGTTGCTCATTGGAAGACAGTTGCCCGCCCGACCAGTTCAAAGCCTTCCGCGAGGCCCATCCGGACCATATCGCGCTGACCTACATCAACTGCTCGGCGGCGGTGAAGGCGCTCAGCGACATCATCGTCACCTCGTCGTCGGCGGAAACCATCCTCGACCAGATTCCGAAGAATCAAAAGATCATCTTCGGCCCCGACCGGCACCTTGGCGGCTATCTCGCGCGCAAGTTCGACCGCGACATGCTGCTGTGGCCCGGCATCTGCATCGTCCACCAGGCCTTCAGCGAGACCGAGTTGCTGAAGCTCAAGGCCGAATATCCCGGAGCGCCGGTGGCGGCGCATCCCGAATGTCCGCCGCACATCATCGATCACGCCGACCATGTCGGCTCCACCAGCTCGATCCTCAAATTCTGTTCGGAGACGGACAGCGATATCGTGCTGGTCGCGACCGAACCGCACATCATCCACCAGATGGAAAAGGCGCGCCCGGACAAGACCTTCATCGGGGTCCCGGGCGGTGACGGGAACTGCAATTGCAACATGTGCCCGTACATGGCGCTCAACACGCTGGAGAAGCTCTACGTCAGCCTGCGCGACCTTCAGCCGCAGATCGAGCTGGCTCCCGACTTGATGGACGCCGCGCGCGTACCGCTCGAACGGATGCTCGAAATGGCTGGCAGCACCGTCGGCAAGGGCGACGTCGGCAAGCCCGTGCTGCGCAGCGATCCGGCCGACGCGATCGAGGAAGATGCCGACGGTGGCGTTGCGCCCGGCGACATCGATCCGAAGATCAGCGGAGACTAGGCCTTCCGGGCTTCCGCGATATAGGCACGGACGCGGCTTTCCAGCACCGGCAACGGCACCGCGCCGAGCGCCAGGATCAGGTCGTGAAACTTGCGCTGGTCGAACCTGGGGCCAAGCGCGGTCTCGGCTTCACTGCGCAGCCGCCGGATGGTCAGTTCCCCAAGCTTGTAGGCCAGGGCTTGGCCGGGCCAGCTGATGTAGCGGTCGACCTCGGTCTCGACCTCGTGCTGGGACAGCGCGGTGTGGGAGGCGAGATAGTCGATCGCCTGCGCGCGCGACCAGCCATAGCGGTGAATGCCGGTGTCGATCACCAGCCGCGCGGCACGCCACATCTCGTAGCTTTGCTGACCGAACTTTTCATAAGGCGTGCGGTAAATGCCCATCAGATTGCCGAGCCATTCGACATACAGCCCCCAGCCTTCGCCATAGCCGGAGAAATAGAGGTTGCGGCGAAAGGCGGGGAGGGCCTTGCCCTCGACCGACAGCGCTGCCTGGAAGCTGTGCCCGGGCGCGCATTCGTGCAGCGTCAGGGCAGGAATGTTGTACAGTTGCCGGACGGGCAGATTGTACGTGTTCATCTGGCAGCTTTCGAGCCCGCCGCGCCCGGCGGTGTAAAAGGGCGCCAGCGCTTCGGGCACCGGAATGATGGTGAAACGCCGGCGCGGCAGCAGTCCGAAATAGTCGCCGAGCTTTCCGTCGACGCGCTTGGCGACATAAGATGACACGCCAAGCAACTCGTCGGGCGTCCGGGCGATGAATTGCGGATCGGTCTTCAGGAACGTCAGGAATTCCGCCAGGCTGCCCTTGAAGCCGGCGTCGCGCATGGTCTGTTGCATCGCGCGTTCCAGCCGCGCCACCTCGCCCAGCCCGATCTTGTGGATCTCCTCCGGAGTGAGGTCGGTGGTCGTATATTCGCGAATTTCGGACCGGTAATAGGCATCGCCGTCGGGCAGGTCGCGCGCCGACACGGTCTTTCGCGCGCCGGGCAGGTAGGTGCCGCGATAAAAGACCAGCAGCTTCTGATAGGCGGGCACGACTGCCTGCTTGATCGCCGCCAGGCCTTCCGCGCGCAGCCGCGCCTGTTCGTCCGCCGTTATGGTCGACGGCATGTCCTTGAAGGCGCCGTAAAAGGCGTTGGCCTCACCCGCCTTCGTAAAGGATTCGATCGACCCGTCGCGGCCGGCAAGGGTTATCGCCGGCGGCGTCAGCCCGCGCCGCAGGCCTTCGCGCATGTTCACCACCTGCTCGCCGAAGTAGCGCGGGATGTCGCGCATCCGGCCGATGTAGCGGCGATAGGCCTCGGCATCGCGCAACGGGGTGCCGGTATCGAGATAGGTCCAGAAATTGCTGTCGCTGTTGACCGGCATCTCCCACTCGCGAAAGCGGGCGTTGGCCAGTTCGGCTTCGACGATCGTGGTCAGGATCGCGGCGTTGTCGCGCTCCTCTGCGGACAATTGACCGGCCGGGATGGCCTTGACCTGCGCCAGCACGTCGCGAAGGTACTCGGCGCGCCGCAATTGGGATGCCGGATCGACGCGGGGCAGGAAATCTGACGGCTGACTTTCGCCCTCCGGGTCTTCGAAATAGCCGGTTTGCTGCCCATTCCACGTCGCATAACCGTCGTAGATCGCTTTCAGCTTGGCATCGGCGGCGGTGGGCGCGGTCGCGGGCGCCTGCGCGACAGCAATTGCGGGGAGGGCGGCGACAGCCAGCGCGGCGGCGGCAAGGAAGCGGAAGGTCATGTACGGAGACTAGCGCCCGCCCCGCCTTGCGCAACGCCCGCGGCGGCGGCACGGTGGCCGCACATCCCGGGAGGAAGAACGTTGCGTAAACTTGCCCTGGCCGCCGCGGCGGTCGTGACTGCGTCTGCCGCCGCCGCGCAAAGCGGCGATCCATATCTTTGGCTGGAGGATGTGCAGGGCGCGCGACCGCTGGCGCAGGTCAAGACGTGGAACAGCGAGGCCGAAGCCGCGCTCACCCGCGTTCCGGGATACGA
This sequence comes from Sphingomonas sabuli, assembly GCF_014352855.1. GTDB lineage: Bacteria > Pseudomonadota > Alphaproteobacteria > Sphingomonadales > Sphingomonadaceae > Sphingomicrobium > Sphingomicrobium sabuli. Next base: position 928,827 of record NZ_CP060697.1, on the reverse strand, counting down.
GCAACGGCGCAAGCGTGCACTCGCCCTGCTTAACGATCCGCAACAGATCGCGATGCCCGGCGCCGTGCTTGGTGACATGGTCACCAATCACTGGGTCGACGCGGACCACAAACGCGGCCTGTGGCGCGTCTCGCCGATCGCGGCCTTTGTCGCGGGCAAGCCGGAATGGCGCGTGCTGATCGACGTTGATGCGCTCGGCAAGGCGGAGGGCAAAAGCTGGGTGTGGCACGGCGCCAACTGCCTGCCCCCCGAAAACCGGCGTTGCCTGGTTTCGCTCAGCCCGGGCGGCGGCGATGCCGACGTCATTCGCGAATTCGACTTGCCCAGCGGCAGCTTTGTCGATGACGGGTTCACTGTTCCTCTGGGCAAGAACAGCGCCACCTGGCTCGACCGCGACACCCTGCTGGTCGCGGCGGTCGAGGACGAAGCAAGCAGCACGCGGTCGGGCTATCCGCGGGTGGTCAAGATGTGGAAGCGCGGCACGCCGTGGAGCGCGGCCACCGTGGTTGCGGAAGGTGCCAAGGAGGATATCTCCGTCGACCCCTTCGCAGTGACGGATGAGACCGCCCGTTATGTCGGCGTCCGCCGCGGCACCGGATTTTACGCCAGCCGCCTTTCGCTGTTCGGTGCTGACGGCAAGCTGGTAGAACTGCCGATTCCCGACACGAGCGAATTGGAAACGGTCATCGACGGACAGGCCATCGTCCGGTTGGTCGATCCGCTGGGCGAGTTCGCGCCCGGCTCGCTGGTCGCCTTCGACCTGCCGGCCATGCTTGCCGGGTCGAAACCGGCCGCGACGCTGGTGATGGCGCCATCCGCTTCCCAATCGATCGAGGAAGTCACAGCCAGCGACGATGTGCTGTGGGTGAAGGCGCTGGACGACGTGTCGGGCAAACTATTCGCGCTGCGCCATCAGGCGAACGGCAGCTGGACGACCGTCGCCATGCCGCTTGCTGCCAACAGCACGATCCACATCGTCGGCACGGCGGATTCGCAGGACATGGCGTTCGCCACCGTCGAAGGCATGCTCGAGCCCACGTCGCTGCTGGCCGTGACCGGCAAGTCAATCGAGCGCGTGCAATCGCTGCCGGCGCAGTTCGATGCGTCGCGCTTCTCCGTGGAGCAGAAGTTCGCGGCGTCGCAGGACGGCACGAAGGTCCCGTACTTCCTCGTCCGCAAGAAAGGCGCAGCGGCGCCGGCCAATGCGCTGATCCACGCCTATGGCGGCTTTCGCGCCGCGCAGACGCCCACGTACCTGACGTCGCAACCCTATCGGTCGGGACCGCTCGGCCTGTTCCTCGTGGAAGATGGCGACGCGTTCGTTCTCGCCAATATCCGCGGCGGCGGCGAATATGGCCCGGCGTGGCACAAGGATGCACTGCGCGAGAAGCGGCAGAACTCTTTCGACGATCTGGAGGCGGTGGCCCGCGACCTTATCGCGACCGGCGTCGCCCGACCCGAGGGCGTCGCCATCTCCGGCCGGTCCAACGGCGGAGTGCTGGTCGGCGCGGCGATGACTCAGCATCCAGAGCTCTACTCCGCGGTTATCGCCGGCTCTCCGCTGTTCGACATGAAGCGCTATTCGCATCTGTCGGCGGGCGCGTCGTGGATCGACGAATATGGCGACCCCGACAAGCCGACGGACTGGGCATTCCTCGGCGCTTATTCACCCTATCAGCAGGTCCGGTCCGGCGTCCGCTATCCGCCGATGTTCGTTTACCTGTCGACCGAGGACGACCGCGTGCATCCGGGTCATGCCCGCAAGATGACCGCGCGGCTGAAAGCCCTGGGCAATGCGGTCTATTATCACGAGTTCTTGGAAGGCGGGCATTCGGTCGGCGCGGACCGTGCCGAAGACGCCAAGCGCGCCGCTCTCGAATGGGCGTTCCTGAAGACGGAACTCGCTCGCTGACGCCTAGAGCGGGGTCGCGTCGATCTTGGCGCTTTGGGGGTGTTTCTTGTCGAGGTGGCGCTTGATCATCCGCAGGTTGCGGGTGTTCGAGCGGAAGAAGAAGTCCGGCACCGCCCCGACGAACGGAATGAGGCCAAGCATCCAGTCCACCCCGACGTTGCCGCCCATGCGGGCCATCGTCCATTTCGACATGCCAAGGTTGCGCGCTTCCCAGGCAAGGTAGGCGCCGATGGCGGCGGCGGCGGTCGGTCCCACCACGGGCACGAAATCCAGCAGCACGTCGAGTCCGACGGGGCGATTGATGCCGGGTACCACCACCAGCCGCTCCATCACCTTCTCAAGCGCCTCGACGCGCCCGCGGACGGACGCCGGGTCGTTGGCCAACATGCCGGAAATGCGATCAGTCCTGCCGTCCATCACTGCCCTGTTCGAAGCAACGGTTGTTCCAGGCCCGTTAGCGAATGGATGGCAAAGCGGTTCCCGGCAAAGCCGGTTACGCGCGACGACACCAGCGACCAGCGGATGGGCGCCGCCAGGGGAATGAACAGTTGCTGCGCATCGACCTTGCGCGAAGCTTCGGTCAGCAGGGCGCTGCGCTGATCGAGCACCGCGGTATTGCGCGCGGCCGCCAGCATCTCGTCAATTTCCACGTCGCACACGACAGCGACATCGCACCGGAAGTGGCGCAGGTACCATGCGGCCGATGTCGCCGGCGCGACCTCGTCGATCAGCGTGAGATCCGCGCGCCCACCTTTTTCGGCCCGCTGCACCTCGATGCCCAGCGCGCCCCAGTCCTGCTTCAGGCGATTGAACAGGATGTCGGCGCCCGGCCCGTCCGGCAAGGCGACGTACAGCGTCGGCTTGTCGTCGGCGCCGAACATCCGCGCCGCCGCCGCGACCAGCCCCGCCTGGCGCTCCGTCAGTGGGACCGCTGACCATTCCGGGGCAACCGGGTCAGCGCCGGTGTCGAGCGCCGGTTCCAGCACGGTGGATCGCGGCAGCAGGCCGGGCACCGCCAATGCGTCGATCAGCGCCTGCCGGTCGATGCTCTGGCTGAGCAATTGCCGAACCTGCGGATCGTCGACCAGACCGCCCTCGCGCACCGGCATCAGGCCGAACAGGCCGGCGGCCGGATCGAAGCGAAGCGCGCCGCGCGGCACCTTTTCCGCCTGCACCACCGGCAAGTCGTTGAAGGTGCCGCCAAGGACCAGCTCGACGCCGCCATCGATGAAGGCTGCCACCGCGTCTTTCACGGCCGCTCCGGACAACAGTAATTGCTCCTGCCGCATCTCGTCCTCGTCAGGCACCGGCACCTCGCGCACCAGTCGCAAGCGCCCGTCCTTGCTGCCCGCGCTGTCGAGCAGGAACGGCCCGGTCCCGCGCTGATCGTTGATCAGGCCCATTTCGGGTTGGGCGAGAAGCTGCAGCAGATGCGGGCGCGGCTGGGCGAGGCGGATTTCCAGCACGCGGTCGGTCATCGCAACGATTTCGTCGACCGCGCCGAACGTGTCCCTGAGCGGATTGCGGCTGCCGCTGGCTATCTTGCGGCGAAGCATGCGCGCCACCTGCTCGGCGGTGACTTTCCGGCCTTCCGGCCACTTGGTGCTGGCGAGCCGGAAGATGTAGCTCAGGCCGTCGTCGCTGACGTTCCAGGTTTCCGCGAGCCCGGGCTCGACTTGGCCCCGCGCGTCGAAGCGCACCAGGCCCTGCGCAACGGAATCGGCCAGGACCGAATCGCCCGCCGACATCGCCTTGGCGGGCTCTGCCAGCCGCGGCTGCGCACCGATGACGATCACCTGCGGCACGCCTTCGGACTTGCCGTCGCATCCCGACAGCACTGCCAGCGTCGCGGCGAGGGCGGCGGCAAGGGCGGGGCGTCGGATGGTATTGAGCATTGCGGACGACCTTAATTGCAATTGCCTGTTCAGCAACTCTCTGGCCATAACCCGCCAACTGTTTTACTGATGTAACTCACTTGGCGAAAAGCTTGACGAGGGCCGTGGCCGACTACGACGGAATCTGGAAGCGGGGCGGGGTCAACGTCGAGGAACTGCCGGACCCGTTCGCGCCCCAACCGCCGCCGCCCACACCGCCGGGCCCGGAGGCCGAGGAGCCGACGCGGCCGAAGCAATGGGGCCGGGGCAAGATCGCGGCGCTGGTCACCTTCGGCGTCCTCTTTCTCACCCTGTTGTGGCTGGTCCTGACCGCGCCCCTGTCGCGGGCGCTCGAGCCCCTGCCGGACCCGGCCATGCTGTTCCTGTCGCAGGAAGGGCGCCCGATCGCCCGCCGCGGCGCGATCAAGGAAGCACCGGTCGACGCAGCCAAGCTCGACAAGCTGACGACCGCCGCCTTCGTTTCGGTCGAGGACCGCCGCTTCTATCGCCACTGGGGCGTCGATCCGCGCGGGATCGGGCGCGCGATGATGGCCAATCTGCGTGCCGGCGGCGTTCGCGAAGGCGGCAGCACGATCACGCAACAGCTCGCCAAAACCAGCTTCCTGTCTTCCGACCGCAGCCTGAAGCGCAAGGCGCAGGAAGTGATCATCGCCTTTTGGCTCGAAGCGTGGCTGACCAAGGATGAGATCCTCTCGCGCTACCTGTCGAGCGTCTACTTCGGCGACGGTGTGTACGGCCTGCGCGCTGCGTCCGATCATTACTTCGACCGCAAGCCCGAGAATCTGAACCTGGCACAATCGGCGATGCTTGCCGGGCTGGTGCAGGCGCCGTCGCGGCTGGCGCCGACCAAGCATCTCAAGGCAGCGCAGAACCGCAGCCGGATCGTTCTCAAGACGATGGCGTCGACCGGTGCGATCACCGAGCAGCGCGCGCGCAACGCCAAGCTGGCGCGGCCGGTACGCCAATCCGAAAAAATCCCGTCCGGCACCTATTTCAGCGATTGGGTCGTCCCGCAGGCGCAGGACAGTTTCGCTTCGGAATTCGGGCTGGTGCGGGTGCCGACGACGCTGGATTCGGACCTGCAGCGGATTGCCGTCCGCACGGTCACCCGCGGCGGCATTGGCGATGCACAGGCCGCGCTGGTGGCGATGCGGCCCGACGGCCGCGTGGTCGCGATGGTCGGCGGCAAAAGCTACAAGGACACGCCGTTCAACCGGTCGACGCAGGCACTGCGCCAGCCCGGATCGGCCTTCAAACTATTCGTTTATCTGGCCGCGCTGCGCGCCGGCTGGACGCCGGACAGTATTATCGAGGACGAGCCGATCACGATCAGCGGCTGGACGCCGGCCAACAGCGACGGCGTCTATCGTGGCAAGATGACGCTGCGCGAGGCCTTTGCCCGGTCCAGCAACGCGGCCACCGTGCGCCTGTCCGAACGGGTCGGCCGCGCCAACGTCATCCGCGCCGCCCGCGACCTCGGCATTTCCAGCACGTTGCCCGACAAGCCTAGCCTCGCATTGGGCACCGGCGGGGTACGGCTGATCGAACTGACCGCCGCTTACGCCGCCATCTATTATGGCCGCTATCCGATCGAGCCGCGCGGACTGCTCGAACCGCCGCCACAGGCCAGCGGGTTCGCCGGCATGTTCGCGCCGGGCGGAGAGCTCGCCGCCAACCGCGAGCGGGCGCCGATGCTCGATCTCCTTTGGGCGGCGACCAACAGCGGGACCGGCAAGCGCGCGGCCTTGCGCGTTCCGACCTTTGGCAAGACCGGGACCACGCAGGATAACCGCGATGCGTTATTCATCGGCTTTGCCGGCAACCTCGTCGTCGGCGTCTGGGTCGGGCGCGACGACGACAGTTCGCTGGGCAAGGTCACCGGCGGCACCGCCCCGGCCAAGATCTGGCGCAACTTCATGGCCTCCGCGCTGGCGATCGACGGTCAGCGCGGACCGCCGCTGCCGGCCAACTATCGCAACCGCCCCGGCCGCGACGCGCCGGCGGACGACAGTCGGCAAAGTCCGCTGCCGGAGGATTGGAGCGAGAGCACGCGCAAGCTGCGCGAGATTGCCGACGCGTTGCGCGAGATGTTCGAGAAATAGGCTAGGCTAGGCCAGTGCGGGTGCCGACGCCGGTTCGGCTGACGGCTCGCCAATGGCCTGATCGGCCGCCGCATATCCAGCCCGCCGCAGATAGGCGCCCGCCGCCCACCAGATCGCGGCCATGCCGGCCCAGGCGACCAGCCCGTCGACCAGATAATGCCACCCCAGGTGCACGGACGCGACGAGGATGATCAGCGCGTAGAGCGCCGTTCCGTAACGATAGAGCGGGCGCCCGTTCCACAGCGCGAGCGCATAAAGCATGGTGATCGCATTGTGCATCGACGGCATTGCCGAAATGCCCATGGCAAACCCGTAATTTTCGGTGACGTGCGCGTTCCACAGCGTCGATTGCCACATGACGGCATTGAGCGGCGACGCGCCCGACCCGGCACCGCGCAGCCGGTCCATGAGCGGCTGGAAATCGGCCCCGCCGTCGGCTCCGATCGACAATGCGTAGCAGGGGCCGGCCGACGCAAGGCCATAGGCCCCCGCGACGCCCAGGATCAGCCATGCGGCGCCGAAGCTTAGCAGGAAGCGGGCCCGTTTGACCGGGCTGGAACAGGCCGCGACGATCACTGCGAAGAACAGCAGCGGCACCCACAAGGTATAGATGGCGTCGAGCACGCGCGTCGCGGCGGTAGTGGCGAAGATGCCGTGGGTTATCTCCCACGGCGCAACCCCGCCAAGGAGCATCCGGTCGGCACGGGCAAAGGCGCCGTCCCAGTCGAATTCGCGATAGAGCGGCAACAGCATCTTCATCGCGCCGAACGCGCCCATCAGGACGATCGTGCAGGCTGTACCGATCAGCGATGCGGCCACCAGCGTCGGGGAGCGCATGTGCGCGCCCGCGACCTTGCCCATCGTCTTCAGCGGCGTCGGGTCGCGGCGGATGGCGAACACCAGGGTCAGCACGGCTGCGGCCCCGCACAGAGCAAGGATTCCGAGCAGCGCGGTCGCTTTTGAATATTCGAGGACGATGTCCGCCGCCGACACACCGGTTCCGGCGGTAATCCACAGCGCGCACAGGAAACCGATGGCAGTCAGGCCGGCAAGCGGCCCGCACCAGATCAATTCGCGCCGGGCGGATGCCCACATTAACTCGGAAGCAAACATCGCGGGCGATAGTATCGGCGCGAAGTTAACAGCCGGTTTTTCGCCGCCAAAAAGTTAAAATCGCGAAACCGGCCACTTTAAGAGTTTCTCAACTGTCTCGGGCCTAATCCTCTGGGCAACCTACGCGAAACACTTTGAGCGCAGGTGGGGGAGTTACCTCCCAGTGGAACCTAGAGGAGACCGGAAATGGCCAAGTTTCTCAAGCTGATTAAGAACGAAGAAGGTGCGACCGCCATCGAGTATGGCCTGATTGCAGCCCTCATCGCCGTTGCGGCGATCGGTGCGATGTCGGGTATCGGCACCTCGCTGAACACGACGTTCACGAACGTTTCCGACGCGCTCGACGGCTAAGCCGAACGAGTAAGTCGAAGAGGGCGGCGGTGCCGGAAGGCGCCGCCGCCTTTCTTTTGTCCTCAGCAGACGGGCTCGCCGCCTTCGACGCGGCACTTGCCGCGACCAGCGCCTGCCGCTAGGCGCTGCGGCCAATCCCAACCCCCGTTTGCAGGAGACCGTCCGGCCATGGCCGTCACGCGCACCTTTTCGATCATCAAGCCCGATGCCACCCGCCGCAACCTGACCGGCGCGGTCACCAAGATGCTGGAAGATGCGGGCCTCCGCGTCGTCGCGTCGAAGCGCATCCACATGTCCAGGGAACAGGCCGAAGGTTTCTACGCCGTCCACAAGGACCGCCCCTTCTTTGGCGAACTGGTCGATTTCATGATCAGCGAACCTGTCGTCGTCCAGGTGCTGGAAGGCGAAGACGCCGTGAAGCGCAACCGCGACGCCATGGGCGCGACCAATCCCGCCGAAGCGGCGGACGGCACGATCCGCAAGGAACATGCCCTGTCGATCGGCGAAAATTCGGTCCACGGTTCGGACAGCGACGACAACGCCAAGATCGAGATCGATTATTTCTTCCAGCCGGAAGAAATCGTCGGCTGACGCATGGGCGTCCGGGTCGATCATCTGACGATCCTCGTCTCCGACTGGGCGGCGTACCGCGCCCATTACGGGACGCTCCTGCCCATCGCCGGCTTCACCCAGGTCAACGATCGTATCTGGACCGACGGCGATGGCTTCTTCCTCCAGTTCGGGGAAGCAAAGCCGGGGACGACGCCCTACGAACGCTATGGAGCGGGCCTCAACCATTGGGGCATGGCCATGCCCAGCGTGGAGGCCGTCGACCGCCTGCGTGACCGGTTGATCGAGGCCGGGCTGGATATCCAGCCGGTGCAGGAGCTGGGCGGGTCGCATGCGCTGTTCATCCCCGATCCCGACGGTCTGCGCGCCGAATTCACCTACACGCCGCCGGGGATGGACCCGGTCGACTGACGTTCAGAGTAGCGGGCTCATCATCGCCAGGAAGTTGCACCACAGCCGGTCTAGCGGGCTGCGGTTGGCCATTTCGTCCGCCGTCACCTGCACGCAATCGGCAAGGTAGCTGTCCTGCCGGCTGCGCATCGTCCGCGCGAAGACAGCGTTGGCGAACAGGATGTTATTTTCAAAGTTCAGCTCGAAGCTGCGCCGGTCGAGGTTGGCCGACCCGACCAGCCCGACCCGATTGTCGGCGATCATCGTCTTCGCGTGCAGCAGTCCGCGGGTGTACAGCTGGATCTCCACCCCGGCCTCCAGCAGCTCGAGGAAATAGCTGCGGCACGTCGCGGCTACGATCCGGCTGTCGATGCGCTTGGGCAGGATCAGCACTACCCGCACCCCGCGCTGCGCCGCAGCGGTTAGCGCATACATCAGCAGTTCGTCCGGCACGAAGTACGGCGTGGTGACGACCAATTCCTGTTCCGCGGCGTGAATCAGCTCGGCAAAGGCCGTCTGCATCGCGTCGAAGCGCAAGGTCGGTCCCGTGCCGATGACCTGCGCGACGATATCGCCCGTCCGCTCCGGCTCCGGCCCCTCCAGCAGTCCGCTAAGGTCGTCGCCGCCCTCGCTCATCCAGTCCGACGCGAACAGCAACTGGCAGTGCCGCGCAATCGGTCCTTCCCAGCGCGTCATCACGTCGACCCATGGCGCGAAGTGCGGCTTGATCCGGAATTCCGGGTCGGCGGCGTTCTGGCTGCCGACCCAGGCGATGCGGTTGTCGACAATCAGCGACTTGCGGTGATTGCGCAGGTCGACCCGGCCGCGGATCACGGTTTCGATCACGTTGCGTAAGGGCAGGGCGCGGCGGGCCTGCGCGCCCGATTCGCAAAGTTCCTGCCAATGATCCGTTCCGATGAACGCGCGCGAGCCGAGTGCATCGGCGATGACCCGCACCTGCACGCCGCGCCTGGCAGCGCGAATGAAGGCGCGCTGGATCTTCATGCCGCTGGTGTCGTCGAGCCAGATGTAGAAACTGGCGTGGACGGTCGATCGGGCGGCGTCGATGTCGGCGCACATCTGGTCGACCGCTGCAACGCTGTCGGCGGCCAGAGTCGCCGAATTGCCGCCGACCGGATTGAGGTCATTGATGCTCCGCGCCAGCGCGAACGGCGCGTAATGCGGTCCACCTTGCAGCGTGCGGTGCGCTTCCGAATCGCCGGGCGGGCGGGGCAGGCAGCGATCGATCTCCCGCCCGCGTTCCTTGCGGCGAATGCTGACCCGCGCTTCGCCGACGAGCAGGTAGGCGAGCACGCCGATCACTGGAACGGCGATGATGGTCAGCACCCAGGCCAGGCGCGCCGCAGGCTCGCGGTGCGGTCGCAGGATGGCACGCACGAGCGTCGCGGCAACCGCCAGGAACAGCACGGCGGTAGTCAGGATGTGCAGCGGCTGCATCGGCGACAATGCGGCATAGTTCAGCCGCGCTGTCCAGTTTTGGGGGCTAGGCGATGCTCGCCTTGACGAACGCGGACAGAGCGCGCGGGTAAAGCTGGTGTTCGGCCGCCAGCACGCGGCTGGCGAGCGCGTCCGCGTCGTCGCCGGGCAGGATGGGCACTTCGGCCTGCGCGATGACGTCCCCGGCGTCGAGCTCTTCGGTCACCAGGTGAACGCTGCATCCGCCTGCCGCGTCGCCGGCCTCGATCGCTCGGTTATGCGTGTCGAGCCCGCGATACTTGGGCAGCAGGGACGGGTGGATATTGACGATCCGGCCGGCCCATCGCCGGGTGAAGTCGCCGCTCAACAGCCGCATGAACCCGGCCAGCGCGATCATCCCGACGCCATGGTCGGCCAGCGCCTCGTCCAGAAACGCCTCCCATTCGGGCTTGGCAACGCCGCGCGTGTCGAGGGCCCAGGTGGCCAGTCCGCGACCCTCGGCCCAGGCAAGGCCGGCGGCTTGCGGCTTGTTGGACGCGACCAGCACGACGTCATAGCCGTCGGCCTGCTCGACCAGCGCCCGCATGTTGCTGCCTCGCCCGGAAATGAGCACGGCAACCCGCCGTGCGTCAGGCATCGTGGCTGGCCGTCCAGTCCTTGGAAGACGCCCAGCTGCCGGCCGCACCGCTGACCGTGCAGCCGCGTTGGCCCGCGACGATCGTGCCGATGACACGGGCTTGCTCGCCCGCCTGTTCCAGCCGAGCGACGACCGCGTCCGCGTCCGCCTCCGCGACGATGGCCACCATGCCGATCCCGCAGTTGAAGGTGCGCGCCATTTCTTCCGGCGCGACCGCGCCGCCATCCTGCAACAGCTGGAACAGCGGCGGAAAGTCCCACGTGGCAACGTCGATCTCGGCGCGCGCGCCTTCGGGCAGCACCCGCGGCACGTTTTCGAGCAGGCCGCCGCCGGTGATGTGGGAAAGACCGTGCACCAGGCCGTCGCGGACCAGCGGCAATAACGGCTTGACGTAGATGCGTGTCGGCCGAAGCAGCGCTTCGCCATGGTCGTGCAGGTCCAGGCCGGAGTCGGCAATGATCCGCCGGACCAGCGAAAAGCCGTTACTGTGCACGCCCGAACTGGCGATCCCGACGATGACGTCGCCCGGGGCGACCTTGCTTCCGTCGAGCAATTCGCCGCGTTCCACCGCCCCGACGCAGAAGCCGGCCAGGTCGTAATCGCCTTCGGCGTACATCCCCGGCATTTCCGCCGTCTCGCCGCCAATCAGCGCGCAGCCCGCCTGCTTGCACCCCTCGGCAATCGATTCGACAACCGCTTCGGCGATGTCCGGACGCAGCGAGCCGGTCGCGAAATAATCGAGGAAGAAGAGCGGTTCGGCGCCCTGCACGATCAGATCGTTTGCGCACATGGCGACCAGATCGATGCCGACCCCGGCATGGTTATCGAGGTCGATCGCCAGCTTGAGCTTCGTGCCGACCCCGTCATTGGCTGCGACCAGCAACGGATCCTTGAAACCCGCTGCCTTGGGATCGAACACGCCGCCGAAGCCGCCAAGCTCCGCATCGGCGCCGGGACGGGCGGTCGAACGCGCCAGCGGGCCGATTGCCTTGACCAGCGCATTGCCGGCCGCGATCGACACGCCGGCGTCGGCATAAGTGAGGGGCTTTTTTGCCATTGGGCAGCCGCCTAGCCACAAGCCGCTTGGATTTCCACGCCGTTCTCGCCAAAAGCCCACTGCAATGGCTCGCCGCCCGATTTTCCTTGCTGCAATCCTGGCGCTCCTCGGCATCGTCGCCGCAGGGGGCGTCTATGCGCAGATGGAGGCGACCGAGCGCGGCATTCCGCCTCTCGACAGTTCCGGGACGCTGGAGATCGGCGGGCTGCACGTCGATGTCGGCGGCAAGACCCCGCAGGAATCGCGCTACGCCGGCTGGCGCGTCGCGCAGCGGCTGGGCTTCAAGAAACTGTGGGCCAAGAGCCACAAGCTGCCCGAATCGCAGGCACCGAACCTGTCGGACGCGACGCTCGACACGATTGTCTCCTCGATCATCGTCGAACGCGAACAGATCGGCCCAAATCGGTACATCGCGGATCTGGGCATCCTGTTCGACCGGGCGCGGGCAGGCGAATTGCTGGGCATCGGCGGGCAGACCCGCCGGTCGCAACCGATGCTGCTGATCCCGGTGACGATTACCGGCGGTTCGGCAACCAGCCTCGAATTGCGCAACCCGTGGCAGCGGGCCTGGGCCCAGTTCCGCACGTCGCAAAGCGCCATCGACTATGTCCGGGTTAGCGGGCAGGGCGTCGATCCGCTGCTCATCAACGCCGCGCAGGCGCGTCGCCCCGGCCGCGGCTGGTGGCGCAATATCCTCGATCTGTACGGTGCAGCCGACATCCTCGTCGCCGAGGTCAACGTTCACCGCCTGTATCCCGGCGGGCCGGCGCGCGCGCGCTTCATCGCGCGCCACGGGCCCGACGGCGAAATCGTCGGCGGATTCGAACTTACCGCCCCGAACAGCGCCGCCATTCCGCAAATGATGGAGCGCGGGGTCCAGCAGATGGATGCGCTGTTCACGACAGCTTACGACGCCGGCGCGCTGGCCCGTGATTCGAGCCTCAACCTGCCCGAACCGCCGCCGCCACCGCTTGAAGAGGAAGTGGCGGAGAAGAAGGCGAAGGCCGCGCCTACGACCTATCGCATCGGCGTCACCGCTCCCAACGCGGCAACGTATAACAGTGCCTTTGCCCACCTGCGCGCCGTGCCGGGCGTTGCAAGGGTCGACCAACTCAACATTGCGCTTGGCGACACCAGTTACTTCAACGTCAGCTATCGCGGGGATGTCGGGCGGCTGGTCGCGATCCTCACCTCTCGCGGATGGGGCGCCGAAGTCAGCGGCGGCCAGGTTCGACTGTTCGTCCGGCGGCCCGAACCGCCGGCGGAACAGCGGCCCGCGCAACCGCAGCCGCAGCCGACGCAGCCGCAGGCTCCGGCCAACCAGACCGAGCCGTCCGCGGCCCTTCGCGTGCCCGCCACCGGGTCGTCCGAACGGGCGGAACTGGGGTGAGCGCAGGCAGGGAGCAAATCGCGCTCCCGCTCGACTGGCCGCAAAGCCAGGGGGATTCGCGCCTGATCGTGACGCCTGCCAACCGGGCCGCGTTCGATCATTTCCGCACCTGGAGCATGTGGCCGGTCAAGGCGACCCTGCTGACCGGTCCGCGCCGTTCGGGGCGCAGCTTGCTGGCGCGCAGCTTCGTCGAGCGCGTGCAGGGAAAGCTGGTCGACCAGGCGGAGCGGGCCGACGAGGAAGAGCTCTTTCACGCCTGGAACGCGGCCCAGGAAAGCGGCCGGCCGCTGGTGATGATCGTCGACCAGGTGCCTCCCGCCTGGGACATTGCGCTGCCCGACCTGCGCACCCGTATCGCGGTGACGCCAGTGGCCCGCGTGGAGGACCCGGACGATGCGATGTTCCAGGCGCTGATCGAACTGCATTTCGCGGACCGCGGCCTGCACATCCCGCGCGAGGCGCTGCGTTTCATGGCCGAGCGGCTGCACCGCGATTACTGGACGGCGGAACGGGCGGTTGAGATCGTCGACCGCTTCGCGATCGCGGAACGGGCGCGGCTCAGCCTGCCGACGGTCCGCAAGGCATTGATCGATGCGGGGACGATCGACGGCTAGGCCGTCGGTTCTTCGACCTTTTCCGCCAGCCGGCTCATCTTGAGCTTGCCGTTCTCGATCGCGAAACCAAGCCGCCCTTCGACCAGGTCGAGGGCATCGCGGCCGAATTCCTCGAACCGCCAGCCCGACAGCATCTTGAGGTCGCGCACCCCGGCGGCGAGCGATTCGAGATCGTCGCTGCGCGCGATCAGCTTCGGCGCGACGCCCGATTCCTTGGCCCGAATCTTGAGCAGCAGCTTGAGCAGGTCGCTGACCAGCGCGGCGTCCTTGGTCAAACCCGGGCGGCGTGGCTCCTTGGACGGCATTTCGTCCTGGCCGAGCGGCTCGGAAACGGCCAGCGCCTCCATCAGCCGGACGCCGATATCGTTGGTGCGCCAACCCGCGGACAGGCCGCGAACCTTGCCCAGATCGTCCTGCTTCTTGGGCGGATGAGCGGCCAGTTCGACCAGCGTATCGTCCTTGACGATCCGGCCGCGCGGAATGTTCTTGGTCCGCGCCTCGGTCTCGCGCCAGCCGGCCAGGGCCTTCAACCGCCCCAATACCGCCGGGTTGCGGCTGGGCAGCCGCAACCGCTTCCACGCGTCTTCCGGCGGGAAGGCGAAGCTGGACGTATCGGACAGGCGCTCCATCTCCTCGTCCAGCCAGCCGCCGCGCCCGGTCTTCTTCAATTTCTCGAGCAGCCGCGGGAAGACCTTGGACAAGTGCGTGACGTCGGCGATCGCGTAATCGATCTGTCGCTTGTCGAGCGGCCGCCGGCTCCAGTCGGTAAAGCGCGCGCCCTTGTCGAGACTGTGGCCTAGCATCGATTCGATCAGGTTCGAATATCCCACCTGTTCGCCATGCCCCAAGGCCATCGCCGCAACCTGCGTATCGAACAGGGGCACGGGCACCTTGCCGGTCAGGTTATGGATAATCTCCAGATCCTGGCTGCCGGCGTGGAAGACCTTCAGCACTTCGGGATTGTCGACCAGCAGGTCGAGCAGGGGGGTGAGGTCGAGACCTTCCGCCAGCGGATCGATCGCCGCCGCTTCCTCGGTGGACGCGATCTGGATCAGGCACAGTTCGGGCCAATAGCTGTTTTCGCGCATGAACTCGGTGTCCACGGCGACGAACGGGTGCTTCGACAACCGCTCGACCAGTTCGGTAAGCGGGGCGGTCTGGGTGATTAAGGGGTGAATTTTCATGAGTGTTGCGGCGCCCATAGCGCGCCCTGACGCCTTGACAAAGTGGTAGCTGACTGGCGAAGCGCTCCACCGAATTCCCCGGCACTATCACACCCTTCGGAAGCTGACCCATCATGCACGCCTACCGCACCCATAATTGCGCCGAACTGCGCGCCGCCGACGTCGGCAAGACGGTGCGCCTGTCCGGCTGGATCCATCGCCGCCGCGACCACGGCGGGGTGCTCTTCATCGACCTGCGCGACCACTACGGGATCACGCAGATCGTCGCCGACGAGGATAATCCGGTGCAGGGGTTGCTCGATTCGCTGCGGGTCGAGTCGGTCATCACGGTCACGGCCGAGGTCGTCGCCCGTTCGGGTGAGGCGGTGAACCCGAAGCTGCCGACCGGCGAGATCGAACTGGTCGCGCGTGAGGTGGAGGTGCAGTCGAGCGCCGCGGAGCTGCCTATGCCGGTGGCGGGCGATGCCGAATATCCGGAGGAGACCCGCCTTCGCTATCGCTATCTCGACCTGCGCCGCGATCGGCTGCACGCCAATATCCTGCTCCGCTCGGCGGTCATCGCGTCGATCCGGCGGCGCATGATCGACCAGGGATTCACGGAATTCCAGACCCCGATCCTGACCGCCAGCAGCCCCGAAGGCGCGCGCGACTATCTGGTGCCCAGCCGGGTTCATCCGGGCAAATTCTACGCGCTCCCGCAGGCGCCGCAGATGTTCAAGCAGCTGATCATGGTCGCCGGCTTCGACCGCTACTTCCAGATCGCGCCCTGTTTCCGCGACGAAGACGCCCGCGCCGACCGCTCGCCCGGCGAATTCTACCAGCTCGACTTCGAGATGAGTTTCGTCACGCAGGACGACGTGTTCGCGGCGATCGAGCCGGTGCTGGCCGGCGTGTTCGAGGAATTTGCCGACGGCCGCGAGGTCACCCAGGGCGCCTTCCCGCGCATTCCGTACAAGGAAGCAATGCTGAAATATGGCTCTGACAAGCCGGACCTGCGCAACCCATTGCTGGTCCACGACGTCGGCGGGCATTTCACCGGATCGGGCTTTGGCCTCTTCGCCAAGATCGTCGATGGCGGCGGCTTCGTCCGCGCGGTCCCGGCGCCCGGCACTGCCGACAAGAGCCGCAAGTTCTTCGACGACATGAACGACTGGGCCCGCGGCGAAGGCTATGCCGGCCTTGGCTACGCCACCCGCAAGGGCGGCGAATGGGGCGGCCCCATCGCCAAGAACCACGGCACCGAAGGCATGGACAAGCTGGCCGACGAAATGGGTCTTGGCCCTGACGATGGCATCTTCTTCGCGGCCGGCAAGGAAGCGGAGGCGGCCAAGCTGGCCGGCGCAGCGCGGACCCGCGTCGCCGAGCAGCTCGACCTGATCGAACAGGGCGCGTTCCGCTTTTGCTGGATCGTTGATTTCCCAATGTATGAATATGACGAGCAGGCGAAGAAGATCGACTTCAGCCACAACCCCTTCTCGATGCCGCAGGGTGGGCTGGACGCGCTGGAAAGCAAGGACCCGCTCGATATCCTCGCCTGGCAATATGACATCGTCTGCAACGGGGTGGAGCTGTCGTCCGGCGCGATCCGGAACCACCGCCCGGACATCATGTACAAGGCGTTCGAGATCGCCGGCTATTCGAAGGCTGAGGTGGACGAAAATTTCTCCGGCATGATCAACGCCTTCAAGTTCGGCGCCCCGCCGCACGGCGGCTCCGCGCCGGGCATCGACCGGATCGTCATGCTGCTGGCGGACGAACCCAACATCCGCGAGGTCATCCTCTTCCCGATGAACCAGAAAGCGGAAGATTTGATGATGAACGCCCCCGCCGAAGTGCCACAAAAGCACTTGCGCGAATTGTACCTGAAGCTGGTCGACCCGAGCTAGCGGGAACGTTCGCCCGCGCGAATCTTTCGGTATCGCGTGACGGCCCGCAAGAACGATCCTTCGAGCGGGCTCCCCCTACCGCAACGCTACTGGTCCGCCGCGGCTATCTGGCTGGCGCTGGCCATGGCAGTGCTCGACAGTGCTATCGCCAACGTCGCGCTACCGACCATCGCGGCCCAGCTCGGCGCCTCTCCGGCGACCTCGGTATGGGTGATCAACAGCTACCAGCTTGCGATCACGATGCTGTTGCTGCCGCTGGCCGCGCTTGGCGACCGGATCGGGTATCGGCGGGTCTATATTCCCGGCCTGGCGCTGTTCATCGTCGGATCCCTGGCCTGCGCCCTGTCCGGCAACCTCGAATTGCTGATCGCCGCGCGCGTGTTCCAGGGGATTGGCGCGGCCTGCATCATGAGCATGAACGCTGCGCTAGTGCGGGCGACTTATCCGGCTTCCATGCTTGGCCGGGGGATCGGCTACAATGCGCTGGTCCTGTCGATTTCCGCTGCTGCCGGGCCAACGCTTGCAGCCGCCATCCTCAGCGTTGCCGATTGGCCCTGGCTGTTCCTGATCAACCTGCCGTTCGGCTTTGCCGCGATGGTGCTGGGGTATCGCGCCCTGCCGGCGACCGTCGGCACCGGCGGGCGCTTCGATCCGTTGGCAGCTGCTCTTGTGGCGGCGACGATGGGTCTCATCGTGTTCGGTGCGGAAACCGCCACCCGAAGCGGCCTTTGGGCCGGACTCGCGATGGTCGCAGCGGGCGTCGGCGCCGGGGTGCTGCTGGTCCGCCGGGAACGCGGCTCGGCCACGCCGTCGTTCCCGGTCGACCTGCTGCGTAACCCCAACTTTTCCATGTCCATCGCCACATCGACCGTCTGCTTTGCAGCGCAAATGATGACCTTCGTCACCCTGCCGTTCCTGTTCCAGTCGGTGATGGGCAAGAGCGTGTTTGAAACCGGCCTGCTCATGACCCCATGGCCGATCGCGCTGGGCATCGTCGCGCCGTTCGCCGGCCGGTTGGCCGACCGCATCCGTCCGGGCCTGATCGGCGGCGTCGGGCTAGGCTTGCTGGCGTTCGGACTGCTGTGCATGGCCCGCCTTGGCCCGGACCCGAGCGCGTTCGCCATCGCCTGGCGCATGGCGCTATGCGGTGCCGGCTTCGGGCTGTTCCAGTCGCCCAACAACCGGACCATCATCAGCTCCGCGCCGGTCGCGCGGTCGGGTGCGGCGGGGGGTATGCTGGCGACCGCTCGGCTGCTTGGACAGACGATCGGCGCGGTCGCCGTCGCGGCGACGTTTCACCTGGCCGGTGTCGAGGCCGGGCCCGGCCTGCTCTTGGCCGCTTCGATCGCGGCGGCGGCCGCTGCAGGCTTGAGCCTCCTGCGCCTACGCCTACCGCGTCAGCCGGTCGAAGCCTGATTGCCGCCTTGGCTGGAAAGCCGAAGCCCTAATCGCTGTCGGTACAAAGCACGTCGGCGAGGAAGTGGCGGCCTTCGAGCCGCTGCAGGCGCGCGTAGGGGGAGTTGCGCCAACCCTTGGCGCGGCAGAATTCCACCGCTGCCTTCGTCATTGCCTCGGCCGTCCCGCCGGCAACCTCGATGCGGTTGCCGTTGTCGCCGGGGACGATGAAGAATTCACTCGAATAGCCGCGCAGCGACGCTTGCCCGCCGGCCGCGATGGTGGCGTTGACCTGCGTTTCGGTCAGCACGGGCGCCACCGGACGCGCCGAACGCACGCTGATGATGGTCGAATTGTCCGATCCGCTGAACTGCTTGCAGTCGGTGAACGTGTTGCCGCTGCACAGCTCCCAGCTCTGGCCCTCGGGAATCTTGATGCTTTTGGCGACAAACGCCGGGTCGATCGGCCGGGTCGCCCCCGACATGCGATAGGCATAGCCGCGGAAATTGGTGCTGCTGTACAGCACGGCTTCGCCCGGTTGCTGCGCGACGGCCCCCGCCGGCACCGCTGCGGCGATCATGGCGACCGCCAGTTTGACCCGCTTCATCACTGCCCTCCTCATTGCGCCTTCACCTGCGCGATATAGGCGTCGACGTTTTTCGCCAGCACGTCCAGCGGCACGTTACCGCCCAGCAGCACCGTGTCGTTGAACGCCTTGATGTCGAACCGGTCGCCAAGCGCGGTCTTGGCGCGCGTGCGTTGCCGGTCGATCTCCTGGTGCCCCATCTCATAGCCCAGCGCCTGGCCCGGCCAGCTCAGGTAGCGGTCGACCTCGCTCTCGTTGGGATCGCCCAGCGCCTGGTCGAAGAAGTCGCGGGCCTGTTGGCGGGTCCAGCGCTTGTGATGGATGCCGGTGTCGACCACCAGCCGCGCGGCGCGAAAGGCAATGGAGTCGAGATAGCCCAGCCGCCCGACCGGGTCGTCGGCATAGACACCGAATTCGTCCGCCAGCTGTTCCGAATAAAGCGCCCAGCCTTCGGAGTAAGCGTTGAAGCTGAGCAGCGAGCGGATGAGCGGAAGCTTGTGCTCATATTCGCCCTGCCAGACGTGGCCGGGGATGGCCTCATGATGGGTCAGCGTCGGCAGGTTGTACCTGCGATGGTCGAACCCGGGTTTAAGGTTGATCCAGAAACGCCCGGGGACGGTGCCGTCGCGCGAGCCCGCGCCGCCATAGGCGCCGGCGGCGCCTTCCTCTTCCTCGGGCGGAAGCCGCCGCACTTCGACATTGCCGCGCACCAGCGTGTTGAACATTTCCGGAGTCTTGGCGCGGATGGCGGCGATGCGCTGGTCGAGAAAATCGATCAGTTCCTTGCGCCCCGCGTCGGTCTCGGCGAACTTGAAGCGCGGGTCCTTGGCCAGCTTCTTCATCCGCTCGCCGACCGGCCCGTCGGCATAACCGAGTTGCTTGAGGATGACGTCCTCCTCGGCATGCAAGCGGGCCAGCGTGTCGAGTCCAAGCTGGTGGATTTCGTCCGGGCTCATCGTCGTCGTGGTCGAGGCTTTCGCCGCCCAACGGTAATAATCGGAACCCATCGGCCGCGCCCACATGCCGGCTTCGTCGGTGGCGACCGCGCGCTGGGCCTGCAGCTCGGCGATCTGCCGTTCGAGCGCCGGGGCGATTTCGCCGGTCACGATTGTCCGGGCCCGCGCGGCCCAGTCGCCGGGAATGTTCTCCTTCTTCGCGCGCGAGGCGAGCGAGTCCACCAGGCCGCCGCCCGAGCGCGCGCCCTTGGCCGACAGGTCGAGCTGCTTGAGCGCCTTGTCGATGAGGAAGCGCGGCGGGACCATGCCCATCGCGCGGGCCGACCGAAGGCGCTCGAGCTCCCCGTCCAGCTGGCGGGCGAAGGCTTGCAGGCGCGACAGATAGGCTTCCGCGTCGGCAGCCGTCTTCACCGGATGATCGGAATCGAGGAAGCGCGGCACGTCGAGGTAGGCGCCGGCGTTCTGGATGACGACGTAGGGGGCGTTGCGCCAGCTGCCCACGGCGACTTCGCCGAACGGGAAACGATAGCCTTCCAGCGCCGTCGCGTAGGCGCTGCGCACCACTTCGAAGTTGGTCCGCGTCTCGAAGCTCAATCCCGTGGTGTCGAACGCCTGTGCGCGCGCCAGGTCAGCGCGCAGGACGTCGGCGATATGCCGCTGTCCAGCCGGGCTGAGGTCGGTCAATTCAGAGCGCAGCGCGGCGCGGGCGCCGGTGTCGATCCCTTGCGTCGTCGCGCGCTCCGGGAACACTTGCAGCAGGTTCTCCGCCATCGCGTCGAGCAGGGCGGTCGCTTCAGCTTCGGTGTGGACGGTGGCGGGGGGAGTGGCGGCTGCGACCGGCACGGCCGCCGCCGGCATCGGCGTGATCACCGCATTTTGCATGCACGCGGACAGCAGCGGGACGGGCGCAAGGACAGCGAGCGCGGCAAGCCGATGCAGGCCGCGGTTGTGGTGGGGCTTCACGGGGACGGTTCTCCGGATCAGGACGCGGGCAGTTGCCGTTCAAACTCGACGATTAGGCAGTTTCCTTCAACCCCGGTGATGCGGACCTTGTCGCCGGGTTGCGCGGGGCCGCCGCGGGCGCTCCATTCGCTGTCCCCGACGCGGACCCGGCCACCGTCCTCGTCCACCGGCTGGACCACCAGCACGCGCCGGCCGATCAGCTGCGCGGTGCGGTCGTTGAGCCGGGCGTCGACCTGGCTGTCGCCCTTGACCGCATAAAAGCGGCGGCCGGCGAACACCGCCAGCAGCGCGTAGATCGCGAACAGGCCCAGTTGCCCGGCAATGCCGATCGGGAAGAGCAAGGCGAAGAGGCCGGTGACGATCGCCGCAATGCCGATCCAAAACAGGAACACGCCCGGGGCGACCATTTCGAGCGCCAGCAGGACGATCCCGCCGATCGCCCACAGCCAGCCCGGTGCAATGTCGTCCAGCATCAGCCTTCGATCCTCGGGATACGCGCTTTCGTCGCGGGCTTGGCCGGATCGGCCGGCGCCTTGGTCTCGCCGAATACATCTCGGGCCAGCTCGCCGATCCCGCCCAGCGTGCCCATCAGCTGCGTCGCCTCGACCGGGAACAGGATTGTCTTGGCGTTGGGCGACGTGGCGAACTTGCCCAGCGCCTCGACATATTTCTGGGCGACGAAATAGTTGATCGCCTGACCGCTGCCGGCCTCGATGGCGTCGCTGACGACCTTGGTCGCGGTCGCTTCCGCCTGGGCCGACCGCTCGCGCGCCTCGGCCTCGCGGAAAGCCCGCTCGCGCTGGCCTTCCGCCTGCAGGATTTGCGATTGCTTCTGGCCCTCGGCACGGAGGATCTCCGACTGACGCGACCCTTCGGCTTCCAGAATCTGCGCGCGCTTTTCGCGTTCGGCCTTCATCTGCCGGGTCATCGCGTTGACGATATCGGCGGGCGGGCGAATGTCCTTCACCTCGACGCGGGTGATCTTGACCCCCCACGCCTCGGTCGCTTCGTCGACCACGGCCAGCAGCCGCGCGTTGATCTCGTCGCGCTTGGACAGGGTTTCGTCGAGGTCCATCGACCCCATCACGGTGCGCAGGTTGGTGGTCGAAAGGGCCATGATAGCGGAATACAGGTCGCTAACTTCGTAAGCCGCCTTGGCAGGGTCGAGCACCTGAAAGAAGACGACGCCGTCGACGCCGATCATCGCATTGTCCTTGGTGATGATCTCCTGCCCCGGAATGTCGAGCACCTGTTCCATCATGTTGATGCGCCGCCCGACCCGGTAGAAGAAGGGCGGGACGAAGTTGAAGCCGGGCTCGGCGACGCGGACGAACCGCCCGAAATGTTCGATCGTGAAGCGATAGCCCTGATGGACGATCTTGACGCTCATGATCACGAACAGCAGCGCCAGGGCGGCGATTGCGCTCATTAGGGTAACCAGCATGTCATTCCCCGCTTGTGTCTTGGCCCATGATGCTTTGTGAGGGGCGCGAACGGAAGGAAAATCGGGGTCATGACCAGTCTTGAAGCCGTCCGCTCGGTCCTTTTCCTGCCAGCGTCCAATCCGCGGGCCATCGACCACGCGCGAAATTCCGCCGCCGGCCTCGTGATTCTCGACCTGGAAGACGCGGTGAAACCGGACGCCAAGCACAGCGCGCGCGATGTCGCCGTGGAGGCTGTCGCCGGTGACTGGCCGATGCCCGTCGCGATCCGGATCAACAGCGTGGGCAGCGAATGGCATTCGCTCGACATCGACGCGGTGGCGCAGTCGAAGGCCGCGTTCGCGGTCCTCCCGCGCGCATCGTCCGCGCATCTTGCCCGCGAAGTCGCGGGGGCGGTGTCGAAGCCTTTACTGGCGATGATCGAGACTGCCACGGGCGTGCTTGCAGCGGCCGAGATCGCGCCCGCATGCGCGGCGCTGATCGCCGGCACGAACGACCTGCGTGCCGACCTGCGCGTGCCCGATGGCGCCAGCCGCGACGGGATCTCCGCGAGCCTGCAGATGATCGTGTTGGCCGCCCGCGCTGCGGGCATTGCCGCGTTCGACGGTGTCTACAACCAGCTCGACGACCTCGATGGCTTGGCCGCCGAATGCGGCCAGGGCCGCGCGCTCGGGTTTGACGGCAAGACGCTGATCCATCCCCGGCAGATCGAAACCTGCAACCGGGCCTTCGCGCCCGGCGAGGGGGAACTGGAACGCGCGCGGCGGCTTGTTGCCGTCTATGACGGCGGAGCGGAACGGTTCGAAGACGAAATGATCGAGCGAATGCACATCGACGCGGCCAAACGCCTGCTTGGCAACGCGTGAAGACGCTCATCGACGGCGCGCTCCGGCTCGCGCTCACCGCGGTTCAGAAAATGCGTACCGGCTGGTGGTTCGTCCGCCGCCCGCAAACGCTTGGCGCGCATGCGATCGCCCTGACCCCGGCGGGCCAGCTGGTGCTGGTCAAGCTGCGCTACGCGCCCGGCTGGCGCGTGCCCGGCGGCGGCCGCAAGGCCGATGAGGAGCCGGTGAAGGCCGCCTTGCGCGAATTGCGCGAAGAAATCGGCATGCACGCACACGGCAGCGCCGACGCCGTCTGCGACCTTGTCGAAGAAACGGATTTCCGGCGCGATACCTGTTCGCTGGTGCTGGTCCGCGACGTTGCATTCAAGCCGCGGCGCTGGACTCTGGAAGTGCAGGACGTGCGCGCCTTCGACCTCGATGCGCTACCCACCGATACCAGCGACCAGACCCGCCGGTGGATCGCCGCTGCCCGGGACGTGCTGTAGAAAATTCCGCGGGCGAAACTGATCCGGTCCCCATGCGCTATGGGACCATGGCACGCACAATCGAACGCTGGTGGACCGTCCAGCAGGGTCCCGGCCCGATCATCGCCACGGCCATCCACGACGGCCACGGCCTGCGCCCCGAAGCGGCAGAGGCGATGGCCCTGTCCGATCTCGATCGCCTGCGCGAAGAGGACCCGTTCACCGGCCAGTCGGTCCAGGACGTCGAAACCCACGTCATCGCTCACCTTTCGCGGTTCGAATTCGACCTCAACCGCGAGGCTGCGGAGGCGGTCTATCGAACGCCGGAGCAAAGCTGGGGCCTCGAAGTATGGAAGGCCGAACCAAGCGAGGCGTTCGTGGCCAGATCGCTGGCGCTGCACACCGAATATTATCGCATGCTCGGCGCCCTGCTCGACGGGGTCGCGGCGCGGCACGACAAGTTCGTCGTCATTGACGTCCACAGCTACAATTACCGGCGCGATGGCGCGGATGCCGATCCGACGCCGCAGGACAAGGCGCCGGACATCAACATCGGCACCTTTTCAATGCCACGCGAGCAATGGGCGTTCCTGCTCGACCCGTTGATGGAAGCGATGGCCGGCTTCGACTTCAACGGCCGCAAGCTCGACGTGCGCGAAAATGTCGCGTTCCAGGGCAAGGGCGCGCAGACCAGGTTCATTCACGAACGCTATCCGCAGCAGGGTTGCGCGATCGCGCTCGAGTTCAAGAAGTTCTTCATGGACGAATGGAGCGGGCAGCCGGACGAGGCCGAGCTCGACGCGATGCGCCGCTTCATCCGCTTCACCGCCGACAAATGCGAGGAGCTGCTCGCGTGAGTGCGAGGCCCCGGCCGAAACTGGTTTCCGATTCCGACGTCCTGAGCTTCGGCCCGCGCGGCGAGCTGCGCGAGGCGTTCGCGACCAGCGGGCGGGTGCACATCGACCGCTGGCTGCCGCTGCTGGTGCTCAACTGCACCGACAATCCCGACGACAGCCTGGCCCGGCAAGTGGCGGTCAACAGCCCCGCCTATCTGATCTGGTCGCCGGCCGACCGCGACGAGGCCGAGTCCGCGCTGGAGGCCGTGCTGCACCGCCTGCATCGCGAAGTCGGGCGCGTGCTCGTGATCGAATTGCATGACGAGCACCAGGAGCAATTGGCGGAGGATTCGCCCAAATTGCCATCCTTCGACGTCGCCATCGGTGCGACCGGGGGCAAGAGCGGGCAGGCGGCGCTCAACGCGCTGAAGAAATCGCTCGGCGTGATGAAGGTGAACTTCCGCAATCCGGACATCACCATCGTCGATCCGGGCGAGCCGATGCTGGCGTGCGACGACGAATGCGACCGGCTGACACTAACCGTGCCGCAGGTCCATCGTTCCCCGGACGGACAGCTTTACCCGCAGGTCGAGCACGAACTGGCGGCGGCTTTCTCGGAATCCCTGCTGTGCGCGGTTTCGGCTTTCGTCGGGTCGGTTTCCGACCGCACGCCGCCGCACCATCGCGCGCTTGGGCGGAGCGCGATCCTCGCCGCGGCACTCAAGGCCGACAAGAAGCTCGATACTCTTGCCCGAAGCTACGATTTCCTGCTGTCGATCTCGCCGATCAACACGGCCGAGGCGCGCGACGAATTCTTCGCCGGCGGCGCGCAGGCCGAACCCGACTTCCGCTACCGGCCGCTGACCGTCGATCCCGACACCGTCAAGCGCGACCTGTACGCCATCGACCTCAGCGTGGTCGAAGACCTGCTGCTTGAACGGATTTTGCGCGAGAAGCGGCGGGAGATCGACATGCAGCTGACGATGCTGGAGACGCGCAGCACGCAGGCGTTCCGCCCGGCCTCGATGATGCTGTACGGGCCGGTCGGCGGAGACCTGCTCGCTGCGGCGCACAACATCCTCGATGAGTTGAAGCCCGCCGGTATCCGCACGAAGTCGGTTGAGGCGCACGCCATCGCCGACAAGGCGCGCGAACTGATCGCTTATTATCGCAATGCCGATCCGCGTTTTCAGGCCAAGGTCGAAGTGCGCGACGACGTGTCCGGCCTGCTCGTGTCCGGCGACAAGCTGATGATCGCCAGCGACACCAGTATTTCCGACCACCGGCTCGACCCGCTGCTGGCGCATGAAGTCAGCGTTCACCTGCTGACCTACTTCAATGGCGCGACGCAGGGGATGTCGATCTTCCGCACCGGGCTGGCGCATTACGAAGGCATCCAGGAAGGGCTTGGCGTGTTCGCCGAATGGGCCGTCGGCGGGCTCACGGTGCAACGCCTGCGGCTGCTCGCCGGCCGGGTTCTCGCGGTCGAGGCAATGACCAAGGGCGCGACCTTCGTCGACGTCTATCGGCTACTTAACGGCGACTGCGGCTTTGCCCGCCGAAGCGCGTTCAACATCACCGCGCGCGTCTATCGGTCGGGCGGTTTGGCCAAGGACGCCATCTACCTGAAGGGTTTCCTCGAAATCATCGGACGCGTCGCAACCGGTCACTCTCTCGAGGCGTTCTGGCTTGGTAAAATCGCTCCGGAACATGTCGAGGCGGTGGACGAACTGCTGGAGCGCGGGCTTCTTCATCCGCCGGTGTTCGTTCCCGAGTTCCTTGGCCGGGAGGGGGCGCAACGCCGCATCGACCGCCTGCGCCATGGCGAGACCTTCGACCGCTTACTCGAACTGGAATGACTGCCTTGCTGATCGCATTTTTCATCAACGACCTGGAACGTGAATATCCGGGCTACACCACCACTGTCCTGGCGCATCAGGCGATCATGCGCGGCCACCGCGTCTGTTACATGACGCCGCACGATTTCGTGCTTCAGCCCGACGATAGCCTGTGCGGCCACGCCCGTTTCCCGGCGCAGAAAAAGTATAAGGACCGCGAGGAGTTTTTCGCGGAACTGAAATCGCCCAAGTGCAAGCTGGAGCCGGTCGACATTTCCGAAGTCGACGTTCTGATGTTGCGCAACGATCCGTCGATCGATTCCGAAACGCCATGGGCGATGGAAGTCGGTATCCTGTTCGGCCGCGAAGCCGCCAAGCGCGGTGTCATCGTCCTCAACGATCCCGACAGCCTCGGTCGGGCGATCAACAAGCTCTATTTCCAGAGCTTCCCGTCCGAAGCCCGCGCCGAAACCCTGATCACCAAGAACGAATCCGACATCAAGGCCTTCGCTAAGGCGCATAAGAACAACATCATCCTCAAGCCGCTGCAGGGGTCCGGCGGGTCGGGGGTGTTCAAGCTGGACGATTCCGCCAAATCCAACCTCAACCAGATGATCGAGGCGATCGGCCGCGACGGCTACATCATCGCCCAGGCCTACGTGCCGGCGGCGAAGAAGGGCGACATCCGCCTCTTCCTGATGAATGGCGTTCCGCTGCAGATTGACGGCAAGTATGCCGCGCTGCGCCGGGTCGCGTCGAAAGACGACATCCGGTCCAACATCCACGCCGGCGGGACCGCCGAAGCGGTGGAGATCGGCAAGACCGAACTGAAGGTCGCGGAGTTGATCCGGCCGAAACTGGTTGCGGACGGCATGTTTCTTGTCGGTATCGACATCGTCGGCGACAAGATCCTCGAGGTGAACGTCTTTTCGCCCGGCAACCTCGGCAGCTGCTCGCGCCTGGCCGGCGTCGACTTCTCCGTGCCGATCCTCGAAGCGATGGAGCGCAAGGTCGAAATCGCCAAGGACTATTCGCAGGCCTTCGACAACCGGCACCTGGCGGTCCTGTAAGGGGTTCGGCCCTACGCCCTTGGCGAATCGCGCGTCATTTGCCATGGGCCGATATGGCCGACCTCCAAAACGCATCCGACATCCCGCTGGGGCTCACGTTCGACGACGTGCTCCTGCAACCGCTCGAATCCTCCGTCCTGCCCAGCCAGGCGGATACGCGCACGCGCCTGACGCGCGAAATACCGCTGAATATCCCCGTCCTGTCCTCTGCGATGGACACGGTGACCGAAGCCGACATGGCGATCGCCCTTGCCCAGCTGGGCGGGATCGGCGTGTTGCACCGCAACCTGTCGGTCGAGGAGCAGTCGGCGGCGGTGCGTGCGGTCAAGCGCTTCGAAAGCGGCATGGTCGTCAACCCGATCACCATGCGCCCGGACCAGAAGCTGGCCGAAGCGCTGGAGCTGATGAAGACCCACCGCATCAGCGGCATCCCGGTGGTCGAACAGTCGGGCAAGCTGGTCGGCATCGTCACCAACCGCGACGTTCGCTTCGCCGAAAACATGCGCCAGCCGATTTCGGAGCTGATGACCCGCGACAATCTGGCCACGGTGCGGATCGGCACCAGCCAGGAGGAGGCGATGCGCATTCTCCATCAGCGTCGGATCGAAAAGCTGCTGGTGGTCGACGACGATAGCCGCTGCGTCGGGCTGATCACCGTCAAGGATATCGAAAAGGCCGTCGCCGCCCCCAATGCGACCAAGGATGCCGAGGGCCGGCTGCGCGTCGCTGCGGCGACGACGGTCGGGGACAAGGGCTTCGAGAGGTCGCAAGCGCTGATCGATGCGGGCTGCGACTGCATCGTCATCGACACCGCCCATGGTCACAACATCGAAGTCGGCAAGGCGGTCGAGCGGGTCAAGGCCATCTCGAATTCGGTCCAGGTCATCGCCGGCAACGTGGCCACCGCCGAAGCCGCGCGGGCGCTGGCCGGGGCCGGGGCCGACGCGATCAAGGTCGGCATCGGGCCGGGCTCCATCTGCACCACCCGGATCGTTGCCGGCGTCGGGGTGCCGCAGCTGACCGCGATCATCGAAGCGTCGAAGGCCGCGGCCGAAAGCGGCGTGCCGGTGATCGCCGACGGCGGCATCCGCACCAGCGGCGATATCGCCAAGGCGCTGGCCGCGGGAGCCTCTACGGTAATGGTCGGATCGCTGCTGGCCGGGACCGAGGAAGCGCCGGGCGAGACGTTCCTGTACCAGGGGCGGGCGTACAAGTCGTATCGCGGCATGGGCTCGGTCGGCGCGATGGCCCGCGGCTCGGCCGACCGGTATTTCCAGCAGGACGTGGCCGACCAGCTGAAGCTGGTGCCCGAAGGGATCGAAGGGCAGGTGCCCTACAAGGGCCCGGTTCGCGAGATCGTTCACCAGCTGGTTGGCGGGGTGAAGGCGGCGATGGGTTACACCGGCGCCGCGACGATCGAGGACTTGCAGAAGCGCGCGCGTTTCGTCCGGATCACCAACGCCGGCCTGTCCGAAAGCCATGTCCACGACGTGTCGATCACGCGGGAAGCCCCCAACTACCCGACCCGCTAGCCGCTGGCCTTCTCGTTCCAGCGGCCGCCTTCGTTGGCCCAGTAATGGCGTTCGACCCCGTCGCGCGTGCCCAAGGCCTTCCACGCCTTGCGAGCCTCGCCGATCGTGTCCTCGTCAAACAGGTAAAAAGCGCGCGTGAAGGACAGGGCCGCGTCGCGCCAGTGCCCGTCGGCGATCAGCAGGTTGCGGGCGCGGTTGGCGTTGTCGGCGCTGGCGGACAGCAGCACCGGCTGACGCGCGTCGTCGGCTCCGCCGGACAGGCCATGGGGCAGGAAGCTGGTCGGGCCCTGGTCCCATAACAGCCGGTCGAGCCGTACCAGTTGCGCCTCGTCATCGGCGACGACCAGCAGCCGCTCGTCGTCCCTGAGCAGTTTCTCCGACAGGCTGGCGATGACCTGCTCCATCGGGGTAGCGCCGAGCTGGTAGAAGTCGACGCGCACCGCTGGCTCAGCCTTCGAGCTGGTCGGCTACGTACTGGTCGAGCAAGCGCACGCCGAACCCGGTCGCACCCTTGTCGTAGGTAGCCGCTGCCTTGTCGGCCCAAGCCATGCCAGCGATGTCGAGGTGCGCCCAGCGCACGCCGGCGTCGACGAAGCGCTTGATGAACTGAGCGGCGGTGATCGATCCGCCTTCGCGCGGGCCGACGTTCTTCATGTCGGCGATCGGCGAATCGATCAGCCGGTCGAACGGGTCGCCAAGCGGCATGCGCCACAATTTGTCGCCCGACCGGTCGGCGGCTTCCATCAGCTCGGCGGCCAGCCCGTCGTCGGGAGTGAACAGGCCGGCATATTCCTTGCCCAGGCTGATGAGGATGGCGCCGGTCAGGGTCGCAAGATCGATGATCGTCGCCGGTTCGTACTTGCGCTGCACGTAAGTGATGGCGTCGGCCAGCACGAGGCGGCCTTCGGCGTCGGTGTTGATGACCTCGATCGTCTGGCCCGACATGCTGGTGACGACGTCGCCCGGACGCTGGGCATTGCCGCCGGGCATGTTTTCGACAAGGCCGCAGATGCCGATGATGTTGGCCTTGGCCTTGCGCATGGCCAGCGCTTTCATCGCTCCGGCCACCGCGCCGGCGCCGCCCATGTCCCATTTCATCGCTTCCATGCCCGCGGCCGGCTTGATCGAAATGCCGCCGGTATCGAAGGTCACGCCCTTGCCGACGAAGGCGGTCGGCTTGTCGCCGTCCGTGCCGCCGTTCCAGCGCAGGACCAGGAGGCGCGCATCCCGCACAGAGCCCTGGGCCACGCCAAGCAGCGCGCCCATGCCCAGTTCCTTCATCTGCTTGCCGTCGAGGACCTCGATCTGGACGCCCAGCTTCGACAGGTCCTTGCACCGCTCGACGAAGGTTTCGGGGTAGATGATGTTGGCCGGTTCGGTGACGAGGCTGCGGGTCAGGTCGATGCCTTCGCTGACCGGTTCCCAGCGCGATTTCCACGCCTGTTCCGCGCCGTCGCCGCCGCCGACGATCGTCACCGTCTTCAAGGTCGGCTTCTGCTTGTCCTTCATCTTGGTGCGATAGCGATCGTAACGCCACGACCGCAGCACCGCCGCAAGCGCGACACGGGCGGCGAGGTCGGCGCCATAGTCGAGCCCGCCGAGGTCGATGACCGCCTCGCTTTCGCCAGACGTCAGCAATTGCGCGGCGGCCGCCCCGCCAAGCCTTTCCGCTGCCTTGGCCGGATCGTCGCCGACGCCGACTACCACCGCCCGGCGCGAGGTGCCGCCGTCGTCGACGAAGAGGTCGGCGGTGGTGCCAAGGTCGCCCTCGAACCGCTGCCGCTTCAGCGCTGCTTCCGCCTTGGCCGTATCGCCGAGCGAATCGAGCGCCGGACGCTTGCCCCCGATCGAGGGGATGACGAGCGCATAGTCTCCGGCCGGCCGGCTGTCGGCGAATTGGATTTGCATGTCGGGTCGATGTCCTTCGGATTGCTTGGCTTTGCCGGGCCTTTAAGCCGCGCGGGCGTGGATGGCAAAGGCAGTTGCGAGGTGAAACCCAAGCGTTGTCGCGCGCCCGACAAGGTGCGATAGGCGCTGCGAGAGCGAGTGTGATGGGGTGTGGGTTGCGGAAGCGAAAGCCGTGGCGGCTGATCTGGTGGACTGCGCTTCCGCTGGCAGGGATGGCTGTCCCGGCCCGCGCCGTCGACGTGCAGCCCGTGCCGGAGCCGGTAGCTGAGGTCGAGCCCGCCGCCGGCGAAGTGGTCGAATTCACCGCCGACCAGGTCGCCTACGACAGCGGCAGCGAGGTCATCACCGCCCTTGGCCAGGTGCGCATGCAGCGCGAGGGCAATTACGTCGCCGCCGACAAGATCACCTGGAGCCGGGCGAGCGGGCAAGTGCTGGCCGAAGGCAATGTGGTGGTCATCAATCCGCAGGGCGACCGGCTGGTCGGCGAGCGGGTGGAGCTATCCGACACGCTGCGCGACGGCACGATCGACAATCTGCTCGTAGCGCTGGAAAGCGGCGGCCGCATCGCCGCTGCCCGGGGCACGCGCTCGGGCGAGATCATCACCCTCGACAACGCGGTCTATTCGCCCTGCCCGGTGACGACCGAGGGCGGCTGTCCCAAGCGGCCAAGCTGGATGATCACCGCCGCGCGCGTGGTTTACGACCCCGCCACCGGCCGGGTGCGCTTTCGCGGCGGCCGGCTGCAACTGTTCGGCATTACCTTGCCGCTGTTGCCGATCTTCAGCGTCGGTGCGGACGGGGAGGGCGCCACCGGGTGGCTGTCGCCCGAACTCAAGATCAGCCGCAACAACGGCTTCGAAGTCGCCGTGCCATATTATCTGCGGCTCGGCCCGAACCGCGATTTCACCGTCACGCCGCACATCTACACCGGCACCCTTCCGGCGCTCGGCGCCCAGTATCGCGAACTCAACAGCCTCGGCGCCTTCCAGGCATCGGGTTTCCTTGCCTACAGCGAGGTCGAACGGTCCAGTCTCTTCGGCTCCGTCCCCGAAGACGAGGACCGCGACCGCCGGCTCCGCGGCTATTTCGCCGCCAACGGCAAGTTTCAGCTCGACCCGCTGTGGAGCGTCACCGGTTTCCTGCGCGCCGCGACTGACAAGACGGTGACCCGCCGCTACGACATCACCCGCGACGACCGGCTGCGCAATTTCGTCAACGCCGAACGGATCAGTCCCGACAGCTACATCTCGATCGCCGGCTGGGCGTTCCAGGGCCTGCGCGCCGATGACGAGCAAAAGCAGATCCCGATTGCCCTGCCGGCGATCGACGCGCGGTGGAACATCGAGCCGCCCGCGCTGGGCGGCAACCTGCAGTTGCAGGCCAATAGCCTCGCCATCCTGCGAATCGACGGCCAGGACACGCAGCGGGCCTTCGCCAGCGCCCGCTGGGACATTCGCCGGCTGACGACCATGGGCCAGCAGCTGATGCTGACCGCTTATGCCCGCGGCGACGTTTATCACACCGACGAGGCCGGCGAGACTCCGGTCGCCATCTACCGCGGCACCGATGGATGGCATACGCGCGGCATCGCGGCGCTGGCCGCCGACGTGCAATGGCCGCTGATCGGTTCCTTCCTGGGCGGCGTGCAGCGGATCGTGCCGCGGGTACAGGTGGTGCTGACCCCGCCGACGCCGAACCTGTCGATTCCCAACGAGGACGCGCGCTCGGTCGACCTCGAAGACAGCAACCTGTTCGCGCTCAATCGCTTCCGCGGCTACGACCGGTGGGAAGACAGTTCGCGCATCACGTACGGCGCCGAATGGCACTATACGCGGCCCAATCTGGCGGTCAGCACGGTGATCGGCCAGAGCTACCGGCTCAACCGTCGCCCGGGCATCTTTCCCGAAGGCACCGGGCTGACCGACCGCCTGTCCGACGTCGTCGGCCGGACCAGCATCCAATATGGCCGCTTCCTTGATCTCACCCACCGCTATCGCGTCGACAAGGATAATTTCGCGGTTCGCCGCAACGAGCTCGACCTGACCATCGGCAGCCTCGAGACCTATGCCCAGATCGGCTATCTGCGGCTCAACCGCGACATCGACCCGACGATCGAGGATTTGCGCGACCGGGAGGAGCTGCGGCTGGCCGGGCGGGTCAAGTTCGCCCGGTATTGGTCGATCTTCGGCGCCACCGTGCTCGACCTGACGAACACCGACGAAGACCCGTTTTCGCTGGCCGACGGCTATGAGCCGGTCCGCAACCGCATCGGCGTTGCCTATGAAGACGATTGTCTGGAGCTTGGCCTTACCTGGCGTCGCGACTATGAGCGGCTCGGCGAGTTCCGCAAGGGCACGACCTTCGCGCTGCAATTCAGGCTCAAGGGCCTTGGCCGCTAAGCCTGCGTTCAGCAGGGGAAGCTAGACGGATTTTTTGCGGATTTGTTTGAGCAATAAGGGAAAAATCGTGGTGGTAGTTACTGAATTCCTGCGGGCGCGGGCCCGGCTGGGCATGGTTGCACTGGCACTTGGCGCTGCGACCACGGCGGTCGCGCAGACCAGTGACGTGCAATCCGCGGCGCCCGCCCGGCGCCCCCTCGACCTGCCGGAAAACCCGCAGCTCTACGGCACCACGCTCCCGTCGGTCGTCAAGGCGACGGCCATCATCAACGGCGAAATCATCACGCAGTCGGACATCGACCAGCGGCTGGCCTTCCTGGCCGTTGCCAACGGCGGGTCCATTCCGGCCGAACAGATCGACGCCCTGCGCCAGCAGGTGCTGCGCAACCTGATCGACGAGACGCTGCAGATCCAGGCCGCCAAGACCGAGGAAATCGAGGTCACCGATCGCGAGATCGACCGGACCGTCGAGCGCGTCGCGCAGGAAAACAACCAGACGCCGGAAAAGCTGGCCGAAGTGCTCAAGGGCTACGGGTCGTCGATCCGCTCGCTGCGCCGCCAGATCAAGGGCGAGATCGCCTGGGCCCGGCTTCAGCAGAAGCGCATCGAGAGCAACGTCAGCGTCGGCGACGAGGAAGTGCAGTCGGTGCTCGACAAGCTCAACGCCGCCAAGGGCACGGACGAGTATAAGGTCGGCGAGATTTATCTCGCGGCGCCGGGGGGCGACAACAGCCGCGCGGTCGCGGTGGCCAACCAGATCCTCGACCAGTTGCAGAAGGGCGCGTCGTTCGCCGCTTACGCCCGTCAATATTCCGAAGCGTCGACCGCGGCAGTCGGCGGCGATCTCGGCTGGGTCCGCCCGGCCCAATTGCCGACCCAGATTGCCACGGTCGTGCAGCAGATGCGGCCCGGCCAGGTCAGCCGGCCGGTGCCGGTCCCCGGCGGCATTTCGATCGTCATGGTCCAGGATGCGCGCAAGGTGCTGGTCGCCGACCCGCGCAACGCGGTGCTGAGCCTGAAGCAGGTGTCGATCAGCTTCCCGGCCGGCATGACTCGCCCGCAGGCGGAACCGATCATCGGCCGCTTTGCCGAAGCTGCCCGTAACGTCGGCGGCTGCGGCGGCGCGGACAAGATCGGCGACGAATTCAACGGGGAGGTCGTGACGAACGACGACGTCAAGCTGCGCGACCTGCCGCCCGCGCTGCAGGAGATCATGCTGCCGATGCAGGTCGGTCAGTCCACCCCGCCGTTCATGGCCGGCGGCGACCTGTCGGACGGCGCGCGCATCCTGGTCATCTGCGGTCGCGATGAAGTGGCGCCCGGCGCGCCGACCTTCGACCAGGTCTATGCGCAGCTCAACGAAGAGCGGGTGAACCTGCGGTCGCGGCGCTACCTGCGGGACCTGAGGCGGGACGCGATCATCGATTTCCGCTAGGGGCGGCGCGTGATGCGTGACCCCCTGTCCCGGCCGCTTGCGGTTTCGCTTGGCGATCCCGCCGGTATCGGGCCGGAAGTGGTCGCCAAATGCTGGGACAATCGCGACCGGTTCGGGCTGCACCCGTTCGTGGCCATCGGCGACATCCGCGCCCTGCGCGCGGTGTGGGACGGCCCGATCACCACCATCGACGACCCGCGCGAGGCGGAAACCGCCTTCGACGTCGGCCTGCCGCTGCTGCAGATTCACTCCCCGCAGGAAGATCGGCCCGGGCACCCCAGCGTCGCGGGCGCGCATTGCTCCCTCGACGCGTTGGAAATCGCTGTCGGCCTTGCGCGCTCGGGCTCGGCCGCGGCGGTCGTCACCGGTCCGGTGTCGAAGGAGCAGCTTTACTCCATCGGCTTCAACCATCCCGGCCAGACCGAATTCGTTGCCGAACGCTGCGGCATTGCCGCCGGCAACGTGGTGATGATGCTGGCGGGCGAAAGCCTGCGGACCGTGCCGGTCACCACGCACATCCCGCTTCGCGACGTGCCGGATATGTTGACCGCCAGACTGATCGAATCGCGCGGTCGTACGACCTTGCGCGGGTTACAGCGCAATTTCGGCATCGCCGAACCCCGGCTCGCCGTGACCGGCCTTAATCCGCACGCCGGGGAGGGCGGAATGCTCGGCCGCGC
Organism: Sphingomonas sabuli; assembly: GCF_014352855.1. Lineage (GTDB taxonomy): Bacteria > Pseudomonadota > Alphaproteobacteria > Sphingomonadales > Sphingomonadaceae > Sphingomicrobium > Sphingomicrobium sabuli. The sequence goes on along the minus strand of NZ_CP060697.1, from coordinate 893,940 downwards.
GGAAATCGAGGTGATCGAACCGGCGATTGCCGCGCTTCGCGCCGATGGCTGGCGCGTGACCGGCCCGCATCCCGCCGACACGCTTTTCCACGAGACGGCGCGGGCGCGCTACGACGCGGCCCTGTGCATGTATCACGACCAGGCGCTGATCCCGGTGAAGGCGCTGCACTTCGCCGACGCGGTGAACATCACGCTGGGCCTTCCGATTGTCCGCACCGCGCCCGATCACGGAACGGCCTTCGATATCGCCGGGCAGGATCGTGCCGACCCGCGGCCGATGGCCTCGGCGCTGCGCCTGGCCGCTTTCTGCGCGACTCAGCGCGCCGCCGCCGCCACCGCCGCCGCGTGACGCCGCCCGAGCCGCTTCGGGACGTCATTGCCCGCCATGGGCTGCAGGCCAGCAAGGCGCTGGGCCAGAACTTCATCCTCGACCGGCAATTGCTCGCCCGGATTGCGGCCATCCCGGGCGAAATCGCGGGCGATACAATCTATGAGGTCGGCCCCGGACCCGGTGGGCTGACCCGTGCCCTGCTGGATCGCGGTGCCCGAGTGGTGGCGGTGGAACGCGATCCGCGGTTTCTGCCCGCGCTCGCCGAACTCGGCGCCGAATATCCCGGCATGCTGGAGGTGATCCATGCCGACGCGATGCGGATCGACGAGCCGGCGCTGGCAGGTCGCGGCGCGCGTGTCGTGTCCAACCTGCCCTATAATGTCGGCACCGCGCTGTTGCTGCGCTGGCTGACCGCCGACTGGCCGCCGTGGTGGCAGTCGCTGACGCTGATGTTCCAGAAGGAGGTCGCCGACCGCATCGTCGCGCCGCCTGGCGGCGGCAAGTTCGGTCGCCTGTCGGTGCTGGCCCAGTGGCGCTCGCACCCCAGCGTGGCGATGCAGCTCAGCCGCTCGGCCTTCGTGCCGCCACCCAAGGTCGCGTCGTCCGTGGTGCACATCGTCCCTGGCAACGCGCCCAAGGATGTCGCGGCGCGGTCGATCGAACAGGTGACGGAAGCCGCATTCGGGCAACGCCGCAAGATGCTTCGCTCCAGCCTCAAGTCCGTGCCCGCGGCGCTGGCCGCGCTGGAGCCGCTGGGGATCGATCCGCAACGGCGCGCGGAAACGCTCGCGGTCGCCGATTTTGTCGCGCTGGCGCGCGAGCTGGGCTAGTTTTTCTTGGTGACTTCCGGCGTGGTGGCCGACGCGACCGTCGGGCCGCGGTTGATCGCCGCAGTCAGGTCGGTCACCTGACGGCATCCCGACGCGCACAGCTGCTGGATCTTGGCCAGGTTCTGGCGAGCCCGCGGCAGGGCGCCCAGTTCGACCATCGCTTCGCCCTGGACTTCTAGCGCGGTGACGTCGTTGGGCTCCAGCTGAAGCGCCTCGTTGGTCAGGCGGATGGCCTTGCCGAACAGCTTCTGCTGCTTGGCGACGCGGGCCAGGTCGACAAAGGCCGCGCGGTTGCGCGGATCGACCGCCAGAGCGGTTTCCAGGATGTCGGCGGCTTCGGTCAGCTTGCCGGCGGAGAAGAGCGCTTCACCCTGCTGCTGTAAGGTGATCGATTGCGGCAGGATCTGATTGTCCGGCCGCTGCCCGACCACCGGGCTCGCAAGCATCACCGCTGCCGCCCCAAGCGCCAGAAAACGCACCGAAATCTTCATTCCATTCTCCATCGGTCGCGACGGTTCCTAGCATGGCTTCATAAAGCGTGCGACGAAAAAGCCGTCAGTCTGGTCTTTGGCCGGGGTGAGCAGCCGGCCGGGGCCGTCGGCACGCCCCGCGCCATCGAGCACGTCCTGCGCGGTCCAGCCTGAACGCAGCCCTAAGAAGCGCTGTGCCTGGCCGGCACCTTCGGCCCGCAACAGGGAGCAAACAGCATATACCACCGCGCCCCCCGGACGGACCAGTTCGGAGGCAAGGTCGAGCAGCCGTTCCTGGACGTCGACCAGCCGATCGAGCCGATCCGGCGTTAGCCGCCACCGCGCCTCTGGATTGCGGCGCCACGTGCCGCTTCCGGAACAGGGCGCGTCGACCAGCACCAGGTCGGCCTGCCCGCGCCAGTCGTCCAGGTCGTCGAGCTCGCGCGGCGGGTTGATCAGGCGCGGCTCGATTTCCGCCCCGGCGCGCTCTGCCCGCGGCGGCAGCTTGGCCAGCCGGTTGCGGTTGGAATCGCTGGCCAGGATCGTCGCCGCGGGGGCCGCGGCGGCGAGCGCCAGTGCCTTGCCGCCCGCGCCGGCGCACAGGTCGAGGATGCGCATCCCGGCCACGGGGGCGCAGGCGAGGGCGATCAGCTGGCTGCCTTCGTCCTGCACTTCGATCAGGCCGTCGGCATAAGGACCGTTGTCGTCGATGCGGCTGTCGGCGGGCAGGCGCAGGCCCCACGGGCTCAGCCGGGTCGGCACGGCATCGGGAAAGGCCCGCAGCATGGCGTCGCGGTTGGTCCAGGCGGCGTTGACGCGCAGGTCGAGCGGCGCACGTTCAACCAGCGCCGGCCATTCGTCGTCACTGACCAGCGGCGACAACTCTGCCTGCAACCAGGCGGGGACGATCCCGCCGGGACTAGCCGGTTCGCCCTCGATCAGCGGGTCCGGACCGCGCGGTTCGCCGAACAGCGGCTGCATGTCGGGATCGTCGCCGGCCAGCCCAACGATCGCGGCCCGGCCGCTGGCCGGCCGTTCGCCGGTGCGGCGGATGGCCCGGAACACCAGTTCGCGGACCGCCCGGCGATCCTTGGACCCGGCATAGCGGCGGGTCTTGAAATAACGCGTGACGATGGCGTCGGCGGGCGGTCCGTCGTCGCGGGCCGACGCGGTGACCAGGTCGAGGATTTCGGCCGCGGCCTGGAGGCGGGCGGCGGGGGTCATCGGGCGGTGCGATACGGGGCGGACGTCATCGTTGACGCCCAAGCACAGATGGACGGCGGTGGCGAGCCGTTCCGGGCCGAAGCCCCAATGGCGAGCCGGTGGCCGAGCGCCGCAGCGCCGCTTCGCCGCGGCTGTTCAGAGGGGGTGGCGACGCCGCCGGAGCTCGCTAAAGTTCAGCGACGCCGCCTGAGTCCCCGTTTGCGCCCAGCGGGTTAGCCAAGCGTGAGCGGACATGGTTAAAATGCCCGATCGTCCCGCAGGCCCTTAAAGCCCGGAGCGGTCGTCCGTGGTCGAATAGGACTGTTCCTGCACCGACGTGTCGATGTTGGCGAGCTTGTACGCCGGGCACCGCGCGAGCAGGCCGGTGGCGATGAGCACGGCGGCAAGCAGGCCGACGATGATCGCCGCGGTGCCTTGTACCGCGCCGACGAAGATCAGGACGGCAAGCCCGATCCCGATGACAATCCGCATGATGCGGTCTTCCGGTCCGACATTCTTGAGCATGGCAAACTCCCGTCGCTTGAAGCGGGACGGAGGCTAATCCCATCACCGGCCAAATCAAGGGACGCCGCCGCGGCGCCGACAATCGGCAGGGCGCGGCGGAACGGAGCCTTGGCGCGACTGTTGACCGGCTACGCGGGCGGACTGTTGTCGGCGCAATCCCATCGGGAGAGTAAGCATGAGTGACCGCACCGTATCCGCCGTGTTCGACAGCAGCGACGAAGCACAGGCCGCCGTTTCCGAACTGCGCAGCGCCGGTTTCGACGAACAGTCCATTTCCATCATCGGCCAGCATGGCGAGCAGGTCGACGCCGATAGTGACGGCGACGGCCTCGACGAAGGCGGCGCGGTCAAGGGCGCCATCGGCGGCGCGGTCGGCGGCACGTTGCTGGGCATTGCGGCCCTGGCCATTCCGGGCGTCGGTCCGTTCGTTGCCGCCGGAGCCATCGCTTCCGCCGCCATTCCCGGCGCGGCCGCGATCGGCGCCGGTGCCGGCGCCATCACCGGCGGCCTGGTCGGCCTGTTGAGCGACCATGGCGTCGAGGACGACGACGCGGCCTATTACGAAGAGCGCATCAACGACGGCGGCATCTTCGTGTCGGTCGACAGCGAGAAGGGCAACGGATCGCCGGACGAGGCGCGCGAGATCCTGTTCCGCAACGGCGGCCACAACGCCACCCGGGCGCGCACCGCCTCGGTCTAGGCTAAGCGGGGCGGGGCGCCATGTGCGTCCCGCCCCCGCCTGTACCCTGACCTTCGCGGTCGGGCCCACCGGCGACCCGGCCAACCGGCCGAAGCCGGGGCCGGGGCATGGCGAGCCCGGCGGGGTCAGTCGACCCGCTGCGCGGCGCCGCGCCTGATCGCTTCGGCGAGCAGGGCGTTGAACCGCGGCTGCGCTTCGCGGGCGAGGCGCGCCTGTTCGCTGCCCATCGCGGCCTGCCGGTTGCCCAGCGCCGCCTGTTGCCGGCCAAGCGCCGTTTGCTGTTCGGCCAGGCGCGACTGTTCTTCGCCAAGGCGGACCATGTCGGCGACGGTGGCGGTCGCCATCCGGCTGCCCAGCCGCCCCTGCTCCGTACCCAAGGCCGCCTGCTTTTCGCCCAGCTTAGCCTGTTCTTCGCCAAGCGCGCCCTGACGCCGGCCAAGGTCGTTTTGCGGCGCCATGATCGCGCGCGCCTGGTCGAGCAAGGCGGCGTCGCGGATGACGTAAGCGGCGCCGTCGCGGCGGATGTAGAGCAGCGGGCCCTTGCCGGCGCGGAAGGTGCGGGCGTGCCCAAGATCGGTGCCGTTGCCGCTCATCACCACCTCATCCCCGCCATCGGCGAGATAGACGTAGCTGGCGTCGCCGTCCGAACTGCCGGCGGCCGCGGCAAGCGCGGGGACCGCGGCGGCGGCGGCAAGACTGGCGAGCAGGGGAAGCAGGACACGCATAAGACACCTCGTTCGACTGAATGACGACGCAGGAGTGCTACAAATGTAGCGCAGAGTCAAATCGCGAGCGGCGGACCGGCCAAAAGTCACAAAAGTCGCACTCACTACGCGCGCGCACGCGAGGGCGGGTGCGGGCGGCGCGGGGATTGCGGGGAGGGATGGCGCGGCGACGATCCCAGGATGCCGCGCGCGTGGATGGCTGAGGTGCATTCGCCAAGCGAAGCATGAAATGGGGTGTGTAGGAAAGCATAAGCTGCCGAAGCCAAGACTACTTGGCTGAGAGCCAGCGCATGCCGGCCGGCGTGCGAGCAAGCGGCTTCAGCCGCGCCGCGCGACACGTTCGACGTCACGGGATTTACTCCCGTGACGGCTTTACCGCACGAAAAAGCCAATGGTTGCGGGCCAAGATATCCGGTGAAATTGAGGCAGGGAGGAATTTTGGCGCTCTTGGAACAAAATCTGCAGCATGTTCTTCGTATGCAATACAAAACTCTCGGATTCTGCCGCAATCATAAAAATGGGTAATCAAGCAGGCAACTAACTTTATCGAAGCCTCATCGGATCGCGGGATTATGCATCCTTTGACAGATCCAATCGGCTCCGAAAGTTATGCCACCACGGCACAACCGCATTCAAATCACGAAATGGATAGCGATACCTTTTTCTCAACACCTCTGGCATAGGTATCGAGGATAACATCCAACCATCGTACTTCTCAGTCGCGGCCGCCTTAATAGCAAAACTTAACCCCTCCGTCGTCGTCGTCGTCAGTATGCCTTCCCATTCAGAAACCTGACAAAACACAACCGGGATTTGATCTTTGGGTAGAATACGCGGCTCCTTGGTCAGCGCTAGCTCGCGCGCAACCCTATAAACTTTATCATAAATTGCTCCCGAGCCCATCAGCATCCAGTTGTCTAGCGTCAAAGCCACCCCAACACATCCCGCTTCAAGGTTGTCCGGCGCTATTCCAAGTCTACAATGACACGCAAAGCGTCAAATTTGGAAGACAGCCTTGGCAATGTCATCATAACCCCGCTCTTCTTCGTATTTGTCACTATACTTTGCAGGAAAAGACATACGGGTAGCTTTGCATTCAATCAGGGCCCAACGTGAATTGCTTTCACCAATGAGTATGTCAGGAGTACGTATTTCGCCCTTTGGCGTGGAGTAGCTAAACTCACTCGATGATGGCAATGATTTGTGTGTCAAGTTGAGAAGATTTGCGCAATAGGATTCGAAGCGCTGTCCGATCTCATTTCGAACCTCTCCCCGATCAGAGATTACATCATAAAAGGTTCCAGACGTCAGCCTATGTAATATCAAACTCGGTAGTGGCGAAATGATTTGCTGACCTGTATATCGCAGTTGTAAACATGGAAACTGCCTCAATATACTGGGCCGATAAGCTATCCACGGCCAACCAGTGCGCTGCTTCCTCGCCACCGTTCTTGCTTCATCAATGGGGAGGCTAATTAGGTCGAGGACAGAATCGCGGAGGTGGTTGCTTATGCCGACCTCGCTGAATGGCGTTTTCCGACCAAGCCTAGAAGAACCCATCAAGGACGCGAAATGCAAAAGCCACAATAAGACAAATCATTAAACTCAAATCCGGTTTTATCTATCAAGGCACGTGAACACTCACTCCCGCCAAAAATATAACCCGACCTGTATAAAGCAGTCTTATTGAAGAATCCTGTCTGCCATTCAAATTGTCTACCAGCAATTCGGTACATTTCCTTCAAGACCGGAATACCAGACTCCACATACTCCAAGTTCTCGACTTCTCGGAGGATGTTTACTAAATTTGCGACAGACGCGTAATTTGAACAATTTAAGCTTGGGTTCGGGAAAAATCCAAATCGGCGATATGGCTGAGCTAATGCTTCATTAGCTAGTGTCTCCAGTTCCCAAGGATAGATAGCTGAAGGCGACGGTATCTTTGCACCAATTGCTTCTCTTGGGTAAGAGTAATTCAGAATGGGTCCAGCTATAGCTTCCAGACTGTTTTGAAGCGCGTCTATTGCATAGATCGCTATTTGAAATCGCTCGTCATCTACGGACTGCAAATCATGTTCTAACCTTAGGCGCAGGGTGCACAGCTCTTGGGTTTGTTGATCTTTGAGCATGAGACAATCGCTAATACCCTATTCCGCTAATCGTTATAGTTAATCGAGCCGAGCCCGCGGTGTGTATGCGCCAAACTGCGATAGGCCGCAGGTGTACAAACGGGGCCCGCCGCATTTTCGAAGCCCCCCTCACCTTAAATAATCAATCCTGATCCGCACCCACGACCCCACCAGCTCCTTGCCGTTCTTCCTTGGCGGCCTCACGCGGAATTGCCAGGCGGCCTGGCGGACGGCTCGGGCGAGCTGAGAGCTGGCGGGGCGGCTTTCGATCTCGATGCAATCCTCGACCCGGTTGCCGGGGATGGTGCGGCAGGCGACCAGCCCGGTGCCGGGCTGCGCGTTCTTCGGCAGGTAGCCGCCCAGTTCCGCCGCGGTCGGCTCCCGCGCCCATTCGGCGGCGTAGAGCAGTTCGCCGTTGGGGGCGCGGCCAAGCTCCTCGCTGTCCGACGCGGCGCCGGAGCCCGCGGACTTCGCCATCGCGCCGATATCGGCGGCGGCAAGCTCATCCTTGCTGAGATAGAGGACGTCGACCGGGCGCTGGCGCGACGGGCTGGGCCGGGCCGGCAGCGCGATGCGCGGGCGCGGGGCGACCGGACGCGGCTCGGCCGCCGCGGGGGCGGCGGGGCTGGGCATGGCCCGGCGTGCGGGCGCGGGCGCCGGCGCGGGCGCGGGGGCGTTGATGAAGTCGATCACCAGCGGGTTGACCGCCGGCGCCCCGGGCAGCGGGATCGCGCCCAGCCGCAGCAGCGCGAGGAGCAGCAGCAGGTTGATGCCCAACGCCAGCGCAAGGCCGGTAGCGCGGCGGCTGCGCGGCGGGCGTTCGTGGGACGAGGGGGTACGGTAGGCGGGCATCGCGTCGGTGCTTTCCTACCGGGGTCGGGGGTGAATGGGGAGTGAGCGGCGCTCGACTTCGTCCGGGAGGAGCGGGAGTTTTCGATCAATGGCGGAGGACGTCACGGGGCGGCCCGTGACGTCGATCGACGCGCCTGCGGCGGTCGTCGGCCGCGCGCTGCGTGGTCTCTTCGCGCTGCTTCGGCGACGCTACGCGTCGGCGGCGCTGCGCTCGGCCACTGGGATAGCGTCACGGGGCGGCCCGTGACGTCGATCGACGCGCCTGCGGCGGTCGTCGGCCGGGCGCTGCGTGGTCTCTTCGCGCTGCTTCGGCGACGCTACGCGTCGGCGGCGCTGCGCTCGGCCACTGGGCTATTGATCCAAAAAGCTCCGCATCTTGCGCGACCGCGACGGGTGCTTGAGCTTGCGCAGGGCCTTGGCCTCGATCTGGCGGATGCGTTCGCGGGTGACGCTGAACTGCTGGCCGACTTCCTCGAGCGTATGGTCGGTGTTCATGCCGATGCCGAAGCGCATGCGCAGCACGCGCTCCTCGCGCGGGGTGAGCGAAGCGAGGACCCGGGTGACGGTTTCCTTGAGGTTCGCCTGGATCGCGGCGTCGACCGGGATGACCGCGTTCTTGTCCTCGATGAAATCGCCGAGGTGGCTGTCTTCCTCGTCGCCGATGGGCGTTTCGAGGCTGATCGGCTCCTTGGCGATCTTCATCACCTTGCGCACTTTTTCGAGCGGCATTGAAAGGCGTTCGGCGAGTTCTTCCGGCGTGGCTTCGCGGCCGGTTTCGTGGAGGAACTGGCGGCCGGTGCGGACCAGCTTGTTGATCGTTTCGATCATGTGGACCGGGATTCGGATGGTCCGCGCCTGGTCGGCGATCGAGCGGGTGATCGCCTGCCGGATCCACCAAGTGGCGTAGGTCGAGAATTTGTAGCCGCGGCGATATTCGAACTTATCGACCGCCTTCATCAGGCCGATGTTCCCTTCCTGGATGAGGTCGAGGAACTGCAGGCCGCGGTTGGTGTATTTCTTGGCGATGGAGATGACGAGGCGGAGGTTCGCTTCGACCATTTCCTTCTTGGCCATGCGGGCTTCGCGCTCCGCCTTTTGCACCTGGTTGACGATCCGGCGGTATTCGGGAAGCGAGGTGCCGACCGACTGCGCGATCTCGCCGATTTCGCCGCGGATGCGCTCCACCGTGTCGCGTTCCGACGCGGCGAAGCTGGCCCATTTCTTGTCCTGCCTGGCAGCGTCGTCGAGCCAGCTTTCGTCCAGCTCGCGGCCGGAATAGCTTTCGAGGAAGGCGCGGCGCGGCACGCGGTGGCGCTCGGCCAGGCGCAGCATCTGCCCGCCCAGCGCCATCAGGCGGCGGTTGTGGGCGTACAGCTGGTCGACCAGGGTTTCGATCTTGGCCTGGTGGAACTGGACGCTTTCGACCTCCGCGGTGAGCTGCTCGCGCAGCTTCTGATACTTCTTTTCCTCGTTGGCCGGGAACTCGTCGCCGGTGGCAAGCGCGTCGAGGCGCGCCGACTGCAGCTTGGCGAACTTCTTGAACAGCGCGGTGATGGTGGCGAATTTCTCGAGCGCGGTGGGCTTGAGCGCCTCTTCCATCTGGGCAAGGCTGAGGGCGTTGTCCTCGTCGTCATCGTCGCTCGACTGCGGCTTGGCACGCCGTTCGACCATGTCCTCCTCGTCGTCGGAATCGGCGGATTCCTCCTCCGGCTCGTCTTCCTCTTCCTTGATCGTCGGGCCGGCGGTCTTTTCGGAGATTTCGCCGTCGCCGCTTTCGTCGTCCTCGGACGCGTTGATCTGCTCGGCGGTCGGGCCCTTGGACAGCATCGCCTCGAGATCCATGATCTCGCGCAGCTGCATGGTGCCTTCGTTGAGCGCGTTGGACCATTCGATGATCGCGTTGAAGGTCATCGGGCTTTCGCACAGGCCCCAGATCATCGTGTCGCGGCCGGCCTCGATACGCTTGGCGATAGCGATTTCGCCCTCGCGGCTGAGCAGCTCCACGGCGCCCATCTCGCGCAGGTACATGCGCACCGGGTCGTCGGTACGGTCGACCGCTTCCTTCTTGGTCGCCGCAGCCGGGCGGGGGCCGCCGTCGTCGAGCGGGTCGACTTCGTCTTCCTGCGCCTGCGCGGCTTCCTTTTCCTCCTCGTCGGCCTCGTCCTCGTTCTCGACGACGTTGATGCCCATCTCGTTGATCGCGGACATGATGTCCTCGATCTGCTCGGAGTTCATCTGGTCCTGCGGGAGCGCCTTGTTGAGCTCGTCATAGGTGACGAAGCCGCGCTTCTTGGCGCGCGCGATCAGTTTCTTCACCGACGCGTCGTTGAGGTCGATCAGCGGGGCATCGCCGCTGTCCTGCGGTTCGGTTTCTGCGGTTTCGTTCTTCGCCATCGGGTTCGCCGTTAATCGGTGCCGGCGAGGGACGCCAGCCGTTGCATGATTCTCTCCCGCTCGCCGTGCAGCCGCTGCTGCTCGTCGAACGCCGTGTCTTCGCCGGCCTGCAAGCGCTCGGTGGCCTCGTCGAGAGCCGCACCGATTTCTTCCTCCGCCGAGAGCGCGTCGATCGCGATCCCGAGGTCGCGAACCGCGCGGTCCGGCGCGGTATCGCTGCGGGTGAAGGAAAAGCCGATTCCGCCGGTTTGGCGCGCCTGGTCAAGGGCCGCGGCCGCTCCGGCTGCCTGCAATATGGTGGCGAGCTTCTGCCGATCAAGCGCCGGTTCCGCAAGGGCCGCGTCGACGATGCGGTCGCGCAGGGCCGAGAGGGCCTTGTCGGCGATCGGCAGGTGGGCAAGCTGCTCGACGTGCGCGGGCAGCGCTTCGGGATAAAGCGCGAAGCCGTGGACCAGCGCCCGGGCGGTGGCGGTGTCGATGCCGCCGCGGCCGATGCGGCGGGCGGCGGCGCTGGCCGGCGGGGCCGGGGGGAGCCAGCGGCCGGTGCGCTTGTCGAAGCGGTTCTGCGGGCGCCGCTGACCGGTCGGGGAGGCGTAGCGGACCGCGCCGAATTCGGCGTTGAACTGGTTGAGCCACTGGTCGCGGTACAGGCGGCGAAGCTCCGGATCGCCGATCGACTGGGCATGTTCGACCAGCCGCTGGCGCAGGCCGGCGCGCGCTTCGGGGGTGGTCAGGGGCTGGGCATCGCGTTCGTGCCGCCACAGCCGCTGGTCGAGCGGTTCGGGGCTGGCGAGCAGGTCCTCCACCGCCTGCCGGCCGCCGGAACGGACGAGGTCGTCGGGATCCTGTCCGGCGGGCAGCTCGACGAAGCGCAAGGTGCGCTCGGGGCCAAGGTGGGGCAGGGCGCGCGTGGCGGCGCGGATCGCCGCCTTGCGGCCCGCGGCGTCGCCGTCGAAGCACAGGATCGGCGCGGGTTCGAGCCGCCACATCCGCTCCAGTTGCGCTTCGGTAACCGCAGTGCCGTTGGGGGCGACCACCTCGCCGATGCCGGCCCGGTCGAGGCCGATGACGTCCATATAGCCTTCGACCACGATCAGCCGCCGTGCCTGACGGCTGGCGGGGCCGGCACGGTCGATATTGTAGAGCGTGCGGCCCTTGTCGAAGAGCGGCGTGTCGGGGGAATTGAGATATTTGGGTTCGCCCTCGCCCAGGATTCGCCCGCCGAAGGCGATGACCCGCCCGCGCTGGTCGCGGATGGGGATCATCAGCCGGCCGCGGAAGCGGTCGTAGGTGGCGCGGTCGCCGTCCTCCGGCCGAATCAGCATGCCGGTTTCGACGAGCTTGTCCTCGCCCAGGTCGGCCAGCGCGCGCTTGAGCGCGCCGCGATTGTCGGGGGCGAGGCCGATGCCGAAACGCGTGACCTGCGCCCCGCTGATCCCGCGCGCGGCAAGATAGTCGCGGGCAGCGGCGCCATCGATGCCGTGCAGCTGTTCAGCGAACCAGCGCTGGCACGCGGCCATGACGTCGGTCAGGTCGGCGGCGCGCTCCGACCGTTCGCGGGCCCGGGGATCGGGCGCGGGGACGTCCATCCCCGCCTTGCCCGCCAATTCCTTGACCGCGTCCATGAACGGCAGGCCGCGATTGTCGACCAGAAAGCTGATCGCGTCCCCGTGCGCGCCGCAGCCGAAGCAATGGTAGAAGCCCTTTTCGTCGTTGATCGTGAAACTGGGCGTCTTTTCATTGTGGAACGGGCAACAGGCCTTGAACTCCCGCCCGGCGCGAATGAGCTTCACCGACGGGGCGATGACCGAGGACAGCAAGGTGCGGGCACGGAGTTCGTCCAGCCAGGCGGGGGAGAGGGTCATGGGGTCTGCCCTTCGGTTCCGCGAGAGGGGCTGCGCGTCTCGACTTCGGTCGACACGAACGAAGTTGGTGGAGCCGCAGCAACAGCCCCGTTCGTCCCGAGCGAAGTCGAGGGGCGCTCGTGGGGCGGTCGCGCGAAGTGGGACACGCGAGCCCAGTCACGGGCGATCAACCCTTCCTTCTTTGCACGCGACCAGGGCTTGATACGTCGCTCCGCTTCGAGGGCTTCCAACCGGGACGAAACCGCTTCGCACCAGACCAGTTCGACCGGAAGGCGCCGACGCGTCCAGTCGGACGCCTGGCCGACAATGTGCTGTCCGATTCGGTGATCGAGATCGTCGGTGTGCCCCGTATAATAGGAGCCGTCACGGCATTTGAGGATGTAGACCCAGAACTGCATCAAACCGGTGCCACCGCCCCTCGACTTCGCTCGGGACGAACGAGTCTTACGCGGACTTTAGTCGTGCGGGCGCCTAGCTCAACATCTCCTTGACCAGCGCGCTGGCCCGGGCCGGCTCTAGCTCGCCGCCGTGGCGCGCTTTTACTTCGGCCATGACCTTGCCCATGTCCTTCACCGAAGACGCGCCGGTGTCGGCAATGATCTTCTGCATCGCGGCGCGGGCCTCATCGTCGCTTAGCTGCTTGGGCAGGAAGCATTCGATCACCGCGATTTCGGATTCCTCCGTCGCGGCGCGGTCGTCGCGGCCGTTCTTGCGGTAGACGTCGGCCGATTCGCGGCGCTGCTTGATCATTTTCTGCAGCACTTCGGTGACCAGCTGGTCGTCGTCGTCGGGCGCCTTGCCGGTGCGCGCTTCGATGTCGCGGTTCTTGATTGCCGCGGAAACCAGCCGCAGCGTCGCAGTGGTGTCCTTGTCGCCGCCCTTCATCGCGGTGACGGTGGCGGCCTTGATGTCGTCCCTGATCATTTTTCGTCCCTAACAGGCGTTGACCGCAGCGAGCAATCTCCCTAGCTGCGATGCCTTAGCGACATCGTTGAAACCCACCCTTCGGAAGGCTCCTTTCGCCCATGGCCGACGCCCACTCCACGCGCGCCCCCCAACCCAAGGGGGCGACGGGAGTCGTGGTGTTCGCCGACGGACGGACGATCTGGGGCCGCGGGTTCGGCGCGACCGGCCAGGCGGTGGGGGAGCTGTGCTTCAACACCGCGATGACCGGGTACCAGGAAGTGATGACCGACCCGAGCTATGCGAAGCAGGTCATCGCCTTCACCTTTCCCCATATCGGCAATGTCGGCGCCAACGACGAGGACGTCGAGGCCGCGGAAGCCCATGCGCTGGGCGCGATCGTGCGCGAGCCGGTGACGGCGCCGTCCAATTATCGCGCCGGACAGGATTTCGCCGACTGGATGAAACGGTGGGGGCGGATCGGGATTTCCGGGGTCGATACGCGGGCGCTGACCAAGCTGGTGCGCGAGGAAGGGCCGCCGACCATCGCCATCGCGCATAGCGAGACGTGTGAGTTCGACATCGACGCGTTGCAGCGGATGGCGGCGGAGTGGCCGGGGCTGGAAGGCATGGACCTGGCCAAGGACGTCAGCCGGTTGCAGGTGGAACGCTGGGCCGGCGGCAAGTGGGAATGGGGCAGCGGATATGCCGAGCTCCGCCCCTCGACTTCGCTCGGGACGAACGAGGGCGGGTCCGCGACTGAATCCAAGTCGTTCGTGCCGAGCGAAGTCGAGGCGCGCACCCCCCACGTGGTCGCGATCGATTACGGGTCCAAGCGCAACATCTTCCGCAATTTGAGCGAGGCGGGCGCGCGGGTGACGGTGGTGCCGGCGGCGGCGAGCTTCGACGAGATCATGGCGCATGAGCCGGACGGGATTTTCCTGTCCAACGGGCCGGGCGACCCGGCGGCGACGGGAGAATATGCCGTGCCGGTGATCCGGCAGTTGCTGAACACGGGGAAGCCCTTGTTCGGCATCTGCCTTGGCCATCAGATGCTGGCGCTGGCGGTGGGCGGGCGGACGAGCAAGATGTTTCAGGGCCATCGCGGCGCCAACCATCCGGTCAAGCGGCTGGAGGACGGGCGGGTCGAAATCACCAGCATGAACCACGGTTTCGCGGTCGAGCGCGAAGGGCTGCCGGAAAATGTGCGCGAAACCCACGTCTCGCTGTTCGACGACAGCAATTGCGGGATCGAGCTGACCGACAAGCCGGCGTTCAGCGTGCAGTACCATCCGGAGGCGAGCCCCGGCCCGCAGGACAGTTTCTACCTGTTCGAGAAGTTCGTGGGGATGATGCGGCAGTGACGCTTCACGCGAATTTTCGATCGCTGCTTGCCGCCGGAGCGACCGCGACGCTGGTCGCGTGCGGCAACGGCGCGCCGGGCATCGACAACCGGATCGAGACGACGGAACAGCGCATCAAGCGGCAGAAGGCCGAATATGACGCGTCGCCGGACATTCAGGGCGAGGATCTTCGTCGGCGCCTCAACGCGCTGGGCATCGAGGACGGGTGGATGACCCCGATCACCGAGGATCGTGGCATCGAAATTCTCCAGCTGCGCGTGCCGGCGGCGGCATTCGACCGGCTGGATCATCGCGCGCTTGCCAAGTTGATGATCGACAGCCGCCATCGGTTCGAGTTCGCGGACCCGCGGCAGGTTCGCATCGCGGCACTCCATCACGGCGCCGAGACGCACGAGCGCGACAAGGCCAGGGCGCTCAAAGAACTGGCCGAGCGCGGGCAGATCGACACCTATCCGCGCTATCGCGAGGGCATGGCCATGCAGGCGTTCGCCCCACGCCTCGAGGCATGGTGCGGGTATCGCGAGGAACAGGCGCTGCGCGTCGTCGACGGTGCCTGGGTCGACTACCAGCCGGAAATGGTCGACCTCGCCGCCCGGGACGTCGACGGGCGCGCCACCGCTTCGTTCGACTGCGTGAAGCGGGTCGTCGACGCCACCACCGAATTGCGCCGCCGCTTCATCGGCAATCGCGGCCGCCAGGGAGCCATCGATTACTGATGCCTAAGCGCACCGACATCAAATCCATCCTCATCATCGGCGCGGGCCCCATCGTCATCGGGCAGGCGGCGGAGTTCGATTATTCGGGCAGCCAGGCGGTCAAGGCGCTGAAGGCCGAGGGCTATCGCGTGATCGTCGTCAATTCCAACCCGGCGACGATCATGACCGACCCGGAGCTGGCCGACGTCACCTATATCGAGCCGGTCACGCCGGGCTTTGTCGCCAGCATCATCGAGAAGGAGCGGCCCGACGCGCTGTTGCCGACGATGGGCGGGCAGACCGCGCTCAACACCGCGCTGGCGCTGGCCAAGGACGGGACCTTGGAGCGGCTGGGCGTCGAGCTGATCGGCGCCAATGCCGAAGCGATCGAAAAGGCCGAGGACCGGCAGAAATTCCGCGACGCGATGGACTCCATCGGGCTGGAAAGCCCGCGTTCGGCGATCGTCCATACGCTGGAGGAAGCGAACGCCGCGCTCGACACGGTCGGGCTGCCGGCGGTGATCCGGCCGAGCTTCACTTTGGGCGGGACGGGCGGGGGCATCGCCTATAACCGCGACGAATATGAAGCGATCGTCCGCTATGGCCTGGAAGCCAGCCCGACGACCGAAGTGCTGATCGACGAATGTCTGGTCGGGTGGAAGGAATATGAGATGGAGGTGGTCCGCGACCGCGCGGACAATGCCATCATCATCTGTTCGATCGAGAATATCGACCCGATGGGCGTGCATACCGGCGACAGCATCACCGTCGCCCCGGCGCTGACCCTGACCGACAAGGAATATCAGCGGATGCGGTCCGCCTCGATCTCCGTTCTGCGCGAGATCGGGGTCGAAACGGGCGGCTCGAACGTGCAGTTCGCGGTCGATCCCAAGACCGGGCGGATGGTGGTGATCGAGATGAACCCGCGCGTGTCGCGGTCGTCCGCGCTGGCGTCGAAGGCGACGGGTTTTCCAATTGCCAAAGTCGCCGCCAAGCTGGCGGTCGGCTACACGCTCGACGAGATTAGCAACGACATCACCGGCGGCGCGACGCCCGCGAGCTTCGAGCCGACGATCGATTATGTCGTGACCAAGATTCCGCGCTTCACGTTCGAGAAGTTCAAGGGCGCCGAAGCGGTGTTGTCGACGTCGATGAAGTCGGTCGGCGAAGTGATGGCGATCGGGCGGAGTTTCCCGGAAAGCCTGCAAAAGGCGCTGCGCGGACTGGAGACGGGGCTGACCGGGCTCGACCGGGTGCGCGAGCTTGAAGGGGCGGACGAGGCGCGGATCGAGAATGCGCTGGCGCGGCCGACGCCCGACCGGCTGCTGGTCGCGGCCGAGGCGCTGCGCCAGGGGTTCACCGTCGAGCGGATCAACGCCATCGCCGGGTTCGACCCGTGGTTCCTGAACCAGCTGGCGGCGATCGTGCTGGCGGAAATGGAAGTGCGCACCGCCGGCCTGCCGACCGACGCGGACGGGATGCGGCGGTTGAAGGCGATGGGCTTTTCCGACGCGCGGCTGGCGCAATTGTCGGTTCGTTCGACCGGCGTCGCGACGCCCGGGACGTCGGGACTGGTGCACGACGTGCTCAAGCACCTGACCGGCGGCGTGACCGAGGAGGAAGTGCGCGAGCATCGCGCGAAGCTGGGCGTGCACCCGGTGTTCAAGCGGATCGACAGCTGCGCCGCGGAATTCGATGCGACCACGCCCTATCTCTATTCGACCTACGAAGGGCCGTTGTTCGGCGAGCCGGTCGACGAGGCGGACGTGTCGGACAAGCGCAAGGTGATGATCCTTGGCGGCGGGCCCAACCGGATCGGGCAGGGCATCGAGTTCGACTACTGCTGCTGCCACGCGGCGTTCGCACTGGGCAAGGACGGCGTCGGGCTTGAGACCATCATGGTCAATTGCAACCCGGAGACGGTCTCCACCGACCCGGAGACGTCGGACCGGCTGTATTTCGAGCCGCTGACCGGCGAGGACGTGCTGGAGATCGTCCGCCGCGAAAGCGAGAAGGGCGAACTGCTGGGCGTGATCGTCCAGCTCGGCGGGCAGACGCCGCTCAAGCTGGCGCAGGAATTGCAGCGCGCGGGCGTGCCGATCCTGGGCACCAGCCCCGACAGCATCGACCTGGCCGAGGACCGCGAACGGTTCGCCAAGCTGGTCGGCAAGCTGGGGCTGAAGCAACCGGCCAACGGCATCGCGCGCAGCCGCGACGAGGCGCTGAAGGTCGCCGACCGCATCGGCTATCCGGTGCTGCTGCGGCCCAGCTACGTGCTTGGCGGGCGCGGGATGGAAGTGGTCGACGGGCCCGAGCAGCTGGACCATTATATCGCCACCGCGGTCGCCGTTTCGGGCACGTCGCCGGTACTGATCGACCGGTACCTGCGCGACGCGGTGGAGGTCGACGTCGACGCCATTTCGGACGGCACGGACGTGCGTATCGCGGGCGTCATGCAGCATATCGAGGAAGCCGGCGTCCATTCGGGCGACAGCGCCTGCGCCATCCCGCCGCACAGCCTGAGCGCCGAAGTGGTGGCCGAAATCGAGCGCCAGACCACCGCGCTGGCCAACGGGTTGAAGGTCAAGGGGCTGATGAACGTCCAGTTCGCGGTCAAGGACGGCGACGTCTATTTGATTGAGGTCAATCCGCGCGCCAGCCGCACGGTGCCGTTCGTAGCCAAGGCGATCGGCCGGCCGGTGGCCAAGATCGCCGCGCGGGTGATGGCCGGGGAGACGCTGGACGCGTTCGAACCGTTCGCCCGGGTCATCGACCATATCGCGGTCAAGCAGCCGGTCTTCCCGTTTGCCCGTTTCCCCGGCAGCGACCCGGTGCTGGGACCGGAAATGCGCTCGACCGGCGAAGTGATGGGCATCGACAGCGATTTCGACGCGGCGTTTTCAAAGGGGCTGATCGGCGCTGGCGTGAAGCTGCCCAAGTCGGGCACGGTGTTCGTGTCGGTCAAGGACGGCGACAAGCCGCACATCGTCCCGGCGGTCGAGGCAATGCTGGAGCTTGGCTTCAAGGTCATCGCCACCGGCGGCACCGGCACCTATTTGCGCGACGCGGGGCTGGACGTGGAAATCGTCAACAAGGTGGCGCA
This sequence comes from Sphingomonas sabuli, assembly GCF_014352855.1. GTDB lineage: Bacteria > Pseudomonadota > Alphaproteobacteria > Sphingomonadales > Sphingomonadaceae > Sphingomicrobium > Sphingomicrobium sabuli. The sequence goes on along the minus strand of NZ_CP060697.1, from coordinate 875,851 downwards.
GGGCCGCCCGCATATCGTCGATTTGATCACCGACGGGGCGGTGCAATTGGTGTTCAACACCACCGAAGGCTGGCAGTCGTTGAAGGACAGTCATTCGATCCGCGCCACTGCGCTGGGCCGCAAGGTGCCCTATTTCACCACCGCCGCGGCCAGCCTTGCCGTGGCCCGTTCACTGGGGACGTTGCGGGGGCGGGCGCTTGAAGTGCACTCGCTGCAATCCTATTACTCTTAATTCGTGAACTGATTTTCCAATTAGAACCCGTTTCCCAGGCCCCGACGCCATGACGGCGTCGCCGGGACGGTATTGAAGAAAGGCCCGCGATAATGGCGAGCGAAAAAGTGCCGATGCTCCCGGAAGGCCATCGCCGCATCTCCGAGCAGGTGCGCCAGCTCAAGTCCGTCGAGCGGCCTGCGGTGGTCGAAGCGATCGAAGTCGCGCGCGCCCATGGCGACCTCAGCGAAAACGCCGAATATCATGCGGCCAAGGAACGGCAGGGGCAGATCGAGGCGACAATCGCCGATCTCGAGGACCAGCTGGCGCGGGCGATGGTGATCGACCCGTCGACGCTGTCGGGCAAGAAGATCCTGTTCGGCGCGACCGTCACCCTGGTCGACGAGGCTGACAAGACGGTGAAGTACCAGCTGGTCGGGCAGGCCGAGGCCGACGCCAAGGACGGCAAGATCAGTTATAATTCGCCGCTCGGCCGGGCGCTGATCGGCCGCGAAGTGGGCGAGGAAGTCGAAGTGTCGACCCCTTCCGGCGATCATTATTACGAGATCGAAAAGGTCGAGTTCCTCTAGGGGGACGGCGGCCGGCGTGACCTTCCTTCGCACCGCCACCGGGATCATCGCCATCGTCACCGCGCTGGCGTGGCTGCTTGCGGCCGCCACCGGCTACAGCAACACCGCGGCCGTGGCGGCGGGCTTCATTCCCGACCGGCTGAGCGGCATGGTGCTGTTGGGCCCGGCCGTGCCCGCGGTGTTGACCCCGCTCAGTTCGACGCTGGTCCATTCGGGCATCCTGCACCTCGGGCTCAACCTGTTGATCCTGGTGTGGTGCGGACGCGCGGTCGAGCGGGTGCTCGGGTCCGGCGCCCTGATCTTCATCTACGTCGTGTCGGCCTATGTCGCGGCGATGGCCCAATGGGCGGTCGATCCGAACGCGGCGGTACCGATGGTCGGCGCCAGCGGCGCGATCAGCGGGATCATCGGCGCCTTTGCGCTCAGTTTCGGCCAGCAGAAGCAGATCGTCGCGTCGGCGCGGCTCAACCGGCTGCTCAACGCTTTGTGGCTGCTGGCCGCCTGGGTGGTGTTGCAGCTGATGACCGGCATGCTGGCCGGGCTGCAGGGCATGCTGCTGGCGACGCCCGCCCATGTCGGCGGGTTCGTGGCGGGCCTGCTGATGCAGCGCCCGCTGCTGCTGTGGCGTTACCGCAACGCCTAGCCGGCGTTGTCGGCCGACCCCGTGATGCCGTCCGTATCCGGCTCAAGCAGCCGGTGTAGGTGGACGACGACATATTTCATCTCCGCATCGTCGACCGTCAGCTGTGCCTTGGCGCGCCACGCGTCTTCGGCGTCGGCATAGCTGCCGAACAGGCCGACGAGGTCGACGGTGTCGAGATCGAAGTCGAGGCCGCTGGGATCCTTGACCCGGCCGCCGAACACGAGGTGAAGCTTGCTCATCGGCGATCCGCTACCAGCAAAGCGACCGTTTGCGAACCGCCAGATTTCTAGCGGTTGCTGCCGGCCTTGTCCTTGAACTGGCCAACGGCGGCCTGGGCGGTCGCCTTGGCGGCTTCGCTGGCCTTGTCGGCAATGTTGTCCGGGGTGAGGCCAAGCTCGCGCAGCTTTTCGGTGCCGGTTTCGCGGGCGGCACGGGCAGCGCCCTTGGCCGCGCCGGTGACCCGGTCGCCATAAGGCTTGAGCAATTCGCGTTCGCGGCGGCTGGCCGGGATCAGCGCGGCGATCAGCGCACCGGCGGCAATGCCCGCGCCAAGCGCGATCAGCGGCGCGGTCTCGATCGCCTCGTTGGTTTTAGCCGCGGCGCTCGACGCGGTGTCGAGGGCGCTGTCATAGGCGTCGATCGCGCGTTCGCGGACGTCGCCGGCGACGCCCTGGTTCGGGGTCGTGCGGCCGTCGGTGCGGTTGGTGTTGTCGAAATCGGTCATGGTCAGTCCTCCACATTCTGGCGCGCGCGCCTGGCACGCGATGTATTCGGTTGGTGACGGTCGGTGTCCGGCGTGTTGTCCTTGTCCTTGCCGCGGTTCCACAGCTTGCTGGCGAGATCCATCAACGGTTCGCGAGCGAGGAACAGGCCGAGCGCCGCGGCGGCGCCCGTGGCGGCGAGCGGCCGGGCGCGGACCGCGTCGACCGCTTCCTCGGCGAGGTCGGCGCCGCGCGACTTGGCATTGTCCCACGCGTCACGGGCGAGGGTCTTTGGCGCGACCCGTTGCTGCAATTCCTGAAGCAACCCGACCATGCGGTGCTGGGCAGTATCGGCGCGCTGGCGGGCGGCGCGCACTTCCGGCGTATCGATCACGACGGCTTCCTCAACTTTTCCGCGCCCAGCCAGCCGAGTCCGGCGGCGACGGCGCCGATCAGGACGAAGGCGGCAAGGCCGGCAAGCAGCGGACTCATCAGCGTCGACAAAGCGACGAAGATCGCGATGCACAAGGCGTTGACCGCACCGAGCCCGACCACGCCCGCAAGCACGAACAGCATGACGGGCGTGCGGTACGACTTGGCCTTGGCCGCCGCGATGGCCTTGGCGTATTCCGCCTCGGCCCGCGCATAGACTTTGCCTTCGTCGACGAGTTCGCTGACGATCGCGCCAATGGGGCGCTCGTCATGCGGCGGGCTGGGATCGGCCGGCTTGAGCATCAGCTGCGCGAGCCGTTGCTCCGGTCGTCATCGCTGTCGAGCCCGGACTTGATCAGGCGGGCAAGCGCGAAGCCGACGATGGCCGCGCCGGCCAGCGCGATGCCGGGGCTCTTGCGGACGAACTGGCGGGTGTCGTCGATCAGTTCGTCGGGATCCTTGGTGGCCAGCTTGCTGGCGGTGCTGTCCAGCGCCTGCGCGGCGCGGCGGGCGTAATCGCCATATTCCGGGCCGAGACGCTCATCGAGGCCGTCGGCGGTGTCGCCGACCAGGCGGCTGACGTTCGACAGCGCCTCGGAGCCGCGCTCCAGCCCCTGACCGACAAAGCCGCGGGCCTTGCCGGCGGCTTCGCCGCTTAGCTTGCTGCCCTGCGAGCGGACCTTGTCCATCAGGCCGGTGGCGGTGCCGCCGGTGGCCGTGGTCGAGGACGTCGCGGTCGTCGTGGTGCCGGTGCTGGTCGTCGCAGACGTGCCCGGGGTGCGGTTGCCGGTGGTCGAACCGGTGTCGGTTTCCATCGCCCCGTTAATGATCGAATCGGTGCCTTCGGGAAGGTTGGTATTCTGCTGAACCATCGTCGGTACTCCTTTTGCCGTTCAACCCTGCAGCCGCCCGCACGTTCCCCTTGGCGGCGCGAAAGTTGCGCCCCTGCCGCCCATGCCTATAGGGCGGCGTCGTCGCCGCCCCGCCGGCGGCAATCATTACGCCAGCGTAAGAAGGAATGAAATGAGCGCCATCCAAGCGATCCGCGGACGCCAGATTCTCGACAGCCGCGGCAATCCCACGGTCGAGGTCGACGTGACCCTGGAGGACGGCAGCTTTGGCCGCGCCGCGGTGCCGTCGGGCGCATCGACCGGGGCGCACGAGGCGGTAGAGCTGCGCGACGGCGACACGGCGCGCTGGGGCGGCAAGGGGGTCGGCAAGGCGGTCGATGCGGTCAATGGCGAGATCGCGGAAGCGCTGGCCGGCCGCGACGCCGCGGACCAGGGCGACGTCGATGCCGCGATGATCGCGCTCGACGGGACCGAGAACAAGGGCCGGCTGGGCGCCAACGCCATCCTTGGCGTGAGCCTGGCGGCGGCCAAGGCGTCGGCCGCGTCGGCCGGACTGCCGCTCTACCGTTATCTGGGCGGCGCGGCGGCGCGGACCCTGCCAGTGCCGATGATGAACATCCTCAACGGCGGCGCGCACGCCGACAACCCGATCGACTTCCAGGAATTCATGATCATGCCGGTCGGCGCGGCGAGCTTCTCCGAAGCGCTTCGCTGCGGCACGGAAGTGTTTCATGCGCTCAAGGCCGACCTGCACCGGGCGGGCCTGTCGACGTCGGTCGGCGACGAGGGCGGCTTTGCACCCAACATCGGCTCCGCGCGCGAGGCGCTGGACCATGTGATCAAGGCGATCGAGGTCGCGGGCTATGCCGCCGGCAGCGACGTGGTGCTGGCGCTGGATTGCGCGGCGACCGAATTCTATCGGGACGGCGCCTATGCGATGGACGGCGAGGGCCGGACCCTGTCGTCGGAAGAGATGGCCGACTATCTGGCGCAGCTGGCCGCCGACTATCCGATCGCGTCGATCGAGGACGGGATGGGCGAGGACGATTGGGACGGGTGGAAAATGGTCACCGACCGGATCGGCGACCGGGTCCAGCTGGTCGGCGACGACCTGTTCGTCACCAATGTCAAAAGACTGGCGCAAGGCATTGAAAAGGGGATCGCCAATTCGATCCTGGTCAAGGTCAACCAGATCGGCACGCTGACCGAAACCATCGCCGCCGTGCGCCTTGCCCAGCAGAACGGCTTTACCGCGGTCATGTCGCACCGGTCGGGCGAGACCGAGGATGCGACCATCGCCGACCTCGCCGTCGGACTCAACGCCGGGCAGATCAAGACCGGCAGCCTTGCCCGGTCCGACCGGGTGGCCAAGTACAACCAGCTGCTGCGGATCGAGGAAGAGCTGGGGACCAGCGCGGTCTATCCCGGCGTGGCGGCGATCGCGGCCTATAATCGCGGCTGAATCAACAGCTTTCGCGGACGAATTAAGGAATTCGCTTGCAAGTGCGACTCACTCGTGATTCTTGGGGATCGGGATGGGTGGCAAACGCAATCTAGGACTGGTTCGCCGGGCCATGTGGCCGGCGCTCGCACTGCTGATCGTCGGCAATTTCGCCGGCTATGCGGTGGCGGGCCCGAACGGCCTGCTTGCCTGGGGCGGCTATCACCGCGACTTGCAGGAGCGCAAAGCCGAGCTGGCGAGCCTCGAGGCGGAGAAGGCGCAGCTCAAACACCGGTCCCGGCTGCTCGACCCGCGGAAAGCCGATCCGGACATGGCCGACGAGCTGGTCCGCCGCGACCTCGGGCTGGTCCGACCCGACGAAGTCGTCGTGCCGTTGAACTGAATCGTCCCTCCGGCGGTTGCTGCATGGCGGCGCCTTTCTTATAGACGCCGCGCCCCGACACAGCCGCGAAAGAGACGCCAGTGGCGCGATCCGACAAAGCCAAGACCGATACCAAAGCCGATGCGGGCAAGCGCCCGCCGGAGCCCCAGAGGTTCAAGGCCGACAAGGACCAGCTGCTCGATTTCTATAAGGAAATGCTGCTCATCCGCCGCTTCGAGGAGCGGGCGGGGCAGCTGTACGGCCTCGGCCTGATCGGCGGTTTCTGTCACCTGTACATCGGCCAGGAAGCGGTGGCGGTCGGGCTGCAGAGCGCGATGACCGTCGGCAAGGACAGCGTCATCACCGGCTATCGCGACCATGGCCACATGCTCGCTTACGGCATCGATCCCAAGGTGATCATGGCCGAACTGACCGGCCGCGAAGCCGGCATTTCCAAGGGCAAGGGCGGGTCGATGCACATGTTCAGCGTCGAACATGGCTTTTACGGCGGGCACGGCATCGTCGGCGCTCAGGTGCCGCTGGGCTCGGGCCTGGCCTTTGCGCACAAGTATCGCGGCGACGGCGGCGTGTGCCTGGCCTATTTCGGCGACGGCGCGGCCAACCAGGGGCAGGTTTACGAGGCCTTCAACATGGCCAAGCTGTGGAACCTGCCGGTGATCTACGCGATCGAGAACAATCAATATGCGATGGGCACGTCGGTCGCGCGGTCGGCGTCCGAGCCCGATTTCTATAAGCGCGGCGAGAGCTTCCGAATCCCCGGCATCCGGGTCGACGGCATGGACGTGCTGGCGGTGCGCGGAGCGGCGGAGATGGCGCTCGACTGGGCGCGCGAGAACGGGCCGATCATCCTCGAGCTGATGACCTATCGCTATCGCGGCCATTCGATGAGCGACCCGGCCAAGTATCGCACGCGCGAGGAAGTGCAGGACGTGCGCAGCCACCGCGACCCGATCGAGCATGCCGCCAAGGAGCTGGAGAAGCTGGGCGTCGGCGAGGACGAGCTGAAGGCGATCGATAAGGAGATCAAGCAGATCATCGTCGACGCCGCCAAGTTCGCCGAAGACGCGCCCGAGCCCGATCCGTCCGAGCTGTTCACCGACGTTCTGGTGGAGAGCTATTGATGGCCATTACCGACGAAAACCTGTGGCACGGCGAGGAGCGTCTGTGGCTCGAGGGCAGCTCGGCCTATGGCGAGCTGGTCGACGACGACTGCCTGATGCTGTTCGGCGAAACCGGCATCCTCGACCGCGACCGGGCGATGATCTCGCTGATGTCCGGGCCGCGCTGGACCGCGGTCGACATGCAGGAACGGCACGTCACCCGGCCCGGCCGCGAGGCGGTGGTGCTGGCCTATCGCGCCGAAGCGCAGCGCGACGGCGGCGACCCCTATCGCGCATATTGCTCCAGCACCTATCGCGGCGGCGATGAGGGCTGGAAACTGATCCAGCACCAGCAAACGGTGATCAACTGATGGGTATCGAACTGAAGATGCCGGCCCTGTCCCCGACGATGGAAGAGGGCACGCTGGCCAAGTGGCTGGTCAAGGAAGGCGACGAGGTGTCGAGCGGCGACATCCTGGCCGAGATCGAGACCGACAAGGCGACGATGGAATTCGAAGCGGTCGACGAGGGCACGATCGCCAAGATCCTGGTCCCGGAAGGCACCGACAACGTCAAGGTTGGTCAGCCGATCGCGATCCTTGCCGGCGAAGGCGAAGACGCGTCGGCCGCGGCCAGCGCGGCGCCGCAGGCGGACGCGGACGTGCCCGACCAGCCGCGCCCGTCGGACCAGAAGACGCAAGGATCGGCGATCGAGGACCACGGGCCGCAGAACGCGGAAACCGGCACCGACCAGCTTAACGTCGCGGCGGCCAAGGCCGAGGTGCGAGACCCCGACGTGCCCGAAGGCACGAAGATGGTCGAAACCACGGTGCGCGAGGCGCTGCGCGACGCGATGGCCGAAGAAATGCGGGCCGACGACCGCGTCTTCGTGATGGGCGAGGAAGTGGCCGAGTATCAGGGGGCGTACAAGGTCACCCAGGGCCTGCTGCAGGAATTCGGACCCAAGCGCGTGGTCGACACGCCGATCACCGAATATGGCTTTGCCGGACTCGGCACCGGAGCGGCGATGGGCGGGCTGAAGCCGATCATCGAGTTCATGACGTTCAACTTCGCGATGCAGGCCATCGACCACATCGTGAACAGCGCGGCCAAGACCAATTACATGTCGGGCGGCCAGATGCGCTGTCCGGTGGTGTTTCGCGGCCCCAACGGCGCGGCGTCGCGCGTGGCCGCGCAGCACAGCCAGAATTACGGGCCGTGGTACGCCAGCGTGCCCGGCCTGGTGGTCATCGCGCCCTATAGCGCGGCCGACGCCAAGGGGCTGATGAAGGCCGCCATCCGCAGCGAAGACCCGGTCGTCTTCCTGGAAAACGAGTTGATGTACGGCCAGACTTTCGAGGTGCCGGAGCTGGACGATTACGTGTTGCCGATCGGCAAGGCGCGGATCGTGCGCGAGGGCGCGGACGTGACGCTGGTGACCTATTCGATCGGCGTCGGGGTGGCGATGCAGGCGGCGGAAACGCTGGCCGGCGAAGGGATCGAAGCGGAAGTCATCGACCTGCGCACGCTGCGGCCGCTGGACAAGGACACGGTGCTGAAAAGCCTGGCCAAGACCAACCGCATGGTGGTGGTCGAGGAAGGTTGGCCGACCTGTTCGATCAGTTCGGAAATCATGGCCATCGCGATGGTCGAGGGCTTCGACGACCTGGACGCGCCCGTGCTCCGCGTGACCGACGAGGACGTGCCGTTGCCCTATGCCGCCAACCTCGAAAAGCTGGCGCTGATCAAGGTCGAGGATGTCGTCGAGGCCGCCAAGCGCGTCTGCTATCGCTGACGAGGACGCGCTCGGCGGGGACCGCGCGCTCGCCTTGCTGCATATGCCCGCGCCGGTGCGCCCGGCCGTTGCCGCCATGTTCGCGGTCGACGTCGCGATGGGCGATGTCGTCGCCCGCGCCACCGACCCCAATCTGGCACGCATCAAGCTGGCGTGGTGGCGCGAACAGCTCGAAGCGCTCGACGGCGGCGCGCCGCCGGCCGAACCGCGCTTGCAGGCGGTTGCCGCCGAGCTGATCGGCCGGGGCATTGCCGGGCGCGACGTCGCCGCTCTGGAACCGGGCTGGGCGACCCTGCTGGACGACCGCGCGGACCCCGAGCATGTCGCGGGCCGCGGCGTCGTGCTGTTTGACCTTGGTGGACGGCTGCTGGGCGAGGGCGATGCGAAGCTGGGCGCGGCGGGCGCGCTCTATGCGCTGACGTCGGTCGGCCGGCGCGGCGTGCCGCACCTGATCGAACCGGCGCGCGGCCACGGCGCGATGCTGGCCGGTCATCGCTTTCCGCGCGCGCTGCGGCCGCTGACCATGCTGGCACGCGCCGCGTTGCGCGACCTGGAGGGCGAGGAGGCGGAAGGCAGCCGCGGCCGGGTGCTGGCCATGCTCCGCCATCGCTGGAGCGGCCGCATCGGTTGACAGCGGCGCGTCCATTTCGGACGATGATCGCGCCGAATCTCCGAAGTTGCGGAGATGATCGTGACGCGTTTCCTTGCCGGGGCCCTCGCCTCCTTCCTCATGCTTACCGGTGCCTTCCTGCTTTGGCAGGGCAGGGCGCAGGATCCCCAGGACTTGCCGCCCGCGCCGCCGCCGCAGGCTGCGGTGCCGTCGATGGTCGACCAGCAGCCGCTGGTCGCGCCCGAAGCGACGCCCAAGAGCCGCGAGCAGAAACGGTTCGACCGCGCCGACAAGGACAATGACGGCAAGATCGTCATGACCGAGCTGCTCCAGCCGCGGCGCAAGAGCTATGCCAAGCTGGACACCAACGGCGACGGTCGGCTGTCGTTCGAGGAATGGGCGCACACTACCGTCGACAAGTTCAGGAAGGCCGACGGCGACCGCAACGGTGCGCTCACAGCAGCGGAATATGCCACAACCGCGCCCAAGCGTCGGACCAAGCCAAAATGCGGGTGTTGAGCATGCTGTCCGACACGAGGGCGTGGCTCACGTTTATCATGAGCTGAACGACCACCAGCGAAAGAACGGTGATGTCGGCGGTGTATACCAGAAGCTTGCCAATCGCGGCCGGCGCAGCGGGCTGCGCCAGCTTGGGGTGCGCGAGCGCTTGCAGGGAAACCAAAGCATCCACGCCCGGTCAACCGCGCGCCGGCGGGGGCGTTGCTTCATTTCATCGCCAACGGACCAGTCTCTTGGTCCGTGTGAACAGCCGGCTAGGCAATCACTCGGAAGTGGATGCAATGTCGACGGAGTCGAGGGTCACTCGCGAAAGCAATTTCTCGTCGCGGTTGTACGGATCGGCGCGGAAGGCGACGCCGTCGGCGGTCGGAGCGGCGGTAAAGTAGGTGATGTAGACCGGCACGGGATCGGGAACGTCGACGCGCTCGTCGGTCTCACCGGTCGAGTTGGGCTTGCCGCCGAACGCCCATTTGAGCAGGCGGTCGGCGTCCTGCAGGCGGATGCAGCCGTTGCTGATCCACCGGTTTTCGGCCTGGAACATCGGTTTTTCCGGTTCCGGCACGTCGTGAAGATAGATGCCGAAGTCGTTGGGAATCATGAATTTCATGTCGCCCATCGAATTCCATTCGCCGGGACCGCGGCGCAGCCGGACATCGACCGTTCCGGCGGCGACGCCCTTCCAGTCGACCGACGCCGGGTCGATCTTCGCGGCATCGTCTTCCCATCCGTCGAACACCGCGTAATCGCGTTCCTCCAGATAGGCGACGCCCTGTTCCACCACCCGCGGCGCGACCAGATTCTTGGCCAAGTCGGGCGGGACGTTCCAATAAGGCTGCAGCTGCACGTAGCGCAGTTCGGCGGCCATCATCGGCGTCTGCCGTTCGGCATCGCCGACGATGACGTTCATCGAATCGACGACCTTGCCGTCCTCGTAGACGTAAAGTCGTGCGGCGCCGGCATCGACGAGAATGTAGCGCGCATTGTCCTGCGCGGTCGGCAGGCGGCGGGCGCGTTCCATGTTGAGGATGATCATCCGCTCGAAATGTTCGCTGCCGCGATTGAGCGAGGCGAGCGTGCCGTTGCCGGCGACGCCGTCCGCCTTCAAACCGTGCGCGGCCTGGTAATCGCGCACCTGCTTTTCGAGCGCGGCGTCGAAGCTGTCGCCTGCGGCAAGGCCGAGGCGCTGGCGCAGAAGGGTGACGCGCGCATCCTTCGATCCCGGCTTCAGCGCCACCGTGCCGGTCGGCACCTGCACCTGCGGCAGGTCGCCCCAGCGCTGGCGATATTTCATCAGCCCGCGGCGAAGGTCGGTGTAGCGGTCGTTGACCGGCACGTACAAATCGATCGGCGCGCCGCTCCAGTCCTTGAAGCCCATCGTCCGCAACAGCTCGTTGCGGCGGTCGATCTCCGGCTTGATCTCCGGGTCGATGTAGATGAGGTCGACGCCCTGCTCGATGCTGGGCGGAAGCTCGATCGGCTCGAGCGGCTGGTCCTGCGCAAGCACAGGCGACGACACGGCTGCGGCCAATGCCGCGCAAATTGCAAATCCCACCCTCATGAGCGCGATCCTACCAGCCGCACATGAACGCCGCCAGAATCCATCCCCGCGTTTTTCGCTCGTCCTGCCGTCAACGTTCTTGTTTTGTTCACGCACGGGCATAGACTGGGCCCATGCCGACCGAGTCGATCAACGGGCGCGGGGCCACCCGCAACGTCACCCCGACGCGCTTCAACCTGAAGGCGCGGGCGGCCGACGGCGACTGGCTCGACCAGGTCGAAGCGCTGGACGGGGTACAGCCGCGGCAGACGACGGTGACGATCGAACGGCCACGCACCATCCTGACCCGCAACAATTCGCCCGACATCGGCTTCGACCGGTCGGTCAATCCGTATCGCGGGTGCGAACATGGCTGCATCTATTGCTTCGCGCGGCCGACCCACGCCTATCACGACTTGTCGCCGGGCGTGGATTTCGAAAGCCGCCTGTTCGTGAAGCCCGACGCGGCGGCCTTGCTCCATCAGGCGCTGGCCAAGCCGGGGTACGAATGCGCGCCGATCGCGCTGGGCACCAACACCGATCCGTACCAGCCGATCGAGGAACGGTGGCGGATCACGCGGTCGATCATCGAGCTGCTGGCCGAGCACAAGCATCCCTTCACCATCACCACCAAGTCGGACCGCGTGCTGCGCGATCTCGACGTGCTGAAGCCGGTGGCGGCGCTGGGGCTGGTGGCGGTGGCGATTTCCGTCACGTCGCTCGATCCCGCGACCAGCCGCATCCTGGAACCGCGCGCGCCGGCCGGCCGCAAGCGGATCGCCGCCATCCGCCGGCTTAACGCCGAAGGCGTGCCGTGCCACGTGGCGATCGCGCCGGTCATTCCGCAGGTTACCGACCATGAGCTGGAAAGCATCGTCGAGGCGGCCGCCGAGGCCGGCGCGCGAGGCGGTTTCTACCTGCCGGTGCGCCTTCCGCACGAGGTCGCGCCGCTGTTCCGCGACTGGCTGAAGGAGCATTTCCCGGACCGCGCGGGCAAGGTGATGAGCGTCATCCGCCAGATGCGCGGCGGCCGCGACAACGACCCCAATTTCTTCAGCCGGATGCGCGGGCAGGGCGTGTGGGCCGACCTGTTGCGCACGCGGTTCGAGAAAGCGGCCCAGCGGTACGGCCTGCCGCCGGCCAAATTCCCGCTGCGCCGCGACCTGTTCGAACCGCCGCAGGGCGACCAGTTGCGGCTGTTGTAGCCGGATCGCGGCGAAAGCCGGTGGCGGCGGCGCAAGCGGTTCGCTAGGCAAGGGCATGACGCGCCTTTTCCTGCTTGGCCTTGCCGCCGCGATCGCCGTTCCCGCCGCCGCCCAGACCGTCCCCGCGCGAGTGGCGCAGCTGCGCGACGCGGCGCTGGCGGACGATTATGCCTGGGACATCACCGAAGGGCTGACGACCGAGGTCGGGCCGCGGCTTGCAGGGACCGAAGCGGAGGCGCGGGCGCGGGCCTGGGCGGTTGCGCGGCTGACCGCGATGGGTTTTGCCAACGTGCGCATCGAGCCGTTCGAGCTGCCGGTGTGGACGCGGGGGTTCGAAAGCGCGGAAATCGTCGCGCCGTTTCCGCAGCCGCTGGTGGTCGCGGCGCTTGGCAACAGCGCGTCGACTGGTCCGCAAGGCATTACCGGCGACGTCGTCGGGTTCGATTCGCTGGCCGAGCTGGAGGCCGCGCCCGAAGCGGCGGTGCGCGGCAAGATCGTGTTCGTGTCACACGCCATGCCGCGGACGATGGACGGATCGGGCTATGGTTATTTCGGCGGGCCGCGGCGGCAGGGGCCGGGCATTGCCAGCGCCAAGGGCGCGATCGGCATCGTCGTTCGCTCCATCGGCACCGATTATCACCGCAACCCGCATACCGGCACGATGCAGTTCCCCGACGGGGTGCGGCCGATCCCGGCCGGCGCGCTCAGCCTGCCCGACGCCGAGCAATTGCAGCGCATCCTGAAGCGCGGTCGCCCGGTGACGATGCGGCTGGTGCTGGTCTCTCAGACCGGCCGCGGCCAGTCCGGCAACGTCATCGCCGAAGTACCGGGGCGCGACCCGTCGCTGCCGCCGGTGCTGGTCGCCGGGCATCTCGACAGCTGGGACCAGGGCACGGGCGCGATCGACGATGCGTCGGGGGTCGCCATCGCCGCGGCAGCGGCCAAGCGGATCATGGACGCGGGCCAGCCGCTGCGCACGATCCGCGTCGTCTGGTTCGGCGCGGAGGAGACCGGCCTGTTCGGCGGCCTCGCCTATCAAAAGGCGCATACCGAGCCGCATTATGCGCTGGCCGAGAGCGATTTCGGCGCCGGCCGCATCTGGCAGGTGACAAGCAAGCTGGGCAAGGAGCGCGACGCGGAGGCGCGGGCGCTGCAGGCCGCGCTGGCGCCGCTCGGCATCGTGCCGGGGCCGACCGACAAGGCGGAAGGATCCGACATCGGGCCGATGCTGGAAGCCGGCGCCCCCGGTGTAGGGTTGAGCCAGGACGGCACCTATTATTTCGATTACCACCACACGCCCGACGACACGCTGGACAAGGTCGACAAGGACGCGCTGCGGCAGAACGTCGCCGCGTGGACCGCGATGCTTGCCGTGCTGGCCGGGCCGGTCAATGCGGAGCCGAAACGGCCCCGCGGGCGTTAGGATATCAAATCAGGGAGATTGAAATGCGTTTGTTGCTTGCCATGCCCTTGCTGTTCACCGCCGCGTGCAGCGTCAACAACGATGCCACCAATGACGAAGTGACCGTCCAGTACGACCAGAACGAGATGGAAGAGGTTACTGCCGACATGGGCGCCGCCGCCGAAAACGCAGGCGAGGCGATCGGCAACGTCGCCGAAGACGCGGCCGGCGCGGTCCGCAACACCGATGTCGACATCGACGTCGACACCAACGCCAACGACAACGACACGACCGCGGACGCCAACCAGCAGTAAGCGAAGCGCGGCGGCGCGGATGCCCGGGCGGGCAACGCCAGCGCGATGTCGTGCAATGGATTGGTCGGGGAGACAGGATTCGAACCTGCGACCCTCTGCTCCCAAAGCAGATGCGCTACCAGGCTGCGCTACTCCCCGACTTCTCGAAGCCCTTAGATTTCTAACGGATTCGAAGCAATCGACCATGACGCCGCTCGACCGATTTGGACCGAGCGCGTCACAGTATCCACGGACTCCGCACAGAGCGCTCCGTTGTAAATGCGGGCATGAGATACGAAGAGTCTGCGCCGGATGACACCGAAACCATCGCCTTAATCGCGGAGACCACGGATCCCGCGCGCGCTGCCCAAAAGCGTGCGGAGCAGCAGGTGAAGGCGCGCGAAGTATGCGTCGGCTTAATCCATTGCGAACATTCGACAGCCGCCGTAGCCATTGTCGCGGATGTTGGACCTTCTTTGGCACTTGCGCGGTTCCGTCGCGCTCGACAGCGTCGGCCCGAATGCAGCCGCGCTCGACCGCGTAGAACAGTTACTGGAGAGGCAACGGAAAAGCGTGAGCGAGCGCGGTTCAGATTATCTTATTTTCGACGACCCCTTGTGGAGCAACCCGTTTGGACCGAACTGGCTCGCAATGGTGATTTACGACCGTGGTCGGTTCTGGATTGAGCAAAGCCTGCACGAGCGAAGGTTGCGCTACGACGTGCGCAGCCTTCACGGCATGGTTTTCTGCTTGTTCGCCGCCTTCACTGCGTTCTTCTTCGGGCTTGCTGACGACGGCCTTTCTGGAGGGCTTAAGTTCGCGGCTGGGGCATTCGCTTGGCTCTACGGCATGAACATCTTGCTGGCATTGGTCCGAGTGCCTTCTGCCATCCGTAAGGCTGTTACCAGGGGTTAGCCCAAGGTCCGCGTTCCGGCCAAAGCTGACCCATTTAAGCGCCAGTTTCACGGAATATCCACGGACCCGGAGCGGCTCTTTCCGCAAATGCTTAGAACAGCTGCCTTTTTCGAGCGCCGTCCTTTGCTCCCAATGCAGATGCGCTACCAGGCTGCGCTACTCCCCGACGTCCGCGCGCTTAGACGCGGCCCGGCGCTTTGGAAACCCGGCACGCGCCGGTGCGGGTGGTGGGCCCGGAGGGATTCGAACCCCCAACCTAGCCGTTATGAGCGGCCGGCTCTACCGTTGAGCTACAGGCCCCAGCCCGGAGGCCCGCAGCGATAGAGGCTGGCGCCGCGCGCGCCAAGCCGGATCAGTCGCGCGGCAATTCGAGGATGAAGGCATCCGACGCGAGCACCAGCGACGCGCCCGCGGCCCTGGCCAGCCCGCGCACGAGGCGCAGCGCGAAGCCCTTGCCGAACGTGTCGTCGCCGGTCCCCAGAAGGTCGGCATCGGACACGCCGCGAAGCGCCCGCGGGCGGGAAATGGACACGCGGCAGCAGGTGTCGCGGTCGTCGACCGACAAGCGCAACACTTCGCCCTCTTCGGCAGCATCGATGGCGACGCCGCACATCCGCGTGACCAGCCGCCGCGCCAGTTCGGGGTGGAAGCTGACGGTCAGGTCGCGGGTCGAACGCGCGGCATCCAGCGTGGCGCCGCGGGCCTCGGCCATCTCGCGCAGCGCCGGGCTGCTGTCTTCGACCAGCGTGCCAAGGTTGAAGCGGGTCCGCTCGCTGCCGTTGCCGGAGCCCAGGCGGGCGGCGAAGTCGAGATCCTCGACCGCGGTCAGCAGCAGTCGCGCCTGGCCGACGATGTCGGCGGCGCGGGCGCGGTAGCGGTCGCCGGCCGGGCCCAGATATTCGCCGGTGATCATCTCCGCGAAGCCGATGATGGCATTCAGCGGAGTGCGGATTTCATGGGCCAGTTCGCGCATCGAGGTCGGTGCGTGCGCGGCAAGGCTGTCGGCGTCGGCGCGTTCGGCCAGACCGCGATAGCCGGCAAAGCGGCCGCTGGCGCGGTCGAAGGCGGGCACGCCGCTGATCTTCCAGGTGCCGCCGACGGTGGCGTCGGCCGGCAGTTCGAGCAGGCCGTCCTGGAACGGCGCGCGCGACCCGAACGCGCGTTCGACGACCTTGTCGATGCCGGCGCCGACGTGGGCGATGGATTGGCCGACCAGCGCGCCGCGCGGAGCGCCGTCGACCCAGTCGATCTCGCCCGCCTCGTTGCATTCCCAGCGGAACAGCTGCGGCGGCGCGCCATCGGGCGCTTCGATCGGCGCGGCGTCTTCCTCGTCGCGGGCGTGGCGGATCCGTTCGATGCGCGCGACCACCTCGCTGATCGACGGAATCAAGTCGGATTGCGCCGGTTCGGCGGGCTGGTCAGGTTCGAGTGCGGGCGGCGCGGGCTGCTGCGGCTGTTCCGAGCGCATCGCGGCGATGAAGCCGCGGCATTCCTCGCTCGCGGCGCCGGCGACTTGTTTCCATTCCGACGCGGTCAGGCGGGCGCTGGCAAGGACCGGCGCGGCGACGGCAAGGGTGTCCGCGGCAAAGGCCGACACCAGCCGTTCGGGCAGGGGCAAGGCCGCGACCGCGAGGGCGGCGGCAATGCGGACGCGGTCGTCGATCGAGGCGCGGTCGGCGGCAATGGCGTCGATCGCCTGCCGGACCAGGGCGTCGTCGCCATTGGCCGGGCTGCGCGCGACGAGCTCGACCAGCTGGCGCCAGCGCACGGCACGGTCGTGGGCTGTCGTCGGCTGTTGCGCCAGCACGGTGTAAAGGCGATCGTCGAAACGCAAACGGGATCTTTCGCGGCAAGTCTTTGAACGTGGCTGTCCAACGCTTGCTCTATGCCAAGGGGGCAGCGGAAAAAGTGACTATTCGTTAACTATCCCGAAACGGGACAGCGACGTATCCGAATTGAACACGCCGCCGAAATGCGCGCGCGGGCAGGTCCCGCCGAATTGGCGAAATCGCCTAAAATTCGTTGGGGAAAAGTCGGGCGTTCTCGCGCGCGTATACGCGCAGGCGCGCGTGCGCGGGGTGGCGCCCGGCACCATCATCGGCTAGGTTGTCCGGGAATGGGAACGGCCGCCGGTCCGCGGTCGTCGCCCGCCTTGCGTAATCATGTGAACAGATAGGAAAAGCCTTGGCCACCCTGCCGCCGGCGGACGAAGAGCGCACACCCGAAGAACCGGGCGATATCGCGCCCATCTCGATCATCGACGAGATGAAGACCAGTTACCTCGATTACGCGATGAGCGTGATCGTCAGCCGCGCGCTGCCCGACGTGCGCGACGGGTTGAAGCCGGTCCATCGGCGAATCCTCTATGCCTGCGACGAGGCCGGCTATGTCGCCGGGCGGCCGTATCGCAAGTCCAGCCGCATCGTCGGCGACGTGATGGGTAAATATCACCCGCACGGCGATAGCGCGATCTACGACGCGCTGGCGCGCATGACCCAGCCATGGTCGATGCGCGTGCCGCTGATCGACGGGCAGGGCAATTTCGGATCTATGGACCCCGATCCGCCCGCTGCCATGCGCTATACCGAAGCGCGGCTGGCCAAGGTCGCCAACTTCCTGCTGGCGGACATCGACAAGGACACGGTCGATTTCACGCCCAACTACGACGCCTCGGAGACCGAGCCGCAGGTGCTGCCCGCGCGCTTTCCCAACCTGCTGGTCAACGGTGCGGGCGGAATCGCGGTCGGCATGGCGACCAACATCCCGCCGCATAACCTTGGCGAAGTGATCGCCGCGTGCCGCGCCTTCATGGACGATCCGGCAATCACGTCCGAAGGCCTGATGGCTTATGTGAAGGGGCCGGACTTCCCGACCGGGCCGCTGATCCTTGGCCAGAGCGGGATTCACAGCGCCTACACCACCGGCCGCGGGTCGATCATGATGCGGTCGCGCTACACGGTCGAGGAAGGGCGCAACGATCGCCGGTCGGTCGTCCTGACCGCCATCCCCTACCAAGTCGGCAAGGCCGGACTGGTGGAAAAGATCGCCGAGGCCGCCAAGGACAAGCGGATCGAGGGCGTCGCCGACATCCGCGACGAATCGAACCGCCAGGGCGTGCGCATCGTCATCGACCTGAAGCGCGACGCGACCCCTGAAGTAGTGCTCAACCAATTGTGGCGCCACACGCCGGCGCAATCCTCCTTCCCGGCCAACATGCTGGCGATCCGCAGCGGCCGGCCGGAAACGCTGACCCTGCGCGACTTCATCGAAGCGTTCATCAGCTTCCGCGAAGTGGTCATCACCCGCCGGTCGAAGTTCGAGCTGATGAAGGCGCGCGAGCGGGCCCATATCCTGCTTGGACTGGTGGTCGCGGTGACTAACCTCGACGAGGTGGTGAAGCTGATCCGCAGTTCCGAAAGCCCGGCGGTGGCGCGCGAGAAGCTGCTGGCCCGCAACTGGCCGGGCGAGGAAATTCGCCCGTACATCGCGCTGGTCGAGGCGGTCGAACCGCAAAGCGGCAAGAAGGATTACCAGCTTAGCGAAGCGCAGGTGAAGGCGATCCTGGAGCTGCGGCTCCACCGCCTGACCGCGCTTGGCCGCGACGAGATCGGTGGCGAGTTGAAGGAGCTGGCGGATTCGATCGGCGAGCTGCTCGAGATCCTCGGCAACCGCGTGCGCCTGTACGAGGTGATGCGCGAGGAGCTGGACGAGGTCGAACGCGAATATGCGACCGACCGCATCACCGAGCTGGCCCCGGCCGCCGACGGCATCGAGGACGAAGACCTGATCGAGGTCGAGGACATGGTCGTGACCGTCACCATGGGCGGCTATATCAAGCGCACCCCGCTTTCGATCTTTCGCGAGCAGAAGCGTGGGGGCAAGGGCCGCAGCGGCATGGCGACCAAGGAAGAGGACGTCGTCACCGAATTGTTCGTCACGTCGACGCACAACCCGGTGCTGTTCTTTTCCAACCTTGGCCGGGTGTACCGGATGAAAGTGTGGCGGCTGCCCGAGGGCGGGCCGAACACCAAGGGCCGGCCGATGGTCAACATCTTGCCGCTGGCCGAGGGCGAGACCATTTCGACCGTGCTTGCCCTGCCGCAGGACGAAGCCGAGTGGGGCGGGTTGCACCTGATGTTCGCGACCGCGCGCGGGCTGGTCCGCCGCAACAGCATGGACGCCTTCACCAACGTCCCGTCCAACGGCAAGATCGCGATGAAGTTTTCCGCCGGCGACGACGAGGCGGAGGAAGACACCACCGACCGGCTGGTCGGGGTGCGGTTGCTGAGCGAGGAGGACGACGTCCTGCTGGCGACCCGCAACGGCAAGGCGATCCGGTTCAAATCCACCGACGTGCGCGAATTCCAGTCGCGCAGTTCGACCGGCGTGCGCGGCGTCCGCCTGCTTGGCGACGACCGGGTGATTTCCATGTCGGTGCTGCGCCGCGCCGGGACCACGGCGGAAGAGCGCGAAGCCTATCTGCGCGCGCCGCAATGGCGCGACAATGACGGCGCCGACGGGCTGACGCCCGAGCGCTATGCGGAGATGGCCGAGAAGGAGCAGTTCCTGCTGACCATCACCGAGAACGGTTATGGCAAGCGCTCGTCGACGTTCGAATATCGCCGCACCAACCGCGGCGGGCAGGGCGTCACCAACATCGTCACGTCGGAACGCAACGGCGGCGTCGTCGCCAGCTTTACGGTGCGGCCGGGCGAACAGCTGATGCTGGTCACTGACCAGGGCAAGATGATCCGCACCACCGTCGGCGACATCCGCATCGCGGGCCGCAACACGCAGGGCGTCACCATCTTCCGCATCGGCGACCGCGAAAAGGTCGTCAGCGTCGCCCGCATCGACGAAAGCGACGAGGAAGAGCTCGAGGGCGAAGCCGAAATCTCGCCGCTGCCCGACGCGACGGTCGGCGAGGACCTGGCGTCGGGTCCCGAAGACGGGGAGTAGGTCTTAATCCTTCGGTAGCCGCCGGTCCGCTATCGTTTCGATGGCATGCGCGAGCACGTGGACATTGAAACCGCCGTCCGGACGGGGATCATCGGCGAAGACCAGGCCACGGCTCTGCGCAACCTCGACGCGCGGCAGACCGGCGCCAGTGCCGCGACGATGGAGCGGGTCGAGGTGCCGACCAGCTTGGCCGACATCATGATCGCGGCCGGGCTCGGCGTTTTGATGCTCGCCGGGATTGCCATGATCGGCATGGTCCCGCCGATCGCGTTGGGGCTGATGGCTTTCCTTTTCTGGATGAGCCGCCGACACACAATCGAGCGCGGGCGAGCTGCGACGGCTCACGTGATCTTCTTTTTCTTCGCCGTCCTGCTGAGCCTGATGGCACTGTACGCGGCCTTCGGATTTTCAAGCAGGGTTTTCGAAGGCCGCGACGCGCTGACCGATGCGTCCGGATTGTGGCTGGTCGGGCTGATCGTCACCTTTGGCTGTTGGTTGTGGTGGCGCTGGGCGCGCCTGCCGATGGCCGTCGCCGCGGGCTGGGTCGCGTCGCTCAACCTTGCCACCAGCCTGCTTCGGCTGGTCATGACCGACCCGTCGAACGTGCTGGTCAACCTCGTCACGCTTGGCTGGGGCGTCGTCCTTCTTGGCGTCGCCCTGTGGTGGGACCTGACCGACATCCGCCGCGAAACCGTGCGCAGCCGGGTCGCCTTCTGGTGCCATGTCGCCGCGGGCTTCTTCATCTCCGGCGCGGTGCTCAAATTGATGCTCGGTTCGCCCGGCGACGCGGCCGGATGGATGCGGCTCTACATCGCCGAGCACCCGGACGTTTCGGGGCCCGCGGCGCTGCCGTTCCTTGGCTTCTTCGCGGCGTGCCTGCTGCTGTCGCTGGTCATCGACCGACGGTCGCTTATTTTCGCTACCATGTACCAGGCGTTCGTCGCGATGGTCAGCATTACCGGCATTTTGCCGCTGGCGATGGCGACGGTGGGCGGCTTGCTGCTGGTGCTGGGATTGCGATGGCAGACGCTGCGCAAGGCACTACTCGATGTGCTGCCCGTGTCGGTCCGCGCCCAGGTGCCGCGCACCTCCATCGAGAATGCGGGCGTTCGCCCGACGCGGCGCCATGTCGAAATGCGTCCCCGGCGGTTTGGCCGGGCCCCGGCCCGCGAACCGTTCGCTGGATAGGGTGGCGTGGGGAACGCCGGACCGGCAGGCGGCGTTGGCTTGGCACACACTTCACTGGGAGATTTTCGCACATGGCCATCCGCAACGGAGCGCTCGTATTCGTCGGTGACGGGAAAAAGATGCTGTTCCTGCGCAACAAGGGGGATGCCGAAATCCTCGACCTGCGCACCGAATCGCATGACCAGCGCGAGGACGCGATGGACCGCGATCTCAAGACCGACGCACCCGGCGTGCAGGGTTCGCGCGCGGGCAGCGGCCGCGACACGATGGAGGAAACGGATTTCCACCAGCAGGGCGAGGACCGCTGGGTCAAGCAGGCGGCCGCTGAGCTGAACAAGCGGGCGTTGAGCAACGATTTCGAAGAGCTGGTGATCATTCTGCCGCCCAAGGCGCTGGGCGTGCTGCGCAAGGAATTGCACAAGGAAACCGAGAAGCGGATCGTCAAGACGGTCAACAAGGAGATGACCGACCGGCCGATCTCCGACATCGAGGAATTGCTGGCAGGCGAGGCCGCGCCGCCGGCCTGACGGCCTAGGCGAACAGGTCGATCACCTCCGCGTCCGGCGCTGCTGCGTCGAGCAACAAGGTGCGGTGGCAGCCGCCGGGATCGCGTTCGAAGCAGAGCAACGCGCTGGGCTTTTCCCGCGCCAGTTCGATCATCTGCGCGCTCTGGGCGATCGCTTCGGGCAGTTCGAGCTGGCCCGCGTAAATGCGTTCGAGCTCATCGTGGCGGCCGGCACGGGCGGCGGCGCGGCCGTCCGCCGGCGTTCCCAGCGCGCGCAGGTGGACGTAGTCGATCCCCGCTTCCGCCAGCGCGTTGCGCAGCGGGGTTTTCGAAAAGCCGGGCCGGCGGGAATTGGGAACGGCGCGGACGTCGATCACCCGTTCCACGCCCGCCTGTTGCAGCGCGCCGACGAATTCGTCCTGCGTTACGCCTTCGTAGCCGATGGTGAAGACGCGCACCGCGTCAACCGAGCGAGACGTGGCGGGCGGACCGGCGCTGGCCGGGTTGAGCGGTAGCGGCCGGGCGGAACTGGCCGGCGATCAGGGCGATGCAGGCGGCAAGGATGCAGGCGATGGCCGCGGTCCGCGCGGGGAAATCGACCACGCTGTGCACGAGGATCGCGGCCGACGCGATGGTCGCAGCCCGGGCGAAGGGCGCGCTCAGCTGCGACGTCCACACCCGGACGGACGCGAATGCCCACCAGCCGACGAACACGGCCATTAGGATCAGCCCGGCCAGGCCTAGTTCCAGCACTAGTTCGAGATAATCGTTGTGGGCGTGGTTGACGTAGCTGGGGGTGACCTGGGCCGGGTCTTCATATTGCCGGTAGACCTGCTCGAAGGTGCCGAGGCCCGTTCCGGCGGGAAAGCTGTCGGCGATGGCGCGGTTGGTCGTGGCCCAGATCTGGCTTCGGGAATCGACCGAACGGCTGGTCTCGCGGTCCTGCAGGACGGACACCGGTCGCGTGGCGAGCACCGCGATACCGGCGACGAGCGCGACGGCGGTGACGGGTAACGCAAAGCGCCGCCACGCCGCCGCGGCGGGAAGCAGGGTCACGCTGGCCAGCAGGATCGGCAGGGCCAGCAGATAGACGGCCAGCGACCCGTTGAGCGCGATCGCGACGAGCAGCAGCAGAAGCAGGGCGATACCGATCCCGTACCGCCCGGCGCTGGACCGGCGATCGGACTTGCTGGTGCCAAGCAGTGCCGCGCCGGCGGGGATCGCGACCAGCAGCAAGGTCGCCATGTGATTGCGGTTGGCGAAGAAACCGACCGCGCCCACGCTGCTGTTGGCATAGGGATAAGCTGGGCCGCCTTCGCCGCCGCCGGCCTGCACGGCGCCGAGCAGGATGGCGAGCACCGTCCCGCCGACGATGGCGATGGCAATGCGCCGCGGTTCCGGGGCGAGGTTGCGGACGCCGACGAATACGGCGATCGGCGGGATCAGCCAGAAAGCGGTGACCAGCGTCTGGTAGGGCGCCAGCGACAGGGGCAGCGAGGGCAGCGGCTGGCCAAGGACGCGGAAGCCCTCGACGATGGCACCGCGGCCGGGGAGGCCGGTCCATACGCCGGGCGGCAGCGGCACCAGTTGCACGGCGATTACTACAAGCGCGGCCATCAATAGCATTACGGGCAAACGCGCCAGCCACGGGCCGGAGGGCGCGGGCTGGAATGCGGCGCAGAAACCGATCAGCGCGATGCCGATCAGTTGCAGGGCAAGGTTGCCCCATACGCCCTGCGCGCTGCCGCCGAGGATAATCGCCAGCAACAGGTAGGCGGGGACGATCCAGGACCGCAGGCGGCTCATCGGGCGGCCCTCGCGATGACGACCGGGCCGATGCGCAAGTCGCTGTCCTGCGCCATGTCGCTGGCGGTTCCCTTGAGTGTCAGGGTCTGCGCCGTGCAGCCGTTGGGAATGGTGAAGCGGGCGCTGTCGCCCTTGCCCACCGGAAGAGTCATCAGCGGCGCGGACGATCCCGCGCAAACGAGCGTCCAGGCCAGCGCGCCTTCCGCCGCCGTGCCGCTGACTGGGGCCTGGAAGGTGTAGGCGCCCGGTGCGAGCAGCAGCGTCTGCGCTGCCAGCGCCATATTTTCTCGTCCGTAATATAGCACGCGCAAGCGGCCGTCCGCGGGCTCGGCAAAGCCGCCGCCGGCATTGCCGGTGGTGTAGGACCAGTCGAACGGCGGCGGTGCGGGGCCGCGCTGGAACGTGCCGTTGTAGAGCAGGGGCTGAGTGTCGCCCGCGACACCGGCAAAACGCCGCCACAGCGCATAGGCCGCCGGATAATCGCCGCCGTCGATCAACCCCCGGATCAGTCGCGTCTTCCATTCCTTGTCCTGCGGATCGGACGAGCGCGCGTCGGTCCCGGCAAGGGCCAGGCTGAGGTCGGCATTCGCGGGGTCGGCGGCAAGCGCGTTGAGCAGTGGCCGCTTGAGCAGCGGATTGGCCCGGATGACGGCGGCAAGTTCGTCCCGCGCGCCCGGCGTGCGGGCATAATCGGCCAAAGCGGGCACCAGCTGCACCGCGGTGCCGGGCAGAAGGCGCGACACGACCGCCATTTCCTGGACCGCGCCAATGACCTTGTTCTCACGCATCAGCGTGTCGGCCAGCAGGTAGCGGGCGGCGGCCGAGCGCGGTTGGCGCAGGCGCGCCTCGGTCAACAGCGTTTCGGCGCGGGCCAGATCGTCCGCGCGCGATGCCAGCGCCGCCCCGACGAGATAGGGTTCGATATTCAAAGGCGCGATCGCGGCCAGCCGGCGCAGCTTTTGCGCGGTCTGCGGCGGCGGCGGCGCGGCCTGTGCGGCGGCTGCGCCGACTTCGGCCATCGCGCCGGCGGCAAGCACGGGCGGGATGTCCGGCGCCAGCCGCGCGGCGCCGGCCGGATCGGCCGACACGATGCGCGCGGCAACCGTGACGCGCGTCACCTGCGCGGCGAGCAGCAGCGCCAGTATGGCGATTACCGCAATTGCCGCGGCGCTCCGCGGACGCGGCGTTCCGTCAGGCGTCGGACTGGTTCGGGATGAGCGCGATGGACGTGCGGTTCTTGTCGACTGCGCCATATTTCTCGCCGTACCCATACCCATAGCCGTAGCCGTAACCGTAGCCGTATCCGTAGCCATAAGCGGAGTGACGACCGGTCGCCTTGGTCAGCGTCGCGCCAAGGATATGCGCCCCTGCCGCCTGCAACTTGCCGATCGCTTCGCGGGCGACGCTGGTGCGGGTCTTCCCGGCTTCGATGACGAACATCACGTCCTTGACCATCGCTGCAAGCAATGGCGCGTCGGCGAGGCCAATGACCGGCGGGGCGTCAATGATCACGATGTCGAACAGGGACGACGCTTCGCGCACGATGGCCTGGAAGCGGCCGGTGGCGAGCAGGTCGGCCGGGTTGGGCGGAACCGGCCCGGATGCCAGCAGCGACAGGTTTTCGAAGTGGGTGGGCGAGATGTGTCCGCTGATCGGTTCGTGATTGGTGAGCAGCTTGGTCAGGCCGATATCGTCCGACGGCGACTTGAACGCCGGCTTGCGCAGGTCGCAGTCGATCAGCAGGACCGACTGGCCGCGGCGCGAATAGTTCTGTGCCAAGGCGAGCGCGCTCGACGACTTGCCTTCGCCCGGTCGCGAACTGGTCAGCAGAAGAACGCGCGGAACACCGCTTTCGGTGCTGAAGCCAAGCGAGGCCGCAATGGTCGAATAGGCTTCGGCGACGCCCGAGGTCGGGTCGCGCAGATCCTCGACAAAGTCGCCCTTGGCCGGACGCTTGGGCACGACGCCAAGACAGGCGAGGCCCAGCTTGGTGCGAATATCCTCGCGGTCCTTGATCGTATCGTTGAGATATTCGAGCGCGATCGCGGCGAGCAGTCCGGCGAGGAAGCCAAGGGTCAGCCCGACGATCAGGTTGAGCATCAGATTGGGCTTGAACGGCGCACCCGGCGGATCGGCGCGGTCGACGATGGACACCGGCGCGGTACCGATGCCGCCCGCGACGCCGATTTCCTTGTAGCGCTGAAGCAGGGCGTCATAGAGCGCGCGGTTGGTGTCGACGTCGCGCTGCAGGATGGCGTAGCGGATGCTGCGCCCGCGCAGGTTGAGCACGTCGCCCTTCAGCTGCGAAACGCGTCCGCGAAGCGCATTTTCCGCGGCAACGGCAGCCTGGTAATCGTTGCGCAGGGCGTTGACGCGGCCGGCGGCGACGTTCGAATTTTCCCGTGAAACCTGGCGGTCGAGCTCCGCGATCCGCGACCGCAGGCTGACCATTTCGGGATGTTCCGGCTTCATCAGCGTGCGCTTCTGCTGATATTCGCCTTCAAGCGCGGCGCGGCTTTGCCGCAAGGCCTGCGAGCTGGCCGTTTCGGTCGACGTGACGCCGCTGTTCTGCGCGGCGCGGTAAGCACCTTCGGCAGCGACCCGGCGCGCGGTCGCTTCGGACAGCGCGCGGTTGGTGTCCCCAAGCGACTGGCCGGTCGGCGAGTTGGCGTCGGTCGAAAGCGGGCTCGACCCCTGGTCGGTGGCGGTGTTGATGATGCCCTGCTGCTGCGCGTAGCTGACCAGCTGCCGCTCCGACTTTTCGAGGTCGCCGCGGGTCTTGGCGATCTGCCGTTCGAGGAAGTTGCGGGCGTAGGCCGAGCTTTCGTAGCGCCGTTGCAGGTTCGAATTGATGAAGCCTTCGGCCAGGCCGTTGGCGACCTGCGCAGCGAGAACCGGCGATTCGGAATCGTAGCTGAAGCTGATCAGCTGCCCCTGGTCCGGCGGGACGACGGTCAGGCCGCCGGCGACGACGTCGGTAGCGGACTTGAGCCGCTGCGCCGGGTCGCTTTCCTGGTCGACGACGTTCGGATTGTTGGCGAGGTTCAGGTCCTGCGCGACGCGTTCGGCCAGGCTGCGGCTGCTGAGCAGGCCGACCTGGGTGGCGACGAAATCCCATGGCGCGGGATCGTTGGAACGGTCGCCGCTTTCCTCGTCGAGGATTTCGACCGTCGGCGGATTGACCTGAAGAATGACCGACGCGCGGTACATCGGCGTCGTCAGCACCGTATAGACCACCGCCAGGGCAATGCCCGCGGCGACGGTCGCAAGGATCAGCCAGCGCCATTCGCGCAGGATGTGCAACACCGAGCGAAGGTCGAGCGTCGGTCCCATTTCGGGCTGCTGGGCGCCCGGGTCGACATAGGGCTGGATCGGCCAGGCTTCCGGGTTTGTAACGGCGAGGTCGCGGTTCACCGGGCAAATCCCGATGGAGCCGCGACCTGATTGGCGCAGCTTGTTAACCCGCTTGCGACGGTTTGCATTCCCGACTCTCTCCAGAAGCTTCTTGAGGGATGCCTAGACGAGTTAACGGTTTAGCGGAAGGCGGCTCCACATTGGAATAACTTAGCTCAAGTTCAGCGCGACGCGTCGGGGTAGCAGCAGCGGCGGCGAGCCGGTACAGGCGCCGCCATGCCCGACATGCACATCATCGGCGGCGGCCTGGCCGGATCCGAAGCCGCCTGGCAACTGGCCGAAGCCGGCTTCACCGTCCGCCTGTCCGAAATGCGCGGCGGCGGCGACACCACGCCCGCGCACGACAGCGACCGGCTGGCCGAGATGGTCTGTTCCAACAGCTTTCGTTCCGACGACGCGGACAAGAATGCGGTCGGCTTGCTGCACCAGGAGATGCGCGGGCTGGGCTCGCTGATCCTGCGCTGCGCCGACCGCCATCGGGTCCCGGCCGGGTCCGCGCTGGCCGTCGACCGCGAGACGTTTGCGACCGAGGTTACCCGAGCGATCGAGGGTCATCCCAACATCACCATCGTGCGCGAACGGATCGACGCTCTTCCCGGCCATCCGGCGATCATCGCCACCGGCCCGCTGACCGGATCCGCGATGGCCGAAGCGATCACGGCGGAAACGGGGGAAGGGGCGCTGGCCTTTTTCGACGCCATCGCGCCGATCGTCCACAAGGACAGCGTGGATATGGACATCGCCTGGGTCCAGTCGCGCTGGGACAAGGGCGAGGGCAAGGATTACATCAACTGCCCGATGGACAAGGCGCAGTATGAGGCGTTCATCCAGGCGCTGCGCGACGGGGACAAGACCGAGTTCAAGGAGTGGGAGCGCGACACCCCCTATTTCGAAGGCTGCATGCCGATCGAGGTGATGGCCGAACGCGGCGTGGAGACGCTCCGCTTCGGGCCGATGAAGCCGGTCGGCCTGGACGATCCGCGCACCGGCCGCTGGCCCTATGCGGTGGTCCAGCTGCGCCAGGACAATGCGCTCGGCACCTTGTGGAACATGGTCGGGTTCCAGACCAAGCTCAAGCATGGCGAGCAGGTGCGCGTGTTCCGTACCATCCCGGGACTGGAGAACGCCGAGTTCGCGCGGCTTGGCGGCATCCACCGCAACAGCTTCATCAACTCGCCGCGCCTGCTGGACGGGCAGCTGCGGTTGAAGAGCAAGCCCAACATCCGCTTCGCCGGGCAGATCACGGGCTGCGAAGGCTATGTCGAAAGCGCGGCGGTTGGGCTGGCGGCCGCCCTGTTCGCGGCGGCCGAGGAGCGCGGGCAGGTGCTGGCGCCGCCGCCGGTCGAAACCGCGCTCGGCGCCTTGCTCAGCCACATCACCGGCGGCGCGGATGCCGAGACGTTCCAGCCGATGAACGTCAATTTCGGGTTGATGCCACCGCCCGAAGGCCGGGTGAAGAAAGCCGACCGGCGCAAAGCCTATACCGACCGGGCGCGCGCGCATTTCGGCGCGTGGCTGCATTCGGTTCGCGGCGGCACGGTCCGCGGCGAGGCGGCGCTGGCCGACTAGAGGCTGCGCACCAGCCGGGTCGCCATCGCGATCCACGGTGCATTGGCGATCACCTGCTGGCGAAGCCCGGCGCCGAGCGGCAGCAGCTGTAGCTTGCCGGTCGAATCCGCGGCGTCCGGCGCTTCGCGTCCGATCAGCCGCCCGAACAGGAAGCGCCCGGCCGGGCGCGGAACGAGGATGTCGCGGTTGAGCGCGCGACCGAAATCCTCCGGCTGCAGCGTTTCGCACCACAGTTCGTCGCCGGCGCGGTAATCGCCGAGGCTGGCCGATACGGTCAGGGCGATCTGCCCGTCACGCGGCCGTGGAGCGACGACCACGGCCGTCCTGGTCGGGGCGTGGGCGCCGCCCGCGCCGATCACCGCCGCGACAGGCAATTGCGGCTGCGCGTCGCCGCTTGCCACAAGGTCCTGCGCCTCGACTCCGAGCGCGGCGGCGATGCGGTTGAGCCAGCCGAGCGAGACGGTGCGAGTGCCCGTTTCCAGCCGGCCGATGGTCTGCGCGGTGGTCGGCGGGTCGCAGGCCCGAGCGACCTCGTCGAGAGTCATCTTCCGCGCCCGTCGTACTTCGCGAATCCGAGTGATCATAGCCGAGCCTCCACGAACCAAACAGGTTTCTATCTGTCCTACAGTTTCGCCGTTGTGGCAATAGTGCGGCACTTATATACTTAAGTGAGCAAAGCATGAGCGAATCGGAAAAATCGGAGGGCGTACTAACCGGAGCGGTTCGCGGAAGTATCCAACAATCAGTGGAAGGGGCGTTGATCGAGGCCGCCTCACACCTCTCCAACTCTATCGGGGAGTCGGTGCCTCTCCACGACTATCGAGCTTCGGTCGAGGTACTCGCGGTGGCTTTAGGATATACTGATCTTGAGCCAATTTTCGGGGATGCTTCGCAGCTGTTTGAAACTGATCGAGCGCGTAAAGCATCAGATGGTGAGCTTGAGTGAAGTAGGCGTACTGGGCCTCTAGGACTGGCTTGGTGAGCGGCCTGAAGTTAATGTTGCTTTTTCCCACAGCGCTTTTTGCAGATTTTTCTAAATCCCCAAATCGCAATGTCCCGTCAGGATCACTGACCCACGTGCTGTGGGCATAGCTATTGCGGACGTTTTTGCAGAACTTGTATGCGGCGTATGCCTCTTCCCAGGCCGGCCCGATCTTATAACTGGTCATTTTGTGCCTAACGAGCGCGTCGGCCACCTCCAAGCGGTTACTCTCGCTCTTCAGTCGGTACATGACTCGTGTTGCGGTGTAGATGTCGTCATCTAGTGCGGCCCTGACACACTCAAGAAGGGCGACTTCGAGGACGCCATAAGCGAGTATAATCTTGCCGATCAGATCCCGCTCTTCCGGATGCTGATCTAGCTGGACTAGGATGCTGAACATGGCTGACGATCCTAAAGACGAAACCTACTCCGAAGAAGAGACAAAGCGGCGGGCAGATGCGGCGCTGAAGCGGATGCTCCAGACGCCGCACAAGCCGCACAATAAGAGCCGCAAAGGAGCGGTGCGTTGATCATTACACCGGTAGGGACATATAAACTTGGCGACCCTCTCGATCTAAGTAACTCCTGCCTTAGTTGGGATGATGTTATAGGCGCCGCAATCACAGCGAACGAGAAGCTTCCTCCCTCTGGTTAGGAACCTTTCGTAGACCGTTCGCGTGCTGACATTCCGCCCAATTACAGTTTTGCATGATCCGCATGCGAGGCTTTCTTCTTTGTCAGTTCCCTCGAAGGCCGGCATCTTTTCGCAGTGGAAAAGTGTGTCGAGAGCAGGATCAACGTCTTCCGTTACGTTGAGATAGATTTTTGCGGCCACGTGCTTTCCCTTTATCGGTCAATTCGGCGCCGGGAAGCTGAACCCGCCTTAACTGCGAGTCCAGCGTTCGCGCGGCGTCCCGATCCAGCGGCGCACGGCAAAGTACTTAGGCGGTGAGCAAACCAGTCCGCCGATAGGTCAGGCGACGGCCTTCCATTCCCTTGAGGATGGCAGCTGCGCGATCGGTGTCGGTCGCATCTTTGGTCGAGTAGCGAAGATCGAACTCTGCAAGGTAGCGGTGAATGTGCTGCAACGACCAGTGATGGTAGGTGCCGATCACGCCACGCTTGAGGATAGAAAAGAAGTTCTCGGCAGTGTTGCTGTGGTTGCCGTTGCCGCGTGAAAACTCACGGTTGCTGTGCAACGTGGTTTCGTGGCTGGCGAACTCACGCCCGATGGTGTTGTAGAAGCGCGCATCATCCGTACGCAGATGCGACGAACGATGCGCGTTGGTAACGAGCGCGTTGCGGACGATTGAGAAGTTGACGTGCGTAACGTGGAACGAACGGGCGCGACCGCCGCGCTCGACGAGGGTAACGACTTTCTTCTTCGGCGCGACCTTGCCGGACAGGCGCTTCTTCTTGAAGCCGCCGACATAGGCTTCGTCGCTTTCGATCACTTTGTCGGGTCCGCCGAGCGGGCCGGTGCCGTTAGCTTCATCCATTGCTTCGCGGATGCGATGGCAAAGGAACCACGCGGTTTTGTA
The DNA here is from genome assembly GCF_014352855.1 of Sphingomonas sabuli. Lineage (GTDB taxonomy): Bacteria > Pseudomonadota > Alphaproteobacteria > Sphingomonadales > Sphingomonadaceae > Sphingomicrobium > Sphingomicrobium sabuli. Next base: position 845,239 of record NZ_CP060697.1, on the reverse strand, counting down.
GGTCACGCCGAGCATGCGGCCCATTTGTGCGGCGCTCATGCCTTTCTTGGACGCGGCCATCAGGTGCGTTGCCAGCAACCACTTATGGAGAGGCACATGCGAGCGCTCCATAACCGTTCCGGTACGCACGGTGAACTTGTCGCGGCAGTCGTTGCAGAGGAACATACCAGCTTGGGTTTTGCCGCCCATGCGACGAACCTTTGTGGAACCGGAATGGGGGCAGATCGGCTCACCGTCCGGCCAGCGCGAATTGAAGATGTGCGCTTCCGCTTTCTCTTCGGAGTGGAAGATCGGGTCGGTGATATTGACGTTCATGGTTAGCTTTCCTGTCTGTGCTGATCGTATGGCAGACACGGACTGCTAAGTAAAGTATATAATTGCCAATAGTGCGCGACTCGGGAACGCGGCGAACGGAGGCATGATGACCACATCGAAGGACAATCGGCTGCTGCGGGAGCAGGCAATCGGCCGCGAAGGCGAGACAGTCCGCGGGCGGGCCTGCAAGGCGGTTCGGTCGGTAACCGTCAATGGCGCGGAATCGCCGCTCGGCTGGCTGCTTTCACGCGGGCTGGTCAGCCGGCGCCAGTTCGACGCGGGCGAACAGTTGCGCCGGGATTGGGAGCGCGGCGGGCTGGCGCCCAACGTGACGATGCATTGGGACGCTGCGCCGATCGGCCGGCAGCGGGGCGGGTCGTCGGGCCCGCGCGACCTGCTGGCCGGGCAAGTCGATGCCCGGCGGCGCTTCGACGCGGCGCTGGCGGCGGCGGGGCCAGGCCTGTCCGACATACTGTGGCGGGTCGTCTGCGCGGGCGAGGGCATGCGCGATGCCGAAACCGCGCTCGGCTGGCCGGCGCGGGCGGGCAAGCTGGTACTGACCATCGCGCTCGACCGGGTCGCCGACCATTATCGCATTCGCTGATGCTTGTGCCGCCGTGGGCATGGGCGCAGATACGCTTCCTCAGACGGGATGGAGGCATTTCAGCGTGATATTGTTCGGCTCTTCGATGTCGCCGTTCGTGCGCAAGGTGATTGCGTTTGCGGGCGAGAAGGGCGTCGCACTGGACGTGAAACCGATCGGCCTGGGCGATCCCGATCCGGATTTCCGCAAGGCGAGCCCGTTCGGCAAGATCCCGGCCTTCACCGACGGCGAGTTCCACCTGTCCGACAGCAGCGCGATCATCCACTATCTCGAGGCCAAGCACCCCGACCCGCCGCTGATCCCGGACGACCCGGAGTTGCGCGGCAGGTGCATCTGGTTCGACGAATTCGCCGACACCATCTTCGCGGCCTGCGGGGCGAAGATGTTCTTCAACCGCATCGTCGCGCCGATGTTCATGAAGCGCGACGGCGATTCGGCGGTTGCCGATGCGGCCGAGCGCGACGAGCTGCCGCGGGTGCTGGATTATATCGAGAGCGTGGCGCCAGAGGCTGACGGCTTCCTGGTCGGCGACAGCCTCACCCTCGCCGATATCGCCGTGGCGAGCCCGTTCGCGAATTTGCGCCACCTGGGGATCGATCCCGATCGGCAGCGGTGGGGCAAGACCATGGCCTTTGCCGACCGCATCCTCGACCGGCCGAGTTTCCGTCCGTGGTACGAAAAGGAAGCGGCGTTCCTGACGCGGGTGCGCGGCGCATAAAAAAAGGGCGCCGCGTCCCGGGGTAAAGGGGACGCGGCGCCGGAAAAGCGTCGACGGCTTAGCTGTTGCTGCTGCCTTCGATATCGCTTTCCTTATTGGCAGTACGTTCGCTGGAGCCTTCCGGGCCCGAGCCGTCCTGGGCGGTCTCGTCGGTGCGCGAGAAGCCGGCGTGCTGGGTCGAGTCCTGGAGGTACTCGCCGGATTCCTCGCCCTTCGAGCCGACAAAGCCTTCGCCGGACTGGGCGTCGGTGGACGACTGGTCGGTGCCGGTCGAACCCTGCTCATCCGTACGCTGCGACAAGGCAGTGTCGCCCTGCTGGCCGGTTTCGGACTGTTCGCCCGACTGGGTGTCCGTCTTGGGCGTCCATTCGCTGGTCTCGCCCTGCTGCCCGGACTGACCCTGCTGGCCGGTTTCCGGCTGCTGGTTCTGCTGGCCCGTCGCGGACTGCTGCTGGTCCTTGCCGAACTGGCTGTTCTGGCCCTGCGATTGCTCTTCGTTCTGGTTGTTGATGTCGGACATTTTTCCCGTCTCCTAAACTCGCCCCGCGTCAATCGGCTCAACACCAGCGCGCTTGGCAGCGTTCCGGCGGCGGGGAGAGGAAATCGACGAACCGAAGCGCGAACGAAGATTTTGCGACGAACGGAAAGAAAAAGGGCCGCCGGTCGGATGACCGGCAGCCCCTCTCGCGTCGCGTCGTGAAACGCTTACTTGTCTTCGGCGTCGTCCGCGCTGTCGTCCGTGGCGGCCGCGTCGTCGGCGGTTTCCTCGGCCGGCTCGGCCTCCGCTTCCGCTTCGGCGGCGGCGTCCGCAGCGGCCTTTTCGGCGTCGCGGGCGGCCTTGGCCTTGGCGGCTTCGGCTTCGGCGGCTTCAGCGGCCTCGGCGTCGTTTTCGGCCTGGATGGTCTCGGCGGCCAGCGGCGCGGCCTGTTCCTCGAACATCTGGGCGATGACGTCGATGCCCTGCGCCTGCAGTTCGGCTTCTTCCGGCGAGCGGGCGACGTTGACGTGCACCGTCACCGACACTTCCGGATGCAGCGCGACCTTCACGTCGTGCATGCCGATCGCCTTGATCGGACGCGCGAGGTTGATCTGGCTCTTGGTCACCTTGGCGCCTTCGCCGTCCAGCGCCTCGACGATGTCGCGGGCCGAAACCGAACCGTACAGCTGACCGGTGTTCGACGCCTGGCGGATTAGCTGCACCGTCTTGCCGTCGACGGACTTGGCGTCCTTCTCGGCCTCGGTGCGCTTTTCGGCGTTGTCGGACTCGATCTTCGCGCGGTTGGCTTCGAAGACCTTCTTGTTCGCCTCGTTGGCGCGCAGGGCCTTCTTGTTCGGCAGCAGGTAGTTGCGGGCGAAGCCGTTCTTGACGGTGACGACATCGCCGATGCCGCCGAGCTTCTCGACCCGTTCAAGCAGGATCACGTCCATGGTCTGTGCTCCTTACTTAACGATGTAGGGAAGCAGGCCGATGTGGCGGGCGCGCTTGATCGCCTTGGCCAGCTCGCGCTGCTTCTTGGAGGACACCGCGGTGATGCGGCTGGGGACGATCTTGCCACGCTCGGAGATGAACCCCTGGAGCAGGCGGACGTCCTTGTAATCGATGCGCGGGGCGTCCTTGCCGGAAAAGGGGCAGGACTTGCGGCGGCGGAAAAATGCTCGGGCCATGATTTATTCTCCGTCCTCGTCGCGTCCACGTCCGCCGCCACGGGGGCCGCGGTCACGATCGCGATCGCGATCGCGGTCGCGGTCGCCGCGCTTCATCATCGCCGACGGGCCGTTTTCATGCTCGTCCACGCGGATCGTCATGAAGCGGATGACGTCTTCGTTGATGTTGGTCTGGCGCTCGAGCTCGGCGATCGCCGGCGCCGGGGCGTCGACGTCGAGCATCACGAAATGCGCCTTGCGGTTCTTGGCGATCTTGTAGGCCAGGGACTTGAGGCCCCAGGTCTCGGTCTTGACGACCTTTCCGCCATTTTCGGTGAGAATCTTGGTGGCGTTTTCCGCGAGCGTGTCCACCTGGGCCTGGGCTAGGTCCTGACGCGCGAGGAAAACATGCTCGTAAAGCGGCATGCTTTTATCTCTATGTTGGCCGATCGCTGACGCCGCCCAATGCGACGCCCCTCCGGCTGTCGTTCAAAAATGCAACTGGGGCACAAGCGAAGCCTGCACCCCATCGCCGGCGCCTATGACGAAATATGGCCCGAAAGGCAAGCCGGGCGCGGGTCAGCGGCCGGCAAAAGGCTCCAGCCAGCGGGGCAAGGGGCGGATATAGCCCTCGGGCGTGCGGCACAGGCCGAAGCTGAGGCTGGTACCGGGCGGGCAATCTTCCTCGCGCGCGACTGGCGGGGGCGGAGATGGCAGGCAGGTGCCGGCGCCTGCCGCGGCCTTGCAGGATTCCAGCGCGCGGACCGCCTGGGCGTGGGTAAGGCCATAGCTCTCTTTTAGCTCGCGCAGCGCGTTGGCGTTGGTCGTCAGGCGTTGCCGGACCCCATCGGCCGCGGCGCTCCGCAGCGCGTTGACGGCGATGATCCGGCCGGGGCCGCACGCTGCGTTGATCGGTCCTGCAAGTTCCGGCGCGGTGACGTCGGCGACCGAGCCGGGCGAAACGACGGCCTCGCCGACGCGCGCGCCGGGGACTTCGGCGCTGCCGAACGCAAGATAGCCGTCGCGGTCGATGAATAGGCTGGCACCCATCGGCAACTGGACCAGCGCGTTGCCATGATCGGGCGAGCGGAAGCAGCCGTCGACCAGCGCGATCCGGACCCGGCTGTCGATCGCATGCACGATCCCGACGGGGCGGTCGCTGCGCGGAAAGGCGCGAACCAGCTGGGCGAGGTAAGCGGGCAGGGGCCAGTTGGCGGCGGCGGCGGTCGTGCCTTCGAAACGGGACCGCAGGACGACGCTGTCGGGGATGGCGATCCCCTTGCGCGCGGCAAGGTCGCGGAACTCGGCTTCGCGCACCAGCAGGTCAAGGACGACCCGGTTTTCCTTGTTGCCGGTGCCGCCGCCTTCAATCACCCGGTCGGCAGCGAAGGCGGTCATCATGGCGTCGAGCACGGCGCGCAATTCGCTTTCTGCATATTGCGCGCGGGCGGCGCGGAAGTCGGGGTTGGACGTATGTCTGGCGAGCGTCCTTTCCGGATCGCGCAGGAACCGAAAGACGACGTGGGGATCGCCCTCGTTCTCGAAATAAAGATCGACGAAATTGCCTTTTTCGCGCCGGTCGAGCGTGCGGTGCAGGGCCTGCGCTTCTTCCATCACCCGGTTCTGGAACTCGCCGGCGCGGCGAAACCGGTCCTCCGCCGCGCGCTGGTCGGGGGTCGCGGGGGCGGGCGCGTCGGCGGCGGCCGGCACGACCGGCGCGGGCGGCGCGTCGAGGATGGTCGCGAAGCCGCCTGGCCCGATGGTCGCGCCGCGCGGCACGGTTTGCGCGGCGGCCCCGCACGCCGACGCGGCAAGCGCGGCCAGCGCCGCATATCTGGTCGCTCTGTGCATCCGGGCGGATTTCGCGCGGCACGGGTGAGCGCGTGATGAATGAGGTGGCTGGCGGCGCGCGACTGCGCTAATTTGCCGCCATGGCTACCTTGCTTCGATCGGTCGTGGACCGGCCCGACCCGCTGGACGGCATGAGCCTACCCGGCTGGCTGTATCACGATCCCGAGTTTTTCGTCGCGGAGCAGGCGGCGTTCCTGCGCGCCGCGCCGCAGGTGGTGTGCCACGAAAGCGAGATTGCCGCGCCGGGCGAGTGGCGCAGCATCGACTATCTGGGCGAAAGCATCATCGTCATCCGCGGCGACGACGGCAGGGTGCGCGCCTTTGCCAACGTTTGCCGCCACCGCGGATCGCGGCTGGTCGACGGAACCGGCGGCTGCGCGCGGGTGCTGACCTGTCCCTATCATGCGTGGAGCTATGCGCGCGACGGGCGGCTGGTCGGCGTGCCGCATCGGCATGAATATCCGGGGCTGGAAACCGACCGGCTGGGGCTGAAGCCGGTGGCGCTGGAAAGCTGGCGCGGTTTCCTGTTCGTGACGATCGAGCCGGGCGCGCCGACGGTCGCGACAATGATGGCGCCATATGAGGACGAGGTCGCGCCGTACCGGTTCGAGGAACTGCGCGTGATGGGCCGGGTGACACTGCGCCCCCGGCCGCTCAACTGGAAAACCATCGCCGACAATTATTCAGACCACCTGCACATTCCGGTCGGCCATCCCGGGCTGACCCGCCTGTTCGGCCGCAATTACCGGATCGAGGCGCAGGAATGGGTCGACCGGATGGAAGGCGAATTGGTTGAAACGCCGTCGGCCAATCCGTCGGAACGCGCCTATCAGGCAATGCTGCCCGACGCGGTGCACCTGCCGGCCAGTCACCGGCGCAAGTGGCTTTATTACAAGCTGTTCCCCAACGTCGCTTTCGACATCTATCCCGACCAGGTCGATTTCATGCAGTTCCTGCCGGTCAGCGCGACGGAAACGGTGATCCGCGAGATCAGCTATGCGCTGCCCGACGACCGCCGCGAAATGCGCGCGGCGCGGTTCTTGAACTGGCGCATCAACCGCCGCGTGAATGCCGAGGATACCGAACTGATCCAGCGCGTGCAGGACGGCATGCAATCGGCCAATTATGAAGCGGGACCGCTGGGTACCAGCGAAGTGTGCCTGCGCAGCTTTGCGCGAAAGCTCAGGCAGCTGGTTCCGCAGGCGCGGCTCGACCGTCCGCCGCCGGCGGGATGGGCCACAGCCGCCGGCTGATCCAGCGAATGGGGATGCCGGTCAGCGCCAGGGCGATGCCCCAGCTGGTCGCTTTCCACCCGGCGCCGAAGAACATCGCGATCGCATAGACGATGGCGATGACGGCAAGCATCGTGCCGAGCCCGCCGCCGGTGCGCTTGAGCTTGATCGCCGCTGCAGAACAGAGCGCGTAGAGCAGGAGCGCGCCGATCGCCGAGACCAGCGACACGAAGGCGTAGATTTCGACGAAGCTGGGCGCGCTGCTGACCGCCAGCAGGGTGATGGACACGACCGTCGAGGCGATGATCGCGGCCGCCGGAACACCGTTAGGACGCAAGCGCGCGAAAGCCGGGGGCAGGTCGCCCTGCTTGGCGATGGAATGGAGGATTTCCGCGCCGCCGAGCATCAGCGCATTGTTGGCGCCGAACGCGCTGATCGCGACGATGATCGCCACCAGCACGCCGGCGATCGGTCCCAGTACCGGGGTGATGGCATCGGCGAACGGCGCCTTGCTTTGCGCGACCACTTCGCTGGGCAGGACCCAAAGCACCGCCATCGTCGCGGCGAGGTAGAGCAGGCCGGTGAAGGCCACGCCCCAGATCTGCGCGCGCGGAATGTTGCGCTCAGCATTTTCGGTGACCGGCGCGGTGATCGCGCCGACTTCGAAACCGGTCAGCGAGAACAGGGTCAGGGACGCGGCGCCGATGATACCTGCGCCGGTGATCGGGGTCGCGGCCAGCGGCTGCAGCGGCTCGCCCGTCCCGACATTGCCGGCGACGAACAGGATGACCAGCGCCAGCGGGATGATCTTGATCAGAGTCGCGATGACCTGCACCCGCCCGGCGGTGCGCACGCCGATCAGGTTGAGCGCGGCAAGCAGCAGCACCGACCCGGCCGACAGGACAAAGATACCGCCCGACGTGCCGGTCGCGGGAAAGACGTAGGACAAGGCGCCGGCCATCGCGAGTGCGACGGCAGCGATGCCCGCCCAGATGGTGATGATGTAGCTCCACACGGCGAAATAGGCGGGGAATTCGCCGAAGGCGCTGGTCATGTAGGCGACCGGGCCGCCGGGGATGCGCCGGGCCAGTTGCGCCAGGCAGTAAGCGATGCAGAAGGTGCCGCCGATCGAGATCATCCACGCGAACGGGATGTTGGGACCGTAGGGCGCGAGCACGGCGGGCATCAGGAAGATGCCCGATCCGATCAGGGTGCCGACGACCATCGCCATGCTCATCCACGGTCCGAGCCCGCGGCGCGGCGGGGTGTCAGTCGGCTGGTGTGCGTGCGCAGGCGGCGTGTCGGACATGCAATTCCCCCCATTGAGGCTTGGCAAGGCGGTCCCCCGCGGCCTAGTCCCCGCGCCACGCTATACGAACAGGGGACTTCATGCGCGCATTTCTTTTCCCGGGGCAGGGCAGCCAGTCGGTCGGCATGGGCGCGGCGCTGGCCGAGGCCAGCGGCGCCGCCCGCGACGTCTTCGGCGAAGTCGACGAAGCGCTTGGCCAGAACCTGTTCCGGCTGATGAAGGACGGCCCGAACGACGAGCTGAAGCTGACCGAAAATGCGCAGCCGGCGATCATGGCCCATGCCATCGCCGTGTTCCGCGCACTGACCCGCGAAGGCGGCGTCGACCTGGCCAAGGCGGCGGACTTCGTCGCCGGGCACAGCCTGGGCGAATATTCCGCCTTGTGCGCTGCGGGATCGTTCGACCTTGCAACCACCGCCAAGCTGCTCAAGCTGCGCGGGCAGGCGATGCAGGCGGCAGTGCCGGTTGGCGAGGGCGCGATGGCCGCGCTGCTTGGCGCGGACCTGGCGACGGCGCGACGGATCGCCGAAGCGGCCGCACAGGGCGAAGTATGCACGGTCGCCAACGACAACGACCCGACGCAAGTGGTGATCAGCGGAGCCAAGGCGGCGATCGACCGCGCGGTGGGACTGGCCAAGGAAATGGGCGCCAAGCGCGCGTTGCTGTTGCCGGTATCGGCACCGTTCCATTGTCCGCTGATGCAACCGGCCGCCGAGGCGATGCGCGACGCGCTCAGCTACGAACTGGTCGAGGAGCCGGCGGTGCCGCTGTACGCCAATGTCACCGCGCAGGCTGAAAGCGACCCCGACCGCATCCGCAATTACCTGGTCGAGCAGGTCACCGGCATGGTCCGCTGGCGCGAGAGCGTGGCCAACATGGCCGAGGCGGGCGTGACGGAATTCGTCGAATTGGGCGGCAAGGTGCTGGGGCCGATGGTCACGCGCATCGTGCCGGACGTGAAGGTGACGAGCGTGGTCACGATCAAAGACGTGGAAGCGCTCGCGAAGGAGATTGCATGATGTTCGATTTGAGCGGGATGACCGCGTTGGTGACCGGTGCGTCCGGCGGGCTCGGCAGCGCGATCGCCAGGGCCTTGTCGGCGCAGGGCGCGCGGCTGGCGCTGTCGGGCAGCAACGCGGGGAAGCTCGACGCGTTCAAGGGTGAGCTTGGCGGCGATCATGTCGCGCTGCCATGCAACCTGTCGGACGGCGCCGCGGTCGACCAGCTGGTGCCGCAGGCGGTGGAAGCGCTGGGCAAGCTCGACATCCTCGTCAACAACGCCGGGGTCACCCGCGACAATCTGCTGATGCGGATGAAGGACGAGGAGTTCGCGGAGGTCATCAGCATCAACCTCGAGGCCGCGTTCCGGCTGATCCGCGCGGCGGCCAAGCCGATGATGAAGGCGCGCTTCGGGCGCATCATCTCGGTGACGTCGGTGGTCGGCGTGACCGGCAATCCGGGGCAGGCCAATTACGTCGCGTCCAAGGCCGGGCTGATCGGCCTGACCAAGTCGGTGGCGCAGGAACTGGCCAGCCGCGGCGTTACCGCCAATTGCATCGCGCCGGGCTTCATGACCTCGGCCATGACCGATGCGCTGAACGACCAGCAGCGCGATGGCATATTGGCGCGCATCCCGATGGGCCAGATGGGCAGCGGCGACGATATCGGCGCGGCCTGCGTCTACCTGGCCAGCCGCGAAGCCGGCTACATGACCGGCCAGACGCTGCACGTGAACGGCGGGATGGCGATGTACTAAGGCGGTCCAGCAACGCCTTGTAGCCGGTTTAACGCCACCTATATCCCCTTGCGAAACGTTCGTCCCGGCTGCTTCCGAGCAATTACGGGACTGGGGCATGTAAGAGGGAAGATATGGCAAAAGTCATCGGTATCGACTTGGGCACGACCAACAGCTGCGTCGCCGTGATGGAAGGCGGCAAGCCCAAGGTCATCGAGAATAGCGAAGGCGCGCGCACGACCCCGTCGGTCGTCGCGTTCACCAAGGACGGCGAGCGCCTCGTCGGCCAGCCGGCCAAGCGCCAGGCAGTCACCAATCCCGACAATACCGTGTTCGCGGTGAAGCGCCTGATCGGCCGCCGGTTCGACGACCCGATCACCAAGAAGGACACCGAGCTGGTCCCCTATGAGATCGTCAGGGGCCAGAATGGCGACGCGTGGGTCAAGGCGGGCGGCAAGGATTATTCGCCGTCGCAGATTTCCGCTTTCATCCTGCAGAAGATGAAGGAAACCGCCGAGGCCTATCTTGGCGAAACCGTCACCCAGGCGGTGATCACCGTCCCGGCCTACTTCAACGACGCGCAGCGCCAGGCGACCAAGGACGCCGGCCAGATCGCCGGCCTCGAAGTGCTGCGCATCATCAACGAGCCGACGGCGGCAGCGCTTGCCTACGGCCTCGACAAGAACGACGGCAAGACGATCGCGGTTTACGACCTTGGCGGCGGCACGTTTGACGTGTCGATCCTCGAGATCGGCGACGGCGTGTTCGAAGTGAAGTCGACCAACGGCGACACCTTCCTTGGCGGCGAGGACTTCGACGCCAAGATCGTCGAATATCTGGCCGACAAGTTCCAGCAGAAGGAAGGCATCGACCTGCGCAAGGACCGCCTTGCGCTGCAGCGGCTCAAGGAAGCCGCCGAAAAGGCAAAGATCGAGCTGTCTTCCGCCTCGACCACCGAGATCAACCAGCCGTTCATCACCGCCCGCATGGAAGGCGGCCAGACGACCCCGCTTCACCTGGTCGAGACGCTGACCCGCGCCGACCTTGAAAAGCTGGTCAACGACCTGATCGCGCGGACCATTGAGCCGTGCAAGAAGGCGCTCAAGGACGCCGGCATCGACGCCAAGGGCATCGACGACGTCGTCCTCGTCGGCGGCATGACCCGCATGCCGCGCGTGCGCGAAGTGGTGAAGGAATTCTTCGGCAAGGACCCGCACACGGGCGTCAATCCGGACGAAGTCGTCGCCATGGGCGCCGCGATCCAGGCCGGCGTTCTGCAGGGCGACGTCAAGGACGTTCTGCTGCTCGACGTCACCCCGCTCAGCCTTGGCATCGAGACGCTTGGCGGCGTCTTCACCCGGATGATCGACCGCAACACGACCATCCCGACGAAGCGCAGCCAGGTCTTTTCGACCGCCGACGACAATCAGAGCGCGGTGACCATCCGCGTCTTCCAGGGCGAACGCGAAATGGCCGCCGACAACAAGGTGCTGGGCCAGTTCGACCTGGTCGGCATCCCGCCGGCGCCGCGCGGCGTGCCGCAGATCGAGGTCACCTTCGACATCGACGCCAACGGCATCGTCAACGTGTCCGCCAAGGACAAGGGCACCGGCAAGGAACAGCAGATCCGCATCCAGGCGTCGGGCGGCCTTAACGACGACGACATCGAGAAGATGGTCAAGGAAGCCGAGCAGTTCGCGGAAGAGGACAAGAAGCGGCGTGCCGGCGCCGAGGCGAAGAACAACGCCGAAAGCCTCATCCACACGACCGAGCGGCAGCTGGCCGAGCATGGCGACAAGGTCGACGCTTCGGTGAAGTCGGAGATCGAGACCGCGATCGCGGACGCCAAGACGGCGGTCGAAAGCGGCGATGCCGACCAGATGACCGAGAAGACCAATGCGCTGACGCAGTCGGCGATGAAGCTCGGCGAAGCGATGTACAAGGCGCAGCAGGCGGAAAGCGAAACCGCTTCCGCCGGCGCCGACGCCGGTGCGTCCGACGCGCCGCCGCAGCAGGAGGAAGAGGTGGTCGACGCCGAATTCTCCGAAGTGGACGGCGACGAAGACAAGAAGGCTTAAGACGGTGCCGGCTATCCACGCCGGCACCCAGTCTTCGGACCGGGGGTGAATGATGGAGCAGGATTATTACGAGCTGCTGGGCGTATCCCGCGGCGCGGACCCGCACACCATCAAGGCCGCCTATCGCAAGCTGGCGATGGAATGCCATCCCGACCGTCACGGCGGGTGCCAGCAGCAGGAAGCCAAGTTCAAGGCGATCAGCGAGGCCTATGACTGCCTGCGCGATCCGCAGAAGCGCGCCGCCTACGACCGCTTCGGCAAGGCCGCGTTCCAGAACGGCGGCGGCCAGGACCCGTTCGGATCGGCCGGCTTCAACGACTTTTCCGACATCTTTTCATCGATCTTCGGCGATTTCATGGATCGCCAGGGCGGCCAGCGCGCCAATCCCGCGCGCGGCGCAGACCTTCGCTACGACCTTGAACTGACGCTGGAAGAAGCGTTCGCGGGCAAGGAAGCGACGATCACCACCGATGCGCTGGCCAGTTGCGCGACCTGCGAAGGGAGCGGTTGTACCAGCAGCGAGAATTGCGCCAACACCTGCACCACTTGTAACGGCGCCGGCCGGGTCCGCGCGCAGCAGGGCTTTTTCGTGGTCGAGCGCGGTTGTCCAACCTGCCGCGGTAGCGGGCAGGTAATCGCCGATCCGTGTCGCGCCTGCGAAGGCGAGGGGCGCGCGCTCAACAAACGCAAGCTGACGGTCAAGATTCCGCCGGGCGTCGACGAAGGCACGCGCATCCGCGTGGCCGGCGAAGGCGAAGCGGGCTTGCGCAACGGCCCCAACGGCGACCTGTACATCTTCGTGCACATGAAGCGGCACCCGGTGTTCGCGCGCGAGGGCACGACCCTGGTCGCCGATTGCCCGGTCACCTTCACCACCGCGGCGCTGGGCGGGACGATCGACCTGCCGGGGCTCGACGGCGAGCGGATCGAGATCAAGGTCCCGGCGGGCATCCAGTCGGGCGAACAGCTGCGCCAGCGCGGTAGCGGCATGAGCGTGCTCAACGGCCGCGGCCGCGGCGATCTGGTCGCGCGCATCCTGGTCGAGACGCCGACCAGGCTGAGCAAGGCGCAGAAGAAATTGCTGGCCGAATTCCGCGAGACCGAAACGGGCGACGAATGCCCCGCAGCGAAAGGCTTTTTCGGGCGGGTCAAGGATATGCTGGGCGCCTGAGCCGCCCGCGGCGGAGGTCAGGAAGCGGACGTTACCTGTTCCTGCTCCGCGCTTTCGCACTGCAGTAACTCGTCCAGCCGCCGCGACAGCGACGCCAGCGTATAGGGCTTTTGCAGCACCAGCTTCGCGCGATGTTCGGGCGGCAGCTGGCTTTGTTCGCCGTAACCGGTGGCGAACATGTAAGTGATCCCCAGCGCAGACAACCGGTCGGCGATCGGCACGCTTTCATGGTCGCCAAGGTTGATGTCGAGGATGGCGAGGTCGGGCTGGTCGGTTTCGATCGCGGCGATCGCGTCGGCGACATTGGCCTCCGTCGTCACCTTGTCCGCACCGAGCCGCGTCAGCAAGTCTTCGGCGTCGAGCGCGATGATCAGGCTGTCTTCGACCAGCAGCACCTTGCGGCCGCGCAGCAGCTCGCCCGACGGCTTGCTTTCCTGCGTATCCGCCTGCGGCAGGTCGATCTTGGTCCCCCGCGTGTCGCTCGCCTGGATGACATGCTTGGCCGGGATGACGAAGTCGGCGCGAAAGCCGTCCGGCGCGTAATCGATCTTGGCCGTCCCGCCGAGATCGTAAGGCACGCTATGTTCGATGATCGTCGTGCCGAAGCCCTTGCGGTTGGGCTGGTGCACCGGCGGCCCGTCCCGTTCGCGCCAGCACAGTTCCAGCTCGCCGCTGTTGCGCGTGTCCCACTCGACCACGACGCTGCCCTTTTCGGACGACAGGCTGCCGTATTTGACCGAGTTGGTGACCAGTTCGTGCACGACCAAGGCAAGCGTCGAATAGGCCTGCGGGTTAAGCAGCGCGGCCGGACCCTTGATGTGCAGGCGGTCGCGGCGCGTGGCGAGGAAGGCGGCGGCCTCGGCCTCGATCAGGCTCTTGACCGGAGCCGGGCCCCAATGGTCGTCAGTAATCTGGTTGTGCGCGCGGGCCAGCGCATGGACGCGGCCGTCGATCAGAGACACGAATTCCTCGATCGAGGTCCCGTCGGCGGGTTTCGACTGGCGGATGAGACCGCGAATCAGCGAGAGGATGTTGCGGACCCGGTGGTTAAGCTCGGCGATCAGCAATTCCTGCCGGCTGTTCGCCTCCTTGCGCTCCGCGCTGGCTTCGTCGGACAGGCGCAGCACGACTTCGATCAGGGTTGCGCGCAAGGTCTCGGCGACGCGCTTTTCGGACGCGGTGAAGGGGACCGAGCGGCCGACCACCGTTTCCTTCCACTCCTCGAAGCTCTGGCGCGGGGACAGGCGTGGCCCGTTGGGGCCGTAGGTCGCCGGCTTGTACGGATCGCCCGCCCAGCGGACCGAGCGTTCGAGTTCGGCGCGGAACAGCACGACATAGTCGCGCGGCGTGCGGGAAATGGGGATGGCCAGCATGCCCGCGGCGTTGCGCGCATGGTCGGCGGCGCTGGGCAGCAGTTCGCTGATCCGGTCGGTGGCATAGACGCGCCCGGCGGCGGTCGCGTTCAACGCCTGGATGATGCGGGCGAACTCGCCGGTGTTGGGAGTCAGCCCGCTGAACGCGTAATTGCCGTTGATCCACACGCCCACGCCGTCGGCAGGGATCGCGCTGGTCAGGATCGACGACAGCCAGTCGGGGTCGTTGAGCAGCGTTTCGTCCGACGCGACCGCGCCCAGCAGCTGGTCGGAAATGTCGCGCGCGCGGCGTTCGTATTCGACCACTTCGCGGCGTTCGCGCGATTCGATGCGCATCGCGAACATCTGCGCGAACAGTTCGGCGACCGAGCGCCGTTCGAAGCTGGGGCAGCGCGGGGAATAATGGTGGCAGGCGATGAGCCCCCACAGTTCGCCCTCGACGACGATCGAAATCGACATCGACGCGCGCACGCCCATGTTGCGCAGATATTCGATGTGGATCGGCGAGACCGAGCGCAGCACGGACAGCGACAGGTCGACCGGCTTGCCCTGTTCGTCGGTCGGCGGGACGATGCGCACCGGCGTGGATTCGATGTCGGTGATCACCCGCAGCAGGTTGCGCTTGTACAGTTCGCGGGCCTGCCTGGGGATGTCGCTGGCCGGGTAATGCAGGCCCAGGAAGCTACCGATGCCGCTCTTGGCGCGCTCGGCCACCACTTCGCCCGAACCGTCCGCGGAAAAACGATAGACCATGACCCGGTCGAAACCGGTCAGCGCGCGAACCTGACGGGCGCCCTCGTCGAAAAAGGCCTTCATGTCCTCGCGCTGCTCGAGCCGGGCGATCATTCCGCGCACCGTGCCGGTGGCGTCGCCATAATCGTCTTCGGTGCTCGGTTCGCCTTCGAGGATGATGCGCGCGCCAATGGTATGGATGGCGACGTCGAAGGCGCGGCCGTGGTCCTGCAGCGCGAGGCGGAAGACCCGTTCCACCGCGTCCGGGCTGCGCAGCAGCGCCAGCCGGTTGCGCAGCGTGTGGATCGCCGCCTTGCTGAGGATGTCGGTGGCCGGCCGCCCGATCATATTGTCATGCGGAAGATCGAGGAATTCGGCGATATTTTCCGACGTGTTGGAAATCTGCCAGTCGGACGTCATGGCGATGAGGAAGCCGATCGGCTGGATCGCGCCAAGCTGGTGGATCGGTTCGCGATCGCAGTTGGTAAGATCGACGGCGAGGTCGGAAAAATCCTGGTCGTTCATTGCAGTCCCGCTTCTCGTGCCACACCCAGAAACGCCACAAAGCATTGGCGGGCGGCGCTTTTCGCCTCTTCCAAGCCGTCCGCATAAAGGCCGGTGTCGATCGTATCAACCAACGCCGGCCACGCTGCTTTCTGCTCTTTGGGATGGAGGAAAGTCGTGGGCATTTCAGGCCCAACGTTTCGTTCGAGGATTCGGCCCCCCAGCCGCGAGCCTTCGAGCACATAGGCCGCGCCAAGGGCCTGCCCCAGCGTCTCGAACGGGTCGATCCGGACTTCGGCCGGCATCGGTTCGCCAAGCTGGGCGAGATCCTGTTGCAGCAGGCCGGCCCGGCGGTGTTCCGCCCAGCCCGGCACATGGTCCGCCATGCCGAAGGCGTCGAGCGCCCGTTCCAGCGGCGGCACCACCCGCGCCTGGATCAGCAGGAAGCGGCGGTAATCGGCGGGGTTGGACAGGGTCAGGCCCGACAGCATCGTGTCGAGCAAGTGGTGGACATCGTCGGTCGCAGCCTTGAGCGCCTGCCGCGGCGTCAT
Organism: Sphingomonas sabuli; assembly: GCF_014352855.1. Lineage (GTDB taxonomy): Bacteria > Pseudomonadota > Alphaproteobacteria > Sphingomonadales > Sphingomonadaceae > Sphingomicrobium > Sphingomicrobium sabuli. The sequence goes on along the minus strand of NZ_CP060697.1, from coordinate 829,422 downwards.
TCGCGGCCGAATACCCGGCCGAAGATGTCGTCCACGCGCCGCAGATGGTAATCGAGGTCGAACAATTCCTCGAGCTTGCCGTCCGGAAGCCGCGCGGTCACCTCCGGATCCTGCTTGAGCAGGTCGAGCAGCGACAGCTGGCCATCGCTTTCCCACACCTTCATCGCATTGCGCTGAACGAGAGCGTAGCTGTCCTCGCGCGACAGGCCGGCCTGCGTCAGGGCCAGCAGCACGCGCTGCGAATGTACGAGCCCGCCCATGCGGTCGAGGTTCTTCATCATCCGCTCGGGGTAAACGACCAGCTTGTCGATGACGCCGGTCAGGCGAGCGAGGGCAAAATCGAGCGTGATCGTCGCGTCGGGGCCGATGTAGCGTTCGACCGACGAGTGGGAGATGTCCCGTTCATGCCACAAGGCGACATTTTCCAGCGCGGGGGTGACGTAGCCGCGGACCATTCGGGCAAGGCCGGTGAGGTTCTCGGTCAGCACCGGGTTGCGCTTATGTGGCATGGCCGAACTGCCCTTTTGGCCGGGCGAGAAATATTCCTCCGCCTCCAGCACCTCGGTGCGCTGCAGGTGGCGGACTTCGGTCGCCAGCCGCTCGATCGACGAGGCGACGACGCCCAGGGTGGCGAAGAACATGGCGTGACGGTCGCGCGGGATGACCTGAGTCGACACGGGTTCGGGGGTCAGGCCGAGCGCCGCGGCGACATGCTCCTCGACCGCGGGCGGCACGTTGGCAAAGGTGCCGACGGCGCCGGAGATGGCGCAGGTGGCAATGTCCTCGCGCGCCGCGGCCAGGCGCGTGCGGTTGCGGGCGAATTCGGCATAAGCCTGCGCCAGCTTCAGGCCGAAAGTAACCGGTTCGGCATGGATGCCGTGGCTGCGGCCGATATTCGGCGTGCGCTTGTGTTCGCGGGCTCGGCGCTCAAGCACTTCGAGCAGCCGGTCGAGGTCGGCGAGCAGGATATCGGCGGCCTGCTTCAACTGGACCGCGAGCGCAGTGTCGAGCACGTCGGAGCTGGTCATGCCCTGATGGAGCCAGCGCCGTTCCGGCCCTAGCTTCTCGCCCGCCCAGGTCAGGAAGGCGATCACGTCATGCTTGGTCACCGCCTCGATCGCGTCAATCGCGGGGACGTCGATCTCGCCCAGCACGTCGGCGTCGTAGGCCTTGCGGATGGTCGCGGCGTCATCGGCGGGGATCATGCCGATCTTGCCCATCGCCTCGGCGGCGAAGACTTCGATCTGCCACCAGATGCGATAGCGATTTTCGGGCGACCAGATGGCCGCCATTTCGGGACGGGAATAGCGCGGGATCATGCGCGGCGGCTAGCAGCGCCGGGGAGAGGGCGCAATTGTCAGGCGGTGGCGGCGAGCGGCATCCGGGCAAGCGTCGGGCCGCTGTCGCTGCGCAGCATGACGACTTGGTCGCGGCCATTGTTCTTGGCGAGGTAAAGCGCGCGGTCGGCCTGATCGAGATATTCGGTCGGGCGGTGGCCGCTGTCGAAGGTCGCGATGCCGAAACTGGCGGTCAGCCGGTGGCGCGGGTCGACGCCGTCGATGCGCAGATTGCTGAACGCTTCGCGCAGGTCTTCCATCAGCTGGTTCGCGCGCAGCGCCGGGACGGACGGCATGAGCAAGGCGAATTCCTCCCCGCCAAGCCGGCCCGCGACGAACCCGCTATCGTCGAGCAGGCGCGCAAGTTCCTGAATCACGCGGTCGCCGACGCCGTGGCCGAAGCGGTCGTTGACCTGTTTAAAATGGTCGATGTCGCAATAGACGATGGCGCCCGGGCGCCGCGCCGTGCGCGAGGCGGCGTCGATGAACGAGCGGCGGTTGAGCAGGCCGGTCAGCCCGTCCCGCGACGAGCGGTTGCGCAACAGGCCGATATGCTTGCCGACCACCTGCGCGATGAAAGCGGCGGTAATGATGCAGGTGAGCAAGGCGCCAACGCTGAGCAGGGTCGTGTCGAGCATCGAATGACGGGCATCGGCATAGCCGGTCCCGGCCGGGAGCAGCAGGAGCCAGGACGGGACGCGGACGACGAAGATCAGGCCCAGCCCGGCGAAACCGCCCAGCAAGACCAGGCGCAGCCAATGCGCGTCGCGGGCGGCAATGAGGATCCGCAGGCAGTCGGCCAGGCCCAGCACCATGGTTAGCTGAAACAGCGCCATGACGGCGATCAGCGATGCGCCAAGCCCCAGCGTGACGAGGCCGGCAGCGCCGGTGAACAGCGCCGCGCCCCACAGGGCCCGGTTGGGACCAGGAAGATCGTACAGGCGGCGCAGGCACTGGGCGTTGCAGTAAAAGGCCGGCGCGGCGAGCAGGAAGCCGGAGGCAATTTCCAGCCGGTCGCTGGGCCATGCCTGATAGGCCAGCATCTGGACGAACCCGAACGACAGTGCCGCGGCAAGCCAGCCGAGCGCGCTTTCGCGCCGAAAGCCGAAATAGACCGCGATGCACCCTGCCGCGAGGCACGCGAACAGCGCGGTCTGGACCGCGAGAATTGAAACTGTCCCACCCATCACAAACCACTGCCAACGAACGCCAACGCGCCAAATTAGCAGGCGGCGCGGCGCCCATCAAATGATGACCGTCAGAGAATGAAGTCGATGCCCATCACCGGAACGTCGAAGGTATGGACGACCAGTTCGAATTCCGCGGTCGTGTCGCCATTCACATCCGCGCGGAATGTCAGATCGTATGTCCCGTCGGCGTTGGTTTGAAAGTTGGAGATCCACACCGAATAAGCGTCGGCCGTGTTGCCGCTGAACATGAATGCCTGGTTGCCGGCCACGTTAATGTTCGCGTCAATCAGTTCGATATTGATCACGTCCGCGCTTCCCGCCCCGTCAGGCCGGAAGTCGGTGATGATGTCATAGGGCCGATAGGTGGTTTCGAAGACGTAGAAGGGACTTTCCTCGGTCGTTCCGAAATAAAAGGTGTCGGCCCCGCCGCCACCGGTCAGCGTATCGCCGCCGATGCCGCCGATCAGGCGATCGACACCGGCACCGCCTTCAAGGATGTCGTTACCGGTATTGCCCTGCAATTCGTCATTGTCGGCGCCGCCATAAACGACGTCATCGGCGAAACCCGCAATAAGCAAATCGTCTCCAGCACCTCCAGAAACGGTATCGGCCCCGTCACCGGACTCGATCATGTCGTTGCCTGATCCACCGGTGATCACATTGGCAAACGGGTTGCCGTAGAGAAACGTGTCGGAAAGCCCCGTGTAGACGAGATTTTCGACCGTGTCGGACAGTTCGAACGCCGTCACCGTGGTGCGGATCGTGTCGGTGCCCTGGCCGGCATATTCGACAACCGTTTCCGTCCAGTCGTCGACGAAATAGAGGTCGTTGCCGGTGCCGCCGATCATCACATCGAGCCCGCCCTGGCCATTCAGGATGTCGTTGCCCGTTCCGCCCAGCAACGTATCGCTGCCCAGCCCGCCTTCGAGCGAGTCGTTGCCGGCGCTTCCGTCGAGGACGTCGTCGCCGCCGTTGCCGCGCAGGTCGTCGTCGCCGCCGCGGCCGAGCACGGTTTCGGCATTGTCGCCGCCGAGAATGCGGTTGGCGAGGCCGTTGCCGCTGATCTCCGCATCGGCGCCGGTGCTGCCCGCGAAATTGCCGACGTTGAGGTTCTCGACGTTGGCCGGGAGGATATAATCCATGCCGCCGGGTAGCTGGATGAGGTCATCGCCCTGGTTGTAATATTCGACGATGCGAACGTCGGAATGGTTGGCCGCGATGCGGTAGATGTCGTTGTCGAGCCCGCCGTAGAGGGTGACCGCGCCGTAAGTGGTGAAGCCGAGGAAATAATCGCTGCCCGCCCCGCCGTAGAGCGAGCCGGTGATGACCCGGTTGCCGCCGTTGAGGACGTCGTTGCCGCTGCCGCCGCGGATGAGGATGTCCTCGACGTTGGCGAAAAAGGTGAAGGTGTCGATCTCCGCGCCGCCGGACAAATCGTGGCCGGTGCCGCCGCGGATGTTGAAGACGTTGTTGCCGGCGCCGCCGTTGACCGAGCCGTTGCCGCTGAAGAGGTCGAACGTGTCGCTGCCATTGTCGCCGTAGACCCGGTAGGGCCCGGCGTCGGCGCCGATCGTGACGAGGTCGTTGCCGTCGTCCAGATGAGCCACGATGGTCGCGCCGCTGGCCAGCGTCAGCGTGTCGTTGCCGGCCAGCAGGCTGAGGCTGTACGTGCCCAGATAGTCGACGACATGCGTGTCGTTGCCGGTGGTGAACGTGGGCATGTACCTTCCCCCAGATGAAGCTCAGCCCCCCGGCCAAGCCGACCCCGCGAACTTAACGCCGGGACGTCGCGGGCGTAGTATCGAAAGTTAGGTCTCGCCATATTTTTTCATGGCGGATCAAGCGCATGGCGTGCGCGGGTTCAAAGCAGGATGTCCTGGTTTAGCGCGAAAATTTCGGAGCAATACACATACAGTTCGAAGTCCGGCGTGGTGTCGCCATTGGTGTCGGCGAGGTAGATGAGCAGGTACACGCCGTCCGCAAAGCTGTTGTCGCCGTACCACAAGGAATAGGCGGTCGGTGTAGAGAAGGACCAGGTGAATGCCTGGTCGCCAGCTACATTGAGATTGGCGTCGATCCCTCTGAGATCGATGATGTCGCGACCGCCATCCCCGTCAGGATCGCCGTCGGTTATCGTATCGTAGCCGGGTGGCACCGAATCGTACTGATCGAATACGAACTGGTCCGAGCCTGTGCCGCCAGTCAGGATGTCGGGCGAGAGGCCGCCGATGAGGGCATCGGTTCCCGCGCCGCCGATCAGCGTGTCGCCGGCATTTTCTCCCCAAAGTATGTCGTTGCCGTCTTGGCCATAGATCGTATCCCGGCCATCTCCGCCAAGCGCCTGATCGGAGTCCAGGCCCAAATAGATTGTATCGTTGCCACCGCCGCCCTGGATGTAGTCGTAATGATCTGACCCGGTAATTTCGTTGGCGAGCGCGTTGCCGAAAAATATCATTCCATCAAACGGGAAGACCGGCACGAGAATGGCGTTTTCGACATTATCGGGGAGAACATAACCCGACATGTTTACTCTAACAGTGTCGGTGCCGCGGTCGTAAAGTTCGCTGATCTGATCGTAAGCAGAACCGATGAAGTAGATGTCGTCGCCGCTGCCGCCGGCCATGTAATCGTAACCAGCCCGTCCGTTCAGGACGTCATTGCCGGTCCCGCCATACAGCTCGTCATTGCCAGCTCCCCCGTCGAGCGAGTCGTTGCCGGCGCTTCCGTCGAGGACGTCGTCGCCGCCGTTGCCGCGCAGGTCGTCGTCGCCGCCGCGGCCGAGCACGGTTTCGGCATTGTCGCCGCCGAGAATGCGGTTGGCGAGGCCGTTGCCGCTGATCTCCGCATCGGCGCCGGTGCTGCCCGCGAAATTGCCGACGTTGAGGTTCTCGACGTTGGCCGGGAGGATATAATCCATGCCGCCGGGCAGCTGGATGAGGTCATCGCCCTGGTTGTAATATTCGACGATGCGAACGTCGGAATGGTTGGCCGCGATCCGATAGATGTCGTTGTCGAGCCCGCCGTAGAGGCTGACCGCGCCGTAAGTGGTGAAACCGAGGAAATAATCGCTGCCCGCGCCGCCGTAGAGCGAGCCGGTGATGACCCGGTTGCCGCCGTTGAGGACGTCGTTGCCGCTGCCGCCGCGGATGAGAATGTCCTCGACGTTGGCGAAAAAGGTGAAGGTGTCGATCTCCGCGCCGCCGGACAAATCGTGGCCGGTGCCGCCGCGGATGTTGAAGACGTTGTTGCCGGAGCCGCCGTTGACCGAGCCGTTGCCGCTGAAGAGGTCGAACGTGTCGCTGCCGTTGTCGCCGTAAACCCGGTAGGGCCCGGCGTCGGCGCCGATCGTGACGAGGTCGTTGCCGTCGTCCAGATGGGCCACGATGGTCGCGCCGCTGGCCAGCGTCAGCGTGTCGTTGCCGGCCAGCAGGCTGAGGCTGTACGTGCCGAGATAGTCGACGACATGCGTGTCGTTGCCGGTGGTGAACGTGGGCATGAAACTTCCCCCATGATCCGCAGCCCAAGGCTGGACGGATGGGGAAAATAACGCGCAACCCCGCGCGCGCTTAGTATCTTTAGTTAAGGGTCGACCCGTGCACCGCGCGGACCGTCAGCTAGCGCTTGCCGAGACCCGCGATGGCGTTGTCGACCAGGGCCTTGTCGGTCTTGGCATCGAGCTGCTGGCTGATAATCAGCGTCGCGGCCCTGGCGGCGGCGTCGGCGGCGGCGGTGCGCAGCTTCTGGACCGCGGCCATTTCCTCGGCTGCGATCTTTTCCTCGGCCATCTTGCCGCGGCGCTCGACCATCGCATCGGCGTCCTTGCGGGCCTGGGCGATCAGCCCGTCGGCTTCATGCCGGGCGCGTTCGACCATCGCCTTGGCTTCGCTTTCGGCCTCGGCGGCCTTGGCCGCATATTCGGCCTTCAGCGCCTCGGCTTCCTTGCGCAGCGCTTCCGCTTCGGCAAGCTGTTCGCGGATCGAATCGATCTTCTTGTCCAGCGCCTTGCCGATCGCGCCGGGCACCCGCTTCCACACGAGCAGCGCGAGGACGACGATCATCGCCAGCGCGATCCACATCGGCGGCGTCAGGCCAAGCAGCGAGGGAAGGGCGTGTTCGCCGGCGCTCTGGGCGCCTTCGGTCACGAGATGGGGTTCAGCCATTGGTCACGGCCTCCACCGCCTTGCGTGCTTCGTCCTCGCGGACATCCTTGCCGGTTAGCTTGACCACCATCTGGCGAGTCGCCTCCGCGGCGACGGCGTCGATTTCCGCCATCGCCTTGTCGACCGCCTGGCGGATCTTCGCTTCGGCGGCGTCGGCCTTCGTGGCGAGGTCGGCGTCGACCGCGCGATTGCGCTCTTCCGCTTCGCGCGCGCCGTCCTGCTTGGCGGCCAGCGCCAGCTTCATCGCCTCCGCCCGGCTGGCCTCGATCCGCTCCCGATACTCCGCTTCCGTCGACTCGGCCTCGTCGCGGGCCTTCTGGGCCTGCTCGAGATCGTCCGAAATCTTGCGGTCGCGGTGCTCCACCGTGCCGAGGATCTTCGGCACCATGCCCCGCCCGATGACGAAGAACAAAGCGCCAAAGATCAGCAACAGCCAGAACAGCTGCGACCAGAAAATGACCGGAAGTTGGGTAATCTGCGGCATGTCAGCTCCGGATGGAGGTCAGCCCCGTACGCGTCTTAGCGGGCGTAAAGGATGATCATCGCCACGGCGAAGGCGATCAGGCCGAGAAGTTCGGCGGCGGCGAAGCCGATGAACAGGCGGCCCTGCTGGCCGTCGGCGGCCGCCGGGTTGCGAAGCGCGCTTTCAAGGAACGAGCCGAAGACGTTGCCCACGCCGATGGCGGCGGCGCCAACGCCGATCGCTGCGAGACCAGCGCCGATAACCTGTGCCGATGCGAAATCCATTGTCTAACTCCCTGTAGGAACTGGTGAACCGATTAGTGAAGATTTTCTGCGTCGTTGAGATACAGCGTCGTCAGAAGCGCGAAAACATAGGCCTGGATGGCCGCGACCAGCAGTTCGAGCGCGGACACGCCGATGATGAACAGGAAGCTGATCGCGCTGACCAGCAGGCCCATCACGCCGCCGCCGCTGGCGGGCTCCGCCGCGAAGGTGTTGCCGGCGCTGATGATGAAGCTGCCGAACACTTCCATCAGGATGTGGCCAGCGATCATCGCCACGAACAGTCGCAGGCCAAGGCTGAACGGCCGGACCATGAAGCTGATGAACTCGATGATGAAGATCAGCGGCACCATGACGATCGGCGTGCCGTGCGGCACGAACAGCGAGAAGAAGTGCAGCTTGTGCTTTGCGAAACCGACCAGGAGCACGATCGAGAAGCTGATGATCGCGAGCACGCCGGTGATGCTGAAATGGCTGGTCGGCGTGAAGGCGTGAAAACCGGGAATGATGCCGAACGGCATCAGGCCAAGCAGGTTGCAGGCGAGGATGAAGGTGAACAGCGAGAAGATGTAGGGCACGTACTTCTTGCCGTTGGGCCCGATGTTCACGTTCAACATGTCGTCGATGAAGCCGGTCAGCCCTTCGACCGCCATCTGCCAGCGGCCGGGCACGACCTGGCGCCGCATGCCGCCCCACATGAACAGGCCGATTAGCGCCAGCGCGGCCAGCATCCACGCCGCGCTGTTGGTGAAGCTGACGTCATATTCACCGATGTGCAGCGGGACCAGCGGCTGCACCGTGAATTGGTGCATCGGGTCGATCTTGCCTTCTGCGGCCACGTTGACTGGCACCCTCAGCTTGCGCCCGGGCCGGAGCCCGATGGCGTCTTGGAAATCCTCATGATGTTCACCACGCCGACGCCGAACCCAAGGAACAGCATCAGCAGGAAGAACAGCGGAAAGGTCCCGAACAGCGTGTCCAGGCCCCACCCGAAGATGCCGCCACCGGCCGGAGCGCCGACCAGATGACTGAACATCCTCTGCCAAATCCGGGTGACCGGATCGGGCTGTGCCTTCTTGGTCCGCATCGCTTCTTCCTGACGGATGCGATCGAGCCGCTCGTCGAGCGACCCGAGCCTTGCGTCTTTCGGCAGCTCTGGGTCCGGTGGCGGGATGTCGGCAGCCATGTCTTGTCTCCGTTTGTCCGAGCCGGCCGTCAGAGCGGCGACGAATTCGGCAGGTTCAAGGACATGGCGGCGTTCAAAGCCCGCCAAGGCGCGGCCCCTTTATGAACCGCCGCCCGCCTAGTCAACCGCGCGCCGTTGCTTCGCAGCCGCACGCGGTGTCAAAGCATGGCAATGCGCATGATTCTTCTCGCCCTCGCCGCGACCCTGATCGCCTGTTCGGACGCGCCGCCGACGCCCCCGGCCGCCGTTAGTGCCGCAGCGCCGCAGGCGCCGCCGGCCGGCGTGCTCGACGAAAAGGACGCGCTGCTGGAATGGCACGTGGCCTGGCCGGCCGAAGTCGCCGCCATCCCGGCGCTGAAGGCAATGATCGTCGACCCCGCGCTGAAGGCGAAAACGGAAATGCGCGAGACGGCGGCGGCGGACAAGGCCATGCGCGCCAGGGACGGCAACCCGATGCCCGGGCCTTATCATTATGCGGTCGACGTGACGGTCGCAGGGCAATCCGGACGCCTGCTCAGCCTGGCGCGGGCGTGGAGCGAGTTCACCGGCGGGGCGCATCCCATGCACGGGACCGAAGGCATCTTTTGGGACAGGTCGGCGAACCGCCGGATCAGCGCGTTCGACCTTGTCACGGGCGGCGAGGCGGAATTCGCCCGCATTTACGCCGACAAGCTGTGTGCCGCGATCGACCGGCAACGGGCGGAAAAGCGCAGCGGCGACGCCGGTCTCGGGACGATCCCGGAATTCGACCAGTGCCCGAAGCTGGGCGACCTAGCGGTCATCCCGCTGGCCGGCACCGACCGGCGTTTTGACCGGATCCGGTTTCATGCCGACCCGTATCTGCTGGGGCCTTATGCGGAGGGAGATTATGACGTCGAGCTGGACGTCGATGCGCGCTTCGCGGCCGCGCTCAAGCCGGAGTATCGCGAGGCGTTCGCGGCTCAGCCGCAATAATCGGGAACCGCCGCGGGCTGCCCGGGCTGGCGCTTGCGCCACACGCCGTCGCTCAACATGTAGATTTCGCCGGTGCGGACGCCGGCAAGGAGTTCGCAACCGGCCGTGATGCCGACTTCCTGCACGGTAACCCCGCGCCGCTGGGCGAGGCCGGTGTAGAGGCTGCGGCGGCGGATATTGATCGATGCGGCCTGACGGCGGACGGCGTCGCTGGCCGTGGCGGCATGGCCCAGATATCCGTCGAACCGTTCGCCGATCACGCCCGCCTGGCGCGCCTGGACCAGCGCCGACGTGTCCTGCGCCAGCGCCGGGACGGCTACCGCCACGACGATTGCGCCGATCAGCCGGGCAAGGATCACTGGGTCCGGCCCGGAGTCGTCGGGAAGGCGTCGGGATTGTTCTGGATCAGCTGTTCGACGTCCTGCTGAAGACGCACCAGCACTTCCTGCCGAATGTCGACGTTGAGGTTGATCTCGATCGGCTTTTCCGGCGCCTTGACGGTGATGCAGCTGGCCAGCGGGACGGCCATGGCCGTTATGGCGGACAGCCGCAGCACGGCTTTCATCCTGGTGTGTGTCATGATCCTCACTCGTTTGGCTGTGGGGGTGTCGGGGTGGCTTCGATCTGGTCGATCGGGGTGATTCGTTCCTGATCCTCTTCCTTGCGCAGCGTGCGGCTCTCAACGACGAGTCCGGGCGCATCGAGCGGGAAAGGCAGGACCGGCTGGATGACCGCACTGGGGTCCTTGAAGCCCTTGGCCATCTGGATCAGCGCGCGGAACGGGCCGGCGATGTTGAGGTTGATCTTGATCGGCACGTTGCGGAAGGCGCCGCGAACGAGGCTGGAGATCAGCCCGCCGCCTTCGCCCCCGACCGAGATTTCCTCAATCGTGAACCGGCTCGCGAATTCGCCTGCGAGGTCGCCGTCAAGACGGATGACCATGTTGCGGAAGCGGATGTCGCTCAACAAGTCGAACGCAACCCCTGCGACCAGCCCCGCGTCGGGCTTGGTCCCGGTGTAGCGGAAGCGGCCGCCAGGCTCGCGCGAGACCAGGCGGCCACCGACGATGCGCCCGCCTTCATCGTCGAAGATCATCGGCAGGACGCCGTCGAAGGTGCCGCTGATTTCCAGCCCCTGGAAGTCGAGGCTGTCGATGAACATCTGCGAATTGAAGCCTTCCAGTTCGAACGTCAGGCGCTTGGGCGTGTCGCTGCCGAAGTTGAGGATGGTTTCCTGCAGGATCAGCTTTCCGCCCATGAACGGCCATTCGCCGCGCTCGATCTTGACCAGCTGGTTGGGCAGCAGCTGGTAACGGATGACGCCGTCTTGGACGATGATGCCGGGGTTGATGCTGCGGACGGTGGCGACCTGGCCGGGCCCGGTTTCGAGGCCCAGCAGGTTGGTGAAGTGGATGTTGGTCGACAGGCCTTCGACCGGGCCGAACGGGGCGGCGAGATTGGTGTTGGCGGTGGCGAAGTCACCGGTCGAGGTGACCTTGCCGGCGCGGTTCCAGTTGATCCGTCCCTGGCCGGTGATGGTGCCCTGAACCAGCGCGACGACGCCTTCGGTCAGCCGGGTGAGTTCTTCCGGCTGCAATCCCTCGCCGAACGTCAGGCCGGGGACGTCGAGCAATGCGTTGCCCGAACCGCTGTTGAGGCTGTGGTCGATGGTCACGTCGGTGACCTTAGTGCCGCTGTCGGGGTGACGCAGCGACGCGGTCGCCTTGATGAGGTTGTTGCGCAGCAGGAAGCGGACGTTGTCACTGGCCAGCGGATAGAAGAGCGGTTCGGGAGCGATGTGGTTGACCATCAGCCCGCCGCCGATGGTCAGGTCGCTGCCATGCAGGTTCCAGCGGCCGTTGATGTCGGTCATGCGCAAGGGGACGTTGCCGATGACCGCGGTGCCGTCGCGGATCGAGCCGCTGATTCCCGCGCCGGCAAAGGTGCCGTCGAGCCGGGCGCCGGTGATCTGCACCGGAGAATTGGGGTCGCCCAGCCGCGCGCGCAGGTTGGTCGTGGCAAAGCCCTTGGCGCCGGAGAAGTCGAGCCTGTCGGCAATCACCGACAGCGGCGAATTGCCCAGCCGCCCGGCAATTCGGGGATTGGAGACCTGCGCCGCAAAGGTCAGGCTTCCGCCCGCCGGCTGGTAGAGGATTGCGGGGCCGGTCGGACAGATCGGTAGCCGGGTCGCGCCAAGGTGGACATCGCGCAGCGAAAAGCTGTCCCAGCTGACGACGGTGCAGCGTTCGCCGACGTACAGCCCGCCATTGGCGCCGACGCGCCCGGTGATCGGCACGTGGAGCCCGCGCACCTGGCCCGACGAGAAGGCACCGGTCACGGTGGCGACGGCGGCGAAGCGGGTCATCCCGTTGGGTTCGGCCTGGAAGCGCAGGTCGCTGAGATCCAGCCGGTTGCCGTTGATGACGTAGGGCCGGAAGCGGCCGACGCCGGAATAGCCGCCCGAACGGGTCGAGCTGATCGCGAGATAGCCGTTGGGCAGGCCGCCGCCTGCGGTGCGGATGGTGCCGTCGATGCCGATCCGCCCCGATGGCCAATAATAAGTGATGCCCTTGCCACCCGACACTTGCACGCGCCCGCCGGTGGCGGTGGTCGCGGTGGCGTCGTCGATGCGGATTGCCCCGCCGCCGCGGAAATTGACCAGCCGAAGCTTGCCGGCGACGTCGAAATTGCCGGCGCTGCGTCCGACCGCGCGCGCAATATTGACCGCGACCGGGCCGATCGGCGTGTCCTTGGCCGCCATCATCGCGCCGGTGAAGCCGTTGACCAGATTGGCATCGAGGCTGGCGCTGTTGGCGGCGTACTTGCCGACCAGGGTCAATTCGCCGCTGTCGAGCCGGAGCTTGTAGTCGCCGGCGAGGACGGTGCGGTCGGCACGGATCGAGCTGAGGCGCGACTTCTGCGCGGTGATTTCCAGATGCCCGCGCGAATCGTCGGGCTTGCCCTTGATGGTGATGGTGCCGTTGAGCGCGGCCAGCCCGTTGACGCCGGCGATGACCTGGCTGGAGATCAGGCGCGCCTTGGCATCGTAGCTGTCGAACGCCTCACCGAACTGCGCGTCCAGTTCGAGCCGCGGCCGCGCAATCGAGAAATTGCTTTTCGGGCAGGACAGGTTGCCAGCGGTAATCGGGCCGATAACGTGCGGGCGGCGCGCCTCGATCTCGATCGCGCCATAGCCGCGGAAGGCGGAAAACGTGCAGGTCGGCGTCTGCAGGCCGGGACTGGACGACACGAAGCGGCCCTTGAAGCCACCGGTCAGATTGCCGACGCCCTGCGCAGCAAAGCCCAGCGGACCCCATGGCGTGCGCAGCGAAATGCTGCTGTCGGCAACGTCGACCGCGACGTCGGGCAGGCTGAACGGCTTGCCCGAAGGCGGCGGCAGCAGCTTGTCCAGCTCGCCCCAGCTGACCCGCCCGTCCGGATAGACCCGGCCGCGCAGCCGCATTCCGCGAGCAACGATGCGATAGACGTCGACGCTGCCGTTCCACTTGATGCGCATCTGGATGCGCACGTTGCGGGCGGTGACGTCGGGATTGGCCGGATCGCCAATCCGCAGGTTGCTGATTTCCTGCGTCCGCAGCCCGACCCGGTCGAGCGTGAATTCGGCGCGCACGCCGCGCTTTGCAAGTTCGTTCTGAATGGCGTTGCGGGCAATCGGCCGGCGCTGGACCCAGGCGATGGCCAGCGCGACCGCGACCAGCACGACAAGACCGAGCGCGATCCAGCTGATCAGCCGGCGGGTACGGCGGGCGCGCGATTCCACGACCAGAACCTCGCCGCTCTCATCGCTGCCTTTCGCCATTCCCGCGTTCAACCCGCTTTCCACACTGCCGTTCCGTCCGCGGCACGACCTCTTTCCAGATGCGCAAGCGATTGGCTATGGTCGAAAATGCTCGGGCTTGCGGAAGAGGACTTCCATGCACGGGCGACTTGCACCGGAAATGAACAGCGCCAGCGGCCACCGGGCCCGGCTGCGCAAGCGGCTGTTCGACGGCGGCGGCAAGGCGCTGCTGGATCATGAACTGGTGGAGTATCTGCTGGCGCTGGCGATTCCGCGCCGCGATACGAAAGATCAGGCGAAGGCGCTGATCCGCCAGTTCGGCGGGGTGGGACCGCTGTTGGCGGCAAGCGCCGACACGCTGCGCCGCGAAGGGCTGAGCGATACGGTCATCGCCGCCCTGAAGATCGCGGAGGCGACCGCGCTGCGCTTGCTGGAAACGCGAACGGAAGGCGCGCCGGTGCTGTCGAGCTGGGACGCGCTGTCCCAGTACCTGCACGCGGCGATGGCCCATTCGCGGACCGAACAGGTGCGCGTGCTGTTCCTTAACGCCAAGAACATGCTGATCGCCAACGAGGCGATGTGGAACGGATCGGTCGACGAGGCATCGGTTCACGTCCGTGAAGTCATTGCCCGGGCCATCGCGCTGGACGCGACGGCGCTGATCATCGTCCACAACCACCCCAGCGGCGATCCGACGCCCTCACATCAGGACGTGCGGATCACCCAGGATCTGGTCGAAGCCGCGCGGCACATGAAGATCACCATCCACGATCACGTCATCGTCGGAGCGTCGGGACAATCGAGCATGCGCGCGCTCGGCCTGCTGTAGTCGTTTTCAAGCTAGCCCTGCTGCTTGTGCCGGTCGCCGGCGGCGCTGACGCCGTCGAACGCCTGGTGGGCGGGCTCGCCGTCGGTTTCGCGGCTAAGGTCGCCAAGGCTGACGATGCCGCACAGCTTCTCGTTGGAATCGATCACCGGCAGGCGGCGAACCTGCGCCTTGCCCATCTTGGTGGCGACGTCGGCGACATCCTCGTCATCGCGCACGCACAGCACGTCGCTGGTCATCAATTCGCTGACCGGCGTGTCGGGACCGTGGCCCTTGGCCACGCCGCGCACGGTGATGTCGCGGTCGGTGATCATGCCGACGAGGCGGTCGCCGTCGCTTACCGGCATCGATCCGGCATCTTCTTCCAGCATGAAGGCCGCGGCCTCCTTGGCGGTCTGGTCGGGACGGACGGTCTTCACGTCGCGGGTCATTACCTGGCTGATCTTCATGATTTTCCACCCTTGTCTGTTCGTGTGGCGGTCCAACGAACGACGGGTGGCGAATATCCGAAAGGTCAGGCCGCGTGGGCGGCGGCTATCCGCGACCCGGCCCGCGCCTGCTGGTCGAGATAGGTCCAGATCGCGCTGACCACGACCGAGCCTTCGCCGACCGCCGAGGCAACGCGCTTGACCGAGCCAGAGCGGACGTCGCCGACCGCGAAGATGCCCGGCCGCGAGGTTTCGAAGTCGCTGGTGACGCCCGCTTCGGCGCCGGTCTGCACGAAACCGCGATTGTCGAGCGCGACCATGCCGGACAGCCAGCCGGTGTTGGGCTGCGCGCCGATCATCAGGAACAAGGCGGAGCAGTCGATCCGCCGTTCCCCGTCGGGTGTCGAGACGCGCACCGCCGACAAGTGCGCGTCGCCATCGAGCCCGCATAGCTGCGCGCCGTAGTGGATGGTGATGCGCGGGTCGGCGTCGAGGCGCGAGCGGAGGTAGGCGCTCATCGAACTGGCGAGGTCCGGGCCGCGCACCAGCACGTGGACATGGCGGGCAAAGCGCGACAGGTACATCGCCGCCTGCCCGGCCGAATTGCCGCCGCCGACCACCACCGCTTCGGTCTCGCGACAGAAGCGCGCCTCCATCTCGGTCGCGGCATAATAGATGCCGGCGCCCTCGAATTCCTCGATCCGGTCGACCGGGAGACGGCGATATTGCACCCCGGTCGCGACCAGCACCGCGCGGGCGCACAACCGGTCGCCGTCGTCGAGCGTCGCGCAAAAGCCGTCGTCGACGGTTTCGAGCAGCCGCACCGACCGCGGCATGGCAAAGCGGGTGCCGAACTTCATTGCCTGGACCTGTCCGCGGAAGATCAGGTCGCCGCCCGAAATGCCGGTCGGAAAGCCCATGTAATTTTCGATCCGGCTGCTGGTCCCGGCCTGGCCGCCGATGGCATTGTCCTCGATCACCAGCGCATTGAGCCCTTCGGACCCGGCATAGACCGCCGCCGCGACGCCGGCCGGTCCGCCGCCGACGATCAGCAGGTCGAGCTGCTCGGTATCCTCGCTGTGCAGGTCGAGACCGAGCAGCGCGGCGACCTTGCGCGGGGTCGGGTCGTCCAGCTTGTTGTCCTTGCCGACCAGCACGGCCGGCTGGTGCGCGGCGATGCGGCAAACGGCCAGACCTTCCTCGCTTTGTTCGTCGAGGTCGTAGGACTGGAAAGGGATGCGGTTGCGCGACAGGAAGACCGCCACCCGCTGGACGGCCGGGTCGGCATCGGCGCCGATCAGCTTCACCGAGCTACGGCCCTGTTCGTATTGCATCCGCCGGCGCGCGGCGAAAACGGTCAGCACATGATCACCGATCTCCGGCACCCGCGCCATCAGGTCGAGCATCGCGGCGCGCGGCGCTTCCAACGTGCGCGTGTCGACCGCGGCGCGCATGGGCAGGGTGACGCTGCCCCCGTTGAGGAAGGCGAGCTCCCCCATGAACTGGCCGTCGCGCAGGGACGATTCGCCGATGCGTTCCCCGGTGAACGCGTCAATCGGCACGATTTCGCCTTCGAGCACGACGACGAAGCGATCCGACGGTTCGCCGGCGTTGGCGACCATCGTCCCGGCCTCGTAGAAGCGCTCGTCGGAGATGGCGCGCAGCGCGTCGAGCTGGTCCCCGCCGAACGGCTGGGGCGTGAGGAATTGCAGGTCCGCGCCGATGGTTTCCATGGTTCGACTCGATATGGGGCTTAGGGCAGGTTTTCCGTCAGCAAGTCGTACGTGGCAACTAGCTCGTCCTTCTGGTTGAAGATTTCGACGGCCCAGCGGACCACGCCCGTTTCCTCGCTCTTCAGGCTTTTCGACCGCACGGTCAGTTCGACCCGCATCGCATCGCCGGGATAGAGCGGGGTCAGGAAGCGCAGGTTTTCAAGGCCGGTGTTGGCCAAGACCGGACCGGGGTCCGGATCGACGAACAGGCCGGCGGCGAAGCTGAGGATCAGATAACCGTGGGCGACCCGGCCCTCGAAGATCGGCGAGGCCTTGGCCGCCTCTTCGTTCATGTGGGCGTAGAAAGTGTCGCCGGTGAATTCGGCGAAATGCTCAATGTCGGCGATCGTCACCGTGCGGCTGTCGGTCCGCCACGTGTCGCCGACGGCAAGCTCGCTCATCGTCTTGCGGAACGGGTGAACGTCGGTGAGGAAATGCTTGGGCGCGCCGGGAATGTACTGCTCGGAGATTGCCGCGATCATCGCCGGGGTCGACTGGATCGCCGTGCGCTGCATGTAATGCTTCACGCCGCGGATGCCGCCCATTTCCTCGCTGCCGCCAGCGCGGCCGGGACCGCCGTGGACGAGGACGGGCAGGGGACTGCCGTGGCCCGTGCTTTCCTTCGCATTGTCGCGGTTGATGACCAGCATCCGCCCGTGGAAGGCGGCCGCGCCCTGGATGAAATCGCGGGCGGCCGCCTCGTCATGGGTGAACAGCGACAGCGCCAGGCTGCCCATGCCGCGATTTGCCAGTGCGATGGCGTCGGCCATGTCTCGATATGGCATGATCGTGCTGACCGGGCCGAACGCCTCGACGTCATGGACCGCCGCGGCGTGCCATGGGTCGTCGGCGCGCAGCAGGATCGGCTGCATGAACGCGCCGCCTTCCGGACCGACGGCGGCGTCGGGGTCGCCGGACACGATCCGCGCTCCGGCATCGACCAGCTTCTTCAACTGGCTTTTGACGTCGTCGCGCTGGCTGCACGAAACCAGCCCGCCCATGCGGCTGCTGTCCTCGCGAGGATCGCCGACGGTGGTTGCCCGCAAGCGCTCGTCCATCGCCCGCTCGACCGCGTCGAGATGGGCGGCGGGGACGAGCGCGCGGCGGATGGCGGTGCATTTCTGCCCCGCCTTGACCGTCATCTCGCTGACCACTTCCTTGACGAACAGGTCGAATTCCGGCGTGCCCGGAGCGGCGTCCGGGCCAAGGACGGAGGCGTTGAGACTGTCCTGCTCGGCAACGAACTTGACGCTTTCGCGCAAAACGGTCGGATGGCTCTTGAGCTTTGACGCGGTCGCAGCGGACCCGGTGAAGCTCACCACGTCCTGACCGCCCAGATGGTCGAACAGGTCGCCGACGCCGCCGACGATCAGCTGCACCGCGCCGTCCGGCAGCAAGCCGGTATCGATCATGATGCGGAAGGCCGCTTCGGTCAGGAAACTGGTGGAGCTGGCCGGTTTGACGATCGCCGGCATGCCCGCGAGCAAGGTCGGCCCAAGCTTTTCCAGCATCCCCCAGACCGGGAAATTGAAGGCGTTGATATGCACCGCCGCGCCCTGCATCGTCGTGTAGATATGCTGGCCGACGAAGCTGCCGGTCTTCGACAAAGGCTCGATCTGGCCGTCGAGCAGGACGTGGGCGTCGGGCAGTTCCCGGCGGCCTTTGGACGAGAAGGATAGCAGGGTCATCGCCCCGCCTTCGATGTCGATCCACCCATCCTTGCGCGTGGCGCCGGTCAGCGGGTTGAGCGCGTACAGTTCCTCCTTGCGCTCCATGATCGCAAGGCCGAGGCCCTTGAGCATCCAGGCGCGCTCATGGAAACTCATCTTGCGCAGTGCCGGGCCGCCGACCTCCCGGGCGTGTTTCAGCATGGCGCCGAAATCGAGCCCGCCGGAGCCCGCGGTCGCGACGGGCGAGCCGTCGATCGCGCTCGGCAATTCCGTAAGCTGGCCCGAACCGGCAATCCACCGGTCGCGTTCGTAGTTGAGCAATTGGGTGGTCTTCATGCCGCCCCAATGGCGCATCTTGGTTCGGCGGACAAATTGGACTTTTGCGCCAACGATACTATCTTTCGTTAATCGCTAGATCGAAACACTCTCTTGCCCGCTTCGGGCCGTGGAGCCGCTTATGTGCGGCATAGCCGGCGAAGTGCACTTCGACGGTCGCACCGCCGACGCCGGCGCGGTGGCGGCCATGATGCGCAGCCAGGAACGGCGCGGCCCGGACAGCTGCGGCCAGCTGATGCGCGGGCGCATCGGCATGGGGCACCAGCGGCTGAAGATCATCGACCTGTCGTTCCATTCGGCCCAGCCGATGGTCGACACCGAGCTTGGGCTCGACATGGTCTTCAACGGCTGCATCTACAATTACCGCGAGTTGCGCGCCGAGCTGGAAGGCAAGGGCTACCGCTTCTTTTCCGACGGCGACACCGAGGTCATCCTCAAGGCCTATCACGCCTGGGGCATCGATTGCGTCCAGCGGCTCAAGGGCATGTTCGCCTTTGCCATCCACGAACGCGAAAGCGGGCGGCTGGTGCTTGGCCGCGACCGCTTCGGGATCAAGCCGCTTTACTACAGCCAGGTCGGCAAGCGGCTGCGCTTTTCCTCGACGCTTCCGGGAATCGTCGCGGCGGGCGAGGTCGACACGTCGATCGACCCTACCGCGCTGCAATATTACATGAGCTGGCACGCGGTGGTGCCGCCGCCGCTGACCATTCTTAACGGCATTCGCAAGCTGCCTCCGGCGACGGTGCGGGTCTACGATGCCGAGGGCCATTTCACCGACACGCTCTATTGGGATCCGCCTTTCGGGCCGCAGGACAGGGACGCGGCGCGGGCAAAAGGCGAATGGGAAGAGATGCTCCACGCCAGCCTGCGCGATGCGGTGCGGCGGCGGATGGTGGCGGACGTGCCGGTCGGCGTGTTGCTGTCGGGCGGGGTCGATTCCAGCCTGATCGTCGGCCTGCTCGCCGAACTTGGCCAGACCGGCCTGTCGACCTTTTCCATCGGCTTCGAGGAAGCGCATGGCGAGAAGGGCGACGAATTCTACTACTCCGACCTGATCGCGCAGCATTACGCGACCGACCACCATCAGATTTTCGTGCCGTCGAGCGAGCTGCTGGACGAATTGCCGGGCGCGATCGAGGCGATGAGCGAGCCGATGGTCAGCTATGACAATATCGGTTTCTACCTGCTCAGCCGCGAAGTGGCGAAGCACATCAAGGTGGTGCAGTCGGGGCAGGGGGCCGACGAGGTCTTTGCGGGCTATCACTGGTACCCGCCGATGGCATCGGCCAAAGACCCGCTGGCGGCTTATTCGCGCGCCTTCTTCGACCGCGATGCGGCGACGTTGGACAGGCAGCTCGGCGCCGACTGGCGCAACGGCGGGACGGCGCCGCTGGACTATGTCCGCGAGCAATTCGCGCGCCCCGGGGCCGACGATCCGGTGGACAAGGCGCTGCGGCTGGATTCGACGGTCATGCTGGTCGACGACCCGGTCAAGCGGGTCGACAACATGACCATGGCCTGGGGACTGGAAGCGCGCGTGCCGTTCCTGGACCATGAGCTGGCGGAGCTCGCGGCGCGGATGCCGGCGGAGCTGAAGCTGGCACAGGACGGCAAGGGGATCCTCAAGGACGTGGCGCGCGACGTCATCCCGAGCGCGGTGATCGACCGGCCCAAGGGCTATTTCCCGGTCCCGGCGCTCAAATATATCGACGGGCCTTACCTCGACCTCGTGCGGGACGCGGTGTCGAGCAAGCGGGCGACGGAACGCGGGCTGTTCGATCGCGGCTATCTCGACACGCTGCTGGCCGATCCCAAGGCGCACATCACGCCGCTGCGCGGGTCGGAGCTGTGGCAGGTCGGGTTGCTCGAATTGTGGCTCGACCGGCACGGGGTGGGCTGATGGTGCGTCCCGAACCCCTGTTCAGACATCTGGACGACCCCGCCGCGCCACAGCCGAAGTCGAACGCCATCGTCGATGTCGGTTGGGGCCGGATCCTGTTCGCGCAGACGTTCGACAGCCCGGCCACGCTGCTTGGCGAATTGCGCGCCGAGGGCGACGAGCAGCGCGACATCGCCATGTATGTCACCGACCCGCACGTCATCTTGGCGGAGGCGCCGGCGGAAGTGTTCCTCGACCCGTCCAATACCTACCGGCTCAACCTGTCGGCTTATGCGCCAGACCAGGGACGGGCGACCGGGTTCGACATTCGGGCGATGGACCCGGCAAGCGACGCCGACGCGGTCAATCGCATCTATGCCTTGCACGACATGGTCCAGGTGCGGCGCGATTTCTTCGCCGGTCAGCAGAAGACCGCGCGGGCGCTGACCTATTTCGTCGCCGAGGATCAGGACAGCGGTGAAGTGATCGGCACGGTGACCGGAATCGACCATGCGGCCGCCTTCGACGATCCCGAGCAGGGGTCGTCGCTGTGGACGCTGGCGGTCGATCCGCAGACCCCGCATGCGCGGGTGGGCGAGGCGCTCATTCACCGGCTGGCAGAGCATTACAAGGCGCGCGGCGCGGCCTACATGGACCTGTCCGTGATGCACGATAACGATGCGGCGATCGGGTTGTACGAGAAGCTTGGTTTCTACCGCATGCCGCTGTTCGCGATCAAACGGCGCAACGTCATTAATGAACGGCTGTTTGTCGGGTCAGACCCGGCCGAAGCGATGAACCCGTACGCCCGGATCATCATTGACGAAGCCCGGCGGCGCGGGATCGGGGTCGAGGTGTTGGACGCCGACGGCGGGCTGTTCGAACTGCGCCTTGGCGGGCGCCAGATCCGCTGCCGCGAATCCCTGTCCGACCTGACCACCGCGGTCACGTTGTCGATCTGCGACGACAAGGCGATGACCCGTCGGATCGTCGCGGCGGCCGGGGTCCAGGTGCCGGAAGAAGTGATATCGAGCGATGCCGACGCGGTGCGCGCCTTGCTCGACCAGCACGGATCGGTCGTGGTAAAGCCAGCGCGGGGCGAACAGGGGCGCGGCGTTGCCGTCGACCTGACCGACATGGCAGAGGTCGAGGCGGCCATCGAATTTGCCGGCACCCAGTCGGACCGGGTGCTGGTGGAGAGCTATCACGCCGGCGACGACCTGCGCATCATCGTCATCGGGTACAAGGTCGTGGCCGCCGCGGTCCGCCGCCCGGCCTCGGTCGTCGGCGACGGCACGCATACGGTGCGCGAACTGATCGAGCGGCAATCCCGGCGCCGGGCCGCGTCGACCGGCGGCGAAAGTCGCATCCCGCTGGACGCGGAAACCGAACGCTGCGTGGAACGGCGCGGATTCGCGCTCGACGACGTGGCGCCCGAGGGCTGCGCCTTCCATGTTCGCAAGACCGCCAACCTGCATACCGGCGGCACGATCCACGACGTCACCGACAACCTGCATCCGGCCCTGGCCGAAGCGGCGGTGAAGGTGGCACGGGCGATCGAAATCCCGGTCGTCGGGGTCGATTTCATCGTTCCGAGCGTATCCCGTCCCGACTATGTGTTCATCGAGGCCAACGAGCGGCCGGGCCTTGCCAACCACGAACCCCAACCCACGGCGCAACGTTTCGTCGACCTGCTGTTCCCGTTGAGCAGGCCCGACAGCAAGGGCCGATCGCGAAAGTCCTGACGTGCCGACCATCGACAGCGAATATCTGAAGGACGTCCTGCGGCGCCTGCTCGAAGTGCCGAGCCCTAGCGGCTACACCGACGCGATCGTACGCGTGGTGTGCAAGGAACTCGACCGGCTTGGGCTCGAGGTATCGGCGACCCGCCGCGGCGCGATCCTGGCGCTGTACAAGGGGGCTAAAAGCGAAGGCTCGCGGGCCATCGTCGCCCACCTCGATACGCTCGGCGCGACGGTAAAGCGGATCAAGGACAACGGCCGGCTGGAACTGGTGCCGATCGGCACCTGGTCGGCACGCGCCGCGGAAACCACGCGCTGCACGCTGTTTACCGACGAAGGTACATTTCGCGGCACCGTGCTTCCGCTCAAGGCGTCAGGCCACACATTCAACCAGGAAATCGACGTCCAAGGCGTCGGCTGGAAACATGTCGAACTGCGCATCGATGCCGACGCCAGCGACCGCGCCAGCGTCGCGGCGCTGGGCGTTAACGTCGGCGACAGCGTTGCCTTCGATCCCGGCACGGAGATGCTCGACAACGGCTACATCGTCTCGCGCTATCTCGACGACAAGGCAGGCTGCGCGTCGATGCTGGCCGCGATCAAGGCGATGAAGGATGCTGGCGTGAAGACGCCGGTCGACATCCACTTCATCTTCACCATCACCGAGGAAGTCGGGTCGGGGGCATCCGCCGTGCTGCTGGAAGACGTCGTGGCGATGGTGTCGATCGACAACGGCACCACCGCTCAGGGCCAGAACAGCGCGGAAACGGGCGTCACCATCGGCATGGCCGACGAGGTCGGGCCGTTCGATTACCACCTGACCCGAAAGCTCATTCGCCTGTGCGAGGAAAACGACATCCCTCATCAGCGCGACGTCTTCCGCTATTACCGTTCGGACAGTGCCTCCGCGGTCGGCGGCGGGGCCGATGTGCGCACCGCGCTCATCACCTTCGGCGTCGACGCCAGCCACAGCTATGAGCGGATCCACCTCAATGCGCTGGAATCGATCGCTGGTCTGGTCTGCGCTTATGCCGCAAGCCCGGTCGAGATTCGCCGCGACACGGAAGAACTGGCCGATCTCAAGGGCTTCACCACGCAGCCCACCGACCGCGCCCCGGCGAGCAGCGACGAACCGGAAATCTAGCGCAGTAGTCCTTGAGGGTTCCGGCCAGCGCACTTCTGCGCGCGCACGTTTCAGCGGCCGCGTGCCGAGTGTGCGCTTGACGATGGCGCAATCGGTCAGCGCCGCCAGATCAGCGCGCTGTGGCTTCAGGAAGGGTCAGCGGATTGGCGCGTGCGCGCTCGACAATGTTCTTGAACGGGGCCTGCTCGTAGCTCGCGGGCACGTCCTTCGGGATCGGCTTGCAAACGGGGAACATAGCGAGCGGGCGGTCCACATAGCTTGCGGCCGTTGGCCGGTCATATGTGAGGTCGTACAGGTCGACGGACTGTTCCGCCCGGACAGCGGCGAGCGCGGACTGGCGATAAAGCAGACGCGCCAGCGAAAGGTCATTCATAAGCGACCGCGCTTCAGCACTGGTGAAGGGCCGCCCCGGCCCCGAAAGCGCGGAGAAGCGGGTCCAGAGTTCGAGAATGCGCTCTTCGTTCTCGCGAAGGATGTCGACAAAGCCGTAGAAGACGACGATCCCTTGAGCCTCGTCGCGCGGGAAATGATTGGCGGTCTGTGCCGCAACCGCGCTCTCCCACACGCCGCTGTCCCACGTGTGCCAGCCCGGCAATTCGATCGACCCGACCGGCGGCAGCCGACCGGTCCGCTCTGCATCCATTACGATCCGGCCAAGCTCGTCGAGCCGCCGCTCGACGCAGGGGGCTTTCGCCACGTGCAATTGTCCCTGGCCGACACCCGTACCGATTTCGTAAGCGAGTGCGTCCCTGCTTGTCGCCACTTCGCGCCGCCACCCGATTTCCGTGGCGATCGCGCCAAGGCCGAGGGCGACGAGCACGCCGAGGATGATGATGCCCACCTCGCCGAAGAAGCGGCGCCACCCGTCGAGCGGCCGGACCGAGCGAAAGAGCCTCATCGGCCGGAAAAGGTCGCCGTGCGCTTTTCGAGGAAGGCGGCGACACCCTCGCGGTAGTCTTGGGTGAAGCCGAGCCGGCGCATCTCGTCGCGCTGAAGCTCCAATTCCTGCGGCAGGGTCCGGCCCCAGGTGGTGCGGATGATCGACTTGATCGCGGCCAGCCCGAGCGGCGGCAAGGCGGCCAGCTTCGCGGCGATGCGCTGCGCCTCGTCGGTCAAGGCGTCGTCGTCGACGCATTTCCAGATCAGCCCCCATTGCTCGGCGGTTTCCGCCGCCACCGGCTCGCCGGTCAGCGCCATGCCCATCGCCCGGGCCTGGCCGACCAGGCGCGGGAGAACCCATGAGCCGCCGCTGTCGGGGATGAGGCCGATCGCGGCGAAGCTCTGGATGAACTTGGCCGACCGTGCCGCGATCACGATGTCGCAAGCCAGGGCGACGTTGGCTCCGGCGCCTGCAGCGACTCCGTTGACCGCGCAGATCACCGGTTGCGGGATGGTCGTCAGCGTCTCGATCAACGGGTTCCAGCTGGCCTCGACCGTCTCGCCCAGGTCCACCGCCTCTCCCGGCGCCACGGCGCGGTCGTTGAGGTCCTGCCCCGCGCAAAAGCCGCGGCCTGCGCCCGTGAGAATGACGACCCGGGCATCGCCAAGACTTGCGAGCGCGTCGTGCAACTCGCCGTGCATGGCCGCGGTGAAGCTGTTCAGCCGGTCCGGGCGGTTGAGCGTGATGCGGGCGATTGCGCCGGCGGTTTTGAACTGGATCGCGGATTCGGTCATGGGCAAGCGCCTTAGTCGGCGACGGTCATTGACGGAAGGAACTCCAGCCGCACCTTTGCGACCTTGTCCGCACCCGGCTTGAGCACGACTTCGATCGACCGTTCGAGCTTGCCGGACGAAAGCCGGTGGCAGAACAGGTCCGGGTTTTCGGAAGCGCCGGCATGGTCGATGTCCGCAACGCCCACCGCAAGCCGCGCGACGACTGTTGGACCGAGGCTGTTCTGCTGCATAAGTCCCCTCGATGTCTGGCCCGATGGGTTGCATGGGGCGGCACGGGTGGCAAGTTTTGGAGGGCGGCTTTTGGACGCGGACGAGATGGCGCTGGCGGTCGCACGGCAGATGCTGGCGGATGAGGGCACCGGTCCGGCGTGGGGTGTGGCCATCGAGGAGGTTCGCGCCGGTTACTGCCGGCTATCGATGAAGCTGCGCGATGACATGCTCAACGGCCACCGCACCGCGCATGGCGGCATGATCTTCGCGCTGGCCGACACCGCTTTCGCCTACGTCTGCAACGGCGGTAACGCCCGCACGGTCGCGGCGCAGGCGTCGATCGTCTTTCTCGGCAGCGCCGCGGCGGGCGACGTGCTGGTCGCCGAAGCCGAGCAACTGGCCCGGGAAGGGCGTAGCGGCGTGACACGGGTCGCGGTGCGGACAGAGGAGGGACGGGCGGTCGCGGAATTCACCGGCTATTCGCGCACCATCGGCGGCGCGATCGTCGCGGCGGAGTCCTAGATGTCGGCGCTGCCCGATGTGGTCGTGCCCGATGCGCCGGGCGACGGCGACCGCGCCGCAATCCTTGCCTTGCTGTCCGATTTCAATCGCGACAGCGGTTTCCCGTCGGACATGCACCCGGTGTGCGTGTTGCTTAAGGATGCGGATGGGACAACCGTCGGCGGGCTATGGGGCAAGACCGTCTACGACTGGATGTTCGTTGAATTCCTCGTCGTGCCGGAGGAGTTGCGCGGCCACGATCTTGGCACGAAGCTGATGGACGAGGCTGAGCGCCTTGCCAGCGAACGTGGTTGCGTCGGCGCGTGGCTGACGACCTTCACGTACCAGGCGCGGCCGTTCTACGCGCGGCGCGGCTATGATGTGTTTGGCGAGCTGCCCAATTCCCCCCGCGACAACGTCCGCATCTTCATGCGCAAGTGGCTGGGCGAGGCGGCGGCAAAACCGTGGGCAGCCGATTCCGCTGTTTGAACGTTAGGACCGCAAGGACTACATCGAACCCATGTACACCACCGAATTGAGCAAGACCGCCAGGATCGAGACCCTCGAGGACCCCAAGCTGGTCGAGGCGTTCGAGGCGCGCGTTGCCGCCGACGAATTCATCGAGCCCAAGGACTGGATGCCCGAAGCCTATCGCCGAACGCTGACCCGGCAGATCAGCCAGCACGCGCATAGCGAGATCGTCGGCATGCTGCCCGAGGGCAACTGGATCGGCCGCGCGCCGTCGCTGCGGCGCAAGGCGATCCTGCTGGCCAAGGTGCAGGACGAAGGCGGGCACGGCCTTTACCTCTATTGCGCGGCGGAGACGCTGGGCACGAGCCGCGAGGAAATGGTCGAGGCGCTCCATTCGGGGAAGGCCAAGTACAGCACCATCTTCAACTATCCGACGCTGACCTGGGCGGACATTGGCGCGATCGGCTGGCTGGTCGACGGCGCGGCGATCATGAATCAGGTGCCGCTGCAGCGCACCAGCTACGGCCCCTATGCCCGGGCGATGGTTCGCGTGTGCAAGGAAGAAAGCTTCCACCAGCGCCAGGGCTATGAAATCATGATCGCGCTGGCGAACGGCACGGCCGAGCAAAAGCGGATGGCGCAGGACGCGCTCAACCGCTGGTGGTGGCCGTCGCTGATGATGTTCGGTCCGCCCGACGACAATTCGCCGAACACCGCCCAGTCGATGCGCTGGCGGATCAAGCGCGAGACCAATGACGAATTGCGCCAGAAGTTCGTCGACATCAGCGTCCCGCAGGCGGAATTCCTCGGCCTCACCGTTCCCGACCCCGACCTCAAGTGGAACGCGGACAAGGACGGCTATGATTTCGGCGCGATCGACTGGGACGAGTTCTACGCGGTGGTGAAGGGCGAAGGCCCGGTCGCCAAGGAGCGCATGAAGGCCCGCATCGACGCGTGGGAAGACGGTGCCTGGGTGCGCGAGGCGGCCGATGCTTACGAGGCGAAGCGGCAGGCGAGGAAGGCCGCGTGAGTGGGGGCCATGACTGGCCGCTGTGGGAAGTTTTCGTTCGGTCCAAGGGCGGGCTGGCGCATCGCCACGTTGGCAGCGTTCATGCTCCTGACCCGGAGCTCGCGCTCGCCCACGCCCGCGACACCTATACGCGGCGGATGGAAGGGGTGAGCTTGTGGGTGGTCAAATCTTCCGAGATCATCGCTAGCGACCCCGACCAGTCGGGAGAAATGTTCGAGCCGGCGGAAAGCAAAATCTATCGGCATCCCACGTTCTACGAGATACCGGACGAAGTGAAGCACATCTGATGCCCTCGCTGCCGCCGATCCGGCCCGAAGACGAGCGGGCCGCGAACACCAAGCATCTCGACGGGGCCTTCGACCCCCGATCCGACGAGCATCGCGAGCCGTACCGCGACTATCTGCTGCGTCTGGGCGACGACGCGCTGATCCTCGGTCAGCGCCTGAGCGAATGGTGCGGCCATGCACCGGCGCTCGAAGTCGACCTCAGCCTCGCCAACATCGCGCTCGACCTGGTCGGGCAGGCGACGCTGGCGCTGGGCGAAGCAGGCGATGCCGACGAGCTGGCGTTCAAGCGCGACGTGCTGGATTTCCGTAATTGCATCCTGGTCGAGCAGCCCAACGGCGACTTCGCCCAAACCATGGCGCGGCAACTGCTCTATTCGACCTGGCAACACATGCTGTTCCAGCGGCTCGTCGAGTCCAGCGACACCTTCCTGCGCGAATTTGCGGCCAAGGCGGTCAAGGAAGTCGCCTATCACCGAGACCTGTCCGGGGAATGGACCATTCGGCTGGGCGACGGAACGGAGGAGAGCGCGCGGAGGATGGCGGCCGGGCTCGACTGGTGCTGGCGCTTCATCCCGGAGCTGTTTTCGGTCGACGAAACGCTGCAGCGGGCGATCGACGCGGGCTTCGCGCCCGACCCGCGCGCGTTCGAGGACGAATATCGCGCCGCGATCGCCGCCGTGCTGGACGAAGCGACGCTGACGGCGCCCGCCGACCAGCGGCCGATCCTTGGCGGTCGCGAAGGCCACCATAGCGAGCATCTGGGGCATATCCTGGCGCCGATGCAGTATCTGCAGCGCACCTACCCCGACGCGCGCTGGTAGACTAAGCGTCCGCCGGTGAGCGCTCATTTCCATGCCCTGCGTGTGGCGCAGATCGTCCCCGAGACCGCTGACGCCAATTCCATCCGCTTCGACATCCCGCCCGAATTGCGCGACGCCTTCCGTTTCAAAGCGGGCCAGCACCTGACGCTGAAGGCGACGATCGACGGCGAAGACGTGCGGCGCAACTACTCGCTGTGCACGTCGCCCGACAGCGGCGAGTGGATGGTAACGGTCAAGCGCATCGGGGGCGGGCTGTTTTCCAACTGGGTGGGCGACACGCTGAAAGCGGGCGATACGCTGGACGTGCTGCCACCGCACGGCAGCTTCACCACCGATTTCGCGGAAGGCATCAGTCGCCACGTCGTCGGCATTGCGGGCGGATCGGGGATCACCCCGGTGATGTCGCTCGTACGAACGCTGCTAAAATCCGAGCCGGGCAGCCGCTTCACCCTGCTTTACGGCAATCGCGACAGCAGCTCGATCATCTTCCTCGAAGAGCTGGCGCGGCTGAAGGACCGTTATCTCGACCGGTTCGAGGTGTTCCACTTCCTCGACGGTGAGGAAGGCGACTTCGAGCTGTTCAACGGGATGCTCAACCGGGAACGGGTCGACGAGGCGATCGAGCATCTGATCGGCGATCCGGCGCGGATCGGCGACTGGTTCATCTGCGGGCCCGGGCCGATGATGGACGCAGCGGAAACGGCCTTGCTCGACCGCGGCGTCGAGCGGTCAAGAATTCACATCGAACGCTTCACCGCCGACCGCCCGACCGCGGCGCTGGCCAGCCAGATGGCCGAGCTGCAGAGCAAGGCGGCGGGCATCGTCATGTCGGTGACGCTCGACGGGCGCACCCGCAAGGTTCCGTTTTCCGAAAGCAACAT
Organism: Sphingomonas sabuli; assembly: GCF_014352855.1. GTDB lineage: Bacteria > Pseudomonadota > Alphaproteobacteria > Sphingomonadales > Sphingomonadaceae > Sphingomicrobium > Sphingomicrobium sabuli. The sequence continues at coordinate 800,381 of NZ_CP060697.1, read as the reverse complement.
CCTCGACAGCGCGCGAGAGGCCGGTCTGCCCGCGCCCTTCGCCTGCAAGGCCGGCGTGTGCGCGACCTGCCGGGCGAAGGTCACCGCCGGCAAGGTCGAGATGGCGGCGCGGTACGGGCTGACTGACGAAGAGGTGGCGGAAAGCTATATCCTGACCTGCCAGTCGGTCCCGGATGGGGACGGTGTCGCGGTCGATTACGACGCCTGACGGCTTTTGCGCGGTTGCGGGTTTGCCGCTAAGCCGAACGGATGCTGGATTCCGAGACCAAGCCCGCGCGCACCTTCGCCGATCTTGAACCCGTAAAAAGCGATTCGCTGCTCGCCCTGATCGAGCTTGCGCGAGCTGACACCCGGCCGGAAAAGATCGACGTCGGGGTGGGCGTCTATCGCGACAGCGACGGCAACACGCCGATCCTGCGATCGGTCAAGCAGGCCGAACAGCGGCTGTGGCAAGACCAGACGAGCAAATCCTACCTCGGCGGGCGCGGCGACGTCCGCTTCACGCAGTTGCTGCGCCCGATCGTGCTGGGCGCGCATGACGGGGACGAGCGCATCGCGGGGCTGCAGACGCCGGGCGGTTGCGGCTCGCTGACGCTTGGTTTCAAATTGCTCGAGGCCGGCAATCCCGACGCCCGGGTGTTCGTCGGCACGCCGACCTGGCCCAATCACGTGCCGATCATTCGCGGCACCACGCTCGAGATCGTCGAATATCCGCATTACGACCGCGCCAGCCGCAAGCTGTGCTTCGACCGGATGGCCGAGGCCCTGAAGTCGGCGCGGGCCGGCGACATCGCCTTGCTGCACGGCTGTTGCCACAATCCGACCGGTGCCGACCTCGCGTCGGACGAATGGGCGGAAGTCGCGCGCATCGTCGCGGATCGCGGGATCATTCCGTTCGTCGACTTTGCGTATCAGGGGCTGGGCGACGGGCTGGAGGAGGACGCGGCGGGATTCTGGCGCCTGCTCGACGCCACCGACACGCTGGTCGCGGCGCACAGCTGCGACAAGAATTTCGGCGTGTATCGCGACCGGCTCGGGACGCTGTGGTTCAAGACGCCGGACAAGGCCTCGACCGACATCGCGATGGGCCATGTGCTGCAGATTTCGCGCGAGATGTGGTCGATGCCGCCCGATCACGCTGCAGCGGCGATCCGCATCCTTCTCGACGACGCGGCGCTGACCGCCGACTGGCGGGCGGAGCTCGACACGATGCGCGGACGGATCGCGGCGTTGCGCGACCGCCTGGCCGCCGCGGATTCGGAACTGGCTTACATCGGCGGGCAGAAGGGCATGTTCTCGATGCTGCCGCTGACGCCCGATCAGGTGGTGAAGCTGCGCACCGACCACGCGATCTACATGGCGGACAGCGGCCGGTTCAACATCTGCGGCCTGTCCGACGACCAGGTCGACCGCTTCGCCGCGGCCGTGCTCCAGGTGATGCATGGCTGAAGCCGATGCGGCGCGATTTACCGGCTCGGTGGCCGACTGGGAACGGGTCGTCCGCCTTGTCCTGACGTCCCGCGAGATGGACCGGCTGGAGGAGCAGGAACTCGTCCCGCAAAAGAAGGTGCTGTATCAGTTTTCGGCCCGCGGCCATGACATGGCGCAGGTGCTGCTGGGCATGCAGCTGAAGGATGGCGACGCGGCCTGCGGCTATTACCGGTCGCGGCCGATGCTGCTGGCGCTCGGCGTCGATCTGGCCGATGCGCTGGGATCGGGCATGGGCCTGGCCGGCGGCTATTCCGACGGGCGCGATATCGGCGTCGTGTTCAACTATCCCAACCCGGGCGGCGCGCACGCGCTGCCGATGTGCGGCGGGGTGGGGGCGCAATATACGCCCGCCGCCGGTTGGGCGCAGGCGATCAAGTACAAGCAGGACGTGCTGGGCGATGGGCCGAACGACGCCATCGCGCTGGTGCTGGGTGGTGATGCCAGCGCGGCCACGGGCGGATTTTGGTCCGCGTTAACGATTGCAACGACGCAACAATTGCCGCTGCTAATCTACATTGAGGATAACGGCTACGGCATCTCCGTCCCGTCGGAATATCAGACGCCCGGCAAGGACATCGCGGCGAACCTCGCCAGCTTCCGCGGACTGACGATTTTCAACGGCGACGGCACCGAGCCGGAGCAGGCGGAGAAGCTGATCGCCGAAGCGGTCGGTCATGTGCGGACGAAGCGGTCGCCGGTCTTGCTGCGCCTGACCGTACCGCGTCTAGAAGGGCACAGCGCGCAGGACACGCAGGCCTACAAGACCGAACAGGAGATTGCCGACGAATGGCGCCGCGACCCACTGCCCAAGCTGCGCGCCGCATCGGGGCTGCCGGATAGCCACTGGGAGCAGATCGAGCGCGAAGTCGCTGGCGAAGTCGCTGCTGCGCTGGCGCGGGCCGAGGCGCGGGGCACGTCCGACCCGGCCAACGTGACCAGCAACGTGTTTTTCGAAGGCCAGCGCCAGCAGGTGGGTGGTGGCGCCGGGCTGAGCCTGGACGGCACCACGGACGTTCCGCAACCGGAAGGGCAGCGGATCAACATGGTCACCGCGATCCGCAAGACTTTGGACCAGGAGCTGGACGCCAATCCCCGCGTGCTACTGTTCGGCGAGGACATCGGGCCCAAGGGCGGCGTCCATGCCGTCACGCTCGGCCTGCAGGACAAATACGGGCGCGAGCGGGTGTTCGACACGTCGCTGAACGAGGAAGGGATCATCGGCCGCGCAATCGGCATGGCGCTGGCCGGGCTGATGCCGGTGCCGGAAATCCAGTTCCGCAAATATTCCGAGCCGGCCACCGAGCAGATCCACGATTGCGGGACAATGCGCTGGCGCACGGCCAACCGCTTCGCCGCGCCGATGGTGCTGCGCATTCCAGGCGGTTTCTTCAAATGCGGCGACCCGTGGCATTCGATGACCAACGAGGTCGAGTTCGTGCACAATCCCGGCTGGAAGGTGGCGGTGCCGTCCAATGCCGAGGACGCGGTCGGGCTGCTGCGCGGCGCCCTTCGCGGCAACGACCCGGTGATCTTTTTCGAACATCGCGCGATGCTCGACGACAGCTGGGCGCGGCGGCCGTGGCCGGGCGACGGTTACGTGCTCGACTTTGGCCGGGCGAAGAAGACCCGCGCGGGCGACGCGATCACGATCGTCACCTGGGGCGCGATGGTGCCGCGCTGCGAAGCGGCCGCGGATGGTGTCGACGCCGACGTCATCGACCTGCGCACGCTGATGCCGTGGGACCGCGAGATGGTGCTGGACAGCGTGCGCCGAACGCGCCGCTGCCTGATCGTGCACGAGGATTTGCGGACCGGCGGCTTCGGCGCGGAGATCGCGGCGGTAGTTGCCGACGAAGCGTTTCTCGACCTCGATGCGCCGGTGGCGCGGGTGACGATGCCGGACATCCCCAGCCCGCATCATCCCAAATTGCTCGAATGGGCAGTGCCGTCGGTCGCGGACATCAAGGCCGAGATCGACCGATTGGTGGGCTTCTAGGATGATCGAAGTCCGCGTTCCCGACGAGCAGGAAGGTACCAAGGCGGTCGTCCGTTCCTGGCTCAAGCAGGTCGGTGATACGGTCGCCGAGAACGATCCGCTGGTTGAGCTGGAAACCGACAAGGTCACGCAGGAAGTCCCTGCGCCGGCCGCCGGTGTGCTGAGGGAAATCCTGCTCGACACCGATGCCGAAGCGGTGCCGGGCGATTTGCTTGGCAAGATCGATCCTGACGCCTCCGCTCGTCCTGAGCGGAGTACGAAGCACGAAGTCGAAGGGCGTCAGACGCCCCTGCCGGAGAAGCGCGCCTCGACTTCGCTCAGCACGAACGGCGCCGAGAATCGCCTCAGTCCATCGGTGCGGCGAGCCTGCCTGCAGAATGATATCGACCCAACGCAGATTGAAGGCACCGGCCGAAACGGACGCGTGACGCGTGAAGACGTTGACCGTGTCGTTGCCAGTGGCGGGCAGAAAGCGCCGCCGCCGCGTGCCTTTTCCGCCCAGGATATTCCGCACGACCGGATGCGCTCGAAGATCGCGGAAAACATGGCGCGGGCGGTGGCCGACCAGCCGCACGTCACGGCCGTCTTCGAAGCCGATTTCTCCGCCATCGCCGCGCACAAGGCCGCGTTGGCCGCCAAGGGCCGCAAGCTCAGCTACACCGCTTATATCGTGAAGGCGGCGGCCGGGGCGATGGATGCCGCGCCGGCGATCAATGGCCGCTGGGAATCCGACCGCATCGCCATTTCGCCGACGATCGACATCGGTGTCGGGACCGCGCTGGGTGAAAAGGGGCTGATCGTCCCGGTGGTCAAGGACGCGGGATCGCTGTCGCTCGAGCAGGTCGCGGACAAGCTCGACGACCTTACCCGGCGTGCGCGTGACGGCAAGCTGTCGGGCGGCGACGTTTCGGGCGGGAGCTTCACCATCTCCAATCATGGTGTGTCGGGCTCTCTGCTTGCCGCGCCGATCATCCTGCATCAGGGGCAGGCGGCGATCCTTGGCGTCGGGAAGCTGGAAAAGCGCGTCGTGGTGCGCGAGATCGGCGGGCTGGACGCAATGCTGATCCGGCCCATGGCCTATGTCACCCTGACCATCGACCACCGCGTCGTCGACGGTCATCAAACCAATGCGTGGCTGACGCGTTTCGTCGAGTTGCTGGAGAATTGGCCCGCGGCCTGAGCGCCGCTGCAGGGGGATTAGCATGGCGCGTAAGCCGAGTGGCGGTTCCGATACCGGAGACTATGTCCGCAAGGTCCTGATCGCACTGGCGCTTGGCGCCTGCGTCTTCCTGGCGTGGGAATTGCGCTTCGTGCTGGTGCTTCTGTTCGGCGCGGTCGTAGTCGGCGCCATCATCCGCGCGATCTCCGGTCCCGCGTGCAAATATCTGCACCTGCCCGATCCGTTCGCGGTGTTGCTGGCTGTGGTGGTCCTGTTCGGCACGGTGATCGGCGCGGCCTACTTGATGGGCTCGACCATCATTTCCCAGATGAACCTGCTCAACGAAGCGGTGCCCAAGGCGATCGGCATGGTCGACCAATGGTTCGGCACACTCGGTTTCGATCGCCCCTTCCAGGGTTGGCTGGACGACCTGCAGAAGGGCGGCGGATCGATCATGACCTACCTGGGCGGATGGCTGAGCGCGTTCGGCAACGGCCTGGCCAATTTCCTGCTGGTTGTCTTCGGCGGGATATTCCTTGCCGCGCAGCCCGAATTCTACCGCACCGGCACGATCAAGCTGGTGCCCAAGGCCCGGCGCAGCCTGGTGTCGGAAGCGATGGACGAGTCCGAAACCGCGCTACGGCTGTGGCTCAAGGGGCAGCTGATCTCCATGGTGTTGGTCGGCGTCCTGACCGCATTCGGCCTGTGGGCACTCGGCATCGAGTCCTGGCTTGTGCTCGGCCTGCTTGCCGGACTGTTCGAATTCGTGCCCTTCGCGGGTCCGATCCTGGCAGCGATCCCGGGGATTATGCTGGCGCTCGCCGTCAGTCCCGAGCTCGCCTTCTGGACGGCCATGATCTACATCCTCGTGCAGCACGTCGAAGCCTATCTGATCCAGCCGCTGGTTCAGCAATATGCGGTCGAGCTGCCGCCGGTCGTACTGCTCTTTTCCCTGCTCGCTTTCGGCCTGCTGTTCGGGGCCATCGGCATCTTCTTCGCCGCGCCGCTGGCGGTCGTGACCTACGTGCTGATCAAGCGGCTGTACGTGCGCGAGGCGCTGGACACCGCGACCCCGATCCCGGGCGAGGTCGAAGCCAAGAAGCAGACCGCTAGCCGAAAGTGAAGGCGAAAGCCTGCACGCCGGGGTCAAGGAATTCGATGCGGAAGTTTCGCTCCCCGATCGCGCCCTTGTGCCGGATCAGCTGGTACAGTCGTTCTTCGCGGACCACGCCCATGCCGTTCGCATCGATGTCGCTGCCGGCGTCGCGGCCGGGCGGTTTGCCATCGATCGTCACCCGGAACCGCACCGGCTTGCCGGCCGCACCGGGACCCAGGACAAGGTGCAGGTCGCGGGCGGAAAAGCGCATGGCGATCGACGCACCGGGCGAAAGCGACGTCGCTGCCTGACGTTCGACCCGCCATCGGCCCGAAAGGCCCCAGTCGTTAAGCTTGAAGTGCGGCGCCAGCGCATAGTCGCGCGGCTGGTTGTTGGCGAAGGGACCGGACGTGAACCGGTCGGCGCGGCCATAGCCGAGATAGGTTTCGGGCGACCTGATCCGACTGAAATCGGCGCCAATTTCGTCCGGCCGTGCGGCCTCCGCGCCGGCCATGCGCGGCGACGGCGGGCGCCCGGCCTCGGTCAGCAGCTGGCGGATGACCCGCTCTGACTCTTCATACTTGCCTTCGCCGAAATGGTGATAGCGGACGCGCCCCTGGGCATCGATGAAATAGTGGGCCGGCCAATGATTGTTCTCCATTGCGCGCCACAGGGCATATTTGTTGTCCAGCGCGACCGGATAACGGATGCCGAGGTCGGTGACCGCCTTTTGCACGTTTGCGAGGTCGCGTTCGAACGCGAATTCCGGCGCGTGCACGCCGATCACCACCAGCCCGTCGTCCTTGTAGCGGTCGTACCAGGCGCGGACGTAGGGGATGGAGCGGATGCAGTTGATGCAGCTGTAGGTCCAGAAGTCGATGATCACGACCTTGCCCTTCAGTTGCTCGCGCGTGAGCGGCGGGGAATTGATCCATGGCCCGGTTCCGTCGAGCGGCGGCAACTGACCTTCGACCGGCAGCACAAGCATACCGTTGCGCGTCTCGAGCTCCGTCGACTGGACCTTGTCGCTGACGCCGAGGAGGCGGGCGAGGCTGCTTTCCACGCCGGCGGTCTGCGCCGTCGACAGGTTGGCGAGCACGCGCGTGTCGAGCCCGGCGGCGATCGCGGCGACTCCGACCAGCACGGCGACGCCAAGCACCTTCTTGATGGTTTCGCCAGCGCCCATCGATTTCTTCATCCGCGCGAAAATCTTGCCGCCGGCAAGCAAGGCAATGGCCAGCGACGTCGCCGCGCCCAGCGCATAGGCCAGCAGAAGCAGGGTGGTGTTGGTGCTTGCCCCTTGCAGCGCCGCGGTGGTGAAGATGATGCCGAGGATCGGACCGGCGCACGGGGCCCACAGTAGGCCGGTGGCGACGCCAAGCAGCAGCGAAGACCCGATACCGCGCTTGTTGCCGGTGGTTTCCGTCAGACGCGAACCCCAGGCCACCAGCGGACGGGTCATCCGGTCGGACAACGCCGGAAAGATCAGCGCCAGCCCGAACAGAGCGAGCAGGCCGAGCGCCAGCCAGCGGCCGATCACATTGGCCTGCACCGCCCAGCCGCCCCCGACGGCCGCGAGGGTGGCGACCAAGGCAAAGGTCAGGGCCATGCCCGCGAGCAACGGCAGCCCGCTGCGCACGAACGGCTGGTCCGACCGCGCGAACACGAACGGCAGCACGGGCAGGATGCACGGACTGAGGATGGTCAGGACGCCGCCTAGATAGGCGAGGAGGGCGATCAGCACGGGAGGATATCCATTGCCGGTGGCCGTGGCAGCGGCGGAATGAACGCGGCCTTAGCGTTCGCCCTTTTCGGCAATCGCTTCCGGCTTTTCCCCCGGCACCGCGACGCGGCCGTCATTGGACAGCAGTACCGCGACCCAGCGGGCATTCGGAAAGTGCGCGCAGGCGAACATCACGATCAGCGTCATCGGCACCGCCAGAAATGCGCCCGCCAGTCCCCACAGCCAGCCCCAGAATGCCAGCGACAGGAGGGTCGCGATGGGATCGATGTTCTGCGTCTTGGCCTGCATCCGCGGATAGATGAGGTTGCCGACGACGAACGCGGCGACCTGGATCGCGCCGAACACGAACGCCGCCTGCCACCAGGTCGTGTATTGCAGCAGCGCGAAGAGGGCCGGGACGACCGACCCGACGGTCACGCCGAGGATCGGGATGAAGGACAAAAGGAACAGGATCACCGTCCAGAACAGCGTGTTGTCGAGGCCGATGGCGAACATCGCGATCGCCGCCGGCACGCAAATCATCAGACCGGTGACGGTCTGCACCCAGATGTAGGTCTCGATATCGTCGGCGACGCGGCCCGCCGCCGCCTCGATCCGGCCGCTGCTGCTGGGCAGTTCGGACAGATGGGCGAATTTCTTCCGGGTCTTGGCGCGGCCCGCGATGATGAACAGGAAATAGGTCAGCATCAGCAGCAGCGATGACACGAGGTTGCTGACGCTGCCGGCAAGTTGCCCGGCGAGCTGCGGGATGTTGATGCTGCCGACGAGGGTGGCGATGCTGATTTCGCGCTCGATCCCGGCGCCCCGGCTAAGATCGTGGACGATCGTGTCGATGCGTCCGATCAACGCCGGCGCCTGGGTGACGATCTGCGCCGTGCCTTGCGCGATGACCATCGACGCGACGACCGCGCCGAACAGGACCAGCAGCCCGGCGACCAGCGGCGGCGCCCATCGCGGCGCATTGTCCGACCGGTTGCGGATGAATCGTTCGACCGCGCTGACGAGTACGGCCAGCACCAGCGCCAGGATCAGCGGGATCAGGATCGGGCGGAGGAAATAGAGCAGCGCGATGCCGGCCGCGGTGCCGGTCACCACCATCGCCACGTCGCCCGACCGCTTCGCCATTCCCGCACCCTTCCGCTGACGAATGCCGCCTATAGCAAGGCCGGGCGGGCGGGAAGAGCGGGAAAACCAGCTAGGCCTGTCCAAGCCCATGCCTCTCATAACGGAGGTCGGGCACGGCTACACGGAAGGCCTTACGGCAACATGGCCTGCAGCGCGGCGCCGACAGCCGGTAACGCGACCTCGTCGCCGGGTCTTCATGCTCCCACGCCGTCATCGCCAGCCGTTCCTCCCGGGGCCGTGCGTCATGAATGGCGCGGGCGGTTCGCTCCACCTCTTCGGCGCTGGGTTGCCATGAAAAAGCAGCGAGCACGTCCAGGTCGTCGCGCCGCAGGCCGGGGACGATTTCTCGCCGCGCATGCACGTGCGCGTAGCTGGTGACGAAGGTTGCGACCCGTTCCCTGGCCAGCCTGGTGCGCTTGTCGATCATCCGCCGGCGAACATTAAGCGGCCGAGCGCGGAATGCAGAGGCCAGATAGAGCCAAATTGGCGTGACGCGCGGCTGGCGCGGCCGATATGGCGGGGCGCACGTCGTCGGCTAGCCACGCTCGGGCGCGATACGGGCTCCCGCTGACTTCTAAGATTGCGGGGCGTGGTGTAAGGTCATCGGCACGCCGGATACGCGGAGCTGTTCGAGACTGAGTGTCAGTGCGCCCGGCCCGAGGCAGGTTTTGAGGCGCGCGAAAGGGACGGGAAGGAGCATTTGCGCCCCGTAGAAGGGTGCCCCCTCGGCAAGCTAATCGCTCAGGGCCTTCGTGAGTTCGTGCCTGGCCAGATCGAGATGTACCGCAGCTTCGGGGACGTCACACTCGCCGTCGATGAAGTCCATCGCGTTGGTGACCATCTGCAGCGCGCGATACAGCGCCGCCTTCTCATTCTTGCCGCTCTCTTCGGCCATGCCGCATACTCCGGGAACGCTGGACTGATGCGACCCGCTCGCATGACTGCCTTAGAGATCGATTGCGCAATTGAGCACGGGTTCGGCGCACTTGAGGAGCCTAGTTAAGTACCCCTCAATCAGCTCCCTGCCAACTTCCGTTAACTGGATGGGCACGATGCGCTGGTCAGCGCCCTTGCTCCCGCGCTCCAGGTATCCCCTTTCGGTTAGGGTCTGCTGCCACCGGAATCCGGTAGATTGCGGGACGGCCGACACCAGGCTGAGCGATGTGACGGTCAGGATTTCGCCGCGCGCCGGCAAGCAATAGCAGGCCAGCAAAATGTCCCATGCCGGTTCCCCGAAGATCTCATCGGAGATCAGCTTGTCGCGCAGGCGTCGGGCATCATAGATCTTGCCGGCCAGCTCGACGAGTTCGGCCCGGCTTGGCTTTTTCCGGCGCTTACGCTGGGCTGGGGTGGCCGCTGCGAGGTCGGCATCGTCGACGTGCAGTCGCAGCTCGACACTGAGGCGGACCGGGTCGGGCCCCAGACGCGCATCCTCTGCGACGATCTGCGGAATTGCCAACTTCGTATGTTTGACCACGCTCGGACCCACCTTTGAATTGCAAAATACCGAGCAGTCGGTCTCGCTAAAGGCGGATTACCGACTCCGCAAGAACATCCAGTTCCGATTTGGAATGATCCGACCTGGCTCAAGTTGTTGGAGTTGCTTCCAAATTGAGAGCGGTTGAGCGCGCAATCGTCCAGTGACGCAGGCAAGGTTCCCCCGGCTTTTCAATGGGGAGAAAAACGATGCGTTCTCTATATTTAGCGGTTGGTTCAGCTACACTTGCGCTTGGTTCGGTGCCATCGGTGGCGGCCGCCAAGACTGCAAGCTCGTCTCCGGATCCGAAAACTTCCACTGCTGTCTCGACAGGTCGTCTGTTGCCATTCTCTTATTCTCTCGCCGGCGCCGAGCAGAATGGCGGCACCTATGCAACGACCGCTCCTGCGGCCGTCGCCGCGGATACGCAGGCTGCTCCTGCTGCCAACCAGTGGCGGGTAGCGCAGAAGGAGGCGTTGAAATGGGAGATGGGATATCTGGCGCTCAGCGCAATCGACCTGGCGCTGACGGTCCAGTGTCTCGACGACAACGAATGCGAGGAGAAGAACCCGATCTTCGGCAAGCATCCGAAGACCAGCACGCTGGTCGCCGCGAAGGTTGGCGGAAGCATACTTCACTATCTCGTGTTTAATCACCTCAACAAGCGTGATCCGAAAACGGCCTTGCGGGCGGCACAAATTAGCATCGGGTTGCAAGGGGCCGCGATCGTCGTTGGCCGGGCATTCTGAACTGAGAATGCGGGTGGGCGCCGAGGACAAGCGCCCGCCCTGTTCCGGCACGCTGGTCAGTGCGATTTGGCGGGCAATTTCCAACTGCGCAAGGCCACCAACTGCCGATGCTGCAGCTTGTTAGGCTGGTGGGGCGCATGGCTCCGCCACCCGGCCACACGTGAACCTAGCCTAAGGTCTCAGCCCTGCGGGCGCGTTCCCGTTGCGCTGTACGGGATTTGTACGAAGGGTCGCGGCTTGTTCGTCGCCTGCTCTAGCAAGAACCTGCAAAAGAAACTGGCGCACCCAAGAGGATTCGAACCTCTGGCCTCTGCCTTCGGAGGGCAGCGCTCTATCCAGCTGAGCTATGGGTGCGTGGCGCGCGGCTTAGCGGTCGCGCCAGTGACGGGCAAGCACGATCGCGGCTGGCGGCCCGCCGACGCGCCTGCCCCGTTCCGGGACGGCCGGGACAGGCCGCGACGAATCCGACTCCACGGAATTTCCTTGCTCGCGTAGAACCTTGCGGCGACTCGGGGCCGTTCGCTGAACTGGCACCGGGTTGGGACGCGCACTTGCGTCCGGGGGAAAGCGGTATGGCAATCGGGTCGTACACATTGCAGGCAGCGGCCGACACCCGCACGGCGGCGCCCCCGCACATCCAGAAAATCCAATCCGTTACGCGTCTGGCCAGGCGCACGCTATCGTCGTGCCGCGTGGCGATGGCGAGCGGATAATCTGACCGGGGGGACACGCCGTGCCGACGATCTTGTACAGAACTACCGCCACCGCGGGCGATGACTTCCTAATCCAATACACCGGAAGCCAGGTTGCCGACGGTCTTGAAGGCGACGACTTCATCCTCGCCGACAGCTTCACGCCCTTCGCGACCGGCACGACCAATTCGTCCGCTTCGCCACAGAATACCGACAATTATCTGGCGTGGACGACGATGGAGAATCCGTTCTTCAACGATGCGGCGATCCCCCACACCAGCCTCTACATCATCGCTGACGCAGGCCAGACCCATTACAGCTCCGTCACCATCGGCGCGGGCCAGACCATCACGGTCGATATCGATTTCGGATCGAACCAGCTGATTGGCACGGACACCGACGTTGTCGTTACTATCTATAATTCATCCGGCACCTTGGTCGCGTCGAGCGACGATGGAAACGGGACTTTCGACCTCGGCGACGAAGGCAGCAATTCCGGCGTGGACTCGTTCGTGACCTTCACCAACGAGAGCGCCTCAGAGGAAGTCTTTACGATCCGCTTTTCCGAATATGGGGACCAGATATTCGAGGGAGGGGAAACTTTCGTCGCCAACATCTCGGTCACCGGGCATCCAAGCTCGGGCGATGGAGGCGGTAACGATCTCCTTCATGGCGGTCTCGGTAACGACACGATTGCCGGGCAATGGGGCGACGACTCGCTCTATGGCGACGATGGTAATGACGTCCTGATCGGGGGGACGGGGACCGATATCCTCGATGGAGGCGAAGGCGAAGACCGGGTGTCCTATGCCGACGCGTCGTCGGCCGTCGACGTCGATCTCAGGATCACGTCCGGACAGAATACCGAGGGCGCCGGCACGGACACGCTGATCGCGATCGAGCAGGTCAGCGGATCCGCATTCGGTGACCGACTTGTCGGAAACGATTCGAACAATACGCTTTTCGGCTCGGGCGGCGATGACGTCCTGATTGGCGGGCTGGGTAACGACGCGCTTAATGGAGGCTATGGTATCGATACGGTGGACTACCGGTCGGCGACCGCCTCCATCAGCATGGTTGGCGGTAACGTCACCGGAGGCGCCGGCTCCGATACACTCTCTTCCATCGAGAATATCATCGGCTCGAATTACAACGATACGATCGAGGGCACTTCGACAGACAATGTCCTCAGAGGCGAGGACGGTTCGGACACGATCAGGGGCGGACTGGGCGACGACATCCTCGATGGCGGTGAAGGCAATGACACGGTTTCCTATGCCGGCCTGATGGATGGGGTGACCGTGGACCTGAACCGCTCCGGTGCGCAAGACACCGGCGGAGGCGGGGTCGACACGCTCAGCGACTTCGAAGACATCACTGGCACGTTCAACAACGATACGCTGATCGGCGACGATCAGAATAATGTCCTCGATGGCGCGATCGGCGACGATCAGGTGTTGGGCGGAGGCGGCAACGACATCATTTACGCCTATCTGGGCAATGATTTCGTCGACGGCGGCGATCAGAACGATATCGTCTACGCCAATGACGGGAGCGATGTTCTTCTCGGTGGCTCTGGCGCGGACATCCTCTACGGGGAGGCGGGAACCGACACATTGTTTGGCGGTGCCGATGCCGACATCATTTCCGGCGGGATCGAGAATGATACCCTCTACGGCGACGATGGGGACGATATCCTCTCGGGTGATGCAGGCGCCGACCGGCTCTACGGCGGTGCGGACAACGATACCCTTCGCGGGCTGGCCGGGACCGACACTCTTGACGGCGGCACGGGACGTGACCGAGCTGACTATAGCGCCGCCACCGGTGACATTTACATCGATCTGTCCGAGACGGACTATCAGTATACGTTTAGCGACGGCTACGACCGGCTCACGTCGATCGAGGACGTGCAAGGGTCCGCATATAATGACGAGCTAGTCGGAAGCAGCGCCAACAATGAGCTAAATGGTGGAGCTGGCAACGATACTCTCATGGGTGCGGCCGGCGACGACGTGCTTGTAGGCGGTATCGGCGTCAATTTGCTGTTCGGCGGCGACGGACGCGATACGGCATCTTATGCAGGCGCTGAGGTCGGGGTCAGCGTAAGCCTGGCGATAAGCGAGCAGCAGACCGTCAACATTACGACGCTGGACACGCTTTCAGGCATCGAAAACCTGCGCGGATCGTCGCATGACGACGCGCTGATCGGCGATGACGCCATCAACTACCTTTATGGCGACACCGGTGCCGATTCCCTGTCGGGCGGGCTTGGCAACGACCGGCTGTACGGCGAAGCGGGCATCGACACGTTGAACGGGGGTGGCGGCGACGATGTCCTCGACGGCGGCTTCGACAACGACACCATGAACGGCGGCGCGGGCAACGACCGGATCTCCGACGGTCGCGGCAACAACACGCTGAACGGCGGCGACGGCGATGACGAGCTGACCGCTGGCGGCGGCGAAGATCTCCTCAACGGCGACGACGGCAACGATCTTGCCTTCGGCGGCAACGGCATCGACACGCTCAACGGCGGCGCCGGCGACGACCACCTGCGCGCCGGCAACGACGACGACACGCTAAACGGGCAGGCGGACAACGACCGCCTGGTGGCCGGCAACGGCAACGACGGCCTGCACGGCGGGACCGGCAACGACCTGCTGTACGGCGATGCCGGCAACGATACGCTGAACGGCAGCGACGGCGCCGACCAGCTGTACGGCGGCGAGAACAGCGACACGCTGACGGGTGGGACCGGCGTCGACCGCTTCCGCCTCGACTCCCTGATTGGCCGCGACACGATCACCGATTTTTCCGTAGTCGACGATTTCCTGATGCTCGACGCCGCGACCTTTACCGCTTTCACCGCCAACGGCACGCTCAACGCCTCGATGCTGCGGCTGGGCGGCAGCGCCGCGGATGCCAACGACTATCTGATCTACGACCAGGCGACCGGCCGCATCTTCTACGACGCCGACGCCAACGGGGCAGGCGCGCAGCAGTTGATCGCGACGGTCACAGTCGGCACGGCGCTGACCAGCGCGGACATTGTCATCTACGGCGCCACGGCGTCGACCGCGATGGCGCCCGCGTCTGCGCCGGGGCCCGTGGCGATGGAGCTGCCGGTGATCGAACCGCTGAATGCCCGGCATGAAATCACGGCGGCCGAGCCGGTGCGCACGCCGTGGTTCGACCAGGAGCCGCTCGACTATCTGCTGCTCTAGACCATCGTTTTCGCGCCAGGCCAAAGATCAAAAAACCGGCTTTAAGTCATTAGAATAATAACGTAAAAGCGCCGCGTGATTCGTGGTGGCGGGGACTTGTGCTGCACGGATCCGGGGCGCGCGTCGTGCGTGAGTGGGGTTTGGGTAATGCGTGCAGCGTATCGCGGCGGAACACTGAGGGCGGAAGGCAGGCCGTGCCGTTCCGCAATGCCCGATTTTCAGAACGCATCGACCTGGCCGGCATCATGCCCGGCACGGGCCGCAACCGCTTAGCCAGCGCCGTCCGCCTAAGCTAACCGGGGAGGGGATTTTTTCATGCCAACGCAATTGTACAGGAACGCTCCGACCGCCGGTGACGATTTCATCGTCCTGACGACTGGCAGCGACAGCGTATCGGGCGGCGAAGGCGACGACCTGATCATCGGCGACAGCCTCGCTCCCTTCCCGACCGGCGTATCGACGTCGCAGCTAGCGCCATTCAACATCGACGATGCAGCGTACTGGTCGGTGCTGGAAAACCCGTTGTTCGGGAATGCCGCCACGCCGCACACCAGCCTCTATATCCAGGCTGACGGCGCTGATTATTATTATGCGTCGGTCATGGTCGGTGCCGGCGAGACAGTCACCATCGACATTGACTTCGGTAATCTGTCGCCGATCGGTGTCGACGTGGACGTCGCTCTTCGCCTGTTCGATTCGGCCGGCGTGTTCGTCGCGGATAACGACGATGGCGGGCGGACCAGCGTCAACGGCGACGAGGCTCCAGGGACAATTACGACAGCTTCCTGCAGTTCACCAACACCACCGGTTCGGCCCAGACGTACACGATCCAGTTTTCGGAATATTTCGAGACTTTCGCGGCCGCGCAGACCTTCGTTGCCAATATTTCCGTCACGGGTCACGCGGCGGCTGCGGCCAGCGGCGGCGACGACAATCTTCACGGCGATGTCGGCGACGATGTGATTTCCGGCGGGGCTGGCAACGACAGCATCTATGGCGGCCCGGGTGCGGATGTGCTCAGCGGCGGGTCGGGCAACGACGTCATCGACGGCGGCACCGGCCGCGACCGGGTTACGTACGCCGACGCGACTTCGGGCGTCAGCGTAAACATGGAACTGGGCGGTCCGCAGGACACGCTCGGTGCCGGCACCGACACGCTCATCGGGGTCGACGATCTCACGGGATCGCAGTTCGACGATGTGCTGCGAGGCGACGGCAACCAGAACGAGATCTCCGCGCTGGGCGGCAACGATACCGTCGTCGTGACCGGCTACAATGATGTCGTGCATGGCGGCGAGGGGATCGACACGCTCGACCTTTCTCAAGTCGCGGGCGAGGGCTTCACCTTTTTCGAATTCGGTACCGGACAAGTCAGCGGGTCATCCGCGTTCGCGCTGACCGACGGCTTCGAAAACTACATCGGCACGACGGGTGACGATTACGTCACCGATGTGGCCGGGTCCAACGTCATCAGCACAGGCGATGGAAACGACAGCATAAAGGTGGTTGGCGGCGACGATACGCTTGACGGTGGACAAGGCACCGACCTCCTCGACTTTGGCCAGGCGGGCGCGGGCGTAACCGTGGACCTCAGCGTCACCGGCCCTCAAGACACCGGCATCGGCAGCACCCAGATTACCGGCTTCGAAAATATCGAAGGCTCGGCCTTCAACGACACGCTGTCCGGCAATGGATCGGCCAATGTCATAACCGGTCGTGACGGCAACGATGTCATCGTCGGCGGCTCTGGCGCCGGCGCCGACTATCTCTACGGGGATGGCGGCAATGATAGCCTCACTGGCGGCAGCGCCGACGATTTCCTTGAAGGCGGCACGGGCGACGACGCGCTCGCCGGCGGGTCCGGCGACGACAGCCTTCAAGGCGGAGCCGGAAACGACCTGCTCGACGGCGGTGAGGGAATCGACCTCGCGGATTACGGATTGGCAGGGTCGAGCGTCTACATCGACCTGAGCAACTCGGGCGCGCAGAACACCGGGCAGGGGGTCGACACCCTCATCTCAATTGAATCGATCATTGGTACCTTCTACGGCGACGTGCTGACCGGCAACGCCGCCGCCAATGACATCAAGGGCGGCAACGGCGACGATGTAATCGCGGCTGGGGACGGCGACGACCTGGTGAATGGGGGCATGGACTCCGATGTGATCACGGGCGGGGCCGGCGCCGACACGCTCATCGGTGACTGGGGGAATGATCGCGTGTTCGGCGAGGCCGGCGATGACATCCTGTCCGGCGGTATGGACAACGACCAGTTGTTTGGCGGAGCCGGTAACGACGTTCTCAACGGCGGATTGGGCGACGACCGGATCGACGGCGGCGCCGGCCGCGACTTGGTGACGTACGCCGATGCGACGATCGGAATTCAGGTGGACCTCAGCCAGCCGGCCGGGTCCTTTACCAACGGTGCCGGCACCGACATCTTCTCCTCCGTCGAGGATGTCGAAGGCTCGTCGCAAGCCGACTTCCTGTTCGGCGACGCGGTCGCGAATCTGTTGTCAGGTCTGGGGTCCAACGATTGGCTGAAGGGCAATGGCGGCAACGACACGCTGCGCGGCGGCGCGGGCGATGACCGCCTGCAGGGCGGCGACGGCGTGGACACGGCCGATTATTCGCAAGCCGCCGGCGCGGTTACGGTCAGCCTCGCCACCGTTGATTTCCAGGAGACCCTTGGTGACGGAAAGGACATCCTGACGGAAATCGAAAACCTGAGTGGTTCGGCCTTTGGCGACACGCTGACCGGCGACGATGGCGGCAACGTGCTGCGCGGCGGCGCGGGCAACGACGTGCTCGACGGCGGCATGGGCAACGATCGCCTGCTCGGCGACGCCGGCAACGACACTCTCCACGGCGGCGGCGGGGACGACAACCTCGACGGCGGGTTCGACGACGACACGCTCAACGGCGGGCTCGGCAACGACCGGCTGTACGACGGGCGCGGCAACAACGTCTTCAATGGCGGCGACGGTAATGACGAGATCACGGCCGGCGGCGGCACCGACACGCTCAACGGTGACGACGGCGACGATCTCGCTTTCGGCGGTAACGGCATCGACACGCTGAACGGCGGCGAGGGCGCTGACCATCTGCGCGCTGGCAACGACGGGGACACGCTCAACGGCGGGGCGGGCGACGACCGGCTGGTCGCGGGCAACGGCAACGACACCGCGGACGGCGGCATCGGCAACGACCTCGTCTACGGCGATGCGGGCAATGACGTGCTCACGGGCGGCGATGGCGACGACCAGATTTTCGGCGGCGCCAACAGCGACACGCTGACCGGCGGTGCGGGCGTCGACCGGTTCCGGCTCGACTCGCTCCTGGGCCGCGACGTGATCACCGACTTTTCGGTGGTCGACGATTTCCTGATGCTCGACGGATCGGTATTCACCGCCTTCCACGCCAACGGCAAGCTCAATGCGTCGATGCTGCGCTTCGGCACCAGCGCGGCGGATGCCAACGATTACCTGATCTACGACCAGGCAAGCGGCCGGCTGTTCTACGACGCCGACGGCAACGGCGCGGGCGCGCAACAATGGGTCGCCAGCTTGACCGCCGGGACTGCGCTGACCAGCGCGGATATCACCATTTACGGAGCCAGCGCGACGGCGATGAACGCGCCCGCATCCGAAGCGGGCACGCCAATGACGGCAGAGCTTCCCGCGATCGAGGCCTTGCATGGGCCGCAGGCCGACACGCCGGTGGAATATGCCGCTAGCCTGTGGTTCGATCGCGAGCCGTCCGACCATCTGTTCCTCTGAAGATCGAAGGTAATAACCTTCGATAAGGCTAGCCAAAGCGCCGTGATAATCGGTTATAAGTACCGATAATTACGGGGTAAAAGTCTGCCGCGAATCGCGGCGGGGACTTGGGGGCTCCGGAGCGTTCGAAGCGCGACCGTCGCGCCGTGGGGGTTGGTATGGGTGTTGCGTTGTGCACGGCACGGGCGATGGCATGCATCGATGAGCCGTGCCTGCGCGCGCCCCCCTCTCTTCAGCTCGACCTGACCGTGCAGCGGGTATCGTACCCGCCGCCACCGCTCTCTTTCAAATCGCACCGATAAGAATTTCCGGGGAAGGATTCCGCCATGCCGACGCAGCTGTACACGACGACCGCCACGGGCGGCGACGACTTCCTCATCCTGACCGGCGGCGACCAGACGGCCGACGGTGGTGAGGGCGACGACCTGATCCTGGGGGATTCCACCCTGCCGTTTCAGGCTGGCACGACGACATCGATGGCCTCCCCGTTCAGCATCGATAATCCGCTGGCCTGGACCATCCAGGAGAATCCTTTCTTCCAGAATGCGAGCCACCCGCACACCAGCCTGTACGTGCGTACCGACGGCGCTTCGATGCATTATGCTTCCGTCACCGTCGGCGCCGGCGAACGCTTGACGATCGACATCGACTTTGGGGCCTTCTCCTCGATCGGCATCTCCACCGACGTGATCGTCGAAGTGTACGACGAGTTCGGGGAGCTGGTCGCGAGCAACGACGATGGAACTTTGACGTTCGATGACGGCGACGAGGGCAGCAGCTCCGGTGCGGATCCCTTCCTTCAATTCACCAACACTGGCGGTGCAGAAGCCGTTTACACCATCCGCTTTCGCGAGTTCGGCGGCGACAACCTTTTTGAGATGGCGACACGTTCGTCGCGAATATCTCTGTTACCGGCCATGACTATGGCGCCAGTGTGGGGGCAGGCAATGACACGCTGAATGGCGGCAATGGCCAAGATGTCATTGCCGGGCAGGCGGGTGACGACACCCTCAGCGGCGATGACGGCAACGACGTCCTGATCGGCGGGACCGGGAATGATACGCTCAACGGCGGGATCGGGGTCGACCGCGTGTCTTATCTTGACGCGACGGCCGGTGTGTTCGTCAATCTTGCGCTCAGTAATCCCTGCAATACTGGTGTCGCGGGTTACGACACCTATGTGAGTATCGAGGATGTCAGCGGTTCGCGGTTCGACGATGAACTGCGCGGATCGGGCGGCGACAACGGCATTTACGGTGAGGGGGGCGACGACCTCATCTACAATTCAGCAGGCGACGACGATCTCAATGGTGGGACCGGTGTCGACACCGTCAATTATTCGAACAACCTTTATAGTGTGTCGGCTGACCTCGCTGCTGAAGTCGCGATGTCGAACCTTGAAGTCGATACCATTTCCAGTTTCGAGAACTTTATTGGTACGGTGCAGGGTGACCTGATCCGCGGAAGCGATGAAAACAATGTCCTGACCGGCGGGGAAGGTGCCGATACGCTCGAGGGCCGCGGGGGCAACGACGTTCTGGATGGTGGAGCGGGCTACGACTTTGCGGATTTTTCATCCGCCGCCGTCGGCGTCATCGTCAACCTTGGCAACAGCGGATACCAGAATACCAACGTCGGTTCGGATCGGCTGGTCTCGATCGAAGGCCTGTACGGTTCGACCTCGAATGACATCCTGTACGGTAACAGCGGTGCGAACGAAATCCACGGAGGCAACGGCGATGACGTCATCGTCGGCGTCGGCACCACAACCGGCCTCATGAACGCCGACAGCCTCTATGGCGAAGCGGGCGACGACAACATTACCGGCGGCAACGCCAACGACACGCTGGTCGGCAACATCGGCAACGACACGCTTTCGGGCGGGATCGGCGCCGACTTGCTGCTTGGCGGGGATGGCATGGACCTCGCTATCGGCGGTGCGGGCGAAGACATTATCTATGGCGACGCCTTGGCTGACACCCTGCTCGGCGGGGCCGACAACGATAATTTGTTCGGCGGTAGCGGCGCCGACAACCTGCTGGGCGATGAAGGCGGCGACTCCCTCCAGGGCGGCGAGGGGGATGATTCCCTCTTCGGCGGCGAGGGCAATGACGTCCTTCGCGGCGATGAAGGCAACGACAATATCGATGGCGGAAGCGGCCGCGATACGGTCAGCTACTTGTCGGCAGTTTCAGGCGTGTATGTCGACCTCAACATCACCGTTCAGCAGGATACGCTTGGCGGGGGACTTGAAACCCTGACGTCGATCGAGAACCTCGACGGGTCGTCTTTTAACGACACGTTGATCGGGACGTCGGCGGGCAACATCATCTGGGGTGCGGAAGGTCAGGACACCGTTCGCGGCGAAGGCGGCAACGACCGCCTGATCGGCGGGCTGGGCGACGACATACTGATCGGCGGGTCGGGCCGCGACACGGTCAGCTACGAGGCGGAGAACGCCGTCACCGTCAGTCTCGCCGTTGCCGGGGCACAGAACACCGGGTCGGCGGGGATGGATACGCTGACCTCGATCGAGAACCTGATCGGTTCGGCCTATGGCGACACGCTGACCGGCGATGACACGCTCAACTTCATCTACGGCGGGCAGGGCGACGATACGGTCAACGGCGGGCTCGGCACCGACCGGCTGTTCGGCGAGGACGGGATCGACACGCTCAACGGCGGCGGCGATGCGGATTATCTCAACGGCGGCAACGGCAACGACACGCTGAACGGCGGGATCGGCAACGACCGGTTGTACGACATCCGCGACAGCAACACGTTCAACGCCGGCGACGGCGACGACGAGATCACGGCCGGCGGCGGCGACGACACGATCAACGGCGACGACGGCAACGACCTCGCCTTTGGCGGCAACGGCGTCGACACGATGAGCGGCGGTGCCGGCGACGACCACCTGCGCGCCGGCAATGACGACGACACGCTGATCGGCCAGGCCGGCGAGGACCGGCTGGTCGCCGGCAACGGCAACGACAGCCTGCACGGCGGCACCGACAACGACCTGCTGTACGGCGATGGCGGCAACGACACGCTCAACGGCAGCGACGGGTCCGACCAGCTTTATGGCGGCGCCAACAGCGACACGCTGACCGGCGGGACCGGCGTCGACCGCTTCCGGCTCGACTCGCTGGTCGGGCGGGACACGATCACCGACTTCTCGGTCACCGACGACTTTATCATGCTCGATGGATCGGTGTTCACCGCGTTCCACGCCAACGGCACGCTCAACGCGTCCATGCTGCGCATGGGCACGGCCGCGGCCGACGCCAACGACTGCCTGATCTACGACCAGGCGAGCGGCCGGCTGTTCTACGACGCCGACGGCAACGGGTCCGGAGCGCAGCAGTGGATCGCCAGCGTCACCGCGGGCACCGCGCTGACCAACGCCGACATCGTCATCTACGGCGCGACCGCGCCGACCGCGATGGCGCCGCTGCCAGCACCGCAAACGGCAACGGAGAGCCCGGCAACGCCGATCGACTTCGGCTCGTTCGACCTGAACATCGAACGCGAACCAATGGTCCGCTCGGTCGACCCGTTCTTCTGCGACAAGCCGCAGTACCTGCTGTTCTACTAAGCGGCGAGGAACTGCTGCAGTAACTGGTGCAGCCGGTGCCGGGCGGATCCGACGATCATGCCGACATGCCCGGCGTCGAGCTGCACGGTTTCTCCTGCGGGCGCGGTCGCGGCCGGGGTGATGCGATCGCCGGACGCAGTGATGTGGAATGACAGGCAGGACAAGCGGTCGCTGATTGCGCGTCCGCCGACACGCCATTCACCGCGGCCCGGCAAATCCTGCTCGAAGAGTTGTTCGATCAGCGCGCGCGCCGCCGGGTAGGGCAACGCCTCGCCCTCGTTCGCCCAATCTTCCAGCGTGACGAACCGCCGCGCCTTGTCGCCGTGCGGGTCGAGTTCGGCAAAAGCGGCGAACTTGGCGACGGTGCGCTCCGGGTCCATCGACCAGAAGGCGCTTTGCAACACTTCCATGGGTAGGGCCTCGAGCCGGATTGCCACCGGCCGGGCGCTATTCCAAAGGGTCAGAAGCGATTTGCGCCCGGCGTCGGGATAGCGCGCAAACCGCCATGGCGCGGCGAGGGTTGCGACGCGCTCCACCGGCGCGAGGTTCGCTGCGGCGATGGCCATCGTCCCGCCCAGGCAATATCCGACCAGCGCGGGCCGTTCGCCAAGTTGGCCGATCAGCGGCAGCAATAGCCGCTCGATATGACCGGCAAGGTCCAGCTCCGCGCGGTCATCGGCGGTGCCCCAATCGAGCAGCAGCGAGCGCCGCCCGCCCTGTGCGATGGCAGCGGCCAGCGAGGTATTGTCGTCGAGGTCAAGCACGTGCGGCGGGTTGATCAGCGACGGGATGAGGACGACCGGCGCGCCGCTGCCCCCGCAATCGCGCAGGCTGGTCCCGCCGACCCGCGCAATGGCCGGACGCTCCGGACGCTGCCGTGCACGCTCGGCCTGTTCGTACAGCGCCAGCCCGTCGAGCGCCTTCGACGCTAGTTGCGGGCGCGTTTCCGACACGATCCGCACCAGCTCGAGGAACAGCGGCAAAGGTCGCGGCGCGTGCTTATGTTGCAGTGCACTATCGGCCTCTGGTAGGCTGGCTTCTGGTTTTGGAGTGCGTGTCATGGGCAAGTCTGGCGGCAAGGTTACGATCAAGAAGTACGCCAACCGGCGGCTCTATGACACTGAAAGCTCGTCTTACATCACGCTCGACCGGCTTGCGGAGCTGGTCCGCGAAGGCCGCGAGTTCGAAGTTGTCGACGCCAAGACCGGGGACGACATCACGCGGCAGGTGCTGACTCAGATCATCGTCGACGAAGAAGCGCGCGGGTCGACCATGCTGCCCGTCAATTTCCTCAAGCAGCTGATCGGCATGTACGGCAATTCGATGCAGAACGCGGTGCCGCAATATCTCGAAGCCGCGATGGAATCGTTCAAGACCAACCAGAAGGCGCTGGGCGACGCATTCGGGGCCGGCAGCCTGGCCGAGCTGACCAAGCGCAACATGGAAATGTTCGGCGGCGCCACCCGCGCCTTCACCGGCACGGCGCAAAAGATGGCCGGGGCGTCCGAAAAGGAGCTGGAGGAGCTGCGCGCCGAACTTGCGAAGCTTCAGGAAAAAGTCGATCGCCTGACCAAATGACCAAAACAGTTTTTACTGCCGCTGCGGCGATCGCCTTGCCGCTCGCCACATTCGCTCATGCTCAGGCCCCCGCGGCCATCGATCTGGAAACGGTGGCGCCGCTGCCCGGAACATGGGCGTACCGCGCCTACGCCGGCGGCAGCGAAGCTGCATTCTTCGACGCTGCGCGGGCGCGTCGTACCGTGGTTCGGTGCAACCGTACGGTGCGCACGGTGTCGCTTATCCGGCCGGGCGTTGCCGCGGCGGCCCCGACTCTGTCGGTGTGGACGACGACCAGCACCCGCAGCATCCCGGCGCGCTTCCAGGCGACCGGCGAATTGTCGGCGGACCTGCGCGCGACCGACCCGCTGCTCGACGCCATCGCGTTCAGCCGCGGACGCTTCGCGACCGGCGGCGCGGGCGCGGCCTTGCTGGCCGTGCCGGCCACGCCGGAGGTCGAAAAAGTGATCGAGGATTGCCGCACCTGAAGCCGCCCGAGCGGCTGGCCGAAGCGCGAAGTCAAAGAAGATTGCGCAAACAAAATTACAATACAAGACTTGTTCAAATGCCCGCGGCGATTCATCTTCTCCTTGGCTTTAACGCAGCGAAAGGAGGTGATCCGATGTCTCATGGTTCAGCAGGCAGGTCGGAAAGGGGTGTTCGTCGGCCGTAGGCGCTGGACGGACGGCCGCATCTCCGGCCGCTGACCATGTTCGAGGGGATCGTCGCGAAGCGGCGGTCCCCTTAAACTTATCCGCCAATATTTCACCGCTTCCCGCGCGACGAGTGGCGCGAAACCGCTGCCTTTTCGCATCCGCAACGGAACCCTTGTATGGCTCATGTGTCTTTTGCGAAAGAAACGGAGGCAAGCGATGGCTAAAGCTACCAAGCGCAAAACTTCTACTAGGACTACCAAGTCAAAGGATACGACGGTCGACAAGATCGCCAAGGCGGCGATGAGCAAGGAAATGCTCGCGGCCGGACTGGCGGCCGCTGCGGCCGCGATCAGCGCCAGCCCCAAGGCGCGCAAGGCGATCAAGGACGCCGGCATGGAAGCGGCCGATTCGGCTAGCAACGCCGCCAGCTCGGTCATGACCAGCGCGACCAAGCTCGGTTCGCTTATCGCCGAAGCCGTGGCCGATGCGGCACAGAAGGTGATGTCGGGCAAGTGGCCGACGGATGATTCCTCGACTTCCGGATCGGCTCGCACCGCCGCGTCGACTTCGACCCGCAAGCCGGCGGCTCGCAAGACCACGGCGCGCAAGTCGACCTCGCGCAAGACCACGGCGCGCAAGTCGACGGCCAAGAGCAGCACTGCGGCGTCCTCAACGGCGTCCACGGCCAGCACGCCGAAGAAGACCACCCGGACCGGCACGCGCAAGAAATCGACGACGCGCCGGACGACGGCAAAAAAGACGAGCTAGTCTAAGCGGCCTGGCCGCCGAACTGGAGGCGCGCCAGGCTCGCATAAAGCCCGTTGTCCTGCGTCAGGCTGGCATGCGTGCCTTCCTCGACGATGCGGCCGCTTTCCATCACGATGATCCGGTCGGCGGCCCGTGTGGTCGCCAGCCGGTGCGCGATGACTATCGTCGTGCGCGTCTTCATCAACCGTTCCAGCGCTTCCTGCACCAGCTGCTCGCTGT
Source organism: Sphingomonas sabuli (assembly GCF_014352855.1). Taxonomy (GTDB): domain Bacteria; phylum Pseudomonadota; class Alphaproteobacteria; order Sphingomonadales; family Sphingomonadaceae; genus Sphingomicrobium; species Sphingomicrobium sabuli. The sequence goes on along the minus strand of NZ_CP060697.1, from coordinate 775,048 downwards.
GCGCGTCCAGTGCCGAGGTTGCCTCGTCGAGCAGCAAGAGCGGGGCATCGCGCAGTAGCGCTCGGGCGATAACGATCCGTTGCCGCTGCCCGCCGGACAGGCGCGCACCGCTTTCGCCAAGGAACGTCTCATATTTCTGCGGCAGGTGGTCGAGAAATTCGTCGGCATTGGCCGCTCGGGCGGCCGCCACGATCTCCTCGTCCGTCGCGTCCCAGCGGCCATAGCGAATGTTATCTTTCGCCGATGCGGCGAAAATGACCGTTTCCTGCGGGACCAGCGAAATGCGCTTGCGAACGTCCGCCGGGTCGGCTTCGCGCACGTCCACGCCGTCGACCAGGACGCGCCCGCCCTGCGGGTCGTAAAATCGCAGCGCCAGCTGAAACAGCGTCGACTTGCCCGCGCCCGACGGACCGACCACGGCGACCGTTTCGCCCGGCGCGATGGCCAGCGACAGGTCGCGCAGCGCCGCATCCTCGGGGCGCGTCGGATAGCGGAAATCGACATGGTCGAATTCCAGGCTGCCAAGCTGCGTTTCCGGCAGCGGTCTGGGCTGGGCCGGGGCGGTGATTTCCGGCTTGGCCACCATCAATTCGTTGATCCGCGCCGCGGCTCCAGACCCGCGGAGCAGGTCGCCATAGGTCTCGGTCAGCGCGCCGAACGCGCCGCCGACCAGCACGCCGGTAAAGACGAACGCAGCGATCGACCCGCCGCTCATCCGCCCCGCGGCGACGTCACTGGCGCCTTCCCACAGCAACAGGACGATGGCGCCGAATACGAGGGCGATGACGGTGAACGTCATGATCGCGCGCATGGTGAAGCGGCGGCGGGCGACGCCAAACGCTTGCTCTACGGTGCCGCGAAATCGCTCATGCTCGCGCCGTTCCTGGCCGAACGCCTGCACTACCTTCATCGCGCCCAGCACTTCCGAAACGGTGGTGCCGACGTCGGCGATGCGATCCTGCGACGATCGGCTAAGCGCGCGAATACGCTGGCCGAACAGGATGACCGGACCGAACACCAGCGGGATGCCGATCATCAGCATTCCGGCGAGCTTGGGCGACAGGACGAACAGGTAGATGATGCCGCCAACGCCGGTGGCGATATTGCGCAGCGCGATGGAAACGCTGGACCCGACCACCTGTTCGAGGATCGCGGTGTCGGCGGTCAGCCGCGAGGCGATTTCCGACGGCCGGTTCTCCTCGAAAAAACGGGGCGGCAGGGTCAGCAGGTTCTTCTGCACCGCCAGGCGCAGGTCGGCGATGGTCCGTTCGCCCAGCCACGACACGAAGTAGAAGCGCAGCGCCGTCGCCGAGGCCAGCGCGACAACGATGATCAGCATGTAATGAAAAGCGCTCGCGACGGCTTCGGCGCCGGCCCCGCCGCTGCCGAAGCCGCGGTCGATCACTCGTTTGAAGCTGTAGGGAATGGCGAGGGTCGCGGCCGACGACATGATCAGGAAGATCAGCGCCCCGACGATATGGCCGGGATAGCGTCCGGCAAACCGCCAGACGAGCATCATGTTGCCCAGCCTGTTCTTCGCTTTCGCCTCGCCGTCCGCCATGCGAGCGCCCCTAGCAGCGCGGGTGGCGGGTCACAACGCGCGTCGCAGCCGCCGCGACTTGCCCACAACTTCCCGTGCCAGCGGTCTGCTGCATTGCAGCAACGGCCTTGCGTGACGGCCCATTAACCGCCACACCGCCCACCAATGCTTTACGATGCTTATGAAGTGCAGCGCTCGCTTCTTGCCGGGGCGAGCCGGATGGCGGGGCTCGGGGCCGGATGGCTGACCAATCCCGCAAATCCCTGGGCCTATGTTTCCACCAGCCCGCTGATAGCGGCGAGCCTGGAAGTGTTTGCGCATGCGTCCGCGCCGCGCGGGAAGCCGGATTTCGGCATCGCCAGCACTGTCATCCGCGGCAAAACGGTTGCGGTCCGTGAAGAGATCGTCCTGCGCAAGCCGTTCGGCCAGCTCAAGCGCTTCGTGCGCGAAGGTGTCGACAAGGGCCCGCGCCTGCTGATCGTCGCGCCGATGTCGGGGCATTTCGCGACGCTGCTGCGCGGGACGGTCGAACGGATGCTGCCGAAGCATGACGTTTACATCACCGACTGGCGCGACGCGAAGCTGGTGCCGACCAGCGAAGGCAGTTTCGATTTCGACGATTACATCGATTACGTGATCGAGTTCTTGGAGACGATCGGCGAGGCCAATGGCGAACGGCCGCACGTCATCGCGGTCTGCCAGCCCGCCGTGCCGGTCTATGCCGCGGCCGCGCTGATGAACGCGGACAAGAACAAGTGGCGGCCCAAGACCCTGACGATGATGGGCGGGCCGATCGACACGCGCCAGGCGCCAACCGACGTCAACACGCTGGCGACCGAACGGCCGTTAAGCTGGTTCAGGCAGAACGTGATCGCGACCGTGCCGGCGATTTATCCGGGTGCCGGGCGCAAGGTTTATCCGGGCTTCCTGCAACTGGCCGGGTTCATGGCCATGAACCTTGGCGACCATCTGACCAGTCACTGGGAGATGTTCCGCCACCTGGTGCAGGGCGACGACGAAAGCGCGGATGCGACCCGCGCCTTTTACGACGAGTACCGCTCGGTCGCCGACATGACGTCCGAATTCTACCTGCAAACGGTCGAGACCGTGTTCCAGAAGCATGCGTTGCCCAAGGGCAAGCTCAAGCATCGCGGAACCAAGGTCGATCCGCGCGCGATCACCGATACCGCCTTGCTGGCGATCGAAGGCGAGCGCGACGACATTTCCGGGCTCGGCCAGACCCGCGCGGCGCTGGACTTCGCCGAGAAGCTGCCGAAGAAGGACAAGAAATATTACATGGCGCCGGGCGCCGGCCATTACGGCATCTTCAACGGCAGCAAGTGGCGGAACATCATCGCGCCGGTGGTCGAGGACTGGATCGCCAGAAACGATTAGGCGGCGACGCGTTCGCCCTTTTTCGGGGAGAAATCGCGCAAGCCGATGAAGGCTGCCACCCCGGCCAGTGCAGCGACGATCGCGCAAATCACCAGGGCGACGGCAAAGGGACCAAGCAGGGCCTTGCCAGTGCTGGCCAATACCGCGCCGAGCAAGGCGACGCCGAACAGGCCGCCGGCGCGTGACAGCGCGCTGTTGAACCCCGACACCATGCCGGTGTGTTCTGCGTCGACCGACACCAGCACCGTGCTGGTCAGCGGCGCCACGGCCAGGGCCATGCCTGACGATAGCACCACGACCGCCGGGAAGACGTGCGTCCAGTAGGATTGGTCGACGGCGATGCGGGTGCCGAGCAGGAAGCCTGCAGCGACGATCACCGGCCCCAGCGTCAGTGGCCAGCGTGGGCCGATACGGCTCGCGAGCTTGCCCATGATCGGCGAAGCGACGCTGATCAGGATCGGCAGCGGCAACATTGCCAGCCCCGCCTGCACGGGCGAATAGCCGCCCGCGGCGATGAGGACGTAGGGGAGCAGCAGCAGCGCCGACCCGAACGCTCCGTAAAGCAGGAACGTCATCATGTTGAGCGACGAGAAGCACGGATCGCTGAAGTAGCGCAGCGGGATCATGGCATTATCCGACGAGCGCCGCTCGACGAGAAGGAACACACCGAGCAGGACAATACCGGCGACAGAGGCCAGCGCTGCGGTCGGCGACAGGTCGCGCTGCGACGACCACAGGGTGAGCCCGTAAATCAGCGCGCCCAGCCCAAGGGTGGCGAGCGCAGCGCCGAGTCCGTCGATCGGCGTCTTGCGCGGGTTCTTCACCTCACCGACGTGGGTCAGCGCGATGGCGATCGCCGCGGCCACGAATGGCAGGTTGATGTAGAAGATGCTTTCCCAGCCGACGTTGTCGACCAGCCAGCCGCCGATCAGCGGCGCGATGGCCGCGCCGATTGCGCCGGACGCGGCCCAGATGCCGACCGCCCGCCCGCGCGCCTCGCCGCTGTAGGCGCTGTTGAGCAAGGCAAGGCTGTTGGGCAGCAACAGCGCCGCGCCGACGCCCTGAAGCGCGCGTCCGACGAGCAACAGCTCAAGCGAACGGCTGATCGCGCAGATGAGCGACGCGACACCGAATACGGCGGTGCCGATGATTAGCCAGCGCCGCCGGCCCTGGTGATCGCCAAGCGCTCCGCCGAGCAGGATCAGCGCGGCTAGCGGCAAGGTATAGCCGTTGACGATCCACTGCACTTCCGCTGCGCTGGCGTCCAGCGACTGGCGGATGGCGGGCAAGGCGACGTTGAGCACCGATCCGTCGATGAAGGACAGCGACGACGCCGCCACCGACATCACCAGCGTCCATACGGGCGCGTGGGATTTACTGGACGCCGCGCGGTTCAAACGGCGGGTTTTCGCGGCGGCCGCATCCGGTCGATGAAACGGCGCAGCCGACGCCGCGCTTCGAACACCAGCCATAGCGAGAGGATGACCAGCATTGCGGCGATGATTGCGGCGGCGATCGGGTTGGCAATGGCCAGCGCCAGCAGGCCGCCGGTGGCGATATCCTCTCCGGTCGACACGACAACGTTGCTGAACGGCTCGGGGCTGGTGTTGACGAGCGCCCGCGCACCCGCCTTGCCGGCATGGGCGAGGAAGGCCGCCCCGCCGCCGAGCAGGAAGCTGGCGACCTGCCAGCCGGTATCGCCGCTATCGACAATGGCGAGACTGAGCAGCGCGCCGCCAAGCGGCCGGATGACGCTGTGCACCGTGTCCCAGGCGCTATCGACCCAGGCGATCTTGTCGGCAAAGAATTCGGCCACCGTGCCGACGGCCGCCGCGCCGATCACCCACCAACTGCCGAGCACGTCGAGCTGGTGCAGATGGTCCGGCAGGTCGACCCAACCGAAGTGCATGGCCAACCCGGTGACGAGCGTCACCATGTACAGCCGCCAGCCCGCGAGCAGGCTGGTCGACGCTGCAAGCGCGATCAGCTCGGTAGCGCCCATCGGGGCCTAGAGGACTTCGAACAATCCGGCCGCGCCCATGCCGCCGCCAACGCACATGGTGACGACGACATATTTGGCGCCGCGGCGCTTGCCTTCGATCAACGCGTGTCCAGTCATGCGCGCACCGCTCATGCCATAAGGGTGGCCGATCGAGATCGAGCCGCCGTCGACGTTCATCCGGTCTTCCGAAATGCCGAGCTGTTCGGCGCTGTGCAGCACCTGCACCGCGAACGCTTCGTTCAATTCCCACAGGCCGATGTCGTCGGCCTTCATGTCGAACCGCTTGAGCAGGGCCTGGACTGCCGGGACCGGGCCGATGCCCATCTCGTCCGGTTCCGTCCCCGCAACCGCCATGCCGATGTAGCGGCCGAGCGGCGCAATGCCGCGGCGTTCGGCTTCGCCCGCTTCCATCAGGATCGACGCGGAGCTGCCGTCGCTTAACTGGCTGGCGTTGCCGGCGGTGATCGACGTGTCGGGGCCAAGCACCGGGTTGAGGCCCGACAGCCCCTCCAGCGTGGTGTCGGCGCGATTGCCCTCGTCCTTGGAAATGGTGACTTCCTTCTGCGAGACCTCGCCGGTTTCCTTATCCTTGACCATCATGGTCGTGGTCACGGGGACGATCTCGTCATCGAACCGGCCGGCATCCTGCGCGGCGGCCGTGCGCTGCTGGCTCTTGAGCGCATATTCGTCCTGCCTCTCGCGGCTGATGCCGTAGCGCTTGGCGACCGTCTCGGCGGTCTGCAGCATCGGCATGTAGACGTCCTTGTGCATCGCGATCAGCGACGGATCGACGGCGATGCGCATTTCGGGCGTCTGGACCATGGAGATGGAATCCTGCCCGCCGGCGGCGACCACCGTCATGTTGTCGACGATGATCTGCTTGGCGGCGGTGGCGATGGCCATCAGTCCCGACGAACATTGGCGGTCGATGGTCATGCCCGCGACGGTCACCGGGCAGCCGGCGCGAAGTGCGACCTGGCGACCGATATTGCCGAATTGCGTGCCCTGGGTCAGCACCGCGCCCCACACGACATCGTCGATCTCTCCGGCGTCGATTCCGGCACGCTCGATCGCGGGCTTGAGCGAGAAGGACCCGAGCGTCGCCCCCGGGGTGGCGTTGAAGGCTCCCTTGTAGGCGCGGCCGATCGGTGTCCGGGCGGTGGAAACGATGACTGCGTCGCGGGCCATTCGAACTCTCCTCAAATGAAAAACAGGGTCAGCCAATGCGCCGAAAGCGCCGGCTTGTCTTCCCCTTCAATCTCAACCTCGACCGCGTGGCGCAAGAGCAGTTGGCCGGGCGCCTTCTCCTCGACGCCTTCCAGCCGGAAATGCCCGCGAACCCGGCGGCCCGATGGCACGGGGGCCACGAAGCGCACCCGGTCGAACCCGTAATTGACGACCATGCGAGTGGTGTCGGGGACAAGCATCACGTCCGCCGCCATGCGCGACAGCAAGGACAAGGTGAGAAAGCCGTGCGCGACCGTGCCGCCGAACGGCGTCTGCGCCGCGGCAGCCGGATCGACGTGGATGAACTGCCGATCTTCGGTGGCGTCGGCGAACTGGTCGATGCGCGGCTGTTCCACGGCAAGCCAGCCGGACGTGCCGATCGGTTCGCCGACTCGCGCGCGAATGGCGTCAGCGGTCGCGGTCGGCATGGTCGAGCGCTTCGGCGAGCGCGGCGGGGTATGGCATTATCATCGTTCCGTCGGGCGCGGCGGTGAAGGTGGTCTGCGTCGGGTAGGCGAACTGGATATTCTCCGCCGCGAACCGCTCCATGAGTGCGATCATGATCTTGGTCCGGTCCAGCGCGACCTCCGTGAAGTCCAGCTTGTCGCTATCGTAGATCAGCTCATAGTCGAGGCTCGACGCGCCGAACTGCGTCAGCGCGCACCGGAACATGGTGCAGCCGCGATGCTCGGCAACCAGCTCCTCGGCGATGACGGGGATCCGCCGCAGCTGCTCCGGGGTGGTCTGGTAGATAACCCCGAAATTGAGCGTCGTACGGCGAAGCTCGGCCTTCGCCATGTTCTGGATTTCCTGCTCCAGCAGGTTCTTGTTCGACATCACCAGCTGCTCGCCGTTGAACGACCGTAGCCGAGTGGTCTTCAGGCCGATTTTCTCCACCGTTCCCGCGCTGGTCCCCCAGCGGATGAGGTCGCCGCGGCGGAACGGCCGGTCGAAGAGGATCGCCAGCGCCGCGAAAAGGTCGGAGAAGATCCCCTGCGCGGCAAGGCCGATGGCGATGCCGCCGATGCCGAAACCGGCGATCAACGCGGTGACGTTGACGCCAAGATTGTCGAGCATGACGATGATCGCGATGGAGAAGGCCGCGACCGTGACCAGGACGCGGATGACGCCCATCGCGTTGGCCAGCCCGCCGCCTTCGACTTCGTCGTCGTTGGCGCGGCGGCCGATCAGTCCGAGGATCAGCTCGCGTGCCCAGATCGCTCCCTGGAAGGCGAAGGCAATGGTGAAGGCCATGTCGGCCAACCGGGCGATGCGTTCCGGCACTTCGGCATAGCTGACGACGATGTCGATCGAGGCCGCGACCATAAAGAAGATAGTGGTCTTTTCCAGCACCCGGCCGATCACCCCGCGCCAGCGCGTGCAATGCGGATCGCCCCGGGTCATCATGGCGCCGACCGAACGGAGGCCAAGCATCAGCGCGACGATTACCGCCGCGACCAGGCCGCCGATCAGCAATTCTTCTTGGTTGGAGACCACCCAGCGCCACAGCGCGTCGATCGAGCCGCGGCCCGTTTCGACCGCAACCTGCGCATTATCGGCTAGGGCTTCCCCGGCATTTCCTGCTTTCGCCATGGGGTCCACATGACGATCACGAGCCGGGCTTTCAAGCCGCGCGCCTGGCTCGCGGTTTGTAGGTGTGCTCGAGGAACTTGAGGAAGGCGACTTCGGTCGACGACAGCCATTTGCGGTCGCGCGGCCGTTCCTGGCCGCCAAGCGGATCGCGAGGATTGTCCTTGACCGCTTCGATCAACGCCGGGTGGACGTAGGATTTGCGGCTGATGGCGACAGTGTTGCCGAGCGCTTCGGCGACCGGTTCCAGCATTGTGTTGACGCTGATTTTCTTCTCATCCTCGGCGTCGAGCATTTCGCCCATCGCGATCACGCTCGCCCACCACGTGCGGAAATGCTTGGCGGTAAAGTCGTCGCCAGCGATGTCGTGCAGATAGTCGTTGACGTCGGCGGAGCTGACCGGGTGCGCTTCGCCGTCGCCGTTGACGTATTGGAACAGCGACTGGCCGGGCAGGTCCTTGCACTTGCGTACGATGCGACCGAGGCGGCGATCGGTAATCGTCAGTTCCTTCGTTTTCCCGTGCTTGCCGCGAAAGCGCATCTTGACCTTGCCGTTGCCTGCATTGACGTGACGGCAAAGCAAGGTGGTCGCGCCAAAGCTGTTGTTTTCCTTAGCGTAGCGTTCGTTGCCGACGCGCAGATACTGGGTATCGAGCAGCCGGACGACAGCAGCCAAAACCTTTTCGCGGCTCAGCCCGCGCTGGCTCAGGTCATGTTCGACCCGGCTGCGGATCTTGGGCAGCGCATTGCCGAATTCGGTGAGCCCTTGGAATTTCTTCTTGTCGGCGCGGGCGCGGTAGTTGGGATGGTAACGATATTGCTTGCGACCCCGGGCATCGATGCCCGTGGCCTGCAAATGGCCGTTCGCGTGCGGGCAATACCAGGCATCGGTGTAGGCGGGGGGCAGGGCGACCGAGTTGAGCCGCTCGATGGTTTCGCGGTCGGTGATCCGCTTGCCGTCCTGATCGAAATACGCCCAGTATCGGCCTTGCTTCTTTCGCGTGAAGCCCGGCTCGCTATCGCTGCAATGGCGCAACCTTTGACTCTGTTCTGGCATTGACCAGCTAAGCGACCGGAAATGCCGTCCGGTTCCGGCCCACCAATCGATGGAGTAAAAAATGCCCGATATTGCCGCTGCCAAGATCCTGATCGTGGCGACCGACGGTTTCGAACAATCGGAATTGTTCGGTCCGCGCGAGATCCTTCTGGAACGCGGCGCCAAGGTGTCGCTGGCATCGCTGGAGATGAAGGCCATTCAAGGCACGGTGCACGACAAGCCGGGCAAGACCATCGAACCCGACCTGCTGGTCGAGGACGCCAAACCCTCGGACTACGATGCGCTCGTACTGCCGGGCGGGGTCGGCAATCCCGACAAGCTGCGCGGCGAGAAAGCAGTGATCGACCTGATCAAGCAATTCGACGGTGCCGGAAAGCCGGTCGCCGCCATTTGCCATGGCCCGTGGCTGCTGGTGGAAGCGGACCTTGTCGACGGCAAGACCGTGACCAGTTGGCCGTCCATCCGCACCGACCTGAAGAACGCTGGCGGCAACGTCGTCGACCAGGAAGTTGCGATCGACGGCAACATCATCACCAGTCGCAAGCCGGACGATGTCGATGCCTTCACCAACGCCGTGATCGACGCTGTAGAAAAAGCGGAGGCGGGCGCTTCGGCCTAACCTGCTGGCAAGATTTGGCGGCTACTCGATCTCAATGCTGCCAACCACCTTGCTGGCGCGCTGCCGCGCCTTTCGAATGCCGGATTTCACGCCGGGGCCGTTGGAGTTCGACCCCGTCGTCGAGCGTGGTGTGGGGGCAATCGTCGTCGAAATTGAACGACGTCCGGAGCCGGACGCGCCCGGCGATGCGCCGACGCCCGGCGAATTGCATCAGGCGATCGAGCGTCACCTTCAGACGGCGCGGAGTGAAGGCCGCCAAGCGGATCCAGGACAGCTACCGAACGACGTACAGGTTCGGCTACGCCGCTCCGTCGGCTGATCATTCGGCAACCGTAAGTGCTTCGATCGTGAGCGAGACCGATCCGTCTGCCTGTCGCTGCGGATCACCGACGAGCACGATGTCGGCAACGACATGACCGGGGATTTCGAACTCGTGATCTTCGATTCCGTCGACCAGCAAGGCCGCCAAGGCATCGGCATCAGAGCTAGGCAATCGCAGGCTGATCTGATGCTGTTCGCCGACGAAAGTTAACGATTGCCAATCCGTTGAACGAAATTCGGTAAGCAAAATCCTATCGCGCTTTACGCCGCCTCGGCGAAGCAGTGCGCGAAGCAAACCCGATGCGGCCGGGGACAGCGCCAGCCGCATCACTGCACAGTCTCCAGATAGGCGCGCACGCGCGCCACGGTCTGCGGACGCGGTTCGCGCCCGTTGCGAAAGTCGAATACGAACCGCGGATCGCCTACCGCATCCCGGCCGAATCGGGTTGGAGCGACGTGATGGCTACGCAAATGCTTTTCAACTTCCCTTAGCAAGTACACTTTGTAATCCCCACAAAAAGCGACTCGGCTAACCATCCAATTCCAATGCAATTCCTACTTGTCTAGGCACATTCCTACATTTAAGAGAGAGGTCATGACGTCGAACCCACGCACCGTGCTCGAACGCCTTTGCGCGGAACGCGGCGAGGATTTTGCCGGCCTGTCGCGAATGCTCGGTCGCAACCCGGCCTATATTCAGCAATTCGTGCGCCGCGGCGTCCCGAAGAAACTGAAAGAAGAAGAACGGAAGAAGCTGGCGCGCTTTTTCGGCGTTCCGGAGTCGCTGCTGGGCGGCCCGCCCGACAGTGGGCGGGCGGCTGCCGGACTGGTGCCCGTCAAGCGGACGATGGTCCGTGCCTCCGCCGGCTATGGCGCGGTCTCGGGAGAGGAAAGGGACAGGCCTTATTTCGCGTTCGACGAGCATTGGCTGCGGACGCTTACCGGTTCGCCCTCGTCGAAATTGTCGATCATCCGCGTCGACGGCGATTCCATGGCGCCGACGCTAAGCGCCGGCGACGATATCCTGGTCGACCTTGGCGATTGCATGGAGCGGATGCGCGACGGCATTTACGTGCTGCGTGCCGACGACGTGCTGGTGGTCAAACGGTTGGCGATCCACCCCACCGGGCGGCGTTTGACGGTCCAATCCGACAACCCGGCCTATCCCGACTGGCCGGACTGCGACATCGACGCCATCCACTGCATCGGCCGCGTGATCTGGGCGGGACGGCGCCTGTCCTAGGCGCGCTTCCGGTCGAGCAGCCAGACGATCAGCGCGACGATGATGCCGACGCCAAGGCCGATCCACACGCCCGCCAGCGCGTTCTGCATGGCCAGCCCGCCGAAGAAGCCGGCCATGATCGCGACAAGGATGAAGCAGCCGCCCGCGCGGCTATCGGCTGGTTGCATGACAGCGCCCTTGGCAGACCGCGCGGCGCGGCGCCAGCCGGGTCAGACCGACGGAAAGTCCAGCTTGAGCAGCAGCGCGGTGTAGCGCGGTTCATCGCGTAGCGGGTCGATGAACGGATCGGTCTTTGTGCGCAGCAAGCCGGAATCGCGGATTTCGAAGGCGCGATAAAGCGCCGCGAATGCCCGGTCCTTATCGCCAAGCTGGGCGTAAAGCTGGCCGAACTGGAAGCTGGCGGCATCGCCATAGCGCTCCGTAAGCTGGGCAATGACCGGTCCGGCTTCAGCCGCGCGGCCGGTCCGGCCGAGGATTGCCCCTTCGACCACCAGCCGGTTGTAATCCGAGGCCGGTGTCTTTTCCGCATAGGCCCGGGCTTCGTCATAGCGACCTTTGATAACCAAGGCGTACGCCAACAACTCGGGGAAAATGAACAGATACGGCTTGTCGCGTTCGATCGATTTGCCGAAAGCGATCGCCTCGTCGAAGCGATCCATGCTGATCAGCACCATCAGCCGCGCGATGTAGACCTGCGGGTTGAGCGGATCGAGCGCGATCGCGCGGTCGACCAGCCGGAGCGGCTCGTCCCTGCCGCCCATCGACGCGAGCAGGATGGCGAAATCGCCCATAACCTCGCCCTCGCCGGGGGCGAGTTCGATCGCCTTGCGATAGCCTTTGATGGCGGGTCGAACCCACAGCTGGACGCGATTGATATCGGCGATTGCGCGATGCCCGCTGGGCAGGTTGGGCGCGAGTTGCAATGCCCGCTCGGCAAGCCGCGCGGCCTTCAGCCGGTTGCGGTCCAGCTCCGCGACGTCCTTCGCGAAGGTGCTTGCGAACCAGTTCACGAACATCGCGGTATTGGCATAGGCTTCGGCGTAACGCGGATCGCGCCGGATGGCGGCTTCACCCAGGCCGATGGCCTGCAGCAAGGCGGCGTCGTCGCCGCGCTTGCTCGCCTCGACTGCCTTGAACATCAGGCTTTGCGCTTCGGCGTCATTGGTGTCCCCGACGGTGATCGCGTCGCGGGCGCGTGCGCCGAGCGTGATGCTCAGCGCCTGGGCCACGCTTTCCGCAATGTCGGTCTGGATCTCGATCTCGTCGCCGGGCGGCCGGTCGTAGCTTTGCGACCAGCGCTCGATGCCGTCCCTGCCGTCGATCAGCTGTGCGCTGACGCGGATCGTCGATGGCGACTGGCGGACGCTGCCGGTCAGGATGTTGCCCACGCCGAGCTTGCGCGCCGCCGCTTGCGCATCGTCGTTGCGGACCGCTTCGGACGACGTCCTTCCGACGACTTCAAGTCCGGCAAGCCGCGCCAGCGCGCTGCGCAGTTCCTCCGCGATACCGTCCGAAAAGTAGCGCTGCGCGGGATCCTTGCTGAGGTTGGCAAAGGGCAGGACGGCAATGCTTCCCGACGCCGGTGATGATCGCAGCAATGCCCATCCGCCGACACCGGCGGCGGCCGCGACCGCGGCACCCCCGCCAATCAGCGCGGTGCGCCGGTCGATCGCCGACGAGCGATCAGGTGGCGAGGGCGCGCCGCTTTCGCCCGCCAAACGCCGGACCGAGCTGAGTACTGCCTGAAATCGCGGGTCCGAATGATCGCCGCGCCAAGCGGTCAGGGGCAGGGCCTGCGTTTCGCCGAAGCCGAGCGGCAAACTGACCTTGTCGATGGTGACCGGAACGTAGACGCGTCGTTGCTGCGCCCGGGCCGCCTCGTCCTGCACAAAGGTCCCGTCCGCGCCGACCGACCGCTTGCTCCAGACCACGATGACGCTTTTAGCCGTGCCGAGCTCCGACTCGATCGCCTGGCGCCATTGGGCGCCGCCGCCGATCTGCTCGTCCCACCAGACGGAATAGCCTGCCGCCTCCAGCGCCTCGACCAGCGGTTTCACCCGCCGCCGGTCCTCGGCTTTGTAGGAGACGAATATATCGCTCATCGTGACAATCGCCCCCGGGCCCGGGACACAGTCTTATGGCTAAAGCGCCGCTGCCGCAAACCCTCCCGACGGCATGGCTAACGGTTCGTTGACGATGATCGTCGGCACGATGGCAACGCCTTGCCGCTAACGCCGGAAGTATGGATTCGCCCTATATTTCCGGCCGGCCGGCACTCGCCGACGCGGCCGAGCTGATTGAGCGCTTTGGCGACGACGCCGGGCTCGAGGCCGCGGTGCGTGCCGAGCAGAGCCGCGACGCGGGCAATGTCGTACGCTTTTGCCACTGGCGGCAGATCGAACGGGTGATCGTCACCCTGAGCAGTCGGGAAGTGCGCGGAAGCATTCATTAATTCGCCATCGGTCTGGCGCGGTTCATGCGCGCCCTCTAGGCTGGCGGGATGAGCTTCACTTCAGGGGTGGGGAAGAGGGCGCGCCTGCTTTGCGCCGCCGCTGCCGCGGCGCTTGCAGCCGCGCCAGCCGCCGCCCAGCAACCCGACCCGCCAGTGCCCGAGCTGGACCCGTCCGCGCCGCTGGACCCGATGCCTGACATCGGGGTCGACTGGCCGGACCTCGGCGCGCCCGAAGCGCCGCCGCTCCAAGAGCCGGGCCCGGTCGCAGCAGCGCGGCCAGCAGCCGATGCGTCGGGGGAGCTGTCCTATCGCATCGCCATTGATGGGCTGGAGCGGATCGGCAACCGCGACCTGCTGGTCAGCGAGTTCGAAAAGCGGTCGGCGCTTTACGCGGAGCGCCGCGCAACCGCCAACGCCGCACAGATCCAGCGGCGATCGGAAACGGATTCCGAACTGATGGCGGAAATCCTCCGGTCGCAGGGCTATTACGATGCCGCGGTGGAGCCGGTCATCCAGCCGGAGGGCGCGACGGTGGCGGTAACGCTGGAGGTCGATGCGGGCCGCCAGTATCGCTTCGGCACCGTCGAGCTGCCTGGACTGGCCGAGGCCGGGGTCGAAACCGAAGCCTTGCGCGAGGCCTTCGCGGTGCAGGCGGGCGACCCGGTCGTCGCCGCGGACGTCATTGCCGCCGGGCAATCGCTCAAGCTCGCGCTTGGCGAACAGGGTTTTGCACTGGCCGAGGTCGGCGAACAGCAGATCGTTGTCGACCACCGCACGCAACTGGCCAGCCTGGTGCTTCCGGTCGACCCGGGACCGGTCGCGCAGTTCGGTGCCATCCGGGTCAGCGGGCAACCGCCGTTCAGCGTCAACCACGTCGCGACCATCGCCAGGTTTGAGCGCGGCGACCGGTTCGAACGCGACAAGGTCGACGATCTGCGCCGCGCGCTGATCGCCACCGGGTTGGTTGCGTCCGCCGACGTGGCGATCGCGCCGGTGGGCGAAACCGGAACCGTCGACCTCGACGTCACGTTGGCCCCGGCGCCAAGCCACACGATTGCCGGCGAAGTCGGTTACGGCACCGGCGAAGGCGTGCGCGCCGAGGCCAGCTGGCAGGACCGCAATTTCCTCAACCCGGAAGGCGCGCTCACGCTGCGCGGGATCATCGGCACGCGTGAACAGCTGGCCGGGGTCGATTTCCGCCGCAACAATTTCGGCGCCCGCGACCGCGTGCTGCAGATGCAGCTGGCCGCCAGCCATTCCGAATATGACGCCTACGAAGCGAAGACCGTGCGGCTGTACGGCAGCCTTGAACGGGTCAGCACGATCATCTGGCGCAAGACCTGGACGTGGGGCATCGGCGGCGAAATCCTCGCCACCGACGAACGCGGCGTGTTCGATGATCCCACCGTCAAGGAAACGCGCACCTTCTTCATCGGCGCTCTGCCCCTCAGCCTAGGTTATGACGGTAGCGACGACTTGCTCAACCCGACGCGCGGCTTTCGCGCGGCGCTCCACCTCAGCCCGGAAATCTCGCGCAAGAACGGGTCGTTCACTTATGCTCGTGCCCAGTTGGACGGCAGCGCCTATTTCCCGGTCGGCGAGCGCACGGTGCTGGCAGGACGCGTTCGCCTTGGCACCATCGCCGGGGCCGATGCGCCGTCGATCGCCCCGTCGCGGCGCTTCTATTCCGGCGGCGGCGGGTCGGTTCGCGGATACGGCTATCAGAAGGTCGGCCCGCGCGATTTCGAAGGCGATCCCGTCGGCGGCAAGACGCTGACCGAATTCGCGGTCGAAGCCCGCGTCCGGCTCAACGCCTTCGGCGGCAATTTCGGGATTGTCCCGTTCCTCGACGGCGGACAGCTGACCAACAAGATCACTCCGGACCTCAACAGCTGGCAGTTCGGAGCCGGCATCGGCCTGCGCTATTACTCCAACTTCGGGCCGATCCGGATCGACGTCGGCACACCGCTCAACCCGCGCGACGGCGACAGCCGCGTGGCGGTCGCCGTCTCGCTCGGCCAGGCGTTCTGATGGCCGACACCACGGTCGTCGAAGCCGAAGGGGATGCCGATGCGCCCCGGGAGGCGGTTCATTATCGGCTGAAGCGGAACTGGGCGCGGCGGCTGGCGGGCGAACTGCTGGCCCTGTTCATCGGCCTTCTGGCCTTGCTGGCGGTAGGGCTGGTCATCCTCGATACCGCGCCCGGGCATCGCTGGATCGTCGACCAGATCGTCAAGCTGGAGACCGCGTCGGGTCTGAAATTCCGGATCGGGCGGATCGAAGGCTCGATCTTCGGCAAGTCGACGCTGCGCAATTTCGAAGTGCTCGACAAGAATGGCGTGTTTTTCCGGGCGCCTACGGTCGAGCTCGACTGGACGCCGACAGCCTATCTGTACAACAAGTTGTCGATCGCCAGCGTCCATGCGGATCGCGCGCGGCTGATCCGGCGACCGGAACTGAAGCCGAGTGCGCGCAAGGGCGCGACACTGCCGGGGTTCGACATCCACATCGGCAGATTGTCGATCGACCGGCTGGAAATCGGCCAGGCCGTGACCGGCACCGAGCGGGTTGGGCGCATCGTCGGCGCCGCCGATGTCCGGTCCGGCCGCGCGCTGGTCAACCTGATCGCTTCAGTGGACGGATCGGACCAGCTGCGCATTGCGCTGGATGCCGAACCCGACGGCGATCGTTTCGACCTCGAGGTTCGCGCACGGTCGGCGGCGAACGGCGTTCTCCCGGCCCTGTTCGGCTCTAAGCGGCCGCTACAGGTCGTCATCACCGGCGACGGGACGTGGCGGACATGGCGCGGATCCGCCGCGGTCGACCTGTCGGGACAACCGGCGGGTCGGCTCCAGCTGACGGCCGACGAGGGGCGCTTCGGCCTGCGCGGCGTGCTGTCCGCGGCGCAATTCCTCAAGGGGCGGACTGCGCGGCTCGCGGCGCCCGTGATCCGGGTGAGCGGAGATGCGACGCTCAAGGACCGGCTGCTCGACGGCAAGCTGACGCTGGGCACGAATGCGCTCCGGGCGGTGGCCAGCGGCGCGCTCGACCTTGGCAGCGACAGTTTCCGCTCGGTCCGTATCGGCGTCGACCTGCTGCGCCCGCCGGCGCTGTTCCCCAACATGACCGGCCGCAACGTCCGGCTGCTGGTCACGCTCAACGGGCCGTTCGACAGCGCCATCTACACCTACCGTTTGACCGCACCGTCGCTGACTTTCGACCGAACCGGCTTCGTCGACGTGCGCGCGGAGGGACGCGGGAAATTGTCGCCGTGGCCAATGAAGGTCCCGCTGCACCTGCAGGCGCGGGCGATTACCGGGATCGGCCAACAGGCCAGCGATATCCTCGCCAATGCCAGCCTCGACGGCGTGCTGACCGTCACGCCCAAGTTCGTCCGCGGCGACAATTTGCAGCTGCGAAGCGCGCAACTGAGCGGCAAGGTCGCCTTGCTGATCGACCTCGTCACCGGCCGCTTTGAGATCATGTTGTCGGGCGGGCTCAAACGCTATTTTATCGAAGGGTTCGGGCTGGTCGACGTTCTTACCGACCTGCGCGTGGTGCCGGGGCCGAACGGACAGGGCTCGGTCGTGACCGGCTCCGCCAAGGCGTGGGTGCGCCGGCTCGACAACAGCTTCTTCAAAAATCTGACGGGTGGGCTGCCGCGGCTGGAAACCAACCTTTCGCGCGGCGCGGACGGCGTCCTGCGCTTCACCAACCTGCAGGTCTATTCGCCCAAGCTGCGCCTGTCGGGGGAGGGCGTGCGGCGCAAGGACGGCACTTTCCACATCACGGCGCGCGGGCGCCAGGCGCAATACGGGCGGCTGCGGATGGTTCTCGACGGCAACATCGCTCGGCCGCGGGTGGAGCTGTTCCTCGACCGGCCGATGGAGTCACTGGGGCTTTCCAACGTCCGGCTGTTGCTCAACCCGACGGCGGCGGGGTTCGCTTATCGCGCGTCGGGCGGGTCCAAGCTTGGGCCATTCACCAGCAACGGTCAGATCCTGCTGCCGCGGGGCGGGGCGGCGAGCATCGCCATCGCCGCGCTCGATGTGAACGGCGCGCACGGGGAAGGTCGGCTGGTGGCACGTCCCGGCGGTTTCGACGGCCGCCTCGACCTGTCGGGCAGCGGGCTGGCAGGCTCGCTCCTTTTCTCGCCGTTGGGCGGCGCGCAGAAGATCGAAGCGCATCTCAACGCCGACAACCTCAACCTGCCGGGCGCGCTGACCGTTCGCAGCGGGCGGCTGGACGGCGCGATCGTGCTGGGCGACGGGCGGACCAGCCTGACCGGCGTGGTCAATGCCCGCGGGGTCGAGCTGAGCGGGCTGACGATCGCCCGGATCACGGCCAACGGCAATCTCGTCAACGGCATCGGTCAGATCCGGGCAGCGGTCGCCGGTCGCCGCGGCGCCGACTTCGCCTTCAATGCCATCGCCGACGTCGCACCGGACGAAATCCGCCTGACCGGTCGCGGTGAAGTCGATCGCAGGCCGCTGGTGCTCGAACAGGCCGCAGTGCTGACCCGGCTCGACGACGGCGGATGGCAATTGTCGCCGACCCGGGTGGCGTTCGCCGGCGGCAAGGCCGTGGTGTCCGGCAACAGCGGCGACCGTCCAAGCGTGCAGGCGCAGTTGCAATCGATGCCGCTGAGCGTGCTCAACATCGTCTCGCCCAACCTCGATTTCGGCGGGCGCGCGACCGGCAGCCTTGAATATGCGTGGAAGGGCGGTCGTTCGGGCAAGCTCAACCTGACGGTGCGCGGGCTGACCCGGTCCGGGCTGGTGCTGGCGTCCGAACCGATCGATCTTGGCGTCGCCGCCGTCCTTACCGGCAACAAGGCCGGAATACGCGCGGTCGCGGTCAGCGACGGCAAGACAATCGGCCGCGCGCAGGCCCGTTTCGCGCCGCTGGGCGGCGGCGCGGTGATGGCCGAACTGCTGCGCGCGCCGATGTTTGCGCAGCTGCGTTTCCAGGGTGCGGCGGACACGCTGTGGCGGCTTTCCGGGATCGAGATTTTCGACCTGACCGGCCCCGCGGCCATCGGCGCCGACATCGGCGGATCCTTGGCCAATCCGGTCATCCGCGGATCTCTGCGAACCCAGAATGCCCGGCTGGAAAGCCCGGTCACCGGCACGGTGATCGAGGGGCTGGAAACGCAAGGGAGGTTCGACGGGTCGCGCTTCGTCTTCAGCCGGTTGAGCGGCCGCACGCCGGGCGGCGGGACGATCCAGGGATCGGGCACGATCGCCTTCGCCGACGCGCAGACGCTGCTCGACCTGCGCTTCCAGGCGAACAAGGCGCGGCTGCTCAATCGCGACGACATCGCCGCGACCGTGACCGGCCCATTGCAGATCCGCTCGAACGGCGGCGGCGGGACGATTTCGGGCAAGCTTCATCTCGACAACGGCAGTTTCACGCTCGGCCAGGCCAGCGGCGCCTCCGAAATCCCGAAGCTGCAGGTGCGCCACACCGGCCTCGACCGCGCCGACGTGATCGAGGCGGAGCAGCTGCGCCCGTGGCGGCTCGATGTGGATGTCGCCGGGCGCGACCTGGCCGTGCGCGGACTCGGCATCCGCAGCAGCTGGACCACCGACCTGCACGTCGGCGGGGTCGCCAATGCGCCGGCGCTCAGCGGCCGCGCCGACCTCGTCCGGGGCAATTACGAATTCGCCGGCCGTACCTTCCGGCTGGAACGGGGCAACATCCGCTTCCGCGGCGAAAGCCCGCCGGACCCCTTGCTCGACATCCGTGCCGAGGCCCAGGTGCAGGGACTGGATGCGACGATCCTGGTGCAGGGCAGCGGGCTGAAACCGGAAATCAGTTTCGCGTCCGTGCCACAGCTGCCGCAGGACGAACTGCTGTCGCGGATTTTGTTCGGCACCTCGATCACCAACCTGTCCGCACCCGAAGCGCTGCAGCTGGCGTCGGCCGTCGCTGCGCTCAATTCCGGCACCGGCAGCCTCGACCCGATCAACGCGGTGCGCAACGCGGTCGGCCTCGACCGCCTGCGCATCCTTCCTGCCGACATCGCTACCGGGCAGCGAACGTCGATTGCCGCGGGCAAGTATCTGACGCGAAAGATCTACGTGGAAGTGATCACCGACGGCCGCGACTATTCCGCGACGCGGATCGAATATCAGGTCACGCGCTGGCTGTCCCTGCTGTCGTCGATATCGACCATCGGCCGAGCGAGCGTGAACGTGCGGGTGTCAAAGGATTATTGACGCGCCGCGCGGCGATTGCGACGAAGGCGGGGAGGGGGCTCGACATCATGAAGAACTGGAACGTCCGCAAGGCCATCGTCGCGCGCGAGGACATGGCCGAGGAGCATCGGTTGAGCCAGACCTTGTCGTGGCCGCACCTGATCGCGCTTGGAGTCGGGGCGATCGTTGGTACCGGCATTCTTACCCTGACCGGTGTCGGCGCGGCCAAGGCCGGCCCCGCGGTCATTCTCAGCTTCGCGATCGCGGGCCTGATCTGCGCCTTCGCTGCGCTTGCCTATGCCGAAATGGCGACGATGTATCCCGCGGCAGGCAGTGCCTACACCTATTCCTACGTCGTCTATGGCGAACTGGTCGCGTGGATCGTGGGCTGGTCGCTGATCCTCGAATATAGTCTCGTCGTCAGCGCGGTCGCGGTCGGCTGGTCGGGTTATGCCGCGGGCTTCCTCGCCAGTCTTGGGGCGGCCTTGCCGACGGAGCTCATCCAGGGTCCGGAGCTTGGCGGCATCGTCAACCTGCCGGCGATCTTCATCATCGCCGCGGTGGCCGGGTTGCTCATCTACGGCACTCGCGAGAGCGCCAACGTCAATGCGATACTGGTGGTCGTGAAGCTGCTCGCGCTGGCGCTATTCGTGGTCGTTGCCTTGCCCTTTTTCGACATCGGCAATTTTCAACCGTTCATGCCTTACGGCTTCCCGCGCAGCGGGCCATCGGGATCGGAAGTCGGGGTGATGGCGGCGGCGGCGATCATCTTCTTCGCATTCTACGGTTTCGACGCAATTGCGACGGCCGCCGAGGAAACCAAGGATCCGGACCGCGACCTTGGCATCGGCATCGTCGGCTCGATGATCCTGTGCGTGCTGATCTACATGGCCGTGGCCGGCGCCGCGATCGGCGCCCTGGTCTACACGCGTTTCGCGGATTCGCCGGAGCCGCTGGCCCTCATCCTGCGCGAAATCGGACAGCCCTGGGCGGCCAGCTTGCTCGGCGCGGCGGCGGTAATCGCCCTGCCCACCGTCATCCTTGCGTTCTTTTACGGGCAGAGCCGGATCTTCTTCACCATGGCCCGCGACGGTCTTCTGCCGACCAGCCTCGCGCGCGTCTCGAGCCGGGGGACGCCGGTCAGGATCACCATCTTCACTGCCGTTATCGTCGCGATCATCGCGGGCATCTTCCCGCTGGCGGACATCGCGGCCCTGGCCAATGCCGGCACGCTGACGGCGTTCATCGCAGTGGCGGCCTGCATGCTGGCGATGCGGCGGCGGGAACCCGATGCCCCGCGAAAGTTCACCACGCCGTTGCCGTGGGTTGTAGGCATCGTCGCAATACTCGGCTGCGCCTATCTGTTCTGGAGCCTGCCGATCAAGACGCAGCAATATTTTCTGGTCTGGAACGTGATCGGCCTCTTCGTCTACTGGCTCTTCGGGTCCCGCCATGCCGAGCGTGCGCGCGACGCCCGGGCAGCCTAGCCGGTGGCAGCGACCAACACCCGCCGACTGAAGAATATCGTCGGCGGGTCGGCCGGCAATCTGGTCGAGTGGTTCGACTGGTACGTCTACGCTGCCTTCGCCATTTATTTCGCCGAAACGTTTTTCCCCGCCGAAGACCCGACGGTCGAGCTGTTGCAGGCCGCGGCGGTCTTCGCGGTCGGTTTCCTGATGCGGCCGATCGGCGCATGGGCGATGGGCATTTACGCCGATCACCGCGGGCGCAAGGCGGGCCTTTCGCTGTCGGTCACCCTGATGTGCACCGGGTCGCTGCTGATCGCGATCGCTCCAACCTATGAACAGGCGGGCGTCCTGGCGCCCGCGGTCCTGCTCGTCGCCCGAATGATCCAGGGGATCAGTCTGGGCGGCGAATATGGGTCGAGCGCGACCTACCTGAGCGAAATGGCCGGCCGCGACCGGCGCGGGCTGTGGTCGAGCTTCCAATATGTCACGATCATCGGCGGCCAGCTCACCGCGCTGGCCTTCCTGGTCATCCTGCAAAGCGTCCTGACCGAGGCGGAGCTCACCGAATGGGGCTGGCGCCTCGCCTTTGGCATGGGCGGCGTGTTGGCGGTCGTCGTTTTCGTCATACGCCGGGGGCTCGACGAGACGCTCAGTTACGCCAACGTCGCGGGGCAGGTGGACCGGCCGAAGTCGAGCAGCCGCAACCTGTTCAAGGAGCATCCGCGCGAAGCCTTGCTGGTAATCGCGCTCACCGCCGGCGGTACCGCAGCCTTTTACGCTTACACCATCTACATGCAGAAATTCCTCATCAACACGAGCGGGTTCGACAAGGTCACGGCGTCGCGGATCATGACCGCCGGCCTGTTCTGCATGATGCTGGTCCAGCCGCTGGCCGGGGCGATTTCGGACCGCGTCGGGCGCAAGCCGATGATGATCTTCTTCGGCGCCAGCGCGACCGTGTTTACCTACCCCTTGTTCGTCGCGCTGGAGAGCGCGCGCAGCGTGCCGGTGGCGTTCATGCTGGTGATGGCGAGCCTGGTGATGGTCACCGGCTACACGTCGATCAACGCAGTCATCAAAGCGGAGCTATTTCCCGCGCATATCCGGGCGCTGGGGGTCGCGCTGCCCTACGCTCTGGCTAACACTGTGTTCGGGGGCACCGCCGAATATGTCGCGCTCTGGCTCAAGAGCATCGGTCACGAACGCTGGTTCTATATCTATATCTCGGTGCTCGCAGCCTGTTCGCTCGTGGCATACGTCACGATGCGGGAGACGAAGACCAGCAGCCGTATCCTGGAGGATTGACGGCTAGCGGGCGAGCCCCGCGCGGCCCGAGCCGACAATGTCTTCCAGCGACGCGCGCTTCCACGAACTGGCGGACAGATCGGCGCTGCCGTTGCGCAGATAATCCGGGCACATCCAGTCGACCGCCGCCACCTTGGGCGCGGCGGAGGCCAGCCGTTGTACGTCGAATTCCGTATCGAACAACAAACCCGCCTTGTCCCCGAACGCCCAGGCGACATTGGCAGCGAGCGATCCCGCCGCGCCGAGATCGAGCAGCAGCAGGACGCCGGGCACCAATTTGATGTCCGATTGCACCAGCGCTCCACGCGCCGAAATATTGCGGATGCGCACCGGCGCGGACTGGCGATTGACGGTCACCGTGCCCGACCAGATGAGGGGATGGCGCTGGGTTTCGCGGCGGCTTGCCGGGTCGTCGGCCGGTTCCTCCGGCTTGACCCGGCGCGGCTTCGACAACTCGGCGGCGGCTTCGGGAAAGTTCTGCTCGACCGCCCGGCGAACGAGTGTGTCCTGGTCCTCGCGCGAACAGTCGATTTGGGTCTCGTGGGCGAATTCCAGGCCGATGCGGCCGTTCTTGACCCAGCGCACCGCGGCCTCCAGCTGTCCGGTTTCGCCGAAGTCGACATCGATGCGATCCCACAGCCGCGGCTCGAGGTCGCCGGCGATCATCGCACCGCCGCCGGACAGGTTGATCAGCTCAACCTGGTACTTCCGCCGCTTGTGCAGGACGGTGACGCTTTCGGTCACCAGCCGGTGGCGGTCGCCCGACCGGCTGTCGGACCGCCGGCTTTCCTTCCGCCTGACTTCCAGCCCGGACAAGCCCGACGCGCCGCGCGCGCGCGGCCGCTTGCGGCCGACGACGAGCTCCGCAGCCGGCTTGCCGACGATGTCGTTGCGGAATTGGTTCATGCAACGTCCCCCAATCACCCGCGGATAAGCGATGGAGGGTTACGGAATGGTTCATTTCGGCGGGAGCGCCGCAAAAGCGCTCCCGCAGGTAAGGGATCAGGAAGAGTAATACATGTCGAATTCGACCGGCGACGGCGTGGTTTCCCACCGCATCACGTCTTCCCACTTGAGCTCCATGTAGGCGTCGATCTGGTCGTCGCTGAACACGTCGCCGCGGGTCAGGAATTCGCGGTCCTTATCGAGCGCGATCAGGGCCTCGCGCAGGCTGCCGCACACGGTCGGCACGTCCACCAGTTCCTGCGGCGGCAGGTCGTACAGGTTCTTGTCCATCGGGTCGCCCGGATGGATGCGGTTCTGGATGCCGTCGATGCCGGCCATCAGCAGCGCCGAATAGGCAAGGTACGGATTGGCCAGGGCATCCGGGAAGCGGAACTCGACCCGCTTCGACTTTTCGCCTGCGCCGTAAGGAATGCGGCACGACGCGGAGCGGTTGCGGCTGGAGTATGCGAGCAGCACCGGCGCCTCGAAGCCCGGGACCAGCCGCTTGTAGCTGTTGGTCGTGGGGTTGGTGAAGGCGTTCAGCGCGCGGGCATGCTTGATCACGCCGCCGATGAAGTAGAGCGCCGTTTCCGACAGGCCGGCATAGCCGTCGCCAGCGAACAGTGGCTTGCTGCCTTTCCAGATCGAAATGTGGGTGTGCATGCCGCTGCCATTATCCTTGGCGATCGGCTTGGGCATGAAGGTCGCGGTCTTGCCATACGCCTGCGCAACCATGTGCACGACATACTTGTATATCTGCATGCGATCGGCGGTTTCGACCAGGCTGCCGTAGGTCAGGCCCAGTTCGTGCTGCGACGGGGCGACTTCATGATGATGCTTGTCCATCGGCAGGCCCATCTCGATCAGTGTCGAGACCATCTCGCCGCGGATGTCCATCGCGCTGTCGACCGGGGCGACGGGGAAGTATCCGCCCTTGGCGCGCGGCCGGTGCCCAAGGTTGCCGCCATCATATTCGCGGTTGGTGTTGCCCGGCAGTTCGATGTCGTCGATTTTGAACGAGCTCGACGCATAGCCGTCTTCGAAGCGGACATCGTCGAACATGAAGAATTCGGCTTCGGGGCCGACATAGACGGTGTCGCCAATGCCGGTCTGCTTGACGTAGGCTTCGGCGCGCGTGGCGGTAGAGCGGGGATCGCGGCCATAAAGCTCGCCGGTCGACGGTTCGACGACGTTGCAAAAGAGGACCATCATCGGCGTTGCGCTGAACGGGTCGATGTAGGCTGCATCGAGGTCCGGCTTCAGGATCATGTCGGATTCATTGATGGCCTTCCAACCGGCGATCGAACTGCCGTCGAACATCAGGCCGTCGGTTAGCTGGTCCTCGTCGAGCAGGCCGCTGGTCATGGTCAGATGCTGCCACTTGCCCTTGGGGTCGGTAAATCGCAGGTCGACCCAGTCGATTTCCTCGTCCTTGATGCGCTTAAGAATCTTGCCCGCGTCGGCCATGCTTTGCTCCCTGGTGCGATGATTTCGATGCCCCGGATGCGCGGCATGCACCCGTTCCTGCAGAAGCAGCCGGTGCCTGTCGCGAATCCTAGGCTTGAGGCGAATATGTCGGGCCCTGACGGCCCCGAATCCAGACCGCCGTTAAATCTTCACGCGCTTGCGCATGGGCGGTGCTGCCTACCACGCAGCGCGCCCTGCCATTCCCAGCCGGGTCATGACCTGACCACCGTATACCTGATTGCGATGGGCGCGGGCAGCCTTGCCGCGTCGGTGGCCCTGTCGGACGACGTCGACACCAAGGTGGCGGAGCAGAGCGTGAACCGCAACGTCTAGCGGGCGGGCAACAACTTGTGTTAATCCTAACTTTAGTTAGGGTATGCAGAGGCGCCAATGCGCATCGGAATTTACGGTGCCGGTGGATTCGGACGGGAACTCGTCCAGCCGCTCCGGTTGGCTCATCCGAAAGCCGACCTCATGTTCATCGATGACGCTGCGACAGGCAGCCTTTGCGGCCTACCAATTTGCCGCATTGCGGATATGAAGCCAGGCGACCGCTACGTCCTTGCAGTCGCTGACGGCCGGCTACGGCAGACGCTGGATAAGCGATGCCTCGAGGCAGGACTCGTGGCGCAGGCTGTGATCGACCCTCGGGCAATCGCCGACCCTTCCATTGCCGGGCAGGGCGCGGTGTTTTGCGCGTATTCGACAGTCACCGTGCCACTTCGGATCGGCCGCCAGTTCCACTGCAACCTCTATTCCTATGTCGCCCATGATTGTGTGATCGGCGATTATGTCACGTTCGGTCCAAGGGTCAGTTGCAACGGCAACGTCCATGTCGAAAACTTCGCTTACATCGGCACGGGCGCGACGATACGGCAGGGGCAAGCGGGCAAGCCGCGCGTGATCGGAGAAGGCGCGGTGGTCGGCATGGGAGCGGTCGTCACCAAGGATGTGCCGCCATACACGACCGTTGTCGGCAATCCGGCTCGTGAGCTCAGGTGTGAACGTAGCCCGACGGCCTAGATCTTGCCGAGCAGGAACAGGATCAGCACTATCACGAGGATCACGCCGAGCATTCCCGACGGACCATAGCCCCAGCGGGCGCTGTGGCCCCAGCGGGGCAGGGCGCCGATCAGCAGCAGGATCAGCAGGATGATCAGGATGGTGGTCAGCGTGGCCGGCACTCCGTCAGTTGAACGCCGGGCAAAACGGTCAACTCGGACGCTGGTTTCAGGGTGGATTGCCGATCAGTAGGATCGGCGCTGCGCGGCCACCAGCATGCGCAGGAGCATGGCCACCGGGCGCGGCACGCCGACCTTGCCTTCGAGCCATAGGCTGACTGCCGAGCGCGACACGCCGATCGCCGCGGCCAGTTCGGACTGGGTTCGGTACCCAAGGCTGCGCATCGCGGATTTCAGTTCGTCCGGGGACATCGAGGCCAACCTGGCGTCCCGCGGACTGTCGACGTCAGATGGCATCGGTGCCCCGGTCTCCCGTCCTGATCCGCACCGCTTCGTCGATCGGGACGACGAAGATCTTGCCGTCGCCGATACGGCCGGTGCGCGCGGCCTGGGTGATCGCCTCGATCACGTTCTCGACCAGCACATCCTCAACCACCACCTCGATCTTCACCTTGGGCAGGAAGTCGATGACGTATTCGGCGCCTCGGTAGAGTTCGGTGTGGCCTTTCTGGCGACCGAAGCCTTTCACTTCGGTGACGGTGATCCCCGATACGCCGACGTCGTGCAGCGCATCCTTCACGTCGTCGAGCTTGAACGGCTTGATTACGGCTTCGATCTTCTTCACGCGGCTTCCTCGGTCGGACTGGGCGATCACCTAATGCCCAATCGCCGCCGCATTTGAAAGGCACAGGCCCGCGCGTGGACAAGGCGATCATCCTTTCGGCCGGCCAGGGGTCGCGGCTCGGGCACCTGACCGACGAAAGCCCCAAATGCCTGATCGACTTCGCCGGGCGCACCCTGCTGGACAGGCAGCTCGATACGCTGGCCGCCAATGGCGTTGGGCAGGCGGTGGTCGTGACGGGCTTCCGCGACGCCCTGGTCGAACAGGCGCTGGCGCGACGCACCGGCGGGCCCGACGTGCGGACGGTGTTCAATCCCTTCTACAAGGTCGCCGACAACCTCGGCTCCCTGTTCCTGGCGCGCGAGGAGCTGGCCGGCGACTGCCTGGTGTGGAACGGCGACACTTTGGTGTCGGATGCGCTGATGGCCCGGGTGGTGGGCAACGACCGGCCCGGCATCTGCGTCACCATCGACCGCAAGGACGCCTATGACGAGGACGACATGAAAGTCGTCGTCGGCGCAAACGGCCAGCTCAGGGAAATCGGCAAGCGGATCGGCGTCGGCGTCAACGGGGAATCGATCGGATTGCTGGCCTTCCGATCGGGCGGTGCCGAGCAGTTTCGCGAAGCGATCGAACGCGGCATGCGGACGCCCGAAGGCACCACCATCTGGTATCTTCGGATCATTCACCACATCGCCCAGCAGTCCGCCGTGTGGACGCTGGACATCAGCGGCGAACAATGGGGCGAGGTCGACTTCCCCGAGGACGTCGAACCAGCGCGGGCGCTGGCCCGGGGCTGGGACGAGGCGCGCTGACCGGTCCGATCATTGACACCCTTCCGCGAGGGCTCAAGTAACGGTCCAGCCGAATATGGGAGCTAGCATGCAGTCGCCTTATTCCGATCTTTCGCCTCGCCAGTTCTGGCGGTCCGGGGTGGCCGAAGCCGACGGACTGGTCGCGCCGGAATTGTACCGGAAGAAGTTCGAGATCGCGCAGGACATGCCGGTCATGACCGCCGGAAGCTGCTTTGCCCAGCATATCGGCCGCAACATGCGCAAGAACGGTTACAAGGTGCTCGACGTGGAGCGGCCGCCGCCCGGAATGCTCCCCGACGATGCGGCCAAGTTCGGCTTCGGCATTTATTCGGGGCGCTACGGCAACATCTACACGTCGTCGCAACTGCTGCAGCTGCTCCGTGAAGCCTTTGGCCTGATTGAACCGCACGACCCGGTGTGGGAACGCGACGGGCGCTTCTTCGACGCCCAGCGACCTTCCGTCGAGCCCAACGGCCTTGAAACTCGCGAAGCGGTCATCGCTCACCGGCAGTCGCATCTCAGCGCCATTCGCACCTTGCTCAAGAAGGCACGGCTGTTGGTCTTCACGCTTGGCCTGACCGAAACCTGGCGGCACAAAGAGAGCGGAACGGTCTATCCCACCGCGCCGGGCACGATCGCCGGGTCGTTCGACCCATCGACATACGAATTCGTCAATCTCGATTACGTGCAGGTGCTGGACGACATGGAGGCGGTCCGCGCGCTCGTGCTGGAACGCTTCCCGGGCATGAAATTCCTGCTGACGGTCTCGCCCGTGCCGCTTACGGCGACCGCGACCGACAAGCACGTGATGGCTGCCACCGTCTATTCCAAGTCGGTTCTGCGCGCCGTCGCCGGCAAGCTGTCCGACACCTATGACGATGTCGATTACTTCCCGTCCTACGAGATCATCACCTCGAGCCTGTCGGGGGGCAATTTCTTCGAAAAGAACCTGCGGTCCGTGCGGGCGGTCGGCGTCAATTCGGTGATGGAAACATTTTTCGCCGAGCATGGCGGCGGCGACCCGCCGGCGGCAGCCGCCGCAAAGCGCCGTCGCGTCGAGGACGCGGACGAGGATGACGATGTCGTCTGCGAAGAGGCCCTGCTCGAAGCTTTTGCCCCCAAGTCATGACCAAGATCGCAATATTGGGAAATTCGCACGCCGCGGCGTTCGCGCATGGCTGGCGCGAGATTGAAGGCGAGCGGCCTGAAGAGGTTACCTTCTTCACTGCACCGCGCGACCGCATGCGCACGCTTCGGGTGCAGGGTGGAAAGCTGGTCACCGACGACGTCGCCGCGCGGCGGATGATCGCCCGGTCATCGGGTGACCGCGGATACATCGACCTGTCATCGTTCGACCAGGTGTGGCTGGTCGGGCTGGGCGTCGGCATCCGGCCAGTGATGCAGATTTACCGCCGCTTCTTCACCGATCGCATGACGCCGGACGCGGATAGGACCGGCATTTCCCACGAAGGGTTCGTGGCCGCTGCGAAGGGCGCGGTGCAGCGTTCGGCGATGGCCGACGTTCTGGCCCTGGTGCGCGCCGTGTCCGACGCTCCGGTGCGCTGCATGCCCGAACCCATGCCGGCCCAGTCGGTGGTCGACGATGAGGATCGCGGCCAGCCCTGGCGCATGGCGGTCGAGCGAGGGGAGGAGTCGCAACTGCTGCAAATCTTTCATGATTCACTGCGCGCCAACGGGGTCGACTTGCCCGGTTTGCAGATGCAGCCGACCGCGACCCTGACAAATGACGGCTTTTACAGCGCGCCCGAATTCGCCGAGGCGCCGGCGCGGCTCAAGGACGCCGGCGACGGCGAGCACCCGACCGACAATTTCCACATGAACGCGAAATACGGGCGCACCTTCATTGAGGCGCTGCTCGCCGGTTAGCGCTGGCTGCGCGCCTTGATGTAGGCGTCCACTTCTTGCTCCAGCACGTCGAGTGGCAGCGACCCGTTTTCCAGCACCGCGGCATGGAAGTCGCGAATGTCGAATTTCGAGCCTAGCGCCGCCTTAGCCTTGGCGCGCAGCTCGAGGATTTTCAGCTGCCCGACCATGTAGCCGGTCGCCTGGCCCGGCCAGTTGAAATAGCGTTCCACTTCCTTGGTAGCGTCCGCTTTCGACAGCAAAGCGTTGTCGAGAAAGTATTGGATGGTCTGTTCGCGGCTCCAGCGCTTGCTGTGAATGCCGGTGTCGGTAACCAGTCGTACCGCTCGCCAAAGTTGCGTCGACAGCATGCCGAACTCGCTGATGGGATCCTGATAGAAACCCATTTCCTTGCCCAGTCCCTCGGCATAGAGCCCCCAGCCTTCGGAATAGGCCCCGTAGCCGCTAAAGCGGCGGAACTTGGGAACGTTGGGAAGCTCCTGGGCCAGCGCGATCTGGAAGTGATGGCCGGGCGCGCCTTCGTGATAGCTGATCGCCTCGATCTGCGGCTTCAGCACGTTCCGCATGTCGGCGAGGTTGACGTAATAGATGCCGGGCCGCGAGCCGTCAGGGGAAGGGCGGTTGTAGAAGGCGATGGACGCCGTCGCCTGCCGCCACGGTTCGACCGCGCGGACGTCGAGCGGGGCCTTGGGCAGGCGTCGAAACCATTGCGGTGCCGCGGCCATGACTTGCGCGATATAGCCCTTGGCGTCGGCCAGATATTGCTGCCGCCCGGCGGCGGTATTGGGATATTTGTATTTCGGGTTGGTCGTCAGTTCCTTGAAGAATTGCTGCAGCGTCCCGGTGAAGCCGACCTGCGCCTTGATCCGCTCCATCTCACCATGAATTCGGGCCACCTGCTGCAGGCCGAGTTGATGAATCTGGTCCGCGGTCAGGTCGGTGGTGGTCATGTCGCGCAGCTGGTGCGCGTAATAGGTTTCGCCGTTGGGCAAGCTCCACGCACCCTTGTTGCCTTGGGCCTGCGGCGCGATCGAGTCCCACGTGGCGAGGAATGTGCGATAGCCGGACTGGAAGGGGCCGGTCAGCGCGGCCCGCGCTTCGGAAACCAGCCGCGCCTTCTCCGCCGCCGGAGCATCGAGCTTTGCGACCTTGGCCTTGAAGTCGGCGAATACCGGCGTGTCCTTGCCGGACGTGAACGGGGCGCCGGCCAGCACCGCCTTGGCGTCGTCTCGCACCGGCGCGAAGTTCATCTGCGGCGGAATGATCCCCATCGCCGTCTGCTGCCGGATGTTGGCGCTGACTTCGCTCATCACGCGCTCGACCTCGCGCAGCCGGGCGTTATAGGCCTCGGCCTCGGCAACGGTTCCGATCGAATGGTTGTTGATCAGGAAGACGGGAATTTCGCCGGCCGGGCTGCCGTTGACGCTCGCTTCGAACCCGTACCAGCGCCAATCGGAATCGGCGATGTCCTGCTTCGCCTGGTAATCGAACAGCGTGTAGGTCAGGCGTCCTGCAGGAGTCAGCCGTGTCGGGTCGAAGCGGGCGTGCAATTCGTCCAGCTGCCGCCTGGTGATCGCCACGCTCTCGAGCCTGTGCGCGTCGGTGTAGCTGTTGAGCCTGTCATACTGATCCTTGCGGCCGAGCGAGGTGAGAAATTCCGGGCTGCGCGCCAACTGCTCTTCGAAGGCGGCGTCGACAAAAGCATCCAGCCGCTTTTCCTCGGCGACCGGATCGACCGGCGGCGCTTGCGGTGCCGGCGCGACCGTGGCGACGGGCACGACCGCGACCGGCGGCGGGCTGGTGGTGCATGCCGCGGTGGCGAGGAACAGAAGAACGAGCGGACGAGAGGCCTTCACCGGCATTCCTTTCGATAAGGTCGTCCGGCATTTGTAGCGAAGGCTGGCGGCGCGTCCACCGCCGCGGCTCAAGCGTAAGGCGGCTTGTCCAGGCCCTTGGGACTCTTCGTGAAAATCTCGCAGCCGGTGTCGGTGATGCCGATCGAATGTTCGAACTGAGCGGACAGCGAACGGTCGCGCGTCACGGCCGTCCAGCCGTCGTCCAGCAGCTTCACGTCCGCGCGGCCGATGTTGATCATCGGTTCGACGGTGAAGATCATGCCGGGCCGAAGCTCCGGGCCTGAGCCGGCGCGTCCCGCGTGAACGACTTCCGGACTGTCATGAAAAAGGCGGCCGACGCCATGCCCGCAAAAATCGCGGACCACGCTGTAGCGGTGCCTTTCTGCGTGGGACTGGATGGCGTGCGAAATGTCGCCAAGCCGGTTGCCCGGCCGCGCCTGTTCAAGCCCGAGCATCAGGCATTCGTAGGTAATGTCGACCAGGCGCCGGGCCTTGATCGGTACGTCGCCGACAAGGAACATGCGGCTGGTATCGCCGTGCCAGCCGTCGATGATCGGCGTGACGTCGATGTTGACGATGTCGCCGTCCTTGAGCGCCCGGTCGCCGGGAATGCCGTGACACACGACGTGATTGATCGAGGTGCAGCAGCTCTTGGTGTAGCCGCGATAGCCGAGCGTCGCCGGAACCGCCCCCGCGTCGCTGGCAATTCGATAGACGATGGCGTCGATTTCCGCCGTGGTGACACCGGGAACGACATGCGGCACCAGCGCGTCGAGTATCTCGGCGGCCAGCTGGCCGGCCTTTCGCATGCCGGCGAAGCCATCGGGCCCGTGCAGCTTGATGACGCCGTTCTTTGCTTCGACGCGGTCGTCGGCGGCGACGGTAATATATTGAGTCATGACGCCCAAATAGGCATTCGGGCGGGCGATGTCACCGGAGGACCGATTGGACGAGCGCAGGACCTGGACCGCGGCTTTGCTGGTGATCGGCGACGAGATCCTGTCCGGCCGGACCGAGGACAAGAATATCGCCCAGGTCGCCCACTGGCTGGACACGCAGGGGGTGCGGTTGCGCGAGGTGCGCGTGGTGCCGGACGACCAGGCGGCGATCGTCAGCGCGGTCAATTGGCTGCGCCCCAATCACGACTACCTCTTTACCACCGGCGGCATCGGCCCGACGCACGACGATATCACCATCGAATCCATCGCGGCGGCGTTCGACGTGCCGGTGATAATTCACCCCGAAGCGCGGCGGATTCTGGAGGAATATTACCGGGACCGGCCACAGGGGCTGACTGAAGCGCGCCTGCGCATGGCGCGCGTGCCATCGGGAGCGGAGCTCATCCCGAACCAGGCGTCTGGCGCGCCGGGGGTGAAGATGGGCAATGTCTATATTCTCGCCGGCGTGCCCAATATCGCCAGGACGATGCTCGAGGCGCTCGATGGGGCGCTGGAGGGGGGGCAACCGATGGCGTCGGTGACGATCCGCGCGTTCGCGGCCGAAAGCGATGTCGCTGACCTGCTCAAGGCGGTACAGGACGCCCACCCCGGCACGCAGATCGGCAGCTACCCCTTTTACAGGAGCGGCATGTTCGGGGCGGACTTCGTCGTCCGCTCGGACGAGGGCGCGAAAGCCGATGCGGCCGCTGCAGCACTGCGCGAGCGCCTGGCCGAGGCCGGAGTATCGACCGGCGAGGCGGACTGACCGGTGCGTTGACGCTCGGTCGGCGAGCACCTAATTCGGCGCCGCCATACGCGGGTATGATGTAATGGTAGCCTGTCAGCTTCCCAAGCTGAACGCGCGGGTTCGATTCCCGCTACCCGCTCCAGCAGAAGTCAGTCCGGGGACTGATTTTGCTGGCGCGCACGAGCGCAGCAAGTGGCGACCACACATAAAAATCCATTCTTGCTTTCCACCGCAGCCCGGCGCTCGTTGATTTAATAAGCACGCTTATTATATGAGCCGCCATGGAATCGTCTGAGGACCTGTTGTTCGAAATTGGCGAGACGGCGCGCATCGTGCGCCGGGCGTTCGACCAGCGGGCAGCAGAAGTCGGCATTACGCGTCCGCAATGGCGCGTGCTGGTGCGGCTGAAGCGTGAGCCCGGACTGCGGCAGGTCGAACTTGCCGATCGGCTGGACATGGAGCCCATCACCCTGTGCCGGATCGTCGATCGCCTGGCCGAGGCCGGACTGGTCGAGCGCAAGCCCGATCCTACCGACCGGCGAGCATGGCTGCTGGACCTGACCGAGGCGGCGATGCCGCTAGTGAAGAAGCTGCGCGAAATGGCGCATGTTCTTGCCGACGAAACGCTCGAAGGCATTAGCGACACGCAATTCGCCGACCTGCGCGAGCGGCTGGCGACGATCCGGGACAATGTGGCGGGGACAGGCAGACAGCGCGGAAAGGCGGCGCGGGCATGAACAGAATGAAGAGAGACGGCGTCGAGACCGCTGCGCCGACCGCAGTGCCGGCCGACGTCGAAAGGGTAATCACCGAGACCCAGCCGTCGAGACGGTCGCGCGGGCGCTTGGTCGCGATGTTGGCCGTGCCGCTGCTGATCCTCGCGTTTGGCCTCTATCTGTGGCTGTCCAGCGGCGGGTCGCAGTCGACCGACAATGCGCAGGTCAAGACGGATATCGTGTCGGTCACCGCGCAGGTTACCGGCCCGGTCATCGCGGCCAGTGTCGAGGACGGTGACCATGTCGAGCAGGGGGACGTTCTGTTTCGCATCGACCCGGCCCCATTCCAGGTCGCGCTGGAACAGGCGCAGGCACAGCTTGCCGCCGCCCGCTTGCAAACCACCCAGTTGCGTACCCAGGCCGCAGGCACCGGCGCCGACATTACCGGGGCGCGCGCCAACCTTGGCATCAAGCGCAACGCGCTCGCCCGCCAGCAGGCGCTGCTCGGCAAGGGCTTCACCACCCGCGCCGACTACGAAGACGCGCTCAACGAAGTGCGGGCCGCGGAAACCGCGCTGGCCGACGCGCAGGCGCGCTCCGCCAACGCCAACGCCGCGATCGCTCCCGGCGAACAGCCGTCGGTGGCGCAGGCGCAGGCCGCGGTCGACAAGGCGCGGCTCGACCTGGAGCGTACCGTAGTGCGCGCGCCGATGGCGGGTGAGATTGCCAACGCCGGGCGGCTGCAAGTCGGGACGCAGGTCGTGTCGGGCGTCGGCGCGGTGTCGATCGTCCGCGGCGAAGGCGCGTGGATCGAAGCCAATTTTAAGGAAAAGCAGCTGGCCGAAATGCAGCCGGGACAGAAAGCGACGATCAAGATCGATGCCTATTCCGGTGAGTTCGAAGGCCATGTCGAAAGCATCGGCGCAGGCACGGGCAGCGAATTTTCGCTGCTCCCGGCGCAGAACGCCAACGGCAACTGGGTCAAGGTAACCCAGCGCGTGCCCGTCCGGATCGCGTTCGACAAGACGCCCGCGCGACCGATGATCGCCGGGCTGTCGGCCGACGTATCCGTCGATACCGGCGGCAAGTAGGCCCAGCCATGGCCGGCGAAACGGCGGGCGTTGCAGCGCATCCCTTGCCCACCGGGCAGCGCATCATCGTCACCATCGGGGTGATGATGGCTGTGCTGCTGCAGGTGCTGGACACGACCATCGCCAATGTCGCCTTGCCGCATATGCAGGCCAGCCTCAGCGCGACCCAGGAAACGGTCAACTGGGTGCTGACCAGTTACATCGTCGCGTCCGCGATCGCGCTGCCGATGAGCGGCTGGCTGGCCGACCGCGTCGGGCGCAAGCGGCTGCTGGTCATTTCGGTGGTCGTGTTCACGACCGCGTCGGTGCTGTGCGCGATGGCGACCTCGCTGATCGAAATGGTCGCGTTCCGGGCGGTACAGGGCGTCGGCGGCGCGTTCATCGTCCCGCTCGCTCAGGCCACTTTGTTCGATATCAATCCGCGCGAGAAGCATGGGCAGGCGATGGCCCTGTTCGGCGGCGGCGTGATGATCGGTCCGATCCTTGGCCCGGTGCTCGGCGGCTGGCTGACCGACAGTTATGATTGGCGCTGGGTATTCCTGGTCAACCTGCCGGTGGGCGTGCTGTGCTTCTTCCTGATGACGGCGTTCATGCCGACGACCGAAACCCGGCGGCGGCGCTTCGACCTGTTCGGCTTCGGGCTCCTCGCGGTGGCGCTGGGCGCGCTGCAGATGTTCCTCGACCGTGGCCAGCAGCTCGACTGGTTCGACAGCTGGGAAATCCTTATCGAGACCGGCTTGGCGGTGGCAGCCTTCTGGATGTTCGTCGTCCACACGATCACCGCCAAGGACCCGCTGTGGGACCGGTCAATCTTCGCGGACCGCAATTTCGCGACCTCGCTGGTGTTCATGGTCATAACCGGCGTCCTGCTGCTGGCCGGGCTCGCGCTGCTGCCGCCGCTGCTCCAGAACCTCTATGGCTATTCGGTGCTGCAGTCGGGATTCCTGACCGCTCCGCGCGGGGTGGGCACACTGATTTCCATGCTGCTTGCCGGGCGGCTGACCAATAGGGTGGACGCCCGCCTGTTGGTGGCGACGGGCGTCATCCTGATGGGCGTGTCGCTATGGATGATGACCGGTTTCGCGCTCGACCAGCCGTCGCGGCCGGTCATTCTGAGCGGGCTGGTCCAGGGCCTCGGCCTCGGCCTTATCTTCGTGCCGCTGCAGACGCTTGCCTTTGCGACCTTGGCGCCGAGCGAGCGCACCACCGGCGCGGCCTTGCTCAACCTGGCCCGCAACATCGGCGGGTCGGTCGGGATCTCGATCGTCAGTTTCCAGCTCGTACGCATGACCCAGGTCGCGCATGCCGACATGGCGGCGCACGTCACTGACAGCATGATCCCCACGATCGACCCCAACGTGCTGCAGACGCTGGGCAACCAGGCGACGTCGGTTGCCGCTTACCTCAACGCGGAAATCACCCGGCAGGCGCTATTCATCGCCTATCTGGACGACTTCAAGCTGATGATGTGGGTGACCTTCGCCGTACTGCCGCTGCTGCTGTTGATGAAGAACACGCGCAAAGCCCCCGGGTCGCAGCCGGCCGCGGCGATGGATTAGAGCTTGGTTCCGATCTGGATCATCACCCGATCGCTTTTCGCTCCGCCGGGAAGCTCGACGGAATCGACCTTTACGGCGGCCTTCAACCCCGGCGCGATTTCCATCTCCGCCTTTGGCAGCTTCGACTCGTAGGTTTTCGGAAGGATGGGCAAACGGTACCGGCTGCGGCCCGGACGAGTACCGCAAACGACGATCTCACCTGAGGAATCGCCATCGCATTCGGTGGTAACCTGCGGCGCTGCCGACGCGGCTTGCAGTAGAATCATCAGCACCGGCTTCATGGCTTTTCCCAATCCGTCGCGACAATGACCGCAGTCTAGTCAGCGATCGAACGAACGCGGGATGAACGGTCTCACGTTTCTGCGAACGCCTGGTCCAGATCGGCGATCAGGTCGGCAGGATCCTCAAGTCCGGCGTGGATCCGTACCAGCGGTCCGCCGAAATCGGGCGCCGTAGCGGTGCGGACCGGGTCGGCCGGGACGGCAAGGCTTTCGAACCCGCCCCAGCTGTAGCCAAGGCCAAAAATCCTGAGCCGGTCGACGAATGCATCGCGCCCGGCCTTGTTGGCATCCTTGAGCGCAAAGGCGAACAGGCCGGACGAACCGGCGAAGTCGCGCCGCCAATATGCGTGGCCCGGACAACCGTCGAACGCGGGATGGCGGATCGCGCCGACCTTGGGATGGTCCTGCAGCCAGCGGGCCAGTTCCAGACTGCTGGCTTCGTGCCGCTTCAGCCGCAGTCCCAGCGTCCGCAATCCGCGGAGCGCCAGCCAGGCGTCGTCGGGGCTGACTGACTGACCGAGTTCGAACACCGTGCGTTCCACTCTGTCGGCCCAGCTCTGGGTCGACGAGATGGCGCCCATCAGCAGGTCGGAATGACCGCCGACATGTTTGGTCAGCGCAAGGATCGAGATGTCGACGCCATGCGCGAACGCCGGAAAGAGCAGGGGGGTCGCCCAAGTATTGTCGAGCAATGTGACGATGCCGCGATCCCGGGCCATAGCCGCAATGCCCGGCACGTCCTGCACCTCGAAACTGAGCGAGCCCGGACTTTCCAGGAAGATGGCGCGGGTCCGGTCACCGGCTAGTGCGGCAACCTCCTCCGCGCTGGCGAGCGGGTCATAATAGCGCGTCGTGACACCCATTTTCTTGAGCGTGCCGTCGCAGAACTGCCGGGTGGGGATGTAGGCGCTGTCAACCATCAGCAGTTCGTCGCCGGACTGCAGCACCGCCAGTAAAGCGGTGGTTACGGCGGCAAGGCCCGACGACGCCAGCGCGACGCCCGCTGCGCCCGGATCAATGTCCGCCAGCGCCTCGCGCAAGGCCCATTGCGACGTTGTCCCCTGCAACCCGTAGACGTAGGTGCCGGGCGCGGGGCGCGAGGTGCGCATCTGTTCGACGCTGTCGAAAATCAGGGTGGAGGCGCGTTCGACCGGCGGGCTGACCAGCCGGCCGGTCCAGGCCTTTCGCCGTCCGCCAGTCACTAGCCGGGTGTCGATGCGCTTGCTGTCGTCGGTCACCATCGCGTCCTAACTGCAATGCGACGGTGGTGCCACCGTCGCGGCACAAGCGCTCGCGCGATGCGTTGCCAATCCGAACCTATTTAATCCGACAAGGAGATCGGCCTGATGAAGATGCGAACCCTGGGCACCGGCGGACCGTCGGTTTCAGCGATCGGCCTTGGCTGCATGGGCATGAGCGAATTCTACGGCGCGCGGGACGAGCAGGAATCGATCGCGACCATCCACCACGCGCTCGATCAGGGGCTGAACTTCCTCGACACCGCGGACATGTACGGATCGGGCGACAATGAGGAACTGGTCGGCCGGGCGATCAAGGACCGGCGCGACGAGGTCTTCCTGGCCACCAAGTTCGGCAACGTGCGCGGCGAGGGCGGCGAGTTCCTCGGCGTGCGCGGCGATCCCGATTATGTCCGGACCGCCTGCGACGCGAGCCTGAAGCGGCTCGGGGTCGACGTCATCGACCTGTATTACCAGCACCGCGTCGACACCAACGTGCCGATCGAGGAAACGGTCGGCGCGATGGCGCGGCTGGTCGAAAACGGCAAGGTCCGCTTCCTTGGCCTGTCGGAGGCCGCCGCCGATACCATCCGCAAGGCCAACGACACGCACCGAATCACGGCGGTGCAGACGGAGCTGTCATTGTGGAGCCGCGATGCGGAGGATGAGGTTCTGCCGACGGTCCGCGAACTGGGCATCGGATACGTCGCATATTCCCCGCTCGGCCGCGGCTTCCTGACCGGTCAGATTCGCTCGCCCGACGATTTCCCCGACGACGATTACCGCCGCTTCCATCCGCGCTTCACCGGCGACAATTTCCGCAAGAACATCGCGCTAGTCGGCGAAGTTGAGGACCTGGCGAAGGAAAAGGGCTGCACCACTGCGCAACTGGCGCTGGCCTGGGTGCTTGCGAAGGGCGAGGACGTGGTGCCGATCCCGGGAACCAAGCGGCGCAAATATCTCGACGAGAATATCGCCGCTTTGGATGTCGAGTTGACCGATGCCGACCTGCAGCGACTGGATTCCATCCTTCCGCCCGGTGCGGCAGCGGGCGACCGTTACCACGCGCAGGGGATGGCCACGGTCAACCGCTAGTCGAGCGCGGCGATCGTTTCGCGAAGCTGGCACGCGGCCCTGGCGTTAAGCCGGTTGATGACGGCCAGCACGATGGCGAAGACCGCCACCATGGCACTGGCGATGACCATGTCGCCTGTCGATACGGCTGGCCAGCGGTCGATTACCGGGGTCAGCGCGGACAGCAGGAAACCGGGCGCGAACGGCGCGAGATAGGTCCAGCGGACACTTTCGAGCAGCTGCGCCTGCCGCTCAAGTTCGTCCCTCCATTGCATCCGCTGCGTTTCTGCCGGGGCGAGCAGGTCCGGCTCCGCCGGAGCCCCCGCGCGCCAGATATGGAAGGCTGTCCACAAGGCCGCCAGCACCAGCAAGATAGCGGCGACCTGCGCCGTCCCGTCGGAAACCGTCGCGCGCCAGCCAAAGAAGCCGGCGACTACGGCGCTCGCCCCATATTCCCGAACGTTCCGGGCGCGGATCTGGCGGTCGAACGTGACCGCGCGGGCGGCCAGCTCCCGAGCGCTGAAGTTTTGCGTGTCGGCGGTCATCATCTGCCAATCCTCCTTGATCGTCGGCATGGTCATTCTCCAATCCTCGTTCGCAGCACGGCTTTGGCGCGGTGCAGACGAACCGAAACCGTGCCCGGGGCCATGCCGAGCACGTCCGCGATTTCCGCGGCACTCAAATCTTCCAGGTGAAGCAGCACGACCTGGCGGTCGGCGGGCTTGAGCCGGTGAACCAGCGCCAGCATTCGCTGTTGCCGTTGCGCTCGGTCGAGTTCGACCTCTGCATCCTGCGGGCCGGCAAGCTCGACATCGTCCAGCCCGACCCACTGTCCGTGGTTGGTGCGGGCTTCGCGGATCATGTGGCTGACGCCGACATTGTGCGCGATGCGGTGGACCCAACTTTTGTCGCTGCACTGGCCGTCGAAACTGGCGAGGCTGCGCCACAATTCGACGTGGATGGTCTGGACGAGGTCGCGGGCCTTTTCAGGATCGCGTTCGTACCCCCGCGCCAGCCGCGCGATCATCGGCCCGTAAGTTGCGGCAAGCGCTTCATAGCGCCGGTCCTGGCTGGTCGTTCCCCCGGTCATGCTAGGGTTAGTCGCCGGCGGCTGGCAAAGATTACACGACGGCGCAAAAAAATCTTCGCGCCGGCCGGACTATCGCTTCAGCACCCAGTCGAGGCCGTTGCCGACGAGCGTCAGGAAATAAGGCTCCGCATAGCTTTCGGTGGTGTGGCCCATGGCGGTGTAGAAGACGCGGCCGCCGTCGACCTCGCGGCTCCACGCCACCGGGTTGGGATTGACGTCCTTCTCGCCGATCGATTGCGGATCGAGCGTGATGAGCAGCTGGGCAGTCGGGTCGTAATCGTCGAAATAATACCATTCGTCGGTGCGGCGCTGGGTCGCCGGTAGCCCGGTGACTAGGCCATTGGCCGGATCGGTCAGCGTGACCGTCCCGGTCGGCGTGCCCTGCGGATGGCGCGCGAAGTGGCCGCCGATCAGGTGCCCGTACCACGGCCAGAAATAATGCGAATCCGCCGCGGCGTGGATGGCCAGCACCCCGCCGCCACGCTTCATGAAAGCCTGCAGCGCGGCCTGCCGATCCCCGGTCAGCCATTCGGATTCCGGCTTCTTCGGATCGGTCGTTGTCGAAACCAGCGCGATTGCCGCAAACCGGCGCAGCGAGGCGTCGGCGAACACGTCCGGATCTTCGCTGGCGACTACCGTCAGACCGCGATCCTCCGCCAACTTGCGCACCGCCGCGACACCGGCAGGAATGCTGTCGTGGCGATAGCCGGTGGTGCCGGAATAGATCAGGATCGACTTGCCGGTCGGCTGTGCGACGGCGGGCGTGGCGAAAAGGGCGAGGAGCAGGAGCAGCAGGCGGGTCATGGGCGCAGCCTAGAATCGAAAAGGGCGGCCCGGAAGCCCGGACCGCCCTTCGCGTAACAGATTGCCGAAAAGCCTAGCGCTTCGAGAACTGGAAGCTGCGGCGGGCCTTCGCGCGGCCGTACTTCTTGCGCTCGACGACGCGGCTGTCGCGGGTCAGGAAGCCGGCCTGCTTCACCGCCGTGCGCAGCGTCGGTTCGAACCGGGTCAGCGCCTGGGCGATGCCGTGCTTGACCGCACCCGCCTGGCCCGACAGCCCGCCGCCCTTGACGGTGGCGATGACGTCGTACTGGCCACGGCGATCGGCGACGTCGAACGGCTGGTTGATGACCAGGCGCAGCGACGGACGCGCGAAATAGACTTCCTGTTCGCGGCCGTTGACCGTGATCTTGCCCGAGCCCGGCTTCAGCCAGACGCGCGCAATGGCGTCCTTGCGGCGGCCGGTGGCATAAGCGCGGCCCTGCTTGTCGAGCTGCTGCTCGCGGAGCGGGGCGGCTTCGACCGGCGGCGGCGGCGGAGTTTCGGCTTCAGCCGCTTCTTCCGGCGCTTCGGCGGCCGGGGTCTCGGCGGTCTGACCTTCCTTGGTCAGTTCGGCGAGGTCGGAAAGGGACTTCTTGTCGGCCATCTTATGCGCCCACCTTGTTCTTGCGGTTCATCGACGCGACGTCGAGGACTTCGGGGTTCTGGCCGCCGTGCGGGTGCTCGGTGCCGTTGTAGAGGTGCAGCGCACGCATCTGGTCGCGCCCGAGCGGACCGCGCGGGATCATGCGCTCGACGGCCTTTTCCAGCACGCGCTCGGGGAAGCGCCCTTCCAGCACCTTGGCGGCGGTCACTTCCTTGAGCCCGCCGGGATAGCCGGTGTGCTTGTAATAGATTTTCTGTTCCAGCTTGCGGCCGGTGAAGCGCACCTTGTCCGCGTTGATGACGACGACATGGTCGCCGCAATCAACATGCGGGGTGAAGCTCGGCTTGTGCTTGCCGCGCAGGATGTTGGCGATGATCGAGGCGACGCGGCCGACAACCAGGCCGTCG
Source organism: Sphingomonas sabuli (assembly GCF_014352855.1). GTDB lineage: Bacteria > Pseudomonadota > Alphaproteobacteria > Sphingomonadales > Sphingomonadaceae > Sphingomicrobium > Sphingomicrobium sabuli. Next base: position 733,290 of record NZ_CP060697.1, on the reverse strand, counting down.
GCATCGATCAGGTGCCACTTCTTTTCGACCTCGGCCGGCTTGGCCGACTTGGTCGTTTTCATCAGCGCCTTCATGGCCGATGATCCTTTCGTGATTAAATGCGAAAGGCGACGCTCGCTGGCGCCGCCGACTGGCGCGCTATTCGCTTTCAAGGCGCAAAAAGTCAAGCATTCCGCGGAACTCCTGACGGGTAAAATAATACCGGACGTTTTCTAGTAGTCCGATGCCGGCTCGATCCGCGCTACCAACCGCTGTCCGCGCCAAAGTTCGGCCGGTCCGTGCAGGCGCAGGTCCGTGACCGGACGGACGGCGCTGTCGTCATCCGGTTCGCGAAGCCATTCGGCGCTTAAGATATTGCCAGCTCCGTCGAGCCGGTACAGCCGATAGTCCCGCATGACAGTCCCCCGCCTGCCATCATAGTCGAGGGGTTCCCGGCCCGGGATAAACCAAGTTATGTCCTAGCTAAGCCTATGCTTTTCAAAAGGAACATTTTTTGCGAACGTAACGGATGTGTAATCTAGGTTATCCGCATTTCCGCGAGTAGCGTTGCAAAGGCGCGGTCAAATGATCACTCCGCATTTGAAAAAGCTGAGGCTGCGTACCGACATCAGCTCTGAAGAAGAGCGAGTGATACGGGACCTGGTCGGAGAGGTCCGGCGCTTCAAGGCCGACGAGGTGTTGGTGCATGCTGGCGAAGAGCTGGATCGCTGCATGCTGCTCGTCGAAGGATGGCTGGTGCGATCGAAGGACCTGCCGAGCGGCGAGCGCCAGGTTTTGGAAATCCACATCCCGGGCGATTTCGCGGACTTGCACGGCTTTACGCTGAAACGGCTCGATCATGACATGGCCAGCGTCACTGACGGAGCAGTTGCTCTGGTCTCCCACGCTGCGCTGGCGAACATCATCGAAGAGCATCCGCACCTGGCACTGGTCTATTGGCTGTCGACCAACATCGACGCGTCTGTCGGCCGCGAAATGGCGCTTTCGCTAGGCCAACGATCGGCGATTTCGCGCATGGCGCACTTGTTCTGCGAACTTCACGCGAGACTGAAAGTCGTCGGCGAGACGCGCGGCGACACGTTCGATTTCCCGCTCACCCAGCGCGAGATCGCTGAATATCTTGGGCTGACGGTAGTGCACGTCAATCGCACGTTGCAGGAGCTGCGCCGAAAGGGACTGGTCGAATCCGAAAACCGAGCGATCACCATCCGCGATCGCCGCGGGCTCGAAGCGATCGCGGAATTCGATCCGTCCTACCTCCACCTCGAAAAGCGGGTGTTGGCCTAGGTCTCCTTTCCGGTGCTCTGGCAAACCCAGTTGGCATAGGCCGGCAACGCCCGGTTGACCGGCCACACCACGACGCACGGCGTGTCGTAGCTGTGCAGCGCGGCGATCCGGTCGACCAACGCCGCCGCCGTCTCCTTGCCGGTCTTGAAGACCGCTGGCACTTCGTTCGCCGTTTCGATCTGGCCTTCCCAGCGGTAGATGGACGCGCATGGGTCGAGGATATTGACGCAGGCCGCGAACCTCTCCTCGACCATCTTGCGTCCAATCCGTGCCGCTTCCTCGTCGTCGGCAAAGACGGCGTAGACGGACACGATGGTCATCGGCGCGGGCGCCCGGCCGTATGTGCACCCCATATTGCAGCGGCCACGACCAGCGCGCCGGTTGCCTGGTGCAGGGCGGCGAGCGCGATCGGCACGCCTTCGATCACTGTCGCAATGCCGATCAGTATCTGCGCGCCGAATGCGCTGTGAATGGCGATCGACGCGGCGCGCGATCCGGCGGCCCGGGCGCGGCGCGCGAGCAGGACCAGCGCAACGACCGCGGCCCATGCCCACCAGCGATGCAGGAAATGCACCAGGAAGGGGTCGTTGGCGGCCGCCCACAAAGGTCCGCGCGACCAGTCGACGCCGGCGGGGAACAGGCGTCCGTCCATCAGCGGCCAAGTGTTGGCGACCTGCCCGGCGTTCAGTCCGGCGACCCAGGCGCCGAGCAGAATCTGCACGGCGAGAGCAGCCAGCATCACGCCTGTCGACACGGTCAGCCGGGACGGGCGGTCGGCCCCGTCGCGGGCCAGCCGGCGAAGGTCGAGCGCGACCCAGATCAGCGAGCCCATGATGAATAGCGCCAGCATCAGGTGCGCCGAAAGCCTGAGGTGACTGACGTCCGTGCGGCCGCTCAGTCCCGATTTCACCATGTACCAGCCAAGCGCGCCCTGCATGCCGCCAAGGACGAACAAGGCCACCAGCTTCCAGCCGTATCCGGGCGGGATTTGGCGGCGTACGGCGAACCACAACAAGGGCAGGGCGAACACGATTCCGATCACGCGCCCAAGCAGCCGGTGGACGAATTCCCACCAGTAGATGCTTTTGAACTGGGCCAGGGTCATGCCCGCCGGGCCGTTGACCTGCTGATATTCCGGGATCTGCTTGTACAGGTCGAACGCGCGGACCCAGTCCGCGTGAGACAACGGCGGGATGGCGCCCGCGACAGGCTTCCATTCGGTGATCGACAGGCCGCTTTCGGTCAGCCGCGTGATGCCGCCGACAACGACCAGGGCGAAGACCAGCGCGGCGACGATCAGCAGCAGGTTGGAAAGGGCCAGCGGCCGGTCGCGGCGGGTCCGCGAGGTCGCTGACGGGGCAGGCGAAACCATGGCGCGGGCCTATGGGCGCGGCTGGCGGCCCCGGCAATCATTTTTCGCCAATGTGACATTGTAACGTCACGCGACGTGGATTATATGCGGCCGACCATGGTTGCAGCCCTTGCCAAACCCGGACGGCTGGACCGGATCGCGATCGCGCTGTCCGGCCTGTGCATCGTCCACTGCCTGGCCACGGCGGTCGTGCTCGGCCTGCTGGCCAGCGCGGGCGGTTTGCTTGGTGCGCCGATCATCCATGAAGTCGGCCTTGCGCTGGCAATGATCCTTGGCGCGGTGGCGCTTGGCCTTGGCGTGATGGAGCACGGTTTCCTGCTGCCGGTGTCGGTTGGTGCGCTTGGTCTTGGCGTAATGGCAGGGGCGCTGGGCCTTCCGCACGACGGCAGCGAGGCGCTCTATACGGTCATCGGCGTCGGCATGGTCGCACTCGGGCACCGGCTCAACTTCCTCGCCGCCGACTAAGCTTGTCGCCGCCCGGCGGCGGCCTTATCTCAACCGGCCATGCCGCAGCACGATCACCAGCTCCATGAAGGCGAGTCGCTGAAATCGGCCGCCCGCTCGCGCCTTGAGACCAAGGGCGAGCAATGGACCGGCATGCGCGAAGCGGTGTTCGAGGCGCTGGCCGCCTTCGACCGGCCGGCGAGTGCCTATGATATCGCCGAGTCCGTTTCCAAGACGCAGGACCGGCGTGTTGCCGCCAACAGCGTCTATCGCATTCTCGACCTGTTCGTCGGCGCCAACCTCGCCAGGCGGGTCGAAAGCTCCAACGCTTATGTCGCCAACCAGCATCCCGACTGCCTGCACGACTGTATCTTCCTGATCTGCGATACGTGCGGCCAGACCACCCACATCGATGACGACCGCCTGTCCGGCGGCATTCGAGACGCGGCGCACGACACCGGTTTCGCCGCCACCCGGCCGGTCATCGAGGTGCGCGGCACCTGCAGCGACTGCCAGGACGGCTGAAACCTGAGCGAAGAGTGAGCAAGTGCTGAAATCGGACATCGGGTCCGGTACGGCCTTCCGCCGTTCGTGACTCGCGGTCCGCTTCGGGATAAGGCCGCCCGCATGTCACACCGCCCCGACACGCCTTTGCTGGACACGGTCCACTACCCCAGCGACATTCGCAAGCTCGACAAGGACAAGCTGCCGCAGCTTGCCGACGAGCTCCGGCAGGAGATGGTATCGGCGGTGTCGGTCACCGGCGGTCACCTCGGCGCGGGGCTTGGCGTGGTGGAGCTGACCGTTGCGGTCCATTATGTTTTCGACACGCCCGGTGACAAGCTGATCTGGGACGTCGGCCACCAGGCTTACCCGCACAAGATCGTCACCGGCCGCCGCGACCGCATCCGCACGCTTCGCCAGGGCGGGGGCCTCAGCGGCTTCACCAAGCGCAGCGAAAGCGAATACGATCCGTTCGGCGCGGCGCACAGTTCGACCTCCATCTCCGCCGCCCTGGGCTTCGCCATCGCCAACAAGCTGAGCGGCTCGAACGGCCGGGCCATCGCGGTGATCGGCGACGGCGCGATGAGCGCGGGCATGGCCTACGAGGCGATGAATAACGCCGAAGCCGCGGGCAACCGGCTGATCGTCATCCTCAACGACAACGACATGTCGATCGCCCCGCCGGTCGGATCGCTGCGCAACAGCCTCGCCCGGCTGGTCAGCTCGAGCAAGTATCTGGGCCCGCGCGCCGTCGCGGAGAAAATCGCCGGGATGATGCCCGAACCGGTCCAGCGCTGGGCCGAGCGTACCGAAGAATATATGCGCGGCTGGGTTACCGGCGGGACGCTGTTCGAAGAGCTTGGCTTCTATTACGTCGGCCCCATCGACGGGCATGACGTCAACGCGCTGGTCGAAGTGCTGGAAAATGTCCGCGACGCCGACAAGGGACCGATGCTGGTCCATGTCGTGACCAAGAAGGGCAAGGGCTACGGCCCGGCCGAAAACGCCGCCGACAAATATCATGGCGTGGTCAAGTTCGACGTCGTCAGCGGCAAGCAGGACAAGGGGCCGGGCGGCGGACCGCCGTCCTACCAGAATGTGTTCGGCGAAACGCTTGCCAGGCTGGCCGAGACCGATCCGAAAATCTGCGCGATCACCGCCGCGATGCCGTCCGGCACCGGCGTCGACAAGTTCGCCGACGCGCACCCCGATCGTGCCTTCGACGTCGGCATTGCCGAACAGCATGGCGTGACCTTCGCCGCCGGCCTTGCCGCGCAGGGGATGCGCCCGTTCGTCGCCATTTACTCGACCTTCCTGCAGCGCGCCTACGACCAGGTCGTCCATGACGTTGCCATCCAGAATCTGCCGGTCCGCTTCGCGATGGATCGCGCCGGGCTGGTCGGCGCCGATGGCGCGACCCATGCCGGCAGCTTCGACCTTGCCTACCTCGGCACCTTGCCCAATTTCGTCGTCATGGCTCCCTCCGACGAGGCGGAGCTGGCGCGCATGGTCAAGACCATGGCCAAATATGACGACGGGCCGATTGCCGTGCGTTACCCGCGCGGCGGCGGACGCGGGACCGCAATTCCGGAAAATCCGGAGCCGCTTGAAATCGGCAAGGGGCGGATCGTCAAACAGGGTAGCAAGGTCGCGATCCTGTCGCTCGGCACCCGGCTGGAGGAAGCCGAAAAGGCCGCCGAGCAGCTTGAGGCCAAGGGGCTTTCGACCACCGTCGCCGACCTGCGCTTCGCCAAGCCGCTGGATGAGGAGCTGATACGGAAGCTGCTGTCGACGCACGAAGTCGCGGTGACGGTGGAGGAAGCCGCGATTGGCGGGCTCGGCGCGCACGTCCTCACCCTGGCCAGCGACGAGGGCTTGACCGACGGCGGCCTCAAGATCCGCACGATGCGCCTGCCCGACCGGTTCATCGACCAGGACAAGCCGGAAAAGCAGTATGATGAGGCGGGCCTCAACGCGCCGCAGATAGTCGAAACCGTGCTGAAGGCGCTGCGATCGAATAGCGCGGGGGTCGAAGAGGCCCGGGCCTGAGCGCCTTGCGCTCACGGCTCGATCATCGACGGCGCGATCGAGCATGACCAAGCATCGCGCCGACCAGCTTCTCGTCGCACGCGGCCTCGTGGAAAGCCGAAGCCGCGCGCAGGCGCTGATCATGGCCGGCGCTGTCTTTTCCGGTGAAAGGAAACTGGCCAAGGCCGGCGACATGCTGGCCGACGACGCGCCTCTGGAAGTGCGCGGCAAGGACCATCCCTGGGTCTCGCGTGGCGGGATCAAGCTGGACCATGGCCTGACGCACCTTGGCTTCGACGTAACCGGTGCGGTGGCGCTCGATGTTGGCAGTTCGACCGGCGGGTTCACCGACGTGTTGCTCACGCGCGGCGCGGCGCGAGTCTATGCAGTGGACGTCGGGACCAACCAGCTCGCGTGGAAGCTGCGGCAGGACGAGCGGGTTATCGTCATGGAGCAGACCAACGCCCGCCACCTGACCTCGGAGCAGGTGCCGGAGCCGGTCGACATCCTCGTCTGCGACGCCAGTTTCATTTCGCTGACCAAGGTACTCGAAGCGCCGTTGAAGCTGGCGCGCCCGGGCGCCAGCCTGATCGCGCTGATCAAGCCGCAGTTCGAAGCGGGACGCGAGGAGGTCGGGAAGGGCGGCGTCGTCCGCGATCAGGCGGTACACCAGCGCGTCTGTACCGAGACCAAAGACTGGATTGCCGGGCAGGGCTGGCAGGTGGTTGGGATTGTCGAAAGCCCGATTACCGGACCCGAAGGCAATGTCGAATTCCTACTGGGAGCGATCAATGGTGGATGATGCACTCCAGGCCCGGCCATGGGTCCGGATCGCGCTGGTCGCGGTTCTCGTCTTCGAAATGCTTGGCTGGGCCAGCGGCTATCTGTCGCAGTCGGGCTACGGCAACAGCTGGTTCGACGCCCTGCAGAAGCCGTCGTTCATGCCGCCGGGCTGGCTGTTCGGGGTGGTGTGGCCGATCCTCTACGCCATGCTCGGCGTCGCGGTGGCGATGATCATCGCCCTGCCGCCGTCGCCCAAGCGGACGGGCGCACTGACCCTGTTCGGGATCCAGATGGCGCTCAATTTCGCCTGGTCGCCGGTGTTCTTCGCGCTGCACGATATCGAATTGGCCAAATATATCATCATCATGATGGTCGTCCTCAGCGCGATCGCGGCCGGACAATTCTTCCGCCTGCGCCCCCCGGCCGGCGTGTTGATGATTCCCTATCTTGCCTGGCTGGTCTTCGCGACCACGCTCAATACCGTCATCGGCACGCTCAATCCGGGGGCCAGTCAGCCGCTGTTCGGCTGAATATTTGCTGGGGATAGAACCGCCGCGAGGGTGGCAACATGCGCCGTCACTCCCTAATTCCGTGGCAAATAGGGAGATTGGCTGATGCAATCGGAAAACCGGCTGTTCGACGATTTCGTGAAGATGGTGAACGGCGTTGCCGGCACGATGGCCGGCGTCGGCCGCGAGGCCGAAAGTGGCGCTCGGGAGCGGATGCGCGAATGGATCGGCGGGATGGACTTCGTTTCGCGCGACGAATTCGACGCAGTCAAGGCGATGGCCGCCAAGGCGCGCGAGGAAAATGAAGCGCTGCAGAAGCGCATCGTCGCGCTCGAAGCAAAGCTCGGCAGCGACGGCGACACCAAGCCCGCACGCAAGAAGGCGGAGCCCAAGCCCTGACTGAAACGGATATGAGCGAAGAGCGCGCCGACGGCGCGCCGATCGAAGTGCTCGAACAGTATTTCGAGGCGCGCGGCTGGCCGTGCGAGCGGTCCGGCGAGGGTGAGATTGTCGGCTCGGCGAGCGGCAGCTGGGCGCAGTATGAGTTCCGCGGCGTGTGGCGCCCGGAAGACCAGGTGCTGCAGTTCCTCGCCTTTCCCGACATCAAGGTCGCGGTCGAAAAGCGCGGCGCGATTCATGAATCGCTGAGCCTGATCAACGAGCAGCTATGGCTCGGGCATTTTGAAATGTGGTCGGGATCGGGCCTGATCGTGTTCCGCCATTCGACCGTCCTCGACACGCGCGACGGCGAAGGCCTGACGCTCGACCAGGCGGAGGCGATTTCCGAAGCTGCGCTTGAGGAATGCGAGCGCTTCTATCCCGTTTTCCAGTTCGTCCTGTGGGGCGGCAAATCGCCCGGCGAAGCCATCGCCGCGGCGCTTATCGATACGCACGGAGAAGCCTGACCTTATGCAGATTCCTGTCCCGACCTGGTTCGTCGGTTGCGGCAACATGGCCGGCGCCATGATCGACGGCTGGCGCATGGCCGGCGTCGACCTGTCCAACGCCGTCGCCATCCGCCCCAGCGGCACGCCCGTCGAAGGCGTGACCACCGTGAAGTCGGTCAAGGATGCGGGCGCGGCGCCGGCGATGATCATCCTCGGCTTCAAGCCGCAACAGCTGGACGATGTCGTCCCGGACCTGCTGCCATGGATCACGTCGAAGACGATCATTGTCTCGCTGCTCGCGGGGGTCGAGGCCGAGAGCCTGCGCCGTCGCTTCAAGAAGGGCATCATCGTCCGCGCGGTCCCGAACCTGCCGGTATCGGTGCGGCGCGGCGTGGTCGCGCTGTACGCCGATGCGATCGACGAAGCGACGCGCAAGGCCGTCGGCGACCTGTTTGCCGCGCTGGGTTATGCGATGTGGACCGATGGCGAGGCCGCGCTGGCCGGGATCGGCAGCGTCGCCGGTGCAGGCCCGGCCTATGTCGCACGCTTTATCGCCGCGCTCGCCAAGGCGGGCGAAGACCAGGGCCTGCCCGCGGCGACGGCTGCGACCATTGCGCAGGAAACGGTGCTCGGCACCGCCTGGATGGCGGCTGCTGCCGGCATGCCGATGGACGAACTGGCGCGGCGCGTCGCCAGCCCCAATGGCACGACGGAAGCCGGCCTGTCCGTCCTCGACCGGCTTGACGCGCTCAACGGACTTGTCACCCGGACCATCGACGCCGCCCGCCGCCGAGGCGCCGAACTGGCGGCGGAAGCGCGCGGCGAACAGGTCGCCTGAAGGCTCGCGTTCCGCTAACTTTACGTTGCGGCATCGGTCGCCTAGGCGTTCTTGATGGCTGATACACAGACGTTTCACGACCGCGACGGGTCGATCTGGTTCGATGGCAAACTGGTGCCGTGGCGTGACGCTGAGGTGCACGTCCTGACCCACGCATTACACTATGCTTCGTCGGTGTTCGAAGGGCAGCGCGCCTACAACGGCAAGATCTTCAAGTTGACCGAACATAGCATGCGGCTGCGCAAGAGCGCCGAATTGCTCGGGTTCGAAATTCCGTACACGGTCGAGGAGTTGAACGCGGCGAGTGAAGAGGTTCTGGCCGCGAGCGGACTGACCGATGCCTACATGCGGCCGATCGCCTGGTTGGGATCGGAAAAGATGGGCGTGTCGGCGACCGGCGCGAAGGTGCATGTCGCCATCGCAGCCTGGGAATGGGGCAAGTATTTCGACGAGGAGAAAGCGAAGAAGGGCATCCGCCTGACCATCGCGCCGTGGCGCCGTCCCGCACCCTATACCGCGCCGGTCCATTCCAAGGCGTCGGGCCTGTACATGATCGCCTCGCTGTCGCGGAAACATGCCGAGGACACCGGTTTCGACGACGCCCTGATGTTCGACTGGCGCGGCCAGGTCGCGGAGGCAACCGGCGCTAACGCCTTCTTCATTCGCGACGGCGTGCTGCACACGCCGACCCCCGACTGCTTCCTGGACGGCATTACCCGGCGCACGGTAATGGACCTGGCCCGCAAGCGCGGGGTCGAGGTGCAGGAACGCACGATCTGGCCGGACGAGCTGGAAAGTTTCGAACAGATGTTCCTCACTGGCAGCGCGGCCGAAGTGACTCCGGTGGGCTCGGTCGGGCCGTGGTCGTTCGAGGTCGGCGACCTGACCCGCCAGCTCGCCAAGGATTACGACGACCTGGTCAACGGTCGCATTCCGAACGCCTGAGGTCTTCCAACTCGCGGATCGGCAGGTATATGCCGACCTCGGCTGCTGGGGCGTCGCCAAGTGGTAAGGCAGCGGCTTTTGGTGCCGCCATTCGCAGGTTCGAATCCTGCCGCCCCAGCCAGCCATAACTGCGGGAGCTTGATCGCGTGGCCTCAACCATTTTCATCGGTGCCGAAGAGGGCGGTGCGAACCGCCAGGAGTTCGAGCTCTCGCGGGCCAACCGCCACGGGCTGATCGCTGGCGCGACCGGGACCGGCAAGACGGTCACGCTGCAAGGGCTGATCGAAGGATTCTCGCAGGCCGGCGTCGCCTGTTTCGTCGCTGACGTGAAAGGCGATCTGGCCGGGCTCGGCATGCCGGGTTCTGCCGACTCAAAGCTCGACGCGCCTTTCCGGCAACGCGCTGGCGAGATCGGCTATGCCGACTGGCAGTATCGCGGTTACCCGGTCCAGCTGTGGGACCTGTTCGGCGTGCAGGGCCATCCGGTGCGGACTACCGTCAGCGAGATGGGGCCGGTGCTGCTCGGGCGGTTGATGAACCTCAACGACGTGCAGGAAGGTGTGCTCAACATCGCTTTCCGGCTTGCGGATGAAGAGGGGCTGCTGCTGCTCGACCTCGACGACTTGCAATCGATGCTGGTCGAGACCGGCAAGCGGGCCGAAGAGCTGACGCTGCAATACGGCAACGTGTCGAAGCAATCGGTTGGCGCGATCCAGCGATCGCTGTTGCAGCTTCGCAGCCAGGGCGGCGAACATATCTTCGGCGAGCCGGCAATCGACCTGCGCGATTTCCTGGGCACGGACGACAGCGGACTTGGCCTCGTCAACGTGCTTGCCGCCGACCGGCTGATGCAGAGCCCGCGGCTCTATTCGACGTTCCTCCTGTGGCTGCTGTCCGAATTGTTCGAACAACTGCCCGAAGTCGGCGATCAGCCCGCGCCAAAGCTGTGCTTTTTCTTCGACGAGGCGCACCTCCTGTTCACCGACGCCTCGCCCGCGCTGCTGGAAAAGATCGAACAGGTCGTCCGGTTGATCCGATCGAAAGGCGTCGGCGTCTATTTCATCACCCAGAACCCGATCGACATTCCCGACACCGTCGCCGGCCAGCTGGGCAACCGCGTGCAGCACAAGCTCAACGCCTTCACGCCGCGCGACGAGCGGGCGGTGAAGTCCGCCGCCGACACCTTCCGGCCCAACCCGGACGTCGACGTCGCCTCGGCGATCACCCAGCTGAAGGTCGGCGAGGCCTTGGTCTCGCTCTTGTTGCCCGATGGGTCTCCCTCTCCAGTGCAGCGCATTCTGATCAAGCCGCCGTCTTCGCGGGTCGGCCCGCTGGCACCGATGGAGCGCTCGACGCTGGTCGGCAGCGATGCGGTCGGCGCCAAATACGACAGCCAGGTGGATCGCGAATCCGCGCATGAAATCCTCGCCGGCCGGACCGAGGCTGCCGCCCAGGCGCAGGCCGCCGCGGACGCCAAGGTCGTGACTGAAAAGGAAGAGGCCAAGCGGGCCCGCGAAGCTGCCAAGCCGAGCATGACGGACAAGATCATCACGTCGGCGACGCGCGCCGCCGCCAGCTCCATCGGCCGGCAGATCGGCACGACCATCCTGCGCGGCATCCTCGGCGGGCTGCGCCGCGGCCGCTAACGCGGTAACTTATCCGTTACGGAGCGGTACTTAAGGCGCGGTATAGCAGCCTTCGCCACCTTCGCCGGCATGAGTGCGAGTGGCGTATCCCGTTGTAACCGCCGTGAAGAGCGGCGCCGAGTCATGCTTCCCGCGCGCATGCGCAGCGCAAGCGGATGGAGCGACGCCTGCATCCTCAATATCTCGCCGCGTGGCCTGCTCGTTTATTCCACCGGCGGGGCGAAGCCGGGAAGCTTCGTCGAAATCCGGCGCGGCACTCAACTGGTCGTGGCCCGGGTCGTGTGGCGGCAGAACCAGCGCATGGGCCTGTCCAGCACGGACCCGTTCCGGGTCGAGGACATCATCAGCAACGAAGTCGCCGCGGCCGCCGTGCAGGCGACGACGCGAATGGCGGAACGGCGGGTCATCCCGCGCACCGCGGACGACAATCGCCTGCGTGCCCGGGCGTTCGAGTTCCTGTGTATTGCGGCCTTCGCGGTCGCGCTGACCGGCAGCGTCGTGTTCTACGCTTACGAGGTCATGGCCGCGCCGCTTGCGGCAGTCCGCGCAGCGCTTGCCGGTCATTAAGCGCCCTTGAGTTCCGCCGCCGCAAGTGCATGAACGGCGGCGATGGCGGGGCCCCTTACCGGACTGACGATAATCGAACTGGCCGGCATTGGCCCGTCGCCTTTCGCGGGGATGATGCTGGCCGATCATGGCGCAACGGTCGTCCGCATCGAACGGGAAGGGATGCTCGGCATTCCCAACGATCCGCTGCTGCGGTCGCGGCGAAGCATCGCGCTCGACATCAGGACCGACGCCGGTCGCGAGGTGGTGCGCAAGCTTGCCGACCGGGCCGACGGGCTGATCGAAGGCTATCGTCCCGGGGTGATGGAACGCCTGGGCCTCGGCCCGGATGCGCTGCTGGATAGCAACCCGCGGCTGGTCTACGGGCGCGTGACCGGCTGGGGTCAGGAGGGGCCGCTGGCAACCACGGCCGGCCATGACATCGACTATCTCGCCATTACCGGGCTGTTGCATGGCATCGGGCCGGCCGAACGGCCGGTCGTGCCGGTCAATTACATCGCCGATTTCGCCGGGGGCGGCATGATGCTGGCCTTCTCCATGGTCGCGGCCTTGATCGACGTTCAGCGTGGCGGGGCGGGGCAGGTGATCGATTGCGCGATGAGCGACGGCGCGGCCCTGATCGGCGCGCTGACCTACGGGCTTCACGCCGCGGGCCTGTGGACCGACCGGCGAGAAGCCAATCTGCTCGACGGCGGCGACCCGGCGTACGGCATCTTTCGATGCAGCGACGGCAAGTTCGTCGCGCTGGGCGCGCTGGAACCGCACTTCCGCGCGGCGCTGTTCGACCGGCTCGGCCTGGATGCCGATGCGGCACGCGCGGATGTCGCGGCGGCGATTGCGACGCGCAGCCGCGATGACTGGGTCGCGCACTTCGCCGGCAGCGATGCCTGCGTCGCGCCGGTGCTCGACCTGGCCGAAGCTCCGGACCACCCGCATCATCGGGCGCGCGGGACCTTTATCGATCTTGACGGGGTCACCCAGCCCGGCCCGGCGCCGCGTTACTCCCGCAGCGTGATCCAGCCACCCGATCCACCGCGCCCCGGTGCCGACGGGGACGCGATCCTGTCCGAATTGGGCTATTCGGCCGACGATATCGGCGCCATGCGCCGCTCAGGAGTGCTGCGTTGAACCCGATCTACGAACAGATGGAAACAAGCGTGTTCGCGCGCATGTCGGCGCTTGCCGCCGACCATAAGGCGGTCAACCTGGGGCAGGGATTTCCCGATTTCGGCTGGCCCGACGCGATCCTCGACAAGGCGGCAGACGCCTTGCGCCACGGGTCCAACCAATATGCGCCCTCGCGCGGCACGCCCGAATTGCGCGACGCCATCGCCGGCCATTACGGCCGCTGGTTCGGGCAGGAGCTGAATTCCGATCACGTCTGCGTCACATCCGGAGCGACCGAGGCACTTGGCGCCTGCATCCTCGCCGCCATATCGCCGGGCGACGAAGTCATCATCTTCACGCCCGCCTATGACAGCTATGCGCCGATGATCCGCCGCGCCGGCGGCGTGGTCCGCGAAATCGCGCTACGCCCGCCCGAATGGCGGATCGATGCTGTCGCCCTGCAGGCCGCGATCGGGCCCAGGACGCGTGCGATCCTGTTCAACAACCCGCACAACCCGACCGGACGGCTGTTCGATGCCGCCGAACTGCAGGCCGTCGCCGACGCTGCAACCGCCTACGACCTTATCGTGATCAGCGACGAGGTGTGGGAGCATATCCTGCTCGATGGACAGACCTTCACGCCGCTCGCGTCGCTTCCGGGAATGGCCGAGCGCACATTGAAAGTGGGATCGGCGGGCAAGATCTTCTCGCTGACCGGGTGGAAGGTGGGGTGGATCGTCGCCGACCCGGCGCTTGCCGACGTCGCCGCGCGCGCGCACCAGTTCCTGACCTTTGCCACCGCGCCCAACCTGCAATCGGCCGTCGCCTTCGGCCTGGCGGAGGGCGATAGGTGGATAGCACCGATGCAGCAGCGCTTCGCCCGCGCCCGCGACCGGATGGTGCAAGGGTTGCAGGCTGCCGGCTATGCCGTCCTGCCGGCGGCCTCCAGCTATTTCCTGTGCGTCGACCTGCCTGCTTCGGAGATCGCCGTGGACGATGAGACCTTCGCCGCCGTGGCGGTCGAGCGGGCGGGGGTCGCGGTCGTGCCGGTGTCGCCGTTCGCCGAACAGGATCCGGTTCGCACAATCGTCCGCCTGTGCTTCGGCAAGCGCGACGACACCATCGATGCCGGCGTGGCCGCGATGGCAAGGGCAAAGGAGATGTTCGCATGACCCTGGCGGACGACGCACGACCGATCCTCAAGCAACTCGGCGTTACCGGGTCGGGATCGCTCGAAAGCCGCTCTCCGATCGACGGGTCGGTCATCGGCAGCGTGGCGCCGAGCACCGATGTCGCGGGTGCCTGCGCGGCGGCACAGGCCGCTTTCAGGGACTGGCGCAACGTTCCGGCCCCGCGCCGGGGCGAACTCGTCCGGCTGCTGGGCGAGGAGCTGCGCGCCGCCAAGGAGCCACTCGCTCGGCTGGTGACGCTCGAATGCGGCAAGATCGTCCAGGAGGGGCTGGGCGAGGTGCAGGAGATGATCGACATCTGCGACTTCGCGGTCGGCTTGTCGCGCCAGCTCTACGGCCTGACCATCGCCAGCGAGCGGCCGGAGCACCGGATGATGGAGCAATGGCATCCGTTGGGGCCGGTCGCGGTCATTACCGCCTTCAACTTTCCGGTCGCGGTGTGGGCATGGAACGCGGCGCTGGCGCTGGTCTGCGGCGACCCCGTAATCTGGAAGCCGAGCGAGAAGACCCCGTTGTGCGCCGAAGCGGTGATGGCGCTGGCGCGGCGCGCGCTTACTCGTTTCGGCGACGCGCCGGACGGCCTGCTGCAATGCGTGCAGGGCCGGGCTGATGTCGGCGAAGCGCTGGTCGCGGATCAGCGGGTCGCGCTGGTTTCGGCAACCGGGTCGACGCGCATGGGCCGAGCGGTGGGCCCGGTGGTCGCCGGCCGCTTCGCCCGGCTGTTGTTGGAGCTGGGCGGTAACAATGCCGCGATCGTCGCGCCGTCCGCCGACCTGACGCTGGCGGAGCGCGCCATCCTGTTTTCCGCCGCCGGCACCGCGGGGCAGCGCTGCACCACGCTGCGCCGGCTGATCGTCCATGACAGCATCGCCGACGAACTGGTCGGCCGATTGAAGACCCTGTTCGCCCAAGTCAGGGTCGGCGATCCGCGCGATCTCGGCACCCTGGTCGGACCGCTGATCGACGAGCAGGCGTTCGATGCGATGCGCCAGGCGGCCGGCGCGGCGATTGAGCGGGTCGAGGCCGTCGACGGCGGCTTTTACGTCCGCCCGGCACTGGTCGAAGTCGGCGCCCAGGAAGGTCGGGTGTGCGAGGAGACTTTTGCGCCGATCCTCTACGTCCTTCGCTATTCAGACCTCGACGAGGCAATCGACCTCAACAATGCCGTGTCGCAGGGTCTCAGCTCGTCCATCTTCACCAACGATTTGCGGGAAGCGGAGCGTTTCCTGTCGGCCTGCGGGTCGGATTGCGGCATCGCCAACGTCAATATCGGGTCGTCCGGGGCAGAGATTGGCGGCGCATTCGGCGGGGAAAAGGAAACCGGCGGTGGCCGCGAAAGCGGCTCGGACAGCTGGCGCGCCTACATGCGGCGACAGACCAATACCATCAACCGCGGCAACGAACTGCCGCTGGCTCAGGGCGTGAAGTTCGATATCGCGCCCTAGGCGGCAAGCTCCGGCCAGCGGCGGGCGAAATCGTCCTGCCACGCGATCACCGCGTCGCCGTCGATCGGGCGCGAGATGAAATATCCCTGCGCCACGTCGCACCGGATGGACCGCAGGAAGCGCAATTGTTCGGGCGTTTCGACGCCTTCGGCGGTGGCGACCAGGCCAAGCCCGTGGGCAAGGTCGATGATCGCCTTGACGATCACGCAGCTGTCGTGCGCGGTCGGCAGGTCGCGAACGAACAGCCGGTCGATCTTTACCTCCGTGAAGGGCAGCTGGCGAAGCTGCATCAGCGAGGAAAAGCCGGTGCCGAAATCGTCGATCGCCAGCCCGATGCCCTTGATTCGGAAACGCGTCAGCGTGTCCATCAGCTTGATTAGCGGCTGAGTCGCCCCTTCGGTCAATTCCAGCACCAGCCGATCGGTCGGAACCGCCAGTTCGCGGCAGATTCGTTCGACGAGGTCGGGAAAGTCGAGGTGCTGCAGGCTGAGCGCGGAAATATTGAAGGCAATGTCGGTATCCAGGCCCGCCTCGCGCCAGGTGAGCCACTGGCCAAGGGTGGTGCGCAGCCCCCATTCGGTGAGCGGCGCGATCAGCCCGTATTTTTCCGCCAAAGGCACGAATCGCGACGGTTCGACCGGCCCAAGTTCCGGCTCGTCCCAGCGGACCAACGCTTCCAGGCGGGTCAGCTTTCCCGTCTCAAGCTCGATCTTGGGCTGGTACACCATGTGCAGCGCGCCGGTGTCGAGGGCGCGTTCGAACCCTTCGACGAGCCGCTGTTCGGCGACGCCGGCTACTGGCTCGCCGATTGCGCGAGATCCTTGAGAATGTCCGCCAGCACTTCGAAGCGGACCGGTTTTTCCAGTGGGCCGACCATCTGCAGGCCCAGCGCCTCGCCCAACCGGAAGGCCGATTCCAGGACGCGGCGGTCGAAGCCGCTGAAGATCAGCACCGGCGCGCGGTGGTCATTATCCGCAAGGAAGCGCAGGAGTTCGACCCCGTCCATGCCCGGCATGCCAAGGTCGAGAACAACGATTTCCGGACGATCGGCAAGGACCGCGTCGCGAAACGCGCGATCATCAGCCGTCAATGTCGGAAGGTAGCCACATTCCCGCGCGACCTGAGCAACGAACTCGGCAAGCGCCGGTTCGTCGTCGATCACGAGCAATCGCGGCTGCCTCGCTTCGCCATCCTTCATGCGTTTCGCGCTTTGCGCTCCGTCGGTCCGGAATGAAACCGGTTTTTAACCGCACTCCATCCAAAAGCAGGACATTAGTGCTCCAAAGTGAAGGAAGGTGCGCATGTTCGCATCGATAATCCGCCGCAAGGGCGGCCAGGCGCCGGTTGATGAGCAGGCAGCGTTCGAGTCGACGACCTTCTCTCTGACGACGGCCGTGCCGCGGCCGGCGGAGCGTCGCGATGACGATCGCGTGATCCCGCTGCTGAAGGTCGCGAAGCTTCTGTGGGGCGACACCGAGCGGCTGATTCGCGTGCGCAATATCTCGGCCGGCGGACTGATGGCCGAAATCGCCGATTCGCCGCAGGTCGGACAGCCGGTGGCCGTGGAATTTTCCAGCCAGAAAATCCCGTCGAGCGTGATCTGGATCCGCGACGGGCTGGTCGGCATTAAGTTCGACCAGAGCGTGGACCTTGGCGAGTTGCTGGCCGGGCGCAAGCCGCGCCATGGCTTCCGTTCCCGCCCTCCGCGCCTGCATGTCGACTGCAGGGCGTCGGTGAAGGTGGGCAAGCTCTATTACACCGTAGACGTTCACGACATTTCGCTGGGCGGAATGAAGGTCGAACCGATCGAGGAAAATTGCCTCGGCTCGCAGGTCGTCGTCGTGGTGGAGAGCCTGCGCCCGATCAAGGGCGAGGTGCGGTGGTTTTCCGATCGCCGCGCGGGAATCGTGTTCAACAAGCCGCTGGAATTCGAAGAGCTGGCCGAATGGGTCGGCAAGCGGCTTGAAGTGGCTAGTCTGAAGGCCGCGTTCCCGCCCGCCTGACGCCCTCGCAATAGCCGCGGCGGATGCCTATCTCCTGCCTGAAAAGGAGATAGCGAATGGCTGACAATGTCGCAGTGCTTGCGGGCGGATGTTTCTGGTGCACGGAAGCGGTGTTCAACGATGTCGCGGGCGTGACCAGCGTCGAAAGCGGCTACACCGGCGGCCATGCCGACAATCCGACCTATCGCCAGGTGTGCGGCGGCGACACCGGCCACGCCGAAGCGATCAAGGTCACGTTCGACCCGGACGTCATCAGCTATCGCCAGCTGCTCGAGATCTTCTTCGCGACGCACGACCCGACGCAGCTCAAC
Source organism: Sphingomonas sabuli (assembly GCF_014352855.1). GTDB lineage: Bacteria > Pseudomonadota > Alphaproteobacteria > Sphingomonadales > Sphingomonadaceae > Sphingomicrobium > Sphingomicrobium sabuli. The sequence goes on along the minus strand of NZ_CP060697.1, from coordinate 715,424 downwards.
CGGCAGGGCAACGATGTCGGCACGCAGTACCGCTCGGCAATCTTCCCGCAGGACGAGACCCAGGACGCGGAAGCGCGCGAGGAAATGCAGCGCGCCCAGTCGCAATCCGACGGCCGGATCGTCACCACCATTGAGCCCAAGGCGCAATGGTGGCCGGCCGAGGACGATCACCAGTCCTATTGGGAGACGGAAGGCCAGCGTAACCCTTATTGCCTGGCGACCATTCCGCCCAAGTTGCAGAAGCTTCGCAAGAGCTTCCAGGCCCGCACCAAGAGCGCTGGCGCCGCCGCCTAACGCGGCGCCGCGGCCCGGCGCAGGCGGTCGTTGATCGCCGCGCCGAGCCCGGTGTCGGGCACCGGCGCGACCGCGATGCGCGGGTTGTCCGCTCGGTCGGCGCGATGGAGCAGGTCGAACAGGCTGGCGGCGGCTTCGACAAGGTCGCCGGTAGGACTTAGGCTGGCTGCACCCGCTATATCGCCGAAGCCAATCAGATATTCGCCGTCGAGAGCGCTGTTGGCGTTCAGGCGAAGCGGCTTGGACGGCGCATAATGGCTTGCCATCTGGCCCGGCGCCTCGATGGCGCTTCCGGACGCACTCGCTGCACCGGCTATCTCCAGCGGACCGCTGCGCAGGATCTGCAGGGCGCCGTCGCGCTCGGCGATGATGGTGGACTCGATACCGCCGGAACAGGGTCCGTCATCGACAATCAACGGAATGCGACCGCCCAGGCTGTGCAGCACATGATCGGCGCGCGTCGAACTGATCGATCCGCTGGCATTGGCGGACGGGGCGGCGAGCGGCCTGCCGACGGCTTCGAGCAGCGCACGCATCGCCGGATGCTGCGGAACGCGCACGGCTAAAGTGTCGAGACCGGCGCTGACGATCGAAGCGATTCCGCTGTCGGCCCGCCGGGGTGCGACGATGGTCAGCGGGCCGGGCCAGTGCGCCTCTGCCGCTTGCCGCACCAACGGGCCAAGATAGACCAGCTTCTCGGCATCCGCGATCGTCAAAACGTGAACGATCAATGGGTTGAACGACGGCCTTCCCTTGGCTTCGTAGATCCGTGCGACCGCTTCGGCGTTGGTCCCGTCGGCGGCCAGCCCGTAAACCGTCTCGGTCGGCACGGCGACCGGTGAGCCATCCAGCACCAGGCGCGCGGCCTTTGCGATGGTGGCGTCGGAAAAGGGCAGGGTGCGCGTCTGCATAGGACGCGGCAGATAGGGACTAGGCGCTCTGCATGTCGAGCAATTGGGTGGGCTCGATACCCAGCCGGTCCATGCGCTTGCGGATTTCCGGCCATTCCTGGTTGATGAAGCGATCGCGCTCGCTGTCCTGCAGCTTGGCGCATGCACCGGCGGCGACGAACAGCCCGACGCCGCGCTTCACCACCACCAGCCCGTCGTCCTGGAAACCCTGATAGGCCTTGGCCACGGTCAGCGGATTGGCCTGCTCCTCGGCGGCAAGCGCCCGGACCGATGGCAACGGGTCGCCGTCGCGGTAGCGGCCGGACAGAATCGCGTTTGCGATCGTCTCGCGCAACCGGACATAGACGGGCTTTTCATGCTGGGTGCGAAGCGTCATGCTGTCATAATACAGCAGCGCGGTCTCAGGTCAATCTCAAATGCCGTCGGGCGGTGTCCATGACCGCACCACGTCGCCCAAGGCGGGCCGGTCGCGTTCCTCCAGCGGCAGGCCGGACCGGCCGATGAAGAAGAAGCCGGCAATCCGCTCCCCCTCGCCGCAGAAGGCGTCGGTGACGCGCGGCGCATAGGTCCGCCACCCGGTCACCCAGCCGGCGTCGTAACCCAGCGCTTCCGCACCCAGCAGCAGGTTCATCCCCGCCGCGCCGCAGGACAGTTCCTGTTCCCACACCGGCACCTTGTGCCCGGCGACCGGCGCACAGACGAGCACGACGAGCGCCCCGCCGTAATGCGCGAAATCCTCTTCCTTCTGGTGCCGCGCCGGGATCGCCTGCGGATGGCTGTCGGTCAGCGCCTGGCGGAGCAAGGCGGAAAAAGCATCGCGCCGGTCGCCGTCGATGACGACGAAGCGCCACGGCGTCAGCTTGCCATGGTCGGGCGTACGCGCGGCGACGGTCAGGATGGTTTCCAGTTCCGCCCGCGTCGGGCCGGGCCCGCCGATGTCGCGCGGCCTGGCGGAGCGGCGGGTCGTCAGCAGGGACAGGGGCGAGGTGCGGTCGTTGAGCATGGCCGAACCTGTAAGCGCACAGCCGCCGCGTGCAACATGCGGACTTCACAAGTGGCTTTAGAGCGTTAGGGTACGCCCCCGAACAGGGCGGAGCGCCGCTCGCAACACGGGACGTATCAATGAAACCCATGGGCTTGTGGCAGGAAGGCGACTGGATCGCCGCGATCGCCGTCATCGTACTCGCCATCTTCCTGACGATCGGCGCCAAGGTCGCGATCCAGAAAGAACCGGAGTTCGCCGGGCACCCCAAGGGCCTGTACATGCTCTTCTTCGCCGAAATGTGGGAGCGCTTCTCCTACTACGGCATGCGGGCGCTGCTGATTTTCTACCTGACGCAGCACTGGCTGTTCAACGACAGCAAGTCGAACCTGATCTACGGCGCCTACACCAGCCTGGTGTACATCACGCCGGTCCTCGGCGGCTATCTGGCCGACCGTTATCTCGGCCAGCGCAAGGCGGTGCTGTTCGGCGGCATCCTGCTTGCCGTCGGCCACAGCCTGATGGCCGTCGAAGGCGTCGGCGGTCAGGACGACCCGACGATCAACGTCTTCTGGGCCGCGCTCGCCTTCATCATCGTCGGCTCCGGCTTCCTCAAGGCCAACATCTCGGTGATGGTCGGACAGCTCTATAAGATGACCGACGTCCGCCGCGACGGCGCCTACACCATCTTCTACATGGGCATTAACGTCGGCGCCGCCATCGGCACGATCCTCGTCGGCTACCTCGGCGAGACGATTGGCTGGGGCTATGGCTTCGGGCTAGCCGGTATCGGCATGCTCGCCGGCCTCGTCGTGTTCGTGCTCGGCAAGAAGGCGCTGCGCGGCGCCGGCGAAGCGCCGCAGGTCCTCGCTCGCTCGAAGGAGTATATGCTGTACGCCATCGGCGTCGGCGCGGTCGCGGTGATCTGGGCGCTGGTCCAGTATCAGGACGTGATCCAGATGCTTCTGGCCGTCTCCGGCATCGCGTTGCTTGGTTATGTGCTTTACGAAAGCTTCAAGCTGGAAAAGGAGCCGCGCGAACGGATGTTCGCCATCCTTTTCCTGATTGCGCTCAACCCCTTGTTCTGGGGCCTGTTCGAACAGGCCGGCGGATCAATGAACCTGTTCACCGACCGCTTCGTCGACCGTTCGGGCGTACCGGCCTCGATCTTCCAGTCGATCAATCCCATCTACATCATCATGCTGGCGCCGTTGTTCGCGGGCCTGTGGGTGTCGCTGGGCAAGCGCGGGCTTGAACCGTCGGCACCGGCCAAGTTCGGCCTGGCGCTGGCGCAGATGGGCCTGGCCAACCTCGTCCTGGTGTGGGGCGCGGAAGCCTATGGCATGGCGGCGATGACCCCGGTCCTGTTCGTCTTCCTCTACTACCTGTTCGCGACCACCGGCGAATTGTGCCTCAGCCCGGTGGGCCTGAGCGCAATGAACCGCCTCGCGCCACGCTACCTGGCCTCGCTCATCATGGGTGCGTGGTTCTACATGACCGCGGTCGGCAACTTCGTCGCCGGCAAGATCGGCGAAGCCACCGGCGGGCATGACGGGGAAATGAGCAAACAGGCGCTGCTCGACATCTACGAACTGTTCGGCTGGATCTCCATCGGCGCTGCGGTTGCGGTCCTGGCGCTGTCGCCGATCGTGAAGAAGTGGATGCACCTCGACACGCTGCGCGACCGCGACGAGCTCGCCGGTCAGTCGGAACTGGGCGAAGCGGAAGCCGCCGGCATGTTCCCGCAGGGCGAGGAAACGGGTCGGCCGCAAACCGACCCGCGCGGCCCGAGGGCCTGATGTTGCGCACGGCCGGGATCGCGGTGCTTGCCGCCGCGATCCTGACCGGGTGCGCGGGCGTCATCCCGGACAAAAAACGGCCGGGCGTCCGCATCAACGAAGATCCGTTCGCGTCCACCTACGCGCCTTATCCGGGCGTGCCGACGGCGATCCGCGGCGCGACGGCTTTCGACGGGCTCGGCGGGCGGATTGACAATGCCACGGTGATCCTTGCCGACGGCAAGGTGCAGGCGGTTGGCGGGCCGGACCTCGCGGTGCCGGCGGGCGCCCAGGTCATCGACGGCACAGGCAAGTTCGTCACGCCGGGCATCATTGACGTTCACAGCCACCTCGGCGACTATCCTTCGCCCGGAGTTGAATCGCTCTCCGACGGCAACGAGGCGACCTCTCCGGTGCGGCCCGAAGTCTGGGCCGAACATAGCGTCTGGCCGCAGGACCCGGGCTTTTCCCGCGCGCTGGTCAATGGCGGCATCACCGCGCTGCAGATCCTGCCCGGGTCGGCCAATCTTTTCGGCGGCCGGTCGGTGACCCTGAAGAACGTCCCGTCGCGCACCGTCCAAGGAATGAAATTCCCCGGCGCGCCGTACGGGCTGAAAATGGCCTGCGGCGAAAACCCGAAGCGGGTTTACGGGTCGAAGGGCAACATGCCCGGCACGCGCATGGGCAATGTCGCGCTGACCCGGCAAACATGGGCAAAGGCGCAGGCGTACAAGCGCAAGTGGGACGCTTATTACAAGAACGGCGGCACGATGCCGGAACGCGACCTGGCGATGGACACGCTGCGCGGCGTGCTCGCCGGCCGGATCCTGGTTCACAACCACTGTTACCGCGCCGACGAAATGGCCAACATGATCGATGTCGCCAGGGAGTTCGGCTACAAGATCACCGCCTTTCACCACGCGGTCGAAGCCTACAAGATCGCCGACCTGCTCGCGGCCGACGGCATCTGCGCGGCAATGTGGGCCGACTGGTACGGGTTCAAGATGGAAGCCTATGACGGGATCAAGGAGAATATCCCGCTGGTCCACAACGGTGGTTCGGGCTCCTGCGCCATCGTCCATTCGGACGATCCCAACGGCATCCAGCGCCTGAACCAGGAAGCGGCCAAGGCGCTTGCCGACGGTCAGCGCGCGGGCATACCCGGCCTGACGGAAGCCGTCGCCTGGACCTGGCTTTCGGCCAACCCCGCTCGGGCGCTGGGCATCTTCGACAAGACCGGCAGCCTGTCGCCCGGCAAGATGGGCGATGTCGTGCTGTGGAACGCCAATCCGTTCAGCATCTATGCGCGGCCCGAACGCGTGTGGATCGACGGCGCCCTGCTTTACGACGCCAACGACCCCAAGCGGCGGCCGGTCAGCGATTTCGAACTTGGCCAGCCCGGCGAAGGAGACACCAAATGATGCGCGCCGCGCTCGCCGCTGCGCTGCTCTTGCTCGCCGGCTCACCGGCCGCCGCGCAGACGCTGGCGATCGTCAACGGCACGGTCGCGCTGGGCGACGGGTCGGAGCCGATCCCGGGCGGCACCGTCATCATCCGCGACGGCCGCATCGTCGCCGCCGGCCGGCAGGTTGCCGTCCCGTCCAGCGCGCAGGTGATCGACGCGGCGGGCAAGTGGGTGACGCCGGGGATCGTCGCCGGCTTCTCGCGCCTTGGCCTGAGCGAGGTGGATTTGAGTGCGCAGGGGGTCGACGATGTTGCGGCGGGCAGCGGCCCGTTCAGCGCGGCGATCGACGTCGCGCCGGCAATCGATCCCACGTACACCACCATCGAGGTAAACCGCGCCGACGGCGTGACCCGCGCCCTCGTTGCGCCGGGGGCCCCGCGCAGCATCTTCGCCGGGCAAGGCGCGCTGATCGACACCGGCGACGACATGTACCCGATCACCCGCGCCCGGCTCTTCCAGTTCGTTGAACTTGGCGAAACCGGGGCAGGGAAGGCCGGCGGCTCGCGTCCATCGGCGCATCTACTGTTCCGCAACGCCCTGCGCGAGGCGGCGGAGCTGCGCCGTTACGGCGGCATCTCATCGCCCGGCAGCGAAAGCGACGACGCGCGGCTCCAGCCGGTGGTGCAGAACCCCAACGAGGGCCGCGCCTACGGCCCCGATGCGCGGCGCAGCCAGGACGTCTTGCTGACCCGTTTCGACGCCGCGGCGCTGGTGCCGGTGCTGCAGGGGTCGCAGTTTCTGCTGGTCCATGTCGAACGGGCCGCCGACATCCTGCAGGTGCTCAGGCTCAAGCGTGAATTCCGCGCACTGAAGATCGTCATCGTTAGCGCGAGCGAAGGCTGGCTGGTGGCGCGCGAATTGGCCGAAGCGAATGTGCCGGTGATCGCTTCCGCGGTGGTCGACCTGCCGGCGTCGTTCGAGCAACGCGCCGCGACCCAGTCCAACGTTGGCCGGATGCGCGACGCCGGGGTGCGGGTCGCCATCGGCATGATAAACGACGACGACACCCGCAACCTGTTCTACCAGCGCCAATATGCGGGCAATCTGGTCGCGTTGCAGAACGTTCCGGGGGCAAGCGGCGTAAGCTGGGGGGAGGCGTTGCGCCTGATCACCTCGGCACCCGCCGAAGCGGTCGGCATGGGCGGGGAGATCGGCAGCCTCGCCGCCGGTCGCCGCGCCGATGTCGTCATCTGGTCGGGCGATCCGCTCGATCCGCGCAATGCCGCCGAGGCCGTATTCATCGACGGCGTTCAACAGCCGCTGGTGACGCACCAGACGCGACTGCTCGAACGCTATCGCCATCTGCCGCGCCGCGACCTGCCGGAAGCGTACCGGCATTGACCCCGATGAGCGGGCTCATCCTCGCGTCCATCGCATTCGTCGGGACGCATTTTGCGATGTCTCACCCGCTGCGTGATCCGCTGGTCCGTCGTCTGGGTGAACGCGGGTTTCAGGGACTGTATTCGCTGGTCGCGCTTATCCTGTTCGGGCTGATGATCTGGTTTTACCGGGCCATCGGCGATCAGGCGCCCATATGGTCGCTTGGCCAGTGGGCGTGGATTGCGGGCGCGCTGCTAATGTGGCTGGCGGCGATCCTTTTCGCCGGCTCGTTCAGCGGCAATCCGGCGATGGTCGCCGGCAAGAAGCCGGTCGGGCCACCTAGGGGCGCGCTTGGCATCACGCGCCACCCGATGATGTGGAGCTTCGCCATCTGGGCGGTGGTGCATGCGGCGCTTTCCGGAACGACAAAGGCGCTGGTGCTCGACGGCGCAATCGCGATCCTCGCGCTTCTTGGCGCGGCGATGCAGGATCGCAAGAAAGCGTCCCTGCACGGCGACAATTGGCACGAGTGGACGGCGCGCACGGCGTTCGTGCCGTTCGGTCGCGGCGTTGCCAACCCCGGCGCGGTCGCCATCGTCGCCGGCACGTTCCTGTTCCTTCTCGCCACCTGGCTGCACCCGGCCCCGGTGGCGCCTTGGCTGTGGATCGGGTGATTGGCGCGCGCTAGGGTCCGACGATGAAACGCAAATTTTTCGGCACGGACGGTATCCGCGGCCTGACCAACACCGAACCGATGACGGCGCAAACGGCGTTGCGTATAGGCCAGGCAGCAGGCCGGCACTTCCTGCGCGGCGACCACCGCCACCGGGTGGTCATTGGCAAGGACACGCGCCTGTCCGGCTACATGATGGAATCGGCGCTGGTCGCCGGCTTCACCAGCGTCGGCATGGACGTCGTCATGGTCGGGCCGATGCCGACCCCGGCGGTGGCGATGCTGACAACCTCGATGCGCGCCGACCTCGGCGTGATGATCTCCGCCTCGCATAATCCGTTCGACGACAATGGCATCAAGCTGTTCGGTCCCGACGGCTACAAGCTCAGCGACAAGGACGAAGCCGCCATCGAACGGCGGCTGGGCGAGGATGCGAAGCTGGCCAAGCCCGACCTGATCGGGCGCGCCAAGCGGATCGACGATGCCCGCGGCCGCTATGTCCACCACGCGAAGGCGACGTTCCCGGAACGTCTTCGACTCGACGGGCTAAAGGTCGTCATCGATTGCGCCAATGGCGCTGCTTATCATGTCGCCCCCGATGCCTTGTGGGAATTGGGCGCCGACGTGATTCCGCTGGGGGTTGGTCCAGACGGCACCAACATCAATGACGATTGCGGCTCGACCAAGCCCCTGCTGCTGCAGGAAACGGTAGTCGCCAGCGGCGCCGACGTCGGCCTGGCGCTCGATGGCGACGCTGACCGCATCGTCGTGGTCGATGAAAAGGGCCAGATTGTCGACGGAGACCAGATGATGGCCCTAATCGCGCTCGATTATCAAAAGCGCGAGCGGCTCAAGGGGTCGGTGGTCGCCACCGTGATGTCCAACCTCGGCCTCGAACGGCGGCTGGAAGCGTCGGGCATCGGGCTTTTGCGGACGCAGGTCGGCGATCGCTATGTTCTCGAAGCGATGCGGGAGCAGGGCTGCAATGTCGGCGGGGAACAGTCCGGCCACATCATCCTGAGCGATTATTCGACCACCGGCGACGGATTGGTCGCGGGCTTGCAGGTGCTGGCCGCGCTGGTCGACAGCGGCAAACCGGCCAGCGAAGTTCTGCGCCAGTTCGAACCGTTGCCGCAGCTGCTCAAGAACGTCCGCTTCAGCGGCGGCGAGCCGCTGGAGAACGACGGCGTCAAGCAACGCATCGCTGCGGCAGAGCGCGAACTGGAGGGCAAGGGTCGGCTGCTGATCCGCAAGTCGGGCACCGAACCGCTGATCCGGGTCATGGCCGAAGGCGACGACGAAGCACTGGTCGAGCGTGTCGTCGACGACATCTGCGCGGCCGTCCAATCCGCGGCGTGAACCCTTTCTTGGGGATTTGCGGTGCAAGTGCAGGCGCGTGCACATGGAAAACTTCGCCGCGGGGCGCGGGACAATGGCGGCCAAGATGACGCCGACCGCGCGAATCCTGATCATCGCCGGCTCCGACAGCGGGGGCGGCGCCGGGATTCAGGCGGACATCAAAACCGTCACCATGCTTGGCGGCCATGCGACCACCGCCATCACCGCAATCACCGCGCAAAATACGCTTGGCGTCGATGCCGTTCATCCGGTCCCGACGGAAATGATCATCGCGCAGATGGATTCGATTATCGGCGACATCGGGGTCGACGCGGTCAAGATCGGCATGCTCCCGGGGCCCTTCGCCGCGGAGGCGATCGCCAACCGACTTAAGCAGATGGACAAGGTGCCGATCGTGTTCGACCCAGTGATGGTCGCGACCAGCGGGTCGAAGCTGGCGGACGACGCAACCATCGCCGCCTTCGGCAAGCTGATGGACATCGCGACCGTCGCGACGCCCAATCTGCCCGAGCTGCAGCGCCTGACCAGCGAGGACGACCCGGTCGCGGCTGCCCTGCATCTGGTTGGGCAGCATGGCTGCGCGGTTCTCATCAAGGGCGGTCATGAAGAAGGCGACGCCATCGCCGACGCGCTGATTGAGGAAGACAATATGACCAGCTGGCAAGGCCAGCGGATCCAGACCGACAACACGCACGGCACTGGCTGCACGCTGGCGACCGCGATCGCCACGTTTCTTGGCCAGGGCGCCAGCCTCAACACGGCCGTCGAACAGGCGCGGACGTTCGTCCGCGTCGCTCTCCACGACGCGCCGGACATCGGGCAGGGCGCCGGGCCGATCGGGCAGGGAAGCGTACGGCTGGACGTCGGCACGGGGCTGCGCCTCAACCAGGTCACTGTAACTGGCAGCAATTACCGCAAGTCGGTCGAATTCTATCGCACGCTCGGCCTCCGCCAGATCGTCGACAGCCCGGAAAACGGCTACGCCCGGTTCGAAGCGGCCGGCGGGGCGACGCTGTCGGTGCAAATCGACCCCGAGGAAACGATCCTCGCCACCACCGCCATCTATCTCGAATGCGACGACCTCGACGAACGGGTCGAACAGCTGGCGCGCAGCGGCATCACGTTCGAACATGGCCCGCGCAACCAGCCGTGGATGTGGCGCGAGGCGCGCCTGCGCGACCCGTCGGGCAACATCGTCTTCCTCTACCATGCGGGCGAGGCGCGCCGTTTCCCGCCGTGGCGCGTCGACTAATCCACAGAAAAGCAGGCTGAAAAGCGGCCTGCGCGCTGGAAATTCCACGGTCCGCGGGCTTAGCGTCGCGTTTCGATGTCGCGGACATGCACCTTCAAGCTGGAAATCGGCTTTCCGCAGCCTCTCGCCGGGGTGGACGAAGCTGGCTGCGCGTCGCTTGCGGGGCCGGTCGTAGCTGCAGCAGTCATTCTCGACCGTGACAATTTCCCGCGCGGGATCGACGATTCCAAAGCCTTGCCGATCGAGAAGCGCGAGTCGCTCTACGCCCGCATCACCACTCGGGCGGCGTGGGGCGTCGGTGTCGCGTCGGTCGAGGAAATCGATACGATCAATATCTATTGGGCGCGGATGCTGGCGATGACCCGGGCGGTCGAGGCGCTGGGCGTCGAGCCGGCCTGGGTGCTGGTAGACGGCAATGCCTGCCCACGCTGGCAGCGGCCATCGAAGGCCATCATCAAGGGCGATAGCAAATGCCGGTCGATCGGCGCCGCGTCGATCGTCGCCAAGGTCACCCGCGATCGGATGATGGCTGACTATGCCGTGCAATATCCCGGCTACGGCTGGGAGACCAACCGCGGCTATGGCACGCCCGAACATCTGCGCGGGCTGAGCACGCTCGGGCTGACCCCGCTGCATCGCCGAAGCTTCGCCCCGGTGCGCGAGATCGAGCGGGGCGCGGGCCGGCCGGACCTGCATGTGGTCGAAATCGGCACAGGCGAGTCCTTTGAGTCACACCCACCAGCAGTTGAGTCCGCACCGGCGCAGCTGACTCAACATCTTGTGGTGGAGCCCCGATCGGCGGCGTAGGAATTGCGGCTTTCGCCGCCGCGTTAACCCTTGTTTTGTTGACCGCGAGTCCGGGCTGACTCACTTTCCCCGGTTCATAGGGGGCTAATCGATCATGAACCTGCTTGCCCGAGTTGCGGAGCCTCAGCCGCGGGTGCGTACCCGCAAGGTCGAGCCCAGATCGTTGCCGCTGGACACCATCCTCAACGGCGACTGCATCGCCGAAATGGCGCGGCTGCCCGACAAATGCGTCGACATGATCTTCGCCGACCCGCCCTACAATCTGCAGCTGGGCGGCGACCTGTTCCGCCCCGAAGGCGGCCGCGTCGACGCGGTGGACGACGATTGGGACAAGTTCGACAGCCTGACCGCCTATGACGACTTTACCCGCGAGTGGCTGGAACAGGCGCGGCGCATCCTCAAGGACGACGGCACCATCTGGGTGATCGGCAGCTATCACAACATCTACCGCGTCGGCACGCTGCTGCAGGACGCGGAATTCTGGATCCTTAACGACATCGTGTGGCGCAAGTCGAACCCGATGCCCAACTTCCGCGGCACGCGGTTCACCAACGCACACGAAACACTGTTGTGGTGCGCCAAGGATGAAAAGGCGCGCTACACCTTCAACTATCGCGCGATGAAGGCGCTCAACGACGATCTGCAGATGCGCTCCGACTGGGTGTTGCCGATCTGCAGCGGGGCGGAGCGCGTGAAGGGCGACGACGGACTGAAGGCTCATCCGACGCAAAAGCCGGAAGCGCTGCTCTATCGCATTCTGCTGGCTTGCACGAAGCCGGGCGACGTCGTGCTCGACCCGTTCTTCGGAACCGGCACGACCGGGGCGGTGGCCCGGCGGCTCGGCCGGCACTGGGTCGGGATTGAACGCGACCGCGGCTATGTGAAGGTGGCTCGGGACCGGATCGGGTCGACCCTGCCGCTGGACGAAAGCGCGATGGCGACCATGGCCGACAAGCGCGCCGCGCCGCGCGTCGCCTTCGGCCTGCTGGTCGAAAGCGGCATGTGTCCGCCCGGAACGCGGCTGGTCGACGCGAAGCGGCGGTTTTCCGCCAGCGTTCGTGCTGACGGATCGGTGGAATCCGGCGCGCACAGCGGGTCGATCCACAAGGTCGGGGCAGCGCTGCAAGGCGCGCCGTCGTGCAACGGCTGGACCTTCTGGCACGTCGAGGACGGCAAGGCCCTGCAGCCGATCGACGCCTTGCGCCAACAGCATCTGTCCGCGCTATAGCGCGCGGCGATGCGCACTCTTCTTCGCCCCACCGCCTTCGTGGATTCCCCGTTCGGCCATGATGGCAAGGTCGCTCGCCTTGCCGGCGGCCTGAACTGGTTCGCCGCGGTTGAACTGCTGACCGTCAGCGACGGCAAGCGGGTAGGAGCGGAAATCGTTTCCGTTGAACAGCTTGAGGCGCATCTCGATGACGGGTTCGCAGCTGTCTGGAATAATCTGACGGCCGCTCGAGCGCCGCTGCAGCTTGGCCAGCGGACCGTGCGCCTCGACCAGCCGCAGGTAATGGGCATCGTCAACGCCACGCCGGACAGCTTTTCCGACGGCGGCCAGTTTGCCGATGCGGAAGCCGCTGCCGTTGCCGGGTCGTTGATGAGCGAAGCCGGCGCGGCGATTATCGACGTCGGTGGGGAATCAACCCGGCCCGGCGCGAAGCCGGTGTGGGAAGGCGATGAGATCGAGCGGGTCGAGCCGATCGTCCGCCGCCTCGCCGCCGGCGGGGCGGCCGTTTCGGTCGATACCCGCAAGGCTGACGTCATGACGGCAGCGCTCGCCGCCGGGGCGCACATGATCAATGACGTGTCGGCCCTGACCTTCGACCAGCGATCGGCCGAAACGGTGGCGGCGGCGGGGGTGCCGGTCGTTTTGATGCATCACCAGGGCAAGCCGGATGAGATGCAGGACAACCCGCGCTACGGCGACGTGGTGGTGGAGGTGTACGACTGGCTCGCGCAGCGGGTGGAGGCAGCCGAAGCTGCGGGGATCGCACGGTCCAGCATCCTCGTCGACGTCGGCTTCGGCTTCGGCAAGACCGTCGCCCACAATCTCGCCCTGATGAACAATCTCGCCCTGTTTCACGGGCTCGGCTGCCCGCTGGTGCTCGGGGCCAGCCGCAAGCGGACGATCGGCGCACTGTCCAACGAGGCGCCCGCGGACGAGCGGCTGGGCGGAAGCCTCGCGCTGGCGCTGAAAGCGGCAGAGCAGGGCGCGCAAGTGATCCGCGTCCATGACGTGCCGGAGACGGTGCAGGCACTGAAGGTATGGCGCGGGCTGCGCGACCAGGCGCTCACGCCGCGGGTTTGACTAAGAGGAGCGCCGTTCCTACATCGCCGCCGCAACGCTCGCGCGCGGGCGAGGCATGTCGCCATCTCCGTCGCGCCCCTTGAGCTTTTGAAGGATTTCCATGTTCGCCGCACTGGCCAAGAGCATCTTCGGATCGGCAAACGACCGCTATGTCCGCAGCCTCGGAAAATACGTCGACGCGATCAACGCGTTCGAGCCGACGATCGAAGCCCTCACCGACGAGGAGCTGCGCAACCAGACTGAAATCTTCCGCAAGCGGCTGGCCGACGGGCAGAAGCTCGACGACCTGCTGCCCGAAGCCTTCGCCACGGTGCGCGAGGCGGCCAAGCGAACGCTCGGCATGCGTCACTTCGACGTCCAGCTGATCGGCGGCATGGCGCTCCACCGCGGCGAGATCGCGGAAATGAAGACGGGCGAGGGCAAGACGCTGGTCGCGACTCTCGCGGTCTATCTGAATGCGCTTGAGGGCAAGGGCGTCCACGTCGTCACCGTCAACGACTATCTCGCTCGCCGCGACGCTGGCTGGATGGGCCAGGTTTATACGTTCCTCGGCATGTCGGTAGGCGTCATCGTCCCGAACCTTTCGGACGAGGAGCGCCGCGCCGCTTACGGGTCGGACATCACCTACGGCACGAACAACGAATTCGGCTTCGATTATCTGCGCGACAACATGAAATACACGCGCGAGCAGATGGTCCAGCGGCCGTTCAATTTCGCCATTGTCGACGAGGTGGACTCGATCCTCATCGACGAAGCGCGCACTCCGCTGATCATTTCCGGCCCGACCGACGACAAGTCGGAGCTGTACGTATCGGTCGACAAGATCGTGAAGACGTTCGTCGCGGACGATTACGAAAAGGACGAAAAGCAGCGCAGCATCGTCCTGACCGAGGACGGCACGGAGAAGGCCGAGCGGATGCTGGAGGAAGCAGGCCTGATCGAGGGCCGTAACCTCTACGACATCGTCAACACGCAGGCGGTCCACCACCTCAATCAGGCGCTCAAGGCCAACATGATGTTCAAGAAGGACATCGATTATATCGTCAAGGACGGGAAGGTCGTCATCATCGACGAATTCACCGGCCGGATGATGGACGGCCGGCGCTGGTCCGACGGCCTTCACCAGGCGGTCGAGGCCAAGGAAGGGGTCAATATCGAGCCCGAGAACCAGACCCTCGCCTCGATCACCTTCCAGAACTATTTCCGCATGTATCCGAAGCTATCGGGCATGACCGGCACGGCGATGACCGAAGCCCCGGAATTCTTCGACATCTACAAGATGAACGTGGTCGCCATCCCGACCAACGTGGTCGTCCAGCGCAAGGACGAGGACGACGAATTCTACAAGAACATGACCGACAAGTTCGGTGCAATCGCCAAGGAGATCAAGGCGCGCCAGGAACTGGGCCAGCCGGTTCTGGTCGGCACCGTGTCGATCGAAAAGTCCGAAGTGCTGTCCGAATTCCTCACTGCCGAGGGCATCCAGCACAAGGTTCTCAACGCCCGCTTCCATGAGAGCGAAGCGCATATCGTGGCCCAGGCCGGGCGGATGGGCGCAGTGACCGTGTCGACCAACATGGCCGGCCGCGGCACCGACATTCAGTTGGGCGGCAACGTCGAATTCCGCATCGAGGACGAGCTGTCCGAAGTCCCCGAAGGTCCGGACCGCGACAAGGCGATCGAAAAGATCGTCGCCGAGGTCGCGGAGGAAAAGCAGCAGGTGAAGGACGTCGGCGGGCTCTTCGTGCTCGGCACCGAGCGCCACGAAAGCCGCCGCATCGACAACCAGCTGCGCGGCCGTTCGGGCCGCCAGGGCGATCCGGGCCTGTCCCGCTTCTACCTCAGCCTCGACGACGACCTGCTGCGCATCTTCGGCCCGGAAACGATGTTCTCGCGCCTGATGAACAAGAACCTCGAGGATGGCGAAGCGATCGTCAGCCCGTGGATTTCCAAGGCCATCGAGACCGCGCAGAAGAAGGTCGAGGCGCGCAACTATGACGTGCGCAAGCAGGTCGTCGAATTCGACGACGTGATGAACGACCAGCGCAAGGTCATCTACGAGCAGCGCGCGGACATCATGGATGCCGAAAGCGTCGCCGACGTCATCGCCGACATGCGCGCGGATACCGCCGCGTCGGTGGTCCTCGCCAGCTGCCCGCCGGGAAGCTATCCCGAACAGTGGGACGTCGCGGCGCTCAAGGAAAGCATCGACACCGTGTTCGGGCTCCAGCCGCCGGTCGACGACTGGCTCGAGGAAGAAGCGGTCGAACAGGATCTGATGATCGAGCGGCTGCAGGCGCTTGCCGACCAGCAGATCGCGGAAAAGACCGCGCAGGTCGAACCGGAACGCTGGACCGAGGTCGAAAAGCAGATCTTGCTGCAGACGCTCGACCAGCATTGGAAGGACCATCTCGCCACGCTCGACGCGCTTCGCCAGGTCATCCACCTGCGCAGCTATGCGCAGAAGAAGCCGATCGACGAATATAAGCAGGAGGCGTTCCTGCTGTTCGAGCGGCTGCTCGTGTCGATCCGCGAGGAAGTCACAAGGATCCTGATGCACGCCAACGTGCAGTTCGAAGCGCCCGAGTTGCCGCCGCTGCCGGACTTTATCACCCAGCACATCGATCCGTTCTCGGGCGAGGACGACACCAACGACTTCGATGCCGGATTCGGCAACGAGCTTGGCAATATCGAGGTGGGCATTCCCAATCGCGTCCGCGGCGAAGGCGATGTCGAAACCGCGCCGCTCAGCCGCAATGCGCCATGCCCATGCGGGTCGGGCAAGAAGTACAAGCATTGCCACGGGCAACTGGCGTAGCCGACCCGGCGCCCGGCGCCGCAGCCAGCATCGACCGCGCTGCAGTCGGCCGCGCTTATCGGCCCGATGAGGAGGTCGTTTCCGCCGAACGGCTGACGCAGGCCCGGCTGGACCCCGGACAGGCGCGCGAAGCGACGAAGATCGCCCGCACGCTGGTCAAGGGCATGCGCGCGCACAAGGCGGACGGGCTCGACGCCTTCCTCGCCACCTACGACCTCGGCAGCGATGAGGGCATCGCGCTGATGTGCCTGGCTGAGGCGCTATTACGTATTCCCGACGCGGGCACTGCCGACGATTTGATTGCCGACAAGCTGGGCAAGGCGCATTGGGCGGAAAAGCTGGGCGAAAGCGACAGCGCCTTCGTCAACGCGGCGACCTTTTCGCTGCTGCTGACGGGCAAGGTGCTGGAAAGCGCCAACGACCGGTCGGACACGTGGCGGGCTGCCATCGGCCGTGCCGTCGGCCGGCTGGGCGAACCGGTCATCCGCACCGCCGTCGACCAGGCGATGCGCATCCTGGGCAAGCAATTCGTCTTCGGCCGCACCATCGACGAGGCGCTTCGGCGCGCCGCGCCCGAACGCAAGCTCGGTCTCACCCACAGTTTCGACATGCTCGGCGAAGCCGCGCGGACGATGGCCGACGCGGACCGTTACGCCGACTCCTACCGAAGCGCCCTCGACCGCATCGCGCGGGAAGCATCCGGCGGCTTTGCAAGCTCGCCCGGCATTTCCGTCAAGCTGTCGGCGCTCCATCCGCGGTACGAGTGGAGTCACGCGGACGAAGCCAAGGCCCATATCTTGCCGGTGTTGCGGGAACTCGCCGCCAAGGCCGCCGCCGCCGACATTCACCTGACCATCGATGCCGAGGAATCCGATCGGCTCGAACTGCAGATGGACCTGCTCGAGGCGCTGGTCGCGGACGATGCGCTGTTCGCCACCGAATGGGGCGGGTTGGGCATCGCCATCCAGGCATATCAGAAGCGCGCGCTGCCGCTGTGCGAATGGACCGTTGAGCTGGCACGCCGTCATGGCCGCAAGCTGATGGTCCGGCTGGTCAAGGGCGCTTATTGGGACACGGAGGTCAAGCTGGCGCAGGTCGGCGGGCTGTCCGATTATCCGGTGTTCACCCGCAAGATCGCGACCGACGTGTCCTACCTGGCATGCGCCCGGGTGCTGCTTGGTGCGGAGGAGGCGATTTATCCGGCCTTCGCGACGCACAATGCCAACACGATTGGGCAGGTGAAGGCGCTGGCGGGATCGACGCCGTTCGAGTTCCAGCGCCTCCACGGCATGGGCGAGGAATTATATGCCGAGCTGGCCAAGCTGGAAGCCGCGATCGGCGATCCGCAGACGCCGGTCCGCATCTATGCGCCGGTCGGCAGCCACAAGGAATTGCTCGCCTATCTCGTGCGGCGACTGCTTGAGAACGGCGCCAACTCGTCCTTCGTCAATCGCATCGCGGACGAGGATGTTTCCGCCGACGAGCTGGTTCGCGATCCGGTCGCCGAGCTCGACGCGCTTGCCTCCAGGCGCAACCCGCTGATCCCGCTGCCCAACGCCATATTCGGGGAGGCACGCAAGAACAGTGCTGGCGTCGACCTGTCCGACCCGCTGGTGCGCGAACCGTTACTCGGCCGCCTGCGGGCAATGGAAAGCCGGACCTACGAAGCCGCCCCCACCGAACGGTCGCGGGGCGAGCATCCGATCCGCCGCATCACCTCGCCGCACGACGACCGGATCGAAGTCGGCATCGCGCACGAAGCCACCGAAGGTGCGATCGACCGGGCGATGACCGCCGCAGCGCAGGCGCAACCCGCGTGGGACGCGCTTGGCGGCGAAGCCCGGGCGGCGTTGCTCGACAAGGCGGCCGACCTTTTCGAGGACGAGCGCGAAACCTTCTTTTCGCTGTGCATCCGCGAGGCCGGCAAAACCCTCCCCGACGCCGTGCTGGAAGTGCGCGAGGCGGTCGATTTCCTGCGCTATTACGCGTCCGAGGCGCGGCGCCAGTTTTCCCGGCCGATGCCGCTCCCCGGTCCGACGGGTGAAGTGAACGAACTGCGCCTGCACGGCCGCGGCGTATGGACCTGCATCAGCCCGTGGAATTTCCCGCTGGCGATTTTCACCGGACCGGTCGCCGCCGCACTGGCTGCGGGCAATGCGGTCATGGCCAAGCCGGCCGAGCAGACGCCGCTGATCGCCGGTTTTGCGCTCGAGCTGATGCACAAGGCGGGCATTCCCCGCGCCATCGTCCAGCTTGTCCCCGGCGACGGCAAGGTCGGCGCGGCGTTGACGTCGCATCGGCTGACCGCCGGCGTGGCCTTTACCGGATCGACCGATACGGCGCGGATGATCGCACGCAGCCTTGCCGATCGCACCGATGGGCCAATCGTCCCGCTGGTCGCGGAGACCGGCGGCCAGAACGCGATGATCGTCGACAGCTCCGCGCTGCCCGAACAGGTGACCCGGGATGTCGTCGCGTCGAGCTTCCAGAGCGCGGGCCAGCGCTGCTCGGCGCTGCGCGTGTTGTTCGTCCAGGACGACGTTGCCGACGATATGATCCGGATGATTGCCGGTGCGATCCAGGCACTGGCGATCGGCGATCCGGGCAAAATCACCACGGACGTCGGGCCGGTGATCGACGCACCCGCCCGCCAGGCGCTGCGCCGCCATCTCGACTGGCTCGATCTCCACGCCCGCAAGATCATCCGCGCGGAGGTACCGGTCGATCTGGCCGAACACGGTTTCTTTGTCCCGCCGGCAATGTACGAAATCGAGAGCCTGGCACAGCTGACCCAAGAGAATTTCGGGCCGGTGCTGCACGTCGTGCGCTGGAAGTCCGGTCAGCTCGACAAGGTGATCGAGCAGATCAATTCGACCGGCTACGGCCTCACGCTTGGCCTGCAGAGCCGGATCGACACGGTCGCCCACTATATCGAACAGCACGCCCGCGTCGGCAATCTCTACGTCAACCGCAACCAGATCGGCGCGGTGGTCGAAAGCCAGCCGTTCGGCGGGGAGGGGCTGTCGGGCACCGGCCCCAAGGCCGGCGGGCCGCATTACGTCGCACGCTTCGCGACGGAGCGGGTGACCTGCATCGACACCACTGCGGCGGGCGGCAACGCGAGCTTGATGGCGGCGCTTGAAGGGTGAAGTTTCGGCGCAAGGTCGAATCCGCGCGGTCCGTCGGCGGGCAATAGGCCGCGCGATCGCGGCGTTCCGCAATTAGCGCCGCTAATCGGCAGCTAGCGGAAAAATGGCTCCCCGAGTTGGATTCGAACCAACGACCAAGTGATTAACAGTCACCTACTCTACCGCTGAGCTATCGGGGAGCGGTCCAGTTTGGACGGTCGCGCCTATGACTCAGCCGCCGGTGTTTCGCAACCCTCAAGTGGCGAACTGCTCCATCGCGATGCGCTCGTCGAGCGCATGTTCGGGGTCGAAGAGCAGGGTCAGCGAACGATCCCGGTCCAGCCGGACGTCGACCTGCACCACGTCGCGCACTTCGAACTGGTCGGCGACGGCGGAAACGGGGCGGTTTTCCGCTTCGTGCACCGCGAAGGAGATGGCCGTGTCGTCGGGCAGGATCGCGCCCGACCAGCGGCGCGGCCGAAAGGGGCTGATCGGGGTCAGCGCGAGCATCTTCGCCTGCAGCGGCAGGATCGGGCCGCCGGCGGACAGGTTGTAGGCCGTGGAGCCCGCGGGCGTCGCCACGAGTACGCCGTCGCAGGCCAGTTCCGGCATCGCCGAGCGGCCGTTGACCGACACTTCGATCTTGGCCGTCTGGCGCGTTTCGCGGAGCAGGGAGACTTCGTTGATCGCGGCGTGCGTGAAGCTGTCGCCGCCAAGCGTTCGCGCGGTCATCTCAAGCGGGGCGACGCGGATCGCCTTGGCCCCGGCGATGCGCTCTTCCAGGTCTTCCACCAGCCAATCGTTCATCAGGAAGCCGACCGTGCCGCGGTTCATCCCGAACACGGGCCGCGATACGCCGTCTTCCAGCATCTGGTGCAGCGTCTGCAGCATGAACCCGTCACCGCCCAAAGCGACCAGCACGTCGGCCTCGCTCTCCTCTACCCAGCCATACCGGCGGCGGAGCAGGGCTTCGGCCGCCTTGGCCGGCTCGGTGTGCGAGGACAGCAGGCCGATCTTCTTGCCGGCGAGGTCGATGCTCGGCTGGGCGGAAAGGTCGTCGGGGCTCAAGCTGTTACCTCGCTGGCGTCGGGCGGCGCATCATAAGCGACAACGGCCGTGCCCGCGAATCGGTCATGCCGGTTCCAGCGTCCGCTGCCCGGCAGCCGCCACCCGCGACAGTCCCAGCGACACCTGCAGCGCGCCGTTGAGCCGGTCCTCCGGCGTGCGCCAGTCGCGGGCAATGGCCAGCTTGCTGTCCGGACGAAGCTTGGCCGAACCCTTGAGCCGGTCGATATAGGCCAGCAGCCCCTGCAGGTCGGGGAAGCCCGACGAAGCGAAGGTCACCACTGCGCCGCGCGGGCCCGTGTCGAGCTTGGCGATCATCGCCTTCTTGCAGTTGAGCTTGGTCTCGACGACCTTGAGCAGGTTTGCCGTCTCCTCCGGCAGATCGCCGAAGCGGTCGATAAGCTCCGCCGCGAATTCCTCGATGGCGGCCTTGTCCTCCAGATCGCCGAGCCGGCGGTACAGACCCATGCGCAGGTCGAGGTCGGGGACGTAGGTTTCGGGGATCAGGATCGGCGCGTCGACGCTGATCTGGGGGGAGAATTCCTCCTGTCGCGCGATTCCCCCGGCTTTCACCTCGACGATCGCCTCTTCCAGCATCGACTGATAAAGTTCGAACCCGACTTCCTTGATGTGCCCCGACTGTTCGTCGCCGAGCAAATTGCCGGCGCCGCGGATGTCGAGGTCGTGGCTGGCAAGCTGGAAGCCCGCGCCAAGACTGTCGAGGTCGGCCAACACCTGCAACCGCTTTGCCGCCGTGTCGGTCATCGTCCGGTTCACCGGCGTCGTCAGATACGCATAAGCGCGCGTCTTCGACCGGCCGACTCGGCCGCGCAGCTGATACAGCTGGGCCAGGCCGAAGCGGTCGGCGCGGTGGACGATCAGCGTGTTGGCGCTGGGAATGTCGAGGCCGCTCTCCACGATCGTGGTCGACAGGAGCACGTCGTACTTGCGGTCGTAAAAGGCGCTCATCCGCTCCTCGACCTCGGTCGGGCTCATCTGGCCGTGGGCGGTGACGGTTTTCACCTCGGGGACCTCCGCGCGAAGCCAGGCTTCGAGGTCGGGCAGATCGGCAACACGCGGCGCGACGAAGAAGCTTTGGCCGCCGCGGTGATGTTCCCGCAGCAGGGCTTCGCGGATGACGACGGGGTCCCAAGGCGTGACGTAGGTACGCACGGCCAGGCGGTCGACCGGCGGCGTCTGGATCACCGACAGTTCGCGCAGCCCGCTCATCGCCATCTGCAGCGTGCGCGGGATCGGCGTCGCGGTCAGCGTCAGCACGTGAACGTCGGCCTTGAGCGCCTTCAGCCGCTCCTTGTGAGCGACTCCGAAATGCTGCTCCTCGTCGACGATGACAAGGCCGAGCTTCTTGAACTTCAGTCCCTTGGCCAGCAGCGCGTGGGTGCCGATGACGATGTCGACGGTGCCGTTTTCCAGGCCTTCCTTGGTTTTTTTCGCCTCGGCGGCGGGGACCAGTCGCGACAGGCGGCCGATTTCCAGCGGATAGCCATGAAAGCGGTCGACGAAGTTCGAATAATGCTGCCGGGCGAGCAGGGTGGTGGGACAGATCAGCGCCACCTGCAGGCCCGACATCGCCATGACGAAGGCGGCGCGCAAGGCGACCTCGGTCTTGCCGAAGCCGACATCGCCGCACACCAGCCGGTCCATCGGCTTGCCGGCTTCGAGGTCGCCGAGCACTTCCTCGATCGCGCGGTCCTGATCCTCGGTTTCCTCATACGGGAAACGGTCGACGAATTGCGGGAAGGCGGAATCGGGCTCGGCCACCGGCGCGGAGCGGGTGGCGCGCATCGCCGCGACCTTGATCAGCTCGCCCGCGATCTCGCGGATCCGTTCTTTCATCCGCGACCGGCGGCGTTGCCAGGCTTCGCCGCCAAGGCGATCCAGGCTGACCCCGTCGCTCTCGCTACCGTAGCGGCTCAACAGCTCGATATTCTCGACCGGCAGGTAAAGCCGGTCGCCGCCCGCATATTCGATCGCGACGCAATCGTGCGGGGTCTTGCTGACCGGAATCTGGGTCAGCCCCGCATATTTGCCGATGCCATGTTCCGCGTGGACCACGAAATCGCCGGGCGACAGCGATGCGATTTCCGCCAGGAAGGCATCGGCATTCTTGCGGCGCTTGCGGCGGCGCACGAGCCGGTCGCCAAGCATGTCCTGTTCGGTCAGCACCGCGATGTCGGGCGTGGTGAAGCCGTGATCAAGCGGCAGGACCATCAGCGCGGTGGACTTTGCGCCCAACGCCTCGGGCCAGCTGTCGACCGCCTCGAAGGATTTCAACCCATGGTCTTCGAGCAGGCCCGACAGGCGCTCGCGAGCGCCCTTGGTGTAGCTGGCAAGGATGACCTTCTTGCCGGCCTTCTTCAGCGTCGCGACATGGGCGACCACCGCTTCATAGACATTGTCGTTGCGCGCTCGTTCCGGCGCGAAGTCGCGCGCGCTTTCGACGGCAAAATCGATCGTCGCCGCGCTTTCGGGTTCGGGGAACGGCGACGTGCGATGAACCGGCTGCGCATCGACCGTCTCCACCCATTCTTCCGGCGTGACATAGAGCGCAGCGGGTGCCAGCGGGCGATAGCTGCCGGGCTGCGACTGGATCGCCCGCGTCCGGTTTTCGTAATAATCTTCGACGCCGGCCCATCGCTCCTCGAGCGCGGCGTTGGACCCGGCTTCGCGGACGACGACGTCATCCGCGTCCAGATGGTCGAATAGGGTCGCCAGCTTTTCTTCGAACAGCGGCAACCAATGTTCCATCCCGGCCATCCGCCGGCCCTCGGAAATCGCCTGGTACAGGGGGTCCCCGGTCGCGGTCGCGCCGAACTGTTCGCGATAGCGTTCGCGGAAGCGCTTGATCGTGTCGGGGTCGAGCAGGGCTTCGGACGCCGGCATCAGCGTGAACGCCTTCGCCTTGCCGGTGCTGCGCTGGTCAGCAGGGTCGAAGCGGCGCAAACTTTCGATCTCGTCGCCGAAGAAGTCGAGCCGAAGCCCGCTGGTTTCGCCCGATGGGAACAGGTCGATAAGCGACCCGCGCACCGCGAATTCGCCATGCTCGGCGACGGTGTCCGTCCGCTGGTAGCCAAGCGCGCTCAGCTGGGCGATCAATGCGTCCCGGTCGATGCGCTCGCCGTCGGCAATTCGGCGGGTCAGCTGGCGGATGCGGAACGGGGTCAAAGCGCGCTGGGTGGCGCCGTTGGCGGTGGTGATGACCAGCTGCGGCTTGTCGACCTTTTCCTGCAGCGCGTGCAGCGTGGACAACCGCTCGGCCATCACGCGCAGGGCCGGGGAGGCGCGGTCATAAGGCAGGCAGTCCCACGCGGGCAGGGTCAGCACCTGCACTTCCGGCGCGAACACCGGCACGGTGTCGGCCAGTGCGCGCATGGCCGATTCATCGGCAGCGATCAGGACGGCTCGGCCCGGCTTGCCGCGGCCATGCGCGGCTCGCGCAACATCGGCCGCCAGCCACGGCAGGAAACCGGTGGGAACGCCGGCCAGCGTCAGCGGCGACTTCGCCGTCAGGATGGTCTGGAGCGGGTCTTTCATCGGCGGATCGGGATGTAATCGAGCTTCTGGAGCGCCACGAGCATGGGACCGTGGTAGCGTTCCGGAGCCTCGGCGGTTCCGTTGGCCCAGGTCAGGATGTCGGCGTCCTGTTCTTCCAGCAGCGCGCCGAACAGCGCGCGATCCGCACTGTCCCAGGCTCCGTGGTGCATGTCGAAAAAGCCGCCGACCAGCAGGTCCGCCTCGTACGTTCCACGATGATGCGCCCGCCACCGAAGGCGCTTCAATTCCGTATCCTGCTGCATGGCCGCCAGATAGGAGCAGGACGGCGTCATTGCGAGTGCCGATTGAGGCGTTAACAGGCGTCTATGCGCCCCGACATCCTCAACCCCGTATTCGCCGAGGTGGAGACGATCCCGGGCGTTGGGCCGCAGGTCGCCAAATTGCTGGCCAAGCTGGGCATCGGCCGCATCGCCGACTTGCTGTACCATCTGCCGACGGGTGTCATCGAACGGCTGAAGGTGCCGGCGGCAAGCCCGTCGCTGATCGGGCGCAACGTCATCGTCGAGGTGAAGCCGTTCGAAATGCGTTCGCCGCGCTCCGGGCGCGGGCCGACGCGGATTGTCGCCGAGGACCGCGAGGGCAATTCGATCAGCCTTGTCTATTTCAATAATTCGGGCTGGGCGAAGAAGCAGCTACCGATCGGCGAGGCGCGGATCGTGTCGGGCAAGCTCGAAGCGTATGGCGACGAATGGCAGATCATCCATCCCGACGTGGTGGAGGCAGGCAAGGGGCCGGAGCCGGTGGCGCGCGAGCCGGTCTATCCGCTGACCGAGGGCGTCACCAACAAGCGAATGCGCGAACTCGCCGGGGAGGCGATCGAACGCGCCCCGGAATTGCCCGAATGGATCGAGCCGAGCCTGGCGGCGCGCGAAGCCTGGCGGCCGTGGCGTTCAGCGCTGGCCGACGTCCATCACGAGCCCGACAGCCGCGATCCGCGGCGGCGGCTGGCCTATGACGAGATCTTCGCCAACCAGTTGGCGCTGATGCTGCTGCGGCAGTCGCAGCGGCGGCACCGCACCGTGCCGCTGCCCGGGACCGGAGCGCTGATGGGACGGCTCAATCTGCCGTACCAGCTGACCGGCGCGCAGCAGCGGGTGATCGGCGAAATCCACGGCGATATGGCCCAGCAGGTGCCGATGCTGCGCCTGCTGCAGGGCGACGTCGGGTCGGGCAAGACGCTGGTCGCGGTGGCGGCGATGCTCGCGGCCATCGAAAGCGGCGCGCAGGCGGCGATGCTGGCGCCGACCGAAATCCTGGCCCGTCAGCATTTCGATACGTTGAGCAAGCAGCTCCATTCGCTTGGCGTGCGGGTGGCGATCCTGACCGGCCGGGAAAAAGGCCGGGCGCGGGAAAGCGTCCTGATGGGGCTTGCCGACGGGTCGATCGACCTGCTGGTCGGCACGCACGCCATTTTCCAGGAAAAGGTCGCCTACCGGAACCTCGGCCTTGCGGTGATCGACGAACAGCACCGCTTCGGCGTTTCGCAGCGCCTGCTGCTGTCGCAAAAGGCCGAACGGCCTCCGCATCTGCTGGTGATGACGGCAACGCCCATCCCGCGCACGCTGACGCTGACTCAATATGGGGAGATGGACGTCAGCCGGATCGACGAGATGCCGCCAGGCCGGACCCCGATCGAAACGCGGGTCATCAGCGATGAAAAGCTGGGCGAGGTGATCGACGGTTTGGGGCGGCACATCGAGGGCAATGGACAGGCTTATTGGGTCTGCCCGCTGGTCGAGGAAAGCGAGAATAGCGACGCTGCAGCGGCCGAGGACCGGGCGCGAATCCTTCGCCAGCGGTTCGGCGACGGCAATGTCGGCCTGGTTCATGGGCGAATGAAGGGCCCGGAGAAGGATGCGGTGATGGCCGCCTTCGCATCGGGCGATCTGGCCGTGCTGGTCGCGACGACCGTTATCGAAGTCGGTGTCAACGTGCCCAATGCGACCCTGATGATCGTCGAGGGCGCCGAGCGATTCGGGCTGGCGCAGCTGCACCAGTTGCGCGGACGCGTCGGGCGCGGAACGGGCAAGAGCATCTGTCTGCTGATCCGCGGTCCGAACCTGACCGAAAGCGGGCGCGCGCGGCTGGCGCTGATGCGGGAGAGCAACGATGGTTTCCGCATCGCGGAGGAGGATTTGCGGCTGCGCGGGCCGGGCGAGATCCTTGGCACGCGCCAATCCGGCGAAGAGGGCTTTCGTGTGGCCTCGGCGGAAGATGTCGAGGACCTTGCCCCCATCGCGCAAAGCGACGCGCAATTGCTGCTTGAACGCGACGGCGGCTTGGCCGGCGAGCGCGGCCAGGCGGCGCGCATTTGCCTGTACCTGTTCGAGCGCGACCAGGCGGTCGGGCTCATCCGCTCCGGCTGAAAAGGAACGCCCGTGCAATTGCTGATCCCAATCCTGCTCGTGTTCATCGCCGGCGGGATGGTCGCGCTCCAGGCGCCGACCAACGCCATGCTCGCCAAGGCGGGCGGCTCGCCGGTGCTTGCCGCGCTGATTTCCTTCGTCGTCGGCACCATCGCACTGCTCGTCGTGTGGCTCGGCAGCGGCAATCGCCCGGGCAGCGCGGCGTTCGCCGGCTTGCCGTGGTTCGCGTGGATCGGCGGTCTTTACGGCGCGATCTTCGTCGCCGTTGCCGCCTTCGCCGCGCCGAAGATCGGGCTGGCATCGCTGATCACGATCGGAATCGCGGGGCAGATCGCGATGGCGCTCGCGCTCGACCATGTCGGTGCGTTGGGACTGGCGCGGGAACCGATCAATCTCGGCAGGGTGCTCGGCGCGATTCTGGTGCTGGCCGGCGTGGTATTGGTGCGCAGGAGCTAGGGAACGAGCAGGCCGTATTTCTTTTTGCCCAGACTCAGCTTCACCGGGTCCCCTGACACCACGACAGTGTGGGCGGGATCGTCTACCGGCTGATCGTCAAGCTTCACCGCACCTTCCGCGATCTTGCGTTTGGCTTCTCCGTTCGAGGCGCAGAAGCCCAGCCCGGTAAGCGCCGCGAGGATCGAGATCGACCCACCGGTGGACAGGCTGGGCAGGCCGGCACTCGATCCGCCGGCGAATGTATCGGCGGCGGTGCGCTCGGCCTTTTCGGCCTCCTCGCGACCGTGCAGCATGGCCGTCGCTTCCGTTGCCAGTACGACCTTGGCCTGGTTGATGTCCGCGCCCTGCAATCCTTCCAGCCGCCGGACCTCGTCCATCGGCAGATCGGTAAAGCGCCGCAGGAAAACGCCGACGTTGCTGTCGTCGGTGTTTCGCCAGAATTGCCAGTAATCGTAAGGGCCGACCATGTCGGCGTTCAGCCACACCGCGCCGCGCGCCGTCTTGCCCATCTTCGACCCGTCGGGGTTGGTGATCAGCGGGGTGGTCACGCCGAACACCTCCGTGCCTTCGACCCGCCGCGTCAGCTCGATCCCGTTGACGATGTTCCCCCACTGGTCCGACCCGCCCATCTGCAGGCGGCAGCCGGCACGGCGCGATAGCTCAAGGAAATCGTAGGCCTGTAGGATCATGTAGTTGAATTCGAGGAAGGTCAGCGGCTGCTCGCGTTCCAGCCGCAACTGGACGCTGTCAAAGGTCAGCATGCGGTTGATCGTGAAGTGCCGCCCGACGTCGCGCAGGAACGGGATGTATTCCAGCTTCGACAGCCAGTCGTCGTTGTTGACCATGATCGCGTCGGTCGGGCCGTCGCCGAAGGTCAGGAAGCGTTCGAACACCTTGCGGATGCCGGCGATGTTGGTGGCGATATCCTCGTCGGTCAGCAGCTTGCGCGCTTCGTCCTTGCCGGTGGGATCGCCCACCTTGGTCGTCCCGCCGCCCATCAGAACGATCGGCCGGTGGCCCGCCTGCTGCAGCCGACGCAGCAACATGATCTGCACGAGACTGCCCACGTGCAGGCTCGGCGCGGTCGCGTCGAAGCCGATATAGCCCGACACGACGCCCTTGCTGGCGAGCGCGTCGAGCCCGGCCGCGTCGGTCATCTGGTGCACGTATCCGCGGTCGTCGAGCAGCCGCAGGAGGTCGGAGCTGTATTCGGTCATGATTGCCGCTTAGCGAACGGCCACGCGCGCTGCTACTATCCTTGTCGTGCAGCTGATCCTCTTGCCCCATCCGGCGACGCCGTCGGCCAGCCCGCTCAAGCTGTGGGCGACCGTCGAACATGTGGCGAAGCTCGGCGCCATGGCAACCACCAACATCTGGTTCGGCATCGAAGCGCCGGTCGCGCGCTTTGCCATGCCGCAATCCGGCGATCCGGGCCGCCGGGACGAGCTGTGGCGCACCACCTGCTTCGAGGCTTTCCTTCAGGAGGACGGTGAGGAGGCCTATCGCGAGTGGAATTTCGCGCCCTCGGGCGACTGGGCGGCGTACGATTTCGCCGCTTACCGCGACGGCATGACCCAGGCCGATGTGGCTGAGCCTTACGTGCGGATGGAGGATAATTTTACCTGGTGGACGCTGGGCGCGACCCTTGCGTGCGCGGCGGACGTGCGATGGCGGCTGGGCCTTTCGGCGGTGATCGGGGAAGCGGACGGCACCAAATCCTATTGGGCACTGGTCCATCCCGACCCGGAAAAGCCCGATTTCCACCGCGCCGATTGCTTCACGGCAAAGCTCGCCTAGAGAACAGCCGCATGACCTTTTTCGGAATCGACCGGCTGCTGGCCGACCCGGACCTGCGCAAGCCGCTGGAGGGCAAGCGCGTCGCCCTTGTAGCTCATCCGGCGTCGGTGACCGCAGACCTGACCCACAGCCTCGACGCGCTGGTTGCGGCGGGCGTCAACGTCACCGCCGCTTTCGGTCCGCAACACGGCCTGCGCGGCGACAAGCAGGACAATATGATCGAGTCGGACGATTACACCGACCCGGTCCACAACATCCCCGTCTTCAGCCTCTACGGCGAAGTCCGCCGCCCCACGTCGCAGATGCTGTCGACTTTCGATGTCGTCCTCATCGACCTGCAGGACCTTGGCTGTCGCATCTACACCTTCATCACGACCCTGCTCTACGTACTGCAGGCGGGGGCGGAGACCGGCAAGAGCGTTTGGGTGCTCGACCGGCCCAACCCGGCCGGTCGTCCGGTCGAGGGGCTGACCCTTCGCGGAGGGTGGGAAAGCTTCGTTGGCGCGGGTCCGATCCCGATGCGCCACGGACTGACGCTGGGCGAACTCGGCCATTGGTTCATCGATCACTTCAAGCTCGACGTCGATTATCGCGTGATCGAGATGGCGGGTTGGCAGCCCGATGCGGCGCCCGGCTTCGGCTGGCCCGAAGACCGCATCTGGATCAACCCAAGCCCCAATGCCGCCAACCTCAACATGGCGCGCTGCTATGCCGGGACGGTCATGCTGGAAGGCGCGACGCTGAGCGAGGGGCGGGGCACGACCCGCCCGCTGGAACTGTTCGGGGCGCCGGACATCGATCCCAAGCGCATCATTGCGGAAATGGAGGGTACGGCGCCCGACTGGCTCGCCGGCTGCAAGCTGCGCGAGATCAATTTCGAACCCACTTTCCACAAGCATGTCGGCAAGCTGTGCAACGGGGTGCAGATCCATGCCGAGGGCGGGTTCTACGATCACCGCGCCTTCAAGCCGTGGCGCCTGCAAAGCCTGGCGTTCAGGGCGATCCGCACGATCCAGCCCGATTACGATCTGTGGCGCGACTTCCCGTACGAATATGCATTCGGAAAGCTGCCCATCGACGTCATAAACGGCTCGCCGTTACTGCGCGAGTGGGTCGACGGCCAGGGATCGGAGCCGGGCGATCTCGATGCGCTTGCCGGGGCGGACGAAGCGGCATGGCGGGACCAGATGCGGCCGGTCCTGCTTTACGGACAAGAGAACGAATGATGGCACAGGACGACGTGGAGGTGGAGGACGGTATCAACGAAGCGACGGCGCACATGCGCGCGCGCCGGTTTTCCGAGGCGCGCCAGCTTCTCGTTCGGCTGGTCGACGCGGACCCGTCCAATCCGCAACCCCTGCTGATGCTGGCCATCGCCACCGAACGATGCGGGGATACCGCGAACGCGTCCGCGTTGCTCGACCGTTTCCTTGCCGCGCAACCGAACGTGGTGAGCGCCTGGTTGCT
The DNA here is from genome assembly GCF_014352855.1 of Sphingomonas sabuli. Lineage (GTDB taxonomy): Bacteria > Pseudomonadota > Alphaproteobacteria > Sphingomonadales > Sphingomonadaceae > Sphingomicrobium > Sphingomicrobium sabuli. The sequence goes on along the minus strand of NZ_CP060697.1, from coordinate 685,602 downwards.
GAAAGGCGACTGGGCGGTCCGCGACAAGGATGGCGGCGCAGCGACCTTCGCTTACGGGCGCGCCTTCGCGCTCGAGCGGCACCAGCCCGATCTGCCGCGGGAAATCCACCAGCGCCTGGCCGACGCCCATCAATGGGTGGTGAATGCGCAGGAACAGCGCACGGACGCGATCGTGCAGGAGCTGGCGGATGCCGGCTTCGACGTGCGGTCCGCGCCAAAGCGCTTTCGCCAGTCGCTCGATTATGTGTCGGGCAAGGCCAACATCTACGTGCAGAGGCCCACGACCTATTATTTTCCGGGCCTTCCGCAGATCGCCTTCTTCGAACGCGAAGATTTCGACTGGGCGGCGGGGCTGGAAGCCCAGACCGATGCGATTGAAGCCGAATTCCGGGCCCTGGCCGCCGACCCGGCCGCGCTTGCGCCGCACATTACGTCCGACAGCCACACGCCGGCCGACGGGCATGGCGGGATGGCCGACAATGCCGGCTGGTCGACGCTGCAGCTGTGGAAAGAAGGACAGCCGGACGCGGCGCTTGCCGCCAAGTGCCCGCAGACGTTCGCGGCCTTGAACGCGCTGCCGCTGCCCTATTTCTCCCGCCGCAATCCCAGCGCGCCGGCGGTGATGTTCTCCGTGCTCAAGGCCGGATCGAGGATTCCGGCGCATACCGGCAGCGCCAACGTCCGTCTCATCTGTCACCTGCCGCTGGTCACGCCGCCCAAGTGCGAGCTGCGCGTGGGTAACGAAGTGCGCACGTGGGAGCGCGGCAAGTTGCTCATCTTCGACGACACCATCGAACATGAAGCGCGCAACGACAGCGGCGAGGACAGGGTGGTCCTGATCTTCGACGTCTGGCGCCCGGACATCAGCGAGGCGGAGCGCGAGGCGATCACCGCCTTGTTCCGCCGCCGCGAGGGTACCGCCTCCTAAGGCAGCGAGCCGGTTTCCGGCCCGTCGACCGGCGGACTGCCGCGAAACGGCGGCATGGTTGCATCGCCATCGGCGGCGATGCCGTGGCGCGACAGCACATTGCGCGCGGTCATGGCGAGGATTTTCATGTCCAGCGCGAACGAGCCGTTGTCGACGTACCAGACATCGAGCCGGAATTTCTCTTCCCACGAAATGGCATTGCGGCCGTTGACCTGCGCCCAGCCGGTGATCCCGGGCATCACCTCGTGCCGTCGCGCCTGCTCCGGCGAGAATAGCGGCACGTAATGCATCAACAGGGGGCGCGGGCCTACCAGGCTCATTTCGCCGCGCAGCAGGTTCCACAGCTCGGGCAGTTCATCGAGGCTGGTCGAGCGCAGCCATTTGCCGAAATCGGTCAGTCGTTCATGGTCCGACAACAATTCGCCGTCGGGCCCGCGCGAATCGAGCATGGTGCGAAACTTGACCATGGTGAAAGGCTGCGCGTGGAGACCGGGGCGGACCTGCCGGAACAGGACCGGCGACCCCAGCTTGGCGCGAATGACCAGCGCGAGCACCGCCATGAGCGGCGCGGTGAGCACCAGTAGGACCACGGCCACCGCAAGGTCGAACAGCCGCTTCATGCGGCATCGCCGTCGAGGCCGGCGTAGCGCAGCAGGTCGGCATTGACCTTGCGCACGTCATATTTGCGCTCGGCGATACGGCGCGAAGCCGCGCCCATTGCCGCAATCGGCTCGGGCCGTTCGATCATCGTTAGCATCGCCTCGTACAGTGCATCCGCGTCGCGGGGCGGGACCAGCAGGCCGTTTTCGCCGTCCACGACCGTTTCCCGGCAGCCCGGCGCGTCGGTGGTGATGATCGCGCGGCCCATCGCCATCGCTTCTAGCACCGACCGCGGCGTCCCCTCGCGATAGGAGGGCAGGACGTAGACGGAGCATTGCGCGATCGCCGGGCGGACGTCGGCCAGCTGGCCGCGATAGTCGATGCCCGCGGCGATCAGCGCGTCGAGCTCGTCTTGCGAGAGGGAATCCGGACTGGGGTCGAACATGCCGACCAACGCGATCGGAACGTCGGGGTGCGTGGCCTTGATCCGCATCGCCGCCTGTCCGAACTCGCAAATGCCCTTGTCGCGCAGCAGCCTGGCAATCATCAGGAATGACGGGCCTTCGGGAAGCGGGGCAGGGGTAAACTGGTCGATATCGATGCCCGATCCGTCGACCACATGGGTCTGGCGGTCGCGCCCCACCAGCCCAAGCTTGCGGAACAGCGCCTGGTCGTCGCCATTCTGAAACAGGATGACGTGCGAGCGGCGGAATGCCGCGCGGTAGAGGAAGGACGCCGCGGCCTTGCTCACCATGCGCTTTGGTTCACGGCCGCCGGTGAAGGCATAGCCAAGCCCAGTTACCAGCGAGACGATCTTCGGCACGCGCTCGGCATGGCCAGCCAGCGCGCCGAGCACGACGGGCTTGACCGTGTAAGACAGGATCGCATCGGGTCGAACGCTGCGGACCAGCGCGCGCATGGCGCGCAACGAGCGGAGCAGTCCGAATGGGCTCAGGCTGGCATTCTTCAGCGGGACATTGGCCGGGCTCGCGCCAAGCGCGCGCAATTTGCCTGCCGTGGCGTCGTCCATGTCCGGCGCCGCAGCCACGACGTCATGACCCAGTTGGACCATCGCGGCGATCAACGGGCCGCGAAAGGTGACGAGGGAAGGTGCATAGGAACCGACAACCAGAATTTTCCTGTTCGGCACCAGCTTTTACCAACTCTCCGCTCGCAGGGGCGTCGCGCGATGACACCGCACATGCGCTTCTGTAAGAGCTTGGCAGCATTCGCAACATCCCGCACGCCTGACGGGCGGATTTCCGGAGTTCCGTAGGCCGTGAAGATCGCCGTCCTCAGCGACATCCATTCCGCGGCCGAGCATTTCGCCGACGCACTGGAAGGCGCGAGAAGCGAAGGCTTCGACCGGCTGATCATCCTCGGCGACCTCTTTACCTACGGGCCGGAACCGCGCGAAACGCTGCGCCTGACGCAGTACGCTGTGGAGCGCGACGGGGCGATCCTCATCACCGGCAACCATGACGTGCTGTACCGCTCCGGCGCGGGTGCCGACGCATATCGCGCCAAGCTGCCGGACTGGATTCGGGAATCGGTCGCCTGGACCGTGGAACAGCTGGGTGGGCCGGGCGCGGTCGACGCTTTGCCATGGCATGCGGAATGGACCGCGGAGCGCCTGCTCGTATCGCACGCCAATCCGTTCGGCTTTCCTGACTGGACGTACCTCAACGGCGAAGCCGCGATGCAGCAGGCGGCCGAAGTGCTGCAGTCGCGCGGTTTCGACTGGGGCATATTCGGGCATGTGCACCGCTTTCGCGGCTATCGGCCAGCCGATCGGGCGGGCGGCGTGTACACGGTGGGGTCCATCGGCCAGCCCCGCGACCGCGAAGATCCGCGCGGGCAGTGGGCGATGGTGACGGCGGGTCCTGAATTCTCCATTGAGCAGCGGTGGATCGACCGAAGTTGGGATTCGACGATTCGCAAGCTGCGCGCGACAGGCCTGTCGGCGCCGACCAAGGAGCGCCTGTGCCAGTTTTTCCAGTGAAAGTCCTCGTGACCGGGGCCGGTGCGCTGCTCGGCCAAGGGGTGATGCGCGCGCTGGAACGCTCGTCGCTGGATGCCAAGCTTATTGCCGCCGATCCCAGCCCGCTGTCCGCGGGGCTGCACTGGACGGACGAAGCCTATCTTGTCCCGATGGCCAACGACCCGGCCTATGTCGAACGGCTTGGCGAGATCATCGCCAAGGCCAAGCCGGACATCGTCATTCCCGGCACCGATGCCGAACTGGCGGTGCTCGCCGCCAATCGGGAAGCGCTGGAGCGCGATTACGGCACCAACATCCTCGTCAGCGACGAGCGGGCCGTGGAGATCGCCGACGACAAATACCAGACGTTCCAGTTTTTCGACGAGGCGGGGTTTCGCGCGCCGGCTTCCGCGCGGCCAGAAAACGCCGAGGAGCTTCGGCGCGTGGTCGAGACGGTTGGCTTCCCGCTGGTCGTGAAGCCGCGCCGCGGGGCGCGCTCGATCGGGGTGTCGGTGGTGAATAGCCAGGCGGAGCTGGATGCCGCGCTCGCTGGCCGCGAGGGACTGGTCGTGCAGGAGTGCATCGGCACGGACGACGGCGAATATACCGCCAGCGTGGTCGTTTTCGACGGCAAACCGCGCGCGTCGATCGTGATGCGGCGCGACCTGCGTGACGGGAACACCTATCGCGCATTCACCGAGGCTTATCCCGAACTCAACGAGCAGGTGCGAGCGTTCGGCGCCGCGCTCGGCCCGTACGGCCCCGCGAACTTCCAATTCCGGCTCGACCGGGAGGGACGGCCGTGCGTGTTCGAGATCAACTGCCGCTTTTCCGGCACCACACCCTTGCGGGCGGCCGTCGGTTTCAACGAAGTCGAAATGTGCATTCGCCACATCCTGTTCGGCGAGGAAGTGACGCAGCCCAACATCGAGCATTCGACGATCCTGCGTTTTTGGAGCGAGATCGTGGTGCCGCCGTCGCAGGTCGAACAGCTCGGCTGATGGTCGCGACGGGCGACCTGATTGCCGTTACCGGCGGCACGGGCGTCGTCGGCCGGCGGCTGGTGACCGACCTGGTCGATGACGGGTTCCGGGTTCGAGTGCTGTCGCGTTCGGCCCCCGACGACGACATCGAGCATGTCGCGGTCGATTTCAGCGACGACAGGCCGTTACCGTCCGGTGCGCTGGACGGCTGCGCCGCCGTTGCTCATCTGGCCGCGCACATTCCGGCGAGCCAGGAAAGCGAAGGCGCCGCTCCCGCTGCCTTCCAGACGAACGTGTTCGGCCTGCTCAAGCTGCTGGCGGCGATGGAGGAGGCCGGGGTCACGCGCCTGATCCAGACCACCAGCGCCAACGCTTACGCTCCCGGCGTTTCTTGCGCCGCGGAGGACGACCCCATGTTCCCGTCAGCGCGGGCTCCGTTCTATTTGTCGTCGAAACTCGTGCAGGACGTTCTGGGTGCTTACTGGCACCGCAACCGCGGGATAGCGGTCACGACGTTGCGGTTGAGCTCCGTTTATGGCGCGGGCGTCGAGACCTCGCTGCTCACCCGGTTCGTTCGGCTGCTTCGGGACGGTACGCCGATCCGGCTCGCCAATGGCGGGTCATTCGCGGTCGATTTCGTCGAAGTCGGCGATGTATCGCGGGCCATCCGCCTATTTCTGGCCAACGAGGAGACCGGCGCGTTCAACATCGCCGGCGGTGAGAAGAACAGCTTGCTTGACGTGTGCGCGCAGCTTGTTGAATTGACTGGCGCGGGCCCGGAGGCGCTGATTGTCGAACGCGGCGAGCAAGCGGAGGCTGGATTCCCCGCCATCGATATCGCGAAGGCCGCGCGGCTGGGTTTCACGCCGACGCCTTTACGTAAGGGACTGGAGCGGCTGGTCGCCTCGACCTAGCCGTTCGTGCCGTCGGCCTGCTTGTGGGTCGGGAATTCGATCACTTCGGCATCGATCTCTGACGTCAGGAATTCGCGCAGCGCGGAACGGGTCACCAGACGATCGCCGGTCGCCACTGCCGAGCGGAGTTCGGCGAGCAGTTCGTCGAGCTCGGGTTGGGCGATGATCCGTTCCCGCGCCATACTGATGCGCGGATGATCGGTGGCCAGCGTTTCCTCGCCGACGAACAGTTCCTCGTACAGCTTCTCACCCGGGCGCAGGCCGACGAAGTTGATCGCCACGTCGCCCGATGGATTGTCGTCATCCTGAACGGTCATGCCCGACAGGTTGATCATGTGCCGGGCAAGTTCGCTGATCTTCACCGGCTCGCCCATGTCGAGCACGAAGACTTCGCCGTTGCGGGCCATGGCGCTCGCCTGAAGGACGAGCTGGGTCGCCTCGGGAATGGACATGAAGAAACGGGTGATGTCCCGGTGCGTGACCGTCACCGGTCCGCCGGCACGGATCTGCTTGCGGAAACGCTGCACGACCGAACCTGAGGAATCGAGCACGTTGCCGAAGCGGACGATGCCGAATTGCGTCTTGCAGCCGGCGCTGCTGGCCAGAGCCTGGATGACCAGCTCGGCGACGCGCTTGGTCGCGCCCATTACGCTCTTCGGCCGGACCGCCTTGTCGGTCGAGATCATCGTGAACCGGGTCAGCTTGGCGTCGAAGGCAGCACGCGCGACGGTCAGCGTCCCGAACACGTTATTCTGGATGCCGACCAGCTCATTGTCCTCAAGCAGCGGCACGTGCTTGTAGGCGGCGGCGTGATAGAGCGTGTCGATGGCATGGGTCGCGAGAAGCTGGCGTACCAGCACGTCGTCGAGCATCGAGCCGACCACCGGCACCACGTCCGGCCTTCGCTCGGGCGGAAGCAGTTCGGCGATCTCGGTGAGATGATCGTGGATCGTATAAAGCGCGAACTCGCTGTGATCGAGCAGCACCAGCTTGCGCGGACCGCCTTGCAGCACCTGGCGGCAGATTTCGGAACCGATCGATCCCCCGGCACCGGTGACGAGGATCGAGCGGCCCTCGATCGCTTCCTGGATGAGGTTGCCGAGGGGTTCCACCGGGTCACGACGCAACAGGTCGCTGACGTCGACCGGCCGGATGTCGCTGACGGTGAAGCGCCCGGAGACGATTTCCTCGGGCGCCGGGACGGTCTTCACTTCAAGGTCGAGCGCGCGGACCTGCGAAATCGCTTCCAGTCGCTGGGCCCGGCTGGCGCTGGACATGGCCAGGAAGACCTCGTCGATCTCGCCGTCGGCGGCCAGCTGGGGCAGCTTCGACGGGTGATAGATGGGGAAGCCGGCGACGATCTGACCCTGGACCGCGGGATCGCTATCGATGAAGCCGGCCAGGCGGTAGCGCGATGAGAGGCGAACCGAATCCGCCAGGCTTATCCCGACCGGGTTGGCGCCATAGATCAGGATGTTGCGGGTAAGATCGGCATTCTCGTCCGGATCGGCCCCGGCGCCGGCGAGCAACAACGCCATCGCATAGCGGCCCATGAACAGCAGCATGAACAGGAAGCCGCAATAGATGAAGGCGACCGACCGCGGGACGTCGAAGGTGCGGTAGGAAAAGGCAATCTTGGCGTCCATCAGGTAGACGAGCGCGACCCAGGCCAGCGCCGATGCCGCGGACGCGGCAAGAATGCGCGTGACCATGCGCAGGTCGAAATAGCGCAACACGATGTGATAGATACGGAAACGGTATAGGGCGATAATGCCCACCGCGAAGGCGATCAGCGCGGAGATGATGACCCGCCGGCCGGTCGGCACGTAGAGGACGCCAAGGCGAACCGAGAAGCTGGCCCACAGCGAGACCAGCATCGCCGCCAAGTCATAGGCAACGAGGATCGCCCGCTTGCGGCGGCGTCCCAGGTTGGGCAGCTTGCGGAGCAACTGGATCGGCACGTCGATCTGCCTACGCGCCGCCGAGGACCGCGCGGAGCATTTCCGCCAGGCGGGCTGCCCGTCGCTCGAGGAGATCGGGCTGGAGCGTCGGGTGCACTTCAACCATCAGGCTTCGTGCGCCCAATGAGCGCGAAACAGGGCAATCGGGTCGCGGCAGGTCGGCGAAAGCCTGTTCCAGATAGATTTCGGAACAGCTGCCCGAGAATAGCCGCAGGCCCTCCGCCTGCGCACAGCCGATAATCGTCGCACGTGCCTCCGCGGCATCGTCGTCGGAGCCGCCTTCGATGTAGAAATAGAGCTTGTAGAAAGCATGCCGCAGGTGCGGGTCGGGCAGGGGGACGCGCAGCCGGGGAATGCCGTCCAGCGCGTCGATCCAGATACGTGCGTTACGCGTTCGCCGGTCGGTCCAGCGGTCGAGCTTGCCAAGCTGAGCCATGCCGATCGCGGCCTGCGGGCCGGTCAGGCGCCAGTTGGTCCCGATGCTGTCGTGAACGTAGCGGAACATGCCCGGAGTGCCGCCGCCCGATGTGGCCTTGTCCAGATCCTTGCCATGGTCCTTGAACGACCAGGCCCAGCGCCATTTGGCTTCGTCCTGGAAGCTGACGTAGCCGCCTTCGCCGCCGGTCGAGATGATCTTGTCCTGACAAAAGGAAAAAGCGGCGGCGTGACCAATGCTGCCGACGCTCTGGCCGCCGATCATGGCCCCATGTGCCTGTGCGCAATCCTCGATGACGACGACGTCGCGGCCATCGACAAGGTCCATCATTCCCTGAATGTCGGCCGGCCAGCCCGCGAGGTGAACGGGAATAATCGCCCGCGTTCGATCCGTAAGGACCCGTGCGATGCTGTTCGGGGTGATGTTGCCGCTGTCGGCATCGACGTCGGCGAAGACCGGCGTTGCGCCGACCAGCGAAGCGGATGATGCCGAGGCCATGAAGGAACGCGGCGACACGACCACTTCGTCACCAGGGCCGACGCCATAGGCCCGGAGCACGATTTCAAGGGCAAGCGAGCCGTTGGCCAATGCCAGCCCGCGGCCGCCGCCGAAGCGCCGCTCGCACGCGGCGACGAAGGCCGTGACATCGGGTCCGGTCCATTGATTGACCTTGCCGGAGCGGAGGACATCGGCGACCGCTGCGATCTCATCTTCCGCGTAAAACGGCCATTGTTCGTCGGTCCGCAGTTCAAGCCCGCGCGACGGCCCGCCTGCGGCCTCGTCGGCCACGGTCACGGTGGCGTTCCTGGACTCGAACGGCGTCAATCGAGCGGACCCGGAGCAGCGATGACCATGGATGGACCTTCAAAAGTGGACGCAATCGAACCCGAATCGGATAGGGACCATGTCATACTTCGCCAAGTGGCGCTATTTTCCGCCAGAATGAGTATGTTGCCACGGCACGGGCTCGACCGTCGCTAGCGGCTTTAGGGGACCAACCATCGCGACACGGTTACGCAAGCTGGCGGATGGAGCGCTTCGGCTCCCTTGGGCAGAGCGCGTCCGGGTTCTTGCAGCCTTTGCCGAACTTGCCCGCGCCAGCCTTGTCCTGCGCATGATGCCTTTTCAGCGAGCGATCGAAAGCGGATCGGTGCCGCTGGAAGGCTCGACAGCGGAGGCGGTAGTGATCGATGACTGGGTCAGGGCGCTGAACCGGGCCAGCTACGGGGCGCCGTGGCGCAACGTGTGCATTCATCGCGGATTGGCTCTGCAGCGTCTGCTGCGCAGCCGCGGCGTGCCCGCGATACTATGTTATGGTGCCAACCCGGCTGACGACGCGCTCAAGGCCCATGTCTGGGTGAAGGTTGGCGACCGGATCGTCATCGGCGCCGAAGAAGCCGGGTCTTACGCGCAGCTTGCCACTTACCCCAGGGACGCCGCCTGAGCCTCCGTGCCGGCGATCCGGCCGCCGTCGAGGCGAATGACCTGGTCGCAGCCGGCGATCATCGACGACCGGTGCGCGATGATGACGACGGTCGTTCCCCGCGCCTGCAGCCCGTCAAGCGCGCCGGCGATCGCACGTTCCGTTTCGTCGTCCAGCGCACTGGTGGCTTCGTCGAGGACCAATAGCGGCGCGTCCTTGTAGATTGCCCGGGCGATCGCCAACCGCTGTCGCTGGCCCCCGGACAGGCGGGCGCCGCGCTCGCCAACATGCGTGGCGTAGCCGGCCGGCAGGCTGTCGATAAAATCGGAAAGCTGCGCCTGTTTTGCGGCCTGGCGCACCCGGTCCGTGTCCGGCTCCGACGACAAGGCAATGTTTTCGGCGATCGTAGCGTCGGCAAGGAAGGGCATCTGCGGGACGTGGCCGATATTTGCGCGCCACGCCCTGCGGTTGGTGTCGTCGAGAGTCGTGCCGTCGATCGTTATCCTTCCACTTCCGGGATCGAGCAGGCCCATCAGCAGGTCGGCTGAGGTGCTTTTGCCGCTGCCGGTGCGCCCCACCAGCGCGACCCGCGCGCCCTTGGGGATGGAAAAGCTCAATCCGGCGACGGCATCCTGGTCCCGGCCGGGAAAACGAAAGCCGACATCGTCGAACGCGATGGCCATCGCGAAGGGCATGGCCGGAAGATTGTCCGTATGGCCCGGCAACGGCAGCCGCAGCGGGCCGAGCAGGTCGTCGATCATTGCGCTATGCGCCGCGACCGAGCTCCAGCCCTGGAACAGCTGCTGAACCAGCGGCAGCAGTCGCTGCGCGCCGAGCGCCAGCGCGCCAAGCAGCGGCAGGGCGGCGATGATGCCGCCGTCGCGTTCCGCCATAACCAGAGCAACGATGGCGATTACGACGACGCCGGCGGATTCAAGGATGTAGCGCGGGATAATGGACACTACGCTGCTGTCGGCCAGCGCATGGGCGAACTGCAGGTCGGCGGCACGGAAGCTGGCCACGACGCGCGCCTGCGAATCGTCGAGGATGATCTCGCGAATGCCGCCGGCGGCCTCCTGGATGATGCGCGTGCGTCGCTCCAGCGCCTCGTCCGCGAGCTGCGAATTGCGGGAGAGGCGGGACCGCGCCGCGGCGCCAATGATCCAGTATGCGACGCCGAGCACCGTCCCCGCAGCAATCGTCGCGAGCGGCGCTAGTTGCAGCAGTACGACAAGCACGGCTGCGATCAGCACCGTCGCGGCGGCGGCGCTCAGCAGTGGCTGCAGGATCAACCCGGTCACCAGCTGCACCTTCTCGATCGCGGCCAGCTGGCGGCTCGAATTCTGACCAGTGTGCCAGATGTAGGGCTGGAACAGGATCCGCCGCTGCACCTCGAGCGACAGTTCGTGCCCGAACAGGTTGGCGAAATATTGCGTTTTGCGAACGAGGAAAATGCGCAGCACCGCGGCGGCGACCGCTGCGCTGCACAGGATTGCGGTGGCAAGGGCCAGCTGTTGCTGTTCAGTCGTCGCTCCAAGCGCCGAAAACACCCGGAAGATCGATGATCCGGCCGCGCTGCCGCCGCTGTTGGCGAGCAGGGCGAGGAATGGCACGACGGCACCGATGGCCGTGACTTCCGCGACGGCGCCGGCCACGGTCAAAGCCGCGACCGTCCACAGCTCCCGCCGCTGTGCCGGCGTGATGATCGCGTGAAGTTGCCTGAGGCTACTCCAGAAACCAGTGACCTTGCCGCCCGCCATGACCCCCATTCCAGAGCGATGGGCTAAGGCAGGCGGCCGTGACTGGCAACCGGCGCGCTCTAGCGGGCTAGAACCTGCGCAACCTGGCGCCTGGCTTCGGAAGTCTTGAACCGGAGCCCCTTGCGCAGGAGCAACTGGGAGAGGTGGATCGTCAGCGTCCCGAGTGGGCGCGCAGTCGGTTCACGCTCGTCGCTAATCTGGCGTAGCGCCATCCTCGCAAGGGCGCGATTTGCAGGATCGGCGCAAAGTTCGGCGCGCAGCCGCTCGGGCAGAGGAAGTCCAAACAGACGACTGGCGACCAGCAGCGCTTGGGCCGGCGCGCGGCCCGCACCCTGGCGAACCGCCAGTCGATAAAGACGCTCGGCCTCCGCGCCGTCAGATCCAATCAATCCGACAAGGTCGGCGACCCATTTGAGCCGGAACCACGCGCTTGAGGCGCCGTGCACGCAAAGATAGGCGAATAGGTCTTCGCGAGCGAGGGTAGGGAGAGAAACACCGGGCAGGACGCCGACCTCCTGCCGCGGCGACGCCATGCCGATCGCGGGAATGAGGTCGGGATGGTCGGTCAACCGCGTGTGCGGCTCAAGCGTGATGCCGGCGCGGTTGCGCCATGGCACGTCCTTGGCATGCCGGTGCATCCGCTCATAAGCGGCGCTGCCTACCTCCATATCGGCCGCGTCGAGAGAATAGCCAAGAGTGGCGAGAATGCCGGCCACGGCTGGCAGGCTGGACGGTTCGACCAGGAAATCGATGTCGGACGACATTTTCACTGTCGCGTCGCCGTAGGCCAATTGCGAAAGTGTCAGACCTTTTACGAACAGGACTGGAACATCGGCATCGTGAAAGGCGGCGAGCAACCGACGGCATTCGTTGGCGGCACGCAGATTGGCTTGCGCGGTCCGCGTGGCGTCGCTGGACAGGTCGGCGACTATTGCGGCAGGGACGGTGGCATGATGACGGTGCAGGGCGCGAGCGGCGAGAGCTTCCACACGGTGGCGCCGGACGACGCGCAGAAATCGCTCCCAATCGATGGCCTGCGTCACCGCGAGATCGCCGGCATCGGTCGCGCCGACGAAGTTGGCCCGGCAGCAATCGATGGCAAGTTGAAGCTCTGGCGTGATCATTCGGGCCTCTGTGTAGCTCAGCCACAGCAGGTTGCGACAGCGGCATGACGGCCGCGCTCGGTGCGCCGGCGCACCGCTACTATCTTTTCGGGCTGACCATCGACAGCGACATCGGGTTGCCCGAACTTGTGCAGGGCGACCCGGATCGCAAAGCCGACGTGCGCGTGTCGAAAGGGCCGATCGACTTTGGGCGTGACCTAGAAGAGGGTGTACACGCGGTCGATGACGGCATGATGCTGGTCGTTCCGGACGTCGCGCGCTTCTTCGTGTCGGGCGGGTCGACGATCCTGGTCGATGCTGAAGCAGAGGTGCCCGCGGAGAACGTTCGCGTCTTCCTGCTGGGTTCGGCATTCGGCTTGCTGCTGCACCAGCGCGGCATTCTACCGCTCCATGCCAACGCCGTTGTCATCGACGGTCATGCTTATGTCTTCATGGCGGAATCTGGCGGCGGCAAGTCGACGCTGGCTGCGTGGTTCCAGGACCAGGGCTATGCATTGCTGACCGACGACGTCGCCGCCATCGGCAGGAATGATGCCGGCAATCCGGTCGTTTTTCCCGGCGTGATGCGGTTGCGCCTTTGGCGTGACGCGCTGGAAGCGAGTGGTCGGGACACCGTGGACTTCCGTCGATCGTTCAAGGGCGAGACGACGTACGAGAAATACGACGTGCCGGTCAGTGAAACCGCAAAGGCCGACCGGGCCTATGCGCTAGGCGGAATATATATTCTCAATCGTGGGGACAGCTTTCGCATCCAGGCCATACACGGCGTCGATGCGGTCCACGCCTTGTTCGAGCACTCCTATCGGGGCGGGTTTGTCTACGATGTGGGCGCCGAGCGCGAGCACTTCTCTGAATGCGTTAGAATTGCGAAAAGTATAATGATTCATGAGGTATTTTTCACCGGCCGCCTGGAAGCTCTCGCCGACGAAGCGCTATCTGTGATAGGGCATCTTTCCGATAAGGATGATTGAAGGTCCGTTCCGGGCTTGGTAAGTACATTCCGTTAGGAGCATGTCATGAACAATAATTATACGGGCGCTCGGCGTATCTGGAAGAAGCCGATGATCCGGACCATCGCCGCTGGAAGCGCCGAAGCGATTGCCAAAACCGTGGTCAGCGATGGCGGCTCGAATAATAATGGGAAGAATTTTTCCTAACCGAATCCGGTACTTAGGTAGCGCTTTTTTGGATCTCAGAAAGGCGCTAGGCGCCGTCGAGTGACGGCGTTCGCGGGTTTCTTCAGTTTCAAAGACGGCATCGACCCCGGGCTGGCCTGCGGGGCGATGTCGAGTCACGCGACTCGACGTGACTTAGTCGGCGATGGCCCTGTCAGCTTCGCTCACATTCCTGACTTTGACGGGTTCGCGGGAACAGCCGTGGTCCCGGAGGCAAATCTCCGCATGGCCGGCGACGCCCGATTGCACAATCGTGCTGAGATTGCGTCGCGGGTTAAGCCGCACTCCTCCAGCCTAGCTAATATGTCGGACCTGCAGCTTCTGCTCCGCGCGTGGCAGAACGACGGTCCGGCATGCCTTGATTATGTGCGCGGCGATTTCGCCTTCGCGCTGTTCGACGGCCGCAGCCGGCGTCTATGGCTGGTGCGAGCGCCCATGTCGGGATGCCAGCTATTCTATAATCAGCGACACGAAGGGATCGGCTTCGCCTCCGACTTGCACATGCTGCTGCGGATGCCGGGACTTGATCGCGAGCTCGATCTTTCGTCGGCCGCGAGGTTCGCTTCTGGCATACCGTTTCCCGACTCCACCACGATGTACCGCGGCGTTTCGCGGCTCAATCACTCGACGATGCTGGAGATTGATGACGACGGGCATAGTCGAGCCACGGTTTTCTGGTCGCCGCGCAGGGTGCGGCCCAGCGGCGTGGAGAGCAGGGATTATGCCGAGCGCTTCGCGACGAGTTTCGAGACCGCTGTTGGACGGCGGTTATCGAAGGGCACGGGCGGCGTTGCTTCGGAACTGAGTTCCGGCCGCGACAGCGGCGCTGTCACGGTTGTCGCTGCCGAACTGTTACAGGCGCAAGGCCTGTCCCTCGACGCTTTCACAGCAGCACCAGAGAGCGGTTTTTCCCGGCTCGCACCGTATGGCAGGATTAGCGACGAAAGCGGCGTGGCGGACAGCGTCGCCGCTCTTCACCCGAACATTCGTCACCACGTCCTGCGACCGAACGGTGATCCATTCGATCTGTTGGACACGGCGCATGCATTGCTCCCCAACCCGATCGGGCATTTGTCGAACTTCCCCTGGAGCCGCGACATCGTTCAGGGTGCGCGTGACGCAGGCGCGCACGTGTTGCTGAACGGCGCGGTTGGAAATTTCACCGTCAGTGCCGGGGGCCGGGCGGCGCTATTGCCGCTATTGCGGGAAGAGGGCGCGTTGCGATGGCTTCGGGCGGCCCTCGCCTCGGCGACCGGACCGCGGGACTTTGCGCGACTGATGCATTCGACGTTTGGCGGGCTGGTCCCGCGATCAGGATATAACTGGCTGATCCGGCTCGTCAGCGCGCGGCCGAGCCAGGCGATGGGACTGGACCTGCTTCGGCCTAAATATCGTGCATCGGTCCAGCAACTGGCCGAAGCGGAGCTGGAGGACCGGCGTCCACCCGCCAATTGGTTCGAGTTGCGCCGCGAGATGCTGATGGCGCAGGATCCCACCAACGCTTTTGGCCGCAGCCATGGCGTCGATACGCGCGATCCGACCGCGGACCGGGACTTTATCGAGACCTGCTTTGCCGCGCCGCCCGAGCTCCTTGTCGGGCGGGGACACGCCAACCCGCTATACGATCGTGTTTTTGCCGCGAAGCTCGGCAGGCAGCCGGGCGATGTTCGACCGCGCGGGTACCAGGCGGCCGACTGGTATAACCAGTTTACGCGTGCGCGGGTGCGGTCCGCCTATCACGAGTGCCGAAATCATCCGGCGGTGATGGAATTGCTGGAAGTCGACCGCCTCGACCGGTTGATCGAGGAGTGGCCTACGCGATGGGACGATTGGTGGCAGGAGATTTTCTACCGCAACACCGTTCTCGGTGCCGTCGGACTGGCTCATTTCGTCAAGACGAATTTCTAGGCTTCGGCTGCGACAAGTCCCTTGGCGGCCATTTCGTCGAGCAGTTCGCGCAGCTCGTGCGCGCACTGTTCTGACTCCACCTCATAATTGGTCAGCAGGTAATCGCGGAGCGCGGCGAAGGTTTGCGGCTGTTCCAGCTGCCTCCAGACGTCGGCCGCGACCGAATTGAGCCCGAAGCAATGGCCAAGTCGGGGTTCGAGCCCGACTAGCTCGTCGCCAACTTCAGCCTCGAGCAGTTCGCTGGTCCGTCGGTAGGTTGTCATGCGCTGTCCTTGCTCAGATTTCCCGGCGTGCCAAGCGCCTGCGGCTTGGGCGCCTCGGCGGTCCACTCGACGTCGTTGCCGGGACCGGACGGTCCCTTTTGAGGATCGACGCGCAGGAATTCCCCGTCCGGGCGGCGCAGCAACGGACATTGAAAGCCCTGCGTGCGCAGCAGCTTTCCCCAATGCTCCATCTTGTCGGTGCCGAAATAGAGCACGAGCATTGTGAAGGGCGGTTCGGATAGGCCTTCCGGCGTCGAGTGGACAAAATGATCGCCGAAGATGATCGCCTCGCCGCGTTTGTAGTCGTAGGTCGCGACGTCGCCGGTGACCTGCTTGTAGGCCAGCCGAGGACCGGACTCTAAACCGCGTACCGGCACCAGCAAAGTGAAGGCCTCGTTGTTGGTCAGCTTCCAGTCGACGTGGAAATTGCTTTCCCTGCAGTCGCTGCGCGTGTGGAGGAAGCCGGTGAAGAAGCGGACCTTTTTGTCGAGGTCGACATAATCGCGAACGTGGCGGGCGACATCCAGCCGGTCGAACGCGGACTCGAATCGTTCGAACGCGCGCTCCGTCCGGGCGGAGATCCAGCGCATGTCGCTATATTTTAGCCACGGCCTTTCGACATGGTAATCGGTACCGGGATCGTCAGCGCCCGCCAGCTCGGCAAACTCACTGGCGATGCCGTCGTCGACCGGCACCGTCATCACGTTGGGCGCGAGCATGTCCTGGTTGATGAAATGTTTCACGGCGACCGCATGATGCCCGCCGCGCGCGTCGGGGGAAAGACCTGCTTGGCCCTAGCGAGCCGATGCGCCCGGAACGGCGGGCCAGCGATGCTGAACGACGGCCTTCAAGGATTCGGAATCGCGACCCTTGAGCCCCTCGTACACCCACAGGTTCCGCATCACCGCCGGGATGTAATAGCGCGTTTCCCAATAGGGGACGCTTTCGATCCACAGGAGCGGGTCGCCTCTGTCGGGGATGGCTGCCCATCGGCCAACCGGCAGCGGCCCCGCATTATAGGAGGCGATGACCTTGGGCAGTTGGCCGCCGGTATAGGACGACGCTCGCATCTTTTCGATGTAGCTTTGCCCGTACTCCATATTCTGGGTCGGGTCGTACAGGGTCGAGGAGGAGTAGCCGAGACCGTTCGACCTGGCGAGCGAAGCGGCAGTTCCCGGCATGACCTGCATCAGCCCCACGGCACCCGCGGGGCTGACGACGCCGGACCGCCAGTTCGATTCCTGGGTGATGTGGGCGAAAGCCAGCGCGGGCTCGACCCGCCAGCCGCCGGCGGGTGCCCAGGCCGGCATCGGATAGCGGTCCGCGGCCGCGACGCGGGCGCCCGACTGACCATTGGTGCCAAGCCAATATTGCGCCCCGGCCAAATGGAGCCGCTTCGCGATTTCCAGGATGGCGCCATGGTCGGCAGGCGACCCGATCTTGGCTTGGTGGCGCAGCATCTGTTCGGCGAGAGCGGTCTCACCGATCCGCGCCAGTTCCACCGCCCGGCGGATGTTGCCGTAATTTTCGACCTGCGCCGTAGAGACGGGCGCACTTCGCGGAAGCCGAGTTTCAGTGCCCAGCGTTTCGCGCGCGATCAGGCCGTAAAAGCTTTCGGGCGATGCCGCGGCGGCCTTGAGCAGCCCCTGAACCGATTGCGGACGGCGGCACATTTGTTCCGCCCGCGCGGCCCAGTAATAGCCGCCGGCCGACAGTTCGCGTTGGACAGCGGTCGACGCCACTTCCTTGAACGCGCGCGACGCGGCGTTGCAATCGTTCATGCGCCACGCGGCAAGGGCGGATACCCACGCCGCCTGCGACCCCCATTCAGGGCCTGCACCCTGGCGCCAGTAATCGGCCACGCGCCGAGCATTGAAGTCGTCGTTGCGGCTGTAATAGGTCCAGGCGACGCGCTGCGCGGCTTCGGCCCGGGCATTGGCGGACAGATATGGCGCCTGCCCCAAAAAGACCGCTTCGGCGTTGGGACCGTCGTTCGCCTTCACATAATCATCCAACTGCGCGCGCAGCGCGTCGGCGAGTGGTTCTCCGCTGACCGGCTTGGCGCGGTACCGGGTCGGGGCCGATCCAAGGCCGATCGTACGCCGCGCCGGAATGATTGACGGCGGGGTGAGCGCACCGCGCGTGACCGCCATGCGCGACAATTGGTCGGCGTTGGGCAGGTCCGGCGCTTCGGCCAACAGCATCTGCAACCGCGGCAAGTCAACGGTGGGTGAATTCCTGGCCGTATACAGTTCCGCCTTGGCAACAGGGGTCAGGACGCTGGGCGGAAGCGCGGAGATGCCGGCCTGTGCCTCCAGCCAGCGGCCGCCACGAATGGCCGCGAAAACCCCGCGCCAGTCACGCGGGACGACGATGGGCGGCGCGACGGGGACGTACGGTTGCGGTTGGCCGATGACGGGATAGGGCGTCGGCGCCACCGGGATCGGCTGCGCCGCAATCGGCGCCGGTCGCGCCTGCGGCAAGGGCGCCAGTGGGTCGGATACGGGCTGGGCCGCCGCTGCAGCTGTCAGCAAGATTGCGGAAATCGTCATTGGCTGTCCTTGGTCAAAAGCAGCAGGTCCTGCCAGGCACGCCCCTTGTCGCCCGTGCGTATGATCAGTTGGCGCGGGTGAAAGGTGGCGACGGCGGGCACGCCTTCGATACGGTGCGTATGGCCGCGAGCGTCGGCCACGGTCTTGTCCAGCAGCGCCACGCACGGCGCATCGCCGAGCAGCAGCAGCCGCTTCGGCTTGACCAGCGCGACGTGTCGGCGCGCGGCCTCGGCGCATTGCGCGACCTGTTGCGGGCTCATCCGGGAAACCGGCGCCAGGAAACAGGCGAGGTTTGCGACATAGGCTTGTCCTGCCATCCCGATGGCCCTGAGCATGGCCTGCAGCAGGTTTTTGGCCTCGCCGCTGAGCGGCGTCCCGCTAGCGATATCCTCGCGCCTTGGCGGTTCGGCCAGGATCATGATTTCGGGTTCGCTATCGCCATGCGGCATAACCGCCTTCGACCGCGGCGCGAACAGCGGCGCGGACGCGTCGTTCGACAGCCAGTGGTGGAACGCCTCAAGCGTGTCCGGAAGTTCGGCCGGCGCGGCAGGCTTCTCCGGGGCGAGCAGGGCAGGGGCGGCCTTATCGTCGGCTAGCCAGTTGCGGGCATCCTCCTGGATGGCGACGTCGACGCCCATCTCCAGCCACCAGCGCAACGCGCTGGCGGCCTCGCGCGCGTCTGCGGCGATGCCCGTTCCCACCATGGCGCGGATTCTCCCCTTCATTGCCGGTGGCGTCAAGCAATTGCGTGCGCCATAGAGAGCCAAACCGACCCGCCAGTGCGCCGAAAAGGAGATCAAGTGAGCGAACGGGAGTCGATGCAATATGACGTGGTGATCGTCGGCGCCGGCCCGGCCGGCCTGTCCGCGGCGATCCGCCTCAAGCAACTGGCCGCCGAAGCCGGCCGCGAGATCGGCGTTTGCGTGCTCGAAAAGGGCGGCGAAGTCGGCGCCCATATCCTGTCCGGCGCGGTGGTCGACCCGCGCGCTCTCGACGAGTTGATCCCGGACTGGAAGGACAAAGGCGCGCCGCTGACCGTGCCGGTGACCGAAAACCATCACTGGGTGCTGACGAAGAAGGGCAAGTGGGGCCTGCCGCACATCGCGATGCCGCCCTTCATGAACAACAAGGGCACCTACACGCTCAGCCTGGGCAATCTGTGCCGCTGGCTTGCCGGACAGGCGGAAGAGCTAGGCGTCGAGATTTTCCCGGGCTTTGCCGCTGCCGAAGTCCTGTTCAACGAGGACGGATCGGTCCGCGGCGTCGCCACCGGCGACATGGGCGTCGCTCGCGATGGCACGCACCGGCCCGATTACCAGCCGGGGATCGAACTGCACGCGCGCTACACCTTTCTCGCCGAAGGCGCGCGCGGTCACCTGACTAAGGAACTGACCCGGATATTCGGCCTGCGCGACAAGAGCGGGCCGCAGCATTACGGCCTGGGCGTCAAGGAATTGTGGGACGTGCCCCCCGAAAAGCACGTGCCGGGCCGGGTCATCCATACCCAGGGCTGGCCGCTCGAAGACGCCTGGGGCGGCGGGTTCCTCTATCATCAGGACAATGGCCAGGTTGCGCTCGGCTTCGTCGTCGCGCTGGATTACGAGAACCCCTTCCTTTCGCCGTTCGAGGAAATGCAGCGGTGGAAGACCCATCCGGCAATTCGCGCCGAGATCGAGGGCGGCCGCCGCGTTTCCTATGGCGCGCGGGTCATCAACGAGGGCGGCTGGCAGGCCGTGCCGCAGCTGGTCTTCCCCGGCGGCGCGCTGATCGGCTGTTCGGCGGGGTTCGTGAACGTGCCGCGGATCAAGGGAACGCACACGGCGATGAAGTCGGCGATGCTGGCTGCCGAAGCCGCGTTCGAAGCGGTCGGCGCGGACCGCCGGGGCGATACGCTGGACGCCTATCCGCAGGCCCTGAACGCAAGCTGGGTGGCGAAGGAGCTGAAGCTGGTACGCAACGCGCAACCGGCCGTGTCCCGATGGGGCGGCTTCATCGGCACGCTTTATTCGGGCTTCGACATGTGGCTGGGCCAACTCGGCCTGTCGCTGCCGTGGACGCTCAAGCACAAGCAGGCGGACAATGAAGACTTGCGGCGCAAGGATCAGGTCCACCCGATCGTCTATCCCAAGCCCGATGGCGTACTGACCTTCGACAGGCTATCTTCGGTCTATCTGTCCAATACGAACCACGAAGAAGACCAGCCGGTTCATCTGACGCTCAAGGACGCGGACATACCGGTGGCGGTGAACCTGGCCCAGTATGGCGGGCCCGAGCAGCGTTACTGTCCCGCCGGCGTTTACGAATTCGTAGAGGAGGGCGGCGCGACGCGCCTGCAAATCAATGCCCAGAATTGCGTCCACTGCAAAACCTGCGACATCAAGGACCCAACCCAGAACATTAACTGGGTGGTCCCGGAAGGCGGCGGAGGGCCGAATTATCCGAACATGTAGCCGCCTTGCCCTGATCGCCGCGGGGCTGACCGTGGCGGCTTCGCCAGCGGCCGCGAGCGTGCGTGGCATTAGCGATCCGGCCAAGGCCTATATCGAGGCGCGCGCCGCATCGATCAGCGGTCGGCCGGCGCAGGCCGCGGAAATCCTCGCGACGCTGGCTGAAGGGTCCGCCAACCCGGATCTTCGCGACCGTGCGGTGTACGAGGCGATGAGTGCGGGCGACATGAAGCTCGCGCTGCGCCTGCTCAAGACGTCACCCAGGCCTGCGGCGTCGTTCAACGCGAAACTGCTGCTGGTTGCCGAGGCTTTGAAGGAGCGGCGCGACGCGGAGGCGATCCGCTTGCTGGGCCCGGACGTCGGCGGGCCCGACCTGTCATTCTGGACGCCGCTGGTCAGGGCGTGGAACGCGGCCGAGCGCAAGGATACGACTGGCGCGCTCACGATCCTGTCGGAAGTGCCGGCCAACAGCGCGCTCAAGTCCTTTGTCGATGAGCAGGCGGCCTTCATGCTGCTGCGCATGGGCCGCCCTTCCGACGCGCCGCCTTATGTCGAGCGGGCGCTCAGCAATGCCGGGCCGCGCGAATACCGGCTGCGGCTGGTGCTGGCGGAGGCCTATCGCTCCGCCGGCGACGAGCAGCACGCCATCGAGCTGATCGACAAGCTGCCGGAGAATGCCGCGCTGTTGCGCCGGTCCTTGCAGCAAGGCAGGTTGAAACCGCTGGCAATCAATAGCAGCGCGACCGCGTTTGCCGATCAGTTGCTGGCGCTGGCGATGGAAATCCGCCGTTCGCCGCGCGCCGCGACGCCGCCGCTGCTGATGGTCCAGGTCGCCCGTTATGCCGCGCCGCAAAACAGCGCGACGACGATTCTCCTCGGCAGCCTGCTGGGTGAAGAGGGCCGCATCGACG
Source organism: Sphingomonas sabuli (assembly GCF_014352855.1). Lineage (GTDB taxonomy): Bacteria > Pseudomonadota > Alphaproteobacteria > Sphingomonadales > Sphingomonadaceae > Sphingomicrobium > Sphingomicrobium sabuli. The sequence continues at coordinate 664,236 of NZ_CP060697.1, read as the reverse complement.
ACGCGCTGGCCGCTCTCCGATCGGTGCCTGCCGACGATCCGCTCAAGCCCGAAGCAATCGATTCGGAATCGCGGGCATTGCTGGAAGAAGAGCGGCTCGACGAGGCTCTCGCGCTGGCGCAGTCCGCTGTTGCCCGCCCCGGCGCCACCGGAGACGACTTCGCCCGGCTTGGCGACGTGTACGGCGAACTGGAGCGGCATGACGAAGCTGCCGCGGCCTATGCCCAGGCCATCGAGCGTCTGTCGCAGGCCGGCAATTCGCGCCTGTGGCCGCTGCTCCTGCTGCGCGGAAGCGAGCTTGAAAAGGCTGGCCGCTGGCCGGAGTCCAAGGCTGTGCTCAACGCCGCCGTCGCCATGGCGCCGAACGAGCCGTTAATTCTCAACTTTCTTGGCTATTCCAAGCTTGAGCACGGTGAGGACCTGGATGCGGCCGAGGCCTTGGTCCGCAAGGCGAGCGAACTGGCCCCGGACAATGCGTCGATTACCGATTCGCTGGGCTGGGCGCTGTACAAGCGCGGGCGCTATGACGAGGCGATCGACATTCTGCAGTCGGCGGCGATCGCCGATCCGGTGCAAGCCGAGATTCACGAACATCTGGGCGATGCGCTTTATGCCGCGGGCCGCCGTTTCGAAGCGCGCTTCGCGTGGGAGGCAGCGCTTGCCACAGCAGCGGAGGCTGACGTCACGCGCATCCGCAGCAAGATCGCCACCGGGCTGACCCAAGCGACTGCGGCCCGTTGAGCGACGGCGAAGAGACCGCCTTCGCCAAGCTCAACCTGGCGCTGCACGTCCGCGGCAGGCGCGCCGACGGTTTTCATGACATCGAGACGCTGTTTGCCTTCTGCGAGGACGGCGACACGCTGACTGCCGAACCGGCGGACGCGCTATCGCTCTGTGCCACCGGGGAGTTCGCAGAGGCCATCGGTGCGGGCGAAAATCTCGTCACGGCCGCCGCCGAGGCGCTGCGCGAGGCCAGCGGTTCCCAGAGCGGGGCGGCGATCCATTTGCACAAGCGGCTGCCGGTGGCCGGCGGCATCGGCGGCGGTTCCGCCGACGCGGCGGCGGCGTTGCGGCTGTTGAACCGGCTTTGGGGCCTGCATTGGTCGCCGGACCGGTTGGAGCCGATCGCACGCGGGCTTGGCGCGGATGTTCCCGCCTGCCTTCATTCCACGCCCATGCGCGGGGATGGGAAGGGCGACGTGTTGCGGACGCAGGATTCCGGTTTGTCCGGTGCACCCGTGCTGCTGGTCAACCCGCGCGAAAAATTGTCGACTCCGGATGTGTTTGCCCAATGGGACGGGTTGGACCGTGGGGAGCTTGGCGATTGGCGGCACGGCCGCAACGATCTCGAAAGCGCGGCAGCTGTGCTTGCCCCGCAAATCGGCGCGGTGATGGCCTGGTTGTCGGCCCAGCAGGGCGTCGATGTCGTCCGCATGTCGGGTAGCGGCCCGACTTGCTTTGCCCTGTTCGAGACGATCGAGCAGCGCGACCGCGCCGAAACCGGGGTGCCGCGCGAATGGTGGCGCTTGGCAACGCGCCTGCGCTAAGGGCCGGCCGATGAGCGGCCGCCCAATCCTTGCAACCCAAGCCATGCGCGCGGCCGAGCAGGCAGCGATCGACGGCGGCACGCCGATCGAAACGCTGATGGAGCGCGCGGGCGCGGCGCTTGCGGAGGCAATCATACGCTATGCCGGGCCGCAGCCGACGCTGCTGCTGTGCGGGCCGGGCAACAATGGCGGAGACGGCTATGTCGCCGCCCGGCACCTGGCGGGGCGTGGCGTGCCGGTACGCGTCGCGGCGATCGCGGAGCCGACGACCGATGCCGCCAAGGCCGCAAGGGCGGCTTATGAGGGCGCGGTAGAGCCGCTCGGGGACAGCATGGCACCGGCGAAGGTCATGGTCGATTGCCTGTTCGGTACCGGCCTAAAGCGCCCTCTGGACGGTGATGTGCACGCGCAGCTTGTCCGGCTTGGGGAGGCTGCCGGGCTGCGCATCGCCTGCGACCTGCCAAGCGGCGTCGACAGCGACAGCGGCGCGCTGTTCGGCCCGGTCCCGAACTTCGACATGACGGTGGCGTTCGGCGCGCTAAAGCCCGCACACCGGCTGATGCCGGCTATGCCGGCATGCGGAAGGGTGGTGCTCGCCGACATCGGCATCGACACCGGTACGGACTGGGTGGAAATCGGTCCGCCGCAGCTGCCGGGGCTCGATCCCGCGGGTCACAAGTATACGCGCGGGCTGGTGCATTGCCTGGCCGGGAAGATGCCGGGGGCCATCGCGCTTGCCGCCATGGCCGCGGCGCGGTCCGGTGCAGGCTACGTGCGGATTAGCACGTCCCGCCCGATCGACGGGCTGCCCGCTGCAATCGCGCAGATCGACACCGCCGACATGAGCGACGAGCGCATCGGCTGCATCCTCGTCGGGTCCGGAATGGGCGACATTCCGCAGGTGCTGACGCTGGCGCTGACCAGCAAGGCGCCCAAGGTGATCGATGCCGACGGCATCGGCGCGCTCGGCGAACCCGAACGGCTCAAAGGCCAGAATGCGATCATCACGCCGCATGCGGGCGAGTTCGAGACGCTGTTCGGCACCTTGCCAGGAAACAAGGTCGAGCAGGCGCTGGAGGCCTCCCGGCGGTCGGGGGCCGTCGTGATTTACAAAGGTCCGGATACGCTGGTGGCATCGCCGGACGGTCGCGCCGGCTTTGCCCCGCCGGCGCCGGCGTGGCTGGCCAGCGCCGGCACGGGCGACGTCCTGGCCGGCATTGCCGCGGCGATGGTCGCGCGCGGACTTCCGGCGTTCGAGGCAGCCTGCGCTTCGGTGTGGCTGCACGGCCGCGCCGGCGAACTGGCCGGGCCGCACATGGTCGCCGACGACCTTGCCGCGGCCATCCCGTCCGCTCTCGACCTTTTGTGAGCGAACTCGTCGTCCGCATCGCGGCGCGCGGCGATGGCGTCACCGCCAGCGGCCGCCATGTGCCGTTCGGAATCCCCGGCGACGCGGTGCTGGAGGACGGCGCGCTGGCTTTCGGCAAGCATCACCAGCACCCGCCGTGCCGGCATTTCCCGGAATGCGGCGGATGCCAACTGCAGCATGCCGACGATGCGGCCTACCGCGACTATCTGGTTTCGCGGGTGGAAACCGCGCTGGCGCAGCATGCGCTGGAAACCGAAATCCGCACGCCGCATTTGTCTCCACCGCGGTCGCGGCGGCGAGCGACACTCAAGGCGCTGAAACTCGGCAATGGCGTGGCGATCGGCTTTCACGGCGAAAAATCACACCGCATCGTCGACATGCGCGAATGCCACATATTGCGGCCCGAACTGTTCGCCTTGGTCCAGCCATTGCGGGCGCTGCTGGGCACCCTGCTCAAGCCCAAGCGCGGGGCGGAGGTGCAGATGACCCTGTTGCACCAGGGTATCGACGTGCTGCTGCGCCACGTGTCAGCGGAAGGCTTGGCGGCGATCGAGGCGCTGACCGGCTTTGCCATGGCGCAGGGGCTTGCCCGGCTGGCGGTCGATACGGGTGACGGGCCGGAGCCGGTGTACGAGCCGTTACCGGCCAGTATCCGCCTGTCAGGCGCCGATGTGGCCTTTCCTCCCGGAGCGTTTCTCCAGGCGACGGAGGACGGGGAGGCGGCGCTGGTCGATTGCGTGCGCGAGTGCGTCGGCGAAGAGCGGCCCGTGGCCGACCTGTTCGCCGGGCTCGGTACATTCGCGTTGGCGACCCGCGCGGCTTATGCCGCAGAGGCCAGCCGGGACACCGCGGCGGCGCTGAAGCGTGCGTCGCCCGCGACGCTGGTCGAGCATCGGGACCTCTATCGCCGTCCGCTGGACACGACTGAGCTGGGTCGCTTTCAGGCCGTGATCCTCGACCCGCCGCGCGCGGGAGCGGAGCAGCAGGTCGCCCAGCTTGCCGGATCGGCGGTCGGCCGGGTGGCGTACGTCAGCTGCAACCCGGCGACCTTCGCCCGCGACGCGCGATTGCTGATCGACGGCGGCTACGCGCTCGACTGGGTCAGGCCGGTCGGCCAGTTCCGCTGGTCGACCCATGTCGAGCTAGCAGGCAGCTTCTCGCGCTAGATCAGCCCGCAATCGTGCAGGATACGCAAGCCCGCGTGAACCGTCAGGCTCATCAGGCATAGGGTCGACAAGGCAAAAACCGCCAGACGAAGGGGCACGATGTTGACCGTCGCCTGGATGATGCTGTGGACGACCCGCAGGCCGACGTAACCCCAGGCCAGCCAGTAGTTGATGCCATTGCCGAACCCCATCATCGCCAGCGTCAGGCAGATGGCATAAAACAGCGTCGGCTGTTCCATCAGGTGGATGTAGTTGTGCGCCGGCCATTGCGCCTCATCGGGAGCGCGGCCGTCGAGGTTCACGCCGCGCGACCCGCGCGGAATATTGTCCAGCCTGATGCCCATTTTCGCGAATGCCCGGCGGCGGGCGATCGCCATCCACACCAGCATCACCAGCGACCAGGCGACCAGCGCCACGACCGGCGCGAGAATTGGACTGTACGGCATGAAAAACCCTCCCCCGGATTATGCCGGAGGAGGGTGCTTCACTTCTTCAGAATTGGCAATGCGCTCAATCGAGCAAATCGCCCGAGGTCAGTCGAAGAGCTTCGCGAAAGCGCGCTTGGCGCGGTTTTTCCACGCGCCGCGATGATAGGCATCGGACGCCAGCAGGGGCAGCACGCTGGTCGCCTCGGCGAACACCATCTGCTCCATCGCGGTCGATACCTTGCCCCAGCTCGCCGCTTCCTGAAGCGTCGAGGAGGAGCAGGCGCCGTCGCGGACGTCGGCGACGGTGATCTGGATCGCGTACTTGTGCACTTCGACGTCGTCGTGGCCGAGGATTTCGGCACAGACGACCGTGTCCTGCGTGAAGTTCTTCGGCACGCCGCCCCCGATCATCAGCAAGCCGGTCGTGCCCGCCTTGATCTTGATGTCGGTCAGCTCGCGGAAGTCGGCGATGGCGTCGAGCACCATGTAGCGGCCGCCGCGCTTCATCGCGTCGACTTGATGCTTGACGAGGCCGAAGCCGGCCGATGAGTCGACGAACGCCGGGCAGAAGATCGGCACGTCATGTTCGTAGGCGGTCTGGACCAGGCTGTTGGGCTTCTTGGCGTTGCCGTCGGCCAGCCACTTGCCCATTTCCTTGATGAATTCGCGGCTCGAATAGGCGCGCGGCTCAAGGCTGTCGGCGATGCGGCCGATGGTGTGGTCGCAATCCTGCAGCTGCTCTTCGTCGATATAGGTGTCGTAGATGCGGTCGATGTAGAGCGAGCGCAGCGTGTCGTCGTCGGGGATTTCCTTCGCCTGGTAGTGCTTGTGACCAAGCGCTTCGAAGAAATCCATGTCGACGATGGTCGCGCCGGTGGCGACGATGGCGTCGACCATGTTGGACTTCACCAGCTGGGTGTACAGGTCCATGCAGCCGCCGGCCGAGGTCGACCCGGCGATGACCAGGATGATCGAGCAATCCTTGTCCTCGAGCATCGTGTTGTAGATCTTCGCGGCATTGGCGAGATCGCGGCTGGTGAAGCTCATCTTGCCCATCGCCTCGACGATCGGGCGGGCGTCGAAATCGGTAATGTCGATATGTTCGACCGGGCTCGACAACAGCTCCGCCTTGCGGGTGTCGTTGACCTTGCTGGTGTCCTGAACCTTGTTCAGCGTGTCCGTCGTCATTTTATCAAATGCTCCATTGGCACCGTCCCGTGGGGGGCAGCGTCGAAAAGGGCATGTCGTTACTTTGCGGGGGACAGCCTCAACCCCAAGCCCGCACGTGGCGGGCGATTACGCTACAGCGTTACGACGTTCGAACGGGCGACGTCGCGGCTCGATCCGTACAGCGTCGCCATCGGCTCGTCGTCGACCACTTCGACGGCATCGACGCCGAAGCCGTTGAACTGCGTGCGCATCGCGCAGCCATAGGCGCCGAGCATGCCGATTTCGACATAGTCGCCGGCCTGAATGTCGGCGGGCAGTTCGAATGGGCCGGCCATGTGGTCGAGATCGTCGCAGGTCGGACCGTAAAAGCTGAAGCCGACCGGCTTGGCCTTGGAATCCCGCTGCAACGCGACCGGGAAACGCCAGCCGACGTGAGCCGCATCGAACAAAGCGCCGTAAGCGCCGTCGTTGATGTACAGTTCATCGCCGCGACGCTTTTCGACACGGACCAGCAAGCTGGCATATTCGGCGCACAGCGCACGACCGGGCTCACACCACAGTTCGGCCGAATAGCTGATCGGCAGCGCTTCGAACGCCGAGTGGATGATCTGGAAGTAGTTTTCCAGCGGGGGCGGCTCCATGCCCGGATAGGTCGAGGGGAAACCGCCGCCGACATCGACGATGTCGACCGTGATGGCGGCCTCGATGATCGCGTCGCGGACGCGGCCCATCGCATCGGCATAAGCGGCCGGGCTCATCGCCTGGCTGCCGACGTGGAAGCAGATGCCCATGGCATCGGACGCCTGACGCGCGGCGATCAGCAGCTGCTTGAGCTCGGCCGGATCGGCGCCGAACTTGGACGCCAGGCTATACTTGGCGTGCTCCGACGATACGCGCAGGCGCACCAACAGGTTGAGGTCCGACGGGGCGACGCCACCGGTCGAGGTGGCGCGGACGATCTTTTCCAGTTCCTCGATAGTGTCGAGGCTGAAGGTCCGCACGCCATAATCATGATAGGCCTGGGCAATGGCTTCTTCGGCCTTCACCGGGTGCATGAAGCACAGCACTGCCTCGGGCAGCGTATCGCGGACCAGCCGCACTTCGCCCATCGACGCGACGTCGTAATGGGTGATGCCGGCGTCCCACAGGACCTTGAGCAGGTCAGGCGACGGGTTCGCCTTCACCGCATAGAGCGATCGGCCCGGAAACTTCTCGATGAAATAGCGGGCGGCGCGGTGCGCGGCATGGGGACGCAACAGCGTCACCGGCTGCACCGGACGGTCTTGGGCGATGTCGAAAGCCCGGCGCGAGCCGGAAGCGATGTTCGCTAGCCCCAGCGGGCGATGATGCTTGAGCAATTCAAGGGACCTCCAACGGGTAGTTATTTTGAACAAGGGCTGCCTTGCGGTTGGAAGTCCCATGGGGCAGCGGACGCGCGATATATGTGCGGGTGTCCGCATACGCAAGATTTTTTGGAAGGATTGCTACCGTTTCCGAACGGTTGATCCCGCGTGTTGCACGGTCTAGCCAAGCTGTTGCGAAGGAAGGATTTTTGCCTTGAATTCAGTCAGCCTTGACGATGTTCGTGACGCTGCGGGGCGAATTGCCGGGCATGTAGTAGGCACCCCGCTGATCGAATCGTTGATTTCGGGCCACACCGTCTGGCTGAAAGCGGAGTGCCTGCAGACCGGCCATGCCTTCAAATTGCGCGGCGCCACCAACCGGCTGCTGCAGTTGACCGAAGCGGAGCGCCAGGGCGGAGTTGTCGCCTTTTCCTCCGGTAATCACGCCCAGGGCGTGGCCATTGCCGCCAAACGGCTGGGCATACGGGCGATCATCGTCATGCCGGCCGACGCACCGCGGGTGAAAGTAGCGGCGACGCAAAGCCATGGCGCCGACATCGTCTTCTACGACCGGCGGACCGAAAGCCGCGAAGATATTGCGAACGAACTTGCCGAGCGGCGCGGCCTGGTCGTCGTGCCGAGCTTCGACGACCCCGCGATCGTCGCGGGGCAGGGCACGGTCGGGCTGGAGATACTGGAGCAGATGCCGGTCGCGACGAAGCGCATTGTGGTGCCGTGTGGCGGCGGCGGGTTGTCCGCGGGCATTGCCCTGGCCTGCCCAGACGCGGCGATCGCCATCGTCGAGCCCGATGGCTGGGACGACATGCGCCGGTCGTTAAAGCAGGGCGAGATCGTCCCGGTGGAGGACGATGCGCCGCCGACCTTGTGCGACGCACTGCAGACCCCGCGCGTGTCGCCGATCACCTTTGGCATCCTGCGGGACCGCGGAGCCCGGGCGTTGACCGTTAGCGATGCGGAGGTGGAAACAGCGATCCGCTTTGCCTGGGACAAGCACCAGCTGGTGGTCGAGCCGGGCGGCGCAGTTGCGCTGGCGGCCTTGCTGGCGGGAAAGGTCGGGGTCGGCGAAGCGACGGTGGCCGTGCTGTCGGGCGGCAATATCGATCCGGACCTACACGCCGGGATCGTCGGGAGCGCTTAAGCGGCGCCGACCTGCGCGCGATACTCGCCGGGTTCGACGTGTACCGGGCTGGACCGTTCGACGGCCTGCGTCAGCTCTTCAAGCTCTGCGGCGAGCGTCTGCAATTCCGCGGCGAGCACCTTGGGGCTCTGCTGCGCAACGCTGGCGGAGGCATCGATCAGCGTTTCCAGCATCATCGCGATGCACGGCAGGATCGTTTCCTCGATGCGCTCGAAGGCTTCCTCGAGCCGCTGTTGCTGGTGCATTGCGTCCACGCCCTTATTGTGGGGCGCGAGCGGTTAAGCCTTTGTGAAGGGGATGGTGACGGTGGGAACGATTGCGGGCGGAGCCATGGCGCTGGCGATGATCGCCGCTTTCCTGCTCGGCTTTGCCGGCGTCCGGATCCTACTCGGCAAGGCCGACCGGGCCCGCGGCGCGCTGATGCTCGGCGCGGCCGCGGTGCTGGTCGCTAACGTCCTGATTTGGTCGTTATAGCCGGACGCTTGGGGTCGGTCGCCAGCCGCATGTCGAGGTAATCGTCGACGCTCTTCATCAACAGGTCGAGTTCGTTGGCGAAGAAATGGTTGGCGCCCGGGATCACGTCGTGCGTGATGGTGATGTGCTTCTGGGTGCGCAGCTTGTCGACCAGCTTCTGCACCGCACCTGGGGTAACAACCTCGTCGCTTTCGCCCTGGATGATGATGCCGGAGGACGGACAGGGGGCGAGGAAGCTGAAATCGTACATGTTGGCCGGCGGCGCGATCGAGATGAAGCCGCGGATTTCCGGGCGGCGCATCAGCAATTGCATGCCGATCCAGGCGCCGAAGCTGACGCCCGCGATCCAGGTGGTTTCCGCCTCGGGATGGATCTGTTGCACCCAGTCGAGCGCGCTGGCCGCATCGGACAGTTCGCCGATGCCGTTGTCGAACGTGCCCTGGCTCTTGCCGACGCCGCGGAAGTTGAAGCGCAGGGTAGCGAAGCCGCGCCGGACGAAGTCCTTGTACAGCAGCTGGACCAGCTTGTTGTTCATCGTCCCGCCGGCCTGCGGGTGCGAATGAAGGATCATCGCGACCGGCGCGCGCGGACGCGGTCCGGGGTGGAAACGGCCTTCAAGGCGGCCTTCCGGCCCGGGGAAAATGACTTCAGGCATGGATGTGTCGGCTGCTCGCGTAACTGTTGGTCGGGCGCTTCGGCGGGTGCGCCGCCGCGGCGCGTCCTATATAGGGGTGGCGGTACAACTGGCAATCGGCACACGATCACGGCGACATGAGCAAGCGCATCTACCTCGACCATGCGGCGACCACGCCGATCCTGCCGCAGGCGCGCGACGCGATGATCGCGGCGATGGCGGAATGGGCGAACCCCAGTTCCCCTCATGCCGACGGCCGCCGTGCGCGCGGCGCGCTGGAACGGGCGCGCGAGACCATCAGGCAGACGCTGGATTGGCGGCATGACGTCATTTTCACCAGCGGGGCCAGCGAGGCGGTGGCGATCGTTGCCGCCCGGGCACGCGTGCCGGGGCGCATCGTCGGGGCAACCGAACATTCCATCGTGCCGCACGAAATGGGGGCGGACGCGACCGTGGCGGGGGTCGACAACGGCGGACGTATCGATGGCGCGGCGCTGGGCACGGCGCTGGACGCGGGACCGGCGCTCGTCGCGATCCAGCACGTCAACAACGAAACCGGCGTCATCCAGCCGATCGCCGAGATCGCGGAGCAGGTACGCGCAGGCGGGTCCTTGCTGCTGTGCGATTGCGCCCAGAGCGCCGGAAAGATCGCACTGCCCGATGCCGACTTCATCGCCATTTCCGCGCACAAGTTCGGCGGACCGCCAGGCATCGGGGCGCTGCTGGTCAAGGATCTGGCGACGCTGCAGCCGGTCGGCGGGCAGGAACAGGGGTATCGGCGCGGAACGCAGGACGTGCCCGCCTGCGCGGCTTTTGCCGCAGCGCTGGAGAGCCGCGCGTTCGCGGACGCGATGCCCCGGCTGGCCAAGCTCAGAGAGCGGCTCGACGCGGCGATCACAGCGAGCGGCGGCGTGGTCATCGCTGGGACCAGCCCGCGCATCGCCAACATCGGCTCCGTGGCGTTGCCGGGCATCGGCCAGGCGAGCCTGCTGGCCCAATTCGATCTTGCCGGCTTCGCGGTCAGCGCGGGTAGCGCCTGTTCCAGCGGCAAGATGAAGGACAGCGACGTGCTGAAGGCGATGGGAATTGCCGCCGACCTTGCCGGCTCGGTGCTCCGCGTCAGCTTCGGCCCTGCTACCGGCGAGGCGGACGTGGACGCCTTTGTCGACGAATGGCGCCGGATCGCGGCGCGCGGTTCGGCCCGAGCGGCATGATCTATCTCGATTACCAGGCAACCACGCCGGTCGCCCCGGAAGTCGCGGCGGCGATGCGGCCGTGGATCGAGGACAAGTTCGCCAACCCACATTCTCCCTCGCGCTGGGGGCGGGAGGCGGCGGCGACGATCGACGTGGCGCGGCAACAGGTCGCGGGCGCAATCGGCCTGCCGGGCGGCTCTCTGGCTTTTACCGGCAGCGCGACCGAAGCGCTCAACTGGGCCATCAAGGGCACGCTGGAGAGAGCGGGACCCGAGAGACGGCGCATCGTAACCCTGGGGACCGAACATGCCGCGGTGCTCGACAGCTGTGCTTGGCTCGAAGGGCAGGGGGTGGAGGTCACCTACCTGCCGGTCGGCTCGGACGGGCTGGTCGAGCTGGAGACGCTGCGGGCGGCCGTGGACGGCCAGACCGCGCTGGTCGCGGCGATGCTGGTCAATAACGAAATCGGCGTGATCCAGCCGGTGGAGGAAATCGCGCGAATTGCGCACGCCGCCGGGGCAATGATGCTGTGCGACGCGGTGCAGGCGCTTGGACGGGTCGACATTCCGGCGGGGCCGGACCTCGTCGCCGTGTCGGCACACAAGATTCATGGACCGAAGGGCATCGGCGCCTTGTGGATGCGAGATTGCGCCGAACCGGCGCCGCTGATCCACGGTGGCGGGCAGGAACAGGGGCTTCGGTCTGGTACCTTGTCGCCCGCCTTGTGTGTCGGTTTTGGCGAAGCTGCACGCCTGGCCCGGGACAGTGCACAGGACGACGCGGCCCATGTCGCAGGCTTGTGGAACGCGGCACTGAAGTCGCTTGGACCGGAATGGGCGATCAACGGCAGCGTCGATCGACGTTATCAAGGCAATCTCAATATCAGGCGAGAAGGTCTTGATAGCGCACGGCTTTTGTCGGACTTACGGGACATCTGCATGTCGCTGGGCAGTGCCTGTGCCAGCGGTTCCGGACGGCCAAGCCACGTACTGCGAGCAATCGGTCTGAGCGACCGGGACGCCCGCGCGTCCATCCGCCTTGGCTTCGGCCGCTATACGACTGAGGCGGAGCTTGTGGACGCGATCGGCCGCATCGACGAGGCCGCACGGGCTCAGGAGCGCTTTGCCGCGTGACTAGGGTGCGTTTCTACAAGGCCGACGGCACATTGGACCGTGAAGTCGACGCCAAGGCGGGCGACCGGCTGCTGGACGTTGCCTGGGCGGCCAAGCAGCCGCTGGAAGGAGCGTGCGAAGGGATGATGGCCTGTTCCACTTGCCACGTCATCGTCGACACCGCTGACTTCGCGAACTTGCCCGCGGCAAGCGACGAGGAAGAGGACATGCTGGATTTCGCCGCCCATGCGACGCGCACGTCGCGGCTGGCATGCCAGATCTTCCTGACTGACGAGATGGAAAGCCTTAGCGTCCGCATTCCGCCGGCGGCCCGGAACTGGCTCCGCGGCTAGGGCTGGGGTGGGAACCGGAACGACCCGGGACGGAATCGTTGTGGCTGCTTCCTTCCGGACCTGACCAGGTTGGCGACAGCCCCGTCCGCCCGGCTCCCGCGGGCCATATGGGGGCGAATTCGCGCAGAGGCAACCGCTCGCAATGCGCCGCCGCGATGCGTAGAACGGGAGCGATGACCGACGAATCGCCCGCTCTTGGACTGGACCTGCCCGAAGTGGCCGCAGCTTCGCCCTATCGGGTGCTGGCGCGCAAATACCGGCCGCAAAGCTTCGACCAGCTGATCGGCCAGGACGCGATGGTACGGACGCTGGCCAATGCCATCGATCGCGGCCGCATTGCCCACGCGTTCCTGCTCACCGGCGTACGCGGCGTCGGCAAGACGTCGACGGCGCGGCTGATCGCCAAGGCGCTCAACTGCATCGGACCGGACGGACAGGGGCAACCGACCATCGACCCGTGCGGCGTGTGCGAGAATTGCCGGGCCATCGCCGAAGGCCGCCACATCGACGTGGTGGAGATGGACGCCGCGTCCCATACCGGTGTCGACGATATCCGCGAGATCATCGACGCGGTGCGCTACGCGTCGGTTTCCGCGCGATACAAGATCTACATCATCGACGAAGTTCACATGCTTTCGAAGAATGCTTTCAATGCGTTGCTGAAAACGCTTGAGGAGCCGCCTGAGCATGTTAAGTTCCTGTTCGCGACGACCGAGGTCAACAAGGTGCCGGTCACGGTCCTGTCGCGTACGCAACGGTTCGACCTGCGACGCATCCCGCCCGAAAAGCTGGTCGCCCATTTCGATGCGGTGGCGAAGGCGGAAGGGGTCGACGTCGATCCGGACGCGCTCGCGATGATTGCTCGCGCCGCCGAAGGCTCGGCCCGCGACGGCCTGTCCATCCTCGATCAGGCGATTGCTCATGGCGCGGGGACGGTGACCGCCGACCAGGTTCGCGACATGCTCGGCCTGGCCGATCGCGGCCGCATCCGCGACCTGCTTGAGCTGATCCTGCAGGGCGACGTGCCGGGTGCGCTGAGCTCGCTGGACGAGGCGCATGACTTGGGCATGGATCCGGCCTCGATCCTTCGCGAACTAATGGAAGCCCTGCATTCCGCCACGCGTGCCAAGGCCGGGGCGCAGGCGGAAGCCCTGCTATCGGCCGAGCAGCGCGACTTTGCGGACAAGCTCGCCGACGCCTTGAGCTGGGGCAAGATCCACCGGCTGTGGCAGATGCTGCTGAAGGGCCTGGGTGACGTCACTATCGCCCCTGATCCGCAGGAAGCGGCGACGATGGTCGTGTTGCGCCTCATTCATTCCGCCGATTTGCCGGACCCTGCCAGTCTGATCGAACGCATCACGGGCACCAAGGCGGGCGCGCCCACGGCACCGTCCGGCGCCGCGGCGGCAAAGCCCGACCCGGCACCGTCTGCTGCTGCTGCTACAGCCTTGCCGGCCGATTTCCGGGCGCTGGTCGAGCGCGTCGAGGAGCATGGCAAGCACCAGCTGGCGGTCCAGTTGCACGATCAGGTCGGGGTCGTCCGCTATGCCCCGCCGGAGCTGGTGGTGAAGCCGCGGCGGCCTTTAGGCGCCGACTGGCCGCGCGATGTCGCCGCGGTGCTCAAGGAAGCGACCGGGGCGGCGTGGACCGTCACCGTTGCCGACGAGGCGGCCGAGCCGTCGCTGCTGGAGCAGGAAAAGATGGCGGAGGAACAGGTTCGCGCGTCAGTACTTCAGGACACGGCGGTGCGGTCGGCCTTCGATGCCTTCCCCGATGCCGAACTGGAATCCTTCTCACTCAACAAAGGTGCCTGAAATGCCCGAGATGCCGAACCTCGACGAGATCATGAAGATGGCCCAGGAGGTCCAGGCCGAAATGCAGAAGGCCCAGGACAATCTCGACAAGATCGAGGTCGAGGGCGCTGCTGGCGGCGGGCTGGTCAAGGTCCGCGCCACGGCAAAAGGCCGTATCCTGGGTGTCGAGATCGACGAAAGCCTGCTGCAACCGTCGGAAAAGTCGATGGTCGAGGACCTCGTCACCGCCGCGATCAACGACGCCAAGACCAAGGCCGACGCTGCCGCCGGTCCGGAAATGCAGAAGATGACCAGCGGCATTCCGCTGCCGCCGGGATTCAAGCTGCCCTTCTAGGTCCCTTGCCCGGCGCTTCTTTTCCGTCATGATGCATGGCGGAGAGGGAGATGATGGGACTTTTAGGCGCAATGCAGGACTGGCCGATGCGCGTCACTCGGCTGGTCGATCATGCCGAGCGCGAGCATGGCGACGGCGAGATCGTTACCGCATGGGCGGACGGCAACGTCACTCGAACGACCTGGCGCGATGTCGCCAGGGACGCGCGCAAGCTGGCGCAAAAGCTGGAAAATTTCGGCATTCGCAAGGGCGACCGTGTGGCCACGCTGGCGATGAACCACGTCCATCACCTGATCGCCTGGTATGGCACCTGCGGGATGGGCGGGGTGTTGCACACCATCAACCCGCGGCTGTTCCCCGACCAGCTGGAATATATCGCCAACCACGCCGAAGACCGCATCCTGTTCTACGACCGCGCCTTCACGCCGCTGGTCGAGGCCATGAAGCCGCGGTGGACGACCATCGAACAGTATATCTGCATGGATCCCGCCGAGGGCGAGACCGGGTTCAAGGATTGGATCGATACGGAAGACGGCGATTACGTCTGGCCGGAGGGCGATGAGCGCGACCCGTGCGGCCTGTGCTACACCTCCGGTACCACCGGTAATCCCAAAGGCGTCCTTTACGAGCATCGCTCGACGATGCTGCACACGTTTGCGCAGATCAGCCCTGACATCATGGGCTTGTCGAAACAGTCGGTCGTGCTGCCCATCGTGCCGATGTTTCACGCCAACGCCTGGGGCGTGCCGTGGGCCGCGCCGGCGACGGGCGCCAAGCTGGTGCTGTCGGCAGATTACCGGCCCGACGTGATGTGCCGCCTCTTTCGCGAGGAGAAAGTGACCCACTCGGCGGGTGTGCCGACCGTCTGGCTGACGATGATCGAACATATCGAGCGCACCGGCGAAAAGCTGGGCGTGCTGGAGAAGGTGACCATTGGTGGGTCGGCTGCGCCGCGGGCGATGATCCGCTGGCTACGCGATCGCGGGGTCGACGTCGGTCACGCCTGGGGCATGACCGAGACGTCGCCCATCGGCACCTGTGGCGCGCCGCCGCGCGGCTTCGATCAATTGTCCGACGACGATCAGGTGGAGATGATCGCTCGGCAGGGCGCGGTGCCATTCGGGATCGAGCTCCGCGTGGTCGATGACGAAGGCCGCGTCCAGCCGCGCGACGGCATGTCGTCCGGCCGTTTGCAAGCGCGCGGGCCATGGGTGGTGAAGCGCTATTTCAAGGCCGAGGAGGATGCGACCGACGACGAACAATGGTTCGACACGGGCGACGTCGCCGTCCTTCATCCCGACGGAACCATGCAAATCACCGATCGCGCCAAGGACGTGATCAAGTCGGGCGGCGAATGGATCAGCTCTATCGACCTTGAAAATGCCGCAGTCGGCTGTCCCGGCGTGGCCGAGGCGGCGGCGATCGGCATTCCGCACCCCAAGTGGGATGAACGGCCGCTGCTGCTGGTCGTGCGCGGCAAGGACAGCGATGTCGGCGAAGAGGCGATCCGCGAACATTTGCGCGCCAACGTCGCGAAATGGTGGATGCCCGACGCAATCGAGTTCGTCGACGCGCTGCCGCACAGCGCCACCGGCAAGCTGAGCAAGAAGGATATCCGCGCCCAGTTCAGCGATTATCGCTTTGCCGATGCCGCGGAGATGGCCGGACGCGACTAGAAAAACCGCGCTCGACCCACTAACTGGCGCAGCGTTCCCATATTCCTGAAGGATCGAAGCGACCCCATGGCCGCCCAATATGCATATGTGATGAAGGACATGACCAAGTCCTTCCCCGGCGCCGCGAAGCCGGTGCTTAGCCATATCAACCTGCAATTCTATCACGGCGCCAAGATCGGCATCGTCGGCCCCAACGGCGCCGGCAAGTCGACGCTGATGAAGATCATGGCGGGTATCGATACCGAATATCAGGGCGAGGCCTGGCCGGGCGAGAACGTCACCGTCGGCTATCTGCCTCAGGAGCCGGAGCTCGACTCGTCGAAGACGGTGCTGGAGAACGTCAAGGACGGTGCCCGGGACGTCGCCGACATGGTCGACCGCTTCAACGCCATCTCGGCGGAAATGGGCGATCCCAAGGACGATACCGACTTCGACGCGCTGATGGAGGAAATGGGCGAGCTTCAGGGCAAGATCGACGCGGTCGACGGCTGGACGCTCGATAACCAGCTGGAAGTGGCCATGGAGGCGCTGCGGTGTCCTCCGGGCGACTGGTCGGTGGACAAGCTGTCGGGCGGCGAAAAGCGCCGCATCGCGCTCACCCGCCTGCTGATCCAGAAGCCATCGATCCTGCTGCTCGACGAACCGACCAACCACCTCGACGCGGAAAGCGTCCAGTGGCTCGAGCAGCATCTCAAGGAATATGCCGGCGCGGTGCTGATGATCACCCACGACCGCTACTTCCTCGACAACGTCGTCGGCTGGATCCTCGAACTCGATCGCGGAAAATATTTCCCTTACGAGGGCAATTATTCGACCTACCTGGAGAAGAAGGCCAAGCGCCTGGAGCAGGAGGATCGCGAGGAGTCCGGCCGCCAGAAGGCGATCAAGGACGAACTCGAATGGATCCGGCAGGGGCCCAAGGGGCGGCAGGCCAAGTCCAAGGCGCGTATCGCCAAGTTCGACCAGCTTGTGGCGTCGCAGGAGAACCGCAAGCCGGGCAAGTCCGAGATACTGATCCAGGTGCCGGAGCGCCTTGGCGGCAAGGTCATTGAGATCAACAACGTCTCCAAGGCTTATGGCGACAAATTGCTGTTCGAAGACCTTACCTTCACCCTGCCGCCGGGCGGAATCGTCGGCGTCATCGGCCCCAACGGCGCCGGCAAGTCGACGCTGTTCAAGATCATCACCGGGCAGGAACAGCCGGACAGCGGGTCGGTCGATGTCGGCCCGACGGTCCATCTTGGCTACGTCGACCAGAGCCGCGACCATCTCGACGGGTCGAAGAACGTGTGGGAAGAAATCTCCGACGGGCTCGATTACATGAAGGTCAACGGTCACGACCAGTCGACGCGGGCCTATGTCGGCGCCTTCAACTTCAAGGGGCCGGACCAGCAGAAGAACGTCGGCAAATTGTCGGGCGGCGAGCGCAACCGGGTCAACATCGCCAAGATGCTCAAGCGCGGCGGCAACGTCCTGCTGCTCGACGAGCCGACCAACGATCTCGACGTCGAGACGCTCGGTGCACTGGAAGAGGCGATCGAGAATTTCGCCGGCTGCGCCGTGGTCATCAGCCACGACCGCTTCTTCCTCGACCGGCTGGCGACCCATATCCTGGCCTTCGAAGGCGACAGCCACGTCGAATGGTTCGAGGGCAATTTTGCTGCCTATGAGGAGGACAAGGTCCGCCGCCTGGGCGAGGAAGCGACCCGCCCGCACCGCACAACCTACCGCCGGCTCACCCGCTAGCCGCAACCTCGCGGCAATATTGCTCCTGCGTCAGGATGCGCAGCCGGCCCCGGTCGGCGTCGCTGCGCGCTTGCGCCAACGCGGCTTCCAGCGCGACTGCGGTGTCGGGCGCGGTGGCGATGTTGTGCGGATGCAACCAGAGGTGTGCGACGCGACCGGTACGTGCCGCGTCCTTCACCAAGTTCCGCAAGCGTGCTGACGTTACCGATATCGGCACGCGGCGACGCGCGCCGAAGCGCCAGTTCACGAAATGGCCGCAGGGAATCGGAACGACCCCGTTTGTCTTGGCCTTGATCGGCTGCGCCTTGGGGCGGATATCGAATTCAGCAGCGATTCCAGCCAGCCGTCCCGCGACGCCGGCCGGACGCTGCCGCTGTTCGCGATACCCAATGAAGCCATGTTGCGCGAGACGGTCCACATGGCCAACCAGATTCCGCGGATAGACAAGGGTTGTCGGATGCAGGCCGAGCCCTGCGGCCGCATGTTGCGCAGCGGCAAGATCAGCGTCGATATAGGCACCGTCGTCGAGCGGCCGATGGATGAAGCCGTGGCTGGCAATCTCGTGGCGGCCGTCGGCGCGTACCTCTCCGAACGTGCGCGGAAGGTGCCAGCCTTCCGAGCGGCCGGCCTTCATGTCCGCAATGTAGAATTCTAGTCCGGGATATGTCGGCGCGATTGCGGCAAACGCGTCGCGATCGAGCGCGAGCGCCATGACGAAGGCGAACGTAGCCGGAATGTCGTAACGCGCGAACGTCGACAGCAACGTTCGATAGGCTTCCGCGAGTCCCGCGTCGGTCAAATGCGCATGGCCGGGATCGCCCTCACGCGTCATCCCCCATTTCCCCTCGCAATCGAGGGAGACGATGAAGATCCCGGTCCCCATCTTTAGTGCATTCGCTGCGCCTGCCGGAGAGTCAACGATGCCGCGGCCGAACGTGCGAAAACGCTCGCTTCGGGTCGGCTCTGCCGCCCGTAAGCGAGCGTGTAGTGCAGTAAGTCTCTAGAGAGCGACTTCCGCGCGGTTGTCGTTGTCGAGCTGTTCGCCCGGGTCTCCGCCGGTAAGCTTGAGCCACACGGTCTTGAGCAGCGACGTGCCGTCGGATTTCCACACGTCGGCGGTGGGGTCCGCAAGGCGGAGCAGAACGAGGTCGGGGTCCTCCTTGCCGTCCTTGTACCAGGTCGCGACCATGGGATTCCAGAGCTCGTCGATCTTGGCGCGGTCGTTGGACACTTCGAGCCGGCCCTTCACCGACGCGAAGAAGTCATGGCCCTTGCTGGCATAAGCGGCGATGGCGTCGCCGGAGGTGCCGAGGTCCTTGACCAGTTCCTCGCTTTTCGAAGCGAAGAAATAGATATCCTTCTGATCGTCGACCTGAGCCGTCATCGGGCGCGTCATGCCGGACCCTTTCAGGCCAAGCATCATGAACGGCGAATCGTCCAGCGCATCCCAGAAATCGGACTTGAGCTCTTGCTCGTTACCCATCGAAATTCTCCTTATCTGTTGCGGTTCGCAACGGGCAGGAGAGGGGGGCGGTTCCGCTAGCGCAGGCGCTTGACGCGCAGCCGGCCGTCGCCGCCTGTCTTGACGTCGAAATTGGGAATCGCGCGAAGCAGGTCGGAGAGGCGAGTGTAACCGTAATTGCGCGTGGCGAAGCTCGACACAGCCTTGGCCCGCTGGCCCAGTTCCGACAGCGTCGTGTAACCGTCCTCGTCGCGTTCCGACGCCTTGTACGCATGGCCGAGGACCTCGAGCAGAGCATCGTCGACCGACGTGTCGGTGGATTCGGGCGTTTCGTCTGGATCCGGCTGGTTGGCGGCCAACGCGGCAACATCGAAAAAGCGCGTGCATGCCTGGCGAAAGCCGAGCGGTGTCTTGGCCGTTCCGAAGCCGTACACCGGCAGCCCGTCTTCGCGGATGCGCTGGGCAAGCGGCAGGAAGTCACTGTCCGACGACATGATGCCGAAGCCATCGATGCTGCCACGATAGAGCAGGTCCATCGCGTCGATCGTCATGCGCATGTCTGTCGCGCTCTTGCCTTTGACCACGTCGAACTGCTGCATCGGCACGATCGAATGAAGGCCGGACAGATCGCCCCAGCCCTTGAGGCTGGCCTTCGCCCAATTGCCGTAGGCACGGCGGATGTTGATCGCGCCCAACTCGCCAAGCACCAGCAGCACCTCGTCAAGATGCTCCGGCGAAGCGTTGTCCGCGTCGATCAGCAGCGCGATATTCGCGTCCAGGCCGCTGCCGTTACCGTTGCTCATGCACCGAATCCCTTCCTTCCGGCCCTCTTAACGAATCGCTGCGGGAACGAAACGCTTTCTCAAGCACTAGACCATCACTGGGAGTTCGAAGTCTGGAGGACTAGGATTATGAAGAAGTTTGCAATCATGGCCGCGGTTGCCGGCAGCATCGCCGTCACCGGCTGCGCCACCAATCCGTATGGCAGCGGCTACGGCAGCGGCTACGGCTACAACGACCCGTATTATAACAACGGAACCGGTCAGCGCGCTGCTGGCGGTGCCGCTCTCGGCGGCGCAGCCGGCGCCATCGCCGGTGCGGTCATTCCGGGTGTCAGCACGGTCGAAGGTGCCATCGCCGGCGCCGTTCTCGGCGGCGTTCTCGGTGCGGTCGTCAACAACCGCCAATATTACCGCGATACGCGCGGCTATTGCTATTACGTCGATCAGTACGGTCAGCCGCACTACGACTATAAGGTCCGCTGCTAGTTTCTAGCGGGGTGTTCAGACGGGGCGGAAGCTGTCTTCCGCCTCGTCCAACACGTACAAACGACCTTCTGAAATAGAAAAATGGGCGCCATGAAGTTTCAGGCGCCCATTTTTTTCGCGCTCCGCGATCCACGGAAAGGTTCGCAGGTTCGCCAGGCTGAGCTTCACGGCTTCCCATTCCATTTCCAGGATGGCGTCGGCCGTGATGTGCGAATGCCGAGCCCGGACGCGATCGCGGGTATCGTGAAGCATCGAGACCCAGTTGGCGATGAACCGCCCTTCGCCTGACGGCGCATCGTCGAATTTACCGCTTAGCGCCGCCGCGCAGCCCCCGCAGGATCCGTGACCGAGGACCAGGATTTCCTCGACCTCCAGCTGTGTCACCGCGAATTCCAGCGCCGCGGAAACGCCATGCCGGCCCGGCGTGGTCTCGAAGGGCGGGGCAAGGTTGGCGACATTGCGAACGACGAAGATCTCGCCGGGATTGGTGTCGAAAATCTGCGCCGGGTCGACCCGGCTATCGGAACAGGCAATGACCATGACCTTGGGACTTTGCCCTTCGGCCAGCTCGCTCCAGCGATTGCGCTCGTTGGGCCATTCGTCCTTGCGGAATCGGCGATAGCCTTCGATCAGGCGGGTAAATCTTGGCATGGTGCCGTCGCTAAAGCGGGGGCTCAGGGCTGGCAAGCGGGGGATCGGATCGCTATCTGGCGGGCATGAACGCCCCTGCACCCGTTCCCCCGCGGCAGCGCAAGCCCGACTGGATCCGCGTCAAGGCGCCGGTCAGCCCCGGTTATCACGCCACGCGCAAGCTGATGCGCGACCTAAATCTCGCCACCGTGTGCGAGGAAGCGGCCTGTCCCAACATCGGCGAATGCTGGACCAAGAAGCATGCGACGGTGATGATCCTGGGCGACACGTGCACGCGCGCCTGCGCCTTCTGCAACGTGAAGACAGGCATGCCGCGCGCCGTCGATGCGCTGGAGCCCGAGCATGTCGCCACCGCGGCTGCGGAGCTTGGCCTTGAACATATCGTCATCACGTCGGTCGATCGCGACGACCTGCCGGACGGCGGCGCCAGCCAGTTCGTCAAGGTGATCGAGGCGCTGCGCCGCAACACGCCGCAGACTACGATCGAAATCCTCACCCCCGATTTCCGCAACAAGAGCGAGAAGGCGGTGGAGGCGATCGTCGAGGCCGGGCCCGACGTCTATAACCATAACCTGGAGACGGTGCCGCGGCTTTATCCGACCATCCGGCCGGGCGCTCGCTATTACGCGTCGCTGCGCCTGCTCGAGCAGGTCAAGCGGCACGACCCGCGTATTTTCACCAAGTCGGGCGTGATGGTCGGGCTGGGCGAACAGCGGCTGGAAGTGCACCAGGTGATGGACGACATGCGCTCCGCCGGGGTCGATTTCCTGACCATGGGCCAATATCTGCAGCCGACGCCGCGCCACGCGAAGGTCGAGGATTTCGTCACCCCGCAAGCGTTCGACGCATATGCCGCGATTGCCCGCGCCAAGGGCTTCCTGCTGGTCGCGGCGTCGCCGCTGACCCGCTCAAGCTATCATGCGGGCGACGATTTCAAGCGGATGCAGGCCAATCGCGCCGCGCAGCTGGAGCTCGCGAAGGGCTGATGCCGCGCCATTCGGAAACGCGCCATCTTCCGTACACGCCTGAACAATTGTTCGACATGGTCGCGGACGTCGGGCGTTACGCCGAATTCCTGCCCTGGGTGGTCGCGGTGCGCATCCGCTCGTCGAGCGAGCGGGAAACGATTGCCGACCTGGTCGTCGGGTTCAGCGCCTTCAAGGAGCGCTTCACCAGCCGCGTCGTGAAGGAGCGCCCGAACCGCATCTGCGTCGATTATATCGAGGGGCCGCTCAAGTTCCTGCACAACGAATGGCAATTCGAACCAGCCGCCGGCGGCGGGACGGACGTGCACTTTTCGGTCGATTTCGCCTTCAAGTCGCGGCTGTTCGAAAGCCTTGCCGGGCAGATGTTCGACCGCGCGTTGCGGCAGATGACGAGTGCGTTCGAAAAACGCGCCGCCGAACTTTACGGCATCAACAGCTCAAGCGCGCAAAGCGCCGCCTGAAGCCGCACGTCCGACCGGGTGGTCGCGTCGAACAATTTCTGGTCGGCAACAATCTGCGACGGGTCGGCATCGCGCTCGGCACGGGCGAAGACGACGGTGCCGATCGGCTTGCCGGGGCTGCCTCCGCCGGGGCCGGCAATGCCGGTAATGGCCACCGCGACGTCTGCCTTGGAAGCCGCCAGTGCGCCGCGCGCCATAGCCCATGCGGTAGCGACGCTGACCGCGCCAAAGGTTTCGACGACGTCCTGGCTGACCCCCAGATCGTCGATCTTCGAGGCATTGGAATAAGTGACGTAACCGGCTTCGAACATTTCCGACGATCCGGGGATTTCGGTCAGCGCGGCGCAAACCAAGCCGCCGGTGCAGCTTTCGGCGACGGCGACGTGGCGGCCGGCGGCGCGATTGGCTTCGACCACTTCCTTGGCCTTGTCGTACAATTTGTCGGGCAACAGCCAGTCGCTCATCCCGCGCTCTCCATCCGGATGCTAGCGATGGCCTGTGCGGCGATCCCCTCGCCGCGGCCGGTAAAGCCCAGCCGCTCGGTCGTCGTCGCCTTGATGCTGATCTGTGACAGCGTCATTCCTGCAATGTCAGCGATCCGCGCCCGCATTTGCTCCCTCAGCGGCCCGATTTTCGGGGATTCGCAGATCACCGTGCAATCGAGATGATCGACGATGCCGCCGCGTTCGCGGATCAGGCCGACGGCGTGGGCGAGGAAAATGTCCGAAGAGGCGCCTTTCCAGCGATCGTCCGAGGGCGGGAAGTGGAGGCCGATATCGCCAAGCGCCGCCGCCCCGAGCAAGGCATCGGTGAGGGCGTGAAGAACCACGTCGGCGTCGCTATGTCCGGCCAGGCCGCGCGGGTGCGCAACTTCTATGCCACCCATCATCAGCGGGCCGTCGCCTTCGAATGCGTGGACGTCGAAACCCATGCCGGTGCGGGCCACCAGCCGCGAGGCGAGCCATTGTTCGGCACGCTCGAAATCCGCGGGCTCGGTGATCTTTTCCAGCGCCGTGTCCCCTTGCACTGTCGCCACCTTGAGGCCTGCTGCCCGAGCCACCGTAGTCTCGTCGGTCGGCGCATCGCCTGACCAGGCGGCATAAGCGGCACGCAGGGCATCCAGGCGAAAGGCCTGCGGAGTCTGCACCCGGACCATGCCAGTGCGGTCGACCGGCTCGCCCAGCGTGTCGGTAGCCCGAGCGAGCGTGTCGCCGACGGCGAGTACCGGTGCCGCGCCGTCGAAAAATTCCAGCGGTGGGAGCAGCCGGTCGATCACCGCCGGCGGGCAGAAGGGGCGGGCGGCGTCGTGGACCAGAACGGCGTCCCCGGACAACTGGGCCAGACCCGCGCGGACCGAATCCGCCCGCTCGGCGCCGCCTTCGATCGGCCTGCCGACGTCGAGCCCGGCCAGAGCAGCGGCTGCGAGGTCCTGCTGCCCGGGGCCGATGACCACGCGCACAGCGTCGATCGCGCGATGGCCGATCAAGGCTTCGATCGCCCGGCGCAGCACCGGCTTGCCGCCAAGCAAGCGATATTGCTTGGGCAATCCGCCGCCGAGGCGCTCGCCCTTGCCGGCGGCGACGATGAGGGCCGTGGTGGTCACGGGGCGGGCGTCTAGGCCCGCTCGCCTTGTCCGCCAAGGCCTGATCCATTATCTGGCGCCCTTCCATGGCGATGCTGAACCCCATTTCCATCGGTCCCGTGCGGATCGACGCGCCGGTAATCCTGGCGCCGATGACAGGCGTCACCGACCTGCCGTTCCGGCGGGTGGTGAAGCGGTTCGGCGCCGGGCTGACGGTCAGCGAGATGATCGCCAGCCAGGCGATGATCCGCGAAACCCGCCAGTCGCTGCAGAAGGCGTTGTGGGACCCGGCGGAGCAGCCGGTGTCGCTGCAGCTGGCTGGGTGCGAGCCGCACGTCATGGCCGAAGCCGCCAAGCTCAACGAGCAGCGCGGCGCGGCGATCATCGACATCAACATGGGCTGCCCGGTCAAGAAGGTCGTCAACGGCTATGCCGGCTCGTCGCTGATGCGCGACCTGCCGCTGGCCGCGAAGCTGATCGAAGCGACGGTCAAGGCCGTCGACCTTCCGGTGACGCTCAAGACCCGCATGGGCTGGGACCATGCCAGCCTCAACGCGCCGGAACTGGCGCGCATTGCCGAGGACCTTGGCGTCAGACTGATCACCATTCACGGCCGCACCCGCTGCCAGATGTACAAGGGCAGTGCCGACTGGAGCTTCGTGCGCAGCGTCAAGGAGGCGGTGTCGGTGCCGGTGATCGTCAACGGCGACATCAATTCGGTCGACGACGCGCGCACCGCGCTGGAGCAATCCGCTGCCGACGGGGTAATGATCGGCCGCGGCGCCTACGGGCGGCCGTGGCTGTTGGCGCAGGCGATGGCGGAGCTGGTCGACGGCGCCGCCTGGACCGATCCGACGCTCGACCAGCAGCTCGACACGATGCTCAGCCAGTATGACGAAATGCTGGAGCTGTACGGACGGCACACCGGCGTCAATCTCGCGCGCAAACACATCGGCTGGTATACCAAGGGGCTGCCCGGATCGGCGGAACTGCGCAACCGGGTCAACAGCCAGGACGATCCGCAGGTCGTTGTGCAGATGCTGCGGGAATTTTATGCTCCGTGGCTGGCGAGGGCCGCAGCCTAAGATCGCCGCTCGCTTTGGGGGAGGTCGTGATGAAGGCCCTTGCTCGAACGTTCGCTGCCTCCGCCGCCGCACTGGCGCTAGCGCCCCCCGCCGCGGCCCAGCCGCTCGACCCGATCAGCGCTCGCCTGCTTGCCGCCCATAACGCCGCCCGCGCATCGATGGGCCTTGCGCCCCTCGCCTGGGACCCGCTGCTGGCATCGTCCGCCGCCGCTTATGGGCCGACGCTGGCGGCCATCGGCACGCTGCAGCATTCGCCAAAGCAAAGCCGTCCGGGCCAGCGTGAGAACCTGTGGATGGGGACGGCCGGTGCCTTCACCCCGGAGCAGATGATCCGCACCTTCGTCGACGAGCGGCGCTATTTCCGGTCCGGCATCTATCCCAACGTCAGCACCACCGGAAACTGGATGGACGTGGGCCATTACACGACGATGATGTGGCCTTCGACGACGCGCGTCGGCTGCGCCGTGCATCGCGCCAAGGGCATCGACTGGCTGATCTGCCGCTATTCTCCGCCGGGAAATATCGACGGCAAGCCGCTGTTCCTTCCCCCCATCGGCGAGCGCGGCTAACACGGGCGCTCAACCGGGGAGCGACATGAGCATTCCATCCATTTTATCCGGCCTGCGCATCCCCGTCGTCGGGGCCCCCCTGTTCATCATTTCCAATCCGCAGCTTGTCATCGCGCAATGCAGCGCCGGCATCGTCGGCAGCTTTCCCGCGCTTAACGCCCGGCCCGCCTCGCAACTCGACGAATGGCTGCACGAGATTACCGAGGCGCTGGCCGCGCACGACAAGGCCAATCCCGACCGGCCATCGGCGCCGTTCGCGGTCAATCAGATCGTCCACCGCACCAACGACCGGTTCGACGAGGACATGGCCGTGTGCGCCAAGTGGAAGGTGCCGATCGTCATCACCTCGCTCGGAGCGCGCGAGGAACTCAATCACGCGGTCCACGGCTGGGGCGGGATCACACTGCACGACATCATCGACAACCGCTTCGCCCGCAAGGCGATCGAAAAGGGCGCCGACGGACTGATTGCGGTCGCCGCCGGGGCGGGGGGTCATGCCGGGCGCTGGTCGCCGTTCGCGCTGATCCACGAGATCCGCGAATGGTTCGACGGGCCGCTGTTGCTGTCGGGATCGATCGCGACCGGGCAGGGCGTGCTCGCGGCGCAGGCGATGGGCGCGGACTTCGCCTATATCGGGTCTCCGTTCATCGCCACGCCCGAAGCGCGCTGCAGCGACGATTACCGCAATGCCATCGTCGAAGGCGGGGCCGCCGACATCGTCAACAGTGCGCTGTTTACCGGGATACCGGGCAATTACCTGCGCTCGTCGATTGAACGCAGCGGGCTCGATCCGGACGCGCTCGACAAGCTCGAGGCGTTGCCGACCGGCTTCGGGTCGGACGGATCGACCAAGGCCAAGGCGTGGCGCGATATCTGGGGATCGGGGCAGGGCATCGGTGCCATCCGCAAGGTACAGGGCGCCGGTGCGTACATCGACACGCTGGTCGCGGAATATGCCGCCGCCAAAGCGCGGCTGTGCGCTAGCTGATCGCGTCCAGTTTCGTGCGCCACTGATCGGGGATCGGTACCGGCCGCCGCGATTGCCGATCAACCACAACATGGACGAAATCGCCCTGCGCCGCCGCGCTATCCGCGCCCTTGGCGAAGATGCCGATACGATAGCGAATGCTCGACGTGCCGAGCTTGGCGACGCGCAGCCCGGCCTCGACCGCCTGCGGATAAGATAGCGGCGCGAAATAGCTGCACCGCGTCTCGACGACGAGTCCGACCGGGTTGCCGCCGATGATGTCGAGCATGCCCTGTTCGATCAGCCAGCTGTTCACCGCCGTGTCGAACCACGTGTAATAGACGGTGTTGTTGACGTGTCCGTAGACATCGTTGTCGGCCCAGCGTGTGGAGATGTCGCGCCACACGGCGAACTCGTCGCGCCGGGCCGGAGTCTCGCGGCTCACCAGGCGGCCTCGTAGAGGCGCCGGGCGTCGGTCTCATCGATCGGACAGGGATTGTTGATCAACAGACGCTCCTGTTTCATCGCCTCGCTTGCCAGCCGCGGCGCCTCTTCGAACGCGATACCATAGTCGCGCAGGCGCAGCGGGATACCGGAGCGGGTCGCAAGGTCGTCGAGCGTTTCGATCAGCAACGCGGCGCGCGCCTGGCTGCCTTGTCCGGCGCAATCGGGGACGAGGACTTCGGCCAGCTCGGCATAATGGTCGCGTGCGGCCTCGCTGTTATGGGCGAGCACGTGGCGCAGCATCAGCGCGTTGCTGACGCCGTGCGGCAAATGGTGCAGCCCGCCGAGCGGATAGGCGAGGGCGTGGACGCCAGCGACGGGTGCGTTGGCAAAGGCCAGCCCGGCAAGATGGGCGCCAAGCAGCATCGCCTCGCGTGCCGCCACGTTGCCCGGCTCTTCGCAGGCGGTGAGCAGGTTGCCGCCGAGCAGCTGCAGTGCCTGGCGGGCAAGCTGGTCGGACATCGGGTTCTTCAGCCGCGCCGAAGTATAGGACTCGATCGCATGGACCATTGCGTCGATGCCGGTGGCGGCAGTGACGTGGCGGGGCAGGCCAAGCGTCAGTTCGGCATCGAGCACCGCCCAGTCGGCGACCAGCGGCCGCGACACGACGCCCATCTTCACTCCGCCGTCGCAGGTGATAATCGAAATCGGCGTGGCTTCGGACCCGGTCCCCGCAGTCGTCGGAACCAGCGCCAGCGGAAGGCGCGCCCCCTTGGCGTTGTCGACTCCCCAGATGCCGTCAAGATCGTCCCCGGAGCCGAGCAGGTAAGCGGCCAGCTTGGCGACGTCCATCGGACTGCCGCCGCCGAAACCGACGACGGAGCGCACGCCGGCCGCCCGCCCGGCTTCGACGGCTTGCTCAAGCGTGGCCCGGGACGGATCGGCCTCGACAGCGTCGAAGACCACCGGCGAGCGCTCCGCCTGCGCAAGCGCTTCACGGCAGGCGCCGGTGAGGCCGAGTTCGATCAGCTGGGTGTCGGTGACGAACAGGGTGGGGCCGGGGGGCAGGAGCGCGGCCAGGTCGGTCGCCTTGCCGGCGCCGGCGATGACGGTGGGCCCGGGTTTGAAGGTGAAGCTGTGCATCGGCGAGGATGCTAGCAGTTAGGCGACCTGGCCTCCAAGGCCGCGTTCGAGCCGCCCCATCAGGGCACGCGCCGGACTTGCGGCCGGCTCCTCGATCAGGCTGCCTTCGTCCAACCGCTTCACCCGCGCGTACAGATCGGTGCTGGCGCTCACCAGCCGCTGTGCCGCTTCGGGCAGGCGGGCGACGATTTCCGGGTCGCTTTCCTGCGCATGGCCCAGACGCCGTTCCGGACGGCGACCGTCGCGAAGCGCGATCTCGCCGCTTTCCACCGCGCGCTGGGTCAGCAGCCAGGCGACGATGTGCATGATGCGAGTCGTGACCTTGAGCGACTCGCAGGCAAAGTTGACGCGGACGAACGGGTCCAGCGCGCACCGGTCGTCGCGCCCGGCGTCGTCGAAATAGGAGCGCGCCTCGTCCGCCAGCAGCATCGCCTCCGTGTAGAAGGAGTCGACCAGCCGCGGCGTGATGCGGATTTCGGCTTCGCCCTGTTCGTAGGAATTTTCCATCGCTTCAAACTGTCATTTTATGCACGAAGGGAAAACGCGAAATGCAGCCGCAAAGTGCCGCGGAGACGCTCAAATTGTCCCAACGCGGGACAAACTCGGCTCGCCGTAAACCCGCGATGGGCCGCCGGTTACGCCGCGACGGACGGATGTGACAGCCGCAAGACAAAGGCGCGGAAACATGCTTTATTGACTGCGCTGTCACCGCGTTTGCACGAAAGGAACATGCACAGATGGACAAGGTTGAAGCCGACACGCTCGCATCCAAGCACGCAGCGCTCCACGCGATCATCGACGAAGAGGAGCATCGGTCGCACCCGAATGACGATCTTCTCCATCAACTCAAGAAAGAAAAGCTCCGGCTCAAGGACGAGCTGGCCGGCCACTACGAGCACTAGCGGAGCCGGTTAGGCGGCGACCCGGTCGCCGCCACGCCCTCAAGTGTCAGATTGCGTGACCAAACCCGCGCTCAGTCGTCGCGCGAGACTTTCTCGACGCGCTCGTGCTGCTCCTGCGCTTCCAATGTCATGGTCGCGATCGGGCGGGCTTCGAGCCGGGCCAGCGAGATTGGGTCGCCGGTCACTTCGCAATAGCCATATTCGCCCTCGTAAAGACGGCGCACGGCGGCATCGATCTTGCTGATCAGCTTGCGCTGGCGGTCGCGGGTGCGAAGCTCGATACCCCAGTCGGTCTCGCTCGACGCGCGGTCGGCGATGTCCGGCTCGCGCAGCGAGTCGACCTGGAGCTGGGCCATGGTCTGGCGCGATTCCTCGACGATGGCTTCCTTCCATTCGCGCAGCTTCTTGAGGAAGTAGGCGCGATGCAGGTCGCACATGAACTCTTCGCCGTCGGACGGGCCATAGCCTTCCGGAACGATGATGCGGTCGAACGGGACCGGTTGTTCGTTGAAGATATCTTTGAGCGCAGTCGCCATCTTGAACCCTCCCACCGGTCCCGGGAGCTTGCGCCGTCCGGTTCCCTCAATAGCCCGCCGCCGCAGCTGCGACCGGGCCACCCGGTACAGCCGGTGGCGGATTCAACAAGGCTTTCCCGGGACTTAGACCTGGAAAGCCGGTAATCCCCGACGGCGCCTATAATTAAGCCCATATCGCTTAACAAGCGCTGACGGACGTCCATCCCCGAAATCCACAAGCTGTTGCCGAATTGGCGCAATTCTCCTTTGATAAGCATCGGTTGCGGCCCGCCTGCCGCTCGCTATGAGGCGAGGATGCGGATCCTCCTTACCAACGACGACGGGATCAACGCCCGCGGGCTCGACCTTCTCGAAACCGTCGCTCGCGCTTTCTCCGACGACGTGTGGGTGGTCGCGCCGACTGAAGAGCAGTCGGGTGCGGGGCATTCGCTGACGCTTACGCAGCCGGTGCGCGTGCGGCGCCACGACAACCGCCGCTTCTCCGTCACCGGCACGCCGACCGACGCGGTGATGCTGGCACTGGCGCATATCATGAAGGATTCGCCGCCCGACCTGATCCTGTCCGGAATCAATCGCGGCGCCAACCTTGCCGAGGACGTGACCTATTCGGGCACGGTATCTGCCGCGATGGAGGGCGCTCTGGCCGGCGTACCGTCGATCGCGCTCAGCCAGAATTATTCGCGCGAGGGAATGGGCGACACGGTGCCGTTCGCGGCCGCCGAAGCCTGGGCGGAAACGACGCTCGGTCCGTTGCTAACCTATGCGCCGCCGCCCGGCACGCTGATCAACGTCAACTTTCCCGCGCTTTCACCCGAAGAGGTGAAGGGCATCCGCGTGTGCCGGCAGGGCATCCGCGATTACGGGCGGTTGCGGATCGTCGAGCGGACCGACCCGCGCGGATACAAATATTACTGGTTCGGCCTTGGCCCGATGGTTCAGACCCCGTCGCATTCGACCGATCTCGAAGGCATCGTCGACGGGTTCGTCACGGTGACGCCGCTCCATCTCGACCTGACCCACGACGCGTCGCTGGATGCGCTACGGGGCCGCTTCGAAGCCTAGCCGCATGACAGCGGTGGGCGACGCGCCGTCGCTTCCCGATTTTCGCGGGCGGTGGGTGTGTAAATCCGCGCTTCTGCTATAGGCTAGGCAAAGGGCCGCTGGTCGCTGGCAGGGGGAGGTCTGGCGGATGGCATTGCAGGGACGCCGCAAGACCAGCGCACGGGCGGCGATGCTCCGCTCCGCCACTCTTGCGCTTGCCGTTCCCGCGGCGTCCGTTGCCGCCCAGGCGCCGCCGCCCGTTCCGCCGCAGGCCGCCCCGCCGACACGCGAGGAGGTGACCCGGCCGGACGCCGACCTGCGCCGTGATCGCGCCATCCGGTTGGAAGTCGATGCCGAGCTCGAACGCAGCCCTTGCGCGCTCGATACGCCGGAGTTCAAGCACGTCCGTCTAACCCTGCGCGGCGTCGAATTTGACGGCCTGCAGGGCTTGTCCGGCGCGGCCATGGCGGACAGATATGTCGGTTTGACCGGCACTGAACAGCCGATCTCGATCGTCTGCGAAATCCGCGACCGGGCGGCGGCCAAGCTGCGGGCCGCGGGCTACATTGCTGCCGTGCAGGTGCCGGAACAGAAGATCACCGACGGCACAGTGCGGTTTCAGGTGGTGATGGCGCGGCTGGCGCAAGTGCGAGTCCGCGGCAACGCCAATGGCGCGGAACGGATCATCGCGGCCTATCTCAACAAGCTCAGCAAGCGCCCGGTGTTCAACCGCTTCGAGGCCGAGCGCTATTTGCTGCTGGCCAGCGACCTTCCGGGCTATACGGTCCGTCTTACGCTGCGCCCTGCGGGCACCAAGCCGGGCGAGGTGTTGGGCGACGTCACCGTCCAGCGTACGCCAATCTATTCGGACATCAACATCCAGAACGGCGGGTCGAAGATCCTTGGCCGCTGGGGCGGGTTCGCGCGGGCGCAGGCATTCGGCATCACGGGGCTGGCGGATCGCACGACCATCGGGGTCTTTTCGACGGCCGACTTCAGCGAGCAGACGACCATGCAGGTCGGCCACGACTTCGCGCTGGGCGATCGCGGGATGCGCGCCGGGGGAATGTTCACCTACGCCCGGGCGCGGCCGTCCATCGAAGGGCCGGACGACCTGACGGCACGAACACTGCTGAGCACGCTGCAGGTCGACTACCCGATCGTCCGCAAGCTCGACCGCACGATCCGCGGGTCGGTCGGCATCGACATCGCTGACCAGGACGTCGATTTCGTGGGCGAGCGGATCGCGCGCGACCGGTTGCGCACAGCCTTTCTGCGCCTCGGCATCGAAGCGCGCGGGACGGATTTTTCCGCCGACCGCAACCCGTCCGAACCACCGTGGCGGGTCTACGCTCAGGCAGACCTGCGCAAGGGTGTGGACATGCTCGGCGCGACCGAGCCCTGTCCGGCGGCCGGATGCACCAGCGGTACGCCGCAAAGCCGGCTTAACGGGCTGTCGACGGCGACGGTGGTCCGCACGTTGTTGCAGGGGGAATACCGGCCCCTGCCGAAGCTGACGTTCGCGATCGCGGCGCAAGCGCAGTATAGCTGGAAGCCCCTGCTGAGTTTCGACCAGTTCGCCGCGGGCAATTACAGCGTCGGACGCGGCTACGACCCCGGCTCGTTGCTGGGGGATCGCGGGTTCGGTGCCCGCTCGGAAATCCGTTACGGCAGCACGGTGCCCGCGGATGCGAAAGACGCGGCGATCGAAGGGTATGTCTTTTACGACTGGGTCACGGTCGACAGCGTCGGGCCGCCGCTGATCGCGGGGCGCGATCATCTGGCGTCGGCGGGCATAGGCGCGCGCGGGACCTACGATCGCTTCGTGCTGGACGCGGTACTGGCGGTTCCGCTGACCCGGATCGGCTTCGACGAGAAGCGGCCCGATCCGCGGCTTCTCATTTCGGTGACCACGCGCTTGTGGCCATGGACGTACGAATGACCGGCGGAGGAGGGTGATGAGGATGGTGAAACCAGCCGTTGCCGCCGTCGCGCTGGCGTCGTTCGCCTGGGCAATCGGAGTATGGGCCGCGCCGATCAGTGTCCGCGACAGCTTCCGCATCGGCTCAGCGGGATCCAGCTATTGTTCGGCCCAGCCGGTGGCCACCGACCCCGCGCTCGTCGGCATGTTCGACGCCGGCTACGCCATCACCTGCCGCGACGCCGCGCTTCCGGTCGGCAAGCTGTACCTTCTGCGCAGCGAAGGCGCATCCGCGCGGCTCGCGGGACTGCGCACCCGGACCGCCACGTGCAAGCCCGCCGGACGCGGCGCTATCGAGCAGCTGGGCGAGGTCTCGATCAGCAATTGCACGCTCAACGACGTTCCGGTGACCTATCGCACCTATGAATTTCGCCGCGGAAACACGCTCTACATCGCCGAAGGATTGGCGGGGTATGACAGCGCGCTGCGGCTGGGCCTGCGCAGTCTCGTCGCCGACGCCGCGGTGGACGGCGAAGTGTCGATCGCGATGACCGGCGCCGGCGATCCCGCGGCCTTTGCGCGGGTGCAGGCCGGCACGCTCGACCCGACCCGGGCGCTTTCCGAGGCCTATCGGCGCAACAATGTCGGCAGCTACGCCGATGCGGCGGAATTCTTCGCCGCGGTCGGCAGCGCGGAGACGGCGCCGATCAGCCGGGCGGAAGCGCTCATCAACGAAGCGTTGCAGAAGTCCAACCTCGGCCGCTTCCAGGAAGCGGACGCGTTGTTTGCGCGGGCGGACGAACAAGTGTTCGGCGACCCGATCGACGGCCGCCGCCTGCGTAACTATCGCGCCATGCACCTGCTCAACCAGTCCCAGCCCGACGCGGCCCTGGTCGAGCTCGCCAAGCCGATGCCTGCCTTCGCGGCCCGGTCGGCCGAACAGGACGAGACGCGTCCGTCGATCGACAGCGTCACGTCGCAGCGGCTGAATTCCGAAGCCGGAGTCGGTCAGCAGCTGGGCGGAGCGTCCGACGACCTGACGCCGGAAGAGAAAGGCGAAATCCTCGACGGCCAGGCCCTGCAGTTGCGCGGCACGTCGCTACGGCTGCAGGGAAATTTCGGCGGGGCCCGCGACGCGCTTGGCGAAGCCGACACAAAGCTTGCCGCGGTGCGCGGCGGGCGCGTGGCATCGATTGCCTGGATGCGCTCGCAGATCGTCGGCGACCTGGGCGCGCTGGCCGAACAGACGGGCAATATCGCCGAAGCCGACCGCCAGTTCCGCCAGGCGGTGATCATCCTCGAAACCAACTATCCGGGGTCGGCGGCGCTGCTCAACGCCCGGGCCCGCTTTGCCGGGCATCTCGCCAGGTCCGGCAACGTCACAGAGGCCGAAACGGTATTCCGCGAGATCGTGAAGTCGCATGGCGATGCCAGCACCTTGCCGCCGTCGTTTGCGCGCGTGTTGCGGCCCTATGTCGACATTCTGCTGAAGGACGGGGCGACGCCGGCCGAAGGCGCGGAGATTTTCGCGGCGACGCAATTGATGATGCGCCCGGGCCTCGCGCAGACACAGGCGATCCTGGCGCGCGAACTCAACGGCGGGACTGGCGAGGCGTCGCGCCTGTTCCGCCAGGCGGTATCGCTGACCCGCCAGGTCGAACGGACGCGTATCTCGCTGACCCGGATGGAGGCGCTGGCCACGCCGACGGCGACGGAAGCGGCGCGAACGGCCGCGCTTCGCGTCGATCTCGACACCGCGCGCAAGGCAGCGCTGGCGACCCAATCATCGCTAGCCGACTATCCGCGATACCGCGCCGTGACGAGCGACATCATCACGCTCGACGAACTGCAAAAGGCTCTTCGCCCGGGCGAAGCCTACTACCGGATGACTGTGGTCGACGAAGGCATTTACGCCTTCCTCGCCACGCCCACGTCGGCTGGTGTCGTCAAGCTGCCGGTCACCGCGGGCGAGCTTGAGGCGCAGGTGAAGACGCTCCGCGAAAGCATCGTGACGGTGGAGCGGGGGCAGCAGGTGACCTACGCCTACGAC
Source organism: Sphingomonas sabuli (assembly GCF_014352855.1). Taxonomy (GTDB): domain Bacteria; phylum Pseudomonadota; class Alphaproteobacteria; order Sphingomonadales; family Sphingomonadaceae; genus Sphingomicrobium; species Sphingomicrobium sabuli. The sequence goes on along the minus strand of NZ_CP060697.1, from coordinate 629,648 downwards.
ATCCCCATGGCGCACAAATTATACGGGGACCTGTTCGCGCCCTTCGCGGCCGAAATCGCCCGCACGAAGCATCTCATCTTCGAACCCGACGGCGCCATGCTGCGGATGCCCGCGAACGCTTTGATTACCGATCGGTCGTCGGTCGACCGTTATGCTGCGCGCGTCGCTGCCAACCCCGACAGCGATTTCGATTTCACCGGCCTCGCCTGGCTTGGCCGCGACCGCGACGTCAGCACGGCCGTTTCGCCGCGTTCGTTCGTCAGTCTTCGCAATGCGCCTCCATCGGCGGGTGACAAGGCGTATCTTGGCCTTGGTCACAACAGCGTGCCGGCGGGACGAGCCGCAGGCCCCCAGGATGCGATTGACGTGAACTGCATGCTTCCGCTGGCCTCATGGCAACGGCCGATCAGCGCGCGGGAGTTGAAGATCGCCGGCGATATTCTGGCGCGGGAAGGGAGCCGGGGCGTTGACGTTGTTACCGGCGACGCCTTTACCGACACGGCGATCGAGGCGCGCGACGATCTCAAGGACTATCGCATCATACATTTCGCGACGCACGGGGTGGTCACGGCGCCGCGGCCGCAATGTCCGACCCAGCCGGCGCTGCTGACCAGTTTCGGGCCGAAGGGATCGGACGGACTGCTCACGTTTCGTGAGATTTTCGACCTCGATCTGGACGCCGATGTCGTCATCCTGTCCGCCTGCGACACGGCCGGCACGGCAACCGCGGTGGCGACGCAAAGCGCGGGTCTGGCGACCGGAGGCGACGTGGCTCTCGACGGGCTTGTCCGCGCCTTCGTTGGCGCGGGCGGGCGGCTGGTCGTCGCCAGCCACTGGCCGGTCCCGGACGATTTCAGCGCGACGGAAAGGCTGGTCGCCGGATTGTTCGCCGCGTCGCCGGGGACGCCGACGGTGACCGCCATGCGCCTGTCACAGGCTAAGCTGATGGACGACGCCGATACGTCGCACCCGTTCTACTGGGCGGCGTTCGCGATCGTCGGGGACGGGGAAGCGCCCCTGGTCAGGAGCAAGGCGCGCTAGTTGGCGCTCGGTGCCTGATCGCCGCAGCGGCAAGTCGTCACTCGAGCCCGGCGCTTCGGCGCGGTGGTATCCGCATCGCTCTCCGTGGCCTTGCCCATGTCGACTTTCGCATCCTGCGACGCCAGTTGCACCGCCGGCTTCTGCGTCGCTTGCTCGGTCCGAGGGGAGGGCGCGTTGGCGGGCTCTGCAGCATGCGCTGCGAGCGGAAGGCCGATCATGGCCGCTACACCAAGGATCATTCGTACGCGCATCGTCGGGCTCCAACCCATGGGACGGAGAAAGGATGCGCCGGAATGGTTAGCAGGCGGTTAAAAGGAAGGAATGGTGGACGCACTAGGGCTCGAACCTAGGACCCGCTGATTAAGAGTTCGCGTTTATATCAACAAAAACAGTTACTTAGCTGCATCCGAGCGCTGAAAACGCTCCAACACACCACTTGGTCACACATTGAGCAACAGCACAAATTCGAGCACACATTTTTGGTTGAAACGTTGACGACTTGCGATGGCATCAATCGCCCAATTTTGCTGCCTCTCGTCGACCGAAACTCGTTGCGCGACGAAATTGTGCAAAATCGTGGCGCCACATGGTGCGAAAGAGCAGCCAGAAGCCGGTGGCCGCGAGCCACGCCATGGCGAAGCCGACCATGATGATTAGCGGATGGTTGAAACTGGTCCTCTGCGCATAGTCCATGTTGTGGAGCATCCAGAAGAAGTCCCAGAGGCGCCAGCTTTCGTTGCGGCGTTCGAGCAGCTCGCCAGTCGTTCCCGAGACATAATAGCTGCTGTTTTTCTGGTCGGCGAAGTCGACCCGCCAGATGGGCAGTTCATGCTCGCGGACCGCGAGCGTCAATTTGGACAACGGCATCACTCGCAAGGGCGTCGATCCCTCGGGATGCATGGCCTTGGCAATCGCCGCGGCGGATGAGCGGTCAATACTGACCGGTTCGCCGCTTCCAGCATCGAAAAGCTTGATCCCGCGATCTGTCGTCGCCTGAATGAGTTGGCGATCGGGCAGAGCTCGAATAGCGACAGCGGTGATCGGCTCGTCGCCCAACTGACGTTGGACCTGCGCCCAACCAGAAGCGCCCGGAATCGGGGGCGGTTGGGCGGGCTCAGCCATGTCACCGCCCGCGACCTCGTCCATGCTGATCAGAGCCATGGCCGCGCCGCTGATCGCCCAGATTAGAAATTGGAGGCCGATCACCAGACCAACCCACTTATGAATTTTGCGAAGCCAGATCGACTTGATGATCATCGGGGCGCGGCCTTCTTTTTCTTCTTGGGGAAGGCGTAGAGCAGGAGCCAGGCGCCGGAGAGGGCCATCAGCACCGCACCCCAGGTGAATATACGCAGGAGCGTGTTGTTGACGTTCTCGCGCTCGTCATAGTCCATGATGTGCAGCATCCAGAGGAAGTCGAAGATGCGCCAGAGCTCGTGCCGCCTGGACAGCAATTCGCCGGACACGGGCGAAAGGTAAAAGGTTGGCTTGTTCCAGTGGTTGAACTCGACACGCCACAGGGGCGGCGTGCGACCGCGAATCTCGCCGGGGATATCGGTGATCAGGTCGGCCGAGGCGATCGGATCGCGGCCGGTGTAGTTTGAGGTGGCCAGTTTGCGGATCGCCGCCTCATCCGGCGGTGGGATTCTAGCGCCGTTTCTAGCATCAAGGGCGATCTCTCCAGATTCGCCCCTGGCGATATAGATCGGCTTTCCTTCAAGCCACCCGAGCCGGATCGATTGCGCATCATTGGCGGCGGCCAGGACGACGGGATCGGCCAGTGAGGACGCGGTTACCGAATGCTGGCGCCCGGCTCGCACGAGGTGATCGCCGTGGATGGTGTCGATGTGCACGACCGTCATGTAGAGGCCGCTGAGCGACCAGATTACCACCTGGAGCCCGATGAACAGGCCCAGCCATTTGTGCGTCTTGCGGGCGATCACATGGGTTCGCATTGGCTGGTGAAGGTTCCTGCTCGTTGGATGGAGACGGCCCCGGCGGCGTGCGCGCCGGGGCCGTCAACGGCCTATGCCGATCGAAGCCTATGACCCCGTCGACTTCAAGTTACCGATGCTAGCAATGTCCAGCGGCTCGATGCTCAGGCAAACACGTAGGAGTCGGAGCCTTGGGCTCGGCAGGCTTCGGCTTGACCGGAGCGGCCTTCGCCGGTGCAGGCTTTGCTGCAGGAGCCTTTTCCTTGGCGGCCGGCGCTACTGCCGGCGCGGTCGGCTCGCTTGCCAACTGCTGGCCTGACAGCATGCCTTCGATATGGTCGATCTCCTTTTGTTGCTCGGCCTTGGTTTTCTCGATTTGCGCTCGAACGGCGCCCCTAGCGCCATTAGCCAAAGCGATGTCGGACATGGCGATCGCGCCCTTGTGATGTTCCAGCATCTTTCGAATCCACGTGTCGGAAATATCCGCACCTGACGCCGCCATCATAGCACTGTGCATCGCCATCGCTGCCGGCTTGTAGGGCGCGGCGCTCGCGGCGTCCGGGTTTCCGGTGGCGACCAATTTCTCCAGCGCGGTAACCTCCGCACCCTGCTTGTCGATCGTCTGCTGCGCCATGTCGGCGACATGACCAGTGACGTTCTGTGCGAGGAGGATGCGCGACATGTCGATCGCGCCCTTGTGATGCTCGATCATCTTGCGCACCCAACTGTCCGCCGCATTGACTCCGACCGCCGCGGTCATCGCCTGGTCCATCTTCATTTCCGAATCGGCGAAGGGGCCGCTGTCCGCCATGGCGTTCATGTCATGGCCGGCCGCGACATTGTTCGCGGGCTCGTCGCGGCTTCCGCACGCCGACAGCATCAGAACAAGGGCGCTTGCGGCGCCGGCAAACATCATTCTCTTCATCTTTCTCTCCATGGTATTGGTTGTCGCTCATTCGCCGGATCAGGTCCGGCTGAAGAATGGCGTGCGGTCGAGCGTAAAACGCCTTCCCCACATGGTGGTTCAAGTGTCGCCGACCGCATCATTCGATCATGCAGATCTTCTGAGATCGGCTCAGCCGCGGAAGACGGACACACGCCCGCCACCATCGAAGGCCATTACCTGGAACTTCTGCCTGGTCCCGTCCGGCGATTCCATTCCGGGCGAACCGATCGGCATCCCGGGCACTGCAATACCCTTGATCTGGGCCGGCCGTGCCTTAAGAAGCCTTCTCACATCGACGAGCGGGACGTGACCCTCGACGGCGTAGTTCCCGACGACGCTCGTATGGCAGGACAGCAATCGGTCGGGCACGCCATAGCGGCGCTTGATCGCCGGCATGTCCGGGTGATCGACGACCCGCACCTCATAGCCTGCCTGCCGGGCGATGCCGGCCCATGCCTCACAGCAGCCGCAGCTCGGATCGCGATAGATGGTCATCGCCTGGGGCGGGGTGCGCCGGGGCGATCCACAGGCCGCGGCCGCGAGGCTGCCGGCGGCAGCGCCAACGAAGGCGCGACGGGAAAGGGTCAAGGTCACTCGCTGCTTCCTTTCGTTTCGCGGGCTAGAGCCGCTTGAGGAGGGTCTTCATTTGGGCGATTTCGCGTTCCTGCGAGGCAACGATGCCGGTTGGCGCAAAGCAGAGCTGACGGATTTCGGGGTCGCGCAATGAAGCCTGGTTGCACATCAGGATCGCTCCCGAATGATGCGGGATCATTGACCGGACGAACTGTTTGTCGCCGACCAGGGCCTGCGTCCGGACCGCCGCGAAGGCGAGAATGAAGATCAGGGCCAAAGCAGCATAGAGGATGAGGTTGAGCCTCTTATCGGCGTACATCGACCCCATCATCAGCAGCATCAACGCGCCCATCGGCATCGCCATGGTCAGGGCCATATAAAAGAAGTTGATGTTCTGGACGAACTCGCCGGAACCGCGGATCATCTCGAACATCACGACATACATGATGACCGTGCTGATCAGCATGTTGAGCCCGAACATGAGATAGTGCCGGTGCATCATCTGGCGGCTCATTCCGCCATGTTCATTGTGTCCCTGTTCCATTGCTGTCCTCCTCAGAACATCAAATGCTCGATCCCGTGCGTCACTCCGGCGCCGAGGAAGCCCTGAACTGCAATCGCGACCGTCATGACCGTCAGCGCGAGGATCATGCCGCCGCCGCGGTCTTCCCAGGGCCGCCGCCAGGCCCAGACGCCGAGCCCGGCTCCGGCAAGTCCGATCGCGACCCCGAGCCAGCGGTGGTAGGTTAGGATTGCCTCGGGATCGGCGCCGAGACCCGCGAACCATCCGGCGATGGCGGCGATCGGGGCGAAGATTCCGCCTGCAACCACGAGGAACTGCACCGGGGCGCTGAACGCCGGCTGCCGGCGCCCGACGACCGCGGTGAACAAGGCCGCCGGGAAGAAGGCGATCGGGAAATGGACGATCATCGGATGAAGCCGCCCGAACCAATCGAGCAGGCGTTCGGCAAAGGACATGCTGGACCGGTCCATGCCCATGTCCATGCCGTCCATCATTTCGCCCGCCTGGCCGTGACCGGCTCCGGTATGCTCCGCCGCGGGAACTTGCCCGCCGGCGGATGCCGGCTGCTGGCGTTGGACCTGCTGCGCCTGCTCGGGCTTCTTCTTATGCTTTTCATGCGCGGTGGCCGGTTCCGCCAGCGCCAGCGCCAGTGAGAGGAAGGCGAAGGCCGACAGGAGGCGCACTATCCAGTTGCGGCGCTCGGCGCTATTTGCGTGCCGGGCGCTCATGACGGTTTCGGCCGGCGCGCGCTATTGTGCATCATGACGATCCTCCATCGACCCTTCTCCTTCCTGAGAACGCTCGTGGCAACGCCGAGCCGCTCGGCGACCTCGCCCTTGATGGTCTCAATCCGGTAGCCGTAAGTCTCGGTTGCAACCGCCGCCCCGCCGACGAAGCGGACGTCGACCTTGTAATTCGAGAATTTGAACGACCGGAATTCCTTGAGCTCCGGCCCGAGATGATGGCGTAGATAATTGGCGTAATTGCCCTCGGCGCCGCCCGTCTCGAAGATCATCGAGTCCGGAGTGAACAGACGCTCCGTGCCGCGCCCGTCGAGCCGCTCGATCGCAGCCTTATAGTCGCCCAGCACCTTGATGACTGCCGCCGTGTCGGCGTTCCGCGCCGGCGCTGCCAAAGCGGTCGCAGGGAGCAGCGCGAGGCTGGCTGCGGCGATCGTGATTGGCCATTTCATCGAGATTCTCCTCTTCTCGTCAGAACCATGTCCGCACACCGGCAAGAAAGCTCCAGCCGCCCGCATCCTCGCCCGCGTCCCGCAGATAGTCGCGGGTTCGGCCGAAGGCGCGGCGGTACTGGATCCCGAGATACGGGGCGAACTCGCGGCGGATGTCGTAGCGCAGCCGAACGCCGATCTCGGCGTCGGACAGGCCCGAGCCGACGCCGATCTGCCGGCTGCTTTGAGCGGCAAAATTGAGCTCGGCGCGTGGCTGGAGGACCAGGCGCTGGGTAATGCGCTGGTCATAATAGCCTTCGAGACGGGCCATCACCTCGCCCTTGTTCGACAGGAACAGGGCGCCTTCGACATCAAAGAAGCTCGGTGCGAGGCCTTCGAACCCGATCGTTGCATAGACTCGCGACGGGTTGGGCTTGAAGTCGTAGCGAAGGCCGCCCTGGATGTTGAAATATGGGTCGACCGCGTGGCTGTAGAGCACCTGCACTTCGGCCTTCTCGAGGCCTTCGCCGAACGCGCCTTCGCCTTCGCTCTTCAGCCACAGGCGGTTGATGTCGCCGCCATACCAGCCTTCGGCGTCCCATTCGAAGCCGTCGCGGCCCTTCCGGATTTGAGCCTCGGCGACGTTGGCCATCACTTGGAAGAGCTTTTGCCCGCCGTGAAACTCATTGAGATGGTGCCGGCCCATTTCCATCGCCGGACTGCCGTAGACCGCATCGGCTGCATTGGCGGTTGGAACCGGCGGCGGCGGGGCATTGCCGGCGGGAAGGTCGGTGCCCTCGGCGCCAGCTACCGCACCCGCCGGTGCGAGTGTGCAATGCCCCATCGCCGCATGTTCGGGCAGGCAGGCCGGCTGCGCTGGGTCGGCGAGCTTGGGCTGCGCCGGCGCTGGGGCTGGAGCCAAAGTACAATGGCCCATCGCCGCATGTTCGGGTAGGCAGATGGGTTGCGCCGGGGTGGCGGGCTTGGGCTGCGCCGGCCCAGGGGCTGGAGCCAAAGTACAATGGCCCATCGCCGCATGTTCGGGCAGGCAGACGGGCTGCGCCGGAGCGGTGGGCTTGGGTTGTTCCGGCTTTTGCGCTGGAGCCAGGGTGCAGTGCCCCATTGCGGCATGCTCGGGGAGGCAGACGGGCTGCGCCGGAGCGGCAGGTTTGGGCTGCGCCGCATGCCCCTGGTGCTGCGCCACTGCCGGGGTGGCCGGGATGGCTGCGGCAGCCGCAGCGAGCAGCGCCAGCTTGAGAGGCGGGGTCATTGTGCGTCTCCAGTCATTGGGCGGACCGTGACGACGCGCATCATGCCGGCGGTCATGTGATAGAGATTGTGGCAGTGGAATGCCCAGTCGCCGGAGGCGTCAGCGGTGACGTCGAAGGTCATCTTGCCGCCGGGCGGGACGTTGACGGTATGCTTTCGTGGGCCATTGGCGCCGTGCCCCGTGACCAGCTCGAAAAAATGGCCGTGGAGGTGGATCGGGTGCGGCATCATCGTGTCGTTGACCAGGGTCACGCGCACTCGCTCGTTGAGCCGGAACGGAATCGGCTCGGCGGGTTCGCTCATCTTCACGCCGTCGAACGACCACATGTAGCGTTCCATGTTGCCGGTCAGGTGAATCTCCATCTGCCGGGTCGGCGCGCGGACGTCCGGATTGCGGTTGAGGGCGACGAGGTCGCGGTACAGCAGGACCCGATGGCCGAGGCCCTCGAGGCCGACGGGAGGCTCGCCGGTGCGGTCGGTTGGCATCGGCGAGATCGACTGGACGCCGGGATTCTTGTCGACCTGGGGCGCCTTGCTGAAATCGCGCATGTTGTGAGCCATGCCGCCGGCGCCATGGTCCATTCCGGCCATCGAGCCGCCTGGAGCGGCGGTGCCGGCCGGGGCGCCATGACCCATGGCCGCATGATCGACGGGAGTCGGGGCAGGTGCCGCGCCGTGACCCATCGCGCTATGATCCGTTCCGGCCATCCCGGCGGCGATGGTACCGGCAACGCCGGTCGTTGCCGGGCCGGTCCAGCCGGTCAGCTTCCACAGGTTGCGCGACGCATTCTGCTCGGCCGACGGATCGACGCCCCGGACCGCCGCCGGATTGGGCGAGTTGGGCATGTCCATGCCGGCCATGCCGCCATGGTCCATGCCTCCCATGTCCATCCCCATATCCTTCATGGTCAGGACCGGCCGGGGCCGGAGCGGCGGGACGGGAGCGGACATGCCCTCGCGCGGCGCCAGCGTGGCCCGGCCAAGGCCGGAGCGGTCGATCGCCTCGCTGACGAAGGAATAGGCCCGGTCCTCGGGGGTGACAACGACGTCATAGGTCTCGGCAACGCCGATCTGGAACTCGTCGACAGTGACCGGCCGGACATTCTGCCCGTCGGCCTGGACGACGGTCATTGCGAGGCCTGGAATGCGGACGTTAAAATTGGTCTGGGCAGCGGCGTTGATGATCCTCAGGCGGACGCGCTCGCCGGCTCGAAACAGGCCGGTCCAATTGTCGAACGGACCAAAGCCGTTGACCGTGAAATCATAAGTCGAGCCGGTGACGTCGGAAATGTCCGCCGGGTCCATCCGCATCTTGGCCCAGTCGCGTCGTTCGCTTGCCGTGAGGTCGCGGCCGGCAAGCTGGCCCGACAGGGTCAGGCGCTGCATGTTGAAATAGCCGCCGCCCATCTGTTTCAGTTTCTTGTAGATCGTAGCGCCGGTCATCGGGCTGTGGTCGGACAGGACCAGCACATGCTCGCGGTCGTAAGCGACCGGGTCGGCGCCGGCCGGATCGATCACGATCGGGCCGTAGAGTCCGTCTTCTTCCTGGTAGGCTGAGTGGCTGTGATACCAGTACGTGCCCGACTGGATGACCTCGAACTCATACTCGAAGGTCGACCGGGGCATGATCCCGGGAAAGCTGATGCCCGGCACGCCGTCCATGGCGAACGGCACCAGCAAGCCGTGCCAGTGAATCGAGCTTTCCTCGTCGAGCGTATTCTGGACGCGGAGCCGGACCTTCTGGCCTTCCTTGAGCCGGACCAAAGGTGCGGGCACGGTGCCATTGACCCCGACCGCGCGGCTGACCTTGCCGTCGACCCGGACCGCCACCTTGCCGATGGTGAGGGCGATGTCGGTGCCGCTGACCGTCGGCAGGGGACGGACGAGGCCCGCGGAAACGGGCTGGGCCCAGGCGGGCATGATCCCGGCGAGGCCGGCGCCGGCGCCGCCAAGCGCAGCCGCGCGAAGGAAGGTGCGCCGCTGGAGCGCAAGCGAATTGGACATGGATGTTCCTTGGATAGCCACCACAAGCGAACGTCGGGCCGGCGGCCCCGAGCGGGAGCCGCCGGCCTTCAGTCAGGCTAATTAATGGTTCGAATGAGAGGCGGGCTGCGCCATCGTCGACATGTCATGGCCGGCGTGGGGGTCCGCCCCGGCCTTCATGTCGTGCTTGCCATGGTCCATCTTGGCCATGTCCTTGCAGCAGCATTCCTTGCCTTCGGCCTTCATCTTCTTGCAGCAGTCCATTTTTGGCGCTGGAGCAGGGGCCGCCTGGGCATGTGCCACAGCCGGGAGGGCGATCGAAAGAGCGATCGCGGTCAGGATCTTGTTCATGTCATACCTTTCGTGAAATCGGTTGTGGTCGATGTTCACGAAAGCCGTGGAGGCGGTGTTGGAAGCTCGGCGAGGAAGCCGTGATGGAACTGGCTCGGGGCCGGACGATCGACCTGGCCGTGGAAGCTGTGCGGCTCGAGCGAGGCCATGGCAGTTGTAGCCACTCCGGTGCACATTGCCGCGCAGCAGTTCTTCTCAACCGACTTGCCGTCCTTGCTCTTGCCCGATTGCTCACCGCAATGGCCCTTGTCGGTCATCTGCGCATGATGGTCCGCAGGAGCCATCGCCATCGCCGCGCCGCTTCGCATGGCGAGCGGCGCGAACAGCATCGCAAAAGCGATCAGGATCGCAAAAAGCCGCGAGATTCTCACAGGCGGCATATGGACCGCTTTGCCTGGCCTTTCAACCGGACTTGCCCCCGGGCGGCGATCGTAGCGGCCAATCACTGGCCGGACTCAAGGTCGTCCAGGATCGGGCAATCCGGCCGGTCGTCGCCATGGCAGCTGCCGGCGAGGGCTTCGAGCGACCGGCGCATCGCATGAATTGCGCGCTCCTTGCGTTTCAGTTCCTCGGCCCGTGCGGTAGCGAGCGCTTTGACATCCGCGCTTGCCCGGCTCCGGTCTTGCCAAAGCGCCAGCAGCTTGCCGATCTCCTCGATCGGGAAGCCGAGATCGCGGGCGCGGCCGATGAAGCGCAGGGTGTGGACATCCTTGTCGCCATAATCGCGATAGCCCGAGCCGCGGCGCGCCGGCGCCGGGATCAGGCCGATTTTCTCATAGTGGCGGATCATCCGCTGGCTGACGCCCGACTGGGCCGAAGCCTGGCCGATGTTCACAACCGCACCGTTCGGAGCCGAAGCGAATTGCCGATCACGGTGACCGAGCTCAATGCCATCGCCGCTCCGGCGATGATGGGCGAGAGCAGGATCCCGAACCAAGGGTAGAGCACGCCAGCCGCAATCGGGACGCCGGCGGCGTTGAAGACGAAGGCGAAAAACAGATTCTGGCGAATGTTGCGCATCACCGCCCGGCTGAGGCGGCGGGCGCGGACGATCCCGCCGAGGTCGCCCTTGACCAGGGTAACGGCGGCGCTTTCCATCGCCACGTCCGTCCCGGTCCCCATCGCAATTCCAACGTCGGCGGCGGCAAGCGCCGGCGCGTCATTGATCCCGTCGCCGGCCATCGCCACGCGGCGGCCCTCGCTCCTGAGCGCCTGGACCTTCGCCTGCTTCTGGTCGGGCAGGACCTCGGCCATCACTTCGTCGATCCCCACGGCCCGAGCGACGGTTTCTGCGGTGCGCCTATTGTCGCCAGTCAGCATGACGATCCGGATCCCGTCGCGATGGAGTTCGGCGATAGCCTGGGCGGCGCTGTCCTTCACCGGGTCGGCGACGATGACGAGGCCGGCGAGCGCGCCGTCGATGGCGACGAACATCACGCCCTGTCCCTGTCCGCGATGCTCGTCCGCCTGGCGGTCGAGAATGGCGGCGTCGATGCCCCGCTCGGCCATCATTGCGGCGTTGCCTAGCGCTGCCTGACGGCCCTCGACGATCCCGCTGACGCCCCGGCCGGTGTGGGATTCGAAATCCTGGCTTGCCGGCAATTCGAGGCCGCGGCCTTCCGCCCCCTCGACGATCGCCTCGGCAAGCGGATGCTCGCTTCCGCGCTCGAGTGCGGCGGCCAGCCGAAGGACGTCATCCTCGGCAAAACCCTCGGCCGGCTTGACCGCGAGCAGCCGGGGTTTCCCGACCGTGAGCGTGCCGGTTTTGTCGACCACCAGGGTGTCGATCTTTTCCATCAGCTCGAGCGCCTCGGCGTTCTTGATGAGGACTCCGGCCATCGCTCCGCGTCCGGTGCCAACCATGATCGACATGGGGGTCGCAAGGCCGAGCGCGCAGGGGCAGGCGATGATCAGGACCGCGATGGCATTGATCAGCGCGTGCGCCAGGGGCGGCGACGGACCGAACAGGTTCCAGACGATGAAGGCTGCAACCGACACCAGCACGACCGAGGGCACGAACCAAGCGGACACTTTGTCGGCCAGTGCCTGGATCGGCGCCCGCGAGCGCTGGGCTGCGGCGACCATGCGCACGATCTGGGAGAGCATCGTGTCCCGGCCGACCCTTGTCGCCCGGATGAGCAGGCTGCCGGTGCCGTTGACGGTTGCGCCCGTTACGTGTTCGTCCGGCACCTTTTCGACCGGCACCGGTTCGCCGCTGATCATCGATTCATCGACTGAACTCCGGCCCTCGACGACCACGCCGTCAACCGGCAATTTCTCGCCCGGACGGACCCGCAGCAGATCGCCGACGTGGACTTGCTCAAGCGGAATATCCTCTTCCTTGCCGTCCTTGACCCGTCGCGCGGTTTTCGGGGCGAGCCCGAGAAGCGCGCGGATGGCCTTGCCGGTGGCCGAGCGGGCGCGGAGTTCGAGCACCTGCCCGAGCAGGACCAGGGTCGTGATGACTGCGGCTGCTTCGAAATAGACCGGGACCAGCCCGCCCATCGTCCGAAGCGACGTGGGGAAGGCTTGCGGGGCGAGGGTCGCGACGAGGCTGTAGCCGTACGCGACTCCGACACCGAGGCCGATCAGCGTGAACATGTTAAGATTGCGGGTCTTGAGACTTGCCCAGAAGCGCTCGAAAAACGGCCACCCGCCCCACAGAACGACCGGCGTCGCAAGCGCCAGCTGGACCCACAGCGCTTGCCGCATCGGCAATAGCTTGACCCCGAGGATTTCGGTCGCGACCACGAGCACGACCAATGGCAGGCTGATCGCGGCGCTCACCCAGAAGCGGCGGTTCATATCGATCAGTTCGGGATTGGCTTCTTCCTCGAGGCTTGGCTCGAGCGGCTCCAGCCCCATTCCGCAGATCGGGCAGGTGCCCGGTCCGTCGCGGCGTATCTCGGGATGCATCGGGCAAGTCCAGATCGTTCCGGCTGCGGCGTCGGGCAGGATCCCGATCGCAGGATGCGTAACTGCGGGATCATGTCCGGGGGGGGGGAGATAGCGATCGGGGTCGGCGGCGAAGCGCTCGCGGCAACGTGCGCTGCAAAAATAGTATGTCGTTTCGCCAAGCTCGTAACGATGCTCGGCGGTCCGGGTGTCGACCTTCATGCCGCAGACGGGGTCGAGGACGATTGTCCCATGATCGTCGGCCGTCTCGCATTGGTGCGCGTGATCGTGGGCTTGGTGCTGGCACTCGGCCATGGCCGATATCCTTCCTTGGGAGACTCGTGTGCTTGGCTTATAGAGTCTGACATCATGTCAGGGTCAAGCACAGCGGGAGTCGGGCCGGCGAGGCAGGTGCTTCCGCCGCCACTGATCGCAACTTGCGGCATCGTTGCATCCGTTACGTCTCAATTGTAGGTTCTTGATGCGCTGCAAGGGCGCCGAGGCGTGAGAACCTCGCTTGTGGAAGGAAGCCGGCTTGCTCGGGCCGGGTGGCCGTTCGCGGATGTCCAGACTGCCTTGGCGGTTAAAGGCGACGGCGCATGTCCAAGCATGTTCTCAACACCCGGCTTCATCCGGCGCCGGGAGGGAGGTTCGCATGCCTGGCAGAAAACTTGGACAGCTGTCGCCTGCTGTTTGCAGCGCTACGCCAGGGCGTAGGCGATGACGTCATCATTGCCCGAGACGGTCGTGCTGGAAGGCGATCCGCTTCCGCCCGGGGACCTTGTCGGCGATGCCGATTGGCACTCCGGGATCGATCAACTCTATCGCGACCGAGCGCCATCGTTGATCCAGCACTTTTCAGTTCATACGCGTGACCGCGAAAGCGCGCGCGACCTCGTGCATGAGGCCTTCGCAAAGCTCGCCGGCTTGAGCTTAGCACGACGCCTCGCGGTCGTTCGCCCCGAATCCTACCTGTTCAAGATCTGTCTCAATGTGCTTCGGGACCGCGGGCGATCCGACGCTGCTCGCCAGAGCATTGAGGCCGGAGCCATCGATACATCGATTGCGGACAATCCAATCGTTCAGCTCGAATCCCGCGACACGCTTCGCCGACTGGAGAAGGCTATGCTACGCCTTAAGCCGAAGACTCGGGCCATCTTTCTCGCGCGGCGTCTCGACGGCTTGAGCTACGCCGAGATCGCCGAGCGAACGGGACTGAGCATTTGGGGAGTTGAAAAGCAGATGGCCAAGGCGATCGCGATGATCGACCGGATGATGGATCGCGATTGAGCGTGGCAGGCAACGGCGGACGCGCGCGCATTCGCGAGGAGGCGGCAGCCTGGGTCGCGTGCGTCGATCGCGGGCCGACCGAAGACGAACGTAAGGCGTTCAGCGCGTGGCTGGACAGCGACCCAGCGCATCGGCCTGCCTATGACCAAGCCATCGCGCGCTACGAACGATCGGGCCTGCTTCGCCAAAGTTCGCTGCGGGAGGGCGTCTCACTAGAAAGTGAATTTCCCCGGCCGCGCCAGCGTGTCGCACGTTATGCGATGGCGGCTGGCATTGCCGGCCTGTTGGTGCTCGGCACCTTTCAGGTGACGGGAGGTCTGCTCGGTCCTCCAATCCAAGCCGTGCTCTTGAGCAGCGGGCCGATTCCTCGGGATTTCCTGCTTGACGACGGAAGCTCGCTGACCCTTGCACCCGCAAGCGAAATGCAGGTCGACCTTGGTCGTAAGGAACGGCGCGCCGAGCTTCGTCGCGGCCATGCGCGTCTCGCCGTCTCTGCCGAAGAACGGGCGTTCGTTTTGGTCGCTGGAAGCCGCCGGGTCGAAGTCAGCAATGGTGACTATGAACTGGACCTTAGAACCGGCGAGGGTTCGATCGAGCCGGTTCAAGCCGTCGCCGGCATCTCGTCCGCCCCGGTTCCCGGGGATCCTGACGCGAGCGCTGTGAGCCCCAAACAGGCAACCACTGCCAGACGCCTCGAATTCTCGTCGGCCTCGCTTCGCGATGTTGTGGAAATCGCCAATCGCGATTCCGGCGGTCCGTCAATCGTCGTCGATCCCCGGATCGCCGACCTTCGGGTTACCGGCCTGTTCAGGGCTGGCGACAGCGCGGCGTTGGCGCGCTCCTTGGCCGCCACGCTCAACCTACAACTGGTGGTAGGTCAGGGCGGCGCGCTGACCTTGGAGCCCCGCGCAAAATAAAAGTACGGGTTTGCGGGCGAGGTCCGTCTTCCCTCGACCGTCGCATCTTTGCGGCGGATCGAGAGGGGGGGAAACAATGCGCTATCCGAGCTGGTCCACTTCGCTGACGTCGCTGGCGTTGGCGCTCGCCGCCGCACCGGCTGCGGCTGCGGCGCAACCGGGCAATTATGCTTTGCCATCAATGTCGCTGGGCGCTGCGCTCCGCGAGGTCGCCCGGCAGAATGGAATCGACCTGCTGGTTGACGACCGGCTTGTTGCCGGACGCCGGGCACCGCCCTTGTCAGGCGCTTATTCCGTCGAAAGCGCAATTGCGGCGCTGCTCCAGGGATCTGGCCTCACCAGCCGGCAGGTTGACGGCACCTGGGTGATCAGCGCGTCGGAGCAACCAGAGGGCCCCGGCGACGCCGGGGCCCTGGCCGACAATGAGGACGTGATCGTCGTCACCGGGACCAACGTCCGCGGCGCGCAGCCGACGTCGCCGGTCATCACCATCTCCCGCGCCGACATCGACCGCGCCCAGCCGGGTTCGGCGGAGGAGCTGATGCGCAAGCTCCCGCAGAATGTCGCAAGCGGGGTGGCGCAGGAGAATTTCGGAACGACGGGAGCGGGCGCGGACATCACCGACCATGGTGCCGGCGTCAATCTGCGCGGTCTCGGCCAGCGGGCGACGCTAACCCTGCTCAACGGCCGCCGCCTTGCGCCGAGCGGCTCGGGCTCGTTCGTCGATATCTCCCTTATTCCGATCACCGCCGTTCAACGGGTCGAGATCGTGACCGACGGCGCGTCGGCGATTTACGGTTCGGACGCGGTCGGCGGCGTGGTCAATTTCATCCTTCGCCGCGATTTTGACGGTCTCGAGACAGTTGCGCAGGCGGGTACCACCACGCAGGGCGGCGGCGACCAGCTGTTGCTCGGGGCGACAGGGGGCCGTCGCTGGACCGGCGGGCACGGTCTGTTGTCCTACGAATATCGGCGCGACCGTCTCGTTCGGGCGGACCAGCGCGACTTTACGCTCAACCTGCCGGATGAATGGTCGCTGTTCCCCGATGAGCGCCGCCACAGCTTGTTCGGTGCAGTCGGGCAGGAGATCTCGCCAACGCTCAGCATCGACGCTAACTTCCTCTACACCGACCGGCGAACCGCGCGATCCTTCTTCATTGCCGGACCGGTGGTGCCTGTGGATGCGCGGGCCCGAGCCCGAACCATCGGCGGGACGGCGGCGCTGCGTTGGACGCCGATTGGCGATTGGACCGTTGAGGCCAGCGCCGGGTGGTATCGGGCACGCACCGACGAGCAGCAGAACCAGCCGCAGGGCCAGGGCTTGTTCAACCGCTTCGACACCGAAAACCGCATCCTCGAACTCGGCCTTAAGGCGGATGGCACGATCGTTGATCTCCCGGGCGGACCGCTCAAGCTTGCGCTGGGCGCGGCGCATCGGCGCGAAGCCTATGCCAGCGAATTCGAGACCCAGGTCAATCCGGTCAACCCACAGTCGGGCAAGCGACGCGTTTCGTCATTGTACGGGGAAATCTACACCCCGCTGGTCGGCGAGGCCAACCGCCTGCCATTGGTCGAAAAGCTGATCGTCACGGCTGCCGCCCGGCTCGAACATTATTCGAACCTGAAAACCAGCGTCGATCCCAAGCTCGGGCTGCTGTGGTCGCCCGGTCATGGCCTCGACCTTCGTGCGAGCTATTCGACGTCGTTCCGGGCCCCGCTGCTGTCCGAGCAGCTCGGCTTTTACAACGCCTTCCTGTTTCCTTCGTCGCTCCTCTACATCGATCCCAGCGAGGCCATTCCGGGAGTCGGGGCGGCGCTGGTCGGCGCCAATCCCGACGTCGGTCCGGAGAAGTCACGAAGCTGGACCGCCGGGTTCGACTGGAAGCCGCCGAGCGTTCCGGGTCTCAGCCTCACGGCAAGCTATTATGCCATCCGCTTTACCAACCGGATCGCGCTTCCGACCGAACAGATCGTCATCGTCGGCGATCCGGCGCTGGCGCCGGCGGTCACGCTCAATCCCGACGTCGGTTATGTCACCGCCATTCTCGATGGCGCCGGCAACGTGCTCGATTTCAGCGGGCCAGGCTTCACCAATGGCAATGCCACCCCGGCGGATGTCGTCGTCATTGTCGATGCGCGCGTATCGAATACGGCCGAAACCCGGACCAACGGCCTCGACCTTGGCCTGCGCTACGATTGGACCCTCGGTCGCCACCAATTGCGGTTCGACCTCAATGCCAACAAGGTGTTCCGTTTCGACGACCGGCTGACCACCACCAGTCCGGCCATCAAAACCGTCAACACGCCGTTTCATCCGATCGACCTTCGCTTCCGCGCCGGATTGGGTTGGTCGCTTGGGCCCTGGGCGGCGAATGCCGCGCTCAATTACACCGACGGCTATCGCGACAATCGCGCCGGGCGCGATGACAAGGTGGACAGTTTCACGACCGTCGATGCCGGACTGGTTTATGACTTCGGAACCGGCCGAACCGCACCCCTCGATCGGCTGCGGATCGCGTTCAACGTCCAGAATTTGTTCGACCAGGATCCCCCGTCGCTGGGCCTCGAGCCGGGCCAGACACGCGGCATCGGCTTCGACCCGGTCAACGCCACGGGCCGGGGACGCTTCGTCAGTCTTCAATTACGCAAGAGCTGGTGATGTTCTGGGCAGGTGCCATGCTGGCCGCCGCCTCGTCGGCCAGCATGGCGAGCGTCGCCGCACCAGCCGACTGGAACCGCGCCATCGTCGAAGTGGCGGATGTGGATTCGCTTAGCCTGTCGCCCGATGGGCGAGCGTTGCTGTTCCGGACCAGCCGGGCGTCGATCGAGCAGAACCGGGTGCTTCTCGAATGGCACCTGCTCGATACGGGAAGCGGAGAAACGCGAACAATCGGTTCGGGCGGCGATGCCATCTTCGACGATCCCGGCCTCCTGCGTGCCGAGGCTCCGCTGTGGCTCGCCGACGGCAGCGGGGCGGCTCTGCGCCAGCGGTCCGATGGGGCCACCGGAATCTGGCTGTATCGCCGGGCGAGCAACGGCCTGGCTCCGGCAATTGTCGGAGCGGCCGATGTCGAGAATTTGAGGCTCGCGCCGGACGGCGTGAGCCTGCTCTATGAGGTCGGGCCCTCGCGTGCCGACATCCGGGCGGCCGAGGAAGCCGAGCGGGACCAAGGTATCCGCGTCACGCAAAAGGTCGATCTTGCCCAGAATCTCTTCCGCGGTGGCTCGGTCGAGGGTCGAATGGCGAGCCAGCGCCTCAGCGGCTATTGGTATATGCGCTCGGGCTTGCTGGTGTCAGCGCCGCGCCAGACGCGACGCTGGGATAGCGCCACCGGAAAAGATTCTGCCGAAGGATTGCCGCGCGACCCGGCGCCCTTCACGCCGCCATCGCTGACCGCCGTCGCGTCGCTTGCCTCGCCGGGCAAGGGAATTGCTGACGCTCAGTGGGATGGGTTCTCAGGGAAACTTGGATGGCAGCCGGCACACGGCCGCTCCATCCGGTGCGCCGCAGAGCTGTGCCGAACGAGGCGAGTCTCGTCGCTGGCCTGGATCGTCGAAGGGCGCGAGATCCTGGCCACGTTTACCGACCGCCATCATCGCCAGACCCTCGCCCGCTGGAATGTCCGGCAAAACCAGCTCCGCATCCTTGCCGCGAGCGACGGACTCCTCAGCGGAAGCCGCAAGGGGTCGCTGGCCTGCCAGGTAAACCGACGTGCGGCTTATTGCGTTCGCGCTGGCGCGGCGAATCCGCCCGAACTCGTCCGGGTCGATCTTGGAGATGGCCGGGTCAGCACAATGTTCGACCCCAATGCCACGCTTCGGCAACGCTATCGCCCGCAGGTCGAGCCGGTCGCCCTGACCCTTGCGGATGGCCGGTCCATCGCCGGCGTCCTTCTCGGCCCGACCGGCGAACCGGGCCAACCGGCGCCGCTGTTCGTCAATTACTATCGCTGCGAAGGATTCCTGCGGGGCGGGGAGGGAGACGAATGGCCGATCGCCGCACTGATCGACGCCGGATTCCTGGTTGCCTGCCTCAACAGCGCCCCGTTCAAGGGCAAGCAGGATGCGCTCGCCACTTATGAAGATGGTGTCTCCGTCGTGCGGACGTTGATCGACCGCCTGGCGGCCGCAGGGCGCATAGACCGCAAGCGCGTGGCGATGGGAGGGTTCAGCTTTGGAAGCGAGGTCGCGATGCGCACGGCGACCAATTCCGACCTGCTGGCGGCACTATCGATTGCCTCGGGCCAGACGGAACCGGCGGATTATTGGTATGGCGCGATCCTGGGCGACGCCCACGACAAGGTGACGCGGGACGTCTGGGGCCTCGGCCGGCCCGAGGAGACGCCCGAGCGTTGGCGTGAGGTTTCGCCGGCGTTGAACGTAGCCGCGATCCGGGTGCCGGTCCTGTTCCAGCTGCCCGAGCAGGAAGCGCGGCGCATGCCCGAGCTGTTCGTGCGGCTTCGCGCGTCGGGCACGCCAGTCGATTTCTACGCGTTCCCGGACGAAGCGCATATCAAGGTCGAGCCGCGCCATCGCTCCGCCGTGTTCGACCGGAATTTCGACTGGTTCGCTTACTGGTTGCTGGACAGGCGCGATCCTGATCCGGCCAAACAGGATCGATATCAGGCATGGGATGAAATGCGCGTCCGTCGGTCAACTCGCGCCGAGGCTGCACCAGGCGGATAGCCAGCTTTCCAGCGTCGCGATTTCGCTCAGGCGCAAGGCCCGGTCGTCGGACAGCACTTCATCGTCCCTCAAAGCCGCTTCGATCGCGGCACGGTCGACAAGCTGCCGGCGGGCAAGTTCGCCATCGAGAAGCAATGGCCGCATGTCCGGCCTCAGCTTCAGGAAGCGGCGATGAAAATAGCCCTGCAAGCTGCCCTTGGTG
Organism: Sphingomonas sabuli; assembly: GCF_014352855.1. Taxonomy (GTDB): domain Bacteria; phylum Pseudomonadota; class Alphaproteobacteria; order Sphingomonadales; family Sphingomonadaceae; genus Sphingomicrobium; species Sphingomicrobium sabuli. Next base: position 609,867 of record NZ_CP060697.1, on the reverse strand, counting down.
CGACGCTCGGTGATCGACCGAGGAAGGGACTCCCAGAAGGCGCGCCGCGCAACGGCGCGGTCGCATCCATCGGCGTTCCACATCCAGCTGGGGATCGACAGGCAAAGTTCGATCAGCGGTTGGTTCATCAGCGGATGGCGGTGGTCGCCGCCGATCGCGTGGCGATCGAGAAAGTGCTGGATATGGACCAGCGACGTGAGATGCTCGAGCTTGCCTCGCGGCAGGCGCGCTGCACCGGCCAGCCAGGGATGGCGCTCGGCGGGCCGCAAGCGCGCCGCGGACCCGAGGAAGTGCGGGTTGTCCGGCCAGCCCGAAGGCCGACGAAGCAACTGGCGAAGCGTAACCTCAGCCACCCGCCACATGCTGGCCGACGAGCGTTCCGAAACCGAGCGCATGGTGGCCCACGCTTCGCCGGCGCGAAACGCATCGAGGATCGGCGCGGCGGTTCGCGAGAATCCGAACAGGCTGTCGCCACCGCCGCCATCGACGACAATGCCGGCGCCGATCGCCTGGCGATAGTCCTCGACCGTCCGGTCGATCGCGTCGAGAAGCAGGTTGATCCCCGGGCGAAAGCCGGGCGGCGCCGGGGCCGACGGGCAGACGTCGCTTTCGTGCACGATTTCGAGCGGGATACCGAGATGCCCGGCCACGGCCTCAGCGTACTGACGTTCGTCGCCATCGGGAGAGGAGGTGGCGAAGGTCATGGCCTTGAGGTTCCGGCCCCTCGCCGCGAGGCAGGCGGCGAGGATCGAGGAATCGAGGCCGCCCGATATCTGAATGAGGGTGAGGGCGTCGCCAGACGCGCGAGGAACCGAACTGAGCGCGGTTTGTCTGAGCATGCGCGCGGCGTCGTCCGGCTCATCCATCGCGGCCCTTGCAAACGACAGTGGCCGCCAAAGCTGCGTCTCGCTGGATTGCGAACAGGCCAGGGGCCGGCTTGCACCCGGCGTCAGTTCCGTGACGCCATCGAGACCGGTGCCGGCGACCCGCAGGAACGGGAATTGGAGCCATTGGACGACAAAGGCCCAGTCGATTTGCGGGCGTTCGATGAGGTTGAGAGCTCGGCCGATGGTCGCGTCGGACAGGATGACTTCACGATCCGGGCCGGCAACATAGCAGGGGATCGCGCCCGACGGATCGCGCAGGACCTTGAGATCGCCGCTCTTTGTTTCGTGCACGAGGACATAGCTGCCCCAATGGGTCCGCAGCAGCTCTTCCTCATCATTGGCGATGGCGCGGTCGAGCGCCGCGCCGTCGCTGATCTCGCGATTGGTGTCGCGTTCGAACAGCCGGCCGACCAGCAAGGCCGCACGGCCTGCCAGCCACGGCAGGTCTGGCGACGTCACCAGTGTCAGCTGCGACAGCCGGCCATTGGCCTCCCCCATGGCCCGAGTGACGAGCCCATTCGAGGGCCTGACTGCCCGGGAGCCCGCGATGATCGCGTAGGACATCATGGCGACAGGGCTGCAACCGGGGTGAACCCTTCGATCCGGTCGAGGCGATCGTTGAGCAAGGTCGGGCCGGCCTGCAGCCAGCAATGCGCAGCAAAGGGGTCGAGCTTGGCGCCGAAGATCAGCGATGCGGTGGCGCCGTGCCGCTGCAGGAAGATGAGCAGCGCCAGCGAATCCGCTAGGCAATTGCCCTGATGCGGAAGCCATCGCCGGGCGCAGAGGAAGCGACGCGCGAGGCCGACCGTCTCTGGTGTGTCCCGATCGCCCGCAGGCGGCTCGAATAAACCGCTGATCAAATCGGCCAACAATCCACGCCGAAGCCGGCGCCGAACCGATGTCAGGCTCGCGCCGATGAACAGGATATCGGCGAAGCGGGGCCTGGAAGGGTCGCCCACGAGTGTGACCTGCGACGCCGGTTTCGGCCAATCGACGGGTCGCGGGTGCTGGGATGGGGCGTTGCTCTGCAGCGCTTTGAGAAGCTCGCTCTCGTCGTCAGGCTCGAGCAGGAAATAGCTGTCGGTGGCAAGGTCGAGGAATAAGGGATGTCCGTTGACCAGGCCGAAAGTCGGGGCGGTGAGATCCATCGCGAACTGCTGGCCGCCGGCATAGGCCGACGGCCAGCAATGTCCTGGCGTTGTTAGCGGCTGACAAGGCCGATGCCCGGAATGTAGAGGCCGTCGCGCTCGACCACCCCGAAGTTCGCGCCGCGCGTTGCCTTGCTGGCCCGATCGATGGTGATCCGGCGCGGATATGCTGATTTGGTCATGATCCTTGCTCCAATCTTGCTTGCTGCCCTGATGCAGCAGCCTCGAAGGTTAGGAACTGGAGCTCGAAGTACGGAATCTATTTAGCTGAAATATCACGATTATTGAGGGACGGGCGACGGATGAACGCCGCCCGTCGGTTCGCCGGCTAGCGATCGCTGAGCTCGGTCTTGGTCCAGAGGCCCTGCGTTTCCATGTGCGGGCCGATGCTGCCCTTGGTGACAAGGCTGGCGCGGCCGAGCGGGACGCGGCGTGCGAGGGTGGTCTTGATCATGTCGATCTCCTTGAAGGCCTGACCATCAGGCCAGTCGAGGGTATGGCCCGGACGCCATTATGCGCAGGCTATACGGGCGGCGTTTTGCGAATGTATTTTGAACCGCACGTCAGCGCTGGGCAGCGATGGCGATGAGGTCCGGCACGATCCGCGCCCGGCGGCGGTGATAAGCGAGGAGAAGCCGGCGCAGGTCGCGCAAGTTCCGATCGGTCACCGCCTTGGCGATCGCGGCGGCTTCGTCCTCAAAACCGTCGAGCAATTGCGCCTCGACGCGCTCGAATGGCCCGAGCCGGTCGCGCAAGGACTGAAGTGCATGCACCAGCTCCGGATTGCCCGAGGTCTCGGCAAGTTGGAGCAGGGACGAGCGGCCCGAACCGAAGTCGGAGGCCGGCTCTGACGGCGATGCCGTCCGCAAGACGCGGCTCGCAAGCGCAAGCAACAGCAGGTCGCGGTGCCACTGATAGAGCCAGCGCAGCATGACTTCGCTGACCACCGGCACTCGGAAACCTTCCTGCTTGGGCGCGTCGACCAGGCGCTCGCCTGTGAGGCGGTGGAGCGCGTCGCGCACCGGAGTCACGCTGCTGTTCAGTTCCTCAGACAGATGGACGGGTTCGAGCCGCTCGCCGGGACGAAAGTCGCCCGAGACCAGCCGCTCCTTGATCGACGCGTAAACACGCTCGAATGTGGAAGGCGCCGTCATTGGCCTTAGCTGTCGACACAGGCTGCGCGCCGCTGCTCGTGCAGATAGTCTCCAAGCATTGCTGTCTGGTCGGGCCGAAGCGCGTCGATCGCGCCAATTCGCTGCGGAAGCGCGCCCTTGAGCAGCAGCGAGGGGCACTGGCCTTCGAAATTGCCTAGGTTGGGGCGATGCTGGCGATAGCCGACGAGCGCGGCCAGCTCGTCGTCGAACGTGCGCGCAATTTCCGGCGGATAGGCCAGCCATTGATTTTCATAAGGCTTGAGCCACCCCAGGCAGTAGCTGATGATCGCCCCGCGGCGGACATCGTCGCTGTTGTTGCCGCCAGCGCCGTGGAGCGTGGAGCCGAGAAACAGCAGCGCTGAGCCGGGCTGAAGTTCGGCTGCGAACGGCGCGGCGCCCGGCTCGGCTTGGAGGGCCTTGGCCCCGTGACTTCCGGGCCAAATCAAGGTCGCGCCATTCGCTTTCGAATAGCGGGTGAACGGCCACATCACGTTGATGAGATATTCGGTCTCGCCGATCGCGCCCCGCCACATGTCCTGATCGCGGTGCGGGAATTGAGGCAAGGCGCCCGGGTGAAGCGCCAGGGCCTGGGTCAGGTTAAGCTGGATGGTGTCGCACCAGGGCGCAAGAAGACGCTCTGTGATACCAAGGATGAGTGGATGCATGACAAGGTCACGGGCGCGGGGTGACCGGATGAGCAGCCGCCCGAACCTCTTGGTCCGCTCGCCGTAAAAGCCGCCCTGGCAATATGGGGTTTGCGCAAAGTCCGCGGCCAGGTCGTCGTCGAGGCCGTGGATGGTTTCCGCCGGGATCACGTTCGGGATGATGCAATAGCCATCGGTGATGAGCTTGGATGACCAATGCCCAATGGCGTCGCTCTGGGCCGGTGCTGGTGCAAGGCTCGCCATCATGCTGCCTCCAGCGCGCGCTCGTCGGCCAACTCTTCGGTCCAGATCCCGTTGGCGGCGAGCAGCTCAGGGGTCTCGCTATCGATCTCGATCGCCAGCGCACCGACCATTCGCCCAGCGAGGAGCTGGGGCGGGCCGAGCGGACGGCAGACCCAGCCGAACGCAAGGATCTGCTGGAGCCAGTTCAATTCGGCGACCCCGGTGTAGGTCTGGATGTGATGATCGAGGCCGTGGCGAACGATGGCGCTCACCAGATGGTTGCGGGTGATCCGGCGCTCGGCGGCCGATTGGTTGCGCCCGAGGCAGAAGCGGGTGATTTCAGCGATGCCCGGTCCGGTTGGGACCGGTCTGGCGCTCAGCGATGGGAAGAGGCTGCCAAGGATATGCGGCCGGGTCGTATCGAGAATCCGCGCCGAGCCGAGGTGGCCCCGGGCCTGGTCGGCAATGATCAGATAGCGCGCGTGACAGTCGTCGAACTGGTCGACCTCGAAGCGATTGTCGAGCACCGCCAAATCCCATTTGAGAAGGTCGACGAAGACTTCCCTGCGGGCTTCGAACATCTGGGCCAGTGCCCGGCTCTGCGCCGGCGGTTCGAGCAATCGTTCGCGTACCAGCATGAATTAGCTCCCATCGATTGACGGGGGCATCATCCGGCGGGGGCAAAAAGCCTGCCATTCCCAGAAATGGGGATATCAGCGGCGAAAGACGTCGATGAACGCGATCGTGCCGTCGAACAATGCGTGGATGGCCAGCAAGGTGCGCTTGCCCACGCCATAGCGCTCGCGCGCCTGCTTTAAGTGCTGGATGACCGTTTCCTGGCTCACGCCGAGGATTTGCGCGATTTCCCAGTCCGACTTGCCGCGCGCCGCCCACACCACGCATTCACGCTGCCGTTCCGTGAGCCGCAGCGGCGGAATGTCGAGTCGCGACCGGGCGATCCGGCGGGCGGCTTCAAAGGCGAAGGCGCCGACGAGCTGGACCAGGGCAAGCTGGTCGGCGGGCAGCGGAATGCCCGTCTTGGTCGCAAAGGAACAGGAGCCGTGCGCTTCGCCCGGAACCTGGGCCGGGACGGTGAACCCGTCGCCGATCCCTTCCCGGCGGGCCAGCGCCAGGATCCGGCGATCGTCGTCGGTCATCCGGATCATCGTATCGAGATTAGCCCATGAGAAACCGATGCTGGTGAGGTGGCTGGCGCGGTGAACGGGATCGATCGTGCCAAGGCCCTGATCGTCGAACCATTGCTCCCAGCCGTCGGGATAATTGTGAAGCCGAATGGCGCTTTGAAAGTCGCGGATGTCGACGTGATGGGTCAGCGCGAAATAGGCGAAGCCGAGGTCGGATGTAATGTCGGCAAGCGCCGCCGCCAGCTGCGCCTCGCCGGCGATCTGCTGGACGTCGCGTACGAAACCCTCGACCCGATCGAACATCCCTTGTCGCGGCGCCAGCCGCCACGTTCCGGGTTGCGCTCCAAGCCGCCGATCCCGTTACGTCCCTTCTTTTGGCACGCGGCTCTCGCTTCTCAGGGCAATGGCACACGCGCGGATGGTCCGAGCGGGAGCGAGGCTACCAACCAAGCCACGGACAAATCAAATATATTCACCGATTAGTAATCGGTTTGCTGCTTCTTCGAATTGCCGAAGTTAACGAGGGGCCGGTGCACGAGGTGCGTGACGGATCCGAAGGAACTCGCGCATGAAGCGCCTCGCGGACCGCTTTGCTGCGGCGGTTTCGCGATGCTGCTCGCTTGAAGACCTTCGCCTTCAGCTTGATGGGGCGTGCAGCGAACTTGGCTTTACTTACTTTGCGCTGCTTCACCATGCCGCGCTCGGCCACAGCCGGGCATCGCTCATCCGGCTGCACAATTACCCGCAAGGCTGGGTCAACCAACTCGAGGCGGAGGCTGGCCTGATCGACGACCCGGTGCACTGCGCCTGCCGCCGCACGAGCACCGGCTTTGCCTGGCAAGGCCTCGCCGAGCTTGGGACCATTGCTCCATCCGCGAAGCAACGCTTCATCGCCAGCCGCGACCATGGGTTGGGCGAGGGCTTCACCATTCCCGTTCACGTACCCGGCGAGCCGGCGGGATCCTGCTCCTTCGCGGCCGCGGGCGACGCGCCGCTACCGTATGAGCGCCTGCAATCCGCCGAACTGGTTGGCCGCTTGGCCTTTGAAATGGCGCGGTCGCTAAGCGGCACTGGAGCGAATCCCGATCGCCCGTATCTCAGTCCGCGCGAGCGTCAGTGCCTCAAGCTGGTCGCGTGCGGCAAGACTGACTGGGAGGTCTCGGTCATCCTTGGCATCAGCGTCGAGACCGCACGCCAATATCTCAAGCAGGCGCGCCAGTCCTACGACGTGGTCAGTCGCACTCAACTCGTAGTGCTCGGGCTGCGCGACGATTGGCTGAGCTTCGACGATGCCCTGCCGGCCCTGGTCCCACCCGTCGCCGGTTCGTCTTCAACCTGAAATCCGCAACTCCCCCATCCGGGGGAATGGTGCGATTCGTGCCCCGCCTCGATCCTCGACCGCATCGTCAGGGTGAGGAGCATGACCAGTGGCGGGCCAGGACCGCGCCCTTCTTTCGGGCTGCCAGTGAGCCAGCCTGGCTGTGCCGGGTCCTTCATTTCCCGACTGGCGGGACTCCGGCGCCTATGCGCCCGTGGTCGACGCCGACCGGTCGCTGATCTGCTGGGAATGGCTGCGGCGCGATCCGGCCTACCGGGCGGCCTTTATCGATCGCGAACGACCGGCGCGTGATTGGGGGCTCGTCCGGTTCGAGGACCCGGACTTTGGCGTTCCCGACGCGCGGCCGATGTGGAGCGGCCTTCGCCATCCCGGCGTCCTGCGATGCGGCGCCGAGAAGGGTGGGCGAGAGAATGATCTCATCGACCTTGGCCATCCGCTTGTGACCGGCGTCGAAAAGGGGCCGCTGCTGCATTGCTGCGTGAGCGATGGACTTCGATCGCTGCGGCTGGATGTGGAGATGGCCGGGACATGCGCCGGGCAAGTCCAGCTTCGTTACCACCTGTCCGGGATCGCTTCGCTCGATCGGCCGCTGGCGACGCTCGGCCGGTTGCGGCGGTTTGCCCGGTCAGGACACATCCCCGCCGAGCCGGGGAATGCCCACCTCCGTGCCCGGATGATCCTGCAGTTGCGGGCCTTCGACGCCTTTCAGGCCGGTGCCAGTCAACGGGACCTGGCGCTGACCCTGCTTGATCCGTCGATGCAGGTTCGCGGCTGGCGCATCGACCAGCCGCATCTGCGATCACGTAGCCAGCGTCTGGTGAAATCCGCCCAGGCGATGGCATCAGGCGGCTATTGGGCGCTGTTGCAGTGACAGCGAGGGACGTTGCATGAGACCGTGACACGATTGATCGAACGACAATGGCGCGATAACCAAAGGAGCCCGCTCGGTTTTACGGGCCGAAGCCCGGGTTGAGCGACAAGCTCCCCGGGCTTTGTCATATTCTGGCCCTCGTTCGTTTCGGAGCGGCGGGCTGCTCGACACCCATCTAGGGTTTGCGTCTCGGCCCGGCGATGCCGGTCCGACCGCAGCTCTATCGCTCGCGCCGAGGCGCTCCCGACCGAGCCCCGCCAAGCGGGTCTCGGCCTTTCGGTAACGATCAGCTGACGGACCGCCGCGAGGCGCGGCGGTAAGGACGGCGCGCTTTCGCACGCCGGCGTTGTGCGGCCCCGGAAAAACCGGGGTGGGCGACGCGTCCTCTAGGCCCGGCCAGGTCGCCGGCAAGCCGGCCCTTCGGACCGGCTCCTCCACTTGGCGTTCCGGTCCCTTGCGGGATGCCGGCGCCCTTCCTGGCCGGGCCTGCCGTCCGCCTCTTGCCGCCCACCCCGCTTTTCCCGGGGCGGTGGTGATTTTTGAGGCTTGAGGACGGGTCCGTGGGCGCAAACTTCCAGACCGGAGAGCGGGGGGCAGGGCCGGGCGGGAGCGCGGGCGGGGCCAGCGAAATGACGCCGCTCGGCGAGCAATTTCTGGTCTGTGGTGTTGCCCCGGTGCGGCTTGCCGACCAACTGGCGCTGCGCGCCGCAGCACCGCTCCTTCCGATCAAGGCTCAGAAGCCGCTCGACATCGGCCTGTTCGACCTCGCCGCGCGAAACCAGCTCGAGCTGTTCGGATGACGTGCCGCTTTCCCATCGGGCCGAGGGAGGAGCGCCGGTCGCCCCTTCGCGTCCGCTTCCCTCCGACCGGCGCCAAGGAGTGAAAGCCATGCAGCTTCAACATATAGCACTGTCGCGACTGACCGTGTCGGACGCCAATATGCGCGCGGGCAAGAAGCCACCCGACCTCGACGATTTGCTTCCCTCGATCCGGCTGCGCGGCGTCCTCGTGCCCCTGATCGTTCGTCCACGAGCCGAGGGCGAAGGCTATGAGATTGTCGCCGGACGGCGGCGCTTCCTTGCCGCGTCCCTCGCCGCCGAAGACGGCAAAGCCGCCGACCTGCCATGCGCGATCATGGACGCAGGCGACGACGCCGCCGCGCTCGAAGCCTCGATCCTTGAAAATGTCGCGCGCGCCGAGCCGCATGAGGTCGAGCAATGGGTCAGCTTCACAAGGCTGGTGAAGGAAGGCCGCTCGGCGGAAGAAATCGGCCTCGTGTTCGGCCTGACCGAACGGCAGGTGGGCCAAGTGCTCGCGCTCGGCAACCTGCTGCCTAAAATCCGCGACCTCTATCGCGCGGGCGACATCGATGGCGGCAGCGTCAAATTGCTGACCATGGCGACCAAGGCGCAGCAGAAGGACTGGCTTGCCCTGCTTGCCGACAAGGAGCGTTACGCGCCGATGGGGGCGAGCCTCAAAAGCTGGTTGTTCGGCGGCGCATCGATTGCCACCGCTCACGCCATCTTCGACCTCGAAACCTACCCCCATGCAATCGTCACCGACCTGTTCGGCGACGGCGGCTATTTTGCCGATGCGGGTGCATTCTGGGACGCGCAGCGCGCGGCCATCGAGGAGAAGCGCCAAGCCTATCTGGGCGCGGGCTGGAGCGAGGTGGTCGTCCTCGAACCCGGCCAATATTTCCCCAGCTGGGACTATGAGCGAACCGCCAAGTCCAAGGGCGGCAAGGTCTATATCGCCGTGTCGCAGCGCGGCGAGGTCGCCTTCCATGAAGGCTATCTAACGCGCAAGGACGCGCGTCGGCTGGCGGCGGGCGAGGGGCCGAGCGAGGCCAAGCCCCAGCGCAGCGAAGTGACCGGCAGCCTGCAAAACTACATCGACCTTCACCGCCATGCGGCGGTTCGCGCCGACCTGCTCGGCGCCCCCGACGCCGCGCTTCGGTTGATGGCCGCGCACGTCCTGGCCGGTTCCTATCTGTTCGCCGTCCGGCCAGAGCCGCAGCGCAGCAGTTCGGATGCCATTGCCGAAAGCATCGAGACCTCGCCCGCAGAAACCCGCTTCGATGCCGAGCGGCGCGAACTGCTGGCATTGCTCGATCTCGACGCGGAATCGCCGACGCTGATCCAGACCGGCGCGGCTTATGGCTCGACCGGCACTGCCGAACTGTTCGTCCGGCTGCTGGCGCTGGACGACGCGGCGGTCATGCGGGTGGTCGCGCTCGCCATGGGCGAGGCATTGGCAGCGGGCAGCGCCGAAGTCGAAGCCTTGAGCCTCCACCTTGGCCTCGACATGCGCGACCATTGGCAGGCCGATGACGCGTTCATCGACCTCATCCGCGACCGCGAAGTCCTCACCCCCATGATCGCGGACATGGCGGGGAACGAGGTCGCCGAGGCCAATCGCACCGAGAAGGTCAAGGCGCAGAAGGCGATTCTCAGCGATTGCCTTGCGGGGGCCAATGGCCGCGCCAAGGTGGAAGGCTGGGTGCCGCGCTGGATGCAGGTTCCGCCAAGCCATTATACGGAGCGCGGCGGGGCCGGGACGGTGCGCCATCATGCCGAGGTCGCGCATTTGTTCGGTGCGGAGGAAGCGGAGGCGGCGGCGTCTCCTCCGGCCCCGGAGGAAGGGGAGGAGCAGGTGGCCGAAGAGATGGTGGCCGAGGCGGCCTGACCGTCCGCACTGGCAAATAAGGGCGGCGTCCGAAATCGGACGCCGCCTTTTCCCTGCTTTCCGGGTGGCGGGGAATGGCTCGCCCGCGCTAGCGTCGACATCCCGCCCGAAGCCCTGTCCCAAGGAAGACACCATGCCCGCCGTTATCGATTGCCCCAGCGCCTATGTCGTTGATGGCGATTCCCTAAGGTGCGGCGCCGAGCGCCTCCGGCTGCTGGGCATCGACGCGCCGGAACTCAACGATTGCCCGCGCTGGCGAACCTGCGTCAGCGGCGATGGAGCACAGTCGCGTGCCAGCCTCGTGCGGGGCCTTAAACAGGGCCGCCTTCGCTATCGGCTCGTGACGCGCGACCGCTTTGGACGCGCGGTAGTGCGCGCCTGGGCGGGCAAGACCGATCTCTCCTGCTGGCAGCTGCGCTACGGCGCGGCGATCTACAAGGTCCACTGGGACACGGGCGGCGAGATCGGCCGCGCCTGCGCGCGCCGCTGATGGGAGTGCTGGACTGGCTGCGGCACCGGATGGGGAGTGCACCGGCAGCACCCGGCCTTCGGTTCGATGAAATGCCGATCCTTTTCTCGCCGCGCCTCGAGCGGATCGACAACCAACATGATCTGATGGTCGCCGCGCTCCGGCAGGCAGGCGGGATCGACGCCGACACCATCGTCGCCGGTCCGGGCAAGGTGGCCGACGTGCTGTTCCCGAACGAGCGCCTGATCGTCGAGGTCAAGTCGCTAACCAGCAACCGTGCCGCCTCGTCGGCGGTCAAGCAGAAGCTCGGCCAGATCCTGATCGAACATGGCAAGATGATCGTGTTCGGCGAAGTCTCGGTGCCGCTCGATAAGGTCGAGCCGCGCGCCGCCGGACGCATGCTGCGCGAAATCGGCGATCGGCTGCGCAAGGAAGTGCGTGCGTCGGCCAAGCAGATCGAGGCCACCGCCGAGGCGCTTGGGTGGGAGGATGCGATCGGCGTGTTCGCCGTGGTCGCGCCGCCGTCGATCATGCGCCGCGACCTCGTCCGCTGGATCGCCAACGACATGCTGGCGGACGATCGTTATCCAATCATCAAGGCGATGATCCTCGCCAGCACGCCGTTTCTCGAAGGTGGCAAAGCGCAAGGAGGCGACAGCTTCCTGACATTTCATGCGCGCTCGGGCGGCGTGATTTCCGACGGCCTGAAACGGCGGATCGGACGCGGCTGGGCGACGCTCCAGGGGCAACCGTGGAAGGAGATCGACGAAGACCCTCTGATGGGCCAGCCATGATCGCTACGGCACGTCGCTCGACGACGACGACGGGCCAGAACGAGACTGGGGGCTAGGCGGCCTTGTCGTCGTCGTCGAACGACACCGGGAAGCGCAAGGTCCCGCGAATCGGGTCGAGCGGTTCGTTGGCGGTAATCACATAATCCACCTCGAAGTCGCCGATATCCTTCGGCGCCGCGAACGAGACGATGAATGCGTCGATGATGGCGCGCTCGTGATGCTTCAAATCCTTGAGGTCGAAGCGAACTTGGTGCCGGCCGGGATGGATATGGGTCGATCTGAACTGAAGGGGCGTGGTCAGTCGGGGAATGTCGATCGACTGCCGAACCGGCGTCACCCAGCCCTGGCCGGGCGCCAATGGGCGCAGCGGCGGCGGTTCGGGCGCGATCGGCCCTTCGGGAAACTTCTCGAAATCGTGAAGGATGATGCTGCTCGGGAAAGACAGCACCGCATCGATGTTGGTCGCCGGCGCCGTCCCTGAATTGTCGAGCAGCAGTTTGACCTGGAAGCTCCGCAGGACCATCCGGCGATAGTCGGCGTCTTCCTCGAGATAGGTCTCGTAGCGGCGATAGTAGGATGAGACGATGCTGTTATAGCCTTCGGTCTCTTCGCGGCTCCACTTCTCGGGCGTGCGCGGCTGCGCGAACATGCGCAGGATGTCTGATGAACGGGGTTCGGCGATAACGCCGGCCCGGCTGGGCTTCTTGGGTGGAAGGCGGCGTAGCGGGGTCTCGGCTTTGATCTCCTCGAGCGTCTTCACGCGGCCTTCGCGCAGCCGCTGGGTGAGAGGGATGGGAAGCTCCATATCGTCGTCGAACGTGATCGCGAGCTCGGGCTCGCGGTGCGTGATCCGCTTTGCGGCCTTCATCTCGCGGGCGGCGACCTTGAGCGAGGCTTCGATCCTAGGCTTCAATGCGGCCTTGAGCCTGGCGGCTTCCTCGCGAATGCGCTCCTCGCCGGCATCGCTCGGCAACTTATACATCACCGGCGCGCTCCAGTGCTTGAGGTCGAACGGCAATTTATCGAGCTTGGCTTTCTCGGCCTGGTTGGCAATCAGCACGAGGCGCTGGTGCTTGAGGGCGCGAATCGCATAGCCGAGCTCGATCATGACATTGGGGTTGGGGACCAGTTTGCCCGCCTTGGTCATGGCGATCGGCGTCAGATCGGCGACGAACACGGCGGCCGCCTCAATCTTCTTCAAGATCGTGTCGGCGATCGGTGCGTGGCCGGCGATGCCCTTCATGTCATGGTCGACGAACACTTGGCTATCGTCGTGATCGACCGGGTCGGCATCGTCGTCGCTGTCCTCACCGGGACCCGGGCGCTCGGCTTCGTCGATGGCATCGAACCCGTTCAGTTCGGCAGCCAATTGATTGAGGACGTCGCGCACGAAATAGCGGCCGGTGGGCTGGTGCGTGTCGCTCTGCCAGGACCAGAAGATGTTCATGGGGCGCGATGTGGGTAGGGACCGCGGCCTTCGCTAGGGCGCTGGCGCTTGAATGAGTCTCGTGGCGACAGGTCGATGCTCGCGACGACCGACCGGCGACCTTCGCTCCTGAGATACCTGGGGGAATCAGCTAAGCTACGGTCGTCGCGCGTCAATTTGGAACCAAGGGAGGTCTACAATGGTTGTTTACGCTGCCGAATTGCCTGAACACGAGGTCGCCGAGATGGCGAGGACGTTACGCAATCGGCTTTCCCTTCCCGCGATGCTCGCTGTCACCTGGCGGCGTTGTTCACGCTTGCGGCTTCTCCCGTCTCGGACGCGTCCAATGGGGCTGCAGTTCGGCCTGTTGCGAAACCGACTTCCGGGGACTCTCTTCGTCTACGGCTTCGCTTTCTGCCTCTCATCTTGCGCCGTGGAATCCGGCCCAAGCTCGATACAGCCTCCGCTCGCGCAGCCATATTTGGCGCTCAGGAGCGCGACAGCTGCTGGCATCCCCGAAGCCAGCCTGACTGGCGCGCTGTACATTCAAAACGGCTGTGTCGTTTTTCGCCTCTACGGCGCTCAGGAAGCGTCGACCCCAGTATTCGATAACCGAAGCCGCTTGGTCTTGGCCTCGCAAGGGTTTGTCGTTCGCAGACCTCAAGGGGATCTGGTCGGGGGCAAGACGTACAATTTCGGCGGTGGCGCGGCAAACAGGCAGACGCCCCTCGTGGCGCCTGTTCCTGATCATTGTCCACAGACTTTGGTGCTGCTCGGCAGCGCTACATTGGCGAAAGGAATGTAGATGACCTTGCTCGCTCTTGCCGCGTCAATGGCCATGGCGTCTTCCGCGATGGCTCAAGAGCCTCCGGTTCCGGAACCGCCTTCTGAAAGAGTGCTTGCTGGTGGGCGTAACCCGGTGGTCAGCTATTTGATGCAGGCTTATGGTCTGTCCGAAGCGGTCGCGGAAGAACGCTTGGCTGTGCAGTCTGAGGTCATGGAACTCGCGCAGCGGCTCGAGCGCGAGAACGATCCTGCATACGCTGACATTTGGATCGAACATGAGCCCGTCTACAAGATCAATATTGCCTTTCTCGACAAGAATGAACGGCAAGCCTTCAGAGAAAGTCTCTCGCCGCGACTTCGGCGGTACGTTCAGATCGTGCCAGTCAACAAATCGAGAAAGCAGAAGAGGCAAGATTTAGAAGAGCTGTCGGCCGCTTTGCGGAGCGCGAACATCGCCTTCGATGGCTGGTTCGAGGAGAAAAAGCAGCGCTTTGATTTAGGCGTGGGGAGTGCTTCTGACCTAGCGCGTGCCGAACCGCTCGTACCACCTCGTCTTCGCGGCACGGTTGATCTCGTTGTCCGCAAGCTGCCCGCGCGTGAAGCGCCGCCTACGGGCGTGGTGAGCGGCGACTTCATCGCGGGCGGCCATGCCGTCTGGATCAGTGACAATCCTGCTCACCCAAACCCAACTCAGTGCACCTTTGGCTTTCCCGTCAGATATGGTGCCAGTCGCTTGAAAGGGGTGCTGACTGCAGCGCATTGTACTGTTCCGGCACCGCAGATCTTTGCGCACCGTTTTGGCAATCCTGTGCACTTCATCAAGTTCGATTGGGCACGCCCGATTATTCGAAAGCTCGAGGGCCCTTACGATTACATGGTTTTGGAAGGGAGCAGCGCTCTTGGAGACGATGGACTGTACGATGTCTATTTCGAGAATCCGAACAACCAGGTGCCCGGTGTCACGGGGAATTACTTCGACATCTACGCATACGCGGCGAAGGCTTCCATGAAGGTCGGGGACGCGGTTTGCAAAAGTGGTGACACGACCAAACTGACATGCGGGACGATCAAAGCGATTGACGGGACCGCATTCGGGTATCCTGGCTTTTTCGTCGTGAGCAATACGTCACAGCCGGACCTCACCGCGCCAGGGGACAGTGGTGGACCCTGGTTTTTCAACCCCGGCACCGGAAGCAAAGCGATCGCAATTGGCATGCATTCGGGAGGGACTGAAGGATGCGTTGGTCGCGATTGCAACGCATACGCCATGTTCATCGAACTGATTGACGATCACGACGCGACCATCAAGTTACCCAGCACGCCCTAATCAATTGGGTACACGCGCTATCGGGCAGGATCCTCCCCCAACCGCCCAGAGGGATTGGTGCCAAGTTAATGGCCGTCACAGTCCTTGTGGTCATTGAGGGTATCGATAATCTTGCATTCGGCGACGTGACCGCCCTGGCACTGGCGGACCATTCGTTCGAGTTCACTCTTAAGGCTTTGCAGCCGGGCGATCTTGAGCTCAACCGAGGCCAGATGCGCGCTGGCGATGGCATCGACATCGGCGCAGTCGCGATCGGGCCGGTCGGCGAGGCTGAGCAGCGTCCGGACATCGCCGAGCTCGAAACCCAGTGCCCGCGCGTGGCGGATGAAGGCGAGCCGGGCGAGGTGCGCGGGGCCATAGTCGCGGTAATTGCCCGCGGTTCTGGGAGGTGCCGGTAACAACCCCTCCTGCTCGTAGAAGCGAACGGTTTCGGGCTTGGCGCCGGCCTGCCGTGCAAGCTCGCCGATCTTCATCGCGAAAAAACCCCTTGACCCTATAGTGACTATAAGGTGCAGATGGCGTGTCACGTCGAGTTTGTCGAGGTGACGAATGTCTGCTTCCTGCTGTGCCCCTAAGACCGCGCCGCACAACCAGCCGCAGTGGCGGCGGGCGCTATGGATTGCGCTCATCGTCAACGCGGCGATGTTCGCGGTCGAGTTCGCGGCCGGCGAACTGGGCGATTCGCGCGCGCTCCAGGCGGACGCGCTCGATTTCTTCGGCGATTCGGCCAATTACGCGATCTCGCTCGGTGTTGCCGGTCTGGCGCTTGCCTGGCGGGCGCGGGCGGCGTTCGTCAAGGGCGTGACGCTGGCGGCGCTTGGCGGATATGTCATGATCGGCGCCATCCTCGCCGCGTTCCACGGCTCATCGCCGGCGCCCGCAATCATGGGCGGGATCGGACTTGCTGCGCTTGCCGCCAATGTCGGCGTGGCGCTGCTGCTCTATCGTTTCCGCGACGGCGATGCCAACATGCGCTCGGTCTGGATTTGCTCGCGCAACGACGCCATCGCCAATATCGCCGTAGTCGCCGCCGCGCTCGGCGTATTCGGCACGGGCACCGCTTGGCCGGACCTTACCGTCGCCGCGATCATGGCGGCGCTGGGCATTTCGGGCGGAATCAAGATCATCCGCCTCGCTTTGGCCGAACTGGCGGATAAGCCAGCGTTGGTGGAATCCGTGTAATGACGGCGGATAATCCCCGGGTGTTTGTGCCGCCGCCGCTGATGATGGCGGGTCTCGTCGGCGCGGGTCTCGCCATCGACGGCGCCCCGATCGCCAGCGGCATCGTGCTCGTCGCCGCGTTGGTCGTCGGGCTCGCCGGGCTTGGCCTGATCGCCGCCGCGCTTGGGCTGTTCCGCCAAAAGCAGACAAGGCCCGAGCCGTGGCGGGAGGCGAGTTTCCTCGTCGCGGCAGGTCCGTACCGCTTCACCCGCAACCCGATGTATCTTGGCATGACGCTCATCGGGCTGGCCGTTGCCATCGGTCTCACGAGCCTGGCCGCGGCGCTGTTTGCTTTGCTTGGCGCTCTGATCATCGACCGGTTCGTGATCGCCCGCGAGGAAGCCTATCTCATCCGCCGCTTTGGGGACGATTATCGCGGCTATCGCGCGCGGGTGCGCCGATGGCTGTGATCGCGGCCATTTCCTTGTGCCGGGAGGGCTGCTAGTGGTCCGCGCGATGCCCCGTTGGACCCACTTCGTTGGCGCGCTGCTCCTCGTTCTCACTTTGTGGACGGGAACCTCGGCGCATGCCGCCGAACGGTTCGATTGCATTCCGGCGACCGAACAGAGTGCCGAGCATTTTGACGGAGATCGCGACCAAACGCCGGACGATCCCGAAAAAGGCGTCGCCCATCATCACACCGGGTGCAACGGCCATCATGTCGCCACGTCCGGGGACGGGGTCGCTTTCGGCTATTCGATCCGCACCGCCGAACTTGGCAGCGCCCGGCACGACGCCAATCATCCCGGGCGAGAACCCGAAGGGCAACTGAGGCCGCCGATCGCCTGACGAAGACCGTGCCCGACCTTCGGGCTCGTTTCATCGTCAGGAGTCACATCAATGAAATTTACAGCAGCCGCGGCCTTTGCCGCGGTGGCGTTGACGGCGCTGGCGATGCCAGCCGCCGCGCAGGTCGGCAATCCGGCCAGCCCTCGCGTCGGCAGCCCGGCATCCCGGGCGGCTGGCCCGCCCGCGCCAATCCAACCCGTCCGGCCGAAGCCGCGTACCGGACCCTTGCCCGGCACGCTGTCGCTGGCCCAGGCGCTCGACGAAGCCGCCGCGCGCTCGCCGGCGATTGTCGCCGCCGAAGCTGAAGTCGCTGCGGCCGAAGCGCGCATTCGCCAGGCCGGCTACCGCAGCAATCCCGAGCTTAGCCTCGAGGTCGAGAATTTTGCCGGCACCGGCGAGCTTCGCGGCCTTCGCTCCACCGAAACCACGATCGCGGTCAACCAGAGGCTCGATCTTGGCGGGCGCCGCTCCGCGAGGGTCAGTGCCGCCGAGGCCCAGCTCAATGTCCAGCGGCTTCGCCTCGCTATCGCCAGGGCCGATCTGTTCCAATCGGTCCGCGAGCAATTTGCGCGCTCTATCGCGGCCCGCGAAAAACTTGCGCAGGCGGATGACAACGTCACCCGGGCGCGGGAACTGGCACGCGTCGCCGGGATTCTTGTCGAGGCCGGCCGCGATCCGCCGCTTCGAGGCCTGCGCGCACGCTCCGCTTTGGCCCAAGCAGAGGCCGAACGCGAAGCCGCCGTTGCCGACGAACTCGCCGCTCGTTCATCGCTTGCCGCTTTGTTCGGGGTGTCGCTGCCGGTCGGCAGTGTCGTTGGCACCGCGCTCGACCTGACGCCCCGAAACGTCAATCCGGACATCAGCCTCGATGTCCGCCTGGCCGATGCCGAGCGGGCCGCCGCCGCCGCCGGCGTGCGCGAGCAGCTTGCCGAGCGCCGGCTTGACCCGGCTGTCGGGGTGGGCGTTCGCCACGTCCGGGAAACCGGCGATGTCGGTCTGGTTGCCGGCCTGTCGATGCCGCTTCGCCTGTTCGATCGCAACCAGGGCAATATCGATGCCGCCCGCCAGGCGGCCAATGCCGCTGACGCGCGGCGGGCCAGCACCTTGGCGACGACCACGGCCCGGGCACGCAACGCCATCGCCAATGTCGAAGCGGCACAGCGCCGCGTCGAAGCGCTGGAAAAGGCCGCGGTCCCCGAAGCGAGCGAAGCGCTAAGGCTTGCCGAACTCTCCTACCGGGAGGGCCGCGCCTCGCTGCTCGAGTTGATCGACATCCAGAATGCCTACACCGCCGCGCGGACTTCGCTGACCGAAGCGCGGCTGACCCTTGCCCTCGCCACGGCCGAACTCGGCCGGATCCTGGCTCAATAGGAACCTCGTCATGCAGTCCATCAGAGACATCAAATTGATCCGGTTGACGGATCGCCATCGCTGGCTTGGCGGCGTTGCCGCCGCCGCCCTCGTTGCCGGTGTTGGCGGCGTGCTGATCGGACGGTCGACGACCGAACCGGCGGCGGTGACCGAACCGGCCGAAGAGGCCGAAGGCGAAGAGCATGGGCGCGAGGGCTTTATCGCCATGACGCCCCAGAAACTTGCTGCCAGCGGCATCGCCAGCGAGCGGGTCGTGCTGGGTTCGCTCCAGTCGGAAATCATCGCCCAGGCGACCGTGACGGCGCCGCCCGAAGGGCGCGCCCTCCTGACCGCGCGCGCCGATGGCGCGGTAGTCCGGATCACCAAGCGCCTCGGCGATCCGGTCGGTGCCGGCGAGACGGTGGCACTGCTCGAAAGCCGCGATGCGGCGGCGTTCGTCGCCGACCGCAATGCCGCCGCCGCCCGCGCCCAGGCGGCGCGGGCGGCTGCCGCGCGCGAGCAACGCTTGTTCAACGCCCGGATCACCGCCCGGCAGGACCTTGAAGCGGCGATAGCCGCGCGGCGGACCGCCGATGCCGAAGCGCAGCGCGCCGATGCCGCGGTTCGGGCCGCCGGCGTCACCGGCGGCGGGCGTTATCTTGCAGTGCGAAGCCCGATTGCCGGGCGAATTACCGAGGTCGACACCCAACTCGGCGCCTATGTCGCGGCTGGGGCCGAGCTGTTCAACGTCTCCGACCCGCGCCGAATCCAGATCGAAGCTGCGGTGCCGGCGACCGATGCGCAGCGCATTCGCCCTGGCGATCGCGCCATCGTCGAATTGCCGGGCGGTAATATCGTCGAGGCAGCGGTGCGTTCGGTGACCCCGTCGCTCGACCCGCAGAGCCGATCGGCCACCGTGGTCGTCCAGCTGGCCGGCGCGCCCGGCGGGCTGACCCAAGGCCAGGCGGTGCGCGTGCGCATTACGCCAAGGGGCAGCGGCCAAAGTTCGATCATCCTGCCCGAGGAGGCGGTCCAGCAAATCGAGGGCCGCGACATGGTGTTCGTGGAGGTCAAGGACGGGTTCCAGGCAATCCCGGTCTCCGTCGGTTCGCGAAGCGGCGGCCGAGTTGAAATCCTCGACGGGCTCAAGGCCGGCCAGATCGTCGTGACTCAGGGCGCCTTCGTTCTCAAGTCCCAGTTGGGCGCAAGCGAGGCGGAGCACTAGAATGATCGATCGCCTTCTCGACGCCTCCGTCCGCTTTCGCTGGGCGGTCCTGGCCATCACCGCCCTTGTCGCGATCTACGGCGCGTTCCAGCTGTTCCGGCTGCCGATCGACGCCGTTCCCGATATCACCAACAAACAGGTGCAGGTGAATGTCGCCGCGCCGCAGTTCAGCCCGCTCGACATGGAGCGGCTGGTCACCTTCCCGGTCGAAAACTCGCTCGCCGGTATTCCCGGCCTCGATTACACCCGCTCGATCTCGCGCAACGGCTTTGCGCAGGTCACGGCCGTGTTCGAGGAGAACGTCGACCTCTATTTCGCGCGCCAGCAGGTCGCCGAGCGTCTGGCGCAGGCGGGCGAGAGCCTGCCCGATGGCATCCAGCCGCAAATGGGCCCGGTCTCGACCGGGCTTGGCGAGGTGCTGATGTGGTCGGTGAGCTATGCGCCCACCGCCACCAAGGAATCGCCCAAGATCCCCGGCCGTCCCGGCTTCCAGCCCGACGGCAGCTACCTCACCCCCGAAGGGCAGCGGCTGACCGACGAGGTTTCGCGGCTGGCCTATTTGCGCACGGTCCAGGACTGGATCATCCGCCCGCAGATCCGCGGCGTCGATGGTATTGCCGGGGTCGACAGCATCGGCGGCTATGAAAAGCAGTTCGTGGTCCAGCCGATCCCGGGCCAGCTTGCCGCTTACGGCATCTCCTTCACCGAACTCGCCGATGCGCTCGAAAAGGCCAACCTCTCGGTCGGCGCCAATTTCATCCAGCGCGGCGGCGAAGCCTTCCTGGTCCGCGCCGACGCGCGCATCCGCCATATCGACGAGATCGGGCGGACCGTCATCGCCAGCCGCAATGGCGTGCCGGTAACGGTCGCCAATGTCGCCGTGATCACGCTTGGTGGCGAGCTTCGCACCGGCGCCGCCTCGCTCGACGGCAAAGAGGTCGTCATCGGCACCGCGCTGATGCTCGCCGGCGAGAACAGCCGGATCGTTGCCGGGGGAGTCGCCGAGCGGCTTGTCGAAGTCGAAAAATCGCTTCCGCCGGGCGTCCGCCTGACGACGCTTTACGATCGTTCCTCGCTGGTCGATGCGACCATCTCGACGGTCGAGAAAAACCTCCTCGAAGGCGCGCTGCTGGTCATCGTCGCTCTGTTCTGGCTGCTCGGCAACATCCGTGCCGCTATCATTGCCGCGCTGGTCATTCCCTTGTCGTTCCTGATGATGGCCATCGGCATGAACCGCTACGGCGTGTCGGGCAATCTAATGAGCCTTGGCGCGCTCGACTTCGGCCTTATCGTCGACGGCTCGATCATCATCATCGAAAATTGCCTGAGGCGGCTTGCCGAACGGCAGCATCATGAAGGGCGGCTGCTCAACCTGTCCGAGCGGCTCCACGAGGTGTTCGAGGCCTCGAAGGAAATGGTTCGACCGACCATTTTCGGCCAGGCCATCATCTTCCTCGTGTTCGCGCCGCTGCTGATGTTCAGCGGGGTCGAAGGCAAGATGTTCACGCCGATGGCGATCACCGTCATCCTCGCGCTGGCGGGTGCGTTCATCCTCTCCCTGACCTTCGTTCCGGCGATGGTCGCGGTGCTCATCCGCGGCAAGGTGTCGGAAGAGGAAGTGAAGGCGATCCGCTGGA
This sequence comes from Sphingomonas sabuli, assembly GCF_014352855.1. Classification (GTDB taxonomy): domain Bacteria; phylum Pseudomonadota; class Alphaproteobacteria; order Sphingomonadales; family Sphingomonadaceae; genus Sphingomicrobium; species Sphingomicrobium sabuli. The sequence goes on along the minus strand of NZ_CP060697.1, from coordinate 588,724 downwards.
TCAAGCAGCGCTACGAGCCGACGCTCGACAAGGTCATCGCCGCGCCCCGCAAATGGGTTCTGGCGGGGGTAGGCGCGTTCGTTGCCGCTGGCCTCCTGTTCATGGCGTTGGGGCAGGAGTTCATTCCGCAGCTCGACGAGGGCGACCTGGCGATGCAGGCGATCCGCATCCCTTCGACCTCGCTCGATCAGTCGCTCGACATGCAGAAAAGGGTCGAAACGGCGATTTCATCGCTGCCCGAAGTGTCGTTCATCTACTCCAAGACCGGCACGGCCGAGGTCGCGACCGACCCGATGCCGCAGAATGCCTCGGATGCCTTCGTCATTTTAAAGCCCAAGGACCAATGGCCGTCCGGGGTGACCAGCAAGGACGATATCGTCGAGCGCATCGAGGAAAAGATGGAGGGCCTGGTCGGCAACGGGTTCGAGGTCAGCCAGCCGATCGAAATGCGTTTCAATGAGCTCATCGCCGGGGTTCGCGGCGATGTCGCGATCAAGATCTTCGGCGACAATATGGAGCAATTGGAAAAGGTCGCGGCCGAGGTCGCCTCGGCCATCGGCAAGGTCGAGGGCAGCGCCGACCTGCGCACCGAACAGACTGGCGGCTTTCCGACGCTCGAAGTACAGTTCAACCGCGACGCGATCGCCCGCTACGGCCTTACCATCGAGGAGGTCGCCAATACCGTCGCGGCGGGACTTGGCGGGCGCGAGGCGGGACTGGTGTTCGAGGGCGACCGCCGGTTCGATATCGTCGTTCGACTGGACAATGTCACCCGCGATAGTCTCGACGCGATCGGCGCCCTGCCGGTAATGCTCGAGGCGAGTGGTGCGGGCGCACGCGCCTCGGTGCCTTTGCGCGAGCTGGCCAATTTCCAGTTCACCGAAGGGGTCAACCAGGTCAGCCGCGAGAATGGCCAGCGCCGGATCGTCGTCCAGGCCAATGTTCGCGGGCGCGATCTTGGTTCTTATGTCGGCGAAGCGCGAAGTGCTGTCGAAGCCCAGGTGAAGCTCCCGCCGGGAGTCTTCATCCAATGGGGCGGGCAGTATGAAAATCTGCAGGCCGCCTCGCAGCGCCTGTCACTGGTCATCCCGCTCGTCTTCGCCTTGATCTTCGGCATCCTGTTCGTGGCGCTTCGAAGCGTGACGTCGGCGCTGGCGGTCTATTCGGCGGTGCCTTTGGGCCTTGCCGGGGGTGTGTTCGGCCTGTTCCTTGCCGGCCTGCCATTCTCGATCTCGGCGGCGGTCGGGTTCATCGTCCTGTCGGGCGTGACCGTGCTCAACGGCCTCGTCGTCATGACCAGCATCCGCCAGCATATCGACAAGGGCGTGGCGATCGGCGCCGCGATCAAGGCCGGGATGATGGAGCGCGTGCGCGCCGTCATCATTACCGGCGTGGTGCCGGCGATCGGCTTCGTGCCGATGGCCATCGCCACCGGACGCGGCGCCGAAGTCCAGAAACCGCTGGCGATCGTCGTCATCGCCGGGCTCATCGTCGCCACGCTGCTGACCCTCTTCGTGCTCCCGGCGATCAGCCAGATGCTGCTCCACCGCGGGCGCGCCCGGCATGTCACCGGGGAATATGGCCAGGAAGACGCTTTCGGGCGTGAGCCTTTGCCTTCCAAATGAGCAAACTGATGAAAAAGGTGATTTTCATGATTGACCGCCGAACAATGATCGGGATTTTGGTCGCGGCCATTCCTACCGCAGCCTGTTCGAGGCCTGCGAAGGCCCCACCAACCATCCAGGTCTATAAGTCGCCGAGCTGCGGCTGCTGCGGTGCCTGGGTGAAGAGGCTTCAAGCCAACGGCTTCCTGGTGACGACGCAGGAAATGGAAGATGTCTCGGCGATTGCCGCGAGCGCCGGTGTTCCCGACAGGCTTCGCTCCTGTCACACCGCCCTGGTCGACGGCTATTTCGTCGAGGGCCATGTGCCCGATGGCGACATCCGTAAGCTCTTAAGCGAGTGGCCGAATGCCCGGGGGATCGCCGTCCCCGGCATGCCGGTCGGCTCGCCCGGCATGGAGCAGGATGGGCGGCGTGAGCCTTATGATACGCTGTTGGTCATGCGGGACGGCTCATCGCGGCCATTCGTTCGCCACAACCAGCGCGTCGGCGGCAAGTAGGAGAAGAGCTCATGGCGGACGAACATGGCGGGCACGCCCACAATCATGCGGCCGGTGCCAACAGCAAGATGCTGGCGATAGCGCTTGGCCTGACGACCACCTTCCTGATTGCCGAACTGATCGGTTCGTTCGTTTTCAACAGCCTCGCCTTGCTGTCGGACGCGGCGCACATGTTCACCGACAGCGCCGCGCTTGCGATCGCGCTGGCGGCGGTCAAGATCGGCCAGCGGCCAGCCGATGACGCTCGGACCTTCGGCTATCGCCGGTTCGAAATCCTGGCGGCGGCGTTTAACGCTTTGCTGCTGTTCGCGGTGGCCGGCTACGTTCTTTACGAAGGCATCGCACGCTTCTTCACGCCGTCCGAAGTCCAGTCGACCGGCATGCTGGTGGTCGCCGCCATTGGCCTCGTCATCAACATCATCGCCATGCGGCTGCTGGCGGCGGGCAAGGACAACAGCCTCAATATCAAAGGCGCCTATCTCGAAGTCTGGGCCGACATGCTCGGCTCACTGGGCGTCATCGTCGGCGCGCTCGTCATCATGTTCACCGGCTGGCAGTGGGTCGATCCGCTGGTCGCGATCGGGATCGGCCTGTGGGTGCTTCCGCGCACCTGGATCCTGCTTAAGGATACGATGCAGATCCTCCTTGAAGGCGTGCCTCGGGGAATGGATCTAAAGGAGGTGAGGGGGGCGATTTCTGCGGTGCCCGGCGTGGCCGGCGTTCACGACCTTCATATCTGGTCGCTGTCGAGCGACGACCGGAGCCTGTCGACTCATGTCGAGCTTGCGGAAGGGAAGGACTTCGAGGCGGTCCGGGCGTCGGTCGCGGCCATGCTGCTCGCGCGCTACGACATTGAGCATTCGACGATCCAGATCGAACGCGAGGCGTGCGGGGATAATGACTCGCTTCATCCCTGACCGGCGGAATAGGCGGACGCTGCGATGACCGACGATGTGCCTGGCAGGCGCACATGGCGGGTCGGGCCGCCGACACGCGGCACCCCCGGCAGCCTCTACGATTTCGTTCGCCGGGCGCTGTGCGCTGCCGGCGGGTCCTGCCCCAGGCAAGAGCTGTTTGACCTGATCCACGCCGATCCTGCGATGAAGGCGCGGCTCAATGACAGCCGGGGCTTTGCCGCGCTGCTCAACAACATGCGGCACAGCGGTGACATTCTGATCGACGGTGAGACCGTCACCGCTTCTCCCCGAACCCTCAGGCGGATGTCCGGATGCGGCTGACAAGCTGAGGCCGGGCAGTGACCCGGCGCAACCGGCGGCAAGCCCTGTCGTCTCCTTCGCGATTGACGGCCAGCTGACACGTCCGAATGGCAGGAGATGACACCGTTCGCCGGCTCGCCGGCAACCTGTCTGGGCGTTTCGGTCAGGGCGCCTGAACGGCTGTCCTCCTGGTCCCGAAACCCTGCCGCCGCACTCATTTCCCCGGTGCTTCGCACCTCCTCGCGGCCGCTTCGCTCCAAATGAGTCCCTCGTTCAGGGTCCTCCGCTTCGCTTCGGCCGCCGCTTTGCCAGGCGGCGGTTCGGTCGTCGGCCAGCCGTCCTTTTTGGGCCCTGTCGCCCCGAACAGGTCGCGGGCGAGACAGTGAAGGAGACGTTCAATGCCTGCAATCGGACATGTCAGCCGCAACGACAACGGCGGTTTCAAGGGCCAGCTCAAGACGCTCACCATCCGCGCCGAGATCGACATCGTGCCCAACGCCAGCAAGTCGAGCGACAGCCAGCCTGACTTCCGCGTCCTCTCGGAAGGGATCGAGGTCGGCGCCGGCTGGAACCGCCGCTCGGAAACCTCGGGTCGCGACTATGTGTCGCTGAGCCTCGCGGCCCCCGAGTTCGGTCCGCGCCGCCTCTACGCCAATCTCGGCCGCGCCGCGGGCGGCGATGACGACAGCTTCGCGCTGATCTGGAACCCGGCCGACTGAGCGCGGCCAGCCCCGGCGCCCGAAGGCGCCGGGGCTCTTGCCACCCCAAGGCAGAGGGGGCTCGAAAACGGCCACCCGCAATTTCGAGCCTCCTCGCGTTGTTGATCGCCTGCGAAGGATCGCAGGCCGCAGCGAGCGCCTGTCCGGCGCTGCTGACGGCAACGAGGACTCAGGGATGATCGATGAAATCACGCGCGCGGCGCAGGCCAAGAAGGGCAGTCCCTTCCTGTCGACCGAGCAGGCCGCTTTCTATCTGGGATTGAGTCCGCGCAAGCTCCAGCAGATGCGCGGAGAAGGCGCCGGCCCGATCTTTCGCCGGCACAGCCGCTATGTGCGGTATCATATCGACGACCTCGACAATTGGTCGCGCGGGCTGACGCGTCACGAGCTGGTACATGGCTGACACACCAGCTTGGCCGGCAACCAGTTGCGGTGAGCAGCTGCGGGCGATGATCCTGATGCGGCGCGCCCGCCGCCGGCGCTTGTGGATCGCCGCAATCGCCCTGACTGGGGTGTTGCCGTGCGCGTTCACAGCGTTTTGCGCGCCAAGCGCGAAGCTCATTTTGAACGTCAGCGCCAGCAGCCCGCGCGGCCTGTATCTGGTCGCCGACCGCCAGCCGCTTCGACACGGTGATTGGGCCATTGCCCGGCCTTCACCGGCCGTCGCGGCGCTCGCCGCCGAGCGGCGATACCTCCCCTATGGCGTCCCGCTGGTCAAACGTGTCTCTGCAATCGCAGGCGATCGTATTTGCGCGGTTGGCGATACTGTCGAGGTCAATGGCCGGCGTGTCGCGCAACGCCAGCAAGTCGATGGCCGGGGGCGGGCGCTGCCAACCTGGACCGGATGTAACACGCTTGCGTCCGGAGAGGTTTTGCTCCTCGGCGACAACTCTTGGTCTTTTGACGGACGATATTTCGGGATTACGCACGCCGCTGATGTCATCGGCCGTGCGGAGTTATGGTGGCGCGCGTGAGGTCGCTGATTGCGGCGATCCTCGTGATGGCCGGTACGCCGGCTTCGGCCAATGTCGGACAATGGGAGCCGGAAATCGCCGAGGCATCGGCACGGTTCGCGGTGCCCGCGGAATGGATCCGGCGCGTCATGCGCGCCGAAAGCGGCGGCCGCCTCCTGTTCAATGGCCGGCCGGTCACCAGCCGGGCTGGGGCCATGGGCCTGATGCAGATCATGCCGGGGACATGGGCCGAATTGCGCTCGCGCCTGGGGCTCGGGGCCGATCCCTATCAGCCGCGCGACAATATCCTTGCCGGGACGGCTTATCTCAGGATGATGCACGATCGCTTCGGTTATCCGGGGCTGTTCGCCGCCTATAATGCGGGACCAAAGCGCTACGCCGATTATTTGACGGGAGCCGCGCGCCTGCCGCGTGAAACGATCGGCTATCTGGCCAAGACCACGCAGGCGAGCGGTCAGCCAAACGGAATTGCGGTGGCATGGGCGCGGCAGCAAAGACCGGTCGCAGGCAGGAGCCTGCCGTTCCCGCACAGCGGCCAGCCTGCGGCGGACCCGATGCTCGTCAGCGTCGCCGCACCCGTGGCAAATTTGTTCGCAATCGACCGGCGCAGGCCGCGCTGAGCGGCATCTCGGTCTGCAACACCGCTCCGGCGGCGCTGACACCTCTCGCGATCGCGCCGGGGTAAGCGGCGACCAGGGCCGACCAGCTCGGCCCCAGTTCGTACGCGTAAGTGGCCAGGCCGCGGCGAGCGAGCGCAGAGCCGAGGAGATGTTTGCTCAGCTGGTTGGTAAGGTTGAGCAGGTTGGGCAAGGGCGGCATCGCCGCCATGAAGGCAGCGTCGGCCGCGTTGGTCGCATCGCGCCACTTGCCGAGCGCCGCTGCCATTCCCGGACGATCGACGATCAGGCCCTGGAAGATGGAGCCATCGTCGGTGTGCGCGAAAATCTCGTCGGCGGGCTGGCTGACAAGCGCGCCCCAATCCTTGTTCGACAGGCTCTCGCCGCTGAGGTGATTATGGTGGACGATACAGCGCCCGCCGGCCGCCCAGTGAGCGAGGAGCGCGGCATCGGCGCCGACGCCGCACGGATGGCGATCGGTGCAGAAGGTGATGAGGTCGATGGCGTTGGTATCGAACGCCGCCATCCACTCCCATCCGGACAAGGGTCCGATGGCATGAAGCGCGGTGATCGCCTGATATTCCTGGGGGGTAAGCGTACGGGTCAACATTGCGAAGAATTCCTGGGCTCGAGGGCTATGCATTCAGCCCTCTCATGCCGTGCTTCGGCGGCGCAATATTCGCGTGCCTATCGCCCGCATTTCTTGAACTTATCGTTTGAGGGCGAGCCGCTTCAGGTTCATGATTGCGGGTCCAGGAGCCACGACAATGACCAAGCCTTATGACCTCCTCGCCGTTGCCGCAGCGTTCGGCGAAACGCGCCAGATGTCGCTGCGCGATCCCAAGTTTCGAGAGGCATTCGCAAGCCATGTCGAGGCGAGCCTCGACGAGGCGCTTGACGATCCGTTGCTTCTTCATGGCCAGCGGACCCAGGCGATGTTCGAAGCGCTGGTGTTCGCACTCGGCGAAGTCATGCTGATCAAGCAGGAGGATGGCGGCCGTCTGTTCCCGTCCGACCGGTTTCGGCTGCCCGACAATCGCATCGTCCTCCAAGGCGGCGAACAATGGCTGGTCGAGGTCAAGAACGTCTACCGGCACGACCCCACCATCCAGCGCAGCAATCGCCTGCTCCGGCGGCCCTATCTCGAAGCGCAGCAGGCCTATGCGGCGGCAACCGGAGCAAAGCTCAAGCTCGCCGTTTACTGGGCGCGCTGGTCGATCTGGACCCTGGTGTCGCCCGAGGATTTCACCGATGTGAACGGCGATGTGAGCATCGACCTTCACGAAGCGATGCGTGCCAATGAATTGGCGGAGCTCGGCGACCGGACGCTCGGCACGCGCGCTCCGCTGCGCTTTCGAATGGTGATGGATGGGGAAAAGACCAGCCCGATCGCGGCCAATGGCGATGTGCTGATCACCATCGGCAAGGCCCAGCTGATGGCCGGCGAACGCGTCATCGAGGACGAAATCGAGCGCGAAATTGCCTCGGTCCTGATGGAGTATGGCGACTGGACCTGCGACGGCCCGCTCGCGCAGATTGAAGGCGACCGCTTGCTCTCCATCGACTTTGTCTGGGAACCCGAACATGCAACGCCGGGACAGGGATTCGACATGGTCGGGACATTGAGCCGGATGTTCGCACGCTATTACGCGAGGAAAACCTTGCGCGAAGGCGAGGTCAGGCAATTGCGGGCGCCGATGCGGCCGGGATGGTTCGCACCGCTCACTTCGGGCGAAATGCCGCAGCGCGTGCTTCCATTGTGGCGGTTCGCGCTCAAGCCGGTGGCTCCGCTCCGCAAAGCCGCCTGAAGCCTCTCGCGGCACGGCGCGTGGAAGACCTGTTCGGCTTTTGGGCGCGCTGCAAAGGCGACCAATTTGTCCATCCTGACGATGCCGACGTGCTCGGTTCGACTGCCCACAGCTTCAATCTCGAATGCCTGCCGTCGCCGTTCACCGGTCCGCTTCGCACGGCGCCAGTGGTTTTATTGTTCATCGCCCCGGGCTTCGATCCGTACGATCTCGATCACGCCAAACAGCCGCAGGCGCAGGCGTGGTATGAACGCCAGCGCGGGGGCGACGAGCCTTTGTCGACCGCTGCCGAACACCGCACGCATTATGGCTGGTGGACGCGCATCGTTCGTCAGTTCGGTATCACGCCAGAGGCGGCGCGCGCGGAAGTCGCGGTGCTCGACATGGCGCCCTACCATTCGAAAAGTTTCCACGACTGGCCGCTGCTGGCCGCGCTGCCATCCGCCCGAAAGGCGGTTGATTGGGCGCAATCCGTCCTGTTCCCGGCGGCGAGAGCCGGCGATCGCATCGTGGTCTGCCTTCGAAGTGCCGCTTACTGGGGCCTGGCAAGCGGATCCGCCGGTCGCGTCTTCGGCGAGGCGCTCTTTTGCCCGGCCTTTACGCGCGGCGGTTTCATGCGGCATGGGCCCATGCGCGAACAAGTCCGCGCCGCGGTCCAAAAAAGGGTGGCGGCCTAGCGCAACTGCATCGACGATTTTGACTTGGCATACGCCTCCAGACCGGCCTAGATTCGGCCATGAAGACCGACCTTGAACATCTGCCGGAGGCCAAGCGACGCGAGCTTGCCCACGTCGTCGAGGTGGTCCGCGACGGGTTCGCCTTCGCCATTGCACGCCGGACCATGCCCGCGCTCCGCGGCGGCAAGCTGCTCAAGATCATTCTGTTCGGAAGCTATGCCCGTGGCGACTGGATCGAGGATCCGGTTGGGCGCTACTTCTCCGATTACGACTTGCTGGTCATCGTCGATCGCGAAGAGCTGACCGACGTCCCGGAATTTTGGGAGAAGACCGAGGAACGGTTGCTCCAGGACTTGGCCGCGGGCGAGGTGCTGAGAACGCCCGTCAGCCTGATCTATCACACGCTCGATGACGTAAATGAGAAGCTGCAGCTCGGCCGCTATTTCTTCATCGATATCGTCCGCGATGGGGTGCTGCTATTCGAAGAGGCGGGGGTCCGGCTCGCGGAGCCGCAGGCTCTATCGGCCGAGCAGGCGCTTCAGGAAACGCAAGATTATTACGGGGAATGGTTCGAGAGTGCCCAGGACTTTTCGCAAGGCGCGTCCGACGCGATGAGCCGCGACAAGAGCAAACTTGCAGCTTTCTTGCTCCATCAGGCGGCAGAACGGCTCTATCACTGCCTGCTTCTTGTCCGCACTTTGTACAGCCCGAAGACCCACAATCTGAGCCGGTTGCGGCAGCTTTCCGAAGAACTCGAGCCCAGCCTGAAGGCAGTCTGGCCACGCGAAACCAAGTTCGAACGGCGCAGCTTCGAGCTGCTTCGCGAGGCCTATGTAAAGGCCCGTTACTCGCGCCAATATCGGATTTCTGATGACGAATTGGCGTGGCTCTCGCACCGCATCCAACTGCTTCAATCGCTGGTCAAACAGGCGTGTGAGGTTCGGATTCAAGAGCTTGCAGAGGCCGCCTGATATGCCGTCGACGCGCATCATCGATGACGATTTCGACGTCACCTTTACCGTCGACAGTCATGTCGGGTCGACTTGGATTGTCACTGGCGAAGTATACAATCGTGCCACCGGCGAGCCGATCGGCGTAACGGTCGAAGGCGAGGGCAGAACAATGCCGGCAGCTGAACAGCGAGCATGGTCGAAGGTGCGGCAGCTGGATAGGAAGGCGTGGAGGGCAAGATAAAGGGAGTGTCTCGCGGGTAAGACTAAGTGACTGTCTAGGCTTGCTTTATCTACGAGATTTGGTTTGGCCGACGAGACAGCTTAATCTGTGAAATCACTCATCTATCGAGACGCCTAATTGACGCTCAACGACGGCGGCCGTGGCAAGCCGGAGGCGGCCCACACGACGAGAATATGGCCTTAGAAATGCCTTAGCGCGGCTCGTGCTTCCTCGGCTGTCAACGCCCCCTTTTCGGCAAGCTCTCGAACCGCCTCCAGAAACGTAACCTGGAGCGCATCGAGTTGGGCTTCATCTGCTTTCCCCGCAATGCCGTCACCACTCTCTGATTCCGAGGTTGCCAGCGAGGGGGCGCCCTCGCTCGGCATCATAGTCGGCGCAGCGGTCGCAGACGAAGCTTTGCGATCAAGATTTCGGATTACAGATGCAGATCGCGCTCGCTTGGCAATCCGCTTGCCAATTGGCTCAAGCTGCGCGGTGAAATTGGAGTAGTGGATGTTCTGCTCGAAATTGTCGCGCCGGGCATTGGGCAGGATGCGCGGGTCGAGGATGTGAATCTCGCCCACAGTCCAGCCGTTGAATCGCGGCTCAGGAAAGACCTCTGACAGGATCTCGTGGTCTCCGACCTGGACATTCCCGACCCGAATTCTGAGTCCTCCGACCCGCGACTTTATCGTGATCGATCCGAGGTATTGATGATGCATGATCCAGCCAACGGCGGCGACGCCGCCGTCAAGATCACTGAGCTCGATGGCCTCAAATTCCGTGAGGGAGTCTTCGAGTGTTGTTGAGACGCGGAAGCGGTCCCGGAACGGGCGGGTGACGGGTTGGAGATCGTCGTTGATCAAGACTTGGAGGTTGCCGAGCCGCACGCTTGCCAAGCGGCCGTCGATCTTGGAACCCCATGAAAAGGTCTCATCGAACGGTACTGGCGCTACCTGTTCAAGGTAGTCGCGGACAAGACCAGGGCTCAACAGGTCATCGCGCCTGGTGCGGATGACATCGTTGAGTTCAACCTCGAAGAAGTGGGAAGGCCAAGCCTCGCCCGGCAGCCGGGAAATAGTGACAACCCGTTGGATGACGCTGGCGACGTCGTCCTGCTCCTCAACGTCACGAAGCGCGGCCTTTAACCGCTGGCAATCCCATCGAATCTCAACGACCTGATCGTCGCCCGCCGCCCTTGTCCGGAAGGTGAGAGATCGCGCGTAAGCGAGCCCCGCAAGACGCCCAATTCCACGAAACCCACGAGCTCGGGTCCCCCGCTTTGCGCTCGCGCCGATTGCGAGCAGGCACCGGGCAGCGCTGGATACCGGTAGCCCGAGACCATTATCGCGAATGATGATCGATCTGCGGTCAGGGTCGATGCGAATGTCGACGCGGCCCGGATCGTCTGGTTTCAGCTCACCTACGTCGCGCGCCTCGTCGATGGCGTCGGCGGCGTTCTGGACATACTCGCGGTAGATGCTGAGCGGATCGACGTACATCGCACTGCTGAGCAGCTCGAGGACGTCCTTTCCTACGACGATCATCGAGGAAGAAGGCGGTTCCTGGACAATCGGAGCGTTTGCTTTGGTCTCACCTTGAGAAAGGGAAGTGTTGAGCGGTGTCATCGTATGTCGTCCTTCAGGCGGCCGACGCAAACGGCGGTATCGCGGCTTCCAAACCATCGTCTTCGAGTCCCGCGTCTTCGACGCGCTCGTCGCCTGCCATATCGCAAGGATCGGGCTCGGCTTTACGAAGCCTCCAGATTTCCATCTCGGTTTCCTTGGGAAGGGGGACGTAGAAATGAAGAGCCTCCCGGAGCAACGGATCGGTCGCTTCCCTCGCTAGGTCGCGGAACCGGCTCGGATCCACCGAGGACAGTAATCCGAGTAGCTCGACGCGCTGGCTTGGGGTCAGGCGACCAATTGCGGCCCGATAGTCATCGAACTCGGAGCGGCCGCCCAGCTGCTCGTACCACTCGCGATTGAAGATGAAGTGCTGGGGACGAGCAAGGATTTCCTCGAACTGGTCAAAAGTGTCACCAAAGGCTCGCCGGAAAAACACTGGTTCGCCGCTGACGACGCCATGAGTAGCCTGCAAGACGAGCTGCAGTGAGCGAAGCTGGTAGCGGGTCCACTTCTCGCCAATGAACCCGCGGTCAGGTCGATCAGTGGGCTGATACCGCATCGGGAACGACCAGATTCTGACGCCAAGCTCTTCGTTGAGTTCGACGTTGAGACGCATCCTCTCGAATAGATCGGCGGGCGTATCGTGGAAGTTGTAGAGCATGTAATTGGAAAGCTCGTGCAGCCCGTGTTCGTGTGCGATCCTCACCGCCTTTTCGTACGGCCCCTTAAGTCCCAAATGGTCGAAGGCGATGCGCAACGGTCTGAGGCAGATTGTCGAGAGTTCGCGCAGGTACATCGGGTCGCGGGCGAGAATGCGAGCGTCAACGCCTTGGTTGAAATCCACCCGCCGGCGTGACGCTGCTCGCTCGCCGGGACGGCGGAGTTTAGCTCCCGCTTCGAAGCCGAGATCACGAATCTCGGCCATCAGCTCACGAAAGCGTGGTGACGCGACAACGTTGTTATCCATCAGGAGCAGGTCGCGTTTCTCGCCGTGGCGTTCTGCAATCGCTTCGACGATAGCGGTCAGCGATTCAACGTCGCGCTGAGCCCCTTCGAGTTTGGGCACGCCGCAGAAATGGCATTTCCTAATGCAGCCTCGCGAGGCATACGCAAAATATGCGTCGCGAACTGGATACTGATATTCGATCTGGTCGAGAATAGAATAGTCTGGAACTAGGTCCTCGATAGGTGTCCCCGTGAGGTCATTGGAATAGAGTTCTTCAGCAAAGGCATCGAGTTGCAGAGCCGTTGCCGGCGGTCCGTTCAGCAGGCCTTTTATGAAGCGGACGCCAGACCAGCGCGGCTCGGACTTGAAGCGCTCGTTCATCAGCGAGGCGGCGATGCCGCCGACGAACAATCGGTCGGCGCGGCCGCCGGCAACTTTCAGCGCAAAATCGATCATCTCCGCAATTTTCTGGTATTCGAAGGAAAATAGCGTTGTGACGTAAATCCTGTCCCACGCAGTCTCAAAGAGCGTGGGGTCGAATCCCTTCGCGAAGCGCACGTGATCCTGCTTGCCGTGAGGCCCGTGATAGGCGGCGAGCTTCATCAAACCGAGCGGCGGATACTTATTCTTGTAGCTCGGCTCTAGAAGCAGGATTTGGCGGCCCGCCATTGTTGTCCCTTCAGTCGTTCCTGGCGAGCCCCCGCCCGATCGGCCGAGCATGCGATCGGCGTTGGGAGGCCGTCAACGTTTTAAACCGTGCCTCGATACGTTCACTGTTCCCTTGTCTCCAAAAGGCCGCAGGCGAGACCAATCAGCCGCTGGGCTTCGTCATCGCCGAATTCCTCAGTGAGGACCTCCATCAAAGCGTTAAGCAACGCGTTCGATGGCCAATCGCCGAACGATGACCGAGCGCCGTCGTCGCCACTCTCCGCCTCGCCAGATTCCGGTTCTGGTTCGGCATCTGGCTCAGGCTCAGGGTCGGGTTCTGGTCGTGGCCGATTGCGAAGCTCGACCAGCTTGTCCTTCATCTCCTTTAGCTTCGAGACCTGTTCGCCAACCTCGTTAGGCTCGCCGCCCGTAAGCTTGTCCGACCTCAGCCGCACGAGTAGCTTGTCGATGCTGTCCGAAATCTTTCCCGCGGTTTCCTCGTCGATCCATTCACGGTTGAGCTGGATCGAGACCCCTCGCGCGTCGGTTTGGATCGACTTCAGCGTTTTTCGGCTGGTCGACGCGTTTCGGACTAGGGTTACGACCCGGCGGGCAACGCGCGCGCGAATGTCCGCGCGGATTTCGCGCCAGCGGGTGCCATCTTCGAAGCCGTCGCGGCGGGCATTTGGCACGACGGCCGGATCGGTAATGAAAATCTCGCCGACCGCCCAGCGTTGGAGCCTGCCCTCGGTGCCGCCGACCGTAAGATCGGCGCCTAGGTCCTCGATGATGTCGGACCCTCCGACTTGGATGTTTTTGATCCTGAAGCGAATACCGGCAACCGTATCGTCGATGATCTCGCCCTTGAAGTTGGACAGGCCAATCCACCCGTGCCAGCCAAGTTCGGCCGAGTTAATCAGTTCTACGTCAGTGATGATCGAAGTCTTCCCCTTGGTCGGGGCACTGTCGTCATAAGCTTTGAGGATCTGGTTCTTCTCACGCTTATATCGCGTTTCAATCTCGACGAACGCGAGCGGATGACCAAGGCTTGTTGCGAAGGCCCGGATCTTAGGGGCGGGGGTGAATCGATCTGAATAATCGGTAGGGCAGACCTGCCGGAGGTAGGGAACCAGGCGATCAATCTCGGCGAATTCGACGCCAATGCCATTGAGCCCGATCATCTCGACCTCTGTGAAATGATCGTTGACGGCGGCGGCTCGGGTTCCGGTCGTCGCGCACCGGACCATGACGTCGACAACATCCTGAACATCAGCGCCAGGACGCATATAGCCCCGCATTTTACCGCAATCGAATTCGACAACGGTGGCTTTGTCTTCTCCGCGCGCGCTGGTCGTGAAACGCAACGTCGTACAGTAGGCAATCCCAGCCAAGCGTCCGATGCCGCGAAATCCGGCGTTGATTGCCGACCGTTTCCGGCTCGCGCCAATCGAAACCAAGGTTGTCGCCGCAATTGCCGAAGGGATGCCTTCGCCGTCATCCTTGATCGATAGGGTAGGGCGCTTGGCAGAGCCGGAAATTGCAATTGTCACAAGCCCAGCGGCATCGGAAAGTAGTCCGGTCGCTCGGGCAGAGCGGATCGCGTCGAAGGCGTTCTGCACGTATTCGCGTACGCAGTGAAGCGGCTCCTCGTACATACCGGTGGTTAGGGTCTCGAGTGAATAAGACCCAACGCGAACGTCCTCGTCGCGTATTGGATCGGTTGGCGGCTGCGCGTTCATCGAAGCGTCTCTCCGGTCAGCGGGCCCCAGCTAATGAAGCCGGCGCGCTCGGGAATCTCGAACTGAAAATTGGTCGGTCCATCGACCTCGAGCATCGTCGTGGGGATCACGAACTCTCGGGCGATAACGGCCACGAGATCGGTGACTGATATGGATCCGCTCAGCCCGCTTGAAGTAAGGCGGCGGCTCTCAGGCGCGTCCGGCTCAATCAGCTCAACGCCATCAGCCTGGACGCTTTGCAGAGCCGATTGTGCCGTCTGTATTTCGAGCCGGATCGAGCGCACTTCCTCGCCGGGAAGCGCCAGGTACGAATTTTTGTATGGCGCGAGGCGCTCAATCGTTAGCGAGTACGCGCGACGCGTGTCTTCTTCCATGGCGTGATCGAACAGTAACGAGGCCACATCGGGAGAGGCGACCGGCTTTGCCGGTTCGCCATTCTCGTCAAAATAGGTTTCGGCAAGCAAGCCTACGAGGAGGTTTGCACGAATTCCAGGCGGCAACTCGCGGTTACCAAGAACTGCGGTAGCGAGATCGACCGGTCCAAGCGCCTCCTCGTTCGATGCCGCAATGATTCCACGTCCAATCTGCTTCAATTGGTCCGGATTCGCGCTGGCGATGAGCGGTTGGAGCTCGCTTGCCGCTTTGTTTTGTGCCGTCCAGCCTTCAGCCCTCAATCCATCGATCTGGCGCCAAATACTGTCATCCTTTTCTTCGTCTGGCCTCTCGTAGATCATGTCCATCGAGCTGAAGCTAATGTCGGCCAGCTTGGCAGCATCCTCCGGTGCAAGGTCGACCACACGGCCAGCAGGACCGGGTCGGGTTCGGGGGACACGGGTCGCCGGCTGGAGAGCGCGAACCAGATTGATAACACGTGCGCCAAAAGATGAGCGGGCGACCTGGGTGAACATTTCCAGCGAGATGACATGCACCCCTTCAAGGCCGCGGCAGCGCTGCTTGGCCTCCTGAGTGAGGAGCGGCATCGGTAGGGTAACCAAGCCCGCATTCTCCTGAGGCACATCATCATCACCCAGCACACGCTCGGGTTTGTACGCCCAGTCCCTCTTCGAATTGTCGCGGGTTAGGATGATCAGATGCTTGGCGTCGGCGTGGTCGCAATCTTGAAGCGCTTCAAGCCACATGATGAGGTCGCCGTGCCGGTTAGTCTTTTTGCCCTTTAACGACCCTTCCTGCTCGTCTTCGTCACTATCCGTCGGTTCAGCCTTCTGGCCGCCATCGCCAAATCCGGGTGGAACTTCGTGGGCGAACCGGGTCTCGCCCGTTTCACTGACTTCGCGATAGATCTCTGCCATGTTTGAAGGGATCGAATGCTTTGCGATGAACGGTAACAGCCGCGCATTGGCTGCCTCGTGACCCGGCTCAATCTTGTGTGTGCGTTTCGTGAGATCTTCAATCATGGCCGCTGCGTCGTTGACTGCATCGGCGAACTGATCGGCGCTTAGGTCATCGAAAGTCTTTTCGTCGACGTATCGGAGGCTCTCTGTCCGGAATTGAGTCATCCTCCTGGTCAGGGCCGCTGCCGTCTTTGCCAGTGGTCGTCTGGTCTTGAGCCGACGCGTGTGATCCCACGTTTCCTTCGCGGACCAAACGGGGACCCGTACCGAGTCACCGAAGCTGTCGAGCGCGTTGAGCAGTTCTTCACACGCGCTGCGGCTCATTTCATAGCAATGGATCAGAACGCTCGCGTCGACGTAAATTCGCGCGCCCGACGATTTGATTGCCTCAATGATCACACGTTGGCATTCGGCCCGCGACGGTATGACCTCGGGGAAAATCACCCTCTAAGCGCCTGTCCGGCGCGCAGGTGGCGGGGAAGGCCAGTCAGCTCGGCTCTGCTCGGTTTCAACAACATCTCTCCCAACTGGAATTTAGGCCGATCATCCTTCCTGCACCGAGCGCGCTATGTCTGAATTGACTTGCAGAGGAATTCAATAGGTTAGGGCGTTCAATGGATATCGCGTTCCATGATGGCCAGAACGGCCGGCCGGGGCGTGCTCCCGGCTAGGCCCGGCACACCGGCCCTCGCAACCCGGCCGTTGGCCGGGTCCTCCACTTCGTTGCGGCCCTTCGGGTGCGGACCCGGCGCTATCCGGGCCTCTTGGTCGCTCCTCGCCCCCACCGCCGCTTTCCGGCGGTGACTGAAGAGGAGATCATCGATGACCGCTTCGTCCCTTCTGACTGCCGATCACCTTCGCCGCCTGCGGGAGAATGCCCGCACCCCGGTCACCGACCATCCGCCGGTGGTCAAGCTGTTCAATCCCGCTGGCGCCGCAACCTGGCTGGTGACCGAGCTGGCCGAGGACGACGACACCTTGTTCGGGCTTGCCGACCTCGGGTTCGGCTTTCCCGAACTCGGCAGCTTCAGCTTGAGCGAATTGCGCTCGCTGCGGTTGCCGTTCGGTTTGCAGATCGAACGCGACCTTTCTTTCTCCACCCGTTTCGGCCTGTCGGTCTGGGCTGAGGCCGCCCGGTCGTCTGGATCGATCGGCGGGGCCGAGAAGGTCTTGGCCGCTGCCGCAGCGGCGGCGACGGACGCGTCCGGCTGATCGCCGGACAGTCCTTCGCCCGCGTCTCAACGGCGCTGTCGATCATTGCGTTGCTTGGCGATGCTGCAGCAGCGACCATGGCCGACAGCGACGACTTCGAACCCTTTGTTGGCCGGATGCGCGGCGGCGGTGGCGGTCGCGCTCGATCCTATCTTTCGCGCATTGTCCGGGCGACGCGGCGGGCTGGGGAGAGGGCAGGCACGCGCGGCCGGCGCTTTGACGGCAGTCGGATCGGCCGCGGCGCGGGACTCGCCCGCCTGCTCGGTAGCCGCAGCAGGCTCGCGGCGTTCCGCCAGCGCCGGGCGATTGTGAAAACCCGGCTGGTCCGGCTTCGTGGAACAGGCATCGGCGGCGCGCGGTCCCATCTTCGCTATCTTCAGCGCGACGGCGTGCAGCGCGACGGCTCGCCCGGCGAACTCTATTCGGCAGAAGAGGAGCGCGGTGACGGTGGCGCATTCCTCGAACGGTGTGCGGACGACCGGCACCAGTTTCGGATCATCGTCTCGCCGGAAGATGGCGATCAATATGATGATTTGAGGTCGCTCACACGGCGTTTCATGGAACAGATGGAAAAGGACCTCGGCACCCGGCTCGACTGGGTTGCCGTCGATCATGTCGATACCGGCCAGCCCCACACCCACATTATCCTTCGCGGCCGCGACGATCGGGAGCAGAATCTTGTCATCGCTCGCGAATATATCTCGCGGGGAATGCGCGAGCGGATCACCGACCTCGTCACAACCGACCTTGGTCCACGGCTCGATCGCGACATCCGCGACCGGCTTCGCCTCGAAGTATCGGCGGAACGCCTGACCTCGATCGATCGCGGCTTGCTGAGGCGCGCCGACGCGGGCCGCTTCCTCTCACCCAACCAACGCGATCCCTTCCGCCACGCGCTCGAAACCGGACGGCTGCGCAAACTCGAACTGCTTGGCCTTGCCCAGCCGCTGCCGAGCGGGACCTGGCAGCTTGAGGGCGATGTCGAGGATCGGTTGCGCCGGCTCGGCGAGCGCGGCGATATCATCCGCACCATGCAGCGGGCGATCACCGCTGAGAAGCTGCAGCGCGGGCCGACCGATCGGGTCGTTCATAGTGATCCCCCGGCTACGCCGATCGTCGGCCGCCTCGTCGAACGGGGCCTCGCCGACGAGTTCAGCGATCGGCATTACGTCCTTGTCGACGCCACCGACGGTCGGCTCCACCACGTCCCCGTCGGTCGCAGCGGTGCGAGCGAGCTCATCCCCTCGGGCGCGATCGTCCGGATATCGGCGACTCCGGCGCAGGCCCCGCAGCCTTCAAGACCTGCGCGTTTCGTCGATGCGGTCAGGCTCGAAACGCTGTCGCCAGTCCCGCTCGAGCGTCTGCCGCGCTGGCCGGGGCTGACCTGGCTCGACCGCCAACTCCTTGCTGACACCGGCGACCCGGTCAGGGATTCAGGGTTTGGGCGGGACGTTCGCTCGGCGCTCGCCATTCGCCGGCAATGGCTGCTCGATCAGGGACTGGCGAGCAGCAGCGACGGTCAGCTGCGCGCGGCTCCGGGGCTCATCGAGACTCTCCGGGAACGAGACCTTACTGGGGCCGGCACGAGGCTTGGCCAGGAACTGAACCTTCCGTTCGTGCCGGCCCGGCCCGGCGAGCGGATCAGCGGGATCATCGAGCGGCGGGTCGACCTTCCTTCGGGCTCCTACGCGCTGGTCGCCAATTCCCAAGAATTCACGCTCGTGCCCTGGCGCCCCTTGCTCGAGCGAAAGCTTGGAAGCCAACTGTCCGGCATCATGCGCGAATCCGGTGTCAGCTGGCATCTCGGACGCGGACGAGGCGGACCCTCGATCGGCTAGGATTCGTCGACGCGGCATCATCCTGCGCTTTGGCAGCGCTACCGGCCACGTCCGGGCCGGGCGATCAAGTTGCCGACATGACGCCCACCAAATTCCTCTTCGGCCAGATCCTCATCGTGTTCGCGATCATGGTGTTTGGCGTCTGGGCCGCGACCCAGTGGGCGGCGCAGATGCTTGGCCACCAGCCCGAGCTCGGCCGGCCCTGGGCGATGCTTGCCGGCTATCCGCTCTACCATCCCTGGGCGCTGTTCGGCTGGTGGTATCATTATGACGCCTATGCGCCGCAGGTCTTCGATCGCGCCGGAACGCTTGCCGGCTTAAGCGGCTTTCTTGGCTGCGGCGCGGCCATCGGCGGGTCGCTGTGGCGCGCGCGGCAGTCCGGCCAGGTCACCACCTATGGCTCGGCGCGCTGGGCCAATCGCTCCGATATCGCGCGCGCAGGCCTGCTTGGTCCCGCGGGCCTGTTTCTCGGCCGCTCCGGCGAAGGCTATCTCCGTCACGACGGGCCCGACCATGTCATCGTCTTTGCGCCGACTCGGAGCGGCAAGGGCGTAGGACTGGTCGTCCCGACGCTGCTCAGCTGGACCGGCTCGGCGGTCATCCATGACATCAAGGGCGAAAATTGGGAGGTGACCGCCGGCTGGCGCTCGCGTTTCTCGCACTGCCTGTTGTTCGACCCGACCAACCCCAAGTCAGCGCGCTACAACCCCTTGCTCGAGGTTCGCCGCGGCGAGTGCGAGATCCGCGACGTCCAGAATATCGCCGACATATTGGTCGATCCCGAAGGCGCGCTCGAACGGCGCAATCACTGGGAGAAGACCAGCCATTCGCTGCTGGTGGGAGCTATCCTCCACGTCCTCTACACCGACGAAGACAAGACGCTGTCGCGCGTCGCGACTTTCCTGTCCGACCCCGAACGGCCGTTCACCGCGACGCTTCGCGCGATGATGACCAGCAATCATCTGGGATCGGCCGACAAGCCGCAGACGCATCCTGTCGTGGCCTCGGCCGCGCGCGAACTGCTCAACAAGTCGGAGAATGAGCGCTCGGGCGTGCTCTCCACCGCCATGTCCTTCTTGGGCCTCTATCGCGATCCCACGGTCGCGGCGGTGACCTCCGCCTGCGACTGGCGGATCGCCGATTTGACCGAAGCCGGCCGGCCGGCCTCGCTCTATCTGGTCGTTCCGCCGTCAGACATTTCACGGACCAAGCCGCTCATCCGGCTGATCCTCAATCAGATCGGACGGCGCCTGACCGAACAGCTGCCGCAGGCCGACGCGCCACGCGGCCAGCTCCTGCTGATGCTCGACGAATTCCCGGCGCTCGGGCGGCTCGATTTCTTCGAAACCGCGCTCGCCTTCCTCGCCGGCTATGGCGTGCGCGCCTTCCTCATCGCCCAGAGCCTCAACCAGATCGCCAAGGCCTATGGCGAGAATAATTCGATCCTCGACAATTGCCATGTCCGGGTCGCCTTCGCGTCCAATGACGAGCGCACCGCCAAGCGCATTTCCGATGCGCTCGGCACCGCCACCGAACAGCGCGCCATGCGCAATTACGCCGGGCACCGGCTCGCCCCCTGGCTGGCCCATGTCATGGTCAGCCGTCAGGAAACCTCGCGCCCGCTGCTGACCCCGGGCGAAGTGATGCAATTGTCGCCCGCCGACGAATTGATCCTCATCTCCGGTGTGGCCCCGATCCGGGCCAAGAAACTGCGTTACTTCGAGGACCGCAATTTTCGCGAGCGGGTGCGGCCAGCGCCCGTGCTGGACGCCGATGGCTATGCCGATCGCCCGACCGCACGCGGTGACGATTGGGCGGGGCTGATTGCATCCCCGGTCGTCAACGCGCCGGCGTCGCGCAGCGCGGGCGAGGAAGGTGAGGGTGGTCTCCAGCAACAGCTCAGCCCATCGCGTAACCGGCGCAGCGCCAAGCGCGTTCATCCCGACCAGCTCGACCTCCTCGGGCTAGGCGACGACGATCCCGATCCGGCGATCGATGCGCGCGCATTGCAATCGCTTCACGCCAACCGGTCGGTGATCGCGGCGCATGCCGTCAACGAAGGCGCAGGCGCTGACCTGCTTCCGAGCTTCTGACGGGTGCGCACGCGATGAGCAGGCAAGACCAAGTCCGTTACCAATTGTTCCTGCCGGCGTCGGTGAGCCGGCGGTTCGAGGCGCTCGCGGCCAAGCCCGGCGCGAACAAATCCTCGATCCTTGCCGCAGCGCTCACCGCCTTTCTCGACCGCGGGGGTGCGAGCGAGCTCGAGGAACAGTTCGCCATCCGCCTCAATCGGATTTCGGGGCAGCTCGCGCGCATCGAGCGCAATGGGCATGTCGAACTCGAAAGCCTGGCGCTCTTCATCCGCTACATGCTGGCAGTCAATGCGCCGCTCGCCGAAGAGGATGAGGCCGCGCGAGCGATCGGGCGCGACCGGTTTTCAGCCTTCATCGCCCGCGTCGGTCAGCAGCTCGCCACCGGGCGGCGCACCTTCGATCCGGAGCTTGAGGCATGACCTCGCCAGAAACCGCCTCGCGCAAGCGCGCCATGCTGCAAAGCGCGTTCGGCCCGACGATCGCGAACGCGCTCGGTGACCCGTTGGTCATTGAAGTCATGGTCAATCCCGACGGCGCGATCCGCCTCGACCGCCTCGGCAGCGGCCTCATCGACACCGGCCAGCACATGACGCCCGATGAGGCGGAACGGATCGTCCGCTTGGTCGCCAGCCACGCCCGAACCGAGGTTCATCAGTCCTCGCCGATCGTCAGCGCCGAGCTGCCACCGCACAGTGGCGGCGCCGGCGAGCGGTTCGAGGGGCTGCTTGCCCCGGTCGCGACCGGGCCCTGTTTTGCCATCCGCAAGCCCGCGACCCGCATCTACACGCTCACCGATTATGTCGCCGACGGGCTGATGGCGCCGGACATGGCGCGAATGCTGTCGCTGGCCGTGGTCGAGCGCCGCAACCTGCTCGTCGCCGGCGGCACCAGCTCAGGCAAGACCACGCTTGCCAATGCGCTGCTCGCCGAGCTGCTGGCCAAGGACGAGCGCGTCATCCTGATCGAGGACACCCGCGAGCTTCAATGCCCGGTGCCCAATCATGTCGCGCTTCGAACCCGGCCCGGCGTCATCAGCATGACCGACCTGGTGCGCTCGACCCTTCGCCTTCGGCCCGACCGGATCATCGTCGGGGAGGTGAGGGGCCCCGAAGCGCTCGATATGCTCAAGGCCTGGAATACCGGCCACCCGGGCGGGCTCGCCACGATCCACGCCAACAGCGCGCGCTCGGCGCTTTTCCGGCTTGAGCAACTGATCCAGGAAGCCGTCGTCAATGTCCCGCGCCAGCTCATCGCGGACGCCATCGACCTTATCATTTTCATCGAAGGCCGCGGCTCGTCGCGCCGCGTCGCCGAACTGCTCGCGCTCGAGGGGGTCGACCCCGGCGGCACTTACGCGGTCCGCGCGCTCACCCCTGACCATCACCTTGAGGAGGCCCGTTCATGATCAAATTCCGCAATCTTGCCGCTTACCCCCTCGCGTTGGCCGCGCTTTTCATGTCCGCGCCCGCCCGGGCGTCGGGATCGGGAATGCCGTGGGAGCAGCCGCTCCAGCAGGTACTGGAATCGGTGCAGGGCCCGGTCGCCAAGATCGTGGCGGTGATCATCATCATCACCACTGGCCTGACCCTGGCCTTTGGCGAGACCGCGGGCGGATTTCGCCGGCTGATCCAGATCGTGTTCGGCCTGTCGATCGCCTTTGCCGCCTCATCCTTCTTCCTGAGCTTCTTCAGCTTCGGCGGCGGAGCAATGATCGGATGAGCGGCAGTCAGCATCTCGAGGGCTTCGAAGCGCGCATCCACCGTTCGCTGGTCCAGCCGCTGCTGCTTGGCGGCGCGCCCCGGGGGCTGGCCATCATCAACGGCACCATCGCCGCGGCGCTTGGGCTTGGCCTTCAGCAGTGGATCGCCGGTCTTGCCCTCTGGGCGGGCGGGCACAGCCTCGCCGTCATCGCCGCCAAGCGCGACCCGCAGTTCGCCGAAGTGCTGGTTCGCCATCTTCGTCAGCGGAGCCATCTTGCATGCTGAACCTCGCCGAATATCGCGCCCGCGCCGACCGGCTCGCCGACCACCTGCCATGGGCGGCGCTGGTGGAAGACGGCATCGTCCTCAACAAGGACGGCAGCTTCCAGCGCACGTTTCGGTTTCGCGGGCCCGACCTTGAAAGCGCAACCGAAGCCGAACTGATCGGCGCAGCGGCGCGGATGAACAACATGCTCAAACGCTTCGGTTCGGGCTGGGCGCTGTTTCTCGAGGCCCAGCGGGTCGAGGCGCTGGGCTATCCGAAGGATAGTTTCCCCGACGCCGCCTCGCGCCTCGTCGACCAGGAACGCCAGGCCGGGTTCGACGGCGAGCGCGATCATTTCGAGAGCCGTTACTATCTGACCTTGCTGTGGCTGCCGCCCGCCGACAGCCAGGCCCGGGCCGAGCAGGCGCTGGTCGAGCGCGACGAGAAGGCGGGGCGCGACTGGCGCGAGGCGCTCGCTAGCTTCATCGCCGAGACCGGGCGGGCGCTCGACCTGATGGCAGGCTTTATGCCCGAGGCGCGCGCGCTCGATAGCGGGGAGACGCTTTCTTACCTTCATCACGGCATTTCGACGCGGCCGCACGATGTCGCCGTGCCGGCCATCCCGATGTACCTCGACGCACTGCTCGCCGACACGCCGCTGGTCGGCGGCCTCGAGCCGATGCTCGGGAACCGGCATTTGCGCACCGTCACCGTGCTCGGCTTCCCCGCGCTCAGCAGTCCGGGCTTGCTCGATGCCCTGAATGCGCAGGACTTCACCTACCGCTGGATGACCCGCTTCCTGCCGCTCGATCGCAGCGATGCGACGCGCGAACTGACCAAGCTTCGCCGGCAATGGTTCAATAAGCGCAAGTCGGTCACCGCGATGCTCCGCGAGGTGATGTACAACCAGCCGGCCCAATTGCTCGATAGCGATGCCGACAATCAGGTCGCCGATGCCGATCTCGCGCTCCAGGCGCTCGGTCAGGACTATGTGTCGTTCGGCTATCTGACCGCGACGGTGACGGTCTGGGGCGAGACGAGCGCTGCGGCCGACGCCAAGGTCCGGCAGGTCGAACGGGTCATCAACAGTCTTGGCTTCACGGTGAAGCGTGAACGGGTCAATGCGGTCGAGGCCTGGCTGTCGAGCCTGCCCGGCCACACCTACGCCAACGTCCGCCAGCCGCTGGTCCATAGTCTCAACCTTGCCCATCTGATGCCCTTGTCGAGCGTCTGGGCCGGTCCGGCGCGCAATGCGCACCTCGATGCCTCCGCTCTGCTGTTCGCCGAGACCAGCGGCTCGACTCCGTTTCGCCTGTCGACCCATGTCGGCGATGTCGGCCATATGCTGATCGTCGGGCCTACCGGCGCTGGCAAATCGGTCCTGCTGTCGCTGATGGCGATGCAGTTCCGGCGGTATAGCCAAGCCCGCATTGTTCTGTTCGACAAGGGCTGGTCGGCCCGCGCGGCGGTACTGGCGATGGGCGGCACGCATCATGCGCTCGGCGTGGGCAACGGCGAGGGCGGGGCGCTCTCGTTCCAGCCGCTCCGGCGCGTCGACGAAGCGGCGCAGCGCGCCTGGGCGGTCGAGTGGCTGGCCACGCTTCTCGAGCATGAAAAGGTCGCCGTCACGCCCGAGATCAAGGACAGCTTGTGGAGCGCGCTTCTCAATCTTGCCGGCGCGCCGGTCGCTGAGCGAACCCTCACCGGCCTGTCGCTGCTCATCCAGTCGAACGCCATCAAGGCGGCGCTCGCGCCGTACACGCTCGAGGGCCCGCACGGGGCGATGCTCGACGCCGCCGAGGACCGGCTCGCCTTGAGCGATGTGCAATGTTTCGAGACCGAAGCACTGCTTGGCCAGTCCGGCGCGGTTCTGCCAGTGCTGACCTATTTGTTTCACCGGCTCGAGGAACGGTTCGACGGGTCGCCGACGCTGCTGATCCTCGACGAGGCCTGGGTGTTCCTCGACAATCCTTTGTTTGCCAAGCGCATCCGCGAATGGCTCAAGGTGCTGCGCAAGAAGAATGTCGCGGTGGTGTTCGCGACGCAAAGCCTTGCCGACATCGCCGACAGCAGCATCGCGCCGGCCATCATCGAAAGCTGTCCGCAGCGTATTTTCCTGCCGAACGATCGCGCCATCGAGCCCCAGGCGCGGGCCGCCTACGAGCGCTTCGGCCTCAACGAGCGCCAGATCGAACTCATCGCGCACGCCACGCCAAAGCGCGATTATTATCTCCAGTCGCGCCGCGGCAACCGGCTGTTCGACCTTAAACTGGGTCCGGTCGCGCGGGCCTTCTGCGGCTCGTCCGGGCCCGACGCCCAGCGCACGATCGATCGCCTGCTTGGCGAGGTCGGCGAGGCGGGCTTCGCCGGCGCTTTTCTCGACGCGGCCGGCCTGAGCTGGGCAGCGGCACTCATCGAGCCTTCGCAACCCCCCAAGGAGACCAAGTCATGAAGATTGTCACACGCCTTGCCGCCGCCGTTTCGCTTGCTGCGCTTGCCGTCGGCGCCGCGTCCGTTCCGCTGGCGCCGGCCATGGCCGCCATGCCGGTGTTCGATGCCACCAACTATGCCCAGAATTTGCTACAGGCGGCGCGCGCGCTCGATCAGATCAACAACCAGATCAAGTCGCTCCAGAACCAGGCGACGATGATCGAGAATATGGGCCGCAACCTGAAGCAGGTCGATTTCCCGCAGCTGGCCAAGATGCGCTCGAGCCTGGCCCAGATCGAGCAGTTGATGGGCGAAGCCAAGGGCATCCAGTTCGATGTCGACCGGCTCGAACAGCAATTCACGAGCCTGTTCCCGGGTGCCAGCGGCGCCGAGCTTCGCGGCGACCAAAGGGTCAAGGGCGCCGAAGCGCGTCTTGCCAATGCGATGGCGAGCTTCCGGCACAGCATGAAGGTGCAAAGCGAGGTCGTGGCCAGCGTTCGCGAGGATGCCGACCTGCTCCGTCAATTGTCCGAGACCAGCCAGGGCGCGGTCGGTTCGCTGCAGGCCCAGCAGGCCGCGAGCCAATTGCTTGCGCTCAGCACCAAGCAGCAGTTCCAGATCCAGAATCTGCTCGCGGCCGAGTTTCGAAGCGAGGCGCTGGAGCGCGCGCGGCGCGCTCAGGAGCAACAGGAAGCGCAGGCCGCGACCCGGCGCTTTCTGGGTCGAGGCACGGCCTACTCGCCCAAGCAATGATGTCCTTGGTGTCCGGCCCTTCGGCCGGACGCCGGCCGCGGGGCGCTGATCCCCCTGCAGTCGCTCCGCGGCCTTCCTTTCAAATGGCGAGAATGATCGAGCGATGGGCGACCTTAACGTCATCGACCGCTTCCTTGCGGTCTTCATCCAGTACATCGACAGCGGGTTCGGCCTGCTCGGCGGTGACGTCGCCTTCCTGACCACGGTCTTGGTCGGGATCGACATCACGCTCGCCGGACTCTTCTGGGCGATGGGCGGCGAGGACGATGTGCTCGGCCGCCTGCTCAAGAAGATCCTCTATGTCGGCGCCTTCGCGCTCATCCTCGGCAATTTCGCGGCGCTGTCCGAGATTATCTTCCGCTCGTTCGCGGGGTTGGGACTGACCGCCGGCGGCGGCACCATCAGTGCCGACGATTTGCTTCGGCCGGGGCGTCTCGCCGGAACCGGTTTTGAGGCCGCCTGGCCGTTGCTCGATCAGGCCAGCCAGTTGCTGGGCTTCACCAGCTTCTTCGACAACTTCCTGACCATCGCGATCCTGCTCATCGCCTGGCTGTTCGTCATCATCGCTTTCTTCATTCTCGCGATTCAGCTGTTCGTCACCATCATCGAGTTCAAGCTGACCAGCCTGGCCGGATTTGTCCTCGTTCCTTTCGCTTTGTGGAACCGGACCGGATTTCTTGCCGAGCGGGTCCTCGGCAATGTCATCTCCTCGGGCATCAAGGTGATGGTGCTGGCGGTAATCGTCGGCATCGGCACCGGCTTCTTCTCCGAGTTCGTCGGCGCGCTCGATGGCCAGGAGCCTGACATCGGGCAGGCCATGAGCCTGGTCCTGGCAAGCCTTGCTTTGTTCGGGCTCGGCATCTTTGGCCCGTCGATTGCTTCGGGACTGGTCGCCGGGGCGCCGCAGCTGGGCGCCGGCGCCGCCGTCGCCACCACCGCCGCTGCGGGTGGAACGCTTGCCCTCGGCGGTGCCGCCGCCGTCGGCGGCGCCAGGATGGCGGCGGGCGGGGCGCTTGGAGGCCTACGTGCCGCGACCAGTGTCGGGTCGGCTGCCTCGACTGCCTATCAGCTCGGTCAGGAGACGTCCGGGTCCAGCAGCGTGCGTTCGGGCCTCGGCGGGGTGGCGAGCGTTGCCGGCAACGCCGCGCGCGACCATCTGAGCAAGGCTGGCGGGTTAGCGGCGGCCAGGGACCGCGGCGAGCGCGCGGCGCTGATGGCGGGAGGGCGGACGAGTTCGGCGGCGGCCGCCGCTGCTGGCGCGGCGACCAATGACGCCGCACCGCCCTGGGCCCAGCAACTGCAGTCTGAACAGACGTCGCGCCACCGGCGGCACCTGGCCCTGGCTGCGATCCGCGACGGCGATCGCGGATCGGCGGGCGCGCTTCCCGACATCAGCGAAAAGGAGGAATGATCCCGATGAGGTTCAAACGAGCGGTCCAGCGCTACGGGCGCACGGACGAGGCGGTCACGCCATTTCAGCGCGCCGGCCAGCTGTGGGACGAGCGGATCGGGTCCGCCCGCGTCCAGGCAAGGAATTGGCGATTGATGGCATTCGGCGGGCTGATCATGTCCGGCGGCCTGGCCGCCGGCCTGGCGTGGCAGTCACTGCAAAGCCGGGTCGTTCCTTATGTCGTCGAGGTCGACCGCCTTGGCGAGGCGCGGGCCGTCATGCCCGCCATCCAGAACTATCGGCCGACCGATCCACAGATGGCCTGGCACCTCGGCCAATTCATCCGCGATGTCCGCTCGGTCTCGCTCGACCCGGTGCTGATGCGCGAGAGCTGGCTTCGCGCCTATGATTTCACCACTGCCCGGGGCGCGACTTTCTTAAGCGAGCATGCCCGCGCCGCCGACCCGTTCGCCAAAGTCGGGGAGCGGACCGTCTCGGTGCAGGTGACGAGCGTCGTCCGCGCATCCGATCGCTCGTTCCAGGTGAAATGGGTCGAGACCGAGTATGAGCGCGGCAGTCCCGCCGGCAACGCGCGCTGGACCGCAATCCTCACCGTCGTGACGAGGCAGCCCAGCAACGCCGAGAGCCTGCGCAAGAACCCGCTCGGATTGTTCGTCGATGCCATCGACTGGTCGAAGGAGATCGAACCGACCGCAGCTGGGTCGATTGCGCCGTCTCGGGAGCTGGCCGGGCCACCTCCCGCACCGATGGCGGACCTCGCTGGGCCGGCGCCCGAGCCGACCCTCAATTCCATCACCGATCAGCGTTGAAGGGAACGACCGACGTGAACCGACTTGCTCTATTATTCGCATTGCCGATCGTGCTTGGCACTTCGGCCTCCGCAGGCGCGGCACCGTCGCCCAAGGCCGCAAAGCAGCTTTCCCATGGCGCGGCCAATCGTGTCGCCAAGGCGAACCGTTCCGCGCTTCGCGAGCCGCAGGCCGCGGGATTCATCAATGCGGCCCAGATCTACCCGTGGACGGAGGGCGGCCTTTATCGGCTCTACACGGCCCCGGAACAGGTGAGCACCATCAGCCTTCAGACCGGCGAGCAGCTCGTGTCGGTCGCCGCCGGCGACACGGCGCGCTGGGTGATCGGGGACACGACCAGCGGAACGGGAGCGACCCGCCGGACGCACATCCTCGTCAAACCCTCGCAGCCTGGCCTTCGCACCAATCTCGTCGTCACCACCGACCGCCGGATCTATTTGGTGCTTGTTACCAGCAGTCGCGGTCCAGCCATGACCGCCATGTCATGGTCCTATCCGCAGGACGAGTTGCTCGCGCTGAAGGCCGCGGCGGCATCTCGCGACGCAGCGCTCCCGGTCGCCGGCGACATCGCCGTCGATCGGCTGAACTTCAACTATTCGATCGGCGGCGATCGGCCCTCATGGCGACCGGTGCGCGCATTTGACGACGGGACGCAGGTTTTCATCGAGTTTCCGCCAAACCTTGCGTCGGGCGAAGCGCCGCCGCTCTTCGCGATCGGCAGTGGTGGCAAGGCCGAGCTCGTCAATTACCGCGCACGCGGCCGCTATTATGTCGTCGATCGGCTGTTCGCCGAAGCCGAACTGCGGCTTGGAGAGAAAAAGCAGGCCGTTGTCCGCATTGTCCGGAAGCGCGGCCGATGAGCGCGCCGACCGAACCCGTTGCGGCCCCCAAGGAGGATCCCGAAACCTTGGTGCTGCGCGGTCGCCCGCGCCACGCGATCCGCTTCCGGAGAGGGGTTATCATCTCCGGCACGGCGGCCTTCGCCATCGCCTTGAGTGCGATCGCCTGGATGTCGCTGGCGCCACGTTCATTTCATTTTGCGGCTGGGGAAGAGGATGTTCGGCTGGGAACCACCCCGCCGCCCGACGCACTTGCCGGGGCGCCATCTTCCTATGGGGACGTGCCCAAGTTGGGACCGCCGCTTCCCGGCGACCTCGGACGGCCGATCCTCGAGCAACAGCGCGCCAATGGCGGCTTGGAGGCCACGCAATCTCATTCCTACGACGCGGCCGCCGCCGAACGCCAGCGGATGGCGGATGCCGAGCAGAGCGCTCGTCAATCGGCCGTGTTGGTCACCCTCGGAGGTCATTCCAGAAGCGGCGGCAGCCAGTCCGCGATCGAGCAGGGCGCAGGGGCTGGACCTGAAGCTGAGCGCAATGCTCCGCAAGAGGTTGCACCGTCGAGACTGGCCGATCCTACCGCTTTTCGAGAGGCGCCGACGGGCTATGTCGTCAGCGCGGGCAGCGTGATCCCGGCCAGCCTGATCACCGGCTTGAACTCAGATCTTCCCGGCATGGTCGTGGCACAGGTCACCGAGCCGGTGCGGGACAGTGCGACAGGACGCGTGGTCCTGATACCCCAGGGCGCGCGGCTGATTGGCCAGTATGATTCTTCAGTGAAGTTCGGCCAGAATCGCGCCTTTCTGTCATGGACCCGGCTGCTCTTTCCGGACGGCTCGTCGATCGATCTCAACAAGATGCCGGCCAGCGACGCGGGCGGTCGGTCCGGCGTTCGCGACGCGGTCGACGTGCATGGCTGGCAGCTCCTCAAAGGCGTCGTACTGTCGACCTTGCTCGGGCTGGGCCAGGCGATCGGGCCATCGGGGGAAGGGGAGATCGCCCGGGCTATTCGTCAGTCGGCCCAGCAGAGCGGGACCAAGGCCGGCGAGCAGCTGGTCACGCGCCAGCTCGATGTCCAGCCGACCATCACCGTCCGCCCGGGCTGGCCGGTGAGGGCGCTCGTCCATGAGGACCTCGTCCTGCCGCCGTGGGAAAATGAGCGGTGACGTCCATCAAGCTCCCGCGGATTCCGGACCGCAGCCCGGTCAAGATCGCCATTCATGTGCCGCCTGAACTGGCGCGCGCGCTCGATGACTATGCGGAATTTTACGCGCGCAGTTACGCGAGCACCGAGCCCGTGACCGAACTCATCCCGGCAATGCTCCAGGCATTCCTGGAAAGTGATCGGGCGTTCGTGAAGAGCCGTCGCGGCGCGGCATCCGGCGATTGAGCTGACGGCCGAACGTCAGCTGACTTTATTGATTGCCCGTTCGACGTCCGCGACCGTTTCAACGATCGCGTCGAATGCTGGCGCCGCTCCAAATATCATGTCGGCCATGGACGAATAGTCGCGCTTCAAGTCGTCGTACATGCTGCCTTCGGGCGTCAACGTGAAGGTTGGCGGGCGGGCGCTCCCCAGATCGAAGGCCGGACGGTTGAAGAACATTTGGGCATGCGCAACGCAGTCGGCACCCAGGGCTAAGTCCGTCATTGCCCGCTGGCCGATGTCTGACTGCATGAGCATATGGAGGTCATAATAATGGCGGGAGACCCGGTGCCCACCACCCCTTAGTTCTCCCTTATTTTCGAACCAGTGACGGATGCCGTGAAGGATGACGACCTTGTCCCAATAGGTACGTTCCGCGTCGACGACCGTGACGTTGGGAACGGTCAGGTCCAAGTCGGGTACGTCGTCATTGGAATAGGGGACAATCGGCCTGACGGCATGAGGGTCGAGTGCAGACTTGGCGCCTGACTCGATGAGGACGATCTTTTCGATATAGCGATCGGCTGGAGTGGCTGTCGGATAGTGAACCAGTAACGATTGGGCGTCTTTGGGATTCGGTTCGACTTTCAATCCGGTAACCTTGGTGCGGTCGCTCGTGCCTGCCGCTATTTGCGTCAGCTCCGGCAAGAGATCTCCGTTGATGTAAGCCTCACAGGCTTCTCGGATGTCGTCGAGCGTCGCGGCGCGCTTTTTGCCAGAGAGGGCGGCCAGTTCTTCCATCGAGTGACCTTGCCCGAGGTCATCGCGAAAGACCGTAACGTCAACGTCTTCGGAAAATCGCTGAATCAGGCCGAAGCCTTTGGACAGAGACGTTCCGCCTTTGAATAGCAGCCGCGGCCCATTGGTTCGTCCGTTGAACAAGGCATCCAAAGTCCAACAGACCCAAAAGTCTTTCTCGGTGTTTTGAGGAGTGGTTCCGAGCCGCTCTGCAGTCGTGGTGAAGAGGCCGGCACGCGTTTGCTGATCGGCGCCGATAATCTCGTCGTAGGCAGGATTCATGAGGAGGTGCGGCTTACAATTGGTTTAAGGAGGTCCTGCATCCACGCGGGCAGGGTCATCATTCCATCGGCCAGGTCAGCGATAATCTGATCGGCGTTCGGTGCGCGTTTCAGCAGCGCTCGAATCTGGGCGCTGAGTGTCGGGATGTCGGTTGCATCGCGAAGCCAGTGCAGGGCTTGGACCAGGCGCATGGCCGGCCGGCCGGCCCAGTAGAGCTTGCTCGCCGCCGTCGGTTTGAACGTGATCGACATGTTGCCGAGTTTGATGGGCTTTAGACGCGCGTCGGTATGGACCACGATCTTGGCCGGAACGGCGTTGGTAAGCCCTAGATCGTTGGCCGCTGTCATCCCGTCGACGAGGATGCGTATCTGGTTGCGACGTGCAACTGCATCGATGACGTCGCTTGGGTTGGGTGGATTGAGCTTTTTGGTTAGGTAGTTGAGTTGTGGCTTGTCGTAGAGGCCGTCGTCGATACGACGCAGGTCGCCGGCGGACGCGAGACGCTGGAGCATTTTTCGCACCGCGTCATAGCTTCCCAGATCGAGCAAATCGTTGACGGTCCATACCTTTGGAACACTGTCGCCGATAACTCTCGCGAGAATTTGGTCCTTTAGGTCGCTCATTTTCTTGTCCCAAAAATGCATACAAATTTGGGACACGTTTTTCCACCCATAATCTCCAATCCGAATTCCAAGACGGACGAGAGCCCCAAATTCCGCCTAAAAAAGTTTCGTGCGTCGGAGACGCCGTTTTGCGCTGGGCTTCGGCCACCCACAAACGAGCGCAAACATGCCGCAGGATCCGCCACTACCAGAACAGATTGGCTTGAAACCGCTAACACTCAAGGCAGCGGCGTCGCTCCTAGGTCTTCACCCCAATACCGTCCGCGATCAGGTCCGCCGCGGCATCATTCCCGGCGCAAAGATCGGCCGCAACTGGCGCTTCTTGGAGGCCGATCTTGTGGCCTGGATTCGCGCCGGATATCCTGAAGCCGCACGGATGCAGCTGAGTGCCCAATCGAAGGAGGCATTATGGCACTCTGGAAACGTGCAGGAATTTACTACGTCAAGCTCACAAGCCCGGACGGAACGCTCCTTAGACGCTCTACTGGAACGACCGACCGGAAAAAGGCCGAAGAATATCACGACAGACTGAAGGCCGAATTGTGGGACCTTGCCAGGCTGAAGCGGAAACCGCGGCGGACATGGGACGAAGCGGCGCTTCGGTGGCTGAAGGAAAAGGCACACAAGAAGTCCATTCGGGACGATGTGAGCCGGATCCGATGGTTCACCAAGCACCTCAGAGGCCGGTATCTTGACCAGGTAAGCAGGGACGGGATCGACCAGCTGATCTCTCGGAGCCTTGCCCGCAGAAGCGATCGCACCAAGGATCTCTATGTCGCGCTCATCCGCGCCATTTTCCGGAAAGCGATGCGCGAGTGGGAATGGATCGAGCGAATGCCGGCATTCCGGACTTATTCGAGAGCCAATGACGTCAGAGTGCGGTTTCTGACCAAGACCCAGGCCGAATTGCTCCTGAGCAAGTTGCCCGATCACCAGCGCGAGGTGGTGCTGTTTGCCCTGTTCACGGGCCTTAGGCAGCGCAACATCCTCGATCTGACCTGGGACAGGGTTGATCTCGATCGCAGGATTGCGACGATCGAGGGCGACAGGACGAAGAATGGCCAGGCGCTGGGCGTTCCGCTCAACGAGGTGGCGTGTGGGGTGCTTCGCCGGCAATTGGGCAAGCACAAGACCCATGTGTTCACTTATCGCGGGCGTCCGTTGCGAAACGCCAACAACCGGGCGTGGCGCAAGGCCTTGGAGGAATGCGGCATCGGCAATTTCCGGTGGCATGACCTGAGGCACACCTGGGCGACGTGGCTAAGGCAGAATGACGTGCCCACCTGGGTACTTCAGGAGCTGGGCGGCTGGAAAAGCGAGACGATGGTCAGGCGCTATGCCCATCTGTCGGTCGCGCACCTGCAGCCGTTCGCGGACCGGCTGGTCCCTACGGACACACCGCCTCCCGAGGCGGTCCCGAAGGACGATCCGGTCAGTCAAGGTCACAATATTGGTCACAGTCGAGGCCCCGCGAGGCTTCGGCTCGTGGTAAGTAACTAGCGTAACTGACTGAGAAGGAATGGTGGACGCACTAGGGCTCGAACCTAGGACCCGCTGATTAAGAGTCAGCTGCTCTACCAACTGAGCTATGCGTCCACATTCCTGAAAAGTCGCGGCTGCGTTTCAGCACGCGAGCGGCGCGCCTCTAGCATCGCGCCAGATGGGGTGCAACCGCTGCGTTTCAACCCGCCAGATTGCCCGACGACAGGCTGCTGCCCGTCCGCTGTTGCCGTTCCAGCGCCATCAGCAGGCCGATACAGATCATGACCGTCATTACTGCCGACCCGCCGTAGCTGACGAGCGGCAAGGGGACGCCGACCACTGGCGCCAGGCCCATCACCATCATCAGGTTGATGGCGACGTAGAAAAAGATCGTCGCCGACAGGCCGGCCGCGGCCAGTTGCGAAAAGCGGGTGCGGGCGCTGGCGCTGACCCGCATGCCCCAGCGGATGACGGCCGCGAAGGCCAAGATCAGGATCACGCCGCCAATGAAGCCCCATTCCTCGACCATCGCCGCGAAGACGAAGTCGGTATGGCCTTCGGGCAGATAATCGAGGTGACTTTGACTGCCCTGCAAATAGCCTTTGCCGAACAGCCCGCCGGACCCGATGGCGATCTTTGACTGAGTAATGTGATAGCCGGAACCGAGCGGATCGGCCTCCGGATTGAGGAAGATGTCGATCCGTCGCCGCTGATAGCCGTGTAGCATTGTATAAGCGATCGGAGCCGCCACCGCGACCGTCGCGATCGGCGCCGCGAACAACCACCATGGCAGGCCGGCGAGGAACATCACGGTGGCGCCGATCATCAATACCATCAGGGCCGTGCCCAGATCCGGTTGGGCGGCGATCAACAGAAACGGTACGCCGGCGAGCGCGGCCGCCGGCCAGATCGCCCGCCATTTGCGGATGTCGGACGGGGGTAGCAGTTCGTAGAAACGGGCCAGCACAAGCACGATGGTCGGCTTCATGAATTCGCTGGGCTGAAGGCGGATCGGGCCAAGGTCGAGCCACCGCTGTGCGCCTTTACCGACGAAGCCCAGCATCTCGACCGCGATGAGCAGCACCAGCACCACCCCGTAAATCGGGAAGGACAGCTGCTTGATGGTCGATTCCTTGACCCACGACATGGTGATGGCGAGCCCGAGGAAGCCGCAGAAGACGATGCCCTGTTTCAGCGCCCAGGGCGTCATCGATCCGCCCGCCGCCGAATAAAGCGTCAGCAGGCCGACAAGGCCAATCCCGCCGACCAGGAACAGCAGGCGCCAGGGAATTCGTGCCAGCGGCTGCGGCAGGAGCGCGGACGAGATCATGTCGCGCTCCTCGCGGCGGCCTTGAAGGCGGCGAGCTGGCGCGCGTTGCGCTCGGCAAGGCTGCCGCCCAAGGCCTGTTCGACCGGGGCCAGAGCGGCCCACGCCTTTTGCTGGTCGAACAGGTAGGTCATCGAATCCTTGACCACCGGCGCCGCGGTAGACGCGCCGAACCCGCCATGTTCGATAATGCAGCCGATCGCATATTTGGGTTTGTCGACCGGGGCGAAGGCGATGAACAAGGCGTGATCGCGCAGGGCCCAGTTCGACTGATGCCCGCGCTCGCCCAGCCGAAAGACCTGTGCCGTGCCGGTCTTGCCCGCCATCTGGATATTGTCGAACGGCAGTTTCGACCCGACACCGGTGCCGCTGCCGTTGACCACCGCGGCCATCGCCTTGCGGATGATGGCAAGATGTTCGGGATCGGCGCCGATCGACTTGATCGGCTTGCGCTCGCCTCCGAGCAACAGGCGCGGCTGGATCAGGTTTCCGGACGCCAGCCGCCCGGGCAGTACCGCCAGCTGCAGTGGGTTGATCAACACATAGCCCTGGCCGATTGACGTGTTGGCGGAATCGTACCCCTGCCATTCGCGATCGTATTTTTCACGCAGCCATACGGGGTTTGGCATGGTCCCGTACCGCTGGGAAGGGATGGGCAGATCGAATTCCTCGCCGTAGCCGAGGTAGTGGACCATCTCGGTCGTCTTCTGCGGGTCGGTCTTCAGGCCCATCGCCCAGAAATAGGTATTGCAGCTCTTTTCGACCGCCACATGCATGTCGACCGACCCGTGCACCGCGTCGCACCGGAAATAGCGGTTGCCGATGCGGATGCCGCCCGGACAATGGACCCGCTGCCCCGGATCGATGCCCTGTTGGAGGAAGGCCAGCGCCATCGCCGGCTTGATCGTCGATCCGGACGGGTAAAGGCCCTGCGCGACCTTGTTGAGCAAGGGCACATGGTCGTCCTCGGACAGCATCTTCCACTCGGTGCGCCCGATACCGCGGCTGAAGCTGTTGGGGTCGAACGCCGGCATGGATACGAAGGCGAGGATGTCGCCGCTTTCGACGTCGAGCGCGACGACCGCGCCGGAATGATCGCCCAAACGGCGCGCGACATATTCCTGCAACCCTGAGTCGATCGTCAGCTGGGCCGTCTTGCCGCTGCGGTCGGGCTTGGGGTCCAGTTCCTTGACCAGGCGGCCACCCGCGGTGACTTCGATCCGCTGTCCGCCCGGAACGCCGCGCAGGTGCGGCTCCAAAGTCTTTTCAAGACCTTGCTTGCCGATTTTGAATCCAGGGGTGAGGAACAGCGGGTCCTTCGTCTCCTCATAATCCTCGGCCGATGGCGTGCCGACATAGCCGACCAGATGCGCCACCGCCGGGCCGGCGGGGTAGAATCGGGAGAAGCCGCGCGTCGCCTGAACGCCCGGCAGTTCGGGCAGGCGCACGGTTACGGCGGCGTAATCGTCGTAGGACACGCTGTCGGCGACCGGCACCGGCTGGAACCCGCGGCCCTGCTTGAGCTCCTTCAAGATCCGGTCGAGCGTATCGGAATCGAGCCGCAACAGCTCTGACAGCAACTTCAGCGTCGCTTCCGGGTCCTTCAACTGCTGCGGGATAATGTCGACGCGAAAGTCGCTGCGGTTGATGGCGATCGGCTTGCCGCGGCGGTCGACCAGCCAGCCGCGCCGGGGCGGGACGACGATCAGCTGCACCCGATTGTTTTCGGACATCAGCTGGTATTTTTCGTTCTCTGCGACCGCGAGCCAGCCGAGCCGGCCGATCAGCAGCGAGCCGACCGCCGCCTGAGCACCGGTGACGAGCAGCGATCGCCGCGAAAAAGACAGCGACTGGTGGACGGACGTGAACCGCTGATGCTTCACGGGCTTCCAAGTCTCCACTGGTCCAATTTGGCCACCACCCACGCCGCGATGGGGAAGGCTGCGATCGAAATCAGGATCGGCGGCACCATCGAGGCGAAGGGAACGCCGCCGCGCATCCACGCGGCGACCTGCCATTCCGCACTTTCGTTGAACAGGATCAGAACGGCGGCCAGCGCCCATTCGACCCAATAGTCGCGCCAGATGGTACGGCGATCGAGCAGGTCGAGCGCCAGCATGGCCATCGTCCATACCGTGACCGAAAGGCCAATGGGCGCGCCGGTGACAAGGTCATTGAACAGGCCGAGCGGCGCGGCCCACCAGCTGGGCCAGACATCGTTGCGGTACAGCCGCCAGGCGATCAGCAGCAGGAAGCCGAAGCTTGGGAACCAGCCGGTCTGGGTGACGATCGGCAGGACCGCCAACAGGCTGGCGACAAGCACCGACACGGCCGGAAAATATTCGGCCAGCGGGATCGGGCCCTGGCCGATCCGCCGCCGCGAAGCGAGCGCCGAGCGCGGCATGTCAGTCGCTCTCGTCTTCGGAAGCTTGCCGGATCGCCATCGCCCTTGGCTCATACGCGCGCTGGACCAGCGCGACGCCGATCGTGGCCGGATCGGCTAACGGGCGGCCGATGGCGTTGTCGCCTTCGGTGCGCAGGACCTGCGCGATCGGTACCAGGGGCGGGTAGAGGCCGCCGGTGCCCGAAGTGATGATGAGATCGCCGCGCTTGAACGGGTTGCGGCCGACTTCGAGCGGCTTGAGGTCGATCGTCCCGTCGCCGCGCCCCTGCGCGATCACCGCCTGACCGGTCCGTAACAGGCGGGCGGGGACGATGCTGGACCGGTCGGAGATCAACAGGACGCGCGCCGCGTTGCTGCCGGTTTCAATCACTCTGCCGATCAGCCCCTGGGCAGCGCGGACCGGCATGCCCACTTCGATGCCGTCGCCCCGTCCGGCGGACAGGATCGCGAAGCGGCGCGGACTTTCGAAGGACGAGCCGACCAGGCGGCCCGTCGCGACCGCGTCCTCGCTCCGTTCGCGCAGTTGCAACGCAGCCTTCAGCTGGCGGTTTTCAAGCTGGATCGCGCGGGCAGCGGTCAGCTGGACGGCCATTGCGTCGCGCTGCTGCCGCAGGGCGGCGTTCTGGTTGGCGGCGTCCCAATAATCGCCGGCGCCGGACGCCAGGCCATCGGCCGTCGTTCCGACCTGGTCGAGCATGGTCGTGATCGGGGTCGTTGCGTCGAGCGCGACGCCCTTCAGATTATTGAACCTGGAGGGGGCAGCGATCGAGAAGGCGAGCAACATCAGACCGACGGCAACGCCGATAATCGCCGCAATGAAGCTGAAGAACAGCCCGTATTGCGCGCGTCTCGACCATCCGGGCCGTGGCGCCGCCATCGGCTAAACCGGCCTCAGGCCGTCTGGAGAACGCCGCGGAACTGCTCTTCCTCGAGCGCCCGGCCAGTTCCCAGCGCTACGCAGGTGAGCGGGTCTTCCGCGACGGTGACCGGCAGGCCGGTTTCGTCGCGCAGCACCTCGTCCAGCCCCTGCAGCAGCGCACCGCCGCCGGTCAGGACGATGCCCTGGTCGCAAATGTCCGCGGCCAGTTCCGGCGCGGTATTTTCAAGCGCGATGCGGACGCCCTCGACGATGGTGCCGACCGGTTCGGACAAAGCCTCCGCGATCTGGCCCTGGTTGATGCTGATTTCCTTGGGCACGCCATTGACGAGGTCGCGGCCCTTGATGTGGACCGTCTTGCCGATGCCGTCGGTGGGCGGCTTGGCAATGCCGACTTCCTTCTTGATCCGCTCGGCCGTGGCTTCGCCGATCAGCAGATTGTGATTGCGGCGGACGTAGGATGAGATGGCTTCGTCCATCTTGTCCCCGCCGACGCGCACCGAGGTGGTGTAGGCGAGGCCGCGAAGCGAGAGCACCGCAACTTCGGTCGTGCCGCCGCCGATGTCGACGACCATCGAGCCGATCGGTTCGGTCACCGGCATATCGGCGCCGATCGCGGCCGCCATCGGCTCTTCGATCAGGTAGACGGCCGAAGCGCCGGCATTGGACGCGGCGTCGCGGATCGCGCGGCGTTCGACGCTGGTCGAGCCCGACGGTACGCAAATGACGATTTCGGGGAAGCGCCAGGCGCGCATCTTGCCGCCATGCACCTTGTGAATGAAGTGCTTGATCATCTGTTCGGCGACATCGATGTCGGCGATGACCCCGTCGCGCAGCGGACGGATGGCCTCGATCTGGTCGGGCGTCTTGCCCATCATCAGCTTGGCGTCGTCGCCGACCGCCTTGACGCGCTTGACGCCGTTGACCGTCTCGATCGCCACCACCGACGGCTCGTTAAGGACGATCCCGCGTCCCCGGACGTAGACCAAGGTGTTGGCTGTCCCGAGGTCGATCGCCATGTCGTGGGACATCCATTTGAACCAGCGCGTCCAGAACATTCCTGACCAATCTCTCCGCTTGCCTGTGCCTGGTTTTTAACCCCCCGGCCGAAGGCTTGAAATTAAACGTTTCCCATTGAAGGCAAACTGAATTTTCCTGGGTCAAATCAGCGCTTCGCGGGACGGCTCGGATTGGGCTAGAGCTATTAACATGTCAATAAGGAGACTGCCTTCCCAGCTGGTCGACCGGATCGCGGCGGGCGAGGTCGTCGAACGCCCGGCCAGCGCCCTTAAGGAGCTGGTCGAAAACGCGCTGGATGCCGGGGCCAGCAGCGTCACGGTCAGACTGTCCGGGGGCGGTACCGGGCTGATCGAAGTGATCGACGACGGGTCGGGGATGAGCCCGGCGGACATGCGGCTCGCGCTGGAACGGCACGCGACGTCCAAGCTTCCGGACGACAATATCGACCGCGTCACCAGCTTCGGCTTTCGCGGCGAGGCGCTGCCGTCGATCGCCAGCGTGTCGCACTTTACGCTCGAGAGCAGGGTGCGCGGCGAGGACGGGTGGAAAGTCGTCGTCGACCATGGGAAGCCGGCGGGCGAGGGGCCCGCGGCGCTCCCGCCCGGAACCCGCGTGCGCGTCGAGCAATTGTTCGACAAGGTCCCGGCGCGGCGCAAGTTCATGCGCAGCCCGCGTGCCGAATACTCCGCCAGCCTGGACGCCGTGCGGCGGCTGGCGATGGCGCGGCCGGATGTCGCCTTCACGCTGGAACATGACGGCCGCGCCGTCTTTTCAGTGCAGCCGTCGGAAGCGCCGGTGCGGGTCGCGGCGTTGTTGACCGCGGAACTCGACCGGCACGGTGTCGGCATCGACAGCGTCCGCGACGGGTTGGGACTGAGCGGTGTGGTCAGCTTGCCGACCTTCAACCGCGGCGTCGCCGACCGCCAATATCTGTTCGTCAATTCGCGGCCGGTAAAGGACCGGCTTCTCGTCGGCGCCCTGCGCGGCGCCTATCGCGACATGATCGCGCGCGACCGCCATCCGATCGCGGCCTTGTTCCTGACCGTTCCGCTCGACGAGGTCGACGTCAACGTCCATCCGGCCAAGACCGAGGTTCGCTTTCGCGACCCCGCGGCCGTGCGCGGCCTGATCGTCAGCACGATTCGCCACGCGCTCGACGCCGAATCCCACCGCAGCGCCGCGCGCGAGCAGTCGGCTGCGCCGGTGATGTGGTCGAGCGACGTGTCGGAGCCGCCCGCATATGCGCCCCCGCCGATGCCGCCAGCGGGCGTGCGCGAGGAACGGGCGTTGTTCACCGGCATCCGCGTCGATCCCGCCGGTCGAGCGGAGCCCGCGCTGGCGCCGGTCGAGCCGGTTCGCTCGCATCCTCTCGGTGTCGCGCGCGGCCAGGTCGCCAGCACCTATATCGTCGCCGAGGCCGAAGATGGGCTGGTGATCGTCGACCAGCATGCGGCGCATGAGCGGCTGGTACTGGAGAGGCTGCGCGCCGCGCGATCAGGCGGCGTCGTGCCGCGCCAAGTGCTTCTGCTGCCCGAGGTGGTCGAGCTGGATGAGCCGGATTGCGACCGCCTGGAGGATGCGTCCGGCCAGCTTGGCGATCTTGGGCTGGAGCTGGAACGGTTCGGGCCGACCTCGATGCTGGTGCGCTCGGTTCCGTCCGCGCTGGGCCAGCCGGATATCCACAAATTGCTGGCCGACCTGGCCGGGGAAATCGCCGAATTGGGGTCGGCGATGTCGCTGCAGGAACGCCTCGACCATGTCGAAGCGACTATCGCGTGCCACGGGTCGGTCAGGGCGGGCAGGGTGCTGTCGGTGCATGAAATGAATGCGCTTCTGCGCGAAATGGAAGTCACGCCGCGTTCGGGGCAATGCAACCACGGCCGGCCGACGTGGGTGAAGCTTGCCCATGGCGACATCGAGAAGCTGTTTGGCCGCAAATAGGCAGTGTTTCCTTATGGTTCGTTGGGGAACCGATCCAAATCTCCGCTGTTTTCGCGGCAACAGGGGAGACGTGGCGACCGTGACGAGGTTTCTACTGATTGGACTATTGTGGGCCGCTCCGGCGGCCGCTCAGCAGCCGTTGGTGAAGGCGCCCGCGTCGGAGCCGGAACTAGACGTGCGCAAGTTCGCGGTGCCGGTTGCCGACTATCAGGCGCCCGACGGAACGTGGAAGCGCGGGCGGGGCATCATCATCGGCCGCAACGTGGCGCCCAACACCACCCTTGGCCTTGGCGTTTTTCGGATGAAGCCCAAGACGGAGGACGGCCCGAACACGCCGTTCGCCGGCAAGTCGAAGAAGGTGGCCGTCGGCCTGACGATGAACTTCTAGATCCACTCCTCGCGGCTATGGGACATTTTGACTTAATCTGATACGTTCGTCGCCTGGCAGGAGCAGGGCGATGGACGAGGAACAGACCGGCGGCGGCAATCGCGCTTATTACGCACAGCGCGCAGCAGAGGAGCAGCAGCTGGCCGCGGCAGCCGCCGATGCCGATGCCAAGGCGGTGCATGAAAAGATGCAGCTGATCTATCTTGAGCGCGCGTCTGTCGGAGACCGCGAAGCGCCCGTCGCCGACCAGGTCGGCTAGTCCGCCTTCAAATCCCGAATGCTGCGATACGCGGCCTCGATCGATTGTGCGCGCGCGTCGCTGCGCGCTTTGTCCAGCTGCGGATACCCCGCCTGCGCTTCCTCGCGCAGCGACGTTGCGAAGGCGCCTGACTTCACCGCGCCAAGAACCTCGCGCATGCGCTCGCGGATATCGGGCCGGATGATCTGCGGACCACCGCTGACGGCGCCGAGCTCGGCGGTATTGGAAATCACTTCGCGCATTCCGGCGATGCCGCGTGCGTCGATCAACTCGGCCAGCAGCTTCAGTTCGCCGACGCACTCGAGATAGGCGATCTCTGGCGTCACGCCGCCTTCGACCAGCGTTTCGAAGCCGGCGCGCAGCAGCTCAGGCACGCCGCCCCACACCACCGCATTCTCGTTGAACAGGTCGGCGACCGCTTCTTCCTCGAAGGACGACGCGATCAGCCCTGCACGGGCGCAGCCGATGGCGCGGCCGTAAGCCAGAGCGATGCCGCGTGCATTGCCTGTGGCATCCTGCGCCACCGCCCATAAGGCGATCATTCCCTTGCCCTCGGTGTAGAGCGAGCGCAGCGCGGTGCCCGGCCCCTTTGGCGCGATCATATAGACGTCGAGGTCTGGACGCGGCGCAAGGTAGCCGAAGTGAACGGCGAGGCCGTGGCTGAAGCCGAGCGCCGCGCCTTCACGAAGATTGGGCTCGATCTCGCGGTACAGGTCGCCGAGGATCTCGTCCGGAGCGAGCAGCATGACGATATCCGCCGATCCCACCGCATCTTCGAGCAGCGCGACTTTCAGCCCCGCCGACTGCGCTTCGATTGCGCTGCCCGAGGCGCCGCGCAAGCCGACCACCACTTCCACGCCGCTGTCTTTGAGATTGAGCGCCTGCGCCCGGCCTTGGTTGCCATAGC
This sequence comes from Sphingomonas sabuli, assembly GCF_014352855.1. Classification (GTDB taxonomy): domain Bacteria; phylum Pseudomonadota; class Alphaproteobacteria; order Sphingomonadales; family Sphingomonadaceae; genus Sphingomicrobium; species Sphingomicrobium sabuli. The sequence goes on along the minus strand of NZ_CP060697.1, from coordinate 546,080 downwards.
CGACGATGGCCACTCGCCTGCCGTCTAGCGGCGCGGAATCGATTTCGGTTTCACGGGTCAAATTCATGGTCGCCGCCTACGCCGTCGCTTCCAGCAGCGCCAGCGCATCGGTTGTCGCCGCGTCATCGTCGAGTGCACGGGTGAAGCGCGGCCACCCCGCCGGCGGCTGGTGGGCGAACCAGGTATATTGCCGCTTGGCGTAATTGCGCGTGGCCTGGCAGCCGCGGATGAGCATCGCGTCGCGGTCGCTCTCCCCCGCGAGAAAAGCCGCAATCTCGCGCACCCCGATCGCTCGCATGACGGGGAGGGCGGGGTTGAGCCCGCGCGCCAGCAGCGTTCGGACTTCCTCCACGGCGCCGTCCTCCACCATGTTTGCAAAGCGCCGGTCGCAGCGGCAGTACAGCCAATCGCGCGGCGGAAGCAGCACGATGGGGCTGAGCGCGATACTGTCGCCTATGCCGCCCTCGCGATTTGCCTGCCATGCGGTCAGCGGCTTGCCGGTGGACAGCACTACTTCCAGCGCGCGGGCGATCCGTGTCGTGTCGCCGGCGTGAAGCCTCGCCGCGGCGGCGGGATCGGCCTGCTCGAGCTGCCGGCGATTTTTCTCCACGCTGGCGTCGCGGACCCGGTGACGAACCTCCGCGTCAATCTCCGGCACCGGCGCGATGCCGTCGAGCAAGGTGCGCAGGTAAAGGCCTGTCCCGCCGACAAGGATCGGCAGCGTGCCCGCCGCGTGCGCGTCGGCAATCTCGGCCCGCGCGAGCGTCGCCCACGCGGCCGCGGAACAGGGTTCGGCGCCGTCGCGTACCCCGTATAGACGGTGGTCCGCCCGCGCACGATCGCGAGCGGAAGGCGCCGCGCTGAGGATAGGCAAGTCGCGGTACAGCTGCGCGCTGTCGGCATTGATTATGACGCCACCCATCGTTTCGGCCAGCGCCAGTGCAAGTGCCGACTTGCCGCTGGCCGTCGGCCCCGCGATTAAGGCGACAGGAGGCAGGGAAGACGAACGGATGCTCATTGCGACGGTGATAGCAAAGGGACGGCTGGATGACAGGCTGGTCGACCGGGCGCTCGGCGCCTTGCGCGAGGTCGATCCGCGCGCTTCGTTTGGTGCATGGATCGACGAAGGCGACGCCGCCGACCTGCATTTTTCCGGCGACGCCCGCGCCGCAAGATGGGCGCTGGAGGACCTTCCCGAGGTCGACGTCGTCGTTCAGCAAGCGGAGCCGCGCTTTCGCAAATTGCTGGTCGCCGACATGGATTCGACCATCATCGGGCAGGAATGCATCGACGAGTTGGCCGACTTCGCGGGCCTCAAGCGTGAGGTCGCGGAGATCACCGAGCGGGCGATGCAGGGCAAGCTCGACTTCAAGGCCGCGCTGCGCGAGCGCGTGGCGATGCTTTCGGGGCTGGAAGAAGACGCTATCGCCCGCTGCCTGGCCGAGCGCGTCGTGCCCAATCCCGGCGCTGCGACCCTTGTGCGGACGATGCGGATCGGCGGCGCCAGCGCACTGCTGATTTCCGGCGGCTTCCTGTCGTTCGCCGAACCGGTGGCAAGCATGATCGGCTTCGACCGGGTCCGCGCCAACACATTATTATTCGACGGTACGCAATTGAGCGGGAAGGTCGCCGATCCGATCGTCGACGCGCAGGCCAAGGTGGACGGCTTGCGCCAGGCACGCGCGGAGCTGGGGCTGGCGGATGACGCGGTGCTGGCGATCGGCGACGGCGCCAACGACCGCTTGATGATCGAGGAAGCGGGGCTGGGCGTGGCTTATCGCGCCAAGCCGGCGCTGGTCGAAGCCGCCGACGCCCAGATCCGCCACCACGGCCTCGACGCCCTCTTGTGGGCACAGGGCATCAGGAAGACGGAATGGGTGGCGCGCTGATCCGGCGGAAGATTGGAGTAGGAGGCCTACATCAATGCTTGGAGGCGAAGTCGTGCGTGATAGTCACGGCGACCTTCTTGCAACCGGACTGATGAAAGGGCGCTCCGTCTGTTTTCCAGAAGCCAGCTTCGGCGTAAGTGGCCTCGACTATCAACGCGTGATTTGACGCCCATTTCACACGGGCCGGAGTATCTCCGTAGTGTGACGCGGCGGCGCATCCGAGTACATACCAGTTTGGCGACCATCTAGGCCGAACCGTCACGACAATTGATGGCGCGCCGCCGACTACCAGTCGTTCGACCTGTGCCACGCGCGCCCCGTCCGGTGACAAAGTTCGGGCGATGGTGTTCCGTTCGGTGTCGAGGAAGACCGCTGCCCCCATTGCCCATACGGGAAACGTAACCACCAATGCAGCGGCAGCTACGAAAGCGGCGCACCACATTAGCAACTTTGAGCGAACCAGGAGTTTCAGAATAGGCCGCCTCGATCTCTGCAAGGTGCCAAAGGCGGACGCTATTTACCCTCGACTGGAAAGCAGGCTTGGCCGCGCGCCGACAGGGTGGCGCAAGCGGACGTCGCCGCGGCTTTTGACGGATAGCCGCCGACCTGTAGCCGGGTGACAGCGCCGACCGCGACATAGGTCGCCGGATGCCCGGCGACGGGGGCTGAGCCTGACAGTTTCTTGTAAAGTGCTTCGGCGGAGTTGCGCTTGGAGAACGCGCCGAGCTGGATTCGCCATTTGCCGTTCGCGCTTGCTGCCGGGGCGGGTTCGGCCCTGGCCGCCGTCTTTTCCGCTGCCGGCCTGGCGCCCACCTTGATCGGGGGCTTCGCGCTGGGAGCGGGGGCGGCCTTGGCTTTCGACTGCGCCAATGCCACGCCTTTCTTGCGCAGGTCGATCGGCAGGACCGCGTCCATTTCCGCAAGCGTGGTCTTGGCCGGGCCCAAACCCTGCGCTGCGGCGCGGCTGACATAAGCATAGGCCGTAATCGGGTCGCGCGCGCCCGCGTCGCCGTTGAACAACGCGGTGCCGTAGACCAGCATCGCCCGCGCTTCGCCGCGTTCCGCTGCCTGCTTTAGCCAGCGCATGGCCGCATCGCGGTCGCCGCCGTCGAATTGCAACAGGCCGAGCGTCGTCTGGGCATCGAGATGTCCCGCCTTGGCCGCCTTTTCGAGCCAGCGGGTGGCGGCGGACAGGTCGATCTTCACGCCGCGGCCAAGACGATAGGCCTGGCCAAGATTGAAGGCCGCGTCGGCATCGCCTTTTTCCGCCAACGGGGTCCAGATGGCGACCGCCTGGGCATAGTCGGATTTCTGCCAGGCGCTGATTCCGTCCTTTACCGTGCGCGGCGCGAGTGCGGGGGCAGGGGCGGCAACGACACAGGCCGCGGCTGCTAACAAGTTGAAAGAGTTGAACTTCATGACCACCCGACCTCCGCCGGTTAAATTAGCGCAGTTCGCGCCGGCGGCAACAGCGTCTTGATTGCATTAACCAGATTTTAGAGCCTTCGGTGTCACTCCGGCCCTCGATCGATCGAATATTAGGGGCAGGGGAAAACATGCGCGTTCTCGCTATGGCATCGCAGAAGGGCGGATCGGGAAAGACTACGCTTTCCGGTCACCTCGCGGTGCAAGCTCAGCTTGCGGGCGCTGGTCCCGTCTGTCTGATCGATATCGACCCGCAGGGCAGCCTGGCCGACTGGTGGAACGAACGCGAAGCGGAAATGCCCGCCTTCGCCCAGACCACCGTCGCCCGTCTTGCATCGGATCTTGAAGTTCTTCGGCAGCAGGGCTTCCGCCTTGCGGTCATCGATACGCCGCCGGCCATCACCATGGCGATTCAGAGCGTGATCGCGGTCGCTGAGCTGATCGTCATTCCGACCCGCCCGAGCCCGCACGACTTGCGCGCCGTCGGCGCCACGGTCGACTTGTGCGACCGCGCCGGCAAGCCGCTGATCTTCGTCGTCAACGCGGCGACGCCAAAGGCGAAAATTACCTACGAAGCCGCGGTCGCGCTGTCGCAGCATGGCACGGTTGCTCCGGTCACCGTCCACCACCGCACCGACTTCGCGGCGTCCATGATCGACGGCCGCACGGTGATGGAAGTGGATCCCAACGGCCGCTCCGCCAAGGAAGTGGTCGAGCTTTGGGATTACATCTCCGACCGCCTCGAGAAGAATTTCCGCCGCACCGTATTCGCGGCCCCGAACGCCGCGCCGGGTATCGGTTCGGCCAGTCCGCGTCCCGTCGGCGGTTTCGGCCGCCGCGTCGTGGGTCAGTAAGCGGGGGTGGGCGTGAACAGCGAACCCAAGCCTTTTGCTTCCTTGTCCTCGGGCCTGCTCGCGCGGAAGGGCGCGGCACGTCCGGCCATGCGGCCGCAGGGCTTCGGCCAGGTCGGCGCGGGTCTTGAAGACCTTGGCTGGAACGACATGGGCTTCGAACCGCCCAAGCCGGCCGACCCGGTGGAACGCGACGTCGATCAGGACGCGTTCGGGGAAGTCGTTCCGGCGCATCCGCACAATCTCGCTGGCCTGACCCCGGTGCAATCGCCGGTTCACGACCAGCAGGCCGAGATCGCCGGACGCCTGTCGACCTATTCGCCTGACGATGCGGGCGAGGAAGATCTCGACGAGACCGCCGAACTCTACGATCCCGACGCGGAAGAGGCCGAGGCCGAGGCCGAGGAAGTGGTCGAAGCATTCGAGCCGGTCGAGGAAGCGCCGGCGCCGCTGGTCCTGGCGAAGAAGCCGGAGCCTGTCACCGTCGTTCGGACGGCGCCCGCTCCGGCGCCTGCGCCGCGGCGCGCGCCGAAGGTCCGCTCCGCTCCGGGTGCCAAGGGGAAGGCCGCCTTCACGCTGCGCCTCGACCGCGAACGGCATCTCAAGCTTCGCATGGCCTGCGCGCTCGACGGGCGCTCGGCCCAGCAATTCGTCACGCAGGCTCTCGACAGCCTGCTCGAGTCCATGCCGGAACTCGACGCCATGGTCGCGAAGGCCAATCGCAAGGGGTAATATGATGATCGTCCCGAACCGCCTCCGTACCGCCGCCTCGGCGATCGCGATTGCCGCGCTGCTTTCGGGATGCTCGACCGGCGCGTCGCAGACCGCCGGCGCCAAGGTCGAAAAGGAACATGTCGGGCTGGCAATGCGGGCGCAGGCCGCGCTGGCAGCCAACCGGCTTGCCGCCGCGGTCGACTTTGCCGAGCAGGCGGTCGAGCACACGCCCAACGATGCCGGCTTCCGGGCTTTGCTCGGCAATTGCTACTTCGCCGCCGGCCGCTTCGCCTCCGCGGAAGCCGCCTACAGCGATTCGCTGTCCTTGATGCCGCGCCAGCCGCAGGTAATCCTGAAGCTCGCGCTGGTGCAGATCGCGCAGGGCAAGAAGGACGCCGCCGTCGCGGTGCTCGATTCCGCTCGTGGCGCGGTCGATGCGGCCGATTACGGACTGGCCATCGCGCTTGCCGGATATCCGGAAGCGGCGATCGCGGTGCTCGACCCGGCGGCACGCATGAACGACACCGATCCGCGAGTCCGTCAGAACCTCGCGCTGGCCTATGCCTTGTCGGGCGATTGGGCGATGGCCCGCGCGGTCGCCGCGCAGGACGTCCCGGCCGATCAGCTGGACGGCCGGATGCAGCAATGGATGGCGATGACCACGCCGACGCGCGCTTCGGACCAGGTCGCGGCGCTGACCGGCGTTACACCCGCCGTCGACCCGGGCCAGCCGGTCCGGCTCGCGCTCAACGCCCAGCCGTCGGACAAGGCGTATGCGCAGGTCGCTGCCCCGCAACCGCAACTGCAGCCGCTGCCGCAACTGCCGGTGGAAGTGGCGCAAGCGCCGTCGGCGCCGCCGCCCTCGCTGCCGGAACCGATGCCCGCGCCGGCCGAAATGCCGCATGAAGTCGCCAGCATGCTGAGCGAAGAGATCGTTGTCTCGGAGGCAGCGCGGACGCTGCTCCAGGCGCCGCCTGTGGCCGAATTGCAGACCGCTGCATTGCCGCAGCCGGTCAAGGAAGCCGAGCCGGAAGTGCCGCTCGTTGCCGCGTCGGTGCCCGCTCCGGTTCGCGAGCGCCCGGCGAGCTTCGCCAAGAAGCCCGATCACGCGGCCTTTGCGCCGGTCCGCAAGGCCGGAGCCCGCGGCGGGTCGACCTCCGTCGTCCAGCTTGGCGCGTACAGCACGCCGGAGCGGGTTTCCGCAGCATGGGACAAGCTCACCAAGCGCTATCCGGCGCTCGCGGGCTACACGCCGATGCGCGCCAAGTTCAACGGGCCGAAGGGCACCGTGTGGCGTCTGTCGATCAAAGGTTTTGCCTCGCGCAGCGAAGCGGCCACTCGGTGCGAGGTCCTGCGTGGCCGCGGCGGCGCCTGCTTCGTCCGCCAGGTCAACGGCGACGCCCCGGTCCAGCTCGCGTCGCGCTAATCAGCCGGCGAGCAACTCCAGGCAGGCCATCCTGACGGCCACGCCATATTCGACCTGAAGGCCGATCAGCGAGCGGTCCGGGTCGTCCGCCACCGCGCTTTCGATTTCCACGCCGCGGTTCATCGGGCCGGGGTGCATGACCACGGCATTAGGCGCGGCGGTTGCAAATCGGTCGCGGGTCAGGCCGTAACGGGCCAGATATTCCCCCGGCGCGTCGCCCAGATCTTCCTCTAGGCGTTCGCGCTGGACACGCAGCATCATCACCACGTCCGCGTCCGCGATGGCGTCTTCGACGCTGAACGCGCCGTCGCGGTCGTCCGGCATCAGCATCGGCGGGCCCGCCAGCCGCACCTCAGCGCCAAGGCGCGACAGCAATAGGGCATTGGAATGGGCGACGCGGCTGTGGCGGATGTCCCCGACGATCGCGACCTTGAGCCCGTCCAGCTTGCCGAAGTGCGCCCGCATCGTGGCGGCGTCCAGCAGCGCCTGCGTCGGATGTTCGTTGGTGCCGTCGCCGGCGTTGAGCACCGGACAATCCATGATTCCGGCCACGACAGCCGGCGCCTGATTGTCGCCGTGGCGGACCACCAGCGCATCGGGCCGCATCGCGTTGAGCGTGTGCGCCGTGTCGCGCAGCGTTTCGCCCTTCTTCACCGACGATTGTTCCACCGGCAGGGTGACGACGCTGGCGCCCAGGCGGTGCGCGGCGGTGGCAAAGGACATCAACGTCCGGGTCGAGTTTTCGTAGAACAGGTTAAAGACGATCCGCCCGTCCAGCGTCCTGGCCCGTTCGCCGGCGCGGTTGGCGGCAAGGAAAGAATCCGCGCGGTCGAGGACGCGTGCGATCTGGTCGTCGCCAAGGTCGTTGATCGAAAGCAGGTCCACGAAAAGCTCGCTTATTCGTCCGGCGGAAGATTTGCCAGAGCGTCGATGGCGCCCTGCAGGATATGGGCGGCGGCAAGCGCGTCGACCTTTTCCGCGCGGCGGGCGCGGCTGACGTCAGCGGCGATCATCGCCCGTTCCACCGCCTGCGTCGACCAGCGTTCGTCCCACAGCAAGACCGGCAGCTCGAGCGGCGCGAGGTTGCGGGCGAAGGCGCGTACCGATTGGGTCCGCGGGCTGTCGCTGCCGTCCATATTGAGCGGCAGGCCGACGACGACCCCCGCATAGCGTTCCCGGGCCAGCAGGCCACGCAATTGCTCCAGGTCCTTGGTGAATTTTGTACGGCGGATGGTCTCCAGCGGCCCGGCGAAGCTCCACCCGCTGTCGCAACTGGCAACGCCGATGGTCCGGGTTCCGACGTCCAGCCCGGCGAGTTTCCCCGGCCCCCCCAGCGCCGTGACAAAGACCCGCGTGTCGGGGGTAATCAGCGCTGCCAAGCAGTCAGCCTCCGCCGCGCATCCTCGCGGATCGCGCCCCAGAACAGGGCGTAGTCGTAGACGTGGTAGTTGTTGCCGAAGAGGACGAAGGGCCCGAGCGCGGGCAGCATGCCGTCGGCAATCAGCAACCCGCGGGTACAGCGCGCGCCGACCACGCCGGGGTTGAGCGAGGCCGACGTAAAGGTCGCGTCAGGAACCAGCGTGCCGGGGTTGGCAGAGGCCGGAGCAGCGTCGTCGCGCTTGCCGGTGATCGGATTGACGCACAGTACCTGGTCCTGTTGCCGCTCGCCGCCGGCCAGGCTGTCCGCATCCTGCCACTGGCTGAGCAGGACCTGCGGGTTGGGCGGATCGCCGAACGTCATCCACGACAGGACGCAGCCGGTGTCGGCCGGGGCGTTGCAGGCCGGAACGCCGAGCGCGGGCAGGTCGGCGACGGTATCGATCGGCCAGCCGACGACATAAGCGGCGACCAGCCGGTTGCCGAGCTGGGCATGGCGTTCGCGAAGCAGGCGAATGAGGTGCAGCGCGCCCTGGCTATGCCCCGCAAGGACAATCGGTCGGTCTCGCCCGGCCTGTTTGAGGAATTCGTCGAATGCCGCGGAAACATCGCGATAGGCGAGGTCGAGCGCCTGACGCGCATCCTCGGAATCCAGCAGGAAAGCGCCATAAGCCGCCTGGCGGTAGCGCGGCGCCCAGATTTTGCCGACGCCGTTGAACGCCGATGCCTGGCTGCGAACGAACAGATCGTCGCGGCTGGCGCTGTTCGCGTCCCGATAGGGCGCGTTCCAGCGGTCGGTGCGCAAGTAGGTGGTGGGGTGGATGTAGAAGACCGCCGCCTGTCCGGCCGCCCCGTCCGCAGCATAGCCATCCGGGAGCCATCCCGCAGGGTTGCCGGCGATGTCCGGGCGGGCAAGCCACAGGCCGGCATCGGCATAGGCCGGGGGCGCGCTATCGGCCGGCTGCTCGAAATGACCCTTGGGCGTGCCCTGACTGACCAGCGCCTGCCCGCCCCATTGGAAAAAGGCGAAGGCAGCGACCACTGCGAGCAGGGTGAGGACGGTGACGAAAACAAGGAAACGGCGCGCGTACATTGGCCGCGGCGGTTAGGGGCTCGATGCTATCGGGGCAATGGCCTAGCCGTTGAGGGCGGCCTGGACGGCCTTTTCGGCGACGCTGGTGCACTGGCTGTTGCGCACAGTTTCCGGGTTGCCGGGGGTCTTCAGCAGCAATTGGCTCGAGCCATAGTCCGGGCAGGCCTGGACGGATGCCGACTCGCTCCAGAACGCGGGGTTGGCGATGACCGCGTCAAGCTCCGCCGCCTGCTCCGCTTTTAGCGGGGTCCAGCCGGTCGCGGTCGCCTTCAACCAGCCGTCGGCACCCTTCATCAGCAATGCCGCTGGCGGGACGTAGGCGGGCGCCGTTTCACCGGGAGGCGGGGGCGGCAACATACCGGCGAACCGCTTGGCGATCAGCGTGGCGGGGGCGGCGAGCGCTTCGTCCAGCCGCGCCTGGCCGAACCGGTCGGTGGCGGTGACCAGCAGATCGTTGCGAACGTCGCTGAGCGCGGCATCGCCGGGCGTGACCTGCAGCGGCCGATCCGCCGTCACGATCGTCGGCGGGCCTGGTTCGGCTGGCGGAGTGGCGGTGGTGCAGGCGGCGATGGTCGCAAGGACGAAGACGGAAAGGATGGGCAAGCGGATCATGGCGGTGAAAATCGCTTTGGCGGCAAGGAGTTCCCGCAACGCTTGCCGCTACGTGGCGCCACCGCTATCCGGCCCCCGATGTCCGTTTCCCCCGACCAGGTCCGCCATATCGCCAAGCTGGCTCGAATCGCCATGAGCGATGCGGAGCTTGAGCGGCTTGTGCCCGAAATCAACAACATCCTCGGCTGGGTCGAGCAGCTTGGCGAAGTCGACACCGACGGGGTCGAGCCGCTGACCGCCGTGATCGACCAGAAGTTGAGGCTGCGCGACGACGCCGTGACCGACGGCGACAAGCGCGAGGACATCCTCGCCAACGCGCCGGATGCCGAACACGGCTTCTTCGCCGTCCCGAAGGTGATCGAATAGTGTCGGAGCTGACCAACAAGACTATTGCCGAGCTCCGCGACGGCATCGCAGGCGGCAGCTTCAAGGCGCGCGAGGTCGCGGAGGCGTACAATGCAGCGGTCGCCGCCGGTCGCGCGCTCAACGCATACACCGTCGAAACGCCGGACGACGCTCTGGCGGTGGCCGACGCCGCCGACCGGGGGGAGATCACCGGCCCGCTCGCCGGCATTCCGCTGGGTATCAAGGACCTGTTCGCTACCGAAGGCGTGGACACCACGTCGGGCAGCCGCATCCTCAAGGACTTCAAGCCGCGTTACCAGAGCACGGTCGTCGCCAATCTTCGCAAGGCCGGCGCGGGCATGCTCGGCAAGCTCAACATGGACGAATTCGCCATGGGCTCGTCCAACGAGACTAGCGCCTATGGCCCGGTGATCTCGCCGTGGCGGCGCAAGGATGGCAGCAACGCGTCGCTGACTCCGGGCGGCAGCTCGGGCGGGTCTGCTGCGGCGGTGTCCGCGGGCCTCGCGCCCGGCGTGACCGGGACCGACACCGGCGGCTCGATCCGCCAGCCAGCCGCCTTCACAGGCATTTGCGGGATCAAGCCGACGTATGGCCGCTGCTCGCGCTGGGGCATCGTCAGCTTCGCCAGCTCGCTCGATCAGGCTGGGCCGATGGCGAAAACGGTCCGCGATTGCGCGATCATGCTCGAGGCGATGAGCGGGTTCGACCCCAAGGATTCGACCTCGCTGGACGAGCCGGTGCCGCAGTGGGAAGCCGGATTGTCGAGCAATCTCAAAGGAAAGCGCGTCGGTATTCCTAAGGAGTATCGCATTGACGGCGTCCCGGACGAAATCAACGCGCTGTGGGACCGAGGCATCGAATGGCTCAAGGATGCGGGCGCGGAGCCGGTCGAGATCAGCCTGCCGCATACCAAGCATGCGCTGCCGACTTACTACATCATCGCTCCCGCCGAGGCCTCGTCAAACCTCGCCCGCTATGACGGGGTCCGATACGGCCTGCGCGAGGTGCCCGACGGCGGCAATCTCGACGCCATGTATTCCGCCACGCGCGCCGCCGGCTTCGGCGCCGAGGTCAAGCGCCGCATCATGATCGGCACCTACGTGCTGTCGGCCGGCTTCTACGACGCCTATTTCACCAAGGCGCAGCGGGTCCGTGCGCTCATCAAACAGGATTTCCGCAAGGCTTTCGAGCAGTGCGACCTGATCCTGACTCCGACCGCGCCGTCCGCCGCCTTCGGTATCGGCGAAAAGAGCGACGATCCGATCGCCATGTATCTGAACGACGTCTTCGCGGTGCCCGCCAGCCTCGCCGGCCTGCCGGCGATGAGCGTCCCGGGCGGTCTCGACGGGCAGGGGCTGCCGCTCGGCCTGCACCTGATCGGCAACGAGCTGGACGAACAGGGCGTGCTCAACGCTGCCCTGGCAATCGAGGAACGCGCCGGGCCCACTGCGCGGGCGGAGAAGTGGTGGTGAGCGACTATCGCATCAAAGGCGAGACAGGCGAGTGGGAGGTCGTGATCGGCCTCGAGGTTCACGCCCAGATCACCGCCACCGCGTCCAAGCTGTTTTCCGGCGCTGCCACCGCTTTCGGAGCGGAGCCGAATACGCAAGTGTCGCTGATCGACGCGGCGATGCCGGGCATGCTGCCGGTGCCGAACCGGGAGTGCATTCGCCAGGCGGTGCGTACCGGCATGGCGCTGGAAGCGCAGATCAACCGCTGGTCGCGCTTCGACCGCAAGAATTACTTCTACGCGGATCTGCCGCAGGGCTACCAGATCAGCCAGCTTTACCACCCGCTGGTAGGCGAGGGGCAGATCGAGGTCCTGCCCGACGAGCAGGACGAGAGCAGCGCCAAGACCATCGGCATCGAGCGCATCCACGTCGAGCAGGACGCGGGCAAGCTGATGCACGACCAGCACGCGACGATGAGCTATGTCGACCTCAATCGCGCGGGCGTCGCACTGATGGAAATCGTCAGCCGCCCGGACATGCGTTCTCCTGCCGAAGCAGGGGCTTACGTTCGCAAGCTGAGGGCGATCCTGCGCTACGTCGGCTCATGCGACGGCAATATGGAAGAAGGCTCGATGCGTGCCGACGTCAACGTCAGCGTGCGCAAGCCGGGCGAGGAATTCGGCACTCGTACCGAGACCAAGAACGTCAACAGCGTGCGCTTCGTCATGGCCGTGATCGAGCATGAAGCGAAGCGGCAGGTCGAGGTGCTGGAGAGCGGTGGCGAGGTGGTCCAGGAAACCCGCCTGTACGACCCCGACAAGAACGTCACCCGTACCTTGCGGTCGAAGGAAGACGCGCACGATTACCGCTATTTTCCCGACCCCGACCTGCTGCCGCTGGAACTGGACGACGCCTTTCTGGAAGAATGTCGGGCAAGCCTTCCCGAACTGCCTGACGCCAAGCGCAAGCGGTTCGAAGGACTGGGCATCACCCCCTATAATGCCGGCGTGCTGACCGCGGACGTCGACATCGCCCACTGGTTCGACGGGCTGCTGGATACGGGCGCGGAGCCCAAGGCGGCCGCGAACTGGACGGCGTCGGAATTCTTCGGTGCTCTCAACCGCCTCGATAAATCGATCGGCGATAGCCCGGTCAGCCCGGCGCAGGCTGGCGAACTGCTCAAGCTGGTCGGCGACGGCACGCTGTCGGGCAGCCTTGCCAAGCAGGTATTCGAAATCATGCTGGAGACCGGCAAGAGCGCCGGCGAGGTGGTCGAGGAGCGCGGGCTCAAACAGACCAGCGATACTGGTGAGATCGACGCAAGGATCGACGAAATCCTCGCTGCCAACGCCGACAAGGTGGCCGAGTATAAGGGCGGCAAGTTGCCGCTGTTCGGCTTCTTCGTCGGCCAGGTGATGAAGGCGATGGCCGGCAAGGCCAATCCGCAGGTGGTCAACGAACGGTTGCGCGCCAAGCTCGGGTAACGCCCGCCTAGGCTCTTAAAATGCTTGCATTTTTTTACCGACGAACGAAAGTTCGGCGGCAGGGGAGAAGTGCATGCGTAAATCGACGATGGCGATTGCGGTGGCATCGAGCGTCGCGCTCGCCGGCTGCGTCCAGACGCGGCAATATGCGGACCTTCAGTTCACGCCGCCGCAGGGCGACTACAAGCTTCTCGTGCTGCGGCCCGACGTCAGCGTTGGTTCGGTGACCACGGGCGGCATGACCGAGCCGCGCGCGGACTGGACCGAGCAGGCGCGGACCAACATCGTCGCCGCCCTGCGGGCCCAGCAGGCCGAGCGCGGGGGCAAGCTGCTGATTGCCGACCGTCGCAGCGACGTGCCCAACGTAACGCCGGAAACGGTCGCCGAGATCGAGCGGCTCAACTACGTCGTCGATGAATCGATCGTGCTGCACAAATATATGGGCATCCGCCTTCCCAGCAAACGCGGTCGGGCGCTTGAATATACGCTTGGCCAGGAAGCGGTCGATTTCGGCCGCAAGACCGGCTTCGACTACATGCTGTTCCTGCACGCGGAAGACAGTTTCGCGTCCAAGGGCCGCGTGGCCTTGCAGGTGCTGGGCATCGCCGGCTGCTTCGTCGGCTTTTGCGCGCCGAACGTCGGCGGCGGCGGACAGATTGCCTATGCGTCGCTGGTCGACCTGAAGACCGGCGAAGTCGTGTGGTTCAACGTGCTCAAGACCGGCACCCAGGTGGCCGGCATCAACCTTGGCGACATCCGGAAGCCCGAGGGCGCGGCGCAGATGGTGGAGCGGCTGCTTGGTCGGATGAAGCCGGGCAAGGACATCCGCCGGCAGATGAAGGAGCAGGGCTGATGTGCATCCGCTGCGACATCAGCCGGCGCGCGCTGCTCGCCGGCGGCGGAGCGTTGGCGGCCTCGGCCATGACCGGCATCGCCCATGCGCGCATCGATCCGGCGTCGATGGTGCCGCTGATCGGTCCCGGATACCGGCCCACGGACGAGGACGAAAAGGGCCTTTGGCAACAGGTGGAGCGGGTCGAGGAGGAGGTTGCCGGCACCAACCTGCTGATTAAGGACGAGGGCGTCACTGGCTATGTCCGCGACCTGATCGGCAAGGTCGGCGGACCAGCGGCGCAGGACATGCGCATCTATGTCCTCCGTATTCCCGAATTCAACGCGGTGATGTTCCCGACCGGCTTCTCGATCGTCTTTTCCGGACTTCTCCTGCGCATGCGCAACGAAGCGCAGCTGGCCGGCGTGATCGCCCACGAATCGGGCCACTTCCTGCGCCGTCACATGATCCGGCAATGGCGCGACATGCGGCGCAAGAGCGACCTGTTCTCGATCGGCGCGATGGCCGCCGGGATCGGCGGCGCCGGGACCGGGGTCTATCTGGGCGACGTCGTCCAGCTGGCGCAGCTCGGCACCCTGCTGTCGCTGTTCAGCTATAGCCGGACGCTGGAGGCGGAGGCCGACGCGATGGGCGCGCGGCTGATCGCGGAAACCGGCTACGATCCACTGGAAATGTCGAACACGTGGCAGCAGCTGGTGGGCGAGATGGACCGCAGCGCGCGCTACCGCCGCAAGCACCGCGACCGGGGCTACGATTTGTTTTCGACCCACCCGGCGCCGGAAACCCGGATGGCGGACCTGCGCGCCACGGCGGCGGAATTGCGTGTCCCGGGCCGGACTTACGAAACCGGCCGCGCCCGTTACCTGCAGGCGATCGATCCCATCCGGCAGACGATCCTCGACGACCAGGTCAAGCTCAACGACCCGGGCGCCAGTCAATATGTCATCGAGACGCTGGCCCAGGACGGGTGGAACGGCCTGTTGCGCTTTTACGAGGGCGAGGTCTGGCGGCTGCGCAACCGCGACAGCCAGGGTGACTGGCAGCGGGCAGCGCAAAGCTATGCCATCGCCGTCGCCTATCCCGATGCGCCGGCGGAAGCGTTTCGTTGGCATGGCGTGGCGCTGATGAAGGACGGGCGGCGGCCCGAAGCGCGAGCGGCCTTCAATCGCTATCTGGCGATGAAGCCCGATGCGCCGGATGCGCCGCTGGTCCGGCAAATGGCGGCGGGAGGCATGATGTGAAGACGGTGAAGCTTGCCGCGGTGGCGGTTGCCGTTGCGTTGTCCGGGTGCAGCAGCCTGGGTGGCGGCGGGTTCGGCAGCGATTATTATTCGCTGATCCGGGTCAAGGAGGCCAATGTCGGCGACCGGTCGCTGGCGGTGACTCCGCGGCGCGAATGGAATCGGCAGCGCCACTTCCTGTTCGACGATGTGCGCTGGGTGGAAGACTGGACGTTGAACGGCCCGTTGCTCGACGACCTGACCTTCGTCACCGGCTTGCCGCACGGCCGCTATCTCATTCGCACGGACACCCGATCGGCGCAGCAGGTGCCGCGGTTCGACGCGGACATGACCGCGCTGGAAATCACGGCGATGCTGGAAAGCGCCTATCGCGTGCGCGGCGGGGCAATCGACTTCAAGACCCTGTCGATCCAGCCACGGCCGTTCCTAGGCCAGTCCGGCTTCCAGTTCGATTACGAACATCTCGACGGTGACGAACTTTGGCGCAAAGGCAGGGCGGTCGGCGCCGTCATCAACGGACGGCTTTATCTGATCATGCTCGATGCGGCGCGATCGCATTATTACGATGACGCGCTGCCCGATTTCGAAGGGATCGTGGCTTCGGCGCGATTGCGCTAGGCGGTCGGGCTGGCCTGGCTTCCGCCCGGCGCAATCACCGGCTGCTGCGGTGACGGAACGTCGATGTCCGGCGTGGTCACTGGCGTTTCCGCCGGCGGGATCGCGGGACTGGGGGAATCCGGGGCGGGCGTCGGGTCCTGGCCGGGCTGCGGGTCTTCCTGCGGAACGGCGGGGTTATTGGGTCGGTCCTGAATGATCTGTCTCCTCCCGTGCGAAACGCCAGCCCCCGCAGCGGGTTGCAGGCGGCGGGGAAAAGACCGGCACGCTTGCCCAATGGCCGATCCTTGCTATAGGCCCGCCACCTTTCGGGAAGCGTCCGCGCGCGCGTGGCGGAACTGGTAGACGCGCTGGATTTAGGTTCCAGTGTCGCAAGACGTGGGGGTTCGAGCCCCTCCGCGCGCACCATGCCCACGCGCAGGCGTCCTAAACCTGCCGGGCGTGGGCATCGCTGGCTGATAGAATGAGGATAGTGAGAACCGTGACCATCAAGACCGTCGAGACCGAGAACGAAGGCCTGAAGCGCGCCTTCATGCTGACCATCCCGGCAAAGGACATCAGCGCTCGCGTCGACCAGGAAGTGCAGCGGATTGCGCCGCAGGTGCGGATGCAGGGCTTCCGCCCCGGCAAGGTGCCGCCCAACCTGATCAAGAAGATGCACAACGATTCGCTGCAGCGCGACGCGTTGAGCGGTGCGGTTCAGGACGGCGTGCAGAAGCTGCTCCAGGACAACAAGCTGCGGCCGGCGACCCAGCCGCAGGTGATTCTCGACGACGGCTATGAACCGGGCAAGGACGCCGAAGTTCGCGTCAGCCTCGAAGCGCTGCCCGAAATCGGCAAGCCCGACATCAGCGGCCTCAAGCTCGAGCGGCTGTTGATCGAACCCGACAGCAAGGCGGTCGACGAGCAGCTCAAGCGGCTGGTCCAGTCGAACAAGAGCTGGAAGGACGCCGGCAAGTCGCACAAGGCGGCGCAGGGCGACCTCGTGGTCATGGATTTCGAAGGCAAGATCGACGGCACGCCGTTCGACGGCGGCAAGGGCAGCGACATGTCCACCGAGATCGGGTCCGGACAGCTGATCCCGGGCTTCGAAGACCAGCTGGTCGGCGCCAAGGCCGGCGACAACCGCGAAGTAAAGGTCGCTTTTCCCAAGGACTATCCGGCGGAAAAGCTGAAGGGCAAGGACGCGGTCTTCGACGTAACCGTCAAGCAGGTGAAGGTGGCTTCGGACGCCAAGGCGGACGACGATTTCGCCAAGTCGCTTGGCCTCGAAAGCCTCGACCAGCTCAAGACCATCCTCGGCGAGCAGCAGGAGCAGGAGCTTAACGGCCTGACCCGCACGCACATGAAGCGCCGCCTGCTCGATCAGCTGGCCGACCGGGCCGACTTCGACGTCCCGCCGTCGATGGTCGATGCGGAATTCGAAAACATCATGCAGCAGCTTCGTCACGAAGCGACGCATGAAGAGGATCCGGCTGCCGCGCTGAAGGAAATCGAAGGCGATGCCGACGATTATCGCCGCATTGCCGAGCGCCGCGTGCGCCTTGGCCTTCTGCTGTCGGAAATCGGCGCTGCCAACGACATCCAGATCACCGAACAGGAAATGAGCCGGCTCGTGATGCAGGCCGCATCGCAATATCAGGGCCAGGACCGCGAACGCTTCCTGCAATATGTCCAGCAGGAACCGGCCGCCGCCGCCCAGCTGCGTGCCCCGCTGTACGAGGACAAGGTCGTCGACTTCCTGTTCGCGCAGGCTGACGTCAGCGAGCGCAAGGCGACCCGCGCCGAGGTCGAAGCCGACCTTGAGAGCGAGGAAGGCCATGTGCACGGACCGGGCTGCGGCCATGACATTGGCGAGACCAAGGCCAAGTCGGGCGCCAAGGCCAAGAAGCCGGCCGCCAAGGCCAAGCCGGAGAAGCCTGCCAAGGGCGCGGTCGAGAAAGCCGCCGACAAGCCCGAGCCGGCCAAGCCGGTGAAGGACGGCGCCGGCAAGAAGCCGGCGGCCAAGGCGGATGCAAAGGCCCCAGCCAAGGCTTCGGCGGCGAAGGCCGATCCGAAGCCTTCCGCAGCCAAGAAAGCGCCGGCGAAGAAGCCCAAGAAGTAGGGACTGGCAGGGGGAGCAGGGGCCGTGCCATCGCAAGAGCGGATTGCCGTCCTGCTGCCCTGCTATAACGAGGAAGCGACGATCGCCGAGACGGTCGCCGGCTTCCGCTCGGCGCTGCCCGGCGCGACCGTTTACGTCTACGACAACAACAGCTCCGACCGCACCTGCGCGCTGGCCGAAGCCGCGGGCGCGGTCGTCCGTACCGAACGGCAGCAGGGCAAGGGCCATGTCGTCCGGCGCATGTTCGCCGACATAGACGCGGACGTGTACCTGATGGCCGACGGCGACCTGACCTACGATCCGCAATCGGCGCCGGAGATGGTCGCCCTGCTGCTTGACGGCCAATACGACATGGTCGTCGGCACCCGTCGGCACGAGGCGAAGGACGCGTATCGCGGCGGCCACGTGTTGGGGAACAAGCTGTTCACCGGGCTGCTGGCGCGGTTGTTCGGCCGCACCTTCAACGACATCTTTTCGGGCTACCGGATCTTCTCGCGCCGCTTCGTGAAGAGCTTTCCGGTGCTGTCTTCGGGCTTCGAGATCGAGACCGAGATGAGCGTCCACGCGCTGGAACTGCGCATGCCGGTGGGCGAGGTCGAAACCCGCTATCTGGCGCGGCCCGAGGGTTCGGAGTCGAAGCTGTCGACCTATGGCGACGGGTGGCGGATCCTCAAGACCATCGGCACACTCTATCGGGTCGAGCGGCCGGCCCTGTTCTTCGGCAGTATTGCGGCGCTGCTGCTGATCGCGGCGCTGATCCTCTCGATCCCGCTGATCACGACCTACATCGACACCGGCCTGGTGCCGCGTGTTCCGACCGCGATCCTTGTCACCGGCATGACCATCGTCGCCGTGCTTTGCTTCTTCGCCGGACTTATTCTCGACACCGTCACGCGCGGCCGCCGGGAAGTCCGGCGGCTTGCCTATCTGTCCTTCGACGCGCCCGGGCGGGTGGCTTGAACCTTTCGCACATCGGCCCGATGTAGCGTCCAGACCAACATATCAGGACTTTCATAGATCATGGATCATCAGGACATCGTTTCCCAGCTCGTCCCCATCGTCATCGAGCAATCGAACCGCGGCGAGCGCAGCTTCGACATTTATTCGCGGTTGCTAAGGGAACGGATCGTCTTCATCACCGGCGGGATCGAGGACCATATGGCGAGCCTCGTTACCGCCCAGCTGCTCTTCCTCGAGTCCGAGAACCCGAAGAAGGACATCTTCATGTACATCAACTCGCCGGGCGGCGTGGTCACCGCCGGTCTCGCGATCCACGATACGATGCAGTACATCCGGCCGAAGATCGGCACGGTCTGCATCGGCCAGGCCGCGTCGATGGGCAGCTTTCTGCTCGCGGCGGGCGAACCGGGCATGCGCGTCGCCTTGTCGAACAGCCGCATCATGGTCCACCAGCCGTCGGGCGGCGCCCAAGGCATGGCCGCGGACATCGAGATCCAGGCCCGCGAGATCCTGCGCATGCGCAGCCGGTTGAACGCGCTGTACGCCAAGTACACCGGCCAATCGATCGAGGAGATCGAAAAGGCCATGGACCGCGACAAGTTCATGGAAGCCGACGAAGCCAAGGAATTCGGCATCATCGACGAAGTGTTCGAACGGCGGCCGGAATCCGGCGCGGATGCCGGCACCGGCGCGGGCGAAGTTACGCCTAGCTAAGCGACTATCCGGGCGGTCGATTTCTTTCGCCCGGCGCTTGTTTGCACCGCGGTCCACAGCCATATTCTTTACCGAAATGGCACAGCGCGCTGGGGCGTTAACCCAAGCCCAAGCTTGCGCGTTGTATAAATCCGGTTAGCGTGGCCGGTGCGGAACGTCCGCACGCGGCCAAAGTAAGGGACGAGATGACCAAACTATCGGGCAGCGATGGCAAGAGCACGCTCTACTGCTCCTTCTGCGGCAAGTCGCAGCATGAGGTGCGCAAGCTCATTGCCGGGCCGACCGTGTTCATTTGCGATGAATGCGTCGAACTGTGCAACGACATCATCCGCGAGGAATCCAAGTCCGCGCTGGTGAAGACCCGCGATGGCGTTCCGACGCCGGCCGAAATCTGCAAGGTGCTGGACGATTACGTCATCGGCCAGGATCGCGCCAAGCGCGTCCTGTCGGTCGCCGTGCATAATCATTACAAGCGGCTCAATCATGGCGCCAAGACCGGCACCGAGGTCGAGCTGGCCAAGTCGAACATCCTTCTCATCGGCCCGACGGGCTGTGGGAAAACGCTTCTCGCCCAGACGCTTGCGCGCATTCTCGACGTTCCCTTCACAATGGCGGACGCCACCACGCTGACCGAAGCGGGCTATGTCGGCGAGGATGTCGAGAACATCATTCTGAAGCTGCTGCAGGCGTCCGACTACAACGTCGAAAAGGCGCAGCGCGGCATCGTCTACATCGACGAGATCGACAAGATCAGCCGCAAGTCGGACAATCCGTCGATCACTCGCGACGTGTCCGGGGAAGGCGTCCAGCAGGCGTTGCTCAAGCTGATGGAAGGGACCACGGCCAGCGTTCCGCCGCAGGGCGGCCGCAAGCATCCGCAGCAGGAATTTCTCCAGGTCGACACCACCAACATCCTGTTCATTTGCGGCGGCGCCTTCGCGGGCCTGGAAAAGATCATTTCCGACCGCATGGAAGGCAAGTCGATGGGCTTCGGCGCGCATGTCGCGGCGCCCGACGAGCGCAAGACCGGCGAGATTCTCAAGCATTGCGAGCCGGAAGACCTGCTCCGCTTTGGCCTTATCCCGGAATTCATCGGCCGTCTGCCGGTTATCGCGACGCTGGACGACCTCGACGAAGCGGCGCTGATCAAGATCCTGATCGAGCCGAAGAACGCGCTCGTGAAGCAGTATCAGAAGCTGTTCGACATGGAGTCGGTGGAGCTGGCCTTCAGCGACGACGCCCTGAGCGCGGTGGCGCGCAAGGCGATCGATCGCAAGACTGGCGCCCGCGGCCTGCGTTCCATCCTGGAGGGCATCCTGCTCGACACGATGTTCGACCTGCCGTCGATGGACGGCGTCGACGAGGTGCATATCGACCGTGAAGTGGTCGACGCCCGCAAGGACCCGGTTCGAGTCTATGCCAAAAAGGGTAAGACCGGCGACGCTGCGTGACGCCTGACGCCGCCGCGCCGGTACCGATCGGTGCCGGCACGCCCCTGAAGTACCTGCCCAAAGCAATCCGCGTGCCGGAGCATCCGGTACGCGCGATCCTTGTCGGCTGGTTGCTGGCCTTTCCCATCAGCATCGCGCTCTCGGTCGTTGCCGCCAGCCTGTTTCCCGAAGCGTCGCCGCCGTCGTTCAAGGTCGACGGCTTCGTCACGCTGTTTGGGTTGGTAGTGTTCGCGCCGGTAGCCGAAACGCTGATCATGGGCGGGGTGCTACTGGTACTGCTGCTGTTCCTCCCACCGGCCGCCGCGGTCATCGTCAGCGCCGCAGGCTGGGGCATCGCCCATTCGCTGATGACGCCGATCTGGGGACTGGTCATCTGGTGGCCGTTCGTGATTTTCTCGACCCTGTTTGTGACGTGGCGGACGCGGTCCTACTGGCTTGCCTTTGCCGTGCCCGCCGCGACCCACGCGCTGCAAAATCTCATCCCCGCGCTGCTCATCGTCCAGGGCGTGAACATCTAGCGCCGGACTGTCGCACCGCTGCTTGTCCCTGCAGGCGGTGCCGCCCATATAGTCTGCATGACTCGCACTCTCCCGCTTCTGCCGCTTCGCGACATCGTCGTATTCCCGGAGCGTATCGTTCCCCTGTTTGTCGGCCGCGAAAAATCGGTCGCGGCGCTCGAGGCCGCGATGGCCGAGGACAAGCAGCTATTTCTCGTCGCGCAGCTCGATCCGGCGGAGGACGATCCAAGCCGCGACGACCTCTACGACCTTGGAGTCATCGCCACCGCGATGCAGTTGCTCAAGCTGCCCGACGGCACTGTGCGTGTGCTGGTCGAGGGTGCCAGGCGCGCTCGTTTGGTCGGGCTGGAGGAAAGCGATGGCTTCGTCTCGGCGACGGTCGAGGAAGTCGATGAGGAGGAGGCCACCGGGCCCGAAGCCCAGGCACTAATGCGCTCCGTCGTCGAGCAGTTCGAAAATTACGCGAAGCTCAACAAGCGGCTGCCGCCGGAAACCGGCATTCAGCTGGCCGAGCTGGAAAGCCCGTCGGTGCTGGCTGACGCGGTTGCTGCGAACCTGTCGGTCAAGGTTGCCGACAAGCAGGCGATCCTTGGCGAGCTTAATCCGGCGCGCCGGCTGGAAATGGTGTTCGCCTTCATGGAAGGCGAGCTTGGCGTGCTGCAGGTCGAGAAGAAGATCCGCAGCCGCGTGAAGCGCCAGATGGAGAAAACTCAGCGCGAATATTACCTCAACGAGCAGTTGAAGGCGATCCAGCGCGAACTTGGCAATGAAGGCGAAGAAGGCGGCGACGAGCTGCAGGAGCTGGCTGCCAAGATCCGCAAGACCAAGCTGTCGAAGGAAGCTCGCACCCGCGCCACCGCCGAGCTGAAAAAGCTCAAGGCAATGGCCCCGATGTCGGCCGAAGCGACCGTCGCGCGCAATTACCTCGACGTGCTGTTGGGCCTGCCGTGGGGCAAAAAATCCAAGGTGAAGAAAGATATCGCCGAAGCGCAGGCGGTGCTCGACGAGGATCATTACGGGCTGGAAAAGGTCAAGGACCGGATCGTCGAATATCTCGCGGTCCAGGCCCGCACCAACAAGCTGAAGGGCCCGATCCTGTGCCTCGTCGGTCCGCCCGGCGTCGGCAAGACGTCGCTGGGCCGGTCGATCGCCCGCGCGACGGGTCGCGAATTCGTTCGCCAGTCGCTCGGCGGCGTGCGCGACGAAGCCGAAATCCGCGGCCACCGCCGCACCTACATCGGTTCGCTACCGGGCAAGATCATTTCCAACATCCGCAAGGCCGGAACTACCAACCCGCTGTTCCTGCTCGACGAGATCGACAAGCTTGGCCAGGATTTCCGCGGCGATCCCAGCTCGGCTTTGCTGGAAGTGCTCGACCCCGAACAGAACACCCGTTTCCAGGATCATTATCTGGAGCTGGATTACGACCTTAGCGACGTGATGTTCGTCACCACCGCCAATTCGCTCGACATGCCGCAGCCGTTGCTCGACCGCATGGAGATCATCCGGCTGGAGGGTTACACCGAGGACGAAAAGGTGGAGATCGCCAAGCGCCACCTCATCCCCAAGCAGATGGAAGCGCATGGCGTCACCGCGGAGGAGCTGAAGTTCCGCGACGACGGCCTGCGGGCGATGATTCAAAATTACACCCGCGAAGCCGGCGTCCGTACGCTGGAACGCGAACTCGCCAAGGTGGCGCGCAAGTCCCTGCGCCGCATTCTCGAGGGCAAGACCACGACGGTCGAGCTGACCGCGGACAACATTGCCGAATTCCTTGGCGTCCGCCGCTACCGCTATGGCGTCGGCGAGGAAGAGGACCAGATCGGCGCGGTCACCGGCCTGGCCTGGACCGAGGTCGGCGGCGAATTGCTGACCATCGAAGCGGTCACCGTGCCCGGGAAGGGCGAGATCAAGACGACCGGCAAGCTGGGCGACGTGATGAAGGAATCCGTTCAGGCGGCGATGAGCTTCGTCAAGGCGCGCTCGCCCTCGTTCGGGGTCAAGCCGAGCCTGTTCGGCCGCAAGAACATCCACGTCCACTTGCCCGAAGGCGCGGTGCCCAAGGACGGGCCGTCGGCGGGCATCGGCATGGTCACGGCGATGATCTCGACGCTGACCGGCATTCCGGTGCGCCGCGACGTGGCGATGACCGGTGAGGTTACGCTTCGCGGGCGCGTGCTGCCGATCGGCGGCCTGAAGGAGAAACTGCTTGCGGCGCTTCGAGGGGGCATCACCACGGTGCTGATCCCGGCGGAGAATGAAAAGGACCTGGAGGAAATTCCGGCCGCGGTAAAGGAAAGCCTGAAGATCATTCCGGTCAGTCACGTCGACGAGGTCCTGACCCATGCGATGACCGCACCGATGGTTCCGATCGAATGGACCGACGCGGACGAACATGCCGCCGAACCGCCGCTTCCGCCGGGCGAAAATCCCGGCGAGGCGCGCCTGCGTCACTAATCGGCGCAGGGGTTTTGACTTCGGCAACGAGTCTGTGCCTTTAATCTTGAGCGAAGCCGCGCGAGTCCCGGGCGGTCCCATCGGGGAGCAACGATGAATAAGCAGGAACTGATCGGCCATGTCGCGGATCGCGCCGGTCTGAGCCGCAATGACGCGGCGCGGGCGGTCGAAACGATGCTGGAGGTAATCACCTCCGCATTGAAGCGCGGCGACGAGGTCCGGCTGGTCGGGTTCGGCAATTTCTCGGTCACCCGGCGCAAGGCGTCGACCGGGCGAAATCCCCGCACCGGCGAGCCGATGCAGATCAAGCCGACATCGCAGCCCAAGTTCCGGGCGGGCAAGGTTTTGAAAGACGCCGTCCAGTAATCTGGACAGCCGCGCGACCTGTCCCTATTTCCGCCGCTCCCGCAGGGCAGCGGGCGCGTAGCTCAGTGGTAGAGCACACCCTTCACACGGGTGGGGTCGCAGGTTCAATCCCTGCCGCGCCCACCAGCCCCGCCTAGTCCAGATAGGCCGGCTGGAAGCTTCCGATCCGCCGCAATTCGTCTCAATCGCGAAACGGGATTTCGCGGCCGGTGCGCTCGTTCACGCCCTGCCGCAGTACAGGTTGCGGATTTCGTCCCGCAGCATGGCGATCTGTTCACCGTCGAGGGCGATCGCGTCCTTGAGCGACGGTGGGCCGGGCCAGCCCGTGTCGGCGAATGTCAAAGTCTTCCACTGCCGTGCCGCTTCGTAGCGCGGGATGACATGGAAATGGACGTTGGGATCGACCATCATTAGCATCAGGTAATTGATACGCTCGTACTGGCAGAAAGAGCGCAGTGCAGCTTCGATCCTGCGCACCGCCTCGCCCTGTTCCGCGAAGGCTTCGGCCGGCAGATCCCCATAAGCTATGACATCCGACTTTGCGGCGAGGATGAGGGAGCCCAGTGTCACCTGCGCCGGTCGAAGCAGCACGGCCCAATGCTCCAACTCCGCGATCAGCGTGTCGGGATAGCCGAATTTCTCCATTGTCGCGTTGGCCATGAGCACTCCGTTCGGGTTGCGTTCAGCGGTCGCCGACCCTAAGGAGCGCGCGCGCTTTGGGGAACCTCGCACGGGACCTTAGTCGGCGCGTCGTGGCGATCGTAGCTCAGCTGGTTAGAGCACTGGTTTGTGGTACCAGGGGTCGGGGGTTCAAGTCCCCTCGGTCGCCCCATCATTTTTCTCAAGCGGGACCGTTCCGGACAAATGAATACGCCTTGGGGTTACCCCGATTTCGACGCGCATGAAGTGGTCCATTTCGTCAGTGAGCCGGAGTCCGGCCTGTGTGCGATTATCGCCATCCATTCGACCCATCTCGGCCCGGCCGCGGGCGGTGCGCGTTTCTGGCACTATGACAATCCGTCCGACGCCCTGACCGACGCCCTGCGCCTGTCGCGCGGGATGAGCTACAAGAACGCCATGGCCGGCCTCGCCCTTGGCGGCGGCAAGTCCGTCATCCTGGCGCCCGCCGACCGCCAGAAGGGCCCTGAGTTGCTTGCCGCGTTCGGCAAGGCGGTCGAGGGCCTGGGAGGCCGTTATGTCACCGCCGAAGACGTCGGCATGAGCGTTACCGACATGGTCGACGTCCGCCGCCAGACGCAATACGTCGCCGGGCTTCCGACCGAAGGCAGCGACGTCGGCGGCGATCCCGGTCCGCACACCTCGCTGGGCGTGTTCCTGGGCTTGAAGGCGGCGGTAAAGCGCGCGCTCGGCAAGGACAGCGTCGACGGCCTGCACATTGCCATGCAAGGCGCCGGCAGCGTTGCCGGGGGCGTTGCCATGCACGCAGCGGCCGAAGGTGCGCGGCTGTCGATCGCGGATATCGATGCGGCCAAGGCCAAGGCGCTGGCCGACAAGGTCGACGGCGAAGTGGTCGCGACCGACGACGTGCTGTTCCTCGACGCGGACGTCGTCAGCCCCAATGCACTCGGCGCGATCCTGACCGAAGAGTCCATCGCCCGGTTGAAGACGCCGATCGTCGCCGGCGGCGCCAACAATCAGCTGGCAACGCCGGAGGACGGCCAGCGGCTTGCCAAGCGGGGCATCCTGTACGCGCCCGATTACGTCATCAACGCCGGCGGCATCATCAACGTATGCACCGAATATCTTGCCGACGGTGACGCCAGCTTGGTGCGCGAGCGTATCGAAGGCATCCCGACCCGGCTCGAGCAGATCTGGACGGAAAGCGCCGCCAGCGCCCGCGACCCGGCAGCGGTTGCCGATGCCATGGCCCAGCGCCTGATCGGCAGGGGTTAGCGCCACTCGTCATGCACGCGCTCGCCAATCCGGCGCGTTTCCTGCGCATTGCCCGTCCCGCCACCGGCTGGTTGTTGGCGATCGGCCTGTTGCTGGCGCTTGCGGGGGTGATCGGCGGATTGACGCTGACGCCGCCCGATTATCTGCAGGGCGAGACGGTCCGCATCATGTACGTCCATGTCCCCGCCGCGTGGCTGGGCATGGCAGGCTGGGCGGGCATCGCGGGCGCCGCGATCAGCCAATTGGTCTGGCGCCATCCGCTGGCCGCCGTTGCCGGTCGCGCAATCGCGCCAGCCGGGGCAACCTTCACCGCCATCTGCCTGCTGACCGGTTCGATCTGGGGCCGGCCGACATGGGGCACGTGGTGGGAATGGGACGGGCGCTTGACGTCCATGCTGGTGCTGTTCTTTCTCTACCTCGGCTATATCGCCTTGGCTTCGGCGGAAGCGGAGCGCGGCGCCGGCGGGGAAGGGCGAGTGACCGCGATCTTTGGGCTGGTCGGCGCGATCAACCTGCCAATCATCCACTTTTCGGTGCTGTGGTGGCGCACTTTGCACCAGGGCCAGAGCATCGGCGTGTCCGGATCGAGCATCGACGGTTCGATCTTGTGGCCGCTGCCGCTTGCAGCGCTCGGGTTCGCCTGCCTGTTCGCGGCGTCGGTGCTGATGCTGATGCGCGCGCAGATTGCCCGAGCCCGGGTCGAGGCGCGCTTGCGTCGGGGTTTCGGGCAATGAACCACTGGTCGTTCGTGATTGCGGCCTATGCCGTCGCGCTGGTCGGAACCGCCGTGCTGCTGATCGCGTCCTGGCGAGCGATGCGCGCCGCCGAAGCGAAGGCCGCCGCGCTTCGCGAGCGCGCATGATCGCCAAGCCCAAGCACCAGCGCCTGGCGCTCGTCGTGGCCGCGATCGTCGCGGTCACCGCCGCCGTGCTGCTGGCGATGGTCGGCCTGCAGAACCGCGCCGCTTATTTCTACACGCCGGCCGAGATAGCCGCGGGCAGGGCGGAAGCCGGCACGCCGATCCGGCTTGGCGGGATGGTCGAGCAGGGATCGGTCAAGAAGCTGCCCGACGGCGTGACCACGCAGTTTCGACTGCACGACGCCGACGGTTCGGTACCAGTCAGCTTCCGCGGCATCCTGCCCGACCTGTTTCGCGAAGGCAGCGGTGCCGTCGCCGAGGGACAGATGCGCGCCGACGGGACATTTGTCGCCGATGAGATCCTGGCCAAGCACGACGAGCGCTACATGCCGCCGGAGCTTGGCAATCAGGCGGCCGAGCACAAGGCCGCGACGACGGTCGAGCAATGATCGCCGAGGCTGGCCTGGCGGCGCTGTGGCTGGCGGCGGCACTTGCCGTGCTCCAGGTGATCCTCGCCTTCGGGCCGGCAGCGGCGCGGTCGGAGGGGACGGGCCCGATACGCGCGGTGGCGATCACCGGCGGCGCGCTGTGCCTGTTTGCCATGGCGATGCTGATGATCGCCTTCCTGCGCACCGACCTGTCGCTGCTGCTGGTGGCGCAGAACAGTCACAGCGCCAAGCCGTGGCTGTACAAGCTGGCGGGATCGTGGGGTAACCACGAGGGCTCGATGCTGCTGTGGGTGACGGTGCTGGGGCTAGCCGGCGCCTCGCTGTCCGCATTCTCACGCCAGCTCGACGACCGGACCTTTGCCGCCTCGCTGGGCGCGCAGGGGGCGCTCGCGCTCGGCTTCTTCGCTTTCCTGCTGTTCGCGTCCAACCCCTTCGCGCGGCTCGATCCGCCGGCGCTCGAGGGCCGGGGCCTTAACCCCTTGCTACAGGACCCGGGCCTCGTCTTCCACCCACCCACCTTGTACCTCGGCTATGTCGGCCTGTCGGTCGCCTTCAGCCTGGCGGTCGGCGCCTTGCTGACGGGCCGTGTCGACGCCGTGCTGGCCAAGGCCATGCGGCCGTGGGTGCTGGCGGCGTGGATCCTGCTGACGCTGGGTATTACGGCGGGCAGCTACTGGGCTTATTACGAGCTTGGCTGGGGTGGCTGGTGGTTCTGGGACCCGGTCGAGAATGCGTCGCTGATGCCGTGGCTGGCGGCGACCGCGCTGCTGCATTCTGTCAACGTCCTCGCCGCCCGCGATTCCCTGCGCGCGTGGACGGTAATGCTGGCCATGATCGCCTTTTCCATGTCGATGGTGGGCACTTTCCTGGTCCGCTCCGGCGTGCTGACATCGGTGCATTCCTTTGCCGTCGATCCGCAGCGCGGGACGTTCCTGCTGGCCTTGCTCGCCGTCTATGTCGGCGCGGCCTTTGCCCTGTTCGCGCTGCGCTCCGGAAAGCTCGACGAAGGCCCGCGCTTCGAACTCGCCAGCCGGGAAGCGGCACTGGTCGGCAACAACTTGCTGGTCAGCGTGATCCTCGGCATCGTCTTCGTCGGCACGCTTTACCCGCTGTTCGTGGAGGCGGTCACCGGTAGCAAGCTGTCCGTCGGCGCCCCTTATTTTAACGCTGTCGCCGGACCGATCGCGCTGATTCTCGCCTTGCTGATCGCGGTCGGCCCGCTGCTCAACTGGCGGCGCGATAATGCCGGGCGCCTGCGGCGGCTCG
Source organism: Sphingomonas sabuli (assembly GCF_014352855.1). Taxonomy (GTDB): domain Bacteria; phylum Pseudomonadota; class Alphaproteobacteria; order Sphingomonadales; family Sphingomonadaceae; genus Sphingomicrobium; species Sphingomicrobium sabuli. The sequence goes on along the minus strand of NZ_CP060697.1, from coordinate 517,626 downwards.
TCATCCCCGCGCTCGTCGGGGTGACCGGTGCCGCGATCGCCTTGTTCGCGATCCCCGGGCCGGGCGTGCTGGCCAAGCTGGCGCTGGGTGTGGCGGCAATGCTGGGGATCGCCAGCCTGTTGCCGTTGCTGGGGCGGCGGCTGCGGCGCACGCCGCTGTCGACGTGGGGCATGGTCGTGGCGCATTTCGGCGTCGCAGTGGCGATCGTCGGCATGGCCGGAAGCGCGTTGCTGACAAAAGAAGTGCTGATCGCCGCCCGCCCGGGCGAGCAGGTCGAAGTCGGCCCGTGGCTGCTGGAATTCCGGTCGGTGACGCCGGTTGCCGGTCCGAACTGGACGGCCTTGGAAGCGGAATTGCGGGCATCGCGCGGGAGCGGGGTGTCGCTGCTCAAGCCGCAGGCGCGCTTTTATTCGAGTCCGCCGACCGAGACCACGGAAGCGGCCATCGAGACGGTAATGTCCGGCCAGCTGTACGCCGTGCTCGGCAAGCCAGCCGATGACGGGCGCTGGCAATTGCGGCTGTGGTGGAAGCCGCTGGTGACGCTGATCTGGTTTGGCGGTGCGCTGATCGCGCTCGGCGGCGCGCTTGCGCTGGTCGGTCGCGCCTGGCGCGGCTGGCGCCGGCGGAGGAGCGCATGAAGCGGCGGACGATTCTTCGCGCGCTGCCCGTCGCCATGGTAGGGCTGCTGGTCGCGGCCCTGGTCTGGCGCCTGGTCAATCCGCCTAACGACACGGTGCAGTCGCAACTGATCGACCGCCCGGTGCCTGCGTTCGCGGCATCGGCCGGCTTGCCCGGCAAGCCGGCGCTTGCGTCGACCGATCTTGCTGACGGCCGGCCCAAGCTGCTCAATTTCTTCGCCAGCTGGTGCGTGCCCTGCATTGGCGAGGCTCCGCTGCTCGACGAACTGGCGCGGCAGGGCGTACCGATCGTGGGCATCGCGGTGCGTGACCGGCCCGAAGACGTGCGCGCCTTCCTCGACGCCAACGGCGATCCGTTCGAGCGCATCGCCGCCGACCCGCAACGGCGATTGCAACTGGCCTTTGGATCGTCGGGTGTGCCCGAAACTTTCCTGGTCGACGGCCGCGGGGTGGTGCGGATGCAGCATATCGGCCCGATCCAGCCCGACGACGTGCCGCGGCTGATCGCTGCCGTGAAGGCCGCGCGATGAGGGCCGTCGCCGTCGCCTTGCTGCTTGTGCTGGCCAGCCCGGCCTGGGCGGATTCCGACATGCCGCCGGCCTATTGGGCCGACCGCCAATTGCCCGATGCGGGCCAGGAAGCGAGGGCCCTTGCGCTGATGGAAGAGTTGCGCTGCCTGGTGTGCCAAGGCCAGTCGATCGCGGACTCGGATGCGGAAATGGCGGGGGACATGCGCGACCTCGTCCGGCGCCGGATCGCCGCCGGGGAACGGCCTGCACAGATCCGGGGCTGGCTGGTCGAGCGCTACGGCGCGTGGATCACCTATCGCCCGCCGGCCGAGCCGGTGACGTGGCCGCTGTGGATCGCGCCGCTGGTGCTGCTTGGCGGCGGGTTGGCGCTGGTCGCGGCGCGGCTGAAGCGGAGGTCGCGGACGTGATGGGCTGGATTGCACTTGTCCTGATCGCCGCGCTGGCTGTCGGAGCGCTCTGGCTGCTCAAGCTTCGCGGAGCCTTGCTGCAACTTGGTGCGGCGGCGATCTTCCTCGGCGCCGCCGGTTATGCGCTGCAGGGATCGCCCGGCACGCCGGGGTCGCCGCGGACGTCCGCGCAGGCTGCGCCGCCGGTCCGGCTGACCAACATCCGGCACGATTTCTTCGGCCAGTTCACGGGAGCCGAATCCTGGCTGCGCATATCCGAGGCGCTGGCCAGCCGGGGTCGCACCGCCGACGCTGTCGGGGCCCTGACCGCTGCGGTGCGTGAGCATCCGGGCGATCCCCAATTGTGGGTAGGGCTGGGCAATGCACTGGTCGATCATGCCGGAATGATCACACCGGCCAGCCAGTTCGCCTATCGCCATGCGGCAGAGATCGCGCCCGGCCATCCTGCGCCGACGTTCTTTTACGGGCTGGCGCTGGCGCGTTCGGGAGAGCGGGAGGCGGCGATCGCCTTGTGGAAGGAGACATTGGCGCGGGCGCCGGCGGATGCGTCGTGGCGGCCGCGGGTCGAGGACGCGCTGGCCGCGCTGGACGGCACCGCCACGCCCTAGTCGCCGCGCCCGGTCTTGTCCTGCAGCGCGTCGATTCGTTCGGATGCCTGCGTTTTCGTCAGGCCCGGGTCGAACGTCTCGCCGGCTTCTTCGCTTAGCGTCTGCAGATAGGACGCCTGGGCGCCGGTCATCGGTTCATCGCCGGTGACCCAATCTTCCGGGTCCTTCTGCGCGTTGCCGGTCGGGTGCTGCTTGGGATTGTCGGTGAGCTGCTCGGACATGGTCGTGCCTTTTCAACAGTTTGTTGAAGTGCGAACGTCCGATGTTCTCCTAATGTTCCAATCCGAGAACGGGTTCGAATTGCAGGTCGAGTGCCTCGGCAACCGCCTGGTGGCGGACCTTGCCGCCCGAGACGTTAAGGCCGGCAGCAAGATGCGGATCCCGTCGCATGGCCTCGTCCGCGCCATATTTGGCAATGGTCAGGACGAAGGGCAGGGTGACATTGTTGAGCGCGAACGCCGAGGTGCGGGCCACCGCGCCCGGCATGTTGGCGACGCAATAATGAATGACCCCGTCGACTTCGTAGACCGGGTCGGCATGGGTGGTCGGGTGGCTGGTTTCGAAACAGCCGCCCTGGTCGATCGCGATGTCGACCAGCACCGAACCGCGCTTCATGGTCTTGAGCATGTCGCGGGTGACGAGTTTGGGCGCCGCTGCACCCGGGACAAGCACCGCGCCGATCACCAGTTCCGACTGCGCGACCGCGTCCGCGATCTGCGCCTTGGATGCATAAGCAGTGCGGATCTGGCTGGAAAAGAACATGTCGAGCTCGGCCAGCCGTTCCATGTTGATGTCGTAGATGGTGACGTCGGCGCGCATGCCGACCGCCATCTGCGCGGCGTTGACACCGGCCACGCCGCCGCCAAGGATCGCCACCTTGGCCGGACCGACTCCGGGGACGCCGCCAAGCAGGATGCCGCGGCCGCCCTGTTCCTTTTCCAGATAATGAGCGCCGACCTGGACCGACATGCGTCCGGCAACTTCGCTCATCGGTTTGAGCAGGGGCAAGGCGCCGCTGTTCGACGTCACCGTTTCATAGGCGATGCAGGTCGCGCCGGACTTCATCAGCCCTTCGGTCTGCGGCTTGTCGGCGGCGAGATGCAGATATGTGAAGAGGATGTGGCGCGGCTCGAGCAGCGCGATTTCGGACGCCTGCGGTTCCTTGACCTTGACGATCATATCGCTCGCCTTGAACACCTCGGCGGCCGTCGGAAGCATCGTCGCGCCCGCCTTTTGGAAGGCGGAATCAGGACAATCGATGCCGTTGCCGGCGTTGGTTTCGACGAACAGTTCGTGACCGGCGGCGACCAGTTCGCGGACCGATGCCGGGGTGAGACCCACCCGAAACTCGTTGTTCTTGATCTCCTTCGGCACACCGATGCGCATTACCCGCTCACTCCATGCTGTTGTGGCCGGGGCCTATAGACGGGCTGCGCGCCATTGTAAGCAGCGATTGCGGCCCACTTCCGCCGGTGCTAGGCCGCGCCGCGCCGCGCTTCCGGCGGAATGAGGCATTGAACAGTGCGCGTCTTCGTTGAGCCTAAGCTGATCATTCAAGCATGAGCATTAACGAGACCGGCGCAGCGCAGGCCGCGACGCCCCACGACTCGCACAGCCATACCCAGGGCCCGCTGCACAAGCTGGCGATTGCGGCGGTCGGCATCGTTTATGGCGATATCGGCACCAGTCCGATCTACGCCTTCCGCGAAACCTTTGCAGGCCATCACACGCTCGCTCCCGACCAGCTGCATGTGTGGGGCGTGCTCAGCCTGATCTTCTGGTCGATGATGATCATCGTCACGCTCAAATATCTGACCGTGATCATGCGCGCCGACAACAAGGGCGAAGGCGGCAGCCTGGCGCTGCTGGCGCTGATCAACCGGTCGCTGGAAAAGCGGGCCAAATGGACCGGCGGCATCGTCCTGCTCGGCGTTTTCGCGACCGCCCTGTTCTACGGCGACTCGATGATCACGCCGGCTATCTCAGTGCTTTCGGCGGTCGAGGGTCTGACCATCGTCGACCCGCTGTTCGAACCGCTCGTCATTCCGCTCGCCATCTTCATTCTCGTCGGCCTGTTCGCGATCCAGTCGCGCGGCACGGCGAAGGTCGGCTCGCTGTTCGGGCCGATCATGATCGTCTACTTCCTCACGCTCGCGGTGCTCGGCCTGTCGCACATCATTGAGCGGCCGGTCGTGATCCTCAACACGCTGAACCCGTGGCACGCGATCAACTTCTACATCCAGGAGCCGGTGCGGGCGTTCATCGCCATGGGCTCCGTCGTGCTGGCAGTCACCGGCGCCGAGGCCCTGTACACCGATATGGGGCATTTCGGCCGCAAGCCGATCCGCGTCTCCTGGCTGTACTTCGTCATGCCGGCGCTGCTGCTCAACTACATGGGGCAGGGCGCGATGCTGCTCAGCCAGCCGCCGCTCGAAGCCGTCGAAACGGTCAAGAACCCGTTCTTCTATATGGCGCCCGACATGTTCCGGCTGCCACTGGTGCTGCTTGCCACCGTGGCCACGATCATCGCTAGCCAAGCGGTAATCTCCGGCGCTTTCTCCGTCACCCAGCAGGCGATCCAGCTCGGCTTCATCCCGCGGCTGCGGATCACGCACACCAGCGAAGCGGCGGCGGGGCAGATCTACATCCCGGTCGTCAACTGGGCACTCCTGGCGATGGTTCTGTTGCTCGTGCTGATGTTCGGCAGCTCGTCCAACTTGGCCGCCGCTTACGGGATCGCCGTGACGGGTGCGATGCTGATCGACGGCGTGCTGATCGCGGTCGTGATGATCTACATCTGGAAATGGAACCGGCTGATCGTCGCGGCGCTGCTCGCGCTCTTTTTTGGTATCGACCTGCTCTATTTCTCGGCCAACCTGCTGAAGGTCCCCGACGGCGGCTGGTTCCCGCTGCTCATCGGCGCGATTGCCTTCACCTTGCTCACGACCTGGGCGAAGGGCCGGCAATTGATGATCGCCCGGATGAACGAGGCGACCCTGCCGATGCCGATCTTCATCAAGTCCGCGGCGCCGAGCGCGGCGCGCGTTCCCGGCACCGCTGTGTTCATGACCAGCTCGTCCGAAGGGGTGCCGCACGCGCTGCTGCATAACCTCAAGCACAACAAGGTCCTCCACGAGCGGGTCTTCCTGCTGACGGTGCGGATCGAGGATGTGCCATTCATCAACGCCGAGAAGCGGGCCACGGTCGAGGACTATGGCTCGGGCTTCTACCGGATCGTCCTGACCTACGGGTTCATGGAAGAAATCGACGTGCCCGCGGCGCTGGCCAAGGTCGAAGGCATTGGCCCCAGCTGCAAGACGATGGACACCAGCTTCTTCCTTGCTCGCCAGACGCTGCTCGCGTCGGCCCGGCCGGGCATGGCGATCTGGCGCGAAAAGCTGTTCGCCTGGATGCTGCGCAACGCGGAAAGCGCGATGGAATTCTTCAAGCTGCCGACCAATCGGGTGGTCGAACTGGGCAGTCAGCTGGAGATTTGAACCCGGCCATGGGCTCGCGGGTTGCGGCCCCATGCAACAGATTGCCTCCATCGTCGCGCCGCTCGCGACCACCATCGCCGCCCTCATCGTCGCGTCCAACCTGGGCGCCCGGATCACCGGCGCCGGCTTCATCATCTTTACCGTCGGATCGATCGGCTGGTGCCTGCTCGGCTACGCCACCGGACAGGACAATCTGTTGTGGCAGAACATCATCCTGACGGGCCTCAACCTGTTCGGCGTCTGGCGCTGGCTCGGCTGGCAACGGCGCATCGAAGAGGGAGGGGCGAAGGCCGCCAAGGACAGCAAGGGCGAGCCGTCCGAGACGCTCTTTCCCGTTTCGCTGCTGACCAAGGCCAAGATCGTGACCAAGGATGGTGAGGATCTGGGCAAGGCCGTGGACGCCATGGCGGGATGTGGCAGCGGACGGATTGCCTATCTGGTCGTCGCGGAAGGCGGGGTCGCGGGCGTCGGCGAGACGCTGCGCCGCTTGCCCTGGACCGGTTGCATGGCCGGCGAGGACGGCGTTACTGCGCCTGTCGCCCGGCAGGATTTCTGCAAGCTCGAAGCGCTTGAGCCGGACAATTGGCCGGCCCGCTGATCATTCTTGCTGAAATGGGGCAGGCGGACTTCGCCTGGCTCAACGGTCTGCGCCGGGAGCATTTCCCGCCCGAGCGCAACCGCGTGCCGGCGCACCTGACGCTGTTCCACGCGGTGGCGCCGTCCGCGGAGGACGAAGCGCGCCGCCGGCTGGCGAAGGCAGCGCGAAGCCGAGCTCCGGACGCCCGCATCGACGGCGTGATGAACCTTGGGCGCGGTGCTGCGCTGCGCGTCTTTTCCGATGGCTTGGCTATCGTTCGGGGGGACTTGGCCGACGCTTTCCACGGCCTGCTTACCGCGCAGGACATGGCGCCATGGCGCCCGCATATAACGATCCAGAACAAGGCCGATCCAGATGCGGCTCGCGCGCTGGTCGAGCATCTGCGTACGACCATCGACCCTCGGCCGCTCAAGATCGCGGGCCTGCAACTAATTCGCTATGCTGACGGCGACTGGGAGCCGCTGGGGCGCTGGGCCTTCTCAGGCTAGGTCAGTTCGCCGATGCCGTCGCAGCTGAGGTCGAACGCGGCAAGGCCGGATTCGAGGATCGACGGCAGCATCGGCAATTCCAGCAACTCGTCGATGATGCTTTCGGCGCCGCCATCTTCGAGCATTTCCTGCCCGTCCTGCAGCGCATCCGACCATTCCGAAGCATCGTAATTGCCGGCACCGACCCAGGAAAAGGCGATCACTTCGATGATCTGGTCTTCGGCCAGGTCCTCGAGGATCGACCGCAATTCTTCCTCGACACTGTCGTTGATCGTATCGTCCAGTACGGAAAGCGCGCCTTCATCCTCGTCGTCGACGTTGCTGGCGGCTTCGTCGTCGTCGTAATCCGACGGGGTTTGCGCGTCATATTCGCGCGCCCTGAGGATGATTCGGCAAAGCGTTTCGAGCGGTGTCGCGGGGTCCATAAGCGCCTCTTGTTTGATCCGCTTAACGAGATCGGACAGCAGCGGTTCCTGCCAATCACGGACTTCGTTGACCGGGCTACGCGCCGCACTTATATCGCCGCCGCGCCTGCACTTCGGGTGCAGCCTTGCGAATAGCCGCGCGATCGACCGCGGCTTCGACTGGGGCGGAGTAGCTCAGCTGGTTAGAGCAGCGGAATCATAATCCGCGTGTCGGGGGTTCAAGTCCCTCCTCCGCTACCACTCGAAAAGCCTAATAAATCAATCTCTTGTCTATCATACTGGCGGCCAATCGAGCGGCCAGCCGTGCTGCAATCTGTTTCCTTATATTTCCTTGGATTTCCGCCGTTTCCCTTTCGCTCGCGGGAACTCCATGCAGCACAAATGCGCCATGGCGCGCATCCGGTTCTTCCGTTAAACGTGAAGCACCGGTTCGGGGGAGGCGGCAGTGGGCAAATCGGGGTTGAGAAAGTCGGCAAGGCTCGGCCTTCAGGCTCTGCTCGCCCTGGGTATCAGCACCGTCTCACAGGCGGACGCTCCCGATTGGGAGCTGGTGAGCACGTCCGAAGCGGGCGTCAGTGTCTACCTCGACATCAACTCCGTTACGGTCGAGCCCGTCACGGTGCACGCCTGGATCAAATTTGTGCCCTCCGCTCGCTCAAACGTTCCATTCCGTGATGCAGTCGCGCGATGGCGCATCGATTGTGAGGCCGATACTCAAGCCACCATCTCAGCGACAAGTTACGGACCAAATGGCGAAGTGCGGTCAACTGAGACCAACGATGCTCGACCGGGCGAACCAATCGTACCCGGGAGCTACAGCGCGACCGTTCGCGACCTACTCTGCCCACTTCGTCGTGATCGGGTTCCAAACTGACCGCGCTGTTGCACCGACAGCGCTTCGCCCTTGCGATGCTGCTGCTGTTGGCCGCCTGCGATGACCGGCCGCGACAATGGGACCTGTTCATCTATCCGAATGCCGGCGACTTGACGGTGCACGAGGAGCTCAGAGGCTTCACTAGCTTTGAGCATTGCAAGGCCGCCGCGGACTACGCGCTAAAGCTGCGAAGCCCTGAAGGGGGCGGCACATTCGAGTGCGGATACATGTGCCGCTATGACCCGGGGATGCAGATCAACGTCTGCAAGGAAACGCGCGACTAAGCCCTAAAGCGCATGTGGGGTCCTCGATCGACGCTATTTCGCGGTGATTTTTGAACAGAATGATGCGCTCAATGTCCGCTGCGCCTATCTGACCCGGCTGGAAGGCGTACTCCCGCGAGTGCCCCGGAAGGCCGCAGATGCCGAGCTCACCGGGATAACGAATGCCGCCGCCGACGGGCTTTGTGACCAGCACCGCGGACGTGAACCGCCATCCCGCCTTCAACTGCTCAATGCGGGGAACAAGGGTCTCGACCAGGCGCGAATGATCCGCCCATAACTGCTCATTGTGGACGTTCAGGCGTGCGACTTCCTTAGAAGCTGCGATAGCAACGGAACTGCGAGCTCTTCGCGCGGCGCGCCTGAAGTGGCCTGAACCTATGCCATGCCGGAAGAGCTCCGCCGCTTCTGGATCGTACCGAGCGCCAGCATAATCAAGCTCGGCAAGCGCGAGGTCTGCCAGCCGCTCAATCCGGGACGCCAGGCGGTCGATCTGGTCATAAAGTTCGTGGCGCATCGATGCGAAATAGGCCTGCCGATAGGAGGCTTCACCTTGGGCAATAAGATGATCCGTGAGCTCGTCCGCAAAGAAAACAAAGGGGCGGGTGTCCCACGTATTGAATCGGTTTTGGCCGCCTACGATTGCGCCCGTGCAGAGGATGTCCTCCAGCTCCGGGACCGAAACGCTGCGATAAAGCCTCAGCCGCACGCTCATCGGCTCAGCGCGCCGCTCCGCCACTTCCTCTACGAATCTGCTGGCGACCTGCTGAGCGGAGGCGAAGCGCGCCATCAGCGTCAGTCGGCCTCGCTATATCGGTCGTCCTGTATGTCTCGCACCATACGGCCCAGGGCACGGACTAACGCGCTCGATCGCATCGTCTCAGCCGACCTTGCCCCGTGTTTCCAGGCGTTGTGGTTTCCTTTTGGCGCTCCCGGCGACTTGCCCCCGTGCAGCCGGCAGCGCTTCTTTCCTCGCATCGCCGGGCACAGGCACGCCGTCCCGCGACGGGTCCGGGCTAGGCAGCGCGGCGACAGGTTCATGGGGTTGTTCGTTGATTTTGGGGTTCGGCCCCCGCTGCCCCCCATTGTTGACTGTATCTGCGACAACTGCCTGCCCCCCTTCGTGCACGTGGACAACTTTGACGGTCTGCTTCCCACCGCGCTTCACTCGGGCCAGCGTTTCGACCGTGGCTCGGCATTGTGATTGAGCCTTCGCGGCCAGGTTTGTGTATCGTTCGACCGCTTCGGGATATTGGCCAGCGTTGACCAACGCGCGCCGCGTGTAGTCTGTGAAGATCGTGTCCAGCGTCAGCGCCTGGGCCGTCAGCATATCGGTAAGGCAATCGAGATTTCCCTGCCGTACCTTCCCGCACATTCCAGCGATGATCTTTGTAGTTTCTCCGAAGTCCGGCGGTTCCTTGCCGGTCGAGCAAACCTGATTTGCGAAGGCGCGCGAGACGACTGCATTTCGTTCCACGGTGCTCAGAACCAATGTGGCCAGCAGCTCCTCACGCGACTGACCCTCGGCTAAAACTGTCGGGACAGTCTCGACGCCCTTTTTCGCACTCCCCGCCACTATTTTACTGCGCGTCATGCTGCTGCCCTGCTCAGTCTTAGGCTCGATCGGATCGCGCATAGCTTAGGGAAGGGCAGGTCGGCCCCGGCCATGAAATCAAGCATCTCGTTGATGTCGAGGGCGTGTTGCTTGGCTAGCTTTATCCGCTCCTTCGACGTGGAGACGCGCCACCATTCGGTCAGCTGCGTTCGGACTAGCTCCACCGGCGCATCGCTACGGATGTGGTGTAATATGTGTGTAGAGGATTCCTCACCACTGGCAGGTGACGCAAAACAGCCATTTTCGGAGCCGAGCGTTGTGGTTTCCTCTACGTCGGGGTCGGGCAGTGTTGTGGTTTCCTCTACGCGTCGGGCCAGTAGCGTTGCGGAATCCTCTACCGAGTATTTTCCCGCCTGACGGTCGCGATGGTAGCGTTTCAGGACCTTTTGGCGGCGCTCCAAGCGCTTGCGAGACTTGGCTGACAGCTTGGAAAGGTCAGTCGGCGGGAGCTCATCCTCATTGAGCAGGCGGCCTTTCTCGCCGATCCAGTTGAGCCTCCAAGCGGCCGCCCTCGATTGCTCACCTGCCCGAACGAAGCAGCCGCGGGTGGTGCAAGTGATCCACCCGGTCGCCTGGAGCTCTTCGAAGGCGGCCGCTGCGACGCGAAAGTCACTGAAACCTAAACGGTGAGTGGCGTCGCGCACCGACAAGAACAGTTCGCCGTTGTTCCTACCGTTGTAGATCGACAGAAGCTCCAGCTTGAGAAGTCTGGCGGCTGGGGACAAGCAGCTTTCGCGTGGCGACTGAAATAACGCTCGGCGTTGGATCATCACAGCGTTGTCACGGCCCAGTCGGTCGGGGCTACGCCCCTTGGCGTCTGTGCGAGACCGGCCCAAGCTCAAGCAGCCCCGGGAGCGTCGCGGAGCGACAGATCGTACTGTTCCGGTCGAATGCGCCAGCCGTGATGAACCTTGAGCGAAGTCGCATAGGCTGCCGCCTCTCGTTCTGAGGCAAACCTACTGAGTGGCCGCATATGAGCGGGGCAGGGGCGGACGGTGACGCCCCACATATCGTCAATGTGCTGGACCCGCACGATCGGCTGGAGTCGCAGGCTCACTACCTCACCCATCTCAGTCGTCCCCGCCGAGAAAGCGATCAATGTCCTCGTAGGTCTGCCTCGTGTACTCCTCAGCCCAGATACTGTCGCCCGGCCCGAAAAGCCGGCGAAGCTTCCAACGCAACGCGGCTGGGGTAGGAGCTCGCATTTGGACCAGAGCCATCTCAGCGTCCGACAGGGCGTCTGCGGCCCTTGAGGCCGCCTCCTCGATCGCGTCAACGTTCGTTATGGAACGGGCCTGTTCGTGCTGTTGGCGATAAGCGTGCACCGCGTCGATAGCTGCCTGCTTCGTAGCCTTCGCGGATTCAAGATCGCCCCACCATGTACGACCGTGATTGGCGACGAGCGTGTCGATCACATCGCTCAAGTCACGTTCAAGCAGGTCGCGTTCGCAGTAGATCGGTAGCTCGCCGGTAGGGATTGATGCGCGGTCAGGTCTTAGCTCGCAGAAGCGCTTGAATGCGGCATCGTAAAGTCGATGCTTCTCGTCACATTCGGTCTCCAGCCGGTTGAGCTCTGCCATCGCGCCAGCCCACGCTTGCTCTGCTTGGCCGGCGGGGCGCTCAAGGATCATGCTTTCCATAGCGGTTTCTCCTGTCATGGGGGCCGCGCGCCGCAGAGGCCGGGGGCGGCGAGAGCTCACGCCGCGGCGCTGAAGGCTCGCTCAAGCTCGGATTTGCGGAAATAGAGCTTCCGCCCCATTCGGATCGCGGGGAGCTGACCGCCTTCCACCATGTGGTAAACCGCCCTGGGCTTCACTCCGATGTGGGCTGCCGCGGCGCTTGCTCCTGGCAACAGGTCGTCTGACAAAACCATTTCCATCCCTTTCCGAATAAGAACATGCTTATTCTACCAGTCCCGCTTGTTCCGGGCAAGGGAAAAGAATAGGGTTGTTCTACCGGGGAGACGGATGGACTATACGTACAAGCAGATTGAGGAGCTGATTGGGCGCCTCCACGGGGTTCATCCGGATCGTCGCGTGGCGTTGCTCGGACGCATCAAGCACTTCCAGCGGCTTGGTTGGCCTGAAGGCAGCAACGTGGGCAAGGGCACCCGCGTCCGCTATGATACGAGGCGCACGCTATCTCTTGTCATTGCCTTTGAGCTGCTCGACGTCGGAGTGACCCCAGACCGAGCCGTCGCCCTTCTCAGGTCGCATTTAACAATCTTTCCGGTGTCATTCCTCGCTGCACTTCGTGCCTACAGAGGGACGCTGGGCGCAGTGCAAATCAGCGACGCCAAAATCGATGGCAAGGACGTGAAGAGCTATTTCGGCGGAGAGGGGGATGCACTCCTCGTTATTTCGCCCTCGTCGATGCGCTATTTGAAATGGGCGCACGATGACGAGCGAGAGCGATTAGGTGAGGCGTCGTTCCTAACGAGCGAGCCAGAGCTGATCGCTTCCTTCCTCCGAAGCTCGAATCTTCGGCAAGCCGCCGTGCTGAATATCTCCATTCTGATTGCAGACTTCGTGGAGGTTGCTCGGAGCTTGGGGCCTGTTGATCTCAGCGAGGTCGAGGAAGACCTCCAAAAATGGGTGGACGACCTTCACATCAAGCTGGAGCTTGAGTTTCATGAGCATTCGCAAACGTAGTTGGCGCGATCGACGCGGCGAAGAGCGCCAGGCATGGCTGGTGGATTATCGCGACGCGGCCGGCAAGCGTCGATCAAAGCAGTTCGCTCGGAAGCGCGATGCAGAGGCTTGGCTGACCTCCGCGGCTTGGCAAGTGTCGCAGGGTATCCACACCCCAGATTCACAGTCAGTCACCGTGGAAGTGGCTGCCAAGCTGTGGATTAGCAAGGCTGAGGCAGAGGGCCGGGAGCGCTCCACTATCAAGCAGTACAAGGAGCTGGCGCGGCTGCACATCGTGCCGCTCGTCGGCGCTCAGAAGCTGTCTCGGCTTTCTATGCCGGCCGTTGAGGCTTTTCGGGATCAACTTGTGGCGACGCGCTCCCGGGCAATGGCGGGGAAAGCGGTGAGGGCGCTGTCGTCTATCCTAACGGAGGCACAACGTCGCGGGCTGGTCGCGCAGAACGTCGCCAAAGGGGTGAAGGTGGTTCGGCCGTCACGTGACCGGGCACACATTGTCATTCCCACTCAAGACGAGCTTAGAGCACTTCTGAGGCACGCAGATGCAGGATTTCGGCCGATGCTGCTCACGGCGATCGTCACTGGCCTGCGCTCTTCGGAGTTGCGTGGACTGTTATGGATCGACGTGGATCTGAAAGGCGGGACCATCACCGTGTCGCAGCGAGCCGATCAATGGGGCGACATCGGGCCGCCGAAGTCCAGGGCTGGCTATCGCACCATTCCGATAGGCCCCGCTATCGTCTCGGAGCTGCGACAGTGGCGTCTACGCTGTCCAAAGGGGCCGCTCGGCCTTGCATTTCCGAATAGCGATGGCGGCGTCCTTCATCACTCTAATCTGCTTTCTCGCCGCTTCTGGCCTACCCAGGTGAGGGCGGGGGTCGCCATCCCAACCGACAAGCTCGACGATGACGGCCATCCTATGATGAGAGCCAAGTACGGCCTTCACGCCCTTCGCCATGCCGCTGCCAGCGCCTGGATACGGCAGGGCGTCGATCTGAAGCGGCTCACTAGCTGGATGGGGCACAGCTCCGTGCAGATCACCCTCGACACGTATGGGCACCTGATTGCGGATGCGGCCGGCGACGCCGAGATTGCCGCTGCAGCTCAAGCTGAGCTGTTGGCTTAGCCCGCCGCGGCTAGTGTCTGCTTTCGACCCATTCCGGACATTAGCGTTGTGCCCGCTTTGCGCCCATCTTCGCCGTCGGAAACCGTTCGATGTGAGCCCGAAAGCGGTCATTCGCCCTGGCCGTTTCCTCGTTGGTCATCTTGACCCTGAGGAGAAACGTCATGGGCTACTCGTCATTTGATCCCGCTGGCCGCAATCTTCCTGCTTGGAATGCAGGTCGGAAGATCGGGCCTAAGCGCGCGCTGAAACAGAAAGAAGTTTGGGCCATTCCCTTCTGGCTCGAGCAGGAAGGTCGCGTTCGTGACCGCGCGCTGTTTGACGTTGCGGTTGATAGCAAACTGCGAGGTTGTGACCTCGTACGTTTGAAGATCGGCGACCTGGTGAGGGGAAACGATGTCCGATGCCGTGCACTCGTTATCCAGCGAAAGACCGGCCGACCTGTCCAGTTCGAGATTTTGGAACCGGCGCGCACCAGCCTGTTGAAGTGGCTCGAGCGACGCGGTGGGACCGTCGAGAATTTCGCGTTCCCGAGCCGCGTCGATCACTCTCAACACCTGAGCACCCGACAGTACAGTCGTCTCGTTGATGAGTGGGTAACAGCGATTGGGCTGAAGGCCGGCGACTTCGGCACTCACTCTCTCAGACGAACTAAGGCCGCTATAATCTATAAGCAGACAGGCAATCTGCGCGCCGTGCAGATCCTGCTTGGGCATGCCAAAATCGAAAGCACAGTGCGCTATCTGGGTGTGGACATAAAAGACGCGCTGGAGCTCGCCGAGGCAGTTGAAGTCTGATCGATGGCAGGCGCCGACCTAGCGCGGCGCCTGCCACGCCATCTTAAGGTAGAGCGGGTTTACGGTAGGCCAGTGTCGGCTTTCGGCCAAAGGCGGAGGTCAGACTAAGGGGTTAGATCGAAAGTCAGAGGGGTATCTGAAAGACGGCTCGTCCGTATTCGTCAACTACCCCTAGCCACCCGACGTAGGGTGGCTTGCCGGATAAAACGCGCGCTTCCCAAAGGTCGGCGACGTGGGCGGCGGCATGTTCTCTCACCGCTTCAATGTGCGGAAGCTCCGTCCCCACGAGATCCGGGACTGTGCCGTCGTCCGCATGAACATTGAAAAAATACCTCACAACGGTCGTCCCGAAATGGCAGGCCCCGGGGACGCCGGGGCCTGCGCAGCATCAAGCGTCCTGCAATTGCTTCGATGTCTTCTTCGACCGTTCGGCATCGCCGAGAGGAGCGTCGAGTTGGTGGGTCTCGCCGCGACCGATGTCGATCTTGCGCGGTTTCATCGCCTCGGGGATTTCTCTCGTGAGCTCGATCGACAGGAGCCCGTCCCTGAGATCCGCGCCCGTGACAGTAATGTGGTCCGCGAGCCCGAAGCGGCGTTCGAACGATCGGTTGGCGATGCCACGATGGATATAAGTCGCGCCGTTATCCTCGCGTTTCTGACCGCTGACGATCAGCTGGTTCTGATGGGCGGTGATGTCGATCTCGTCCTGCGTGAACCCAGCCACCGCCAGCGAGATGTGGAACTCGTTATCGCCGAGCTTGACGAGGTCGAACGGCGGGTAGTTGTCCTGCGACTGACCCGACGCGCTGTTCTCCAGCAATTCGAAAAGACGGTCGAAGCCAACGGTGGAGCGCCGGAAAGGCGCGAAGTCGAAAGCGCTTGGCATTTTCCATGTCCTCCATCTGAAGCGACTGGCGGACTGCGGCACGACGCCGAGGCCCGTCACCGGGCCCGATCTGGCACCCGGCGACGGGGAAATAATTTCGGCATTTCAGGTTTCAAGGGCACCTTGCGATCTGAAAAGTCTCTATCCGCTTCGCGGAGCGGCCAGAAGATTCGGCAATCTCTTTAGTTCGAGGGAATCGTCCGCCTGGAACGAAACGGCGACTCCACAATCTTTGCCATCGGCGAAGCCAGCAGCTGGGCCAGCGCAGTCAATCGACCGTCCAGTGAATTGGCTTGAAACTACCTCCATTGCTGTCACGGGCCGAGCAGGCGGTCAGGCCGATGACAACATCCTCTTTCGCCTCGAACACGATCCGGTCGCCGGCCTTGCTGATCGGCGGCAGCACCTTGAACCGTCCGGTCTCGCCATCGACCGGCACGTTCATGAAGCAATTGAAGGCAGATGGGATCATGTCTTCGTTGACGCCAAAAGGCGCCAACGCCTCGGCTAGGTTGCCGAAGCAACCGCGGTGCGGGTCGTGATCGTCATAGCAGATGCGGAAGGTATCCTTGCTGCACGGGGTGAGCAGGAAGTCGTGCCGCCCCACCATGTCCTCGACGATCTCTAGCAAGGGGTTTGAGCGATTGGAGAAGAGCTGGTGACCGGTGGTGAGGTAGATCGTCTCGGCATAGTCGAACGTGCGGCCGGCCGAGATCACTTCGCCGATGTCGGCGCGTTTGAAGGCGAGGAGGTCAGCGACCTGCATGCCCTCCGGATCGATCACCGTCAGCCGCTGGCCCTTGTCCATCGTGAAGGCTGTGCCGGAACGCGGCGGGATTTCATTGATCAAGAGGTAAGTCCTTCATGGGGCGGCCGCTAAACGGGCAGCGCCACTCGTCATTGACCGCGCGCCCGCTGTACTGGCGCGCGGCGGAAATGGTGCCGTGCTCCGCGAGCATCGGATTGATCGAGCCGGCCAGCTTCTCGTCGCGCGACAGGATGGCGGTACGCAGCGGCTGATAGCGACCGGCGGCGCGCAGCCGCTCGAACTGGTCGTGGAGATTGAAGACTAGCGCGGGCGTTTTGAAGCGCCGGGCCGGACGGCTGGCGTGCGGATGGAGCCCGACGACGAAAAAGCCCTCACCTCCGAAGCTGAGCGCGAAATGCGGATCGGCCGGATCGTGCGCGACGCGCGGATCGGGCGGCTGGCCGAGCCAGTCATCCTTGTCACTGAGCGACTGGAGGCGCTGCCACATCTGCTGCTCGAATTCTTCTTCGCTTTCCGGGGTCCCCGTCTCGAACAGTACCGCCAGCGACTGGAACGGCTCCGGTTCCTCGCGATAGTCGCGGACCATCGCGTAGATCGAGGGCAGGATGCGAAGGTCGTCCCATGCCGACTTAAAATCGCGGGCCACCACGAACCGCATGGTTCCACGGTTCAGCGCCGCCTTCGCGCCGACGCAAGGAAACCCTCCGTCCCCAATGAAGCGGCGGAAGCGGTCCACCAAGGGATGGTCGGTATCGTCGGCGGCAGTCAGCATGCACCCTGTAACGGCAGTCGCTCGAATCGGTTTCATTGTTGCGAAGCCGACATTCGCGGATCGCCGATTGACGATGCCACGGCGGGCCGGGCCCGGCGCACCTTCATGATCCCTCGCCAGAATTGGGATTAAAAACGCTCGAATGAATGTGATTTGATTGGATCCAACCGCCTAATTTGGTCGACCTAATGGCGGAAATTGGCTTTGGCGCGCAAAAGCGGAACGTCTGCTATCGGCCAAAAGCTGTCACACAGGTTGGTGTCTCTAATGTCCGCTTTCCACCCGACGCAGACACTTCGGTTCAGCCTCACAGATCGGATCTAACTGTCGAGCAACTTCCGAACCATCGATGCGAGGGCATCGAATGTGAACGGCTTGGTGATCAGCGAAACGCCCTCGTCGAGACGTCCGTTGTGGACGATCGCGTTGCGCGTATACCCAGTCGTGAAAAGCACCTTGATGTCGGGCCGGAATTCCAAGGCCTCATCCGCGACCTTGCGCCCGTTCAGGCCGGGGAGCACGACATCGGTAAAGAGCAGGTCCACATCCGGCCGCTTGCGAAGGATGGAAAGGCCGGTCTGTCCGTCTTCAGCCTCGAGCACTCGATAGCCTAGCTCGCGCAGAACTCCAACGGAGTATTCTCTCAGCCCCTCGTGGTCCTCGATGACGAGAATCGTTTCGGAACCGCCGTCGGCACGGTCCGAAACCTGCTCTTCGTCCGCTGCCTCGACGCGATGGTCGCGCGGCAAGTAGAGCTTGACCGTGGTCCCTGCGCCGGGCTCGCTGTAGATGCGGATGTGACCGCCGGACTGCCTGACGAAGCCATAAACCTGACTTAGCCCCAGTCCTGTGCCCTTGCCTGCTTCCTTGGTGGTGAAGAATGGCTCGAACACCCGGTCGATGGTTTCCTTGTCCATGCCTTGCCCTGTGTCGGAGACCGCAAGCATCACATATTGCCCGGGCGGCACGGGCTCGACCAATGCGCTGACATAATTTTCGTCGAGCGAGACGTTAGCGGACTCGATCGTGAGCCTGCCTCCGTCCGGCATAGCGTCGCGGGCATTTATGGCGAGGTTCATCAGCGCGCTCTCGAGCTCCGCCGGGTCGGCGTGCGCGAGCCAAAGCCCAGCGGCAGAGACGTTTTCGAGAGCGACGGTTTCACCCAACGTCCTTTGAAGCAGGTCGCTGAGGCCCGCGATTAGCTTGTTCAGGTCGATGGACTTGGGAGCGAGTGGCTTTCGTCGCGCGAAGGCAAGCAGCCGCGAAGTCAGGGTCGCGGCACGCTCAGCGCCCTGGGATGCGAGGGCGACCATGCGTCTCAGCCGCGCAAGGTCCAAATCGCCACGATCTTTTTCCGTCTCGCGACGGACGCTGTCGAGGCCGCCCATGATCACGGTGAGGAGGTTGTTGAAGTCGTGCGCGACGCCGCCGGTTAGCTGCCCCACCGCCTCCATTTTCTGCGCCTGACGAAGTGACTCCTCCGCCTGCATACGCTCGCGTATCTCCGCTGACACGCGCTGCTCGAGCGTCTCGTTAAGCGCTCTGAGGTCGTCGTTCAGGCGATCCGCTTTCTCTAGCGCCTGAGACAGCTCGCCAGCCTTCCGCCGGACCTCTACGCGTGCCTTATCGAGCGATGCCGCAAGGGCCGTGGCGCGATCAGTCGCTTCCCGCGCAACCCGTACCAAGCCGCGGCTTGCAAGCTGCTCCGCTTCAGCTTGGAGGAGGGCAGGAAGCAGCGGCGCCTGGGCGAAAGTCTCAACCGGGAATTGGGTCTCCGCACCAATAAGCATAAAGACTGCGTCGCGGACGACCAGCACTCGAGAATCCTTCGGCTTTCCACCTCGAGGGAAAGGCAGCCGTATCTCCATTGCTCCGAAGTCATGCCGCTTCTTCAGGAAGTCGCGCCAGTCCGGCCCGCCCGGGAGCGTTTGCGGGAAGCCGGGCGCGGGGGTCAAAACATCGATCGCTTCGTCGCGCAGGAAAACGAGGAACGCTTCGGCACCGAGCTCGTGAGCGATCCGCTCCGCCTCCGCAGCCCGAGACTCCGGGGCCGCAAGCCGGCTAAAAAGCTCATGGATGTCGTGTGGCACAGATCAATCCGGAAAGACGCAGACGACGGCGGTGCAGTTGTGGAATCCCTCAAACTGGCCTTCTGCTCGGGCAATCTGCCCATGGGTGTTGCAGCCGACCATGGCGGCATCACCGATCCTGTTGGTGACAGCCGCAACTTCCGACGCGAAGTGATCCCCGCAGCGCAGACGCGTCGCAACGCAATCAAAGAACAGCGCGGCCTTCGGGCTGCTCTCTCCGATGGCGGCCATGGCCGCGTCCGTCGCCCGCTCGGCGGCTTCGGCTGCCGAACGATTAGAGCTCTTCATTATGCTGACCACGCTTCCGACAGGGATCTCAGCCGCGCAATGGACCGAACCGTCGTCGTTGATCGCGAGCGGCACGCGCAGGCGATAGCCACTGCCCGTATCGATCCCCAGAATGTTCTGCAGAAAGAAAGGGATTGGCGAAGCGCGGTCGAGCTTTTCGCCCTTGGCTGCGGCATGCTCCTCGAAAGCTTCCGCGGCTGGAAGGCCGTTGAGGCTGATAAGCGTTAGCCCCTCCGCCTCGGTGACCCTGAAGGGATCCGAAGCTGGCTCCCAGCCATGGCTGACGCCGACGCCAAGCGGCTTGTGGGACAGGATCTCCAGCGCGACAGCCGCATCGGTGAGAACTTCGGTGCCGTTGAACACTGTCGTGCGCTTGAAGGTCGCATTGTCTCCTGCACCCCCGCCGAAGAACTGATACTCGCCTGCAGTGGCCACCGTCAGCTCATCAGCAAGAGCATCGGCATATCCGGCTAGAGCGTCGGTCAGGACAAGCGCCGAACGGTAGGAGAAGCTGTCGTCCGATGGCCCTGCGAAACCGTTTACGATGCTCCGCGCAGCTGCAGCTGCATCGCGCTTAAGGTCCTTTCCCACCCCTAGGCTAAAGCGGGCGTTGGGGGCGCTGATCGCAAGCGCCGAGGCGAGACCGACCCCCAGCGTGTCGTTCGTGAACTCGCCGGCCGACGAGGCCCCGACGATCAAGTCCGGCGAGCAGCCGCCGTCCAGTGCCCGAAGCAGCTCTCCGTGATCGTAGTCTGGTGCGGCGAACACGATGACTGCGTCCGGGGCGCTGCCGAGAGTGGATTGGATCTGCTCCGCCAGAGCGCGGCCTGCCGCGGCGCTGTCCGCCTCGGCCGTCGATGCTGCAACTGCTTCCATGGACTTCACCTAAGTAAAGCCCCCCTCTATCTACGCATAG
The DNA here is from genome assembly GCF_014352855.1 of Sphingomonas sabuli. GTDB lineage: Bacteria > Pseudomonadota > Alphaproteobacteria > Sphingomonadales > Sphingomonadaceae > Sphingomicrobium > Sphingomicrobium sabuli. Next base: position 497,376 of record NZ_CP060697.1, on the reverse strand, counting down.
AGACTGCGAAGTGATGGTCAACCGGAAGCGTCACTCCTCTGTTCGCCCGCCGGGGAAACTTCGACCGACGCCAATGTCCGCTTTCCACCCATTGCAGACACTGAAGCAGCGGACTTCCGGGAATGCTGGTTAGCGCTCACAGCGAGCTTCCCGAAAACACGACAATCGAAATACCGTTCGGGTCGGAGAGGAATAGATAGCGGCTTCCCCAAGGCCGGCTGACGGGGCCACGGGCCCGGAAGCGGTCGTCCGCTGGCACTGCAAAGGCATCGACGTCTTCTACCCGAAACTGAAGGCCTACTCCCGAGAAGTCGTAGTCTCTGCACCCGTGATAGATTTCCAGCGTCGCTTCGCCAGCAGTGCCGTGAAGACCGAGAATACAGCCGCAATCATTCGGTTCGTTCCACTCTTCGAGCACCGTCAGCCCGAATAAATCGCGGTACCAGTCGCGCGTTGCCTCCACACGCGGAGTCACGATCTTGGTTTTCATACTGACCACAGCAGTCATCTAGCCCACCGTCCCTCTTTCAACAGTCGGCAAACTGGCACAGAGGCTTAGATCGCGCGAGTGTCCGCTTTCCACCCAAAGCAGACACTAGACAGGCGGCAGGATCGCTAGCCTGGCGTCCTTGGCTCCGCACCTGGAACATTTAAGCCGCCGCCTCAGAGCCTCGATCGGCTGAGCTCCGCCTAGCTTGCCAGCCTCGAACCCGTCCACGGTCTTGGCAGCTCCGCAGCCTGCGCACTCGATCCGCAATCCAGCCTCGAACCTAACATCGGCTGTCGTGCGGATGTGCTTCGTGGACATTTGCGCCAGATACGCCGAGCGGAACGATTCGGGAACATGGCACGGTTAAAGATCCGCCCCACGATCCTGTCGGCGGCTGGATGCGCGACGTGACAAGCAGTCGTCCTTGCGCCACACATGCAGCACGAGGCTGGAAACTGGCGGTTTTCCGTGTCGAATGCGCGGAATCATAATCCGCGTGTCGGGGGTTCAAGTCCCTCCTCCGCTACCATCGCCCGACGCGGTGGTTCGACTTTATTGCAACATCCAGGTGATCTTCTGGGTGTAGCTGCTCGCGATTGCGCTTCCTTCGCTGTTGCGCGCCGGCGTGAAGCGCGCCCGGCGCTTCAGGATGGTGCAGGTCGCACGATCTAGCGATTCCGATCCGCTCGACGTCGCCACTCGGCAGCTGCTTACCTTGCCCTGCGGATCGATCTCGAGCCGGGCCATCACCGTTCCTTGCTCGTCGTTGCGGAACGCGTCGGCTGGATAGTCGGCGGCGCTGAACAAAGCTGTCAGGTTGCCTTGCGCCGGCTGCGCACCTCCGTCGCTCGCGGGTGGCGTCTGACGAGCCGGTTGCTGGGAAGGGCCGGCCGGCTCCGTGGGCGCCGGCGTATCCTGCGGCGCGGTGAACGTATCGAACCAGCTGTGCTTTACCGTCACCAGCGCGATCAACGCCAGCACGCCCACGAAGGCGACTTTGAGAAAGCTGAACTTGTCCCGCTGGACGGGGGACCGGGGGTCAATGTGCCTGTCGTCCGCCATGTTTGTCCCTCAGGAACCAGGCTTCAGTACGGCGACCAGGAAGCAAAAAGCAAACGCCCGGACCGCATGGCGATCCGGGCGTCCTTGCGTGACGATTGCTCGTCAGCCCCCTTGAACATGCTCTCCGTCGTTTCCGGCGGTTCAGCTGCGCCAATAAGGCGGAGCAGTCGGCACGGGGGCGAATTACTGCCGGGGCGGGCTGCTTGTCACGCATTCATTGCGTCGGCGCGGCAATTTGGCACGGCCTGTGTCGCTTGCGCCACATACGCTGGGCGGGGACGGCTCGCATTGCGTTGGACAGGCGAGCGCCCTAGGGCTGCGCGCAAACCAGTTTGCAGGATATCCAGGTGCGTTTTTCCCGAGCATTTCTGCCGGTCCTCAAGGAGAGCCCGGCCGACGCGCAGATCGTCAGCCACAAGCTGATGCTGCAGGCCGGCCTGGTGCGTCAGACCGCAGCGGGCATTTACGCTTGGTTGCCGCTGGGGTTTCGGGTGCTGCAGAAGATCGAACAGATCGTGCGCGAGGAGCAGGACCGCGCCGGCGCGCAGGAAATGCTGATGCCGACGCTGCAGTCGGCGGAGCTGTGGCGGACCAGCGGGCGCTACGACGCCTACGGCCCGGAAATGCTGCGCATCAAGGACCGCCACGACCGCGAGATGCTCTACGGCCCGACCAATGAGGAAATGATCACCGCGATCTTCCGCGACGAGGTCAAATCCTACCGGGAGCTGCCGCGTACGCTCTATCACATCCAGTGGAAGTTCCGTGACGAGGTTCGGCCCCGCTTCGGCGTGATGCGCGGGCGCGAATTCCTGATGAAGGACGCCTACAGCTTCGACCTCGACGAGGCCGGGGCGCGGCAAAGCTATTATACGCAGATGCTGGCCTACCTGCGCACCTTCCAGCGGATGGGCATCAAGGCCGTCCCGATGAAGGCCGACAGCGGCCCCATCGGCGGGGACCTCAGTCACGAATTCATCGTCCTTGCTCCCACCGGAGAGAGCGAGGTGTTTTACGATGCCGCTTATGACACGTTCGACTGGAACCAGCCAGATTTGCGCTACGGCGACGAAGCGGGGCTGCAGGGCCTGTTCGACCAGGTCAATTCGACCTACGCCGCGACCGACGAGACCCATGACGAGGCCCGCTGGGGCGATGTCGCCGACGACCGGAAACGCACCGGCCGCGGGATCGAGGTCGGGCACATCTTCTACTTTGGCGACAAATATTCGGAATCTATGGGGCTGAAGGTGTCCGGCTCCGACGGGCAGATGGTCACGCCCATGATGGGCAGCTACGGCGTAGGCGTTTCGCGCCTGGTCGGCGCGATCATCGAGGCCAGCCATGACGAAGCCGGGATCATCTGGCCGGAAGCGGTGGCGCCGTGGAAGGTCGGCATCGTCACCATGCGCGCCGACGACGAGCCGACGGCCGCTGCTGCCGAGAGCCTCTACGCCGACCTCCAGTCGGCCGGTATCGACGTGCTGTACGACGACCGGAACGAGCGGGGCGGGGTGAAGCTTGGCACGATGGACCTGATCGGTCTGCCCTGGCAGGTCATCGTCGGGCCGCGCGGTATCGCCAATGGTGTGGTTGAGCTCAAGAACCGCGCCACCGGCGAGCGCGAGGAACTGAATGTCGACGCCGCGATGGCAAGGCTGACCGCATGATCCTCAACTCGTACGAGCGCATGGTCGCTCGCCGCTACCTGCTCCCCGGCAAGGGCGAAGGGTTCATTTTCCTCGTCGCCTCAATCAGCCTGGTCGCGGTCGCGCTTGGCGTTGCCGCGCTGATCATCGTGATGAGCGTGATGAACGGTTTTCGCGCGGAGCTGTTCGACAAGATCACCGGGCTCAACGGTCATGCGGTGGTGCAAGGCTACGAAGGGCGCCTCAACGACTGGCAGCCGATTGCCGCCAAGGCACGATCGCTTCCGGGCGTCACGTCGGCCACGCCGCTGATCGAGCAGCCGCTGATGGCCTCGTCCAACGGGCGTGTCGAAGGCGTGATCCTGCGCGGCATGCGGCTCGACGATATTCGCAACAACCCGGTCATCGCCAACAATGTGAAGTCGGGCAATCTCAGCCTCGTGACGCCCGGCAGCGAACGGGTCGCGATCGGATCGCGGCTGGCCGACATGCTGGGTGCCTATCCCGGCACGACGATCAGCCTGATCAGTCCGGAAGGCCGCTCGACCGTGGTTGGCACCGTTCCGCGCATCGTTACCTATACCGTCGCTGCGGTCTTCGAGGTCGGCGTCTACGATTATGACAACGCCTTCGTCATCATGCCGATCGAGGATGCGCAGAACATGCTTCTGGCGGGCGAAGCCATCAGCACGATCGAGGTGCAGACGACCAATCCCGACAAGGTCGACCAGATCCTTGCACCGCTTGGCCCGGAAGTCCGCAACAAGGGCGTCATCCTCGACTGGCGGCAGATGAACTCGGCCCTGTTCCAGGCACTGGAGATCGAGCGGATAGCGATGTTTGTCGTGCTGTCGTTGATCATCCTTGTCGCCGTGTTCAACATCCTGTCGTCGCTGATCATGCTGGTCCGCGCCAAGACTCGCGACATCGCCATCCTGCGCACAATGGGCGCCAGCCGGCAGGGGTTGATGAAGGTGTTCGTCACCGTCGGCGTGACCATCGGCTCGCTCGGCATCCTCCTTGGCATCGTGCTTGGCGCAATCTTCCTTTTCTTCCGCCAGGGCGTGGTCAACGCGATCCAATATGCGACCGGCGCCAACCTGTGGGACCCGGCGGTGCGCACGCTGACCGAATTGCCGTCCAAGACCGACCCATTCGAGGTCGGGGCGATTATCCTCATCGCGCTCGTCCTGTCGTTCCTCGCCACGCTCTACCCGGCGTGGAAGGCGGCAAGCACCGATCCGGTGCAGGTGCTCCGCTATGAGTGAGCCCGTCCTCAGCACGCGTGGGCTCAAGCGCTCGTTCGAGCAGGGCGGGGAGCGCATCCACGTCCTGCGCGGAGTCGATCTCGACATCATGCCCGGCGAAATCGTCGCGCTGCTCGGGCCGTCCGGCTCCGGCAAGTCGACGCTGCTGCAGGCGGTTGGCCTGCTGGAAGGCGGCTTCGAAGGCTCGATCCGGCTGCGCGGCGAGGAAGCGGCCGACCTCGACGACGACGGGCGCACGCGCCTGCGCCGCGAACTGCTCGGCTTCGTCTACCAGTTCCACCACCTGCTGCCCGAGTTCAATGCGATCGAGAACGTCGTCCTGCCGCAGCTGGTGCATGGCACCGACGCGGCCAGCGCGCGGACCCGGGCCGAGGAATTGCTGTCGACCCTTGGCCTCGCCAAGCGGCTCGACCACCGCCCGTCGAAACTGTCCGGCGGCGAACAGCAGCGCGTTGCGGTGTCGCGCGCGCTGGCCAACCGCCCGCCGCTCGTCCTTGCCGACGAGCCGACCGGCAATCTTGACGAGACCACCGCCGACAAGGTTTTCGCCGAGTTCCTGTCGCTGGTAAGGGGGGAGGGCAGCGCAGCGCTGGTCGCCACCCATAACGAGCGACTGGCGGCGCGAATGGACCGCGTGGTCCGGTTGCACGAGGGCGTCCTGCAATGACCGACAAGCGCGATATTCCCGAACAGCCGCACGACGAACCCCCGCCCGTCGATACGCCGGCGGAGAAGAAGCGCCGGTTCAACTGGCTGGTGGTTGCCATCCTCGCCGCGATTGCCGCCGGCGTGCTGCTCGCCAGTTCGGTTTGGCAAGGGAGCTGGGGTGGCGGGGATGACGAGGCCACCAGCGAGGAAGTCGCGGCCAAGCCGGACCCTGAAAAATGGTGCGCCGCTCAAGGCACCTACGACAACATCCGCCGCGAACTGTTCCGCCGCGCCGCCCAGGTCCGCGGCAGCGACGAGCAATCCTATGCCCGGCTGGCCGACTTCGCATTGCTGCGGGTCAACGGGCCGGTCGTGCGGAGCGTCGACGAGCGCCTCGACAGCGTCACCTGCAGCGGCAGTGCCGTGCTCAGCCTGCCGCCCGGAGTATCCGTTTCCGGCGGCCGCCGATCGTTGTCGGGCGACGTCGAATATTCGGTGCAGCCCGCCGCCGACGGGACGGGCAACGTCGTGCGGGTCGGCAATGCCGACGCCATCGTCGTTCCGCTGGCGACCCTGTCGCGCACGTCGGGGTCGAGCAGCGCGCCGCTCGTGCCGCCCAACCTCGATACCGGTGCGGTGCCTCCGGTCGCCGAACCGTCGCCGGTTCAGGATCCCGTGGAGCGGCCCGAGCCGACGCTGCCGGTGAGCGCCAATCCGAGCTTCAACTGCAACGCCGCCCGCACCCGCGGCGAAATCGCGATCTGCGGCGATCCCGGCCTGGCCGCGCTCGACCGGCAGATGGCAAGCCAGTTCAACGGCGCACTTCGCGAAGCCTCGCGCGACCAGCGGGCGCTGCTCGAACGGACGCGCGGCCGCTTCCTGTCCTATCGTGACCGCTGCGGCACCAATCAGTGTATCGCCGAGACCTATCGCAGCCGCATGCGCGAGATCGGCGACATCATGGCCGACCGCTGGCGCGGCTGATCCTTTTCTAGTGGATAAGGTGGGGTGCGCCCTTTGCGCACCGAGCCCCGGCTCTCCATAACAGGATGATGGCCGAGCCGTTCGTTCCGCTGCGAGTCTTCTCCTGTTTCACGATGCTCGAGGGCGCGATGGAGCCCAAGGCGATCGCGTCGCGCGCGGAGAAGCTCGGCTTTCCCGCAGTTGCGCTGACGGACCGCAACGGCCTGTACGCCGCGATGCCGTTTACCGACGCGTGCATCGCGAAAGGCGTGCAGCCAATCATCGGCACCGCGCTGGCTGTGCGCCGCCCGCCGGAACTGGGCGATGCTATCGACTGGCTGATCCTGCTGGCCAAGGACGACGAAGGCTATGCGCATTTGTGCAAGCTGGTGTCGTCGGCCCATCTCGACCGTCCGCTCAGCGACGTCCCGCACGTTGCCTTTTCCAGCCTTGAAGCTCTGTCCGGCGGATTGATCGCGCTGACGGCAGGCGCGGAAGGCGCTGTCGCGCGGCTGTTGTCGGACGGCCAGGATCGCGCCGCCGAAGCCTATCTCGACCGGCTTCAGGCGCTCTTTGCGAACCGGCTCTATATCGAACTCAGCCGACGCGGCGATCCCGTCGAGGAAGCCGCCGAGGACCGGCTTATCGACCTGGCGTATGCGCGCGACCTGCCGCTGGTGGCGACCAATCCGGCATCTTACGTGGACCCGGCCTTCCACGCCGCGCACGATGCGATGCTGTGCATCGCCAACTCGGCCTATGTCGAAAGTCGTGATCGCCCGACCTCGTCGGCCGAAGCATGGCTGAAAAGCGGGCCGATGATGGCCGAACTGTTCGCCGATCTGCCCGAAGCCATCGCCAACACCGCAGTCGTCGCCCGGCGCTGCGCCGTCGGCGCGCCCAAGCGCCGGCCGATCCTGCCGCGGTTGAGCGATGCCGAGGACGAGCAATTGCGAAGCGACGCCCGCGCGGGCCTTGCGGCGCGGCTTGGCGGGCGCCCGCCGGAAGACCTCGCGGCCTATGACGAACGGCTCGACTATGAGCTCGACGTCATCATCAACATGGGCTTCGCCAGTTACTTCCTGATCGTCGCCGACTTCATCAAATGGGCCAAGGCGAACGACATTCCGGTGGGGCCGGGCCGCGGATCGGGCGCGGGGTCGGTGGTGGCCTGGGCGCTGACCATCACCGATCTCGATCCGATCGAGCTCAAGCTGCTGTTCGAACGCTTCCTCAACCCGGAGCGCGTGTCGATGCCCGACTTCGACATCGATTTCTGCGAAACACACCGCGACAAGGTCATCGCCTACGTCCAGCGCAAATATGGCACGGACAAGGTCGCGCAGATCATCACGTTCGGGCGACTGAAGGCGCGCGCGGTGCTTAAGGACACCGGCCGCGTGCTGCAGATGAGCTACGGCCAGGTCGACCGGCTGGCCAAGCTCATCCCCAACCACCCGACCGATCCGTGGACCCTGGAACGTTCGCTTAACGGCGTGTCGGAGCTGGCCGCCGAGTATAAGAGCGAAAAGGACGTCAAGCGGCTGTTCGACCTGGCGATGAAGCTGGAAGGCCTTCCGCGCCACGCGTCGACCCATGCCGCGGGCGTCGTCATTGGCGACCGGCCGCTCGACGAGCTCGTCCCGCTCTATCGCGATCCGCGATCTGAAACGCCGGTCACCCAGTTCGACATGAAATATGTCGAGGCCGCGGGGCTGGTGAAGTTCGACTTCCTCGGCCTCAAGACGCTGTCGGTGCTGAAGGAAGGGCAGCGGCTGCTCAAGGAGCGGGGAATCGCGGTCGATTACCTCTCGCTCCCCCTCGACGATGCGGCGGTATACGAAATGCTCCAGCGCGGCGACACGGTGGGCGTGTTCCAGCTGGAATCGGAAGGCATGCGGCGCACGCTGGCCGCGGTCCGGCCAACCAGCTTCGGCGACATCATCGCGCTCGTCTCGCTGTATCGGCCGGGGCCGATGGACAACATTCCGATGTTCGGCGACCGCAAGAACGGCCGCGCGGACATCCACTATCCGCACCCGCTTCTCGAAGAGGTGCTGCAAGAAACCTACGGCATCTTCGTCTACCAGGAACAGGTGATGCAGGCGGCCCAGGTACTGGCCGGCTATTCGCTTGGCGGCGCAGATCTGTTGCGCCGCGCGATGGGCAAGAAAATCCAGAGTGAGATGGACGACCAGCGCGCGACCTTCGTCGAGGGCTGCGCGACCCACAACGGCATTCCGGCGGCCAAGGCCAACGAGCTGTTCGACTTGATCGACAAGTTTGCCGGTTACGGCTTCAACAAGAGCCACGCCGCGGCCTATGCGCTCGTCGCTTACCACACCGCCTGGCTCAAGGTTCACCACCGGCCCGAATTCTACGCCGCGTCGATGAGCTTCGACATGACGCAGACGGACAAGCTGGCCCTGTTCGTGGAGGACATGCGCCGCGGCGGGGTCGAATGCCTGCCGCCGGCCATCAACGCCAGCCATGCCTTTTTCACGGTGCAGGACGGCGCGGTGCGCTACGCCCTGGGTGCATTGAAAGGCGTCGGTGAGAAGGCGATGGAAGCGGTCGTCGAACAGCGGGAGGCTGCCGGTCCGTTCAAGTCGCTCGACGATTTCGCCAACCGGATCGAGCCGCGCGTGCTGAACCGTCGGCAGGTGGAAAGCCTTGCCGGAGGCGGTGCGTTCGATGCGCTCCAGCCCAACCGCGCGTCGGTCCATGCGGCGGCGGAGACCATCCTCGCCCATGCCGCCAGCGCCGCGCAGCAGCGCGAAAGCGGGCAGGGCGGGCTGTTCGGCGCGGGCGACAGCAGCGTGCCGCCCATTCGTTTGCCTAACGCCGAATGGAGCCTGTCGCAGCGGTTGAACGCCGAGCGCGAATCCTTCGGCTTCTATTTTTCCGGCCATCCGGTGGAGGCGCATGCGCACCTGCTTGGCGCTCACAAGGTCAAGACCTTCGACCAGCTGGCCGACGTCCGTATCGGTGAAGGCGAGCGGGTGACCGTCACGATGGCGGCCATGGTCGAGGAAGCGCGCTGGCGCACGTCCGCCAAGGGGCGCCGCTTCCTCACCGCGACCCTGAGCGACCCGTCGGGCCAGTTTCAGGCGACTGCCTTCGACGAGGAACCGATCGAGGCGCTGCAAAAAGCAGCCGAAAGCGGCGCCTGCGGGTTGGTCAGCGTCGAACTCGACAAGCGCGTCGGTGACGATGCGCCGCGCTTAGCGATCAAGCGCATCCGGCCGCTCGACACGTTGGCGAAGCAGACTCGGCTCCAGCTCGCAATCCGCGTCGCGCGCGCCGAGCAGCTGCCGGCCATCGCAGCCGAGCTGGCGCTGGCGCGGGGCGGCAATGGCCTCGTCCGGCTCGCCGTCGCTCTCGCTGCGGGCGGGAACGCGTCCGTCGTCGCCGGCCGCGACTTCGCGCTGGACGCTGACCTGGCCGCGCGGCTCGAACGCATCGCCGGCGAAGGCAATGTCGACTTGTCGGTGCAGGAACCGCCAAGGCTGGCTTTGGTCGGTTAGAGCGTGTTGCCGGGTGCCGGTTCGGGCGCCGCCAGCGGCGCGATCGTGTTCTCGGGTGGCAATGCCTGGTCGAGCACCACGTTGTAGCTGCTGGTTTCGGGCGGCGTTTCGGGTTCGGACGTATCCTGCGTTACCGCCGGCGGAGGAGGCGGCGTCGCGGTCTCATATTCGCCGCCGGGCAGGGGGCGAGGGGCCTTGGAGACGCGCGGCGGCGCCTTGTCCTTCGGGGCCGCAATGTCGTCATAAACGCAGGCGTCGAGGCCGTCGCGGCCGACAACCCCGATGCGGGCCGAAATCGTGTTGCCATAACGGCGGGTAAAGCCCTGGGGCGCGATCGCTCCGCGCTCCTTGGGCAGCGGCAGAACAGCGGCGATGCGCGCTGCTTCCGTCCGGTCCATCGCCGAGGCGTCGTGGCCGAAATAGCGTTGAGAGCCGGCGTTGACGCCATAGGTGCCGATGCCGGTTTCGGCGAGATTCAGGTACAATTCCATGATCCGGCGCTTGGGGTACATCTGCTCCATCAGCAGGGTGAACCACGCTTCCAGCCCTTTGCGGAAATAGCCGCCGCCCTGCCACAGAAAGGCGTTCTTTGCGGTCTGCTGGCTGATCGTTGATCCGCCGCGGATGCGTCCGCCCGACGCATTGCGCCGCGCCGCTTCCTGGATGGCATCGAGATCGAAGCCGTTGTGCGCGCAGAACTTGCCGTCTTCGGCCGCGATCACCGCGCGGACCATGTCGCGATCGATCTGGCCGAGCGGCATCCAGTCGCGCGTGACCTTGCGCCCGCCGATGAAGTCACCGGCCATGGTTGCGGTCAACGGCGGGTTGATGAACCGGTATGCAAGCACCCACAGCAGCGAGAACAGGATCAGTCCAAGCACCAGTTTGATCGGCAACAGCAACACCCTCGCCACCGGGCCACGACGGCTGGCCCGCTTGCGCTTGTACGTGGGGATCGTGTTCGTCGAGCGTTTCGCCATGACCGCAGCTTAGCGTCCTCCTTGCCGCAGTGCAGCATCGCATTTACATCGTTTGGCGATGACCAGCACCAACGACATTCGCCGCTCTTTCCTCGATTATTTCGAGAAGGCCGGGCACGCCCGCGTCCAGTCCGCGCCACTGGTCCCGCATAACGACCCCACGCTGATGTTCGTCAACGCCGGGATGGTGCCGTTCAAGAACGTGTTCACCGGGCTGGAATCGCGGCCTTATGTGACCGCCAGCAGCGCCCAGAAGTGCGTTCGCGCCGGCGGCAAGCACAATGATCTCGACAATGTCGGCTACACCGCGCGCCACCATACCTTCTTTGAAATGCTGGGGAATTTTTCCTTCGGCGATTATTTCAAGGATCAGGCGATCGATCACGCCTGGACGCTGCTGACCCGCGAATGGGGACTGGCTCCGGAGCGGCTTCTGGTCACCGTCTATCATACCGACGACGAGGCCTTCGACATCTGGAAGAAGGTCACCGGCTTCGCCGACGACAAGATCATCCGCATTCCCACCAAGGACAATTTCTGGGCGATGGGCGACGACGGCCCGTGCGGACCCTGTTCGGAAATCTTCTACGATCACGGGGACCACATTCCGGGTGGGCCGCCGGGCAGCCCGAACGAGGACGGCGACCGCTTCGTCGAGATCTGGAACCTCGTCTTCATGCAGTTCGAGCAGGCGGCGGGTGAAATCGTCTCCGAACTACCGAAGAAAAGCATCGACACCGGCATGGGGCTGGAGCGGATCGCGGCCGTTCTGCAGGGCGTCACCGACAATTACGACACGGACACGTTCCGCGCCCTGATCGAAGCCAGCGAGGAACTGACGCACACCAAGGCAGACGGGCCGACGCAGGCCAGCCACCGCGTCATCGCCGACCATTTGCGCGCGGCGGGATTCCTCGTCGCCGACGGCGTCCTGCCGGCGAACGAGGGCCGCGGCTACGTGCTGCGCCGGATCATGCGCCGCGCCATGCGCCACGCGCACCTGCTCGGCGCCAAGGAGCCCCTGATGCACCGCCTTGTGCCGGAGCTGGTTGCGGAAATGGGGGCTGCTTATCCCGAATTGGTCCGCGCCCAGCCGCTGATCGAGGCCACGCTGGCGCAGGAAGAAGTGCGCTTTCGCCAGACCCTGGCGACCGGGCTCAAGCTGCTCGATGAAGCGACGTCGGATCTGTCGGAAGGCGGCACGCTGGCCGGCGGAACGGCGTTCAAGCTCTACGACACGTACGGTTTCCCCTACGACCTGACCGAAGACGCGCTCCGCGCCAAGGGGATCGCCGTCGACCGCGCGGGGTTCGACGCGGCTATGGCCGAGCAAAGGGCGCAGGCGCGCGCGGCGTGGAAGGGCTCGGGCGACAAGGCGTCGGACGATCTGTGGTTCGACTTTGCCGAGGAGTTCGGCGGGACCGAGTTCACCGGCTATTCCGGCAACGAGGGCGAGGGCGTCGTCCTGGCGATCGTCAAGGACGGCCAGCGCGTCGACGCAGCGGAGGTCGGTGAAACAGTACAAGTGCTGCTCAACCAGACGCCATTCTACGGCGAAAGCGGTGGACAGACCGGCGATGCCGGAAAACTGACGACGCTCAAGGGTTTCGAAGGCACAGTTGAGGATACGTCGAAGCCACTCGGCAAATTGCACGCGCTACGGACCAGGGTCGTCGCAGGCGAATTGTCGGTCGGCGAGACGGTCCAGCAAAAAGTCGACACCGCCCGCCGCGACCGCATCCGCGCCAACCATAGCGCAACCCATCTGTTACACGCCGCGCTGCGCCACCGGCTTGGTACGCATGTGACGCAGAAGGGCAGCCTCGTCGCGGACGATTATTTCCGTTTCGACTTTTCGCATCCCAAGGCTTTGACGCGCGAGAATATCGAGCTGGTTGAGGCCGACGTGAACGCGCACATCCGCGGTAACGAAACGGTCACCACGCGCCTGATGACTCCGGACGAAGCGATCGCCGCGGGCGCGATGGCACTTTTCGGCGAGAAGTACGGCGACGAAGTGCGCGTCCTGTCGATGGGCCGGACCGAGGAGAGCGACTATTCGGTCGAGCTATGCGGCGGCACCCATGTCCGCGCGCTTGGCGACATCCAGCTGTTCAAGATCATCTCCGAAAGCGCGGTTTCGTCGGGCGTACGCCGGATCGAGGCGTTGACCGGTGAAGCGGCGCGCCGGTGGCTGAGCGACCGCGAAGCCAAGCTACGCGAGATCGCTGCAACCCTGAAAGCCTCGCCCGACGAGGTACCGGCGCGAGTCATCGCGTTGGTCGAGGAGCGCAAGCGGATGGAGCGGGAGCTGGCGGATGCCCGCAAGGCGCTGGCGATGGGCGGCGGCGGCAGATCCGAAGGGCCATCGACCGAAACGGTCAACGGTCACCAGTTTATCGGGCAAGTGGTCGACGGACTCGATCCCAAGGGGCTGCGCGGCGCCGTGGACGACATGAAACAGAAGCTCGGGTCGGGCATCGGCGCGCTGATCGCCGTGAACGATGGCCGCGCCAGCGTCGCGGTGGGGGTCACGCAAGACCTTGCCGGTCAGGTTAGCGCCGTCGAACTGGTCAAGGCGGCCGTCGCGGCACTTGGCGGGCAGGGGGGTGGCGGTCGTCCCGACATGGCCCAGGGTGGAGGCCCCGACGGCGCAAAGGCCGCCGAGGCTCTCCAGTCTATCAAGAACGCTATCGAGAGTGTTGCGGCCTAGGCGCTCGCGGTCGCGTCCTCGGGGATGATCAGGACCTGGCCTGGATAGATTTCGTCGGGGTCCTTCAGCATCGGCTTATTGGCCTCAAAAATCTTGTTGTAGGCGTTCGGATCGCCGTAATATTGCTTGGCGATTGCCGAGAGCGTCTCCCCGCTCTGCACCTCATGGATCTTCGGCTGCGCGGCGTTGGCATCGCCACCGGCCAGGCCGCTGTCGTCGACGCTATCGATATGACGCATGTTGCCGACAATCACCGCCAGCTTCTGGCGCGTAGCGTCGTCCGGGACGTTGCCGGTGACCTTGACCCGCGATCCTTCCACCGCGACCTTGATGTCGCCGGGCAGGCCAAGCCGGTCGATTTCCTTGCGGATGGCTTCGGCGCGTGCCTGGGCGTCGGCGTCTTCCTTGAAGACTTCCTTGCCCTTGTCCTTCTTGAAGAAATCGAAAAATCCCATGGTGGCCTCCTGTTGAAACGTACAGGAAGGAAAGCCGCCGACGGGCGCGCTTGTTCCCCTTCCGGTCAGGCTTCGCGCCGGATAGTTTCTTCCATGGGCCGAAGCCGCGACACGCCGTGTCAGCTGGCGTCGCGCAGCCGGCGGCGGCCAAGCTGCCGCGGCGCTTCCTCCATGTCCGCTTCCAGCTTGATCTGGCCGCGCAATTCGTCGCGCTTCTGGTGGATCGAGGCGATTACCGGCCCCATTGCCACGCCAAGGTCGACCAGCGCGGCCTCCGCCAGCTGCAACGAGGCTTCGACCGTTTCCGGGACTGCGTCGGTGGCACCGGCCTTGTAAAGTCGTGCCGCGTGGGTGGTATCGCGCGCCCGGGCGATGATCGGCAGGTCGGGAAAGGCGTCGCGCAGGCGATGGGTTAGCGTGGCGACCAGCACCGGATTATCCATCGTCAGGATGAAGGCGTTGGGCGTGCCGCTTTGCAAGCGTTCGATCAGTTCCGGGTGGGACACGTCGCCGAAGATCGCCGCATAACCGTCACTGGCGGCGGCGCTGACGGCGTCGATGTCGGAATCGATCGCGACATAGTCCTTACCATGTGCCGTAAGCATATCCGCCACCATCTGCCCGACGCGGCCGAAACCGAGCACCACCACCTTGCCGGTGCCGCCTTCCTTGAGCGCGGAGGAAACGCGCTGCGGCGCTTCGCGGTCGACCCGGCGCCCGGCCATCCGCCCAAGTTTGGCCAGCAATGGTGTGATGGTCAGACCGATCGCGGTGACGATTTGCCAGAAAGCGGCGGTTTCCGGGCGGATTAGTTGCGCCGCGGCGGCTGCGGACAGGACGATCAGGGTGGTTTCGGATGGCGACGCCATCAATACACCGGTCTCGGCCGCGACCGCCGGCCGAGCGCCTTCGAGCCGCAAGAGGGTGGCGGTGACCACAGCCTTGACCACCAGCACGCCGACCACTGCCAGAAGAATCTCCTGCCAGCTGCCGATGATCAGCCGGATGTTGAGGGTCATGCCAACGGTGATGAGGAAAATGCCCAGGCCGAGCCCGCGGATTGGCGCGGTCATGACTTCGACTTCGCCGCGATATTCGGTTTCCGCGATGACGATGCCGGCGATAAGTGCGCCGAAGACCGGGGAAAAGCCGACTGCGGAGGTGATCAGGCTGCTGACGATGACCACCAGGAGGCAGGCCGCCAGGAATAGCTCCGGGCTCTTGGTGCGCGCCGCCTGGGCGAACAGCCGGGGAAGGACGAAGCGGCCGCCGATCAGCAGACCGGCGGCGGCTAACCCGCCGAGGGCCAGTGTCTGGGCCAGCGCGCCAAGCCCGGCCTCCGCGGAATGCGGGGCCATGGCGCCCAGCAGGAAGACGATGGGGACAATTGCCACGTCTTCGAACAACAACATGCCGAGCGCCGACCGCCCGACTGCGCTGCGCGTGCCGACCAGCGGAATGACCAGCGAGGTGGAGGAGAGGGCGAGGGCGAGCCCGAGTCCGATTGCGCCCTGCCAGCCTTGGCCGATCAGGTGGAGGGCGACGCCGATGATCGCCGCCGCGCCGAACAATTCGGCGGCGCCGACGCCGAACACGAGCCGCCGCATCGTCCACAACCGGCGAAAGGATAATTCCAGGCCGATCGAAAAGAGCAGCAGGATGACGCCCAATTCGGCGAACGGCTCGATCGATTCCGGGTTGGAGATTGTAATGAAGTTGAGCCACGGATAATCGTTGCCCATCGCTCCGAGTGCCGCTGGCCCGACGAGGGCGCCGACGAGGATGAAGCCGATGATCGGGCTGATGCGCAGGCGGGCAAAGGCCGGAATGACGATCCCGGCAGCGCCGAGTATCACCAGCGCGTCGCTGAAGCCCGAAGTGCCAAGATCGCCGCTGCCATGCATGACCGCACTTAAGCAGTCGCCCGCCGTCTTGTCACCGCAGGCCTTGCCGGATTAGCTGACGTCATGGCGGCAGATCCGGACATTGTCATCGTCGGTGGGGGTCCAGCGGGGATGATGGCAGGTTTCCTGTTCGCCCGTTCCGGCTGCACGGTGCAGGTGCTTGAAAAGCACGCCGACTTCTTTCGCGATTTTCGCGGAGACACGGTCCACCCTTCGACGATGCAGATCCTCGACGAGGTCGGGTTGCTCGAAAAATTCCTGAAACGGCCGCACAATCGCATTGAACGCGCCGAAATCAGCTGGAACGGGCGCATGATGACGGTCGGCGACCTGACCCACCTCAACATGCCCGCGCCGTTCATCGCGATGATGCCGCAGTGGGAGTTTCTCGACTTCCTGCGCGACGAGGCGATGCGGCTGCCGACCTTTTCGCTGCGCATGGAGGCCAAGGTCGCCGAGTTGATCGAGTGCGACGGGCGGACCTCCGGGGTTCGCCTGGCCGACGGGCAGGAGATCCGCGCGGGCCGGCTGGTGCTGATGTGCGACGGTCGCGATTCGATCGTCCGCCACAGCCTGCCCTTGGAATCGCTGGATGCTCCGATCGACGTCTTCTGGTTCGCCATTCCCAAGACGGCGCCGAGTAATGCGCTGGTCGGCGCGGTGTACGGCTCGCGGCTTATCGTGATGATCGACCGCGGCGATTACTGGCAGTGCGCCTTCGTCATCGCCAAGGGCGGCGGACGCCATCCGGGCGCGCGGGATCGAGCAATTCCGGGCAGAAGTGGCCGCGACATCCCCGGGGATGCCAGACCTGGAGCGGGCATTGCCCGACTTCGACGCCGTCAAGCTGCTGTCGGTCAGCCTCGACCGGCTGTCCTGCTGGTACAAACCGGGATTGCTGGCGATCGGCGATGCCGCCCACGCGATGAGCCCCGTCGGCGGGATCGGTATAAACCTCGCCATTCAGGACGCCGTCTGTACCGCCAACATGCTCGCGCCGCCGATCCGCGACGGCAAGTCGGTCGACGGTTTGCTCGGCCGTGTGCAGGAGCGGCGCATGCTGCCGACGCGCATCATTCAGGGTGCGCAACGGACGGTTCACGAGAGGGTGTTGAGGCCGGTGATCGAAGGGAAGGCCGGCTTTGGCGAGCGGCCGCCGCTGATCATGCGCCTGTTCGACCGTTTTCCGTTGCTGCGCCGGATCCCCGGCTATTTCATCGGTCACGGCATCCGGCAGGAACATGTGGAGGTGCCGGCGGCGCCGGTCGCCTAACCGCCGCCCGGGCCGTGCGGAGCGGTGCTCGGCCGGTCGTCTGCGGTGCCGTCTGGCCCTTCGGCTTGGCCCATTTGATATCGTAAAGGTCGAAGCGGCGATCGGTCAGCGTCTGCACCGTGCCTTCCGCTCGCGCCCAGTTGAGATCGGCGAGGTTGATGTCGCTGATCGTCAGCGTCTCGACATTCTCGCTTGCTTCGGCCGCGATGCCGTCGCGGGCGAAGGGGAAGTCGCAGGGCGTCAGGATGCAGCTTTGCGCATATTGGATGTCCATGTTGTCGACTTTCGGCAGGTTGCCGACGTTGCCGGACAGGACGACGAAGCACTGGTTCTCGACCGCCCGCGCGTGGCTGCAATAGCGCACGCGCATATAGCCCTGCCGATTGTCGGTGCAGAAGGGGACGAACAGGATACGCGCACCCTGGTCGGCGAGGCGCCGCGCAAGCTCCGGGAACTCGCTATCGTAGCAGATCAGCACGCCGATCGGGCCGCAATCGGTCTGGATGGCGTCGATGCTGTCGCCGCCCTTGATGTTCCACCAGTAGCGCTCGTTGGGCGTGGGGTGGATCTTCTCCTGCTCATGCACCGCGCCGTCGCGAAGGCAGATGAAGGCGACGTTCTGGATATCGCCGTCGTCGGCACGCGTCGGGTGCGAACCGCCAATGATGTTGATGTTATACTTCAACGCCATGTCGGTCAGCGCCTGGCGGATCCGTGGCGTGTAGGTCGAAAGCTTCTCGATCGCCTCCATGGGCGTCAGATTCTTCTCCTCGAACGACAGCAGCGAGAGCGTGAACAGCTCCGGGAAGAGAATGAAGTCGGCGCGGTAATCCGCAGCGATATCAACGAAATACTCTATATTATTGATGAACTCCGCGAAGTCCTTCACGGCACGCGCCTGCAACTGGCAGGTGGCGACGCGAACGCTTTCCACGCCGCGCGGCAGGCGGAAGGACTTGGGCTTGTCGCTTTCGACGTAAGGGTTGCGCCAGATCATCAGCACGGCGTTCCCGAGCGACCGTGAATCCGACGGGATATAGTCTTCGAGAATCTCCACCGGCGTGAAGCCGTTGGCCAGCTGGAATCGGAGCACGGGGTCGTGGATCTTCCCCTGTTCGACTTTCTCCAGATAATCTTTCGGCCCGGACACCTTACGCTTGTTCTTGGCGAGGTTGGGCATCCGTCCGGCAAAGGCAATGCCGCTCAATCCCAGCCGTTCGGCCAGTTCGCGACGTTCCTCGTACAGCCGGCGGCCGAGGCGGGTCCCGCGCTCTTTCGGGTCCACGCACAGTTCGTACCCGTAAAGCCAGTCACCCGTGGGGTCGTGGCGCGATCCGACGCCGCCGCCGGTGATCTCGCGCCAGCTGTGCGGATGCAGCGCGACGTCCTCATCGATACGCAGCGACGCGCAATAGCCGACGATCCGGTCGTCGAGGACCGCGACGAAGCAGCCTTCGGGATAATTGTTGATCTGCGCCCGGATCTCCGCCTCGGTGTAGCCGGGCAGGTCGGAATAGCTGCGGTGGACCAAGTCGGCGACGGCCGCCGTGTCGGCGACCGTGGCCTGGCGGATATCGAGCCTTGCCTTGGACTTCTGGTTGTTCACGATGTCTCCCAGGCTCAGGCCCAGGCGGCCATCGCCTTTTCAAGGTTGGCGCGGATCGCTTCGAAGAACTGTTCCGTCGTCAGCCACGGCTGTTCGGGGCCGACGAGGATCGCAAGGTCCTTGGTCATCTGCCCGCCTTCGACCGTGTCGACGCAGACCTTTTCGAG
The DNA here is from genome assembly GCF_014352855.1 of Sphingomonas sabuli. Classification (GTDB taxonomy): domain Bacteria; phylum Pseudomonadota; class Alphaproteobacteria; order Sphingomonadales; family Sphingomonadaceae; genus Sphingomicrobium; species Sphingomicrobium sabuli. Next base: position 478,671 of record NZ_CP060697.1, on the reverse strand, counting down.
CGTTTCCGCAAAACGCACCACGTCCGGCGTCTCGTCGAACTTGCCGCGATACTTGAGCCCCTCGGCCCAGGCGAAGATGGACGCGATCGGATTGGTCGACGTCGCCTTGCCTTGCTGATGCATACGATAATGGCGCGTGACGGTTCCGTGCGCGGCTTCGGCTTCGACCGTCTTGCCGTCCGGAGTCATCAGAACGGAGGTCATCAGGCCAAGCGAACCGAAGCCCTGCGCGACCTGGTCCGACTGGACGTCGCCATCGTAATTCTTGCACGCCCAGATGAACTTGCCGCTCCACTTGAGCGCGGAGGCGACCATGTCGTCGATCAGGCGATGCTGGTATTCGATCCCAGCTTCTTCGAACTTGGCCTTGTAATCGCTCTCGTAAATCTCCTGGAAGATGTCCTTGAAGCGTCCGTCGTAGGCCTTGAGGATGGTGTTCTTGGTGGACAGGTAGACCGGCCAGCCGCGATTATGCCCGTAGTTGAAGCAGGCGTGGGCGAAGTCGCGGATGGACTCGTCGAGATTGTACATGCCCATGGCGACGCCCGAGCTGGGGAAGTCGAAAACTTCGTAATCCAGCTCTTCGCCGTTCTCGCCAGTCCACTTCATCGTAAGCTTGCCCGGGCCCGGGACGAGGAAATCGGTAGCCTTATACTGGTCGCCGAAGGCATGGCGGCCGACAACGATGGGGTCGGTCCAGCCCGGAATGATCCGCGGGACGTTGTCCATTACGATCGGTTCGCGGAAAACGACGCCGCCAAGGATGTTGCGGATGGTGCCGTTGGGCGATTTCCACATCTTCTTGAGGCCGAACTCCTCGACCCGCGCCTCGTCGGGGGTAATCGTCGCGCATTTGACGCCCACGCCGTGCTGTCTGATTGACTCGGCCGCTTCGACCGTGATCTTGTCGTCGGTCTCGTCCCGCTTTTCGACGGACAAGTCATAATAAAGCAGGTCGACGTCGAGATAGGGCAGGATCAACCGTTCGCGAATCCACTGCCAGATGATTCGAGTCATTTCGTCGCCGTCGAGTTCGACGACCGGATTCTTCACCTTGATCTTGGCCATGTGCGTCCTGCTGTCTTTCTGGGTTGCGGGGCGCATAGGCGATGGGCCGGAGGCAAGGCAACCGCGCGGGGCGATTGTGCCGGGCGGCAAGCGTCTTTAAGGGCGGGGCATGCCTGAGCTCGAAAAGCCGGACAATCCGCTCGTCACCACCAACGTCAAATGGCGTTTTCCGTCCGTTCACCCGGAGGGACGCAAGTTCCTGCTCATCGCCGCGGTCCTCACGATCGTGGTGTACAGCGGGATCAGCCATTTCGTCGGCTGGCTGCTGGTCGGATTGACGATCTGGGTCGCCGCATTCTTCCGCGATCCCATCCGCACGACGCCTGAAGGGGCCAACCTGATCGTCGCCCCGGCCGACGGCCTGATCACCATGATCGCCAAGGTGCCGCCTCCACGCGAACTGGCCGGCGCCGGTATGCTCGAGGACGCGGAGATGACCCGCGTGTCGATTTTCATGAGCGTGTTCGACGTCCACATTAATCGCTCGCCGGTGGCGGGACGGGTGCTGAAGATGGCCTATGTGCCGGGCAAGTTTCTCAACGCCGATCTAGACAAGGCCAGCGAGGACAATGAGCGGCAGCATTTCCTGATTGAGGCCGCTGGCGGCTACAAGATCGGCGTCACCCAGATCGCCGGCTTGGTCGCACGCCGCATCCTGACCTTTGTCCAGGAAGGCGAAAGCGTCGGCGCGGGCCAACGCATCGGCCTGATCCGCTTCGGCAGTCGGGTCGACGTCTATCTGCCCGCTGGAACCGGGCCGCTGGTCCTGCTCGGCCAGCGCTCGATCGCCGGCGAGACCGTGCTTGCTGACCTGGGGCTCGACCCGAAGCTCAAGGGCACCAGCCAGTGAGCGACGGCCGCGAGGGCAGGGCCGGCATTCCATTTCGCGCGCTGGCGCCCAACGCCGTCACCGCTCTCGCGTTATGCTTCGGCCTGACCGGCGTGCGCTTTGCGATCACCGCGGCGGAGGGCAACCCCAATCATTGGGAAATCGCCTTGGCCTGTATCGTCGGGGCGGGCGTGCTCGACGCGATGGACGGGCGGATCGCGCGGCTGCTGCGCGCCGACAGCCGTTTCGGCGCAGAACTCGACAGCCTGTCCGACGTCATCGCCTTTGGGGTCGCGCCGGCGCTGATCATGTTCCTGTGGTCGCTGCATGAGGCGCCGCAGTTCGGCTGGACCGCCTCGTTGACAATCGCGCTCGCCTGCGCGCTGCGCCTGGCGCGGTTCAACGCGCGGATTGATGCCGACGATCAGCCGCACAAGTCCGCCGGCTACCTTACTGGTGTGCCCGCGCCCGCCGGGGCAGGGGTGGCGTTCATCCCGATCTATCTGTGGCTGATTACCGGCAACGACGAATTCCGGGCCTGGTACGTCACCATGCCGTGGATCATCGTAGTAGCCTTGCTGATGATTTCGAGCGTCGCGACCTTCAGCTGGTCCAGCCTGCGCATTCGCCGCTCATCGAGGATATTCGCGCTCGCGGGCATCGGCCTGCTCGGCGCGGCGCTGCTGACCAACCCGTGGCTTACCTTGCTCGCGATCGCGGGACTGTACGCCGCGATGATCCCGTTCAGCGTCGCCAGCTATGCCCGGGTCAGGCGGCGTCGCGCCACTGCATCCGGACCGTCCGCGGCGCCGGCATCGCTTCACGGCGACGGCTGACCCGAACCGCGATTCGCGCGGTCTGCATCGTGCCGGGGGCGGGGCGCAGCAGCAGGGCGGAAAGGATCCGCCCGCCGCTGTCGTCGAGAAGCTCGACGGCGACCTTGAACGCCAGCCACAGCGTCATCAGAAAAATCAGAGTGCCAATTGGTTCGAGCATCGGATCGTCCCTTGTTACCGGCAAAACCGAATCGGACTTCTTTTGTTCCGTTCGGCCCCAGCCACGATGGCGGGACGAGACAATGTTCCTGCTTTGTTCTCCCTTGTCAACCGGCACTGCCCGAACCCACCTAAGCGGTTGAAACGGCGAGCGGCTTCGGCTAGGGCGCCGCGCATCCCACAGGTGGAGCTGACATACCGGTGCTGGCCGCAAGGCTGGTGACTGGCTCTACCGAGGCATAACCGGAAGGAGACTGAATATGGCGGCCCCTGTCGTCACCCTGCAGCAATTGCTCGAAGCCGGATCGCATTTCGGCCACCAGACCCACCGCTGGAATCCGCGGATGAAGCCGTACATTTTCGGCGACCGCAACGGTGTTCACATCATCGATCTGTCGCAGACCGTGCCGCTGTTCTCGCGCGCGCTCGATTTCGTTCAGCAGACCGTTGCCCGCGGCGGCAAGGTGCTGTTCGTCGGCACCAAGCGCCAGGCGCAGGACCCGATCGCGGAAGCGGCGGGCGCCAGCGGCCAGCATTTCGTCAACCACCGCTGGCTCGGCGGCATGCTGACCAACTGGAAGACCATTTCCAACTCGATCAAGCGCTTCAAGAGCCTTGAAGAGCAGCTCGGCGGCGACACCGCCGGCCTGACAAAGAAGGAAGTTCTCCAGCTGACCCGCGAGCGCGACAAGCTCGAAAAGTCGCTGGGCGGCATTCGCGACATGGGCGGCCTGCCGGACGTCATGTTCGTCGTCGACACCAACAAGGAAGAGCTGGCGGTCAAGGAAGCCAACACGCTGGGCATCCCGGTCGTTGCCATCCTCGATTCGAACAGCGATCCGACGGGCATCGCTTTCCCGGTTCCGGGCAACGATGACGCCAGCCGCGCCATTCGCCTGTATTGCGACGCCATCGCCAATGCCGCCATGTCCGGCCGCAGCGGCGAAGCGCAGGCCAAGGGCGTGGATATCGGCGCGATGGCCGAGCCGCCCGCGGAAGCCGCGCTCCAGGCTTAACCGCAATTTTCCCTCCCCCATTGCGGGAGGGATCGAGGACGGGGCCTGTCGAAACGGGCTCCGTCCCCCATATTCCCTCCCAAACCCCTTCCGCGACCGGGAGGGGAGCGAAAGGACGAAGAGAATGGCTGAAGTCACCGCCGCTACCGTCAAGGAACTGCGCGAGCGCACCGGCGCCGGCATGATGGATTGCAAGAAGGCGCTCAACGAGAATAACGGCGACATGGAAGCGTCGGTCGACTGGCTGCGCGCCAAGGGCCTCGCCGCTGCCGCCAAGAAGGCGGGCCGTACCGCCGCCGAAGGCCTTGTCGGCCTGGCTGTCGAAGGCACGCGCGGCGCCGCCGTCGAAGTCAATTCGGAAACCGACTTCGTCGCCAAGAACGACCAGTTCCAGGACTTCGTCCGCAACGTCGCCGAGCTCGCGCTCAAGGCGGACGGCGACATCGAAGCGTTGAAGACTGCCTCCTATCCGGGCGGCGGAACGGTCGAGGAAAAGCTGACCGACAACATCGCCACCATCGGCGAGAACCAGTCGCTGCGCCGGTCGACGCTGTTGAGCGTGACCAATGGCGCGGTCGTGCCTTACGTGCACAACGCGGTCGCTCCGAACCTTGGCAAGATCGGCGTGCTCGTCGCGCTTGAAAGCGAAGCCGATGCCGACACGCTGCAGTCGATCGGCAAGCAGATCGCGATGCACATCGCCGCGGCCAACCCGCTGGCGCTGAACGCCGACGATCTCGATCCCGAACTGGTCGAGCGCGAACGTGGCATCGCGATGGAAAAGGCTCGCGAAAGCGGCAAGCCCGACAACATCATCGAAAAGATGGTCGAAGGTGGTCTCAACAAGTTCCGCAAGGAAAACGCTCTGCTGTCTCAGCTGTTCGTGATGGACAACAAGACTGCGGTTGCCGACGTCCTTGCCACTGCCGGCAAGGAAGCCGGCTCGGCGATCACGATCTCCGAGTTCGTCCGCTTCCAGCTGGGCGAGGGCATCGAGAAGGAGCAGGGCGATTTCGCGGCGGAAGTCGCGGCAGCCGCCGGCCAGAAAAAGGACGAGCCGGTCGCCTAAGAGCGGCCCGTTCGAAGCAAAGCAAGGAGGCGGTCGGGCAGCGAGCCTGGCCGCCTCTTTCTTTTGGGCGGCTTTTCCGCATGCGAGGAGCCGGCACGCCCGGACAAATCGCCGTCAACGCGCAAGGCTGTTGGCAATCGGGTGGCAGCGCCATAAAGCGTGGCCGCCCCGCCATAATCTTGAGGATTTCCCAGCGACATGAGCCGCCCGCGCTTCAACCGAATCCTGCTGAAGCTGTCCGGCGAGGCGCTGATGGGGCAGGGGCAGTTCGGGATCGATCCGGAAACGGTCAATGGCCTGGCTGCCGAAATCGCATCCGCCAAGGCGCAAGGCCATGAATTGTGCCTGGTCGTTGGGGGCGGAAACATCTTCCGCGGCATCGCCGCGGCGGCCAAGGGCTTCGACCGCACCAGCGCCGATTACATGGGGATGTTGGCGACGGTCATGAATGCGCTGGCGTTGCAGAACGCGCTGGAGGACCAGGGCATCGATACGCGCGTGCTGTCGGCCATCCCGATGGCGGCCGTGTGCGAGCCGTACATTCGCCGGCGGGCGATGCGGCACATGGAAAAGGGCCGGATCGTCATATTCGCCGCTGGCACCGGCAACCCATATTTCACCACCGACACCGCTGCCGCCCTGCGCGCCGCGGAGATGGGCTGCGACGCGCTGTTCAAGGGGACCAGCGTGGACGGCGTCTACACCGCCGACCCGAAAAAGGATTCCGACGCGACCCGCTACGACCATCTGAGCTTCCGCCGGGTGCTGAGCGACGACCTCAAGGTCATGGACGCCGCGGCGGTGGCCCTGTGCCGAGACAACAACATTCCGATCGTCGTGTTCAACATCCGCCAGCCCGGCAACCTTGCCGAGGTGATCGCGGGTGGCGGGACGGCGACGATCGTCCAGAACGAGGAGTAGATAATGACCATGGACAAATCCGACCTTCAGCGCCGCATGCACGGTGCGGTCGAAGCGCTGAAGCACGACCTGTCGGGGCTTCGCACGGGCCGCGCTTCCACCGCGCTGCTCGATAGCATCCAGGTCGAGGTTTATGGAGCGCACATGCCGCTCAATCAGGTCGCGACGGTGTCGGTGCCCGAACCGCGCCTGCTGACCGTGCAGGTGTGGGACCGGTCGAACGTCTCGCCGGTCGAAAAGGCGATCCATGCTGCAGGCCTCGGCCTCAACCCGGTCACCGACGGCCAGCTGGTGCGCCTGCCGATCCCCGACCTGACCGAGGACCGCCGCAAGGAACTGGCCAAGCTGACCGGCCAATATGCCGAGAAAGCCAAGGTCGCCGTCCGCAACGTCCGCCGTGACGGGATGGACCAGCTCAAGACCGACGAGAAGAAGAACGAGATAAGCGAGGACGAACGCAAGCGGCTTGAGACGGACGTCCAGAAGCTGACCGACGACACGATCAAGGAAATCGACGAGCTTTCCGACGCCAAGGAAAAGGAAATCCTCGGCAAGTGAGGTCGCCCGCCGCCGCTGATGCCGGCGGGGATGCGGCCGCTGCCATGACCGGCGGGGCCGTCCCGCGCCATGTCGCCATCATCATGGACGGCAACGGTCGCTGGGCGAAGCAGCGCGGCCTGCCGCGTGCGGCCGGGCACAAGGCTGGCGCGGAAGCCGTCCGCAAGACCTTGCAGGCGGCGGTCGACGCCGGCGTCGACATACTCACGCTTTACGCCTTTTCGTCGGAGAACTGGCGCCGGTCGGACGAGGAGATCGCCGACCTCAAAGGGCTGATGCGCTACTATGTCGAGCGCGAGCTCCAGCGCCTGTGCGACGAAGGCGTGAAGCTGCGCCTGATCGGGAATTATACGGCCTTTGGGCCGGCACTGGCGGCGCAGCTCGAAGCGGCCGTCGACCGCACCGCTGGCAACACCCGGCTGACCCTGGTGGTCGCGCTCAATTACGGATCGCAGACCGAGATCGCGCGCGCCGCGGCCAGCCTGGCCCGTCGCGTTGTCGCGGGGGAGATGGATGCGGCAGCGATCGACGAGGCTGCCATGGAGGCGGAGCTGGATACGGCCGGCCTGCCGCCACTCGATCTGCTGATCCGCACATCGGGCGAAGTACGGCTCTCCAACTTCCTGCTTTGGCAGGCGGCCTATGCGGAGTTGTTGTTCACGCCGGTCTTGTGGCCCGACTTCGACGAGGCGGCCTTCAATGCGGCGCTGGAACAGTTTGCGGTACGCCAGCGAAGGTTCGGCGGCCGATGAACGAGATGGGTCTTCGTGTTGTCACGGGCATCGCCCTGATCCTGGTCGCACTCGGCGCTGCGGTCATCGGCGGCTATGCCTTTGCGATCCTCGCGGCCGCGGCGGCCACCGCCGTATTCTACGAATGGACGCGGCTGGCGAAGGGCTGGGGCCTGCACTGGCAGGTGCTCGGATTTGTGTATGCGCTCCTGAGCGCCCTCGCATTGCTATGGATCCGCGACCGTGCGGAGGACGGGCTGGCGCTGCTATTGTGGGTGTTTCTGGTGACCTGGGCGACGGACATCGGCGCCTATTTCGCCGGCCGCGCGATCGGCGGGCCAAAGCTGGCGCCCACGATCAGCCCGAACAAGACCTGGGCCGGCCTTTACGGGGGCGTTGCCGCGGCCAGCCTGTTTGGCGGCGCCTGGGTGCTTGCCAACGGCATGCACCTGGTCCTGATCCTGCTGGCACCGCTGTTCGCGGTGGCGGCGCAGGGCGGCGACCTGTTCGAAAGCTGGATGAAGCGGCGGGCGAGCGTCAAGGATAGCGGCAACCTGCTTCCAGGGCACGGCGGGATTTTCGACCGGCTCGACGGCCTGCTGCCGGTTGCGATCCTGACCGCCATTGCCGTGCTTGCAGGCGCCGCATGACCCGCAAGATCGCAATCCTCGGTGCGACCGGGTCGGTCGGCCAATCGACCCTGGACCTTGTCGAGCGGTCGCCGGAGCGATTCGAGGTGGTGGCGCTGACCGCCAATCGTAACGTCGACGCGCTGGCCGACGCGGCGCGGCGCACCGGCGCGCGGCTTGCGGTGGTTGCGGATGAAGGTCGATACGCCGATCTTGCCGCGGCGCTGTCTGGAACCGACTGCCGGGCAGCTGCGGGCGAAGCCGCCCTGGCGGAGGCAGCAACGGGCGAGGCCGAGCTGGTCATGGCCGCGATCGTCGGTTGCGCGGGACTGGTGCCGACTATGGCAGCAGTCGAGGCGGGCAAGACCGTCGCGCTGGCCAACAAGGAAGCACTGGTCACGGCTGGATCGCTGATGACTGATGCGGCACGGACCAGCGGCGCGACCATGCTTCCGGTCGACAGTGAGCATAACGCTATTTTTCAGTGCCTTGCCGGAAGCCGTTCCGAGGACGTCTCACGACTGATCCTGACCGCCAGCGGCGGGCCGTTCCGTGATTGGACGCGCGAGCGGATGGCCGATGCCACGCCGGCCCAGGCGGTGGCGCACCCGCGCTGGGACATGGGGGCGAAGATCTCGGTCGATTCCGCCACGCTGATGAACAAGGGGCTGGAATTGATCGAGGCGCATCACCTGTTCGGCCTGCCGTCGGAGCGCATAGACATCGTCGTCCACCCGCAGTCGGTGGTGCATTCGCTGGTCGAGTTCGTCGACGGATCGATGCTGGCGCAGCTTGGATCGGCGGACATGCGCATCCCGATCGCCTACACGCTGGCCTGGCCGGAGCGGATGGAGACACCGTCCGAGCGGTTGTCATTGGCGGATCTTGGCCGGCTCGATTTCGAGGATCCGGACACTGAGCGTTTTCCGGCGCTGCGCCTGACGCGGGAAGCGCTGGAGCAGGGGGGTGACGCCGCGATCCTCCTCAACGCCGCCAACGAGATTGCGGTCGAGGCCTTCCTTGCCGGGCGGATCGGCTTCGTCGAGATCGCCGCGCTGGTGGAAACTGCTCTCGAGCGGGCGTCGGGCACGACACCGGCGTCGATCGACGCAGTCATCGCGTTGGACCGCGAAACCCGTACGCGCGTGACGGACTATATTGCGAAGGCTGACGCCGATGCTTGAACAACCGCCGATCTGGCTGATCGTCGTCGCTTTCGTCTGCGCGATCGGTCCCCTCGTCTTCTTCCACGAGCTTGGCCATTATCTGGTCGGCCGCCTGTTCGGCGTGGGCGCCGAGACATTCTCGATCGGTTTCGGCCGGGAAGTCGCGGGATGGACCGACCGGCAGGGGACGCGCTGGAAGGTCGGCTGGCTTCCGCTGGGCGGTTATGTCCGCTTCGTCGGCGACGCTTCGGCGGCCAGCGAACCCGCTGCCGAGATGCCGACCGATCCGCGCAGCTTTGCCGGCAAGCCGGTGTGGCAGCGCTTTCTCGTGGTTCTGGCCGGACCGATGGCCAATTTCCTTCTGGCGATCGTCATCTTCGTTTTCTTTTTTGCCGCCTTCGGCGTTCCTCGCACCCCCAATGTCGTTCGCGCGGTGGTGTCGCAAAGCGCCGCCGCCAGCATCGGGATCCAGCCCGGCGACCGTATCGAGGCAATTGCCGGCCAGGCTACCGGCACGTTCGAGGACATCCAGCGTATCGTCGCCCTTCGTCCCGGCGAAGTGGTGACCGTCCGCTTCACGCGCGACGGGCAGGAGCGCGAGGCAAGCACCAAGCTCGGGGTGTATGAGGAAGTCGACCGCTTCGGGCAGAAGTACCGGATGGGCCAGCTTGGCTTTTACGCTACCCAGCGCGGGCTGGTGACCCTGCCGCCGGCGCAACTGCTGCCGGAAGCGGTCAACACCACGTGGAACCTGACTCGGGTCACCGTCGAGGGGCTGTGGCAGATTCTGACCGGTCGCCGATCGGTGAAGGAACTGGGCGGTCCGCTGAAGATGGCTCAGGTCGCCGGGCAACAGGCATCGCTGGGCTTGTTCCAGTTCGTATCGCTGCTGGCGCTGTTCTCAATTAATCTCGGATTCATCAACTTGTTGCCAGTCCCGATGCTGGATGGCGGTCATCTCCTCTTCTATTCGATTGAGGCGGTCCGGCGCCGGCCGGTTAGCGCTCAGGCGCAGGAGTGGGCGTTCCGTGGAGGGTTGGCACTGCTTCTTGCGTTGATGCTGTTCACGACCGTGAACGATCTTGGCTCATTTGGCCTGTGGGAAGGGCTCGGGCGCTTGATTGGCTAGGTCGCTTGGGGCAGGGGCTGCACATCCGATAAAGCCGCAGCAACCGCTGACGGCGTGATTTTCAAGGGCGGGGACGCGTGATTCCAGCAAAAGCGAAATTTTCGAAGCGCGCAGGTGCGATGCTTCTGGTCGGCACCATCCTTGGTGGATGGGCCGCACCCGCCATGTCCCAGGCGGCTCCGGAGACGGCCCCGGCCGCGCCTGCGGCCGTTCAGCCCGCGCCGCAGCCGCAGGTCGCCACCGTGCAGGCCGCGCCGCAGGTGACGGGCACCATCCGCTCGATCTCCGTGCGCGGGAGCCAGCGTCTCGAAACCGGCACGATCATTTCCTATTCCGGATTGCAGCCCGGCCAGGGGTATTCGGCGGAAACGCTCGATCAGGCGCTGAAGGATCTTTACGCGACGGAATTGTTCTCCGACGTCGTGATTACCGGCGCGGAAACCGGCGCCATCCTCATCACCGTGCAGGAAAACCCGGTCATCAACCGCATCGTGCTGGAAGGCAATCGGCGGCTGAAGAACGACAAGATCACGCCGGAAATCCAGCTCAAGCCGCGCGAAATCTTTACTCGCTCCAAGGTCCGCGCCGACGTCGACCGCATCATCGAACTGTACAAGCGCCAGGGCCGCTTCGCCGCGCGCGTCGAGCCCAAGATCGTGCAGCTCGACCAGAACCGCGTCGACCTGATCTTCGAAATTTACGAAGGTGCGGAATCAAAAGTCCGCCGGATCAACATCATCGGCAACGAAGCCTATGGCGACGGCCGGCTGCGCAAGGAAATGTATACCCGCCAGGCCGGCGGCGTACTCGGCTTCCTCAAGTCTAATGACACCTACGACCCTGATCGCCTTGCCGCCGACCAGCAGAAGCTTCGCGCCTTCTACCTGACCGAGGGCTATGCCGACTTCCGCGTCGTTTCCGCGCTGGCCGAACTGACGCCGGACCGGCAGGACTTCATCATCACGTACGTCGTCGAGGAAGGCCCGCGCTACAAGTTCGGCGCTGTCGACGCGGCCAGCGGCATCCGCGACCTGCCCAAGGAAAAGGTATTGCAGCAGGTCGGGCTGAAGCCCGGCGAATGGTTCGACGCCAAGGCGGTCGAGGATACGGTGACGGCGCTCAGCGCGACCGCCGGCGCCCTTGGCTATGCCTTTGCGAGCATCGACCCGTCGTACAAGCGCAATCCCGAAGCGCGCACGATGGACGTCACCTTCCGCGTCGGCGAAAGCCCGCGCGTCTACGTCGAAGATATCCAGATCAACGGCAATACGGTGACCCGCGACAAGGTCATCCGCCGTGAATTCCGCGTCAACGAAGGCGACGCCTTCAACGCGATCAAGATTAAGCGCTCGCAGGACCGCATCCAGTCGCTCGGCTTCTTCCAGGAGAATCTGGAGATCAAGCAGACGGAGGGTTCCGGCCCCGATCGCGTTGTCCTGGGCGTCGACGTGCAGGAAAAGCCGACCGGGCAGCTGCAGTTTTCGGCTGGTTATTCCAGCCTGGAACGCTTCCTCCTGTCGCTTTCGGTTCAGCAGACCAACTTCCGCGGCATGGGACAGGTGCTCGACGCCGGGCTGAGCTGGTCGCGCTATTCCAAGTCGATCTCGGCCGGCTTCACTGACCCCTATTTCCTCGACAAGAACATCCTGCTCGGCGGCCAGCTGTTCCGCCGCGACTACAGCAGCTTCAACTACGTCGGCGGATCGCGCAACACGACCTATTCGCAGGTCAGCACCGGCGGCGGTCTGCGCATGGGCTTCCCCGTCACCGAATATCTGATCTTCGGTACCCGCTACTCGCTGGTCCAGGACAAGATCTCGTTGAGCAAGGCGCTCTATTACAGCGATCCCGACGGTCCGGACGGGCCGAACGAGCCGGTCTGCGACCCGCTTCGGGCCGGACGCTATTTGTGCGACGAAATCGGTACCCGGGTGACATCGTCGGTCGGCTACTCGCTGGCTTATGACGATACCGACGGTATCCGTCCCACCCGTGGCCAGCGCGTCACCATGAGCCAGGACTTCGCCGGCCTTGGCGGGGATGTTCGTTACCTGCGCACCCGCGCCGATGCGACGAAGTACAAGAGCTTCGGGGCCGGCTGGATCCTCTCTGCCCACCTCGAAGGTGGCTACATTCACTCCTTCCAGAACTCCCCGGGTCCGGGCCGCGATCCCGTGCGCCTGACCGACCGCTTCTTCGGCGCCCAGATGCGCGGCTTCGACATTCGCGGCATCGGCCCGCGCATCCTGCGCTTGCCTTACAACGACCTTGGCGAGATCGCCGAGCCGAGCGGCGACAATCAGCGTGTCAACGACGCCCTAGGCGGCCATGCCTATTACATGGGCCGGCTGGAGCTCGAAGTGCCGGTCAGCGCGGGCATCCGCAGTCTCGGCCTGCGTCCGTCCGCGTTCGTCGATATCGGCTCCGTCTGGGGGCTGAAGAAGCCGAACCTGACCGATCTCGTCGCCAACTGCACCCGCATCGCCACGCCGACGGTGCCGGGCGATTCCATCGACATCCTTCCGGGCGACCCTGTCGCCTGCCCAGCGGGCTACATCCGCAGCAACGGCTTCAAGGAAGTGTTCGTCGGCAATTCGCCCAAGCCGCGCCTGTCGATCGGCGTCGGCGTCAACTGGGTGTCCCCGTTCGGTCCCTTGCGGATCGACATCGCCAAGGCCCTGCTCAAGCAGGAAGGCGACGACACCAAGCTGTTTTCATTCAACGTAGGAACCCAATTCTGATGAAGAAATTCTTCGTAGCGGCCGCGTTTGCGGCGACTGCCGTGTCCATTCCGACGGTCGCTTCGGCCCAGCGTCCGCCGATCATCATGGTCGACACCGACACCATCATGGAAACCTGCACCGCCTGCGTGTCGGCCCGTTCCCAGATCCAGCAGAAGGAAACCGCGCTTCGCACCCGTGCGCAGACGCTTCGCCAGCAGATCGAAACGGAAGGCAAGCCGATCCAGGACACCGTCGACAAGCTTGGCGACAAGGCTCCGGACGCCGCCCTTCAAGCCCGCATTCGCGCCTTCCAGACCAAGCAGCAGCAGGCGAGCCAGGAAATCGAAACGACCCAGCGCACGCTGCAGTCGACTGCCGCCCATGTGCAGCAGCAGATTGGCGTTCGGCTGATTTCGGTCGTCGAGCAGGTCCGTGCGCGTCGCGGTGCGATGATCGCGCTGTCGAAGAGCGCCACGCTGGCCAATGACAACAGCATCGACGTCACCGCCGAAGTGCTGAGCGGCCTCAACAGCGCCTTGCCGTCGGTCAGTGTCACGCCGCTGCCGCAGCAGGCGCAGCCGCAGCAGCAGCAGCCGCAGGGCCGGTGAGCGAACAGGCGGGAGCGACGGCTATCGGCCCGCTGGATATCCGGCGGGTGATGGCGGCGCTCCCGCATCGCTACCCCTTGCTGCTCGTCGACCGGGTCGAAAGCCTCGACCCGGACACCGGCATCGTCGCCATCAAGGCGGTGACGATGAACGAGCAGTTCTTCCAGGGTCATTTCCCCGGACGTCCGATCATGCCGGGCGTTCTGATCGTCGAAGCGCTGGCCCAGGCGGCCGGCGTGCTGGCGGTCGAATCGCTTGGCCTCGCCGGGTCGGGCAAGCTGGTTTATTTCATGGCCATCGAGGGCGCGAAGTTTCGCCAGCCGGTCGAGCCTGGCGTCCTCCTCCGGCTCGAAGTCGAGTTCGTCCAGAAGCGCAGCAGCGTGTGCAAGTTCGCGGGACGGGCGCTCGTCGACGGCAAGCTCGCCGCCGAGGCCAATTTCACGGCGATGATCGCCGACGCCCCGGCGGACTAGCTACTTCTTTCCCAATTCCACCCCGACGAACAGGCCGCGCCCTTCGGTGCGATAGCCGAATACGTCCTGATAGCGCTCGTCAAACAGGTTGGAGGCGCGCGCGAACAGGTCGATGGCCGGCGCGACCCGATACGCGATGCGCGCCCCGGCTAGCCAGTAAGCGCCCAGCTTGACCGGCTGCGCCGGGAAAACATCGAAGTTGGTATCGCCCCGTCGCCCGACATAGGCGATCGAGCCACCGTAAGTGATCCGGCCGATGACCCCGTCGGCGGCGATGGCCGCACTGTGCTTCGGCCGCCGGACCTCGCGCAGCTGTCCAACCAGGCTCTCCGCCGGCTGTGTCGCGCGCAGATAGCTGTAATTCGCGGTCAGCCGAAGGCGCTCGTCCGCCGACCAGCTGGCTTCGGCTTCCAAGCCCGACCGCCGGCTGACGTCCGCGCGGTTCTCCGTACTCGACGTGAACGTCGCGGAGTCGAATACATCGACGATCTCGTCGCTCAGCCTTTGCCGGTATCCGGTCAGAGCAGCCTGGATCGGGCCGTTGCGATAGCGCAGCGACAATTCGAACCCGCGCGAGCTTTCAGGCTTAAGTGAAGGGTTTCCAACGAAATTCCCGGGGAAGAACCCATAGAGATCGAAAAAGGTCGGCTGGGCAATGCCTTCCGCATAGGCGCCGCTGACGGAGATGCCGCGGCCGAGTTGGACAAGCGCCGAAGCGCGCACCGTCGTGGCATCCTTGAACGCGCTGAAGCGGTCGTGGCGGACGGCGATGTCGGCCACCACGGGACTCACCTCTGCGCGCCATTCTGCGGTAATCGAGCCGTGCGTGCGGCTGCGGCGCTGGTCGGTGGCGCCGAAGTAGACGCTGTCGCTTGCCCGGAAACGCTCGCGGTCGTGGTCGAGCGCGATAACCGCCATGTGCCGGACGGTGCCGGTAGAAAAACCGTAATGTGCCTGCGCCTCGGCAGTCCAGCGCTTGCCGCTCGTCCGATTGATCTCGGCATCGTCGAGAAAATTGCGGTTGGACGAGTGGAGCAGCGAGGTCGCCAGCGTTCCGCCGAGACCCTCGGCGTCGCCCGCGGTAATCCAGACCCGGCCAGCAGCGAGGCGGTTGCGCGTGCTGTCGAGCGTATCGCCGCGAAGAAACGTGACTGGATCGTAGCCATCGAATTCGCTGCGGCCAGCGAGAGCGAAGCCTGCCGCGCCGATTTCGATGCGATCGCCGACCGCAAAGGTCCCGCGCAGGCGCCCCGACAGGTTTCGATAACCGTCCCGGTCGCCCGTACCGTCGAAACTGTCGATGCCGCGCGCGCGTTGCCATCCGATCGCTCCGGAAAGGTTGGCGTCGCGAGTTGCGACCGTGCCGGACGCGGCCGCTCGCCGGAAACCGAAAGACCCCGCCTCGGCGCTGGTCGCGTAGCCGGGGGCGGTGGCGTCAACGCCATTGACCGCGACGACGCCGCCGATCGCATCCGAACCCCAAAGGGCCGACTGCGGCCCGCGGACGATTTCGACGCGCGAAACGATGTCCGCATTGAGCAGTTCGAAGCGCGGGATGTCGCCAGCTGCAGGGTCATTGGCGCGAATGCCGTCAATGAACAGCAGCGTGTGATTGGCTTCGGCGCCGCGAATGCGGACTTGGGCGAGGGTGCCGGCAGGCCCACCGGTTTCGACCGCGGCCGAGGGCGTCAGGCGGACGAGGGCAGGGACAAGAGGCTCACCCAACCGATCGATCGTATCGTCGTCGATCACCGTGACGCTGGCAGCGCTCTCGGCTTCTGTCTCGGGAAAGCGAGACGCGGTGACGATGATTTCGGGTTCGGCAGCAGCAGCGGCGGCCGCAACCGGCGCAAGCAACAGGGTCAGCATATTTGATCCTCCTAGGTAACGACAGGTGTCGTCACAGAGGAGCGGCAGGGGCCAGACCCATGCAGCACCACGCACCGACGGCTGGACCCGGCCGGGTGCGGACGACCGACGTTGGCAGGTTCCTGGCTGGGCCGGATTGTCCGGCCTTCACAGTTGCGGGCACAGCGCCGGATTTTCGCCGGCTTCCCTTTCAACCGCCCCCGCCGGAATCATCCGTGGGCGGCACCATCGTCGTGCGCGCCGCTTCGTCCGCCAGCGCGTCATTGTCAATCGGGGGTGGCGGTGGCTATGAGCAGCCGCATGGACAGACTGGGACTGACGATGGACAACAAGGTCCGCCTTCTGGCGCTGCTGACCGCTATTTTCGCGGCTGCCGCGATGCGGCTGGTGCCTCATCCGCCCAATTCTTCGCCGATCGCGGCGATGGCCCTGTTCGGCGGCGCATACTTGCCGAAGCGGGCGCTGGCCTTTGTCGCGCCTTTTGGCGCGCTGCTGCTCAGCGACCTCCTGCTGAGCGGCTTCTATCCTGGTATGAACTTCGTCTACCTGAGCTTCGGATTGACGGTGCTGATCGGCTGGGCCGTGGCCCGGCACAAGACGGCTTTGACCATCGTCGGCGCCGCGCTGGCCAGCTCGATTCTGTTCTTCGTGCTGACGAATTTCGGCATGTGGCTGTTCAGCGGCTTCTACCCGCTTACCACCGCCGGCCTTGCGGCCTGCTACACCGCGGCGGTGCCGTTCTTCCAGAATACGGTGGCCGGCGACCTGTTCTTCACCGCCCTGCTGTTCGGCGGCTTTGCGCTGGCGGAACGGATGATCCCGGCGCTGCGCATGCAGGTAACGCCCGCCCGCGCCTGAGCGGCCCTTTGGTTGCACTTCGCGCCGTCACCCGATAAGGGGCCGCGACACCTTTCCCCGGCTGGTCGGAAACCAGCCATTCCAAGGAAAAGACGATGAAATCCGAAACGCATCCCGATTATCACATGATCAACGTCGAAATGACCGACGGCACCAAGTTCCAGACCCGCTCCACGTGGGGCAAGGAAGGGGACACGTTGAACCTCGACATTGATCCGACGTCGCACCCGGCCTGGACCGGCGGCAACCAGAAGCTGCTCGATACCGGCGGCCAGGTGGCCCGCTTCAACAAGCGTTTCGGCGGCCTCAAGCTCGGCAAGAAATAAGCCTTGGTCCGCGAAGCGCCGCGGATCGAGACCGAACGCCTGATCCTTCGCCCATGGCGTAAGGATGATTTCCGGCCGTGGCTTGAAATCATGCAGCATCCCGAAGTGCATAAGCATTTCGGACCCAATCCGATCGGCGCGGAAGAATGCTGGCGGAGGCTGACGGCAGCCGTCGGCGGCTGGCAATTCAACGGCTTCGGCACCTGGGGCGTTGAACGCAAGGACGACGGCGCGCTGATTGGCAACGCCGGCATCTTCACCGCGTGGCGCGATCTCGAGCCCGAATTCGGCGAAGAGCCGGAGATGGGGTGGATCTTCGCTGCTGATGCGCACGGGCAGGGCCTGGCGTCGGAAGCCTGCCGGACCGTCATCGACTGGGCCGAAGCCAATCTGGACCCAACCCCGCTCTGGGCGATCATCGCGCCGGAAAATGCGCCGTCGATCAGGCTAGCGGAAAAGCTTGGTTTCCAGGCGCATAACGAGACGAGCTATCACGATGCGCCAACGCTGGTGCTGAAGCGCCCGGCCTGGGGTTGATCACCAGCCGCCGCCACCGCCACCGCCACCACCGCCGCCCGAGCTTCCACCGCCGCCCGACCCGCTGCTCGACCCCGGTGCGGTCGATGCCGAGCTGACCGCGCTCGACAGCGACGATCCGATCGACTGGGTAAAGCGGCCGGTATCGGTCCAGGGACTGTGCGATCCATGATACCAGCCGAAGCCCTGCTGGCCGGCCGCCGCGGCCGCCGCGAGCTGGGACGCGAACCGGTCGGCCCAACGATTCTCGACCTCCAGCGCCACGGCATAGGGCAACCAGCGCTCGAACATCTGCAGCGTGTCGCGCGGCGCTTGCATCCGGTCCAGCCGTTCGCGCTCGGTGATCGAGAGATATTGCCTGAAGCCGGCGATACGGTCGAGCAGGGCCCGTCCGTCGCGCGTTGGTGCCTCGATCCAGAAGAAAGCCGACAGCGCCAGCGGCAGGCCGAGGGCGACGAGGACAATCGGTTCCCAGCGCCCGGTAGCAAGGCCTCCCATGAGCGCCGTCAATGCAAAGCCGCAAGCTGCCAGGGCGGCCGCACTCGCCAACGTCCGCAGCAAGCAGCTGCCCATGCTCGATTCCGTTTTCCGCCCAAGCAGGTAGAGGAGGACGGCTGTGACCGTTGCGATCGGCGGCACCAGAAGGATCTGCCACGGCAAGACGCCGTCGTCGTAGGTCAGCGCCACGGCTGTGAGATAGGCACCGGCCAGCCACACCAGTACGGCGCCACCGACCCACGCATAATTGCGGAAGAACAGCTTGTTCTCGAACCGCGCCTTGAAAGCGCTCTCCAGCTTGCTGTGCGCCGCGGAAAAGGTGGCGTGGTTGGCGTTGTCCAGCTCGAGCCGCTGGCCCGGCCCCACGAGCCCGGCTATGGCGGAATGCTCCGGCTCGCGAAGCGGATATTTGGTGCCGGTCGCGCCCTCGATATATTTCTCGCCGCCGAAGATCAGGAAGCCTTTTTCCTCACCCAGCACGACGTGGCCCTTCACACCCGCCTCGATCAGCGCGGCCGCGAAAGCTCGGTTGTCCATCCCGCGCTGGACCAGGTAGCGCATGGCCGCAGGCGACAAGTCGTCGGGTGGGGAGAAGAGGGGGACGATGGTCCCTTCGGGCGGGTCGCGCCCGACGCGGCGATAGGCGTAAATCAGAAAGCCGACGACCGCCGCCAGTGTCAGCCCGGCGAGCACGATCGGCAACATATCGGTTACCCACCAGCCCAGGCGCTCCGTCTCGCTCGGTGCGGCCACGACACCTTTTGGAAAGGCCACGGCGACGGTCAGCCCTTCGCGCGGCGCGAGCGGGCGCGTGGTCATGAAAGTGATCTGGCCGGGCTTTTCCGCGACCACCTTGGCGTCGGCGCCGGTCGCCCCCTGCGGCCCGGTGTAGACGCTGCGTTGCAGGAAACCGACTGGCTTGGGCAGGTGGATCTGGGCGCCGGCCTGGTCGATGGGGAAGTCCCAACCGGTGCCGGTGACGTTCCAGTAAAGTTCGTCAAATCCGTCGAAGAAGCCGAGTTCGCGCGTGACGCGGTAATGGATCTGGTAGAGGTGCCGCCCGCGCGTGACCATGCTGTCGGCCGATCCCATGCGGATGCGGACGCCGTTGCTCAGCTTTTCCACCTTATGTTCGACCGGCTGGCCGTCGAGCCGAGCGTAAACGAGGGTGAAGCCGACTTTCATCCGGCCGCCATTGGGAATCGTGTAGCGCGTCGGGAAGTCGCGGTAGATGCCGTGACGAATGGACACGTTCTCGACGTTGACGAAGATTCGCTCGACGACGTCCAGGCTGGCGTCCGGTTTGACGAAGATGGTCGATCCGAAGGCGATGATCCGCTCTTCGGCGCGGGCAGGTGTGGCCGCGGCCAGCAGGACCCAGCAAAGCAGCAGGAGGGCGCGGTTCAGCGCGCGCATGCGTCTAGCCGGCCGAAGCTTTGAACGACACCTTGGGGGCGCTTTGGATCGCCGGGTCCGCATCTTCGTAAAACGGCTCCTCGGTGAAGCCCATCGGCCGCGCTATCAGCACCGACGGGAAACTCTGGATCGACGCATTGAGGTCGCGCACCGTGGCGTTGTAATAGCGCCGGGCGCTTTGCAGCTCGGTTTCGATCGTCGCCAGCTGGCCTTGCAGGTCGAGGAAATTCTGATTGGCCTTGAGGTCCGGATAGGCTTCGGCGACGGCGAAAAGCCGGCCGATCAGGCCGGACATGGCGGCATCCGCCGCGGCGGTCTGTTCGACGCTGCCGTTGGCGCTCATCTGGCGGCGGAGCGCGGTCACCTGCTCCATTACGCCGCGTTCGTGGCTGGCATAGCCTTCGACCGTTTCAACGAGATTGGGGATGAGGTCGGCCCGGCGACGCAACTGCACGGTAATGCCGCTGAAGGCTTCCTTGACCAGTGCGCGCAGACGGACCAGCCGATTGTAGATGCCGATGACGCCCAGCAACAGCAGGACGACGATCCCGACGATTATCCAGCCAGTAATGCTCATGGTTTCCCCCGAAAGCCCGTTCCGCCCAGCTTAATGGGATTTGCGGCGCTTCGCTAGAAGGCGGGAATGCCGGTGATTGCCCGGCCCATGATCAGCGCATGGACATCATGCGTGCCTTCGTAGGTGTTGACCGTTTCCAGGTTGGCGGCGTGACGCATGACCTGGAATTCGGCGGAGATGCCGTTGCCCCCGTGCATGTCGCGGGCGATGCGGGCGATATCCAGCGCCTTGCCGCAATTGTTGCGCTTGATCAGGCTGATCGTTTCCGGGATCAATTCGCCCGCTTCCATGCGGCGGCCAACGCGCAACGCCGCCTGCAGGCCAAGCGTGATCTCGGTCGCCATGTTGGCAAGCTTGAGCTGGACGAGCTGGTTGGCAGCCAGCGGCTTGCCGAACTGCTTGCGGTCGAGCGTGTATTGGCGGGAAGCAGCGTAGCAGAATTCGGCCGCGCCCATGACGCCCCAGCCGATACCGTAGCGGGCGCGGTTGAGGCAGCCGAACGGGCCCTTCAGGCCTTCGACGTTGGGCAGGAGCGCGTCTTCCCCGACTTCGACATTGTCCATCACGATTTCGCCGGTGATCGAGGCGCGCAGCGACAGCTTTTCCTTGATCTTCGGCGCAGACAGGCCGGCAGCGCCTTTTTCGAGCACGAACCCCTTGATCTTGCCGTCGTGCGCATCCGACTTTGCCCAGACCACGAACACGTCGGCGATCGGCGAATTGGTGATCCACATCTTCGCGCCGCTGATGCGATAGCCGCCGTCGATCTTCTGCGCGCGGGTGCGCATGCTGCCGGGGTCGGAACCGGCGTCGGGCTCCGTCAGGCCGAAGCAGCCGACCCATTCGCCGCTCGCCAGCTTGGGCAGATATTTCCGCCGCTGTTCGTCGGTACCGTAGGCATTGATCGGGTGCATGACGAGGCTCGACTGCACGCTCATCGCCGAGCGGTAGCCGCTGTCGACGCGCTCGACCGCACGGGCGATCAGGCCGTAACTGACGTAGCCGAGGCCGGCGCCGCCGAATTCCTCGGGCACCGTCGCGCCAAGTAGGCCGAGTTCGCCCATTTCGCTCATGATCGAGCGATCGAAGGTCTCCGCCATATAGGCTTCGGTCACCCGCGGCTGGAGCTTCTCCTGGGCATAGCCCTCGGCGGTGTCGCGGACGAGCTTCTCTTCGTCGCTAAGCTGGCTGTCGAGGTCGAACGGATCGGCCCAGTCAAACGGCAGGATGGCAGGCTCGCCCACGTGCTTTCAATCCTTGGCTGTGTCGGAAAGTCGGCGCCCCTCTAGCTTGGGAGCGGCGACTTCGCCACCCCGCTACTCGGCTGGAGCCTTCGTTCCGCCACCGCCGAAGCTGCGCTTTACCGACAGGCCGAAGCCGACATGAATGAAGCGCACGCGGTCCTCGATGAATTCCGGCTGCGGCTGAAGCCGGTTTGGATTGTACAGCACGCGGTGCGCGACAGCATTGACGTCCGCGACGTTGTCGACGTCGAGGCGGATCGTGGTCCGCGCATCCGGGCGATATTCGGCGAAGGCGGTGGCAAAGGGGCCGCCGTTGCGATTGCTGTAAATTTCATCGGTGCGGAAAATATAGAAACTGTCGCGGTCCGAGATGGCCGCACCGAAGGAAAATGGGCCCTTGTCGCGGCGCGCCTCCACATACCATTCCCAGGCCGGCCAGTAATCCGTCCAGCGCCGCTGTTCGTAAGAAATCGGATCTTCCACCCGGGTGCGCTGCAGGGTGGCGTTGCCGCGCACGCGGACGCCCTCCAGGCCCCATTTGGCGAGCGGCGCATCAATGTCGATCGACGCAAACATGCGGCGGCCGGTACCCAGATTGCCGGGGGCGTCAAAGGTGCCTTCGTCGGTGACGACCAGCACGCGATCCTGAAGCTTCGATACGAGGTCGTAGCCGACCTGCAGCTTGAGTTGCCCGTCGCCCATAATCGGCCGCTCCGCCAATAACCGGGCTTCCCACGCGCGTTGGGGCATCAAATCGGCATTGCCGCCATTTACCCGGTCGTTCGACAGCTCGGCCGAACTGATGAAGTCGTAGAAGTCGAGCTGCGCGACCGTGCGGCGCAGGCTGGCTTGCGTATGCCATGCCTTGTTAGGCCGCCAGTCGAGCGTGACACTGGGCTTGAAGAACTGCAGCGACCGGTCCGCCAGCGCGTCGCCACGCACCTTGAGCCGGGAGATTTCGTAGCGCAGACCAAGGTCGAGCCGGAGGTCCTTGGCGATCGCCTTGCCCGCGTTGACATAGCCTTCGCCGCGCAGTTCCGACACGGTCGCGTCCTCAATCGGCAGGTCGATTTTCTCGCGCTCCCCGGACTCGTCAATGACGAACAGACCGAGGCTGGAATCGAGCTTGTTGAACGCGACTTCGACACCGCTTTCGAAGGTGAAGCCGAAAAGGCTCGGTCGGGCGTAGCTCAGTCGGCCGATGGTCTCCTGAAGCGACGCTTCCTGCTCCTGTTCGAACCCGCCGAGGTTCGGGGTGCCGCCGAGGCCGCGGTTGAGCACCTTATCCCTGTCGTCGCGCTTGCTGCGAGAGGCGAGGCCGACCAGCTTGACGGTGCCGCCGGCGATCGGGCGCGAGATGTCGCCGCCGATCTCAATCGTCGGCCGCTTGTAATCCTGGAACAGGAGGTCGTCGCGCTGGTCGCCGTCGACCGGCGTCACGCGGTTGGTCTGCTTCAGGTAGAAGGTTGCCGGGTTCCAGCGGGCATTGAGGTGAACCGCGTTGGAATCGCCCCGCTCCAGTGACCAGCTGCCCGACAGGAACGGACTGTGGTCACGGATCCGGTTGACCTTGTCGCGATGCTCGACAAGCGCGCCGGAGGCGAAGTCGAACACGTTGTCGTAGCCTTCCTCGGCCTGGTCGTCGCGCTGCGTGCCGGCGGACAAGTTGAAGCTCGAATCGCCGCGCTTGAGCAGTGCCGTCACGCTGGCATTAGGCTCGATATGGCCGGTGAAATCGCGACTCGCGGACGCGCTGACTTCTCCATCGAAGCCCGACGCGGCGGTCATGACGATGTTCAGGACTTGCCCCTTGGCTGCGTAATCGGCGCCGTAGAGTGAGCCCGAGCCGACCTCGACCCGCTGCACCCGGCTGGCGGGGATGCGCGACAGCAGGGTTTCGAGCGATTCCGACTTGCTACTCGGCCGGGCGCCGTTGATCACGACGTTACCGACCGCCCCGGCAAAACCGCGCACCTCGACATCGCCGAGGTCCAGGCTGAAGCCGGGAACCTGGCGCGCAATGTCGAGCGCGGTACGCGGGGCGAATGGCGCGAAATAGGACGCTTCGTACTGCGTGCTGCGTGTGCCGGACGACTGGACCGGAACGCCGGTCGCCGCGCCGGGCGGCGCGGCATTGGCCGGCGGCAGGGCGGGGGGCTGCGGCTGGGCGAGCGCGATGCTCGGCGCGAGGCAAGCGCCGGACGCCAGCAAGAATGGATATATGCGCATCAGATTTTGCCCCGTTTTGAAGAGCAGCACGCGCACGGGTGCGCGCGCCCTGCCAGCGCCACTCGACGAACCGACGAACGATTTTGCGAACGGCCGGATTTGATCGACCGGCGCATCAGAAGGTGCCCTTGATCGAAAGGTTGAACAGCGGACCGACCAGCTGGTTCTGGCGAGAGATGTAGTTGATCGGGGTACGGTCGCGGTAACCGTCGTAGACCGTGCGCGTGACGCGATGCCCGCTGTCGATGAAGTTATCGACCGTGAAGCGCACCGTCATGCCCATCACGTTCTTGTGCTCGACATAGGCGCCGACAAGGTAGGGCAGGTCGAGGTTGTGCTGGATCTCGCTCAGGAAATAGTAGCGCGAATAGTCATTGTACTGGGCGTACGCGCTCCAGGCCCACTGGCTGTTCGGTATGTCGTGGCGGATCGTGGCGCTCGCCCATGCGGTGCGGATGCCGCTGATCGGGCGCCGCTCGCCGGTCAGCGGGTCCTTCACCTTGGTCCATTCGCGGCCGACGGTCAGGTCGACCTTGGCGCCGGTGAAACCGATCGGCTCAAGCTGGAACGTGCTGACGCTCTCGAAACCGATTCGGTCGGCGCGCGGCAAATTGCCGATGCCTTCCTCGTCCTCGCCAATGGGAATGTAGTCGATGATATCCTCGACCCGATAATAATGGAGGTTGAGGCGCGTCTTTCCCCAGCGGCCGAGATCGCGGCCGACCTCGCCCTCGACCTCCCAGCTTTGCGGCGGGACCAGGTCCGGGTTGCCGCTATTCTCGCGGTCTTCGCTCAGCTTGGGCTGGGCCAGAAAATCATAGAAGCTGATCTGGCCGACTCGGCGACGCAGCTTAAGGCTCGCGTCCCAGCCGGGTGCCGGGCGCCAGCCGAGCGTGAGGCTGCCCTTGGGCCGGAAGAACTTGCGCGCTTCCTGATCGTCGTCGACGCGGTCGAGGGTCGAGATTTCGGCCCCGGCGGCGACCTGGAGGTCCAGCTTCGGCGAAAGCGGGCGGCTGAGTGTTGCCAGCCCCTCGTACCGGACTTCGGTGACCTTGCCGGTGCCTTCCGGGAAATCGACCGGGTCGAAGTCGCCGTCGGGATTGAGTTCGAACAACGACCCCTTCTGGTCGAGCGAGTTGAACGCCCGTTCGAACGTCACCTGCCAGTCGTTCTTGCCGACCTTCCAGCCGTATTCGCCGCGCAGGATGGTCTCGCCCAGCCGGGTGTCGCGGCCGAAGCGCGTACCGGTCGAAGGATCGCCAGTCGTGTCGTAGTCAAAGATCAGGTTCTGGACGAGCGGCTCATGCTCCCAATGGCGCACGCCGATCAGCTTCAGTCGGCCGGGCCCGAGCGCGAACGTGTAGTCCGCGTTGATGTCGGCATAATAGCCGTCGAGCTTGTTGGTGATGAGCCGGCTTTGTTCTTCAAGCGATGGGATCAGCAACCGCGTGTCGCGCAGGTAGACCGGACCCCAGTAAGGTACGTAGGCGAGCGCCAGATTGCCGACCGAAGATCCGGGACCGTCGTAACCCAGTTTCAGCTGCGTGTTCAGCTCGTCATATTCAGAATGATATACTTCCTGCCGACGCTCGGTGAGCTGGCCGAAGCGGTCGAACAGTTCGATCGCACCGCCGAAGGCCCCGCGTCCTGAATTGTTCTTCACCGACAGGGTGTAATCGAGCGGGCCCGACTTGCCGGAATAGCTGACCGACCCGGCGAACCATGCCGGCTTGGCATAATGGGCGCGGAAAGTCGGGCTGTACTCGAACTGGCCCGACGCCTTCTGCACGTCCTTGACGACGATGTTCGCGACCTGGCCGGTCAGTCCCGCAATGCCCAGGCTGGCGGCATCCGTAATTTCGATCCGTTCGACATTGGGTGCCGAGATGTTTTGCAGCTGGTTGAGCGCGCCGCCGGACTTGTTGGCGATGCGCTGCCCGTTGATCAGGACGTTTTCCGACGCCTGACCAAGCCCTCGCTCCTCGTCGGCGCTGCGGATCGAAAAACCCGGCACCTGAACGAGCATGTCGTAGGCCGTCTTTGGCGCGAACCGCGCGAAGTCGGCGGGGGTGTAGACCCGGGCATCGCCAGCAGGCTTCGCTACCGGCGGCGGTGCAACGGCGGGGTCGGCCGTTTGTGCCGCGACGGTCGTCGTCCAGCCGCTGGCCGCTGCGGTCGCCAATAAAGCGAGGCGAACCCGATTCTTGTTGTACGTCACCATCACACTCCCACCTTACGCGTGTTGCCGTAGTAATGCACTAAATCAGTTGGCTTGCTTGGAAATGTCCTGCCCGACCGAGCGCAACAGGATCAGTCGGTCCGGCGAGGGCAGGGGGCCGCCGCGCTGCACGGCGCGAACGAAGTCCGGCGTGATATCCAGCGCCTTGAGCTCGACGAGCGTATCGACGGGCAGATTGCGGTATCCGGCCCGCTCGAACCCCGCGACGTAGTCGGGGGTGATGGCAAGGGCCTTGAGCTCGACCAGTTCGTGAGCCTTGAGCTGGCCGTAGCCGGCGCGGACGAAGCCTTCGACATAGGCCGGCGTGATGCCCAGCGCCGCGAATTCGACGAGATCGTCGATCGTCTGGGGACGATAGCCACCGCTGGACAGAGCGCGGATGTAGCCGGGCGAAACGTCGAGAGCGGCGAGGTCCGTGAGATCGTCGATCGACGGCACCGGATAGCGGGCGTCGGCCAGGGCCGTGACGGTCGCCCGGTTGGCGCCGACCGCAATCAGGCTGAAGGTTTCGCTCTCGGTCGGTTGCCGGATCCCGCTCGCAGCGAGGAACGCGTTGAAAGACGGGTTTGCGACGACCTGGCAGGTGCCGCTGGCGCGCCCGCTGCCGCCGGTGCCGGTGCAATCGACCCGGCCGGGATCCCCGGCAACGGCGAAGCGGATCGGCCCGGACCCGCCGCCGCGAAGCGCGGCAAGGTCGAGCCCGCCAAGGTCTTTCGTGAGGAAGGAATTGGAGGTGAAGTGCGTGTCGCCGTTGCCCTCCTGACGGAAGGTCAGCTGGACGGTCCCGTTGGTCGCGCCATTCGGCTCTTCCAGCGTGAAGCGTAGCGGGCTGGACGGCAGTGCGACGCAGGACGACGAAACAGTCAGTGCGGTCAGCAGCAGGGCGGCGGCAAAGGCAAACAACCGGGTCATCTTGGGTCTCCTCTCAATTCGTCGGGCAAAGTTCGCCCGTGCGCGCCAGAAGCGCGTTCAAAATTCGGGTTTCGGGTCAGTTCAGTCGGTCAGCGGGCGACGGTGCGTTTAGGGATCGAAATTCTGGCTCGCCTTGAGCTCTTCCGGGCTGACGCCCAGCGCCTTGAGTTCGACCAGCGTGTCGACATCCAGGTTCTTGTACCCCGCGCCACGGAAGCGCCGTATGTCTTGCGCCGTAACTCCTACGGCCTTGAGCTCGGTCAGTTGGTCCATGGTCAGCCGCCCGTAGCCGGCAGCAGCAAGATCGCGGACGTAATCTTCTCGCACGCCGACGGCGTAAGCTCCGGCGATGTCGTCGGCGTCGACCGCGCGATAGCCAAGCCGGGCCAGCTCCTGGATGAAAGCGGGCGAAACGCCGACCGCCTTGAGGCTGACAATACCGTCATGGTCGAGCCGAAGCTGCGGCGCGGCCGAGCGGATCGCGGCGAGATATTCCGGCGTGACGCCGACGCCTTTCAGTTCGATGGCGCGGTCGATGGCATCGTCGCGATCGCCAGCCCGTCGCGGGCGCGGAGATGCTCCGACGATCCCGGCCAGTCCCGGTACCGAACCCGCGTCGCTGAGCGTCAGCACGTTACCATCCGCGCTTTTGAGCACGGTACGGCGACGGCCGTTTGCATCGGGTGCCGCAATGGTGATGGTCGATCCGTTCGATGACGTCATCACGGTCTGACCGTTGACGGTTTCGATGGTCGATCCGTTTTTGACGATTTTCGTGCCCTCGGCGAACGGAAATTCCTGCAACTGGTCGCGGCGGATGTTGTCCCGCGATGCGCCATAATATCCGTCAGAAGAGCCTGCGACCCGCGCTTCCGGGCTGGCGGTGGCCGATGCGGCCGGGACCAGGTTCAGCGCTGCGACCGGCACGGCCATGCCGGCGGCGAAAAAGGCCGCAGCCGACCCCCAGCGCCATCCTCCGGGAGCACGCTTGACCGCGCCGTCGAGGACGCGCCGGACGCGGCGCGACAGCGAGTTGCGACCCGGTGCGACGCCATGCGCGCCGATCAGGAAGCCGCGGCATTCGTGCCGAGCCACGCCGACTAGCAGCCGCGCATAATCGGTTTCGTCGATATCGGTCGCCAGCACCGCGTCGTCGGCTGCTTCTTCGCGCAACTGGTGCGCTTCGCGGGCCAGCAGCCAGACGAACGGGTTGAACCAGAACAGGGCGGTCGCGACGCGGGCGATGAGCAGCTTTGCCCAATCGAGATTGGCGACATGCGCCAGTTCGTGCGTGATGATCGCCTCGGCCTCGCTCGGCGATTGCGAAGCTTCCTCGTTGAGCAGGATGACGGGCCGCACGACGCCCCAGCTGATCGGCGAGGGCAGGGCGTTGCTCGTCAGGAGGGCAGTGCCGTGCTTGAAGCCCATCCGGCTCTGGGCACGGGCGAGGGCGGTCAGCCACGGCGCGTCCACCAGAACGGTGGCGCGGGCCTTGAGCACGAACAAGCGGGCAAGCGCGATCAGGGTGAGCAGGACCAGCAAGGCGGCCGGAGCGGCATAGGCCCAAAAGGACCAGTCGATCGATGCGCTCCCGGCGCTGGCGTTCGCCGCGACCGGGGCCACGTCGGTTGAAGTATCGGGCTCGATCGTCACGGCCGAGGGCGCCGGGGACGGGGCCTGTTCGGTTCCAACGAGGAATTCGGGCCCGGTAACGTCGAGCGTCGGGAGCGCAAAGGTGAACAGCGGCAAGAGCAGCAGGCCGGCAAGCGCGAGATGGGCGATCCAGCTGCGGTCGGCTGCCGAGCGCCCCTTGAGCAGGCGCAGGAGCAGCAACGCCCCGCCGGCGAACAGCAGCGACTTGAGCGCGAACGGAATGAACCAGGCCATTATTTCTGCCCCTTTGCCGCGCGCGCCTTGGCGATCATCGCTTCGAGCGAATCCAGCTCGTCGCCGCTGAGCTTGTCGGACATGCCGAGCAAGGCGCTGGCGGCCCCGGCCGGCGATCCGTTGAAAAAGACGCGAACGATTTCGCTGAGCGCCGACTTGCTGGCGGCAGTTTCCGCCACCGTCGGACTGTAGACGTAGCCGCGATCAGAATCCGCCCGGCTGACGAACCCCTTGTCCTCCAGCCGCTTGAGCATCGCGCGCACTGCCGATCCGCTGAGCGGGTCGGGCAGGCGGTCGCAAATGTCGGCCGCGGTCAGCGAGCCACCTTCGTAAAGGATGTCGACGATCTGGCGTTCACGGGGCGGAAGCTTGCTGAGCATGGGAAAAACGAATCCTGACTTGAGCGCTACATTTGTAGAACTGCTACATTTGTAGCGCGGGTGCAAGCGCTTTTTTTCGGTCCCGCGAAATTTCCGGAGCGGAAGGTGGCGGAGAGGGTGGGATTCGAACCCACGGTGAGCGTGAACCCACGGCGGTTTTCAAGACCGCTGCCTTAAACCACTCGGCCACCTCTCCCCACGGGTCTGCGGCTCTGTGTGTTCAGCCAGCTTCCCTTAAGGCGGGCGCTGATATCGCTGCTTGAGGCAGGTCGTGCAAGCGGCGCGACCGGCGGTGGTGGCCGGGAACGGCTGCGCCCCCTACGCTTTGGGTGGAGAAGGAGACTAACGGTGCGGTGGACGGTGGGGTGGACGATTGCGGGAGTGGCCGCGCTGGCGATCGGTCCGGCGCAGGCTGAGAACAGCCGCGTGCTCCAGGGCAACCCCGCTCCGGTCAAGGCAAGCAAGGCCGCCGCGCGCGTCGCGGAAACGGCTGCCGCAGCGGCCGCGACTGCCGCCGCCGCAGATCAGGCTTATGCCCAGCCCGTCCGGCAGGCGCCCTACGCCAACGCATTCGAGCAATATAAGGCCTATCTTTCCGGACGTGCTCGCTCGGAGGGCATTCGACCGGCGACGATCCAGGCAGTGATCCCGTATCTCACGGTCAATGGCCGAGTGATGGAGCTGGACCGGGCGCAGATGCCGACCGGCAGGCCGATCCAAAGCGACTATTTCCCGTCTTTCCGCCCATACATCGACAAGCATGTCACCGGAACGCTGATCAGCCGCGGCCAGTCGCGCTATTCCTCGCACTGGGCCAATCTGTCGCGCATTCAGCAAGTCTATGGCGTCGACCCGTCGGTGATCATGGCGATCTACGGCAAGGAAACGAGCTACGGATCGGTGACCGGCAATTTCGACCTGCTCGAGGCGCTGGCAACACTGGCCTATGAAGGCCGCCGCCGCAAAATGTTCGAGGACGAATTCATCGCCGCGCTGAAGCTGCTCGATAGCGGTGTCCAGCGCTGGCAGCTCAAGGGCAGCTATGCCGGCGCCACCGGCTATCCGCAATTCATGCCGTCCGTCGTGTTGCGGCTGCGTGCCGATGGCGATGGCGATGGCTATGCCGATATCTGGCGCAACGAGGACGACGCCTTCGCGTCCATTGCCAATTACCTGCGCCAGGCAGGGTGGAAGCGCGGCATTCCCTGGGGCGTCCCGGTGAACGTGCCCGCCAACCTCAACCGGGCCGCGATCCGTTCGCCCATGACTCCGCCACGCTGCGCCGCGGTGTTCAAGCGGCACAGCCGCTGGATGACGGTCGCACAATGGCGCGCGCTGGGCGTGATGCCGGTCGGGCGCGGCCTGCCGGATACCGAACTGGCGACGCTGATGGAAACGCCCGGGGCCTATTCGCCGGGTTACCTGCTGACGCAGAATTACCGCGCGATCCTCGATTACAATTGCTCGAACTATTACGCGATGTCGATCGGGCTGCTGGCCAACGCCATCGCCCGGATCTGACCGCATTAGCACTCGCGCGGCCGCACATCGCGCGATAGACAAGCTGCGAACCTTCAATCACGGGACAATCGACACCTCTATGAAGCGCGCCATCCTGTTCGCCACTGCCGCCGCAACGCTTGCCGCGGGATCCGCTCCCGCCCAGGCTCCTCAGTTCGACACGCCAGCGCGCACCGGCATCCTGATCGACCTGTCGTCGGGCGCGGTGTTGTTCGCCAAGAACGCCGACCAGCCGTTCCCGCCGGCGTCGATGGCCAAGATGATGACTACCGAAGTCGCCTTCGAACTTGTCGACCGCGGCCAGCTCAAGCTCGACAAGATGTGCACGGTGCGGCCCGAAACCTGGCGCAAATGGCATTCGCAGGGTTCGACCATGTTCCTGTCGGCCAATGAGCAGGTCAGCGTCGAGAATCTGATGCACGGCATCGTCACCATGTCCGGCAACGACGCATCGGTCGTGCTGGCCGAATGTATTGCCGGGACGGAGCAGGCCTTCGTCCAGCAGATGAACGTGCTGGCCAAGGAACTGGGGCTGAAGAACAGCCGCTTCTGCAACCCCATCGGCTGGCCCGACGAAGGCTGCACGCAGGTCACCGCGCGCGATCTTGCGACGCTGGCCCGCGCATCGGTCGAACGTCACCCGAAGCTGTACAAGCAATTTTACGGGCAGACGCAGTTCACCTGGGGCAAGACGCTGGGGTCCGGGCAGGACATCACCCAGGCCAATCGCAACCCGATCCTGGGCAAGGTGCCGGGCGCGGACGGGCTGAAAACCGGGCATACGGAAGAGGCCGGCTATGGCTTCACCGGATCGGCCGAGCAAAACGGCCGCCGCCTGATCGAAGTTCTGGGCGGCATGTCCAGCTGGAACGAGCGGGTCGAGGAATCGACCAAGCTGATGCAGTGGGGCTTCAACGCCTGGCAGACCAAGCCGCTGTTCAAGCAGGGCACCAAGATCGCGTCGGCCAAGGTGCAGATGGGCGATAGCGGCACCGTGCCGCTGATTGCCCCCCGCGACCTTGCCGTCACCATTCCCGCTGGGCTCAGCCTTAACCGGCAAATGCAGGTCAAGGTCCGCTATGACGGACCGATCAAGGCGCCGATCAAGAAAGGCGACGAAATTGCGCAGCTGGTGGTGACCACCGGCGATGGCGCACCGCAGATGGTGCCTTTGGTCGCCGGTGAGGACGTCGGGGAGGCCGGCTTCTTCACGCGCGCATGGATCGGGCTGAAGTCGCTTATCGGGCTGGCGTGAGCGCACGAGGCCGGTTCGTCAGCCTCGAAGGCGGGGAGGGCGTCGGCAAGTCGACGCAGTTGCGAGCCCTTGGCTCGGCACTCCGCGATCAGGGCCTGGAGGTTATCGAGACTCGCGAACCCGGCGGGAGCGAGGGCGCGGAAGCGATCCGCGCGCTGCTGTTGGAAGGCGACGAGCGGCGCTGGACGATCGAGGCGGAGGCCCTGTTGTTCGCGGCGGCGCGCGCCGACCATGTCGACAAGACCATCCGTCCGGCGCTGGAGCGGGGCGCGTGGGTGCTAAGCGATCGCTTCATCGATTCCTCGCTGGCGTACCAGGGCGCTGCGGGCGGAATCGGCGTCGAGCGCATCCGCGCTATCAATGATTTCGCGATCGGCGGCTTCCTGCCCGACCGGACGCTGGTGCTGACGCTGAGCGAGGGCAGGGCGCGTGCGTCTGCCCGCGACGGCGACAGCGCCGACCGGATCGGCGGTCGGCCGGAGGCCTTCCACGACGCCGTGCACCGGGCGTTCGAGCGACTCGCGGCGCAGGAGCCCGAGCGGGTGCGCCTGGTCGACGCGTCGGGCGACAAGGTGGCGGTGACTGAACGGCTGCTGGCAGAACTTTCGGACCTGCTGCCATGATCGCCGGGCAGGATAGCGCGGTCGAGCAATTCCGCCGGGCGATGGATTCGGGCGCGCTGCACCATGCATGGCTGCTCGCCGGGCCAAAGGGGGTAGGGAAGGCGCATTTCGCCCGCGCGGCCGCGGTACGCCTGCTGGCCGATGGAGCTGGACCGAAAGTGGACGCGCCGGGGCTGGATACGCCGGCGGATCACCCGATTGCAAAGCTGATCGAGGCCGGAAGCCATCCCGATATGCGTTG
Organism: Sphingomonas sabuli; assembly: GCF_014352855.1. Lineage (GTDB taxonomy): Bacteria > Pseudomonadota > Alphaproteobacteria > Sphingomonadales > Sphingomonadaceae > Sphingomicrobium > Sphingomicrobium sabuli. Next base: position 446,144 of record NZ_CP060697.1, on the reverse strand, counting down.
GCTGCAGCGCCTGGTGAACGAGAAAACCGGCGTCCTTGCCCGCAACATCAGCGTCGACCAGGTGCGCACGCTGGGGGAGTTCATGGGCCTGACACCGGCGCTTTCCGACTGGCGCGTGGTGGTCATCGACAGCGTCGACAATCTCGAGCCGGGGGCCGCGAACGCATTGCTCAAGATGCTCGAGGAACCGCCGCCCAAGACCGTCTTCCTCCTCGTCAGTCATTCGCCGGGCCGGCTGCTCCCGACGATCCGTTCGCGCTGCCGCCGGGTCGATTTTCATCCGCTGGACGATGACGCCATGACGTCGGTCCTGGCGACGATAATGGCGGAAATCAGCAAGGAAAAACGCCGTGCGCTCGTCCCGCTGTCCGACGGATCGGTGGGCAAGGCAGCCGCGTATGCATCGCTCGACCTGGCCGAGCTGCAGTCCGGCGCGCTGGCGATCCTCGAACGGGGCGATCCCGACAACAGCAAGCGCTCGGCGCTGGCCAGTCAGCTTGCCCGCAAGACCGCCGCGGATCGCTATGCCGCGTTTCTCGACCTCGTGCCCGCGCTCATCGCGCGGGAAGCGCGAACGCTGGACCCGGCCGGGCGGGAACGGGCGCTGCTCGCTTATGCCAAGGCGCGGGAGCTGGCGGCGATCGCGCCGCGCCTGTCGCTCGACCCTGCGGCCACGGTTTTCCAGCTTGGCGGCATTCTGGCGTCGGTGGCCGAGCAGCCGCTTCCTTGAAGGGCGGGAAGGTCGCGGCTACGGCGAGCGGCATGGGCGACCCCTATTACATCACCACCGCGATCAATTATCCCAACGGCCCGCCGCATATCGGCCACGCCTATGAAGCGATCGCCACCGACGTCATCGCGCGGTTCATGCGCACCCAGGGTCGCGATGTGCGGTTCCAAACGGGGACGGACGAACATGGCCTGAAAATGGCCCAGGCGGCCCGCGCGAAAGGGATCGAGCCGCGTGCGTTTGCCGACGAAATGTCGTCCCTATTCAGAGCGATGGATGAGCGGCTTAACATCTCGTACGATCGCTTTATCCGGACTTCGGAAGAGGCGCATCACCGCGCCAGCCAGGCGATCTGGCAGGCGATGGCGGACAAGGGCGACCTCTACCTTGGCCGCTACGAAGGGTGGTACTCGGTCCGCGACGAAGCCTATTACGACGAAAGCGAGCTGATCGCGGGGGAGGGGGACGAAAAGCTCTCGCCGCAAGGCACGCCGGTTGAATGGACGGTCGAAGAAAGCTGGTTCTTCAAGCTGTCGGCCTACCAGCAGAAGCTGCTCGATCATTATGAAGCGCACCCCGACTTCATCCGTCCGGAAAGCCGCCGCAACGAGGTCGTGCGTTTCGTCGAAGGCGGGCTGTCCGACCTGTCGGTATCTCGGACCAGCTTCGACTGGGGCGTAAAGGTGCCGGGCAGCGCGGATCATGTGATGTACGTGTGGCTGGACGCGTTGACCAATTACATCACCGGCCTGGGCTACCCCGACAGAACCGAGCTGTGGGACAGATTCTGGCCCGCCGACGTCCACATGATCGGCAAGGACGTGGTCCGCTTTCACGCGGTCTACTGGCCCGCCTTCCTGATGTCTGCGGACGTTCCCCTGCCGCGGCAGGTGTACGGGCACGGCTTCCTGCTCAGCCGCGGGGAAAAAATGTCGAAGAGCGTCGGCAACGTCGTCGACCCGATGACCCTGGCGGAGCATTTCGGGGTCGACCAGCTGCGTTACTTCCTGATGCGCGAGGTAACGTTCGGGCAGGACGGCAGCTATTCGGCCGAGGCCATCGTCAATCGCGTCAACGCCGAGCTGGCGAACAGTTTCGGCAACCTCGCCCAGCGCACGTTGTCGATGATTTTCAAGAATTTGGACGGTGTCATTCCTGCCGCTGGCGAGGCGGACGAGGACCGGCAACTGCTGTCCAGGGTCGATGACGCCGTGGCCGAGTTGACCGCGCGCTTTCACGACTTCGCTTTCTCCGCGGGGCTGGAAGCGTGGATGGGCGCGGTATTCGCCTGCAACGCCTACGTCGACACCACCGCGCCGTGGGCGCTGAAGAAGACCGACCCCGCACGCATGGCCGAGGTCCTGGGCACGCTGGTCGTCGCGATCCGCAAGCTGACGTCGGCGGTAGTTCCGATCATCCCGGAGTCGGCGGGCAAGCTGCTGGAAACCATCGACCGCGGCGTCGCCAACCGACTGGAACAGCCGGTACCCGTATTTCCGCGCCTTGAAATGCCGGCGGAAGAGGAGGGGGCGGCGGCGTGACGCTGATCGATAGCCATTGCCACCTCGTCTACGATGGCCTTGCCGAACGTCAGGACGAAGTCCTCGCCACCGCGCGGGCGCGCGGCGTGGCCGGCTTCCTCAACATTTCCACACGGCAAAGCGAGTGGGACAAGGTGATCGCAGTCGCCGAACGGCACGACGATGTCTGGGCAACGGTCGGCGTCCACCCGCACGAAGCCGACGCCCATCCAGATCTCGGTGCGCAGGCATTGATCGACGCTTCATCACATTCCGATGTGATTGCGATCGGTGAGTGTGGGCTGGATTACTTTTACGACAAGTCCGACAGGTCGGCCCAACGCGAGCGATTTCAGGCACATATCGAAGCCGCAAGAGCGACCGGACTGCCGTTGGTGGTGCACACACGCGAGGCTGAAAACGATACTGCCGAGATGCTGGAGGAGGCCGTCCGCGGCGGCGGCGTGACGGGGGTGCTGCACTGCTTCACCGGTAGTGCGACGCTTGCTCGCAAGGGCCTCGACCTCGGATTTTACGTGTCGCTGTCGGGCATCGTGACGTTCAAGAATGCGCACGACCTGCAGGAGACGGCCAAATGGCTTCCGCGCGACCAGATGCTGGTCGAGACGGATTCGCCGTTCCTGGCGCCGGTGCCACACCGCGGGCAGACGTGCGAGCCCGCTTTCGTCGCCGACACCGCGGCCTTTGTGGCCGCACTGCGGGACGAAACTCCGGAAGCGCTCGCCGAAGCGACCACGGCCAATTTCTTCCGCTTGTTTGCCAAGGCGGCGCCGGAGTGACCACTTGAAACTGCGGATCCTGGGCTGTGGCACGTCGACCGGCGTACCGCGGGTCGGGCCGGATTGGGGCCAGTGCGATCCCGAAGAGCCGCGCAATCGGCGGATGCGCTGCGCCATATTGGTGAGCAGCGGGGAGGAACGGCTGCTGGTCGATTGCGGCCCGGACATTCGCAACCAGCTGCTCGATGCCCGCGTCGACGCCCTCGACCACGTTGTCATCACGCACGACCATGCCGACCATTGCCACGGAATCGACGACCTACGGCCGATCGCGCAGAGGAAGGGAGCGATACCGCTGCATGCCCGGCCCACCGTGCTGGAGCAGCTCCAGGCCCGCTTCGCCTACGCTTTTGCCACCGAACGCCTTTACCCGGCGCTGGTGGAGGCCGTGCCGGTCGGGGAAACACTTACCTTCGGACGTGCGGAGCTTCGGTTCGTCGACCAGCCGCACGGTTCGATCACGGCGCTTGGCCTGCGCTTCGATGAAAGCGGCCGTTCGGCAGTTTATGCTATAGATTATAACGAAATGACTGATGACATGGCCGCGCTGTACGAAGGCGCGGACGTGCTGATCAGCGATTGCCTGCAACGTCGGCCGCATCCGACGCATGCGCATCTCGACGCCGTCATTGGCTGGGCCCGTGAACTTCGCGTCGGCCAACTCTATTTAAGTCATATGAACACGAGCATGGATTACGTGACCTTGCGAAGCGAGCTTCCGGACTGGGCCGCGCCGGCGCATGACGGGCTGGAGATCACGGTGTGATGACCAACGACATCATGCTCGGCAGCGTCTACATCGTGATGGCCTTGATGCTGGTGCTAAGCGCGCTGATGGTCCGGCGGGAGCCGATTGCGAAGCTGGCTACCTATGCTCTAGCCTGGATCGCGATTTTCGGCGCCGGTTTCGTGCTGTTCACGTTCCGGGACAACCTCGGCTGGGTCTGGCAGCGCGTAAAGTCGGAAGCCACTGGAGAGCCCGTAGCAACGGGCAAGGAAATCCGTATCCCGATGGCGATCGACGGCCATTTCTGGGTCGAAGCCTCAATCAATGGCGAACCCGTCAAATTCCTGATCGACAGCGGCGCAACAATGACCACGATCGACCTGGCGACCGCGCGGCGGGCCGGCGTTTCGGTGGCTAGCCAGGCAAACCAGGTCGTGCGTACTGGCAACGGCTTTGTCCGCGTTGCCAGCGGTCGCGTCGAACAGTTGGAAGTCGGCACGATCCAGCGAGAGAATTTCGGCGTCCATGTCACGGCGACGGACGATCTCAACGTGCTGGGGATGAATTTCCTGTCGACCTTGAACCGTTGGGGAGTCGAGGGGCGCTGGCTGGTCCTCTCCCCATGACACTTTCGGCATTTTACATAATACATATTATCAGACCTTGTGATGTGGGCGGTTTTGCTGGTCGAAGGTCGTTCGCATGACGTCCCCGCCATCGCTGGAGCGGCTTGTGGCAATCATGCGGCGATTGCGTGATTCGGAGGTTGGCTGCGCCTGGGATCTGCAGCAGAACTTCGCGACAATTGCGCCTTACACCGTCGAGGAAGCCTATGAGGTCGCCGACGCGATCGACCGCGATGATATGGAAGCGCTCCAAGACGAGCTCGGCGACTTGCAGCTGCAGGTCGTTTTCCATGCGCAGATGGCCGAGGAACTGGGCTGTTTCACGCTCGATGACGTCATCGGCGGGATTTGCGACAAGCTAGAGCGCCGGCATCCGCACATCTTCGGTGGCGCAACCGAAAGCCCGGGTTGGGATGCAATCAAGGCCGCAGAGCGCACCGGTCGGACGGACACGAGTGCGCTAGCCGGAGTTGCCGGTGCCCTTCCCGCCCTTGACCGGGCAGCCAAGCTGCAGCGCCGGGCCGCGCGTACGGGCTTCGACTGGCCCGACCCGTCCGGAGCACGAGCGAAAATCGACGAGGAGCTCGGCGAGCTGGACGCGGAAATCGAGCAGCCGCGCCGTGCGGAGGAGCTTGGCGATCTGTTATTCGCTGTAGTCAACTTCGCACGGCATCTGAACATCGATCCCGAAGAAGCTTTGCGGCAGGCCAATCGGAAGTTCGAACGCCGCTTCCGCGCGATCGAGACGGCGCCGGGCTTCGACGACTTAAGCCTCGAGGCGAAGGAGGCCTTGTGGCGGCAGGCGAAGGCCGATCAGAGCGACTGAAATCGCGCCCAATTCTCCGCTGACAGCCGCACTTCGAGGTGCACGTCGGTATCGCGCGTCTCCTGCCCGATGACGTCACCACGAGCATGAAGCCACGCGATCTTGCTCCCCTCGCCCGCCGGCAGGCGAATGCTGTGCAGCTGATCGCCCTCCTGTAGCCGGCTCGACAGAGTATCGCGCAGCGTTTCGATGCCATCGCCACTGATCGCCGATATGAGGACAACGTCTTCGCGCCTGACCGCTTCCGCCTCAAGCGCCGCCCGGTCGTCCTCGCTCAGCAGGTCGACCTTGTTCCACGCCTCGATCGAGGGTGGCGAGTCGTCGTCGTCCGGGCCGACGCCCAGCTGGCCAAGCACGTTTTCTACATCCTCGCGCTGGGCATCGGCATCGGGATGCGAAATGTCGCGGACGTGCACCAGCAGGTCGGCCTCCGCCACCTCTTCCAGCGTCGCCCTGAACGCCGCGACTAGTTGCGTCGGCAGATCGGAAACGAAGCCCACGGTGTCGGACAGAATAGCCTTGTCGAACCCGGGCAGCCGGATTTCGCGCATGGTCGGGTCGAGCGTCGCGAACAGCATGTTTTCGGCCAGCACGTCGCCGCCGGTCAGGCGATTGAAAAGCGTGGATTTGCCCGCGTTGGTATAGCCGACAAGCGCAATCACCGGCCACGGAGCCCGTTGCCGCCGGTCGCGGTGAAGCGCGCGGGTGCGCTTGACCTGGTCCAGTTCGCGCCGGATCCGCGCCATGCGGTCGCGGATCAGCCGGCGGTCGGCTTCGATCTGGGTTTCGCCGGGGCCGCCAAGGAAGCCGAAGCCGCCGCGCTGCCGCTCAAGGTGGGTCCAGCTGCGCACCAGTCGGCCGGCCTGATAGTCCAGATGGGCCAGTTCAACCTGAAGCCGCCCCTCGGCGGTCGCGGCGCGCTCGCCGAAAATCTCCAGGATCAAGCTCGTTCGGTCGATGACCTTGGTCTTGGCCATATCTTCCAGCGACTTTTGCTGCACCGGGGTCAATTGCGCGTCGACAACCAGTAGCCCGGCGTCGTGGCCGCGTGCGGTCTCCGCGATCTCCTCAATCTGCCCCTTACCCAGCAGGCTTGCCGGTCGCGCGCTGCGCAGTCGGAACGTGCGGCTGGCGACGACATCGATGCCGATCGCCTGGGCCAGGCCCACCGCCTCTTCCAGTCGGGCCTCGGACGAGCGGCCGTCGCCCTTCCCCGGTTGGTCCACGCCGACGACCACGGCGCGTTCCCCGCGCGTGACGTCGATCGCCCCGGCGCCATCGGCAATGTCGATCGTCACTTGGCCTCGCCGCCTGCAGGGTCGCTCAGCTGCAGCGGATGCTCGGGCTCGATCGTCGAAATGGCGTGCTTGTAAACCAGTTGAACCTGCGCATCCCGTTCCAGCAGCAGCGAGAACTGGTCGTGCCGGGCGACCTGCCCCTGCAACATGACGCCGTTGACCAGGAACATCGTGACTGCTTCCCCATCACGCTCCGCGGCCGACAGGAATGCATCCTGCAATCCCTTTTGTCCCTGGCCTTCCCACGCCGACAGGTCACCAAGATCCATCGCGCCGCCCGGCATGATGGTGGAAATCGAATGCTTATAGACCAGTTGCGTGCGACCTTCGCGGCGCAGCAACAGCGAGAACGGGTCGAACCAGGTTATCACCCCCTGAAGCTTGACGCCCTTGAGCAGGAAGGCCGTCAGGGGCGTTTTAGACCTGCGGGCGCTGTTGAGGAAATGGTCCTGCAGGCTGGTTGTCTTGGCAGTCATTCAGGCGCTTACCGTCATTCCTCGTCGCGTTTGTCGCCGATGCCGAGCGCCTTCAATTTGCGATGCAGGGCGGAGCGTTCCATGCCGATGAACGATGCGGTGCGCGAGATGTTGCCGGAAAAGCGCCGAATCTGGATCGTCAGATATTCCCGCTCGAAGGATTCGCGCGCTTCGCGGAGCGGGCTGCCCATAATCGTCATGCTTTGCCCCGACAGTCCCGAAGACCCTTGGCTCTCCAGGATTTCGCCGGGCAGCATGTCCACCTCGATGCGCTCGACGCGCTCGCACGGAGCGAGAATGACGGTACGTTCGATGATATTGCGCAACTGTCGGACGTTGCCCGGCCAGTCATGGGCCTGCAGCGCGGCGATGGCTTCGTCGGACAGGGCCGGCGCCGGGATGCGCCGTTCCGCAGCGAAACGCGCAAGAAAGTGGTTGGCCAGCTCCGGAATGTCCTCGCGCCGCTCCCGCAATGGCGGGATCCGCACCGGCACGACGTTGAGGCGGTAATACAGGTCTGCCCGGAAGCGCCCGTCGGCCATTTCCTGCGACAGGTCGCGAGAGGTGGCGGACAGCACGCGCACGTCGACCTTGACCGGCCGCTGGCCACCGACGCGATGATAGCTCTGGTCGGTCAGCACCGGCAATATTTTCGCCTGCGTGGTCAGCGGCATGTCGGCGATCTCGTCGAGGAAGAGCGTTCCCCCGTGCGCCTGTTCGAGCAGGCCCGGCCGGCTCACGTCATCGCTGTCGACGCCGAACAATTCCTCTTCCACCCGCTCGGGCGTCATCATGGCCGCGGAAACGACGACGAAGGGTCCGTTGGCGCGCGGGCTCCATTGATGGATAGTTCGTGCGGCGACTTCTTTGCCCACGCCGGCAGGGCCGGTGATCAGCACGCGGCTTCCGGTCGGCGCAACGCGCTTGAGCGTGGCGCGGACAGTATTGATCGCCACCGAAGCACCGCTCAGGACCTCGCTATGGGACACCTGCTGGCGCAGGCTCTCATTTTCTCGCCGCAGCCGCTCGGTCTCGGTTGCGCGGGCGACGAGGTGCAGCAGATGGCTGGCCTCGAACGGTTTCTCGATGAAGTCGACCGCCCCTTCTCGTACGGCCGCGACAGCCGTGTCGAGATTGCCGTGGCCGGATATCATCAGCACCGGAAGGCTCACGTCGTGGCGCTTGATCTCTTCGAGTAATTGCAGACCGTCCAGCTTCGACCCGCGCAGCCAAACGTCGAGCAGGACCAGCGATGGGCGCCGGTCCTTGATCGCCTCGACCGCGGAACTGCTGTCGGCCGCGGTGCGGACGGCATAGCCCTCGTCCTCCAACACGCCGCTGACCAACTCGCGAATGTCTTCCTCGTCGTCGACGACAAGGATCTCAAGCGCCATTAGGTACGTCCTTCAAGTTAATGATAATCAAAACTATTCCTCATCGTCGGTATGATCGGAGGTAGTGTCGTCTTCGGGCGCGCAATCTGCGCCGGCCAGCGCTTCGACATCGAAGGCAATGCGCACATGGGTCCCGCCGCCGGAGCGGTCGAGGAAGGCGATTTCCCCGCAATGCTCCTCGACGATCTTCTTGACGATCGCGAGCCCGAGCCCCGTGCCGCGGACGCGCGTGGTCATGTATGGTTCGGTCAACCGCTCGCGATCTTCCGGGAGGCCGATGCCGGTGTCGGTGATGTCGATTACCAGCTGGCCGCTTTCATTGCGCATCGTCAGTTCGACGCGGTCGCCGCCAAGATGATGCTCGCCCCGCGCGCGTCGAGATTCGATCGCCTCGACCGCATTCTTGACCACGTTGGTCAGCGCCTGGGCCAGCTGACGACGGTCGCAGACCATCGGGAAATCACCGGTCGGCGGGTTCAGGACAAACTTTACCTGCGGATGCGCGACCTCGTGCAGGAACAGGGCGTGGCGAGCGATTTCGTGAACGTTCTCGGCGCGGAACACCGGCTTGGGCATCCGGGCGAAGTTGGAGAATTCGTCGACCATCCGCCGCAGGTCGCCCACCTGGCGGACGATGGTGCCGGTCAGCCGCTCGAACGTCTCCTTGTCGGACTCGACCTCGCCGCCGAAGCGCCGCTGCAGCCGTTCGGCGGCGAGCTGGATGGGAGTCAGCGGGTTCTTGATCTCGTGCGCGATGCGGCGAGCAATGTCGGACCATGCAGCGCTGCGCTGGTCGGACAATTGGTCGGTGATATCGTCGAAGGTCAGCACAACGCCATCCTGATAGCGGACACGCTTGACCGCCAGCGTACGGCGGCCTCCACCGACATCGACCTCGACGTTGGCTTCCCGCTCGTCGCCATGGAGGAACTCGGCCAGTTCGACGGCGAGGTCCTGGAGCGCAACCCCGTCGAGCGCCCCCTCCCCGCGCTGGAGCAAGGCTTCGGCCGACCGATTGATCAGCAGGATGCGACTGTCGGCATCGAGGGCAACAACACCGGCAGTGACGCTGGACAGCACAGCCTCGATAAAGGCCCGCCGGGTCTCCAGCTGGGTGTTGGCGGTTCGCAGCGCACCGGTCTGCTCGTCGATGCGGGCAGTCATGCGATTGAAGGCATGGCCCAGCATCTCGATCTCGTCCTCGGTTTCCGTCACCGGCACGCGGACGCTGAAATCGCCCTCTTCGATCTTGCCCGCGGCGGTCACCAGCTGGCCGACTGGACGAACGAGCCGATCGGCCAGGCGCAAGGCCGCGGCAATCGCCAGGGCCACGATGATCAGCGATCCAAGGAGCAAGGCGGCATTGAATTGCAGCTGGTTGGTTCGCGAACGCGACTGCAGCACGCGATAATCGTCCAGCACACGGTTCGCCCGCAGCACCTGCGCGCCCAATTCGGGATCGACCCACTTGGCCGCGTAAAGATAGGTGTCCTTGGATCCTTCCAAAGGCGTCAGCACGCTCAATCGGTCCGGCGTTCGCGCATCGATCGAATCCGGGGCGTCCTCTTTCTGGAGTTCGGCCGCGGCCGTGCGGATCCGCACCGGGTCGACCATGCCGTCATAGGCATTTACGAGCGCCAGCGACTGGACATCACCGCTTTCCGACACCTGCAGGATGGCCGCTTCGTTTAGCGAGCGGTTGTAAACCTGATAGCCGAACGCCTCTTGGAAGCGCGGATCTTCGCGCGTGGTCTGCTGCAGGTAACGCGCGACGTCGCCAGCCATGGTCGTGGCTTCATCGGCCACGGATGCCAGGCCGTAGCGGTAGGATCCGCTGGCCACCTGTACGGAATTTTCCAGCATGCTCCGGGCTCGATCCGAGAACCAGAATTCGAGGCCGCTTTGAAACAACAGGGAGGCAAAAATCGCTACGAGCACCGTCGGCACAGCGGCGATGACCGAGAACAAGGCCACCAGCCGGGTATGCAACTGCCCACTGCCCAAGCCGCCACGTTCCGCCCGGCGCATCGCAATTCGCCGCGACATCAGCACCATCAGGACGATGGCCGGGATCAGGTTGGCGATCAGCAGTGCGGCGATCAGCGGCGGCGACAACAAGGTCCCCGGGTTGGCGGGGCGGCGCAGCATCCAGAAACTGAAGACGGCGGTCGCCAGAAGGACGAGCGCAGTGGCTAAAGCCGCGATGCGGTAGAAGCGGCCGCTTTCGCGTTCCCGCTCAAGCCACCGGACCCGCTTTGGCACGGTCAGTTGCGATTCGGCTGCGGGCGCATCCATTGCCGAGTGCCGTAGCACGCCATGTTGCAAAAACAACACAGCTTAACGCGACAGCGTGGCGGAACGGTTCGCCGGTGCGCCCGGCGGCAGGCCGGCCCTTAGAAAGGCCGGAAGATCGACAGCAGCGGGAACGCCTGGATCAGCTTCTTCTGCGCCTGCTTGATGCTGGAACCATCGACAATGACGATGTCACCCGAATAGACCTGCGGGTCCGGCATCTCACCGCGGCGAATGCTGACAAGGTCGAACGCCGCCGCCTTGCGCGTACCGTCGATGGTGCGGAACACCGCGACCCGGCGCAGATTGGCGAATTCGTCGGTACCCTGAGCCAGCGCGACTGCCTGCATCAGCGTCATAGGGCCGACCACCGGATAAGTCCCGGGCTTTTCAACCGAACCGTCGACCGTGATATTATGGCCGGTGGCTTCCTTGATGCCGACGCTCACGTCCGGATTCTGCAGGTATTTCTCTCCGAACCTGTCGGTAAGCACCGTGTCCAGTTCTGCCGGCGTCTTGTCCATGGCCGGCACTTCGCCAATCAACGGCAAGGAAATGTTGCCGCGCAGGTCGACCTGATAGTCGCCGGTCAGGTCGTCCATGCCGAACACGCGGATCGCCAGCTTGTCCATCGGCGCGATACGATAGCCACCTTCCAGTGCCGCCGAGACGGTGGTGTCGGGGGACCCGAAATTGGCAGCATTATAAGCGATCGGTCCGCCGCGCTTGTCGGCGCAGCCGGCAACGGCGGTAAGCGCGCCGATCGCGCATACCAGGCGGACGGTGGATGAAGCTAGGCGGTGCATGATCTCTCCCGGGTTCGGCCCAGCCTAACCAAAATTGCGATTAACCGAAACTGTCATTATGGATTTCAGACAGTTCATTGCGGTGGATGCCGTCCTTGCCGGTCTGCACCAACCAGCGCCTTCTGCCGTCGAGCGCGAGCGCGGTCAGCGTGCCGCTGTTGTACGCTCCGGTGTCGATACCGATGCGGTTGGATGCGACATCGACCTCCCGGCTGATGGTGTGGCCGTGCACGACCAACGTCCCGTGATCGCGCTCGTCCTGAAGGAAGGGGTCGCGAATCCAGCGCAGATCGGATTGCGCCTGCTCAGCGATATCGATGCCTGGCCGGATGCCGGCGTGGACGAAGAGGTAATCGCCGAAGGAGATACTGTCGGCGAACCCGCCGAGGAAGTTGCGATGGGAGGCCGGGACGGCCGCGCGAATGCGGTCGATCATCGCGGCATCGGGCTCTCCCGCCAACTGCGCCGCGTCCAGCCCATAGCTTTGCAGGGTTTCCTTGCCGCCAAAGCGCAACCAGCTGGCGAGCAGCTCGACATCGCCTTCGAGCACCTTGAGCATCACCTCCTCGTGATTGCCCATGATGAAATGCGCCGAGGCTCCCGGCGGACGATAGGTGCGCAGCCGCTCGACGACCTGCGCGCTGTGCGGGCCGCGGTCGATAAGGTCGCCGAGGAAGACGATGCTGGCCTTGCGCGGCGTATCGCGCGCGATTTCGGCTTCGATCGCTTCAAGAAGACGGTCGAGCAGCGACAGGCAGCCGTGAACGTCGCCGACCGCGTAGGCGCGGTGCTTGCGCGGGGTGTTGCGGCTACGGCGGCGGAAGAGGAACGGTCGGCTATTCATGTTCGGCGCCAAGCGCTTATCCCACCCATGGCCTCGGTCAAGCCGCTAGAATGACGCCCTCGCCCACTGCAGCGCAATGCTTGACGGCGGCGAGCCGCGTGCGCAGAGGCGTCGCGTTGCGCAGGCGGAGCGATCACGAGCTCCGGCAACGGGCGGTTAGCTCAGTTGGTAGAGCATCTCGTTTACACCGAGAGGGTCGGCGGTTCGAGCCCGTCACCGCCCACCATCAAGACCCAGCAAAACCGGCGTCAGATCACCGCTGCGTGCCCGACCTCCGCGAAATAGCGGCGCAACGCGACGCTCGCCTCAGGCGCAAGCTCGACGAAGACCCGCCGGCCATCGTGCGGATCGGCGCGGCGGACGAACAGGCCCTTGTCGGTCATGCTTTTCAGCCACCGCAGGCCGGTCGTGGCCGGCACCGCTGCGGCGATGCACAGACTGGACACCGGCACGCGCAGCTGGGCGATTTCGGCCTGCAACAGGTCGAGCAGCATGTCCCATGCGGGATCCGCGAACAATTCCTCGTCGAAGAACCGGCCCCGCAGTCGCCGAGCGCGGATGACGGATCGCACGCTTTCGACGGACACGTCCGGAATGTCGCCTTCGACCGGCTTGCGCATTTCCGCGGACGCGGCCGCGGGTACGGTCGACAAGCGCGCCAGCGTGGCCGCGATGCGGCTGACCTCGTCGCTCAGCTGGCGCAACCGTTCGGCGCCCGGCTCCTTGGCGATGTCGCTGGCGCGTTCAGCCGTTCGTGCCAGCGCGGTGGCGGTGGCCAGCGTCGCCGCGCGTTCGACCGGATCGCCGTCGATGACCATGTGCGCCTGGCCGTCGAACACGCGCGCGCCGAGCGTATCGATCAGGTCCGAAGTGATCGAAACGACCGCTCCAAACCGGCGCGAATCCACCAAATGCTCGATATCGTCGAGCAGGCTTTCGACCACCTCCCCGCAGTCGCGGTCAAGCTCGATCCAGATGGCGGACACCGACGCCTGGCGGCGCAAGCGATCGCGGGCTTCGGCGATGTCCAGCTCTGCCCCGATCCGCTGCCCGGAGGCAAAGGCGGTTTCGCGAGCCCGGCGCATCGCGGCCTCGCTGCTTGCCGCGATCAGCAGCGGCGGCGGGCCGGCATAGGACAAGGACGTCTCGGTCAGCAGCGCATCCATCAGGATCCCCTGGTTCGAACGGTACCGAGCAGCAGCAACTTAACGCGCAATGTGGAGAAGAGTCAGACCGTTTTCGAATCCGTTTCGGACCAATCAATCGCCGCAGCTGACTGGATTTAATCTAGAGTGAATCCAGCCTGTCGGGCTAACGGCGCGGCTCTTCGGGGAGTTTCAAATTGAAACGGACTGGCGGTTTGCGCGCCGAGTGGCTCGCGCAGATTACGGACAAGATCGACCTCGCGCAGCGCCTTGCCTGGGAACTGCGCGCCCATGCCGACGTGTCGGCCGAAGCCCGTGACCTGTACGACCGGCTGGAAGCTGCCCGGCTGGAACTGGACGCCATCCGCGCGGCTGACCGCTGGCGCGAAGCGTCGAACGACGACTGGTGGTTCACGCAGCTCGATCAGCCGCGGGCACCGTTCGACCGCGCCGACTAGACCCCCTGCGGCAGCTCGCCGCCACCGGAGAAGGGCTGCAGGAAGGGTTCGATCGACGGCGCTTGCCACCCTGCGGTGGCGACAAATCCCCGGTTGAGAAACGCCTGCTTGCCGTAGCGCAGGGGCTGACCGTCCGTGCCGTCGACGCTGCCGCCGGCGGCCAGCAAGACGGCATGCCCGGCGGCCGTGTCCCACTCGCTGGTCGGCGCGAGGCGCGGATAAATGTCTGCCTTGCCCTCCGCGACGATGCAGAATTTGAGGCTCGATCCGACCGACACATAATCGCATTCGCCAACGGCTTGCTGCAGATAGTCGACGGTGGCCTGCGTCAGGTGCGACTTGGACGCGACCGCGTCCAGCGCAGTCCCTCTCTCACGGGCGCGAATGGATTCCCGTCGGCCGCCTCGCTCGACGAAGGCCTCCCCTTCCCTGCCCGCCCACAAGCTGCCGGTCGCCGGCTGGTAAACGACGCCAAGCGTCGGGGTCGCATTTTCGATCAGGCCGATATTGACCGTATAGTCATCGCCCCCGCGGACGAATTCCTTGGTGCCGTCGAGCGGATCGACCAGGAAATAGGTCTCGCCGTGGGCGGGAATGCGGCCGGCGGCAACTTCCTCTTCGGCGATTACCGGCACGCCCGGCGCGGCCTCGGCCAGCGCCTTCAGGATGATCCGTTCCGCTGCGCGGTCGCAGATCGTGACCGGGGATTGGTCACCCTTGGTCTCGACCTCGAACCCCGCGGCGACCAGCTTGAGGATTTCCGCTCCGGCTGCCCGGGCGGCAAGGATGCAGGCGTCAAGAAGAGCCGCGCGATCCGCGATCAACGCGGTGCCATCCGGATGCCGCCGTCAAGGCGGATGCTCTCGGCATTGAGATAGGGCGTCTCGACGATGAAGGCGGCGAGATCGGCATATTCCTCCGCCTTGCCGAGCCGCTTCGGGAACGGCACCTGCGCGCCCAGCGCGTCTTGCACGTTGGGCGGCATCATCGCGACCATCGGTGTCTTGAACACACCCGGCAGGATGGTGTTGACTCGGATCCCGTCGTTCATCAGGTCGCGCGCGATCGGCAAGGCCATCGCCAGTACGCCGCCCTTGGAGGCGGAATACGCTGCCTGGCCGATCTGGCCGTCCTCTGCCGCGACCGATGCGGTGTTGATGATGCAGCCGCGCTCCCCGTCTTCAAGGGGATCGAGGTCGACCATCCCGAACGCCGAATGAGCAATACAGCGGAAGCTGCCGATGAGGTTGATCTGGATCGCCAGCTCGAACTGCATCATCGGATAGAATTTGGCCGCCTTCGTTTCCTTGTCACGACCGACCGTCTTGGCAGCATTGGCGACGCCCGCGCAATTGACCAGCACCCGCTCCTGCCCGTGCGCGCCGCGCGCCTTTTCGAACGCCGCCTTGACCGCGTCGTCGCTGGTCACGTCGACTTCGCAGAAAATGCCGCCGATCTCGGCCGCGACCTTCTCGCCCTTGTCGGCGTCGCGGTCGAACAGCGCGACCTTCGCTCCCCGGCTGGCCAACTCTCGCGCCGTGGCCTCGCCCAGCCCCGATGCGCCGCCGGTGACGACTGCCGAAATGCCTTCGATCTTCATGCTTTCTCCTGTGGGTCTATCCGCGCCAAGACCGCGCCATCCGTGACTTGCGCGCCTGCCTTGGCATTGAGTTCGGCCACCACGCCATCGAACGGCGCGGTGAGGCCATGTTCCATCTTCATCGCCTCGAGGGTGAGCAGGCGTTCGCCTTTGCGCACCTTAGCGCCCTGTTTCACTTCCACCGCCGTCACCTTGCCCGGCATCGGCGCGACGATCGCGCCGTCGCCGCCAACGGCGCTGACGGACCCCCTGGCGGACAGGGCAAATTCGTAGGCCTGTCCCTCGTAAAAAGCGACGACCCGGTCCGCATCGCGAAAACCGGATACCGCTGCCAGGTCGCCGTCGTCCGTGGAGACCGTGCGAAACGTGCCGGCGCGGCCAAGAGCGACGCTGCGCCGCGGCGGCGCGTTAAGGCGAAAGCCGCTCAGGCCCTCATCGGTTTCGTCCGCCGGAGTGAGCGCTACTGCGGCCGCACCCCGCCAAAGGCTGTCGTCGGGCTCCGGATCGGGCACGAGATCGTCAAGATGGTCGCCGATGAAATTGGTGTTGAGGTCGGCAAGTCCGAATTCGTCGCTTAGCAGCGCGTTGAACAGGAAACCGGCATTGGTCCGCACCGGCCAGATCTCTACCCCGTCAAGGATCGCGGCAAGCTCTCCGATAGCGGTTTCGCGGTCTTCGCCCCACGCGATCAGCTTGGCGATCATCGGGTCGTAGAAGGACGAAATCGCATCTCCCTCCTCGACCCCGGTTTCGATGCGGACCCGATCGCCCAAGTCGAAATGCTCAAGTTTTCCGACGCTTGGCAGGAAACCTTTGGATGGATCCTCGGCATAGAGCCTGGCCTCTATCGCGTGCCCCTGGATTGCCAGCTCGTCCTGCGCCTTCGGCAGGCGTTCACCCGACGCGACGCGCAGCTGCCATTCGACCAAGTCCTCGCCGGTAATCTCTTCGGTTACCGGATGCTCGACCTGCAGCCGGGTGTTCATTTCCATGAACCAGATGCGGTCGGGCTTGAGGCCGTCGGACGCATCGGCGATGAATTCGACCGTCCCCGCCCCTTCATAGCTGACCGCCTGCGCGGCGCGGACAGCGGCTCCGCACACGGCTTCGCGGGTCGCTTCGTCCATCCCGGGTGCGGGCGCTTCCTCGATCACCTTCTGGTGACGGCGCTGCAGCGAGCAATCGCGTTCGAACAGGTGGACCACATTGCCGTGTGAATCGCCGAAGATCTGCACTTCGATATGGCGCGGCGACTGGACGAACTTTTCGATCAACACGCGGTTGTCGCCAAAGCTCGACGCCGCTTCGCGTTTGGCGCTGTCCAACGCATCGTCGAAGCCGTCCGCGGCCTCGACCTTGCGCATGCCCTTGCCGCCGCCCCCGGCGACCGCCTTGATCAGCACCGGATAGCCGATCTTGCCGGCTTCCGTCTTGAGATGCGCAGGATCCTGGTTTTCACCGAGATAGCCCGGCGTGACCGGCACGCCGGCCTCCTGCATCAGTTTCTTGGCCGCATCTTTCAGGCCCATGGCGCGGATGCTGTCCGGTTTGGGCCCGACCCAGATCAGTCCTGCGTCAATTACCGATTGGGCGAAGTCGGCATTTTCCGAGAGAAAGCCGTAGCCCGGGTGGATAGCCTCGGCGCCTGATTCCCGCGCGGCGGCAATGATCTTTTCACCGACCAGATAGCTTTCCCGCGCCGGCGACGCGCCGATGTGCACGGCTTCATCCGCCAGACGCACATGGAGGGCTTTGCGGTCGGCATCGGAATATACGGCCACCGTGCGCACCCCGAGTTCGCGCGCCGTGCGGATCACGCGGCAGGCAATTTCGCCCCGGTTGGCAATAAGCAGCGAACGGATCATTCAGGCGTCGTCGGTGCCGCCAGCGCCGCGCAGGTCGACGTGGCCTCGACCGTGTACACAAGTCCCGCGACCCGCCAGCGGTCGTCGCGGTTGACCAGCGTAAAGGCATCGATGCCGCAATGGCTCAGCTTGCCGCCGGTAAAGAAGCCGTAAGGCACCCACACATAAGCGATCGGCCCGCGCTGCATCAGCGTCGGGATGCCCAGCTTCTCGGACATTACGGCAACGTCTTTGTTGGTGTCTTTGCGAATGTCGGCGAAGCTTGTGACCCGCTGGCTGGCGGCCGCCGGGTTGGTCAGGTCGACGCGCACGAAAGTGCCTTCGCTTTCCAGCAGCGCATCGACCGCTTCCCCGTCGGAGGTGGCCAACGCGTCGATCAGCGAATTAACGGACGCGAGGATGGCAGTGCGATCGTCGCCGGCGACCGGCGGCGGAACAAGCATGGCGGCGGCAAGCAGGGTCAGCATCGGTTCTCTCCCTTACATCCGGAATACGCCGAACGCCGGGCGTTCGGGGATGGGCGCTTCGAGGCAGGCGGCAAAAGCGAGGCCCAGCACGTCGCGGGTCTGGGCCGGGTCGATGATGCCATCGTCCCACAGGCGCGCCGTGGCATGCCAGGGGTTGCCCTGCGCCTCATAATCGTCGCGGATCGGCTGCTTGAACGCTTCCGCTTCCTCGGGCGACCATTTGGCGGCGTCGCGGTGGACGGTCGCGAGCACGCTCGCTGCTTGCTCGCCGCCCATCACGCTGATCCGGCTGTTGGGCCAGGTAAACAGGAAGCGCGGCGAATAGGCCCGGCCGGCCATGCCGTAATTGCCTGCGCCGAAGCTGCCGCCGATGAGGACAGTGATCTTCGGCACCTGGGCGGTAGCGACGGCGGTGACCAGCTTTGCGCCATGTTTCGCAATGCCTTCTGCTTCATACTTGCCGCCGACCATGAAGCCGGAGATGTTTTGCAGAAACAATAGGGGCGTGCGCCGCATCGCCGCCAGCTCGATGAAATGCGCACCCTTTTGCGCGCTTTCGCTGAACAGGATGCCGTTGTTGGCAAGGATCGCCACCGGCATGCCCCAGATGTGCGCGAAGCCGCAGACGAGGGTCGAACCGTAGAGCGGCTTGAACTCGTGAAATTCGCTGCCGTCGACGATGCGGGCGATGATCTCGTGCACGTCGTAGGGTGCGCGGACGTCCTCGGGGATGATGCCGTAGAGCTCTTCGGGATCGAACGCGGGCGGGCGCGGTTCGCGCAGCTCGATGTCCGCCCCTGCCCCGACCTGCAGCGTGGCGACAATGTCGCGGACGATGGTCAGCGCATGTTCGTCGTTTTCGGCCAGGTGGTCGACCACGCCGCTGGTCCGCGCGTGAAGATCGCCGCCGCCAAGGTCCTCGGCGCTGATCTCCTCACCCGTGGCGGCCTTCACCAGCGGCGGACCGCCAAGAAAGATCGTCCCTTGTTCCTTCACGATGACGCTCTCGTCGCTCATCGCGGGGACGTAGGCGCCGCCGGCGGTGCAGCTGCCCATGACGCAGGCGATCTGGGCGATGCCTTTGCTGCTCATCTGCGCCTGGTTGTAGAAGATTCGGCCGAAATGGTCGCGGTCGGGAAAAACCTCGGCCTGATGCGGCAGGTTGGCGCCGCCGCTGTCGACCAGGTAGATGCACGGCAGGCCGTTGGCCTCGGCAATCTCCTGCGCGCGCAAATGCTTCTTCACGGTCAGCGGGTAATAGGTCCCGCCCTTCACCGTGGCGTCGTTGCACACGATCATCGCCTGCCGCCCGGACACGCGCCCGATGCCGGCAATCAATCCGGCGCCCGGCACTTCGCCGTCGTACATGTCGCCAGCGGCCAGCTGGCCGATCTCCAGGAAGGGAGAGCCAGGGTCCAGCAAACGCTCGACGCGATCGCGGGGCAGCAGCTTGCCGCGCTCCTCGTGGCGCGTACGGTGCTTTTCCGGCCCGCCCATCGCCGCCCGGGCGACATCGTCGCGCAACCGTTCCGCCAGTTTCCGGTTGTGCTCGCTACGCGCGCGAAACTGCTCGCTGTCGCGGTCGATCTTCGTCTCGAGCTGCGCGCTCATGCGTTTCTTGTACCCGTTGGTCGAAAAGCCCTGCCGCTCGCCTAGCCGCTGCTGCAGCGGTTGGCAAAACAGACCTGAAAGGCCGCCGATGACCCGTTCCGCTTTGCTGCTCGCCGCGTCCGCCCTCGCGCTCAACCTGTCCGCCTGCAACAGCGCCGAAATCGGCAACGAACAGGAAACTGCCGTGGAGGCCAAGGGCCTGGGCATCGTCCCTGCGTCGATGGACAAGACGGTCAAGCCGGGCGACGATTTCTTCTCCTTCGCCAACGGCACTTGGGTGAAGAACACGCCGATCCCGCCCGACCAGTCGAACATCGGCGGCTTCACCATCGCCGACATGGAGCGCGAGAAGAACACCAAGGCGATGCTCGCCGAAATCCTGAAGGCGAACCCGTCGGCGGACAGCGACGAAGGACGGATCGCCAATTACTATCGCGCCTACCTCGACACGGCTGCGATCGACCGCGCCGGGATGGCGCCGGCGCAAGCGGATATCCAGGCCATCGCCCGCATCGCCGACAGGAAACAGCTGAGCGCCGCGATCGGCAGCTCGCTGCGCGCCGACACCGACCCGCTCAACGCGACCAATTTCCACACCGGCAACCTGTTCGGCGTATTCGTCACGCAAGGACTGAACACACCCGGCGAAACCCTGCCCTATCTAATGCAGGGCGGCATCGGATTGCCGGAACGTGAATATTATCTGTCGTCGGACAGCGACATGGCCGGCATCCGCGACAAATATAAAAGCTATATCGCGACCGTTCTCCAGGCGGCCGGCATCGCCGATGCCCAAGGCGCGGCCGACCGGGTGCTGGCGCTCGAAACCAAGATCGCGCAGGCCCATGTCACCCGCGAGGAAAGCGAGGATTTCGCCAAGGGCGCGACCGTCTGGACCCGGGCCGAGCTGGAGCGCAACGCACCGGGCATCGACTGGGGAGCTTTGCTCGGCGCCGCGCAACTGGGGAATGCGCCGAAGTTCGACGCTTATCATGCCGGCGCAATTCCCAAGCTTGCCGCGCTGGTCGGTTCGGAACCGCTGCGGTCGTGGAAGGAATGGATGGCCTTCCACCTGCTCAACGACAATGCCAGCGTCCTGCCCAAGCCGATCCGCGACGCCAGCTTCGCCTTTAACGGCACGACGCTTTCCGGCACCCCGCAACAGCGCCCGCGCGAGGACCAGGCGCTGAACGCGACCAGCAACGCGCTGCAAGACGCCGTCGGCAAGGCCTATGTCGATCGCTACTTCCCCGCCGCGGCCAAGGCCGATGTTTCCCGCATGGCCGACAACATCAAGGCAGCCTTCGTCCGCCGTGTCGAAGCCATCGACTGGATGGCGCCGTCGACCAAGGACGAGGCGTTGAAGAAGGCGCGCGGGATTATCGTCGGGGTCGGCTATCCGGATGCCTGGCGCAGCTATTCATCGGTGACGATCGACCCGACCACGCCGTATGCCAACCAGAAGGCGGCGCGGCTGGCGGAATATCGCCACCAGATCGCGAAGATCGGCAAGCCGATGGACCGCAACGAATGGTGGATGCCGCCGCAGCTGGTCAATGCGGTCAACATCCCCGTCGCCAACACGCTCAACTTCCCGGCGGCGATCCTGCAGCCACCCTTTTACGACGCGAAGGCTGACCCGGCCGCCAATTACGGCGCGATCGGCGCGGTGATCGGCCACGAGATCAGCCACAGCTTCGATAACAACGGCGCCCTGTTCGACGCCAGCGGCCGCCTGCGCAACTGGTGGACGCCGGCAGACTTCCAGCGCTTCCAGGCCGCCGGCACGGCGCTGGCCGCGCAATATGACGCCTATGAAGCCCTGCCGGGCCTGCGCGTGAACGGGAAGCTGACGCTGGGCGAGAATATCGCCGACGTGGCCGGCCTTGGCGCCGCCTATGACGCTTACCGTGCCTCACTTGGCGGCAAGGAAGCGCCGGTCATCGACGGTTTCACCGGCGACCAGCGTTTCTTCATCGCCTATGGTCAGGCCTGGGCCTCCAAGTTGCGCGAGGAAACGATGCGCCAGCGGGTCCTGACCAATGGCCACGCCCCCGGTCAGTTCCGGGCGCTCACCGTACGCAACCTGGCACCGTGGTACGCGGCCTTTGGCGTCCAGCCGGGCCAGAGGCTGTTCCTCAAGCCCGAAGAACGCGTGAAGGTCTGGTAACAGGGCGCAGGGCGATCAAACGGTTCAGGTCGTTGCAGTCGCCGACCTGAACCACAGAGCGAGGCCCGGTTCCTTAAAAACCCGAAGGCGCCCGGTCACACCCCGATCAGTTCCCGGCCGATGAGCATGCGGCGGATCTCGTTGGTGCCGGCGCCGATGTCGAGCAGCTTTGCGTCGCGGTAGTAGCGTTCGACCGGCCAGTCCTTGGTATAGCCGGCGCCGCCCAGCGCCTGCACCGCCTCGCTGGCCACCCGCACTGCATTGTCGGACGCCAGCAGGATCGCGCCAGCAGCGTCGAACCGCGTCGTTTTGCCGGCGTCGCAGGCGCGTGCGACTTGGTAAGCGTAGGCGCGGGCCGAATTGAGCGCGACGTACATGTCGGCGACCTTCGCCTGCATCAGCTGGAAGCTGCCGATCGGCTTGCCGAACTGGGTCCGTTCGCGGACGTAGGGCAGGACCACGTCGAGGCAGGCCTGCATGATGCCGATCTGGATGCCGGCAAGCACGGCGCGTTCGTAATCGAGGCCGCTCATCAGCACTTCGACGCCCTTATTCTCTTCACCCAGGATATTTTCCGGCGGGACGAAGCAATCTTCGAACACCAGTTCGCTGGTCGGCGATCCGCGCATGCCGAGCTTGTCGATCTTCTGCCCCGGCTTGAACCCGTCCATGCCCTTTTCGATGAGGAAAGCAGTGATGCCGCGACTGCCTTCGCCGGTCTTGGCATAGACCACCAGCGTGTCCGCATAATGGCCGTTGGTGATCCAGAATTTCGTGCCGTTGAGCTTATAGCCGTTGCCGCTTTTTTCAGCCTTCAGTTTCATCGACACGACGTCGGACCCGGCGCTGACCTCGCTCATCGCCAACGCGCCGACATGATCGCCACTGATGAGCTTGGGCAGATATTTGGTCTTCTGCTCGGCGTTGCCCCAGCGGCGGATCTGGTTGACGCACAGGTTGGAATGGGCGCCGTAGCTCAGCCCGACGGACGCGGATGCGCGGGCCACTTCCTCCTGCGCCACGACATGTTCGAGATAGCCGAGCCCGAGCCCGCCATATTCTTCTTCGACGGTGATGCCGTGCAGGCCGAGCTCGCCCATCTGCGGCCACAGGTCCTGCGGAAATTCGTCGGTCTCGTCGATTTTGGCGGCGATCGGCTCGATCTTGTCGCGGGCGAAGCGCTGCGTCGTCTCGCGGATGGCATCGCCCATTTCGCCAATGTCGAATTCAAGCCCGAAGTCGCTCATTCCTGTCTCCTGTCGGGACCGCGCCTAGCACCGCCCCGCGGATTTGAAC
Source organism: Sphingomonas sabuli (assembly GCF_014352855.1). Lineage (GTDB taxonomy): Bacteria > Pseudomonadota > Alphaproteobacteria > Sphingomonadales > Sphingomonadaceae > Sphingomicrobium > Sphingomicrobium sabuli. Next base: position 423,193 of record NZ_CP060697.1, on the reverse strand, counting down.
AAGCGACCCGCCGCCCTTATGTGCGGTGCAGCAAATCGACACTGGAGCCCGACCATGACCGACACCGCCACCGATTCCACCGTCATCCTTTCGATCGCCCGCACGCCGATGGGCTCGATGCAGGGATCGCTGGCCGACGCGTCCGCGACGGACCTTGGCGCGACCGCGGTCAAGGCGGCCGTCGAACGGGCCGGGATCAAGGGCGAGGACATCGACCGCATCTACATGGGTTGCGTGCTTCCCGCGGGCCTTGGCCAAGCGCCGGCGCGCCAGGCGGCGATCAAGGCCGGCCTGCCCAAATCGGTGCAGGCGACGACCGTCAACAAAGTGTGCGGGTCCGGCATGCAGACGGTGATCATGGGCGACGAGGCGATCCGTACCGGCAATGCCGAGGTGATCGTCGCCGGCGGCATGGAATCGATGACCAACGCGCCGTACCTGCTCAAGAAGCATCGCTCCGGCGCGCGCATCGGCCATGACACGGCCTACGACCATATGTTCCTCGACGGGCTCGAGGATGCCTATGAGGAAGGCCGGGCGATGGGCAGTTTCGCCCAGTGCACGGCGGACGAATATCAGCTGACCCGCGAAGACATGGACGCCTATGCGGTGGAAAGCCTCAACCGCGCCAAGAAGGCGATCGACAGCGGCGCGTTCAAGGACGAGGTCGTGCCGGTCACCATCAAGGGCCGCAAGGGCGACACCGTCGTCGATACCGACGAAGCGCCGGGCCGCGGCCAGCCCGACAAGATCCCGACCCTGAAGCCTGCCTTTGCTAAAGACGGCACCATTACCGCCGCGACCAGCTCCTCGATTTCCGACGGCGCCGCCGCGGTGGTCCTGACCAGCGCGTCCAACGCCAAGTCGCAGGGCCTCGATCCGGTGGCCACGATCGTCGCCACTGCCGCCCATGCGCAGGAACCGGCGGAATTCACCGTCGCCCCCATCGGCGCGATCGAGAAGGTATTGAAGAAGGCCGGTTGGAAGGTCGGCGACGTCGACCTGTGGGAAGTCAACGAGGCTTTCGCCTGCGTCGCCATGTTCGCGATGAAGGACCTTGGCATCCCGCACGACAAGATCAACGTCAACGGCGGCGGCACCGCGCTCGGTCACCCGATCGGCGCCAGCGGCACCCGCATCCTCGTCACCCTGATCAACGCGCTAAAGCAGAAGGGTGCGAAAAAGGGCGTCGCTTCGCTGTGCATCGGCGGCGGCGAAGCGACGGCCGTGGCGGTGGAGCTCGCCTAACGCGGCATCAGCAGGCCGCGCCGTCCCGCCACCAGCAAGACGCTGAAGAACAGCAGCGCATAGATACCGGCGACCAGTCCGAGCGGTTCGATCCACGACGCCAGGCCGAGGTGGGCAAGCCCGCCCCACAGGCTGAGGAGGATGCCGCCGAGAGTCAGCGACAGAACCGAAGAGTCGCGGCTCACGGCGCGCATCATTTCGTCGTTACGGTCGCGCGTGGCCACGGTGATGGCGGTTGCGCCGCCCAGCCCGACGGCGGCAAGCAGGAATGCCGGTATGGGTTCGATCATGGCCCCTTCCCCGCCCACGCCGAGCACCAACAGGGCAAGGCCGATAAGCAGGCTGGCGATCGCGCTTGGCCACAAAATGCCGCGCTGTTCGACGATTTCGGTCGCATCCTCGACATTCAGCAAGTGCGCGCCCGGACCGGGAGCGATGAGGCCAAGCGCCACCACCAGCCCCATCAGGCTGTAAACCAGGCCAACGCCGATCGCGAAGGCACGCGAACCGTCTTCGAACATCGTGCCCTGGCCATCGAGCCAGGCAAAGACGAAGTAGCCGGCGAGTGCGCCGACAATCATGCCGGACACGAGTTGGAGGATCAGCTTGCGATATTTCGGCGGGTTGGCGGCACTGCGGGCGGTCATCATTCAGGCTCCCATTGGTCGAGAAACAGCTGGTCGACAGGAACGGCGAACAACTTCGCCATTCGCAGCGCCAGCGGGAGACTGGGGTCGTATTTGTCGGTCTCGACAGCGTTGATCGTCTGCCGCGACACACCGAGCCGATGGGCGAGTTCCCCCTGGCTCCATCCACGCGATTCGCGATTGATCTTGACCCTGTTCTCCATGGCCGCTTTATGTGTAAAGAGTTCTTGACTGTCAAGAGCTCTTTACAACCTTGTTTCACGCAAAGCTGGTGATGATTGGACAGGGCCCGTCCCTGCCCTCGCCGCACTCGCGCGCCAGTCGCGCCAGAGCCGCCCGCGCCTCTCCTAATTCCGCGATCTTCCTATCCAGCGCGGTGATGCGTTCCCGGGCCATGGCGCGGACGCGGGGCCGGTCGTGTGTTGTATCGAGCGCGATCAGCTCCCCGATCTCCGCCAGGGTGAAGCCCGCGGCCTGCGCCTTGCGGACGAAACGGATGCGCTGCACGTCGCGATCATCGTAGCGGCGAATGCCGCCCGCTCGCGGCGGCTCGGCAACCAGTCCCCGGCGCTGGTAAAAGCGCACCGTTTCGACGCCGACCCCCGCTTCCCGCGCGAGCGCGCCGATCGTCAGATCACTCATGCTTGACTCCGTACCACGGTACGGGAGCTAAAGCGGTTCGCGACTCGTTGCAATGGAACAGGAGAGTGACCGATGAAACACGACCCCGTCGCCGCGACCGCGACCGCCACGCTGTACCGGATGGTCATGCCCGGCCACACCTGTCCCTATGGCGTGAAATCCAAATGGCTGCTCGAACGCATGGGCTTCGCTGTCGACGACCGCCATCTGACAACGCGCGCGCAGACCGACGCCTTCAAGGCCGAACATGACGTCAAGACGACGCCGCAGACCTTCATCGGCGGCCAGCGGATCGGCGGCTACGACGATTTGCGCCGCCGCTTCGGCGCTCACGTGCCGGAGCCCGGGGAGACCAGCTACACGCCGGTCATCGCCCTGTTCGCGATCACGGCCTTGGCGGCGCTGTCGCTGTCGACCTTCGTCACGGGGTCACCCTTCACGATCCGCGCCGGCGAGTGGTTCATTGCCTTGTCGATGTGCGTGCTTGCCCTGCTCAAACTGCAGGACGTCGAGAAGTTCAGCTCGATGTTCCTCAACTACGACCTGCTGGCCAAGCGCTGGGTCCCCTACGCCTACGCGTATCCGTTTCTCGAAGGGCTGGCCGGTCTGCTCATGCTCGGGCACCTGCTCGACTGGTTGAGCATCCCCATTGCGCTCATCATCGGCACAATTGGCGCGGCCAGCGTGTTCAAGGCGGTCTACATCGACAAGCGCGAGCTTAAATGCGCGTGCGTCGGCGGCTCGTCGAGCGTGCCGCTGGGTTTCGTGTCCCTGACCGAAAACGTGATGATGGTCGCGATGGCCATGTGGATGGGCCGGATGTGGCTGGCCTAGCCTACTTCTTGCCGGCGTAGGCCTGACACTCCACCTCCAGCAGCGCGCCGAGGGCGAGGCCGTTGACGCCAAGCGCGCTTCGCGACGGCCGGCGGTCCGGCTTGAAGTAAGTGACGTAAACGCCGTTGAACGCCGGCCAGTCCTTCATGTCGGCAAGGAAGGCGGTGCATTTGTAGACGTCGTCGAAGCCCAGCCCTGCCCGCTTCAGGACCGCGCCGATGTTGTCCATCGTCTGCTTGGACTGCGCTTCGATGCCCTCGGGCAGCTTGCCGTCGGCGCCGATCCCGATCGCGCCGGCAAGATACAGCGTGTCGCCGACGCGGACGGCGCTGGAAAAAGGCGCGGGCGTGTTATTGATCGCGGGGGCCGGAAGATATTCGACGGCGGGCTGTCCGGCGGCGACGAGGAAAAAAGCGGCGGCTGCGGTTACGGTCATCATGTCCCCCTGTTGAAACGCGGCTAGTCAACCACCTCGTCGGCGGCGACGCCCCATAAATTCTTTACCTCGGCAAAGCCTTCGCGCTTGCCGATCTTGATATGGCACCAGCCATCCTTGCAATGATCGATGGCGCCGATGACGCCGGCTTCGACGCGGTAGCGCACGCGGCTGCCGGTGCTGGCGGCGGCATAAATCGGTTTTGGGTCGCCGGCCTTCACCAGCACGGTACGCCGCTCGGATAGCAGGGTCGACAGCATCCAGCCCTTTTCGCCGTCCGGATCCTCGATCAGGCGCCAGGTCTCGTACCGCTTGAGCACCCGGACCGGCAGGTCGCGGCGCTGGTAGAGCCAGGTGCCGGGATAGGTTCGGGCCGGCCCGGTGCGCATCATCGCCTGCCCGCTGGCAATCGATGCCCAATAAGGCACGGCCTTGTCCTGCGCGGAAGCCGGCGCGGCGGCGGTTAGCACCGCCAGCGCAACGATCGCCCCCCGAAACCGCATCACGCCCCCGTACGAATCCTGTCGACCAATTGCTTCACCGTCGGAATGAAGCCGTTCGAATAGAATGGATCGGTGCGGAAACGGTAGGCCGCGTGTCCCGCGAAGGCGAGATTTTCCTCGACCGGCCCGCCGTGCGCGATGTCCTGCAACGTCTTCTGAATGCAGAAGCTGCGCGGGTCGGCCAGCCGTCCGGTCGTGTTCTTCTCATTGTCCGCCCAGGACGAGAAGGCGCATTGCGACAGGCAGCCCATGCATTCCGCCTGGTCGATGCGGATCTGCTTTTTCTCTTCCGGGTCGACGAACACCAGCGTTTCGTCCGGGGTTTTCAGCGCTTCGGTGAAGCCCGCGGCGTACCATTCGCGCGCGTGTTGCAGGTCGCCCTTCGTGACCCAGTAATTCTTCTTGCCGTTCAGCCCGACGTCGAGTTCGAAATGATGATCGCCAAGCGATTCCTTGGTGAAAGCGACCTGGCGCTCGGAGCGGGCTTCCAGGTTGCGCAGGAACGGATTGCGCACGGCCGAGGAGTAGAAACCGGTCGGGCTGAAGCGGTGGAGCAGGACGTCGCCCTCCTCCAGCGTCATTAGCTTTGCTTTCCACTCCGGCGGGATCGGGCTTTCCTGCGTCAGCAGCGGGCGCGTGCCGAACTGAAAGACAATTTGCCCGAGCTCGGGATTGTCGATCCAGTCTTCCCATTCGTCGAGCCGCCACACGCCGCCGGCCATCACGATCGGCACGTCGTCGGCGATGCCGTGCGAGCGCATCGCGTCGCGCAGCGCTTTGACGCGCGGATACGGATCCTGCGGTTCGCGCGGGTCCTCGGCATTGCTCAGGCCGTTGTGGCCACCGGCCAGCCACGGGTCTTCATAGACCACCGCGGCAAGCCATTCCGACGCCTTGTGATAAGCGCGCTTCCACAAGGCGCTGAACGCGCGCGCAGAGCTGATGATCGGCAGATAGTTCACGCCGTAAGACGCGGAAATCTCGCTCAATTTATATGGCATGCCAGCGCCGCAGGTTACGCCCGCGACAAGGCCCTTCGTGCGTTCGAGCACGCCGTGCAGCACCCGCTGTGCGCCGCCCATTTCCCACAGCACGTTGATGTTGATCGCACCATTGCCACCCGCCATGTCGTGCGCGCGCTGGACCTGCGCCACGGCGCCGTCGATGGCGTACTGGATCAATTCCTCATGCCGTTCGCGGCGGGTCATGCCGCGGTACACCTGCGGCACGATGCGGCCTTCGGGATCGTAGCTATCGGCGTTGACGGCCGACACGGTGCCGATGCCGCCGGCGGCCGCCCAGGCCCCCGAACTGGCATGGTTGGTCGCACTGACACCCTTGCCGCCTTCGACCAGCGGCCACACTTCGCGGCCGGCGTAGGTGATGGGCTTCAGCCCCTTGAACACACATAATCTCCCTGGCGCGTCGGCGCCTGTCAGCGCCTATAGAGCGTCTTGGCTGTTAAGCGAACATTTTGGCGTTAGCCGGGGTTCCTAGCCGAGCGTACAATCCATCCCGATATCGACGGCCGGCGCCGACTGCGTGATGCGCCCGACCGAGATGAAATCGACCCCGGTTTCGGCGATCCCGCGGATGGTATCGAGATTGACGCCGCCCGATGCTTCCAGCGGCACGCGCCCGGCCACCAGCGCTACGGCTTCCCGCAGGACAGGCGGCCCCATATTGTCGAGCAGCAACCGGTCCGCGCCGGCCTCGAGCGCTTCCTCGATCTGGTCGATGCGGTCGACTTCGACCTGCACCTGCAGGCCGGACTTGAAGGCGACCGCCGCCCGGACCGCCGCGCCGACGCTGCCGGCGACACCGATGTGATTGTCCTTGATCAGCATCCCATCGTCGAGCCGCATCCGATGGTTCTGCGCACCGCCCATCCGTGCCGCATATTTTTCCAGCGCCCGCATACCGGGCAGCGTCTTGCGCGTATCGAGGAGCGTAGCGCCAGTGCCCAAAATCGCTTCGACGTAGCGGCGGGTCAGCGTGGCAATCCCGGACAGATGCTGGAGCGTGTTGAGCGCCGAGCGTTCGGCCGACAGCATCGCGCGCGCATTGCCAGACATCCGCATCAGCGACTTGCCCGCTTCGATCGCCTGCCCGTCGCTGGTAAGCAGCTCGATTGTCACGTCGGCATCGAGCGCTTTGAAAAAGGTCGCCGCAATGTACAATCCGGCGATGACGATCGGCTCGCGTGCCGACAGGTCGGCGGTGAAGCGCGCATCGGCGGCGATGGTCGCGGCCGACGTGACGTCACCGCCCTCGCCCAGGTCCTCTGCCAGCGTCCGCCGGACGAAGTCGTCGATGTCGAAGCCAATCATGGCCTTGCGCCTATGCGTTACTGCGCGGGTTCGTCCAGCGCGTTTTCGGCGCCGGCGATGCGCCAGTGGTCGCCTTCCTGCACATAGCGTTGTTCGTCCTCGACGCCGAACTGTGCGCCGTCCCACGTTTCGACCGTAATGGTGACGTTGCGCCCGTCGATCGCGATACGATTGAAGCTCTGGCCCTTGTCGCGCAGCCGGGTCGAGGTCGCAGTTCCAGCCTGCACGACCAGCGCCGAACCGGCGCGGGTGACAAGGTCGCTGGCATTGTGGATCGACGCGACATGGTTGTGGCCGGCAAGCAGCAGGTCGACGCCCGCATCGCCGATCGCATCGAGCGCCAGTTCGCTGCGGCCCGCCGCCGGCGCGACCTCATCGCCGACCGGCAAAGCGAACAGCGGATGATGGGTGACAACGATGCGCGTATTGTCGGGCGAGGATTTCGCAAAGGTGTCGCGGATGAGCGCGATCTGCTCTTCGTTGATCCGCCCATCCTTGAAGGTGAACGACCGGGCCGTGTTGATGCCGAGCACGGTCGCGCCGGGAATGTCGTGCACGGGACACAGGGTGTCGTCGATATACCGGCGATAGCGCGTCAGCGGCGACAGGAAGCGGCGCAGTACGTCGTACAGCGGCACGTCGTGATTGCCCGGCACGGCAAGCACTTCATGGCCTGCCTCGCGCAGCCGGTCGAGGAAGCGGCACGCCTCCTGGAATTGCTCGGTGCGCGCGCGCTGGGTGAAATCGCCGCTGACGACGACAAGGTCGGCGGCGATGTCGTTCACGCGGGCTTCGACCGCCTCGACCACCTTCGGGTCATGCGCGCCGAAATGCAGATCGGACAGATGGACTAGTCTGGGCATGGCAAAGCAACGCGCGTGACAGTTGACGGTTCACTGTTAGACAAAGCCCATGGACCGGACGCAAGCCAATAGCGGCACCAAGCCTGTCAGCGACCGCCTGCGCTTCGACGAGGCCGCGCTGGAGGCGTGGCTGGCCGATCATGTCGCTGACTTTGCCGGACCGATCGCGGTCACGCAGTTCAAGGGCGGCCAGTCCAATCCGACCTATCGCATCGACGCCGCGTCGGGCGCCTATGTCCTGCGCCGCAAGCCGCCGGGAAAGCTGCTGCCCGGAGCGCACGCCGTCGATCGCGAATATCGCGTTCTCGCGGCCCTGGGCGCGCAGGGATTTCCCGTCACCCGGGTCCACGCGCTGTGCGAGGACGACGGGGTCATCGGCACGCCATTCTACCTGATGGACCTAGTCGAGGGGCGGATCTTCTGGGAAGCCGCTTTGCCCGGCCTGTCGCGGGCGGAGCGCGTCGCCGCGTTCGATTCGATGAACGACACCATCGCGCGCCTGCACAGCTACGATCCGGCGGCGATCGGGCTCGGCGATTATGGCAAGCCGACCGGCTTCGTCGAACGCCAGGTCGCGCGCTGGTCCAGGCAATATGCCGGCGACACCGACGCCGGGCGGGTCGAGGACATGGACCGGCTGGTCGACTGGCTGGGCAAGCACCTGCCGCCCGACAGCGGCCGGTCGAGCGTAGCCCATGGCGACTTTCGCTGCGACAACATGATCTTCGACGCGCAAGCGCCGCACGTGCGCGCCGTGCTGGACTGGGAATTGTCGACACTGGGCGACCCGGCGTCGGACTTTACCTATCACTTGCTGATGTACCGCATGCCCAGCGACCTGTTCGCGGGACTTGCCGGCATGGATCTCGACGAGCTCGGCATCCCGCACGAGGAGCAGTACGTCACCGCTTACTGCCGCCGGACCGGGCGCAGCGAGTTGCCGCACAAGGATTATCTGATCGTCTTCAACCTGTTCCGGTTGGCAGCCATTCTTCACGGCATTCGCGGGCGTATTGCGCGCGGAACGGCCTCCTCCGCGCACGCGGTCGAGACAGCCGCCAAGCTTGAGCCGCTCGCACGGCTTGCCTGGACCGAAGCTCAAAAGGCTGAATTATAAAGGAAAAGGCCCTCCCCGCTTGTACGGGAAGGGCCTTGGGACTCATTCGCCGGTCGGGAACCCGCGCTTGCGCAGGATCGCGTTGACGTCCGGATCGCGGCCGCGAAACTGGCGGTACGCTTCCGCCCGATCGGTCTCGTTGCCGGTCGACAGCAGATACTTGCGGAAGTTGTCGGCCACCGTTCGATTCCATACGTCGCCGGTTTCCTCGAACGCCGCCCAGGTGTCGGCGTCCATCGTTTCCGACCACAGGTAGGAATAATATCCCGCCGAATAGCTGTCGGACGAGAACAGGTGGTTGAACTGCGGCAGCCGGTGGCGGAGCACGATCTCCTTCGGCATCCCGATTTCCGCAAGCGCCTGCTTCTCGAACGCGTCCGGATCGACCGCCCCGTTGGCATTGTCGTGCAGCTTCATGTCGACAATCGCCGATGCCAGATATTCGACGGTCGCAAAGCCTTGGTTGAAGGTCGACGCCTTCTGGATCTTGTCGACCAGGGCCTGCGGCATCGGCTGACCCGTCTGGTGGTGCTTTGCAAAGCGCTGCAGCACCTGCGGCGTCAGCAGCCAATTCTCGTTCACCTGGCTGGGATATTCGACGAAGTCGCGCTGCGACCCGCCCAGGCCCGGATAGTGCACGTCCGACAGGAAGTAATGGATGGCGTGACCGAATTCGTGGAACAGCGTCTCGGCATCGTCGAGGCTGATCAGCACCGGCTCCCCCGGACCCGGCTTGACGAAATTGTTGTTGTTGGAGCCAAGGACGATGTCGTCGCCAAGCAGGCCAGCCCGGCTGCGGAAAGTCGTCGCCCAGGCGCCGGAACGCTTGCCTTCGCGCGCATAATCGTCGCGGTAGAAGAGTCCCACCTGCTTGCCGGTCTTCAGGTTGGTAACGGAATAGACGCGGATATCGTCGTTCCACACCGGCACCGTGCCCGTGACTTCCTTGAAGCCAAGGTCGTACAGCTGCCCGGCCGCCCAATAGGACGCGTCGATGATGTTGTTGAGTGAGAAGTAGGGTTTGATCTCCTCCTGGCTAAGGTCGTACTTCTCCTTGCGGACCTTCTCCATGTAATAGCGATAATCCCACGGCTGGATGGTGAGCTTGTCGCCCAGCTTGTTCGCCATCGCCTGCTGCTCGGCGACTTCTTCCGCCACCCGCTGCTTGGCCGCCGGCCAGACCTTCATCATCAGGTCCATCGCCCGGTCGGGCGTCTTGGCCATTGTATCCTGCATCCGCCAGTCGGCATGGTTCTCGAAACCGAGCAGCTTGGCGCGGTCGGCGCGCAGCTTGAGTATCTTCGCGATGGTCGCGTTGGTGTCGTTAGCTCCGCCGTTGTCGCCGCGGTTGACGAACGCCGTCCACACCTTTTCGCGCATGGCGCGGTCGTCGGCATAGGTCAGCAGCGGGTCGACCGCCGACCGCGTGTTCTTGATGGCGAAGCTGCCCGCCGGCATCTTCTGGTCCTTGGCCGCGGAGGCATAGGCGGCCTTCATGTCGGCCGGCACGCCTTTCAGCTCGGCTTCCGTGGCGCGAATATAGGTGCTTTCGTCGGCCAGCACCTTTTCGGAAAAGGTCGCGAACAATTCCGCCAGCTGCTGATTCATCTGCGTCAGCTGCGCCTTTTGGGCGGGCGGCAGGCTGGCGCCGTTGCGGACATAGCTTTCGTAGCGCCGGGTCAGCAGCCGGTCCTGCTTGGCGTCGAGCCCAAGTGACGCCTTGGCGTCATACAGCGTCTTGATGCGCGCGAAGAGCTTGGGATTGAGCGTGATTTCGTCATAGGCCGCCGACAGCTTGGGCGACCATTCCTTATCGAGCGCCTGATATTCGGGCGTCGCCATGTTGCTGGTCATCACGCCGAACACGGCCAAGACCCGGTCGAGCCGCTGACCCGCCTTCTCCAGCGCTTCAATGGTGTTCGCAAACGTCGGCGCTTCGGGATTATTTGCGATCGCGAGGACTTCGCGGTTCTGCTCGTCGATCCCGAACTGCAGCGCTGGCGGGAACATTGCCGGCGTGACCTTGTCGAACGGCGGGACGCCGGCATATGCGCCGGACCAATCCTGAAGCAGGACGTTATTGGGCACGGCGACCGCCGCCTGCGCAGCACCCGGGACCGTCCCGGCTGCCTTTACCGCCTGCGCGGACGCGCTGCCCGCGCCAAGTGCTGCCATTGCCGTTCCAGCCAAGATCAATCCGTTCATACATCCCCACATCGTCTATTTCGTGATGGTGCCGCATAGAAAGCGGCGATGGGCGGGCAAAACCCGCCTTCGACGAACGACGGATAGCAGCCGCGAACTGAATGTTCGCTGAGCAATTCCGTCAAAAATCGGAGAAAAGCAGCAACTTGACGTCGATAGCTGATCCGGCTTCGCGGCGCTGCTGCACAAAGGCCGGAATATCGGCCCGTTCGACGAGGTGCACGGTAATGTCCTCGTGTTCGGTACCGCCACCCGCGCCTATCCGGTTTAGGCCATGCGCACGGACGAGCGTGAAGCTTTCCGACACCATGCCTGGCGAACTGTGGAATTGCCCGAGAACCTCGACCCGCTCACAGGTGAAGCCGGTCTCTTCCTCCAGTTCCTTGACGGCCGTCTCTTCGACCGTGGCGTGCGCATCCTCGTCCCCCACCAGCCCGGCAGGCAGTTCCAGGCACACGCGGCCGGCCGGCACTCGATATTGTTCGATCAACACCACCTTGCCCTCATGCTCGGCAAGGATGACCACTGCGTCGGTCGAACCGGTGCGCGAAACATACTCCCAGCGTCCGCGCTTGCGCACGGCTAGATATTTGCCCCGCCAGGGCGTTTCGAGCGGCGCCTCCCGGTCGTCCGTCACAACTCGATCAGCTTGTCCGGGATTTCGTTGGGATTTGCGTCCGACTTGGGAAAATGTTCGGCCAGCACGATGCCGATCTGCTGGACCGCGGCGGCGATGCCGTCGGCCGGCCGCCCGGCGCGAACGTCGGCCAGCAATGACGCCATCGCCTCGCCCCAGGTTTCCGGGGTGGTGACGGCGGTGATCGCGGCATCGCCGACGATCTCGGCGCGGTGCTCGCCCATCGACAAGTAGATGAGGATGCCGGTCCGGCCGACTGTGCGGCGCTCGGCCGCCGCCTTGAACAATTGCACGGCGCGCCGGCGCACGCGGCGGGTCTTGGTCCCGCCCGGAGTCAGCAGCAGCCGCAGCGGCATCCACTTGAGCGCGAGAAGAACGACCGTGAACTTGAGCACCGCGAGCAGCATCAGGAAGGTCAACAGCTCGCTGGTCGTGGGTTCCGCCCGCCATCCGCCGAAGAACAGGTCGAACCACCACAACAGCCAGTCCGGACGCCATGCCGCCCAGGCCAACACGCCGATGAGGACCGCCACCGCCCAATGCAACGCGACGTCATGATAGGGGTCGCTAAGTGGAGTGGTGATCGCGAGAATTTCGCCGTCGGTGGTTTTCTCCGCCGCCGCGATCGCCGCGCTGACCTTGGCGTGATCCTCACTCGTCATCTGCATCACCACGATCCCGAAGCGCCGCCACCGCCCGAAAAGCCGCCGCCGCCTGAGAATCCTCCGCCGCCGCCGCCGAAACCGCCACCGAAACCGCCACCGCCAAGGCCACCGCCCCAGCCTCCGCGGCTGCCGCGGCTCATCTCGTTAAGTCCCCACAAAACGATCCACGGGTCGACCCCGCCACGACTGCGGCGGCGGTAGCGGCGTCCCCGCCCGCGGCGCATCATCGACAGAAGGACGAACGCAATCACCATGCCCCAGAACACCATCGGCACGAAGCCACCACCGCTGCTTCGGCGAGCCGTGGCCTCCGCCTGCGCGCTTTCGACATTCTGCCGGGCCTGGTCGGCGGGCAGCGAAATCTGGGTCAAGACCTTGTCGGCGCCGGCCATGATCCCGCCCGCCATGTCGCCTTCGCGAAAGCGCGGCAGGACTTCGTTGCGGATGATCCGTCCGGTCAGGATGTCGGGCAGAAAGCCTTCCGCGCCATAGCCGGTTTCAATCCGGACTTTCCGCTCGTTCGGAGCGACGAGGAACAGGACGCCGTCGTCCCGGTCCTTGTCACCCAGGGTCCAGTTGCGAAACAAGGCTGTGGCATAGGGCTCGATCTCCTGCCCGCCGAGGCTGTTGACCGTGGCGACGACGAACTGGCGCCCGCTCTGCTGCTCGAGCGCCTCGCTCTTGGCCGTCAACGTCGCCTCCTGTTCCGGAGACAGCAGGTTGGCCTGGTCGACCACGCGCCCGCTGAGCGCCGGAAAGTCCTGCGCCGCCGCCGGGGCAGCAAGCGCAAGAAAGGCGATCGTCAGCAATGCCAGAAAGCGGGGCACCCTATGCGGCGGTGTTGAAGTTCACCTGCGGTGCCCGGTCCGCCCCGGCCTCGGCCTCGAACGGCACCTTCGCCTTCGCGCCGTAGAAGATCTTGGCGCCAATGGCGTCGGGGAAGGTGCGGATGCGCGTGTTATACTGGCGCACCGCCTCGTTATAATCGCGCCGCTGCGTTCGGATGCGGTTTTCGGTGCCTTCCAGCGCGACCATAAGGTCGGCAAAGCGCTGCTGGCTCTGCAATTGCGGGTAGCGCTCGACGATCATCGTGCCGAGCAGACTGCGCGCCTGCGACAGGCCGGCCTGCGCCTCATTGTAGCGGGCCACGGCCTGCGGATCGTCCAACTGCTCCGGCGTGAGGTTGACCGAGGTCGCGCGGCTGCGCGCCTCGGTGACGCGGGCCAGGATCTGTTCCTCGCTGCCCGCAGCGCCCTTCACGCTTTCGACAAGGTTGCCGATCAGGTCGTTGCGGCGCTGATATTCGGCCTGGAGGTTGGCGAATTCGGCGTTCACCTGCTCTTCGGCGGTGGGAACGCTGTTGAGTCCGCAGCCGGCGAGCGACAGTGCGGCCAGCGGTGCGAGGAGACCAAGTCGACGGATCGGACGCATTTCATTTCCCCTGAACAACCTTGTGCGGATTAGGTAGAGGGCATGGGGGGCGCATTCAACTAATCTGGAGGACAGCGATGTTCAGGGAGTTCAGGGATTTCATCGCGCGGGGCAACGTCATCGACCTGGCGGTGGCCGTAATCATCGGCGCGGCCTTCGCCACCATCACCACCAGCCTGACCGACGACATCATCATGCCGATCGTCGGGGCGATCATCGGCAATTCCGATTTTTCCAATTATTTCACGGTGATCGGGCGCATTCCCGAGACCTTCAAGGGCAATCCGCTAAGCTATGCCGATCTCAAGGCGGCAGGCGTCGCGGTGGTCGGATGGGGCCAGTTCATCACCGTCGTCATCAACTTCCTGCTGCTTGCCTTCATCATCTTCCTGATGGTGCGGCAAGCCAACCGGATATTGCGCCGGGACAAGGAAGCGGACGCGCCGGCCGGCCCGACCGAAGTCGAGCTGCTGACCGACATTCGCGACGAGCTGCGCCGACGAGCCTAGCCGGGTACGCCGGTAAAGCCGGCGGCCTTGCGCAAGTCGTCGCCGTCCAGCCGGACGCCGTTGGCGAACACCGTGTCGACCTTGTGCAAGGCCTTGAGGTCCTGCGACACGTCACCGTCGACGAGGATGATGTCCGCGGTCTTGCCCGCGGCGATCGATCCCACCGTCTTGTCCATGCCGACAAGACGCGCCGGGACGATCGTTGCAGTCTGTAGCGCCTCGGCGTTGGTCATCCCGGCTTCCTGATAGAGCTCCAGCTCGCGGACCAGTTCCAGGCCCCAGCCATCGGTGCCGGCGACGATCGGCACGCCGGCTTTATGCAACCTGCCAACGACACCGACCATCTTGCGGAAACTCTTGCGGAAATCGTCTCGTGTGAGGCCGTCGAACAGCTTGTAGCCGCTGACGTGCCAGCCGCGCACGGTGCCCGGCGGCGAGACCTTGGCGAAGGGCGCGTATTCGGGCGGAATAGCGCTTCCGTCCGACGTCATCATCGGCTCCCACACCGACAGCGTCGGATCGATATAGGTGCCGCGCTTGGCGAGTTCGGCGTAAAAGGCCTTCATTTCCGGGGAATCGAGGTCGACATCCTTGCCGTACTTGGCCGGCCCTTCGAGCCGCGCGGCGGTGTTTGCCTTGTCGACCACGTCCTGCGGCATCGCCTGCATCATGATGAAGTTGATGTGCGTGATTTCGTCATAACCGGCGCGAACCGCTTCGATCGGGCGCATGCCCGCCGGGATATGGCCATGGACGTGAAGGCCAAGCTTGTGGGCTTCGGCGGCCGCCGGTGCGATCCACTCGGGCTTCATCGAGGTGTAGAATTTCACGCCCCACATGCCGGCGTCCTTGACCTTGTGGACAGCGGCAAGCGTCTCTTCGAGGCTCGACACGGTCAGGGAGCCCTGCGCGGCCAGCGGATTCTTGCGGTCGATGATGATCGACGTCTTGCCGTCGGGCGCCAGCAGGTCCCCCGCGGCGCGGCGGCGAACGAGGCTTTGCGTCTCGTCGATCATCGAACCCGGGCTGCGGTAATTGGTCATGCCCGTGGCAAGGTTCTGGATCAGATTGAAATCGTCGCCGCCGGTGTGGCGGTGCGCGTCCCATAGGCCCGGCAGGATGGTCTTGCCGCGACCGTCGATGGTCGTGGCCCCGGCGGGCGCGGCGATGCTGCCCGCGGGCCCGACCTGCGCGACCTTGCCGTTGGCGATCAGCACCGCCTGGTTCGGCACGTACTTGCCTGCGACCGAATCGAACAGCAGCACGTTATCGACCAGCGTCGGCGTGCGATTGGCGGCGGCGAGGAAGCCCTGCGCGATGCCCTTGACCATCTCGGCAGCGGCCGCGTCCTGGATTTCCTTCAGCTTGGGCCCAGCGGCCTCGAAGCCGGCAGGCAGGACCGAGATGACCCCCGCGCTTCCGAAATAGCGGTTGTTCTCGTCCAGCCAGACCGGGTTGGGCGCGAAACCGAATCCCTTGAAGAAGGCCAGCCGGACCGTCTTCGGACCGCCCGGGCCCTGGATCTGGTGCGTTCCGGCAAGACTAAGCGAACCGTGACCGCCCGGGAGAAGGTCGATGCCCTTGTCGCCGGCGGCAACGAGAGCCGCGATGTCCGCGTCAGGCGTCATCCACGGCCCGCCGTAGGGCGAATAGCGCTTGCCGGCGATCGGGGCGGACCCTTGATCGATGCTGGTCTTCCAATGAGCGACGCCCTGTTCGTCGACCCAATAATCTTCGGTCGCGTCGCCCACGTCGGTGAAGCCGCGGACGGCGATGCGCTGGGCGCTGCCGTCGGCGCCAAAGGCGTAAAGGGCGTCGGTTTCCGTGCGCCATCCGCGCAGGTTGAGCGACATGCGATAGGCGGTCTTTCCGTCCGCGGTCTGCCACGTCCAGATGTCGCCGGACTTCGCGGAGGTCGAACTGATGGTGAAATGGCGCGCGTCCGCCGGCGGTTTCATCAGCGAGGATTGCACTTCGGCGGCCGAAGCCGTGGCCGCGGGCGGCGCGTCATGCGCCTGCACGGCGACCGGAGCGGTAGCGGCAAGCAGGGCCGCGATCAGGACTTTGCGCATCATTATCTCCCCCAGGAACGGCGCCGGTGTGGCGCGTCGCGGGCGCGCGCGCAAGCGTTGCCTGAAGGGGGCAGCGAACTGGGCAAGGCTACGTGAGGAAAAGTGGGGGACTTCTGTTGCCCGGCGTCCCCCGAGCCGCTGGAATCCCCTTCTGTTGCCCGGTGGGGTCCGACCGCGCTTAAGCTTTATAACTTCAGACCGTTAGGCCGTCAGTTACGCAGCAATAGCGAGCGCCTCGTTATCGTTGGCACTTGTGTGAATGAGCCGTCACGGTGGCATCCATACCGATCGGCAACCGGGCCTTTATTGCACTCGTCGATCCTGTTTCGCCCCCATCAACAGTCCAGCGCGGCTGGAGTGATGGTGGAGGCGCCGGGGTACTGCCCCCCGGGTCCGAAATGCTTATTCCACCCGATAGTCTACCGACATAGCCGGGTTGCCCCGACAGGTTGAAAATAGGGATTCGCGACCGCGACCGCAAGGAGATGCGTGGTGCAGGGCCACTGGAAATTGCGCGCCCGCTGCTGTTATTGGGGCACCGGTCATTTTCACATACGGGGAAATTAGATGAAGCACGCCAGCCTTGCGATCGCCGCCATCGCCAGCCTTGCGCTCGCCGGCTGCGGCGGACGCGACGAAGACCAACTCGACGAATCCGAGATCAACGCACCGCAGGCCGCCGACCTCAACCAGCTGTCGGACGAAGCCGCCGGAGTCGCCTCGGAGGCCGCCGCGCTCGAAGAGCAGGCCGCCCAGCTCGAAAACCAGGTCAATGCCACGACGGAGACCGAAGCCGGTCCCGAAACGCCCGCCGACGAGAACATCGAAGGCATGTAAGCGCCGCAAGCGTGACGAAAGGCCGCTGGCGCATGCGTCGGCGGCCTTTTGCTTGCGCCCTGCCCGGCCTAGGTGAAGCCATGGATTCCGCCCAGGCCATCCCCGCCGCGACGCTGGTGTGCGTGCGCGAACGCGCCGGCCAGCCGCCCGCACTGCTGATGGTCGAGCGCGGCGAGGGCATGGCCTTTGCCGCCGGCGCGCTGGTCTTTCCAGGCGGGCGCATCGATCCCGGCGACGCCGCACTCGGAGGCGCCGAGGCGGCCGCCAAGGTCGCCGCAATCCGCGAGACGATCGAGGAAACGGCGATCCCGGTCGGCTTGGCGCCACTTCCATCCGCGGCAACGGCCCTCGACATGCAGACTAGGTTGCTCGGGAACGCGCAATTCGGCGCTGTGCTGGTTGACGCCGGCGCCGCGCTCGATCTCGACGCGCTGATCCCGTTCGCGCGCTGGGTGCCGAAATTCCACGCCACCCGGCGATTCGACACGATGTTCTTCCTTGCCCTTTGTCCCGACGGGTGGGAGCCGCGCATCGTCGCCGGCGAATGCAGCGCCGCACATTGGATCGGCGCGGCCGAAGTGCTGGAGCGCGACGCCGCGGGGACGGCCCGGCTGATCTTTCCGACCCGCCGCAACCTCGAGCGGCTGGCGCAGCACGACAGTTTCGACGCCATGCGCGCCGACGCACTGGCGCATGTAATCGAGCCGATCAGCCCTTGGGTCGAGGAAAGAGACGGGCAGAACTTCATCACCATCCCGCAGGGCATCGGCTATCCGGTGACCCAAGAACGGCTCGACGGTCTCTGGCGCGGCTGATGGGCCGCATCGGGTGCCTATTGCTCTTCCTCGCCGTGTTCGGCGGCCTCTGGCTGGCGGGACGCAACTACCTGCGACAGCATCCGCAGGACGTGCCGTGGACGCAGCTTCGCCTGAACGATCCCGTTGGCCGCTTCACCGCGCAGAAGATCGCCGCCCTCGGCGAGACGCCGGCCCAGTGCCGCCGGCTGTTGGCCGACGCCGGGCTGTCCATCGCCGCGGCGGATCCTCGGCGCAGCAGCAACCTCGCCTGCGGGTATGAAGACGGCATGCGCCTGGACGGCGACTTTCGTCCGGCTGGGCTGGTCACCAGCTGCCCGGTCGCTGCCGCCCTCGCGCTGTGGCAGGAGCGCGTGGTCCAACCCGCGGCGCGACGGCATTTCGGAGAGCGGGTGGCGGAGCTTCGGCATGCCGGCAGTTTCAGCTGCCGGCGGCTGTACGGCCGCGACGAGGGCCGGTGGAGCGAACATGCGACCGCCGATGCGGTCGACGTCACCGGTTTCCGGCTGGCCGGCGGCGACGATGTGTCGGTGCTTGCCGACTGGGACGATCCGGGTGCGAAGGCGGCCTTCCTGCGCGACGTGCGCGATGGCGCCTGTCCGCTGTTCAGCACGGTCTTGTCACCCGATTACAACGACGCTCACGCCGATCATTTTCACCTCGACACCGCCAATCGGGGCGGCGGCGGCTGGACCCTGTGCCGTTAGGGAAAGCGAGTCGCGCATTGCGCCCATGAAAAAAGGGCCCGCGGCGAACCGCGAGCCCTCTTCAAGCTTGGGTTACCCGAAGCCTATTTCAGATGGTTGGAAAGATGCTTGTTCATTTCGAACATGCTGACCCGTTCCTTGCCACCGAAGACTGCCTTCAGCGTGTCGTCAGCCACAATTTCCCGTTTGTTTTGCGGGTTTTGCAGGTTGTTCTTGCGGATGTGATCCCACACCTTCGAAACTACCTGGCTGCGCGGAAGCGGATCACTGCCAGTGATCTTCGCCAGATCCGCTGACGGCTGACATGGGCGGGCCAATCCGCCCCCTGCTTTACGACCAGTCCCTTGTGCCATTCGGCCCTCCTGTTGTTCTGGCGTTTGTAGAGCGCATCGCCGGGCGCAATGCAATGGCCCTTTGCGTCCCGATTCAGGAGGCGCGCCGGGCGAACGGCACGACGCGGTTGGCGCAGTCGTGCCCGATCGCCGCCGGCGCGCCGAGTTCGATGCCCGAGCGGGCGCACCAGAAAGCAGCGATCGCAGCCTCGTCCTGCCCGAAATCCGGGTCGTTGCCGGGGACGTCGCTAACCCGGCCCATGCGCAGCCGCGCGGCGCGGCGCACGTTGGGGTTGGACGTCAGGTGGAACATCAGCCGGTCGATCCGGTAATGATGCTCGCTCACTTCCTCGACCAGCAATTCGACGCCGCTGAAGTCGGGCTCGATCATTGTCCCGAGCAGCATCGACAGGACGGTCAGGTTGAAGGCCATTGCGGGCTGGCGAACGCCCGGCTCAAGTGCCGCAGGGTCGCGGCGAACCAGCCAGTCGAGGCCGCGCGTGACCGCTTCCTCCCCGCCTTGCCGCACGATGTCCTGCGGCATCGGGCCGTGGGCGACCTCCAAACCGGCCTTGTGCAAAGCGGCGAGCAGAAAGCCGGTGTCGCTATAGCCCATGAACAGCTTGGCCCTAGCAGCGCCGGGAATATCGGTCACCGCGGCTTCGGCGATCCGGTTGGAGCCATAGCCACCGCGCGCGAACCAGACGGCGTCGACGTCGGGATCGGCTATGACCTCGCGCAGCGCGGACAGCCGGTCGTCATCGGTGCCGGCGAAGTGACCGTGGCGAAGGAAGCATTGCGGATGAAAGGCGATCGTGCAGTCGCCCCGCGCGGCCGCCAGCGCCGTTACCCGGTCGGCGGTTTCGCGCTGGAGCGCATTGCTTGGAGCGACGACCGCGATCCTCACCGGCACATTCCCCTTTGTGTTGCCACCCAACCCGCAATAGGGCGGCGCCAATGACCGAATCCAGCTACTTCTTTTGCGGCATCGGCGGCAGCGGTATGCTGCCCCTTGCCTCTATCCTGCGCGCTTCCGGTGCCCGCGTCGCCGGTTCCGACCGCTCGCTCGACGCAGGGCGCACCGCGCCCAAGTTCGATTACCTTCGCTCGCTTGGCATCCAGCTGTTTGCGCAGGACGGGTCCGGGCCGAAGGCGGGCATGACGCTGGTCACCTCCGCCGCGGTAGAGGACACGGTGCCCGACATGGTCAAGGCGACCGAGCTCGGCCTGCCCCATTTCCGCCGCCCGCAACTGCTCGCGCAGCTCCTCAACGCCGCGCAGCATAGCGTCGCGGTCGGCGGGACCAGCGGCAAATCGACGGTCACCGGCATGGTCGGCTGGATCCTCCACGCCTGCCATCGCCAGCCGACGGTCATGAACGGCGCGGTGATGAAGAATTTCGTCACCCCGTCCGCGCCCTTTGCAAGTGCGCTGGTCGGCGACCCCGAACTGTTCGTCAGCGAAGTGGACGAAAGCGACGGCTCGATCGCGCTGTACAAGCCGGAAGTCGCGGTGCTGACCAACATCAGCCTCGATCACAAGGAAATGGGCGAATTGCGCGGCCTGTTCGCCGGCTTCCTCGCCGCCAGCCGCAAGGGCGTGATCAACCTCGACGACCCGGAAACCCGGGCGATGGCCGAATCCCTCCCGGCGGACCGGCTGGTCGGGTACGGCTTCGACGCGCCCAGCGCGGACTTCGCCGGACGCAACCTCGAACTGCTTGCCACCGGCACACGGTTCGATGTCGATCATGACGGTAAGCGGCAGCAGGTCACGCTGGCCGTACCCGGGCGCCACAATGCGTCGAATGCGCTGGCCGCCATTGCTGCGGTTCGCCAGCTGGGCGTCGCGGTGGCCGACGCGGCGGAAGCGCTTGGCCGCTTCGAAGGACTGCGGCGGCGTCTGGAAACGGTCGGGGTCGGTGGCGGCGTCACCGTGATCGACGATTTCGCGCACAATCCGGACAAGATCGACGCCAGCCTGGCTACGCTGCGCGCGCATCCGGGCCGCCTGTTGATCCTGTTCCAGCCGCACGGTTTCGGTCCCATTGCCAAGATGGGCGACGAACTTGCCGCCAGCTTCGCCAAGGGTATGGCGGCCGACGACATCCTGTTCCTGTCCGACCCGGTTTACCAGGGCGGCACGGTGGACAAGGCGCGCGGGTCCGACTGGCTGGCCGGGCAAGTGAAGGCCAAGGGCGGCAAGGCCGAACATATCCCCGAAAGGTCGGCCATCGGCGACCGCATCGCTACCGAGGCGCGCCCAGGCGACCGCGTGCTTGTCATGGGTGCCCGCGACGACACGCTGGCGGAATTCGCCCGCGACCTGACCGAACGGCTAGGCGGCTGAAACCGCGCAGCCCGGTCGGCGGTTGAACGCTGCATGGGCAAGTACATTACCGGCTGGAAGCTTCCGCGGGACGAGCGGCGCCTGGCGCTGCTCGATCGCTTCCCGCCGCGCTATGCCCGAACGCTTGCCGACCACGTCACCCTGGAAGCCGGCGTGGACGCGCGCAGCGCCCTGCCCCGCCCGGTCGACGCCCGCGTGGTCGGGCATGCCGACGACGGCGAAAGCCTTGAATGCCTGGTGGTGGAGATCGACGGTTCCACCGAGCGCCCCGACGGTTCGACCTATCATGTGACCTGGTCGCTCGGGCCCGGGCGCAAAGCGGTCGAAAGCAACGACCTGTTACGCGACAAGGGCTGGTCGCAGCTGGACGAGCCAGTACCGTTCGAAGTCAAGCCGGCCTGTTTCCTGTGGTAGATCGTCAGCCGCACCTGTTCCTCGATTGCGACGGCGTGCTCGCCGATTTCGAGGCCGGCGCCGCGGTGCTGCTGGGCGCGAGCAGTGCGGATTTCCAGAAACGCCACGGGCCCGGCGCTTTCTGGAAGCGGCTTGCCGGCCACGGCAACTTCTATGGCGATCTGCCGGAAATGCCGGACGCGCAGCAGCTGTTTAAAGCGGTCAAGCATCTGCGGCCGACGATCCTGACCGGGCTGCCGCTGGGCAAGTGGGCGGCGCCGCAAAAGGAACGCTGGGCGGCGGAGCATTTTCCGGGCGTGCCGATCATCACCACCATGGCGCGCCAGAAGCACGAGCATATGGAGCGCGGCGACGTGCTGGTGGACGACCGTGAAAACCACCGCCAGCTATGGGAAGACGCAGGCGGCATCTTCGTCCACCACCAGAATGCCGCGGACACGATCCGCCAGCTGGCAGCAATCTATCCGTCAGTGAAGGCCGTGGCCTGATTCAGGCAGCGGCGCGGTAGTCCACCTTTTCGACCCACTCCGGCCAAAAGGCGGGCTCGCGGCTCGACCAGCCTGGCGCGGTCGCCGCGCTTTCGCTGATCGATTGCAGCAAGGTCCGGCGACGGTCCGGGTGAAGGTGCGGCAGGGCCGCGGCGGCGCAAAACGCTGCCGGAAGCCACGGGCGAGCCGCCGCGCCAACCAGACGCTCGTAAAGGAAGCGATAGGTAGCGAAGTTGGGCAGGCGATCTTGGCCAAGGTCGAAGGCGGACAAGGTAATAAGCGTGCCGATGAACGGCTCGATCATGTCGAGACCGCTGTCGTCGGGCACCTGCATGCGCAGATGGTCGAGTTGTTTGTACAGGCGAGCCTGGGCGCGGATGGAGGCGGCTTCGCCTTCGTCCCTGGCCCAGCATTCGATCGGGTCGCGACGGCCGTAAGCCACATCCAGCGAACGGCGGATGTAGCGCTGCGTCGACTTTGCGAAGCTCCCGAAATCTTTCATTTCCGAGAGCAGCAACGCACCGTTAGCCGGCTGGCTGGTCCTCGTGATCATGATCCCGACTCCTTTTGCCCATGCGGGATCATGCGGCGCTTACGGTTTCGTATTGCTTAACCACGTGTCCCACCCCCGTTAAGGAATGAATCAGAGGCGGGTCACGGAAGCAACGTTAATCTTTAACCACGGCCTGCTTGGATCAGGCGGTGTTGATTAATTGCAACGCAGTCGAAACGGATGTGTCACGATTTCGACTCGCCTTTACGCTCCTCGAAACTGGAAGACGGTGCGGGCTCGCGATGCTCAGGCAAGGAAGCGGAGACCGGGTCCGACGCATCCATCGATTCATCGCTGCCCACGTCGACCTTCTTGCTTTGGTCATCCGGATCCTTGCGCAGCGCCGTTTCCAGCGATTCGTTGGGATTTTCCGAGAAGGTCGCCGGGGGCGCCTTGTCCTTCTTGTCTTTTGCGGGCTTGGAATCGGTCGTCACTTGGTTGCTCCAGCAGATCGTTCGCTCGTCAAACGAGCGCCTGCCGGAGCCGTTCCTTGAAGCCAGGGCATTCGACCGGCGACGGCGCCGCTTCTGCGAACATGCGGGTCGGGTGATAGGCGTGAAACCCGGAACGGCGTACAAGAGGCCCCGATGAAGCCGCTTCAGCATCCGCTCCAGGAAACGACCTTTTCCGACTGGCCGCTGGCCGTGAAGACGATCCTCGGCTTCTGGCTATTCTACGCGCTGACGATCGTCATTCGCGCGTTTCTGGGCCGCGATCCGTCCACGGTGCTCAGCAACAAGGTGCTGACCATTGCCGCGGCGATCGTGCTCAGCTTCTGCATCTACGTGGCCCTCGCCTCTTTTGCCCGCGGCGTCAGCATCCGCCGCCGGGCGATCGTTGCGATCCTCGCCTCGCTGGGAGCGGCGGCGGCGATGGCGGCAGTGCTGATGATCGCCGACAGTTACCAGAGCCGCCCGCAGGAGGAGATCCATCTCGTCTCCGCAGAGGGCTATGAGATCACCGAGTTGGGCAACGCCACCGTCATCAAGCGCGCGGGCGAACAGCCGCTGACCGTCACGTGGCCGCGGGTGGCCGAACTCGACCAGTTCACGCAATTGCGCATCTCGGCCGATGCCGCGGTGGTGTGGTTGTTTTTCTTCATGGCGTGGAGCGCTTTCTATCTCGCGATCCGCGCGCAGACCCAGGCGCTGACCGCGCAGCGGCGCGCATCGGAGGCGGAATCGGCCGCGCAAGTCGCCCAGTTGCGGGCGCTGCGTTACCAGGTGAATCCGCACTTCCTATTCAACACGCTCAATTCGCTGTCGTCGCTGGTGATGACCGGCCGCAATGACCGGGCGGAAGCGATGCTGCTGGCGCTATCGACCTTTTTCCGCAGCAGCCTCTCGCTCGACCCGGCGGCCGACATCACGCTGGAACAGGAAATCGACCTGCAGCGGCTCTATCTCGAGATTGAGAAGACTCGCTTCCCCGACCGTCTGAAAGTCGAGATCGACGTTCCGCCGGCCCTGCAGTCGGCTCGTCTGCCAGCCCTGATCCTGCAGCCGATCGTCGAGAACGCGATCAAATATGGCGTCTCCAAAACTCGCCATAAGATATTGATAAGCATCGTCGCCGAGGAGATCCCCGACGGGCGAATGATGATCAGCGTCAGCAACCGACTGGCCAATTCGACCCGGGACGAACTGCCCGCCTCGACGCATGAAGGCACCGGCGTCGGCCTGACCAACGTATGCGAGCGCTTGCAGACGCGCTTCGGCGACCGCAGCGAATGCCGCTTCGGGCCGATGGACACCGGCGGCTTCAAGGTGATCCTCAAGATGCCGGTGCAAGCATGACCGAAAACCTGCGGATCCTCATTGCCGACGACGAGCCGCTCGCGGCCGAGCGGCTGCAGTTGCTGCTCGCCCGGCTGAACGGCGCCACCCTGGTCGGCACTGCGAGCGACGGCGAATCCGCAATCACCATGGCGGAGGCGCTCAAGCCCGACGTCTTGCTGCTAGATATCGCCATGCCCGGCGCCGACGGGATCGAAGTCGCGCGTTCGCTTGCCAGTCACGACCCGACACCGGCGGTCGTTTTCGTTACCGCCTTCGACCAGTTCGCCGTCGCCGCGTTCGAGGTGGCAGCGGTCGATTATCTCATGAAGCCGGTCGATCCCGACCGCCTGCAGCACGCGCTCGACCGCGCGCGTCACTTCCTCGAGCACCGCACCGCCCGCGCCGAGCAGCCGGCCGGGACATCGCCGTGGATCGAGGAATTCTGGGCGTCGGACATGACCGGTCTGGTACGCATCGCTGCGCGCGATATCGACCGGGTGTCGGCCGAGCGCGACTATATGCGGCTTCACGTCGGTCGCCGGAGCTGGCTTATCCACCACTCCATGGCGGCCCTGGAAGAAGGGCTGGACCCGGCCCTGTTTGTCCGGCTTCACCGCTCCGCCATCGTCCGCAAGGACACGATCAGCGGCTTCAGCCGCAACCCGTCAGGCCGCTGGATCGCCCGTCTTGCCGACGGCACCGAACAACCGGTCGGACGGCTCTATTCCGACCGTGTCCGGGCGATCGCGGGGCGTTAGCCTCGTCCTGCATCGAACGATCAGGCGGCGGCGCGGTCCGCAACCATCGCCTGGACAAGTTCAAGCGCGGCGTGAGCCGATAGTGCCGCGCCTTCCTGCCACGCCGGCTGGAAACTCAGATGCTCCCCGGCAAACACGATGGGGCCTTCGGCCTTGTACAACTCCGGGTAGTAATCGGGCCGGTTGGGGTTGCCGGGGTTGCCGGGGTAATTGGGGCTGACGCCTTCCGAATAGGGCGTCAGGCCCCAGCGCACGGTTACCGGCTTGCTCATCAGCGCGGACTTGCCGGGGTGAAGCGCATCGATGGAATCGCGCACGATCCGGAACTGCTGGTCGTTGGACAGCGCGGAAAAGGCGTCGGGATTGTCCTGGTTGGTCCATCCGGCGGCGTAAGCGCCGACCAGCACGCCCTTGGGCGACCCGAAGTCGCTGGACGGATAAATGACATTCTCGTTCTTGCGGTCGGTCCAGGCCAGTCCGCCGTAAATGTCCTGTTCTTCCCAGAAGCGCGGGGATTCGAACGCGACCTTGACGCTGCGCTGGTACCCCGGCGCCGCCGCAATCGCCGCCTTCTTGGCCGGAGAGAAATCGCTGGGCAGCCGCTTGAGGATCGGTAGCGGGAGGGTGCAGATGCAATAATCGGCTTCGGTCATGCCCGACGCATGTTCGATCCTAACGCCCGACGCCGTTCGCCTGATCGCGCTGATCGGGGTGCTGAGCCGGACCCGAGCCTTCACCTGCTGATAAATGGCGTCGGCGATGCGATCCATACCGCCGACCGGTTGCAGCATGCTGGACTGCATGTCGGGAATGGAGTCGAATATCAGTGGCAGCCCGACCGCCGGGCCGGACAGGATTTCCTTGATCGAGAGCGGCGCGAGGTCCTTGGCCGATTGGCCATAGGCGCCGCCTTCGGTGGCGAATCCAGCTGACCCGCCCAGATTGACGAACTTCCCCTTCTCGTCGAGCCCGCCGTAGAAGCCCAGGAACCCGCGGAAGAAGTCGCGCTCCGCCTTGGGCATCACGCTGTCCAGCGCATGCTGGTCGATGGCCTTGGCCAGCAACTCCGCGATCTGGCCTCGGATGCCGAACGCCATGCTGCGTTCCTCATGCACCTTGCCGGCAAAGTCCCAGCCCGCACTGCGGTTCTGGTTGACGAACGGCTCCAGCTTCACGCCGAAGCGGCGCGCATAGCCGAGGATCGCGCGGTGCGTG
This sequence comes from Sphingomonas sabuli, assembly GCF_014352855.1. Lineage (GTDB taxonomy): Bacteria > Pseudomonadota > Alphaproteobacteria > Sphingomonadales > Sphingomonadaceae > Sphingomicrobium > Sphingomicrobium sabuli. The sequence continues at coordinate 396,808 of NZ_CP060697.1, read as the reverse complement.
GCCGGGATCCGCGCCGCACCGGCGTTGAGGTACAGTCCGTCGTCGAACTCGGCCCGCTGCATCGCCCGGCCGAACTGAACGATGCGGTCGCCGCCGCGGATGGTCCACACGCGCCCGCCAATGCGGTCGCGCGCTTCCAGGACCGTGACGTCATAGCCCGCGCGCTGAAGCTCATAGGTCGACACCAGCCCGGCGATGCCGGCGCCGAGCACGACCACCTTGCGTCCGCTACCGCTTCCCGGGGGCAAGGCGAATTTAGTCGCCTCTGGCGGAGTCGGCTGGGCCAGGCCCATCGCCTCCATCGCCATGTAGGCGGCCCCTGCCCCGCCGATGGCGCCGATACGGTGAAGCAGATGCCGGCGTGTCAGATTCATGGCGCATTCCCCCGATTGCGGACGCCACAATGACATGATTTCGCGATGGACGGCCATCCTTTTTACCGGCCCCACGCAGCCGTTGCCGCACACGGTGCGTTGATGCGGCAATCATCCCAAAAAGGAGACTGTCATGTCCGACGAAAACGTCGCCATTCTCAACACCCTGCTCTCGACCACCATCGACAGCGTCAACGGCTATGAAAATTCGGCCAAGGAACTGAAGAGCGAGAAGCTGCGCGAAATCTTCCGCCAGCGCGCCGATCAGCGCCAGCAGGTCGTCCAGAAGCTGCGTGAGGAAGTCCGCCGCCTTGGTGGCGATCCGTCGGATTCAGGCTCGCTGCTGGGCAAGGCCCATCACGTCTGGGAAGACCTCAAGGGCGCGATCACCGGCCATGATGAAAAGGCGATCATCAACCAGGTCGAATCCGCCGAGGATTACATCAAGGGCAAATATGAGACCGCGCTCGAGAACAGCAGCGGCGAGACCCGGCAGGTCATCGAAACCGCCTATCAGTCGGTGCGCGAAGGCCACGACCAGATCAGCCAGCTGAAGCACGGCATGGAAACGCCGAGCTAAGCTGGACCTGAAACTGACACCTGAGAAGGCGGGGGCAGCCAGTCTGTCCCCGCCTTTTTCTATCCCGCGGTGCCGTTGCCGCTATTCACTTCCTCGGTCACCGGTGTCGGTCCGGGCGCGCTGCCCGTGTCGACTTGCAGCCAGTCGCGGAACGGCAGCTTGTAGACCATGTCCATGACCTCGAACTCCAGGCCGCCGGGCTGGCTTGTGTTGCTGTTCCACAAGGCGACCACGCCGCTTTTCTTTTTCGGATCGAACAGGATCAGCGAGCGGTAGCCGTTGACGCCGCCGCGGTGGCCGATGAGGTGGTGACCCGCGTAATCGTAACTGCGCCAACCAAAACCGTACCAGGCCGTATTGAGCCGTTCGCGGAAGTTGCGCAGGCGCGACCGCTCGCCGGGCGTCTTCACGATCGACGCATGCATCGCGTTGATGACGTTGGGGGAGATGACGCCGGGCATCCGGCCCATCTGCGCCAGCATCCAGACCGCCAGGTCCTTGATGTCGCTGTTGACCCCGCCCGCGGCCGGAACACGGTAATACGCGTCGTTGAGCTCGACTTCGCGGCGGCCGACACTGTGGGGCCGGGCCCAGCTCTTGGCGCTCATAATGCCTTCCCGAGTGGCGCTGGCGCTGTCCATGCCCAATGGCGAAAACAGGGTCCGGGCGAGTGCGTCCTGATAGGTTTCGCCGGTCTCGTGCTCGACGATTTCCGATGCCGCGTCATAGGCGACATTCTCGTAATTCCAGCAGGTGCCGGGCTGGCATACGAGCGACAGCGTCGCATGCTGCTGGCGGATCAGCTTCGGATCCTCGCCCGATTCCAGTCGCTCGTCATAGGCATTGTGATAGATGCCCAGCCGGTGGCTCAGCAGGTCGGCTACGGTTGCCCGATGCTCCGCGCCGTCGGGCAGGCGAAGCGTCGTGCGATAGGTGGCGATCGGCGCGTCGAGCTCGACCTTCCCTTCCTCCGCCAGCTTGGTGACCATGGTGGCGGCGACGCCTTTCGACACGGACGCCCAGCGGAATACGGTCTCGGGCGTGACCGGCTCGCCCGATCCGGCCAGGGTTTCGCCATAGCCTTTTAGGAAGGTGATGCGGCCGTTTTCGACCACGCCGACGGCCAGGCCGACCATCGTCGGGCGCTCCATCAGCTTCGCCAGCCGCGCATCGAGCAAAGCATAATCGACGTCGTGACGCGCTGCGGGAGAGACCGCCGCCAGTTGCGCGCGGGCGTTGCCGGCGTCCGCCGCCTGGCTTTCATCGCTGTGGGGCCTGATCGCGAACAGCGCGATTGCAATGGCGGCCGCGATGACGACGATCGCGAACCTGTACGCAGCCTTCAAATTCCCACTCCCCGCCTCCGTCCCGCTTGTTGTCGCAGGCGCAGACTTGCTCAACCGGGAAGGTTGGCGGGTGCGACGAAGCGAACGTGCAGCGCGATGGAATGTGAGCGCGCGGGCGGCTGGCAATCGCCGGAACGCTCGCCTAAGGCAGCGCGCAGGAGGACGTGCGTGCGGTTCCTGAAGACCTTGTTCTGGGTCGTGCTGGCCGTGGTGATCACCTTGTGCGCCGCGAACAACTGGCGCGATGTCACCATCGACCTGTGGGGCAATTTGCGGGCGGACGTGAAGCTTCCGGTCCTGCTTGCCGTCGTTTTCCTGTTCGGCATGGTGCCGACCTGGCTCGCCTATCGCGCCAAGCTGTGGCGAGCCGAAAACCGCAATGTCCAGCCGCGCCCGACCGTGGTCGAGCCAGCAGCGGAAGCCGACCCCGTCCTGTGAACCCGATTTTCGTCGCCATCGATACGCCGGACCTCGACCGCGCCCGCACCCTCGCCCGGGACGTCGGCAGCCATGCCGGCGGCGTGAAGCTGGGCCTCGAATTCTTCTGCGCCAACGGGCCGGAAGGTGTGCGCGATATCGCCGCCATCGGCGCCCCGCTGTTCCTCGACGTCAAGCTCCACGACATTCCCAACACCGTCGCCAAGGCGATACAGGCCTTGGCGCCGCTGCAGCCGGCGATCGTCACCGTCCATGCCGCTGGCGGCCGCGCGATGCTGGAAGCCGCCAAGACAGCGGCACCGCCCGCGACCAAGGTTGTCGCCGTCACCGTCCTGACCAGCCTGGATGCCAGCGACCTTGCCGCGGCCGGCGTCGGCGGATCGCCCGCCGAGCAGGTCGAACGGCTGGCGCGGCTGGCGCGGGACTCCGGCGTCGACGGACTGGTCTGCTCCGGCGCGGAAGTAGCTTCAGCGCGGGCCGCGTGGAGCGATGGCTTCTTCGTCGTTCCCGGAGTCCGGCCCGAAGGCAGCGACGTCGGCGACCAGAAGCGCGTGGTGACTCCGCGGCAGGCGTTGGAGTCGGGCGCTTCGGTGCTGGTCATCGGACGGCCGATCACCGGCGCCGAAGATCCGGCCAAGGCGCTGCAGGCCATCGCCGCGACCCTGTGAGCGGTGGACAAAGGGGCCGCCCAGCGCCTACCCCGCCCGTTCGACCGATAAGCGAGAGATCATGAGCTGGCTCAGCCGAGTGAAGAGCGGGATTCCCTTCCTGCCGAAGAAGCAGACCGCCGACACCTTGTGGCACAAGTGCGCCAAGTGCGGGACGATGATCTTCCTCAAGGAATGGGAAGACAATCTGCGCGTCTGTCCACGGTGCGATTTCCACGACCGCATCGGGCCCAAGCAGCGTTTCGACTATATTTTCGACGATGCCCGCTATGAAAAACTGACCCCGCCGGAAGTCCGCGAGGATCCGCTCAAGTTCCGCGATACCAAGCGCTACACCGACCGCCTGAAGGACGCGCGGTCCAAAACCGGCGACCGCGACGCCCTGATCAACGCGCGCGGCGCCATCGGCGGGCACAAGGTCGTCGTCGGCGTACAGAATTTCGCCTTCATGGGCGGTTCGATGGGCGTTGCCGTCGGCACCGCCTTCGTCGAGGGCGCGCGCGCGGCGATCGCGGACAAGGTCCCCTATATCATCTTCACCGCGTCCGGCGGCGCTCGCATGCAGGAAGCGGTATTGTCGCTGATGCAGCTGCCGCGGACTACGGTCGCTATCAACGAGCTGCGCGAGGCCGGGCTGCCCTACATCGTCGTCTTGACCGACCCGACCACGGGCGGGGTAACCGCGTCCTATGCGATGCTCGGCGACATCCAGATCGCCGAGCCCGGCGCCTTGATCGGCTTCGCCGGCCAGCGAGTGATTGAACAGACCATTCGCGAAAAGCTGCCCGAAGGCTTCCAGCGCGCCGAATATCTGCTCCAGCACGGGATGATCGACATGGTTGTCCCGCGCGGCGAACTGACCGGAACGTTGTCCCGGCTCATCGCCTTCCTGATGCCGGAGAAAAAGGCCGCCTGATGGGCGATTCAGCCAAGTCGGAAAACCCACAGGTCCAGGCCCAGCTCGATCGGCTAGCGAAACTTTCCCAAGGCGAAGACCGGCTCGGTCTGGAGCGGATCGATGCGCTGCTCGAGCGGCTGGGCCGTCCGCAGGACCGGCTGCCCCCCGTTTTCCACGTCGCCGGAACCAACGGCAAGGGATCGACCTGCGCTTTCCTGCGCGCGATTCTCGAGGCGAGCGGCAAGACGGTCCATGCCTTCACCAGCCCGCACCTGGTTCGCTACAACGAACGGATTCGCGTCGCCGGATCGCTGATCGCTGACGAGGAACTGGCGGCCCTGCTGACGCGCGTACTGGACGCCAGCGACGGGATCGAACCCAGCTTTTTCGAAGTGACGACCGCCGCGGCCCTGCTCGCCTTCGCCGAAACACCGGCGGACGCCTGCGTCCTGGAAGTCGGCCTCGGCGGACGGCTTGATGCCACCAACGTCGTCACCAGCCCGCTGGTCTGCGGCATTGCGCAGCTTGGGCTCGATCACACCAAGTGGCTGGGCGAAACGCTCGCCGACATCGCGGGGGAAAAGGCGGGCATCGCCAAGGCCGGCGTACCGCTGGTCACGCAACGCTACGCCGCCCCTGCCGCGCAGCAGGTGCAGCAGAAAGCGGAAGCCGCCGGCGCGCCGTGGATCGGGCGCGGCGCCCTGTGGGACGCGCGCGTGATCCGCGACCATATCCGCTACCGCGACCGCGCTGGAGGACTGAAGCTGCCGATGCCGGGCCTGCCCGGCGCCTTTCAGGCCGACAATGCGGCGCTGGCGGTGGCCATGCTGCGTTTCCAGGACAAGATAAAGATCGGCAAGGAAGCGATTGCCGCGGGCATTCGCTCGGCACGCTGGCCGGCGCGGCTGCACCAATTGGCCCCCGGCCCACTGGCCGACCTGCTGCCCAGGACGGCCGAAGCGTGGGTCGACGGCGGGCACAATCCCAATGCCGCGCGGCGGGTGTCCAACCATATCCGCGCGACCTTCCCCGGAGATCTGCCGCTGGCGCTGGTCTTCGCAAGCCTGAAGACCAAGGAGCCGCGCGCGATGCTGCGCCCGTTCAAGGGCCTGGCCGCGGCGGTCATCACCCTGCCAATCACCGACCATGACGCGTTCAGCCAGGCCGAATTGCTCGAACTGGCGCGGGAGATGGGGTTCAACGCGGTCGCCGCCGACAGCCTGGAGGCCGCGTTCAGGCTGGTGCGCTCGCCGTCGCGCGTGCTCGTGTTCGGCTCGCTCTACCTCGCCGGGCAGGTGCTCAGCGCCAACGGCGAAATCCCCGACTAGGCCGTATCGCCTTCCGCGGCCCGCGCCGCATCCGACGCCGGCACCGGCGCGACCGTATGCCGGTCCTTCCACGCTACCCGGATCCATTCGAGCACGACGAAGAAGACCCCGATCAGCCCAATGCCCGCGCACCACAGGAAGACGGGCGCATAGCCGACATTGTCGATCGCCTCGCCGATCGCGGCGCGGCCGAGCGAGCCGACGAGGAAGGTCAGCGACGACAGCAAGGCATATTGGACGGCGCTGAATTCGCGGCTGGTGATCGACGACAAATAAGCGACGAACGCCGCGCCCGCGAGGCCGCCCGCGATATTCTCGCCGGAAATGGCGATCAGCAGGCGCACCATGCGCAGGTCATGGCCGAAAGCATCGAGGCGGAAGGTGCGGGCGAAAGCGTCGATGTACGGCGCGCCGGCGGCCAGGTCGGCGTAGAGCAGGTTGCTGGCCGCGGCGACGATCGCGCCGACCAGCAACGTCGGCATCCGCCCCACGGTGGCGAACATGAAGGCGCCGATGGCGATCCCCGCCATGGTCATGAACACGCCGAATATCTTCGACGCAAAGGCGACTTCGTCGCCGGTATATTTCAACTCGGTGAGATAGAAGGGATAAGCAAAGCTGCCCCAGATATTGTCGGTGATGCGATAGGTCAGGATCAGGCCAAGGACGATGATGACGCCCCAGCCGATCCTCCGGACCAGCTCCGACAACGGCAGGATAAGTGCCGAGAAGGCATGATCGGCGGCGCCCGCGCCGCTGCTTGCGGGCGGTGCGTCGGCGGCGAGGGTGTAATCGGGCTTGCCACGCATCCAGTTGAGAATCGCGGCGACCACGGCGGGCAGGATGACGGTCGCAGCGACGATCAGCGGGCCCATGGTCTTGGTGAAGTCGCCGACACTCGGCGGGTCGGGATCGTCCGGGCCGGTGCTCAGCACGCGGACCATGAACAAGGCGACGGTCAGGATCGCCCACGCCCACCCGGCGCCGACGATGGCCAGGCCGATGGCGCGATATTTCGGATCAACCGCGCCGGCCTTGCGCAGTGCGCTTTCTTCCTTGGACGCAATGGTGCGCGGCGTGTCGGGCGCCATCAGCGTGGCGATGATGGTCAGCGCCATGAATACGCCCATGATTGCATAGACCGTGGGCCAGCTGACGCGTTCGGACAGGATCAACGCGACCGCGCCGCCGACCAGCGCCGCGATGCGATAGCCGAACTGATAAATGGACGAGAGGATTTCGACCGGCGCCTTGTCGTCGGCGACATCGATGCGCCAGGCGTCGATGACCACGTCCTGCGTCGAGGAAGCGAAGGCGCCGATGACGGCGACCAGTGCGAACCAGCCCAGCGCAAGCCGGGGATCAGACACCGACAGGCCGAAGAACGTCGCGACCAGCAGCACCTGGCACAGCAGCAGCCAGCTGCGCCGCCGCCCGAGCCGCTCCAGCCCCGGCAGGCGCAGACGGTCGACCAGCGGCGACCACAGGAACTTGAAGGCGTATGCGAGGCCGATCCAGCTGAGCACGCCAATCGTCGCAAGGTCGATTTCCCACTCGCCCAGCCACGCATTCAGCGTACCGATCAGCAATGTATAAGGAAGGCCGGCACCGAACCCGAAGATCAGCATGATCGCCGTCTTGCGGTTCTTCATCGAGGCGCGAAGGAGCTGCAGCCCCTTGGGTTTCTCGATCGCCGCTGTCGCCATTGCCACCCCCGCAGATTGTCCGGACGGCATGCTTACCAGTCCGCGCGGCGGTGAACAGGGCCTTTGATCGCCCTTTAGAAGAGGATTCTAGCCGTCGCTGGCGGGATAGATGTCGAGGCCTCGGGGCGTTTTGACCTTTTCGCCCGCAAGCATGCGATCGACCGTGTCGAGCGCCTGCTTCAATTGCCGTTCCGAATAGGGCTTGCGCAGGCAGCCGAGCGCCGATGGCTTGGCGTCTTCGGGCACCTGATGACCGGTCGCGAACAGGACCGGCACACCATGCTTCTTGGCGGCGTGGGCAAGGTCGAGGCCGGTTTGCTCGCCGCTCAACCGGAAGTCGCTCAGGACCAGGTGAACCTCTTCGCTCTCGATTAGCGCGACGGCCTGCTCGAAACCGTCTACGGTCGCAACGACCTCGTAGCCCAGATCGCCGATCCGGACTTCATTGTCGAACGCGGTCAGCGGCTCATCCTCGACGATGAGGATGCGCTTGACGACCCGGTTACGCTTGCCGAACAGCATCTGGCCCCCAGCAGGAAAAACAAACTCTTGTCAGTCGAACGAACGAAGCGCGATCCTGTGCCGAATAAGCGACCGCAGAAAAACGGCAAGCCCGAAGGCGGCCCGCAACGCATCGCCAAGCTGCTCGCCCGCGCCGGGATCGCTTCCCGCCGGGAGATCGAGCGGATGATCGAGGAAGGCCGCATCTCGCTCAACGGCGAAGTTCTTAAAACCCCGGCTACCCTCCTTAGCGGACTGGACGGCGTTACCGTCGACGGGCGGCCGGTGCGTGCTGCGCAGTCGACCCGGCTGTTCCGCTTTTACAAGCCGCCGCTGACGCTGACGGCCGAGCGCGATCCCAAGGGGCGTCCGACGATCTACGACCGGTTGCCCAAGGGCTTGCCGCGCCTGATGCCCGTCGGCCGGCTCGACTATATGACCGAAGGGCTGTTGCTGCTGACCAACGACGGCGAATTCAAACGCCGGCTGGAGCTTCCGCGCACGGCGGTGGTTCGCCGCTATCGCGCCCGCGCCTTCGGCGACATCACGCAGGACCAGCTGGAAAAGTTGGCCGAGGGGATCACAGTCGAGGGCGTCCATTACGGATCGATCGACGCCAATCTGGAACGGCGGACGGGCCGCAATTGCTGGATCGAGATGGCGCTAACCGAAGGGAAGAACCGCGAAGTCCGGCGAGTGCTCGCCCATCTTGGACTGAAGGTGTCGCGGCTCATCCGTACCGCCTACGGCCCGCTCTACCTGTCGGACCTTGCGCCGGGCGACGTCGACGAAGTGCGCCGCGGCGACATCGACCAGTTCCGCGCCACGCTCAAATGAGAATAATTTCGGGCCAGTGGCGCGGGCGGAAACTTGTCGCGCCCGAAGGTCAGGCGACGCGCCCGACAAGCGACCGCGTTCGCGAGACCCTCTTTTCGATGCTGGTCAGCCGGTTGGGCGATTTCGACGGGCTGCGCGTCGCCGACCTGTACGCGGGCAGCGGTGCCTACGGTCTCGAGGCCTTGTCGCGCGGGGCCACCCTCGCCTGTTTCGTCGAGCAGGAAGCGCGCGCCATCGCCGCCATTCGAACCAACCTCGGCGTCCTGGGGGCCAGCGAGCAAGCGCGGATCATGGCCCGGTCGGCCGCCGTGCTGCCGCGAGAAGAACCGTTCGACCTGATCCTTGCCGATCCGCCCTATGCGCCGGGATCGGGCAGTTCGGTGATCGCGGTGCTGCGGGACTCGGGCTGGGCCGCGCCTGCCGCGTGGATCGCCGTGGAAACGAAGCGCGGCGACCGGGTCGATGCGGGCGACTGGGCGATCGACGCCGAACGCGACGTCGGACCGGCCCGGCTTACTTTGATTCGCGCGGGCCGTTCTTCGCCGAACTGACGATTTCACCGAACTCGGTGGTCAGCCGGGTGCCCATTGCGCCGGCGGCTGCCTTGGCCGCCTGCTTGAGCGCCGAGGCCGTACCGTTGCCCGACTTCTTCGCCAGCGCTTGTTGGGTGAGCGCCGCGAGCGCCGCGGCGGCGCCGGCAGCAATCACTTCCGCCACCAACGGGCTTTCCAGAAGGCCGACGACCGCTTCACGTGCGTTCATCTGGTCGCCGAACGCCTGTCGCTTCGTGCCGCCCTTGCGCGCGGTTGCGGGCCTGGCGGCCGGCTTCTTGGACGCCTTCGTCTTCTTCGCCGCAGCCGGCTTTTTGGCCGTCGCGCTGGTCTTCTTCGCCGGAGCAGCCGCGGCCGCTGACTTCGCCGGACGTTTCGTCACCTTCTTGGCCATGGTCCGTCCCTTGTTGATCAGCCCGCAGAATTAACCGCCCACGCGGCCTTTGTCTGCATGGCAAATCGGCAAGCGGACAGGACTATTTGCCCGAAGCGCGCGCTCCGCCTGCCGGATCCCAGCCGTAAACGTCCTTGAGGAACGTCAGCTTGCCGTTGTCCGGCTGTGCGGTGATGTATGTCACGAAGACCGGGACGCCGCGCGCCATCTGCTCGGGATATTCCGCCTGCTTGATCGACGGATCGGGCGCGTGGCCCAGCAGCCAGGTCGCAAGACCGTGCGCATTTTCAAGGCGGACGCAGCCGTTGCTGCGGGTCCGCTGCGCCAGGCTGAACAGCTTGCGGTCGGCCGGGTCGGTGTCGTGCAGGTAGATGTCCTGCGGATTGGCGAACGGGAATTTCAGCTCACCCATGAAATTGTCCGGTCCCGGATCCTGGCGGATGCGGACGCTGACCTTGCCCGCACGAACCCCGGCCCAGTCGACCGAGCTGGCCGGCAGTTCCTTCGCGTCGTGGGTCCAGTCGCTCATCACGCGGAAACCGCGCGCCTTGAGATAGCTGTCGCCCTCCGCGGCATAACGCGGCGCTATGTTCAAACGAAGAAGGACGTCGGACGCATTCCAGTACGGGTTGTGGATCACGTAATGCATCGTGCTGGTGATCAGCGGCGTGCGCGTGTCCGGGCGGTTCTTCAGATGCTCGCCATTGTCCCCGACAACGATCTTCATCGATCCGACGGGCACGTTGTCATTGTACATGTACAGCGTCTGGTTGGCCGAATTGACCATCACGAAACGGCCCTTCGACGGCATGCCGCGAACGCGCTCGAGATTGGCGACGACGCGCGGATCCGGCGTGGTCACGCCGCTGGCCTGCATCTGGCTCCACGCCGTGTTACGGATGCCGGCGTAGATCGAATTGGGATTGGCGATCTGCTCGACATGCTGCTGCAGGTTCGGAACGCCTGCCGCAATCGCGAGGATCTTGTCGGCGCTGGACACTTTCGGGCGCAGATATTCGTAGCCGTAGGTCATGCCGGTAATCGGCCGTTCCATCGACTGGACGTAAAGCACGAAGGCCTCGGACAGAGAGCGGTCGGCAAAGGCGATTGCCTGCGGCGAGCCGGTGGCCGCGGCCTGTACCGCCTGCTGAAGCTGGGCGGCATATTGCGGCCCCGCAGCGATGCCGTCGAGCGGTGCGCGCTGCATCACGGCGATGAGGTCCGTGGCGGCCGGCTTCAGCGCGTTGCCCTGGAACCAGATCGGCCCCAGTCGCGACGATGCGTAGAAGGCGCTGACCTGGCCTGCGGTCGGAAAACCTGCGGACTGGTAGGCCGTCGGCGCGTTCTGCGCCAGCGCGACACCGGTGGTGGTGGGGAAAGCGGCGAGTGCGGCAACGGCCGCGCAAAGGAGGGCTCGTTTGGTCATGACATTGAAGTAAATGATCGATTCACGCTTAACAACGGATGAGCGGCCCTGCCGCTCACGGTTAATGGCGACCGTGACCAATAAGACTCACCGACACGAAAACCGCGCCGCTGGCACGTGGCCAACGGCGCGGTCTGCGTGACTGACGACGCAGGGGTTAGGCGCCGATCAGAACCGGGGTACCGACCGAAGTGGCGGCGAACAGCTTCTTGGCGAACGCCATCGGCAGGCGGATGCAGCCATGCGAAGCCGGACGGCCCGGATTGGCGCCGGCGTGCAGGGCGATGCCGAAATTGTCGATCCGCTGCATGAAGGGCATCGGCGCATTGTCGTACTTGCGCGAGTGATGCATCGTCTTCTTTTCGAGGATGTTGAAGATGCCCGGCGGGGTCGGATGGCCTTCGCGGCCGGTCGAAATCGCCGCAACCGCCATCAGGTCGTTGCCGCGATAGACATAGGCCAACTGGTCGCCAAGGCTGATGACGACACGCTCGGCACCAGCATCTTCGGGAATGTCGCGCCACAAGAACTTGCCGGGCTTCACGCTTTCTTCGCCGAACGTGGCTGCCATGTCCTGACGAGCGAGCGACGCGGCGCTGCTAGCGGTGACACGGGCTTCATAGGTTTCCATCGAAGCGGATACGGGGGCGAGGGGAACGCCCATCGCGAACGCGCCCGTTACCGCCAGCACGAGGGCTAGCTGTTTCATTTTGCACACCTGAAAAAATGTTGTTGACTTTTGAAGTCGGAATGATCCGAACTCGATTCGGGTTCCAAAAAAAGTGGCTTTTCAGCCGCTCAGCCGCGAATCGCCCTGATCGACTTTCAGCGCGCCGGGAAAATGCAGCGTGCGCTGGGGGAACGGGATCTCGATTTCGGCGGCGTCGAGCGCCCGCTTGATTGCCCGGACGACCTGGTCGCGGCTGCGATGCATTTCGATCTGGTTCGACCCGGACCACCAGCGCACCGTGAAGTCGATGGAGCTGTCGCCAAATTCGCGGGCGAACACGTCCACGCCGCGCGATCGGTTGACCAGCTCAAGGTCGCGTATCGCCCCTTTGATCGTATCGGCGGCCGCGTCGAGATCGGTGTCATAGGATACGCCAACGACGATCTCGTGCCGACGCAGGTCGGCGTCGGTGACGATCCGCACCGGATTCTTGAACAGGTAGGAGTTGGGGACAATCGTCAGCTGGCTGTCGAGCCGCCGCAAATAGGTCTCGCGCAGGGTGATCTGCTCCACCCTGCCCTCGCACTGTTCGCATTCGATCAGGTCGCCGATGCGCATCTTGCGCCGCATCATGATCAGCACGCCGGCGAGGAAATTCTCGAAAATGTCGCGAAAGGCAAAGCCGATGGCGACCGACCCGAAACCGAGGATCGTCAGCAGGCTTCCCGCAGTGACGCCGGGCAGCAGCACTGCCAGCGCGACCAGAATCCCGAAAATCCACACCAAAATGCCGGCCAGGGTCGCGAACAACCCGACCAGGCTCGGTCGCGCCCCAGCCTGCCCCGCGACCCGGCGGACGACGGTCCGCACGCCATTGGCGAGGCCCCAGGTGACGAGCAGCACGAGGAAGGCGATGCCGAGTTGCGGTACGGTGCGCACGAAGCCGGCGACCATGTCCCTGACACGGTCGAGAAGGATGCTGACGAGGTCCATGTTCCACTAGGGAACGGAGGCGTCGCTAACCAGTTCCGGCGCGCCTGCGCCTTGGGCCGCGACCGGCCCCTGTGTTTCCAGCCAGCTTTGGAACATCAGCACGCCCCACAAGGGACCGTGCAGGTCGCGATGTCCCGAAAGATGGTCGCGCCACAGGCGTTGGATCGGCTCCGGGCGAAAGAAGCCCTCGTCGCGCAGGCGGCGCTCATCAAGGAAATCCTCGGACCATTGGCGTAGCGGGCCGCGCAACCAGTCTCCGACGGGAATTCCGAAGCCCATCTTGGGCCGCTCGATCAGTCGCTCGGGCACGTGCCGATAGAGCAATTGGCGCAGGATCCACTTGGTCTTTCCGTCGCGGATCTTCTGGTGGATCGGCAGACGCCAGGCGAATTCGATCAGCTGGTGGTCGAGGAACGGGACGCGCGTTTCCAGCGATACGGCCATCGCCGCGCGGTCGACCTTGGTCAGGATGTCGCCGGGCAGATAGCCCAGCATGTCCAGCGCCATCATTCGGTCAATGGGGCCAAGCCCATGAAGGTCCGGCGTCGCCCCGGTCGTAAAGTTCGGCGGTTCGGTGCCCCCGATGACCGCCGACCCAGGGTCCTGCCAGATGGAGATGGTGCCAGCATAGACATCTTCGGCGCTGTCGCCGCGCAGCAACGGCGCGCCCTTGTGGATTTTCTCTCCCAGCTGCCGGACCTTGATCCCGGTGGCGTTGCCAAGGCCGGTCCATGCCGATGCCGGGACCGCCACCAGCGCCCGCGCGGCCGCCCTGCGCATCGGCTTGGGCACGCGGGAAATCCGGTCCCACAACTTTGCCGTGTAGAGATAGCGATTGTACCCGCCGAACACTTCGTCGCCGCCGTCGCCGGACAGGGCGACGGTGACATCCTGCCGCGCCAGCGCGGACACCAGGTGCGTCGGAATCTGGGAAGAATCCGCGAACGGCTCGTCATAGATCTGGGGCAGTCTCGGGATCACCGCCCGCGCCTCGTCCGCGGTGATGTAGAGCTCGCTGTGATCGGTGCCGAGATGCCGGGCGACCGCCTTGGCGTCGTCGGCCTCGTTGAAATTGCGGTCCTCGTATCCGATGGTGAAGGTCCGGACCGGGCGCGGAGACAGCTTCTGCATGATCGCCACGACCGCCGAGGAATCCACCCCGCCGGACAGGAAGGCGCCCAGCGGCACGTCGGCGAGCATCTGCCCGCCGATTGCTCGATCGAGCTGCGCCTCGAGAGCGTCAACCGCATCCCCGTCGGACAAAAATAGCCGGTCGGCGACGCCGCGTTCGGCCGCCTCGGCGACCGACCAGTAGGTTTCGATTTCGGGCGCGGCATCGCCACGGAGGGTAAGAAAGGTGCCCGGCATCAATTTCGAGATGCCGCGGTAGATGGAGTGCGGCGCCGGGATATAGTTGAACCGCAGGAGCAGCGTCAGCGCGTCGCGATCGACCTCCGCTTCGAACTGCGGGTGGCAACGCAGCGCTTTGAGCTCAGACCCGAATAGGAACGGCCCCGCCCCGCCCTGTTGGCGCCCGTAATAAAGCGGCTTTTCGCCGAGCCGGTCGCGGGCGAGGACAAGACGTCTCTCCTGCCGGTCCCACAGGGCGATGGCAAACATCCCCGTCGCTCGTTCCAGCGTCCCGCGAATGCCCCAGGCCTCGACCGCGGCCAGCAGCGTTTCCGTATCCGAATGGCCGGCCCACGGCGGCGCCTTGCCGATGCTTTCCAGTTCGGAGCGGATATCGAGGTGATTGTAGATCTCGCCGTTATAGGCCGTGACGAACCGTCCCGAATGCGAATGCATCGGCTGGTTGCCGGCGGGTGACAGGTCGACGATGGCCAGCCGGTTATGCGCGAACCCGACCCGCGCGTCCGCGTCCATCCAGGTCGCTGAATGGTCCGGCCCCCGATAACGGATGCTCGCACACATCGCCTGCAAGGTCGCGTCCCGAACCTCCCGGCCCGGCCACTCCCCACCAACGAATCCCGCTATTCCGCACATAATTCGATCCATCGCACGGATGCCCGCACGTGCAAACGGCTGCTCGCTGCAAGGGGACGCGCTATTCGTCTCGGCAGCCAATCGTTGCCGCACTGCGCAAAGCCGACTAGCGACCGAGCTTTGGAGGATCGCACGGCGTGGCCGAGAGTAAGAATATCGACCCGCTTACCGTCGAGGGCTTCGGCAAGGAGTGGGCGGCGTTCGACCAGACCGAATTCGCAGGCGAGCCGTACCGCCGGGCGTTCGAAAGCTATTTTTCGGTCTTCCCGTTCGACGATTTGCCTACAGGTTCCGAAGGTTTCGACCTGGGGTGCGGTTCTGGGCGATGGGCAGCCGGTGTCGCTCCGAAGGTGGGTTTCCTCCACTGCATAGATCCGGCCCGCGAAGCGCTTGCGGTCGCGAAGCGACGGCTCGCCGATACGCCGAACGTCGATTTCCATCTCGCGTCAGTGTCAGATATCCCGCTCGACGACGGGAGCCAGGACTTCGGCTATTCGCTGGGCGTCCTTCATCACATCCCGGACACGGCTCAGGCGATGGCGGACTGCGTCCGCAAGCTCAAGCCGGGCGCACCATTCCTGGTCTATCTCTATTACGCCATGGAGAACCGTCCGGCCTGGTTTCGTGGCATTTGGCGCACGACCGACGTGGTTAGAAAAGTCGTCTGCCGGTTGCCGTTCGGCGCCCGAAAGGCTGTGACCAGCGTGATGGCCGGACTGGTCTATTGGCCGCTCGCCCGAGTTTCGCTGATGGTCGAGAACTCCGGTCGAAATCCGTCGGTCATTCCGCTTAGCGGCTATCGCCATCTCGGCTTTTACGCGATGCGGACCGACGCGCTCGACCGGTTTGGCACCCGCCTCGAGCAGCGTTTTACACGCCCCCAAATCGAAAAGATGATGGAAGCCGCCGGCCTGGAGAACATACGGTTTCGCGAAACCGACCCGTTCTGGGTTGCGGTTGGCTATCGCCGAGATGGGAGCGACGGCGCTTAGCCGTTTCCGGGAACGATGCCCTGCGAATAACGGGGCGGCGGGACGAACGGCCGTCTTGGTTGAAGCATGCGGTCATCCGGTGTCGCTTGCCGCGCCGCCCACAAGCTGCGGTTCAATGGCAGGCCGACCAATATCCACAAAGCGGTAAAGCGCGAGTAGTTTCCGGTGATGCCGTTGATCGAGGCCGGCACGACGACGATCAGCAGCCCCAATAAGCCCAACTCCTTGTAGATCAGCCGAGACCATATCAGCCACACCGCCACGAAGAGCCCGAAGCCGAGCAAGCCATACTTGCCCATGAACGACCACCACGTGCTGTGCACTTCGATCCGCGTAAAGAAGGTCCCGACCAGCGCCTTTTCGGAGCCGACGCCGAACATGAACTCGAGCGGATTGTGGAAGGGAATGCTGTACCCGCGCATCGACAGGCTGTCGTACTGGCTCGACCCGGTCTGTTGCAGCCGGGCGACCGATTGCAGCTGATCGAGCAAGCCCAGCTGGAAGGCGACGAACAAGGTCCCCACCCCGGCGAGTGCTGCGACAAACACGACTGGGGACAAGCGCTTCTTATTGAGCACAGCACCCATGCCGAAAATAAGTAGGAAGGCGATCGCCGCCGCCGACGACCGCGACACCGAGATGAGGACGATCAGCAGCGACATGACCCACATCAGCACGCACAGCTTTCGCGAAATCAGGTCGCGCATGTACATCAACGCGGCGATCGAAGCGACGCACACCCCGAAGAAGCCTAGTTGGTTCGGGTTGTTGAAGGCGCCGCCGGTTCTCTCATATCCCCCACCAGACACTCTCTGCACGGAACCGTAAGCAAGTCCGTAGACCGCCGCTATCGAGGCGGCGACGATGAGTGAGGTGATGATCGCGACCCGGAAACGTTTCTGATCTAGAGGAATATGACTGAACGCAATCAATATCATCGAGTTATACAGCAGGTACGTCGGTTCGAGGAACGACGCGTACGACGCGGCGCCGATGATCACCGCGAGGCTTTCGACCGTGAAGGACAGGATGGTCAGCAGGATCAGGAAGATGCTGGCCTTGGTTAGCGTGTGGTTGCGGTATGAGAATCGAATGGCGATGAACAGGGTCAGGATAATGTGCGAAAATTGTACGGACCCGGATTCGAAGGTGTAAACAGGTAAGAGAGCCAACCCTAGTCCAAGGAGAACTGCCTCCAACTCCGTACCCCTTCAAACCGACACCGCATCGGAGCCATACTGCCAACTTGGGTTGGCCCGATTTTGTGAGTTATGCAACGCCGTCGCCCACATGGTGCATGATCGCGTTTGATTGGAGAGGAAAGTGATTCTTTGAGTGGGTTCACGCGATCGCGTTCAGCCCTGAATGCGATGATTCACCGGATCACCATTCCTATCGAGCAAGGCCGTGACGAGAGTCGCGGAATGCTCCCTCGCGACGACGGAACGTTGCTCATCCACATCCCGAAATGTGCAGGCGTCTCACTTCGCAATGCACTTAATCTCCCCTATCTTGGTCATCGCCTGCTGCGCGACTTTTCTCTTCGTCAAAAAGATGAAGCGAAAAGGATTGTCTTTTGCACCCGGGACCCGTTTGAACGGGCAGTATCGACCTTCTATTATTTGAAACGTCTCGAAAGAGCACGACCCTTACTGTATCGGGCCGCATTGTATCCGCGCGTCAGCTCCTTCTCGGACTTCATCTATTCGAGCGAATATGAGATGCTGGAAGCGCACAATTTCTTCTTTCGCAGTCAATTCGCATATCTGGAAGGCATAGACGATTATCGCGATAAGGCGATTCATTTGCGCGTGGAACGCCTCGCTGAAGATATTCAACGGCATTTTGGCTTGGCGTTGCCGCATTTGAATGCGACCGAGCGGACGCTCGACGAGACTATCGACACGTCTGGAAATCAGGCGCGGATACGGGAGGTGTATCGCGTTGATTACGAACTTTTGCCCGGTCTAGTCTCCCGGTGACACGATTATCGCGTCGGAGGCCGCGTTGGCATTACGCGGTGCCTATTGGCATCAATTTTGTGTCGGTCACGCTCGCATTTGCGGCCCGAGTGATAATGGCTCGCGTCCTCGGTCCAGCGAGTTTCGGCACTTTCGCGGTATGGCAGAATAACATCCAACTGTTTGGCACGTTAGGAACGGTCGGTAAGATCAATCATGTAATCCGAGAGACGTCCCGGATTGAAGATCCTCGATCTCAACTGGCGATGGGCGTCGCATCTATCGCTGTAATGCTCACCGTCACGGGAGCGCTCTTTTTCGGAGCTGGCGGGGCGATCATCTTCCTTACCATGCAGGATGGCCAGCCCAACTCCGCGTGGTTGCAATTCGCTGCCACGCCGTTGTTTGCATTGCTAACAGTGCTTTCAGCGATTCACCGTGGTCTCGGATCACTGGTATTTGGTGTCATTTTTGATCGATTGATCTCGCAAATTCTATTTCTCGCGTTCCTCCTTGCAGCCTTCGGTGCCTGGCGGGCCGAACTTCTAGCGACCATGACAGTTTTCACCCTGACGCTCGCGGTCGCCGCCGTCGCTTCCTTATTTTATTTGATCAAGAACACTGGCGTCGAGGCTCTCAAACTGAAGAAGGGCGTCAATTTGCTGCAGGACTGGCGGAATGTTTTGCCATTCTTTTTGGTCAACGCCTTATTCGTGATCAACGCCCGCTATCTGCTGAGTTATGCCGGGATCTTTGTTGATGGTGACGTGCTTGGTCAGGTGGGCCTGATTTTCACGGTCGTGGCGATGATGGTCATACCAATTTCGAGTCTCGAGCTCGTGGCCGCGCCTTATCTCGCCACAAAGATGCAGGAGGAGGGCGCGCGGCGAGCGATCATCAATTATCTCGCGGTCATTACAGCCATCGTCGCTGCCGGCCTTATTGTTATATCCCTCGCTTACCCCCTTATCTTCGAGCTTGCCGCCATCGAGAGAACTATCTCTCTCCATCTCGTGCTGCTGTTATCTGCAGCCTTTGGCTTCTCGCTAATCGCCAACGGTGGACTGAGCGTGCTCCAATTCGCCGGTCGCGAGCATGCCGCGGCTAAGCTGTTGGGGATAGCAACCACCGCCAAATTGATCGTCGGCTATCTGGTCGGCAAAATGTACGGGTTGGTGACTCTGTTCGGAGTGGACTTGGCGATTACCATCGTCTTTGCAACCGCCGTCATTTCGAAAGCTCTGACGGTGAGGCGCCGGCCGGAGGCCGGCGATCGGCAGTCAACGAGCTAAAAGCAGTTCCGCACGCCAGTCCGAGGCTTGATCAGCCCCGCCCTTGACGTGCGGAAGACCGTTCAACGCTCTTCGTAATTAGCCGCGTTCGCCCGCAGGACGCTGCATCGGCTGGTTAACCGACTGAGTCAGGAAGGTCGTCAGCTGTTGGCAGTTGCTGGTCAAAGCCGTCTGCTGGCCGGCCATAAACGGCCGCGCATAGGGCCAGCATTCCTGCCCGCCATTGGCGCTCAGGCAAAGCTGGTTGTTCGCCGCCGACCATGTGCCGGGAACCGTGGTCCCGCTGGGCGTGGTGATCGTCGCCGTGCCGTCGGGCGCGAAATAGATGCCGTTGACGACGCCGTTGGTCTGAACCTGCATCGTCTGGCCGGCGATTTCAGAACCCGGAACCCACGCCATTTGCGCGATACCGGCTGCGGCGGGGCCAATCACGGCAGTGCCAAAAAGGGCGATTTTAATAATGCGTTTAATCATCGGCGGGGTCCTCCTACGCCTGACGTACCACAAACCATCCGCAATGGACATTGTTTCTGCCGCGCCAAATTTACGCAAAAAAGCGCTTAATCGCCTCTTTGAAAAAGATTTTGCAACGAGCGTCGGTCTATTGCGTTCTGTCCACTCTAGAGCGTATAGGCTCCAGTTCGGATTTAACGGCTTACCAGGAGACGCCGATGTTTGGCTCATTCAAGAGCGTAATCGCTGCTGCAGGAGCCGTGGCATTCATGTCTTCTCAGGTGGCCGTTGCCGCTACCCCTCGTATCGACCCGCTGGTCGCGCTGAGTGCGCTCGGCACGTCGCAGTCCCGCACGGCCGTTTGCGCGGCCGGGGCCAGCGCCGCCGCTGCTGGTGCAGCGACCGCTGCCGCCGCTTCGGCGACGACGGCTCAGGGTGCGGCACCGGGTTGCCTTCTCCCGATCACCGGCGCTCCGCCGGTCGCAGTCGCGCCCTCGGCTCCGGTCGTCGGCGTCGTCGGCGCTCCCGCAGCCATCGGCGCACTGCCGGCCCTGCTGGCGCTCGCTGCACTGGCAGCGGCGCTGGCCCTGATCGCCGGTGGTGGCAAGGGCGGCAGCGGAAACCTGTCGCCGGTCAGCCCGGCTTAAGGGTTTCGCAAACCGAATAGAAAAGGCGGGCTTCGGCCCGCTTTTTTTATGCCCGCAGGATCAATTGATCGGGGCGGTCAGCGCGAATTGGGGGATAGCGATGTCGAACAGCGCGCCGTCTTCGTCGACCATCCGGTAACTGCCACTCATCGACCCGGTCGGCGTGTCGAGCGGGCAGCCCGAAACGTAATCGAAGCTTCCGTCCGGTGCGATCAGGGGCGTTTCGCCGACAACACCCTCGCCATGGACCTCGTGAACCGTGCCGCGACCGTCGACGATCTTCCAGCTGCGCGACAGCAATTGCACCGACAGGATCGACCGATTCTCGATGCGCACATGGTAAGACCAGAACCAGCGGTTGAGCTCGGGATTGGACTGTTCGGCCAGATAGCTTGCCGCGACACGCACGAAAATGTCGCGCGTCACCGCAACGTTGGGAAACAGCACCGCGAGAACGTCCGAAGCCATCGGTTGAGCGTAGGACCCGCCCTGCCCTTAAACAAGCGCTCTTCGCAGCCGGTCGACCAGCCGGACGCGACTGTCTTCCAACGACCGGGTCGGCCCCGACAGCACGTCGCGAAACAGCTGGTCGCCCGACGTTTCCAGCGCCGCAAGCACCTGCGCGGACGCGGGTTCCTCGCGCTCATAACCCAGCTCCGCGATCAGCAGCTGCTCGAACCGGGCCAAGCCGCCGCTCCATCCCTTGGCCGACGGCGCCGCTTCGATCGCGTCGAGCAGCGCGGCCATTCCTTGATAAAGCGCCGGATAGGGCTGCCTTTCCGGAAGCGCGGAGGCGACCAGCGCGGTCACCCATTCCACGGCTGCAAGCGGCAGCGGCTCGGACAGGATCGGCGCCCGGCTATGGACCAGTTCGATCTCCGCCTGCGGTAACTGGTTCTCCGTCCGCCAGCGAAAACGGGCGGCGACGACATTGCCGGGGATGAGCAAGGGCCGCAGCCGACGTCCACGCGCGCCGCGCACATAGGCCGCGACCAGCCCATGGTCGGGGGTCAGCAGCCGCACCACCGCGCCATGTTCGCCATGCACCCGCAGCGAACAGACGATGGCCTGGGTGTCGACCTGCATCTACCCGGCCGGGTGAAAGTGATCGTAAAGCTGGCGCGCCATCGTCTTGGAAATTCCCGGCGCCCGCTCAAGATCTTCCAGCGCGGCGCCCTTGACCGCCCGCGCCGTACCGAAGTGCATCAGCAATGCGCGCTTGCGGTTGGGCCCGATGCCGGGGACATCGTCAAGCGTCGAGGTCGTCAGGCTCTTGGCCCGCTTGGCCCGGTGGGTACCGATGGCGAAGCGGTGCGCTTCGTCGCGCAGCCGCTGCAGATAAAACAGCAAGGCCGAATTGGTCGGCAGCGTGAACTCGCGCCCGCCGGCCATGTGAAAGACTTCGCGACCCTCGCGCCCGTGATGCGGGCCCTTGGCGACGCCGACCACCGGCACGTCGCTGACGCCCTGCTCTTCCATGATCGCCAGGACGGCGTTCAATTGCCCCTTGCCGCCGTCGATCAGCACCAGGTCCGGCCAGTCGCCCTTTTCCCGGTCGGGATCCTCTTTCTCCAGCCGGGCGAAGCGGCGGGTCAGCACTTCGCGCATCATCCCGAAGTCGTCGTTGGTCTGCGCCGATTTGATGTTGAACTTGCGATAGTTGGTCTTGCGAAAGCCCTCTGGCCCGGCGACGATCATTGCGCCGGTCGCGTTAGTGCCCATGATGTGGCTGTTGTCGTAGACCTCGATCCGCTTGGGCGGCTCCGCCAGCTCGAACGTCTCGGCCAGCTCGCGCAGCACCCGCGTCTGCGTCGCCGTTTCCGCCATGCGCCGGTCCAGCGCCTCGATCGCGTTCCGCCGCGCCTGCTCGATCAGCTTGGCCCGCGGCCCGCGCCTTGGCTGCTCGATTGCCACCTTGCGCTCGGCGCGCTCGCACAGCGCTTCCTCGATCAGCTCGCGATCGGTGATTTCCCGGTCGACCAGGATGCGCCGGGGCGGCGGCACTTCCTCGTAGAATTGCATCAGGAATGCCGACAGTACCTCGGCTTCGGGAATGTCGTTGGTGTGCGCCGGGAAGAAGGCGCGATGCCCCCAATTCTGTCCACCGCGAATGAAGAAGGCCTGGATCGACACCGTCCCGCCCTTGCAGGCCAGCGCGAAGACGTCGGCATCGCCCAGCCCTTCGCTATGTACGGTCTGCGATCCCTGGATGTAGGTCAGCGCGCGCAGCCGGTCGCGATAGACCGCCGCCAGCTCATAATCCTGCTTGTCGGCGGCGGCAGCCATCTGCTTGCCCAGCCGTTCCTGCACGCCGGTCGAGCGCCCGGCGAGAAAGGCCTTCGCGTCCTTGACCAGCTCGTCATAATCGCTTTCCGAAATCCGCCCCACGCAAGGCGCCGAACAGCGACGAATTTGATAGAGAAGGCACGGCCGGGATCGCGTTTCGAAAAAGCTGTCGGAACAACTGCGTAGCAGGAACAGCTTCTGCAGCGCGTTAAGCGTTCGAGTGACCGATCCAGCGCTTGCGAACGGGCCGTAATATTGCCCCTTGCTGCGTCGCGCGCCGCGATGTTTCTGCACCCGAGGGAACGCATGATCCTCGCGCAGAAGGATGAAGGGGAAGCTTTTGTCGTCGCGCAGGAGGACGTTGTACGGTGGCCGGAACCGCTTGATCAGCTGCGCTTCCAGCAGCAGCGCCTCGGCCTCCGTGCGCGTCGTAACGATCGTCATCGACCTGGTCTGCGACACCATGCGCTGCAGCCGCTTGGGCAGCTTGGCGACCTGAGTGTAATTGGTCACCCGGTTCTTCAGCGCCCGCGCCTTGCCGACGTAGAGGACGTCGCCGCGAGCATCCTGCATGCGATAGACGCCGGGGCGGACCGGCAGCGTACGCACCACCGACCGGATCGCGGCTACGCCGGCATCGAGGTCGGGCTTGTCCGACCCGCGCACCGTGTAGGTGGCGGCGTCTTCGTTAAACCGCTCGGCAGCGCGGGGATGGTCGGGACGGTCGGCCTTGCTCACCCGCTTCAATTAGGGCGTGCGTCCGCTCCCTGCCAGACCCGCACCCAATCGACATGCATACGGGGTTCGCCGCGCTTGATCGCGTCGACCGTCGCTTGCGGCACGCCGGCATAGGGCTTGCGGATGTTGTTGACCTTTTCCGGATAGACTCCGCCTACGGCGAAGTTGAGGATCAGGTGGGTCTTGTCGTCGAACACCCACTTGTTGTCATGTTCGATGGTGGCGCGGGGCACGGTGAAGGCGACGTTGCCGTCGACCAGGAACGTCAGCTGGTCCGGCGTCCAATCCACCGCATAGACGTGCCAGCCGGTGACGTCGGGCTCGCCCTTGCGGAAATAATATCGGTTCACCGGTCCGCGATCGCCGGAATAGCCCGGGCCGTGGACGGCGACGCCGGTCCAGTCGCGGGCGCCGACATATTCCATGATGTCGATTTCGCCGGTGTCCGGCCACTTGCCGTTGCCCAGCATCCACCATGCCGGCCACACGCCGACATGGTCGGTCATCCGGATGCGGGCCTCGGCGCGGCCGTATGCGAAGTCGAACTTGCCCCTTGTGTCGATCCGGCCGGAGATGAAATCCGCCTTGCGGCCCGAGGGCGTGGCATAGCCGGGCTGCCATTGCGGCTGCAGGGTCAGCACACCGCCGCTTGCACCGTCGACGCCCTGGTCGATGTGGATCGTCTTGTCGCTGTCGACATAGGCCTGCTGTTCGTTGTTGACCCAGAAATCCGGGCCGATGACGTTCCACTTGGACCGGTCGAGCGCCTGGCCGTCGAATTCGTCGGCGAAGATCAGCCGTGGCTGCGGCTGCGGCTGCTGGGCGGAAGCGGCGGTGGCGCCGAAGGCGGCGGCGAGGAGCAATGGGAGCGTTCTCATACCCACCACGCTAGAAGCCGCGGACGGCGATGTCACGCCGCGGCGCGGGCTTGCTCCTCTTCCGCCAGCATCCACTCGACCGCGGCGCGGGCATGGATTGCCGTAGTGTCGTAAACCGGCACGGTGTTAGCGCGAGTGTCCACTGCCATGACCAGTTCGGTGCAGCCGAGCACTACGGCCTGCACCCGCTGCCGCGCGATTTCGGCGATCAGGGTCTTGAGCTTGCGCTGGCTGTCGCGGATCACCCGGCCGGCGGCCAGTTCTTCGAAAATGATGCGGTCGACCTCTTCGATCCACTTGGGCTCGATCGGCGCCAGCGCGATGCCGCGCTCTTCGAGCCGGGAGCGGACGTGCGGTTCGGTCATGGTGAAACGCGTGCCGAGCAAGGCGACGCGGGTGCGGCCGTCGGCGGCGAGCGCGTCGGCCGTGGCGTCGGCGATATGCAGCAGCGGCACCTTCACGCTGGCCGCGACCGCGCCGAAAACCTTGTGGCCGGTATTGGACGCGATCAGCAGGCCGTCGGCGCCGCCCTTGGCAAGGTTGACCGCAGCCTGCGACATCAGTCCCGCGACGCCGTCCCAGTCCCCGGCGAATTCCATCTCCGCGACCGGTGCGAGGTCAAGGCTTTCAATGCCCAGCCGGGCGCTGTGCAGCCCGCCGAGCCGGCGCGCCACGGCGCGGTTGATATGGTCGTAATAAAGCGCGGTCGAGGACCAGCTGGTGCCGCCGATGATGCCGAGCTTGCGCAATTCCTGTCTCCCCCGTCCGGCATACGCCCCCAGGACCGGGCGACCGGCTGGGGGCTTTAACCCAGGTGCGATGTCATGACGGGCCGGTGCGGCCCGCCAATCGATATCTTGCCGACTTTGCCGGGCCGGGCAAGATGGGTGGCGGCAAAAATTGGACGGATTGACGGCAGCGACCGGCCAATGGAAAGCGCGGCCATGGATCCGCAATCGGCCGGTACCGTCCTGCTTGTCCGACCGGCAGCGTTCGGCTTCAACGCCGAGGCCGCCCGGTCCAACGCCTTTGCCCGCCAGTCGGCACGGTCCGACGTGCAGAAAGCCGCCGCCGCCGAGTTCGACGGCCTCGCCGCGGCGCTCGACCGTGCCGGCGTCACGGTGCTGGTGCTGGACGACACGCCGGACCCGGTCCGGCCCGACGCGGTGTTTCCCAACAACTGGGTCAGCTTCCACGCCGACGGAACGATGGCCGTCTATCCGATGGCGACCGCGCCGCGACGGGCCGAGCGCCGAACCGATGACGTCATGACGCTGGTCCGCGGCGCCGGTTTTGCGGTCGAGCGGCTGGTCGACCTGAGCGACGCCGAGGCCGCCGGCCACTTCCTGGAAGGCACCGGCAGCCTGATCCTCGACCGGCCCACCCGCCGGGCCTTCGCCAACCGGAGCGAGCGGACCGACGCGGCGACGGTCGAGCGGTTCGATGCGGCGCTGGGATACCGGACGCACCTGTTCGACGCCTTCGATCCCGATGGCCGGGCGATCTATCACACCAACGTCCTGCTCAGCCTTGGCACCGGCTTCGCCGTGCTGTGCCGGGAAGCGGTGGCGGAGGCGGACCGGGCGAAGCTGGTCGAGGCGATCGAGGCCGGCGGCCGGACGATAGTCGAGATGAGCTTCGCCCAGTTGCAGCAATTTGGCTGCAACCTGATCGAGCTGCGCGGCAAAGGCGGGCCAGTCATCGCCTTGTCGCAGACCGCGCTGGCAAGCCTGCGGCCGGACCAGGTGCGGCAGCTGGAGACCTATGGCGAGCTGGTCCCCGCGGCGATTCCGACGATCGAGGCGGTAGGCGGCGGCAGCGTCCGTTGCATGATCGCCGAAGTGCATTTGCCGCGAGGCTAATTCAAAGCCTTTACAATCTCTTCCACCATCTTCTTCGCGTCCGACAGCAGCATCATCGTATTGTCGCGATAGAAGAGTTCATTGTCGACGCCGGCATAGCCGACCCCGCCCATCGACCGTTTGACGAACAGCACGGTGCGCGCCTTTTCGACGTCGAGTACGGGCATGCCGTAGATCGGCGAGCTCTTGTCGGTCTTGGCCGCCGGATTGGTGACGTCATTGGCGCCGATGACGAAGGCGACATCGGTCTGCGCGAACTCGCTGTTGATATCCTCGAGCTCGAACACCTCGTCATAAGGCACGTTGGCCTCGGCCAGCAGCACGTTCATGTGCCCCGGCATGCGTCCGGCGACCGGGTGGATGGCATATTTAACCCGCACGCCCTGTTCTTTTAGCATGTCGCCCATTTCGCGCAGCGCATGCTGCGCTTGGCTGACCGCCATGCCGTAGCCAGGCACGATGATGACCTGGTCCGCCTGCGCCATCAGGAAGGCGGCATCCTCGGCCGACCCGCGCTTCCACGGGCGGTCGATGGCCTGCGCGTCGCCGCCGCCCGAGCTATCAGTGCCGAAGCCGCCGGCGATCACGGAAATGAAGCTGCGGTTCATCGCCCGGCACATGATGTAGCTGAGGATCGCGCCCGACGAGCCGACGAGAGCGCCGGTGATGATCATCGCGCTGTTGTGCAGGGTGAAGCCCATCGCCGCCGCGGCCCAACCGGAATAGCTGTTGAGCATCGAGATCACGACCGGCATGTCGGCCCCGCCGATGGGAATGATCAGCAGGAAACCGATGGCGAAGCTCAAGGCCATGACGGTGAAGAACACCCACGGCGACTGGTCGGTCAGGAAGTAAGCGATCAGGGCCAGGATGGCCGCGATCAGCCCGAGGTTGATGACGTGCCGGGCGGGCAGCAGGATCGGCGCGCCCGACATGTTGCCGTTCAACTTCAGGAAGGCGATGACCGAGCCGGAAAAGGTGATCGCGCCGATGGCCACGCCAAGGCCCATTTCTACCCGGCTGACCTGCAGGATGTCGCCCGCCGCATCCGTAATGCCAAAGGCGGAAGGGTTGAGATAGGCGGCCGCGCCGACCAGCACCGCGGCGAGGCCGACGAGGCTGTGGAAGGCGGCAACCAGTTGCGGCATCGCCGTCATCTGGATCCGCCGGGCGGTAATCAGCCCGATGGCGCCGCCGATGGCGATGGCGATGACGATTTCCAGCAGCGATGCGATTTCATGGACAGCCAGCGTCGTGCCCACCGCGATCGCCATGCCGAGCATGCCGGCGCGATTGCCGCGGCGGCTGCTTTCCGGGCTGGACAGGCCGCGCAGCGCGAGGATGAAGCAAATGCCCGAGACGAGATAGGCAAGCAGGACCCAGGCCGGGGTCGGCGCGGCGTCATGCATCGGTCTTGCCCCCCTGCGGCGCGGGCCGTTCTTTCTTCTTGTACATCGCCAGCATGCGCGCGGTGACCGCGAAACCGCCGAAGATGTTGATGCTGGCCAGAACCACGCCGAGCAGGCCGAGCCACTTGGCCGCCGGGCTTGCGGCGGAGGCCGCGGCAATCAGCGCGCCGACGATGATCACGGAAGAGATGGCGTTGGTGACGCTCATCAGCGGGGTGTGCAGCGCCGGGGTCACCGACCAGACCACGTAATAGCCGACGAAACAGGCCAGGACGAAGATCGACAGGATCGAAATGAAGTCCATCGTTACCCTTTCAGGCCGCCAAAAGTCGCAAAAGTCGCACTCATACGCGCGTGCGGGCCGGTCGCGGACGCGAAGGGCGCGCCGATGCAGGACATGGTGAAGGGAAAGGCCCACCCGATCATCGCGTCCAGTCTGGCACAAGTGCCCCCCTGTAGGACAGCCACGATTTTTCCGTTCACCAACTTAGAGTTTCCAATTTCCTAACCTTTGTGCGGGCATGATGGGGCGGTGCGCACACATGAGAAATCTCCTTCCGGCTCGCGGCCGTGGCGGACCCTGCTTTGGATTGCCATTGCGGGACTGATCTTCGGCGCGCTCGGCGCCGGGGAGATCGCCGAGGATCCCCTGCGCGGCACGCGCAACAGATTCCACATGCACAAGGCCAGCGGCGACATCGTCGTGGTCAAGATGGACGAAGCGGCCAACACGCTGGTCGGGCGCATCCCGCCGTGGCCGCGCAGCGATTATGCGCGGATGACCGACGCCCTGACCAAGGCGGGGGCCAAGCGCATCCTGTTCGACGTCAAATTCTACGGCAAGACCTCGCCCGCCGAGGACCGGGCTTTTGCCGACGCCTTGCGCCGGTCGGGCCGAGCGACGCTGGCGGTGCGCGGTCCGTCCCGGTCGGGCCGCGAAGGCCGCGACCTCGAACTGCCGCCGCTGCCCGAATTCGCCGAGCATGCCGGGCTGGGCAGCATCAACTGGTATTATAATTACCAGAATGCGGTGTGGGACCTGCCCTTTGCCGCAAAGACGGCGGGCGGCGTGATCCCGTCTTTCTCCGCCATCCTGTCCGGGCAGCGGGGCGGCGTCGGGGAAAGCTTTCCGGTCGATTATTCGATCGATCCGACGAGCATACCGACGGTGTCCGCCGCCGACGTGCTGCGCGGCGACAATCTGGCCGCGCGGATCGCCGGCAAGGACGTCCTCATTGGGACCACCACCGATTCCGGCGGCGACATGTATTTCGTCCCCGGCGTCGGCCAGAT
The DNA here is from genome assembly GCF_014352855.1 of Sphingomonas sabuli. Lineage (GTDB taxonomy): Bacteria > Pseudomonadota > Alphaproteobacteria > Sphingomonadales > Sphingomonadaceae > Sphingomicrobium > Sphingomicrobium sabuli. The sequence continues at coordinate 368,283 of NZ_CP060697.1, read as the reverse complement.
GGGCGGCGTATTCATCCATGCCGTCGGCGCCGAGACGCTGCGCGCGGGGCGGCCGGTCGATGCCGGCTGGGTGCCCGCCTTCCTGCTCGCGCTGCTGCTGTCCGGCTATGCCCTGGTCCGCGCGCGGGAGCGGCAGCAGCTGCTGCTCGCGGCCGCGGGCGTCGCGCTGGTCCTGCTGGCGCCGGTGGCGCTGGAAAGCCGGCTGATCTTCGTCGACATGGTCCCGGCGCTGTTCGTGATGATCCTGACCTCGTCGGTGCTGCTGCGCTGGCGGTTCAACCGGCGCGGGCTGGTCGACCCGATTTCCGGCCTGCCCAACCTGACCGCGCTCAAATCCTATCGCGGCCGCGACCAGGCGCTGATCGTCGCCCGGATCCTCAATTACGCCGAAGTTGTCGCCGCCCTGCCGCCGAACAGCGAAAGCTCGCTGGTCGACCAGATCGTCACCCGCCTGTCGGTCGGCGCGCCCGAACGCACCTTCTTCCAGGGCGACGACGGCATTTTCGCGTGGTTCGACGAGCCCGGCAAGCCGTTCGGCCATCACCTTGAAGCGCTGCACGCGCTGTTCCGCACTCCGGTCCGGGTCAACGGCATGTCGATCGACCTGTCGGTCAGCTTCGGCGTGGAGATCGGCAGCGGCCGGTCGATGGCCAACCGGCTGGGCAGCGCTCTGCTGGCCGCGGAAGAAGCCGCGCACGACGGGCTGAAGTGGAAATATCACGACCCGGATTCGCTCCAGGACGCGTCGTGGAAGCTGTCGATGCTCAGCCAGCTCGACGAAGCGGTCGACCGCGGCGAAGTGTGGGTCGCGTTCCAGCCCAAGGTCGATCTGAAAAGCCGGCGGATCATCGGTGCCGAGGCGCTGGCCCGCTGGACGCACCCGGAAAAGGGCCCGATCGCGGCCGCCGAATTCGTTGCCGCGGCCGAACAGAATGACCGGATCGGCAAGCTCACCGCCTTCGTGCTCGACCGGTCGATCGGCTTTGCCGCCGGGCTGACCCGCGGCGGGCGGGAATTCGACATGTCGGTCAACCTGTCCGGGCGCCTGCTGTCCGACAAGGCGCTGGTCGGGCGGATCGCCATCCTGCTGGAACGGCACGGGCTGGAAGCCCGCCACCTGACGCTGGAGCTGACCGAGACCGCGGCCATCGCCGGCAGCGGCAACGCGCTCGACATGCTGATCCAGCTGCGCGAGCTGGGCGTGAACATCTCGATCGACGATTACGGCACCGGCCTGTCGACGCTGGACTATCTGAAGAAGGTCCCGGCGAGCGAGATCAAGATCGACCAGAGCTTCGTCCGCGGGATGGTCGAGAACCGCAGCGAGCGGCTGATGGTCGCATCGACCATCGCGCTGGCCCATTCGCTTGGCCGGCAGGTGGTCGCAGAAGGCGTCGAAACGCGCGAGGCGCTCGACATCCTGGCCGAAATGGAATGCGACATCGTGCAGGGCTATATCACCGGCCGGCCGATGAGCATGGACAGCCTGCGCCGGCGGCTGTCGTCCGAACGATCCGCCCGGGTCGCCTAACCCACTGACACGCCGAACAGAATCGCGACGCCCGCGAAACGATGCGCCTTGTCCGCCGCCAAAAGATGGTAAATCGTTTGCTAACTTCGTTTCTTAAGGTTAACATCCTCGCAACTGCCGAATCGCAGTCTTTGAACGGGGATTGATGATGAAGAAGCAACTTCCGGCGCGTTGGAGTCTTTGGAACTGGCTGCTGGGTAGCGGTCAAACCAACGGCGGTTCGAACGGCTAAGCTCGAACTTTCCAACTACTGAACTACGTTAAGCGCCTGCATTTGCGGGCGCTTTTCGTTTGTCTGGAGACTTTGGCGTTGCCCCTGAACCGGTCGCCGGGATGTTGAAGCAGGCCAATGGCACGCTGGCCGTGCGGGCGCCGCGGCCGGGCCTGTTCGAGATCACCGGCCAGCTTCAGCAATGGCTCGACTCGGCGCGGATCGGCGACGGGCTGCTGACAATTTTCTGCGCGCACACGTCGGCGTCGCTGCTAATTCAGGAAAACGCGGCCCCCGCGGCGCGGCGCGACCTCGAGGCCTATTTCGCGCGCATCGCGCCGCAGGGCGAGTCGCTTTACACGCATGATGACGAGGGACCGGACGACATGCCGGCGCACCTGCGCACGGCGCTGACGCAGACGCAGCTGGCAGTGCCGGTGCGCGGCGGGCGGCTGGCGCTGGGCACGTGGCAGGGCGTGTTCCTGTTCGAGCATCGCAACGGGACGCCGCAGCGACGGATCGAACTGCATCTGGTCGGCGAGGGCGAATGAGCCTGGAGTCGGTGCGCGCGTGGCTGGAGGCGCAGGCGCCGGACCTGCGGCTGATCGAGACCGAGGCGCTGACCTCCACCGTCGACGAGGCGGCCGCGGCGCTGGGCGTCGAGCCGGGGCGGATCGCCAAGAGCCTGGCGGTGCGCGCCGGAAGCCAAGTGTTCCTGCTGGTCACCCGGGGCGACAGCCGGCTCGACAACCGCAAGTGCAAGGCGGCGTTTGGCGCGCGGCCGCGCATGCTGGGCGCGGAGGAGGCATTCGAACTGACCGGGCACAGGGTCGGCGGGGTGTGCCCGTTCGGGCTGGCCACGCCGCTGCCGGTGTATTTGGACGTGTCGTTGCAGGCGTTCGCCACGGTCTATCCGGCAGGCGGGTCGCTCAATACCTCGGTCGAAGTGGCGACGGAGCGGCTGTTCGCACTGGTCGGCGAGCGCTGGGTCGACCTATGCCGCCTGCCCGAAGCGGGCGGGGTCTAGGGCCGCGGGGTCGATCCCGTCGGCGGGCCAGGCGGCGCCGGTCGCCAGCGCCGTAGCAATGCGCGCCATGACCGGCGCGGTCTGGAGGCCGAAGCCGCCCTGGCCGGCCAGCCAGAAAAAGCCGTCCGCGCCGGGCGCGAAGCCGACGACGGGCACGCGGTCCGGCGCGAAGGTGCGCAGGCCCGCCCATTTGTGCGCGATGCGCCGGACCTGCAGCGTGGTGCGCTGCTCCACGCGATAGGCGGCCAGCGCGACATCTTCCTCGTCCGGCTGCGCGTCGCAGGGGGCGCTTGGCACCTCGTCCATCGGCGAGGCTAACAGGCGGCCGGATTCGGGCGCGAAATAGAGTTCTTCGCCGACGGTCTTCACGAACGGCCAGCGGTCCGCGCCGTCCGGGGCGTCGAAGGTGATGATCGTCCGGCGGAGCGGGGTCAGCCCGACCGGCGCGACGCCGGCCATGGCGGCGATGCCGTCCGCCCAGGCGCCCGCGGCGTTGACCAGCAGCGGGGCTTCGAACGTGCCGCCGCGATCGGTGGCGACCTGCCAGTGGCCGGACCGGCGGACGATGGCGGCGGCACGGGCGCCGGGCACGAGCGTGCCGCCGTTGCGGCGGAGAGTCCGCACATAAGCCTGCAGCAAGGCGTGCGGGTCGAGGCGGAGGCCGTTGCGGTCGACCAGAGCGGCGACCGCCCCGCCCTCCCCGGTCTTCAGCGCCGGGCAGAGCGCGGCGATCTCCGCCGGGCCGGCGCGGTCCAGCGCGGCAAAGGGCGCGATGGCGGCTTCCAGCGCGTCGAGTTCGGCGGTTTCCGGAGCGCGGGCATGGACCAGTACCGGCATCCGGCGACCGAGCGGAACGTCGGTGAAGCCCGTGGGCGGATCTTCGAACGTGCCGCGGCTGGCGAGCGTCAGGGCCCGGACGAGAGGATTGCCGAGCGCGTAGTGCAGCATGGTGGCGCTGCGGCCGGAGGAATGGAAACCGGGCGCATCTTCGGCTTCCAGCACCACGACCCGCGCATCGGCGCTGAGCGCGGCCGCGGCGGACAGGCCGGCGACACCGCCGCCGATGACGAGAATGTCGGCCGTGGCAGGCGTGGCCCTAGGCCTCCGCGAGCCTTTCGCTGACCACCTTGCCGTCCTTGGTCAGGCGGGTGCCGACGACGATCTCGTCATCGTCGGCAAGTTCAGGCGCATTCTTGTCCTTGTCCCAGAACGCACTGAGAAAATTGTACAAGTTGCGCGAGAAAAGCGCGGAGGAATCGGCCGACAGGCTACGCGCGAGATTGGTCGCGCCGATGATCGTCACGCCGTGCTGGCGGACGCTCTCGCCGGCCTTGGTTCCTTCGACATTACCGCCCGCTTCTGCGGCGAGATCGACGATCACGCTACCCGGACGCATCGAGGCGACCTGCGCGTCGCTGATCAGCCGCGGTGCGGGCCGACCGGGGATCAGCGCGGTGGTGACGACAATGTCCTGCTTGGCGATGTGCGCGGACACCAGTTCGGCCTGCGCCGCGCGATATTCGTCGGACATTTCGGTGGCATAGCCGCCCTGCCCTTCGCCTTCGATGCCGGCGACGTTTTCAACGAAGATCGGCTTGGCCCCAAGCGACTGGATCTGTTCCTTGGTCGCGGAACGGACGTCGGTGGCGCTAACCTGCGCGCCCATCCGCTTGGCGGTGGCGATGGCCTGCAGGCCGGCAACGCCGACCCCCATGACGAACACCCGCGCCGGGCTGACCGTGCCGGCGGCGGTCATCATCATCGGAAAGGCGCGGCCAAAGGCACCGGCGGCGTCCACCACCGCCTTGTAACCGGCAAGGTTCGACTGCGACGACAGGATGTCCATGGATTGCGCGCGGGTGATGCGCGGCATCCATTCCATCGCCAGCGCCTGCAACCCGGCCCGGGCATAGGCGTCGACCGCGTCGCGGCGGCGCAGCGGATCGAGCGCGCCGACCAGCAGCGCGCCGGCGGGCGCGCCGGCCAGATCGGCCGCGTCCGGGCCGTTGATGCACAGGATGATGCCCGCGTCGCCGAGCACCGCCGAGCGGTCGCCGGTGATGGCGCCGGCGGCTTCGAAATCGGCATCCGTGATCCCCGCGGCCGTCCCGGCGCCCGTTTCCACCGCCACATCGGCGCCGAGCGCGATGAATTTCTTCACCGTTTCGGGAATCGCGGCGCAGCGGGTTTCCCCCGGCGCCGTTTCCTTGAGGACCGCGATCTTCACCGGACTAGGTGATGATGTACATGACGAGGAAGGCGATGACGAACGAGATGATCGCCCCCCATTTGAGCATCGCGATCATCAGCGTGTAGTCCTTGACGTGGCGGGCCACCTCCGGCGTCGGCGGATGCGTCAGGAACGGTTCTTCTTCGTGCGCCATTTCAAACCCCTTTGAACTCGTGGCGGCGTGCATAACAAGGCAAGCCGCCGCGCCCAAGTCCGAAAGCGGTCTTAAGGCGGCCTTTACTGCTTCCCCGCTACAGACCGACGCGAGGCATTATGGCCAACGAACCGATCCGATCCCTTCTCCTGATCGACGCCGACCCGGCGGAGCGGCGGCGGATATCCGCGATCGCGTCGCGCGCGGGCTGGACGGTGGTCGGCGCGGACGGGCTGGAAACCGCGGTGGCGATCCTGCGCGGCCCCTATGGGCCCGAAGTGCGCGTCGCCTTGCTGGGCAATTGGGAACGCGACACGGCCAAGGCGCTGATCGAGGCGCTGCGCGACTGCCAGGCGGGGCTGCCGGTGCTGGCGCTGACCAGCAACGAACTGCCGGTGGCGGTCGACGCCATTCGCGCCGGAGCGACGGATTTCTTGGGCCGGCCGGTGGCGCCGGAACGGCTGCTGGAAGCCTTGTCCGGGGTGGCCGACCGCCGCCGTCCGACCGGCGAGTTGACCCCGCTGACGGAAAAACTGACGCCCGCGCTCGACCTTGACGAACTGGTCGGCGCGACGCCGGAATTCCGCGCCTCTCTGGCGGTCGGGGCCAAGGCCGCGCGCAACCGCCTGCCGATCCTGATTGTCGGCGAAGCGGGCACCGGCAAGGAAACCTTTGCCCGGGCGATCCATTCGGCCAGCCTGCGCAACAAGGCGCCGCTTGTCGTGCTCGACTGCAAGGCGGTCGCGGCCAACATCATCGACAGCGAATTGTTCGGGCATGAAGCCGGAGCCTTTCCCGGCGCCTTTTCGGCCAGGGACGGCAAGCTGGTCGAGGCCAATGGCGGAACCCTGCTGCTGGACGACGTCACCGCCTTGCCGCCCGAAACGCAGGAAGCGCTGGACCGCACGCTGGCGACCGGCGAAGTCCGTCCGGTGGGATGCAACGGCAGCCATTCGATCGACGTCCGCCTGATCGCCACCGCCAGCCGGGCCTTGCCCGAAACGTTCAACGCCAAGCTGCGCGAGCGGCTGGAATCGACGGTCGTCACCCTGCCGCCGCTGCGCGAACGGAGCAGCGACATTCCCGCGCTTGCCCGCCACTTGCTGAACCGGTTCGGCGAGCAGGAGATGATGCGGCCGCTGACCATCGACAATGACGCGCTGACGGTGCTGATGCGGTACGGCTGGCCGGGCAACGTGCGCCAGCTGGCCAGCGTCCTGTTGCGTGCCGGGATCGATTGCCAGAGCGCGTCGCTGGGTACCGCGGACTTCCCGCATATCGCCACCCAGTCGCGGTTCACCAATCGCACCGGCGACATCGTGCCGCGGTTGAGCCGGCATTCGAGCGATGCGGCGGTCAACGGCGTCGGCGCGATCACGGTGTTCAACGAGGACGGGCATATCCGCCCGCTAGACGAGATCGAGGCCGACCTGATCCGGCTGGCCATCGGCCATTATCGCGGCCGCATGACCGAAGTCGCCAAGCGGCTGGGGATCGGCCGGTCGACGCTTTACCGCAAGCTGGGCGATATCGGCATCGACACCGCCGCCTGAAGCGGCCAGCGTGCGCGCCATGCGTACGATCGCCCTTATCTTCCTGTCCGCATGGGCCGCGGGATGCGGCACGGACGAACCGGCGGGCGAGCCCGGCGAGCCGTCGGCGTGCGACCAGCAGGAGTTCGAAGGCAGCCGCTTTACCGTGTGCGACAATGAAGGCGGGCCGCTGACCTTGCTCGCGGCCGGACCGGAGGACACGCCGGTGCGCAGCTTTTCCGACGCGCTGGCAAGGGTGGACGAGGACGAGGTCGCCTTTGCCATGAACGCCGGCATGTTCGACGAGGACGGCCGACCGATCGGCCTGACCCGCGCCGACGGCGCGGAGTTGCACGCGGTCAACCTGCGCGACGGGCCGGGGAATTTCCACCTCAAGCCCAACGGCGTCTTCCTGGTCGCCTGTTCGGGACGAGCAGGGATTTACGAGAGCGGCAGCGTGCCGAGGACCCGGTGCGCGCCGACGCTGGCGACCCAGTCGGGACCGATGCTGGTGATCAAGGGGAGGATGCACCCGGCGTTCGAGGACGACGGAACGTCGCGCCATATCCGCAACGGGGTCGGCGTCACCGCACAGGGCAAGGCGCTGTTCGCGATCAGCCAGGACCCGGTGTCGTTCGGCAAGTTCGCGCGCTTTTTCCGCGACCGGCTGAAAACGCCGGACGCGCTATATTTCGACGGCGCGGTCAGTTCCTTATGGGACCCGGCGAACGGCCGCATGGACAGCCATTCGCCGCTTGGCCCGATCATCGTCGCATTAAAGCCGCGGCCGGCACAGGCGCCGGCCAGACGCTAGATGTTGCCTTCGATCCACTGCTGGATCTGGCTGCGCGGGGCGGCGCCGACCTTTTGCGCGATCGGCTGGCCGTCCTTAAACAGCAGCATGGTCGGGATACCGCGCACGCCATAACGGGCGGGGGTGTCCGGATTTTCGTCGATGTTGAGCTTGGCCACGGTGACCTTGTCGCCAAGGTCGTTGGAGATGTCTTCCAGCGCGGGGGCGATCATCCGGCACGGGCCGCACCATTCGGCCCAGAAGTCGACCAGCACGGGGCCGTCGGCGCCGAGCACGTCGCTCTGGAAATTCTGGTCGGTGACAGTCTTGGTGGCCATGGCCGGGGTCTCCTGATGATTCGCGTTTGCAAATATATGGGAATGGAGGCGGCGGCGCTCAACCGTCGACCGGGTAAAATCGCGCGGCGGCGGTGTAGAGCAACGCGGCCTCGATCGCGCGGCCGGGGAAAATGACGCCCAGCGCCTGGCGGTAGGCATCCATCTGCACCCGATGCGACAGCGGGATGGCGGCAGCGCCGTCGGGCGCCCGGCCGGTCTTGTAGTCGACCACCAGCACCCGGTCCGGCTGGACCAGCAGGCGGTCGACCGTGCCGGCAATGACTCGCCCGTCGGGCAAGGTCGCGGCGATCGGCGCTTCGCCCAGCGATCCCGGGCCGAACAGTGGCGCGAACTGCGTGTCGGCGATGATCCCGCAGACGATGTCGGCGATGTCCTGCCGGGCGGCCGGGTCGGCGACCCCCGCCGACCGGTCGAGCCAGCGCAACGCGGCCGCCTCGCGCTGGTCGGGAGCGACGGCCGGCAGGCGTTCGAGCAGGGCGTGGATGATCGTGCCGCGTTCCGCAGCCGCCTTCATTTCCGGCGACGGCGGCGGTGCCGCCTCGCGGTCTTCCGCCATCGCCGAAGGCGCCAGCGGGCGCGGCGGGCGCGCCTCGGGCGGGGCGGCGGACGTCGCCCAGGCGGGGATTCCGGCGGGCGGCACGTCGACCGGCTTGCCCGCCCGAACGGCCACCGGCGCGTTGCTGCCGTGGACGAGGTTGAGGTCGTCGCCATCCTCCGCGGGGCGGGCGCCGGCGGCGAGCAGCCCGGCCTGGACCGCGCGGTGCCAGCTGTTTTCCGGGCGGGGGTCGGACCCGTCCTTTTTCTCTTTCGGCTTGACCCCGGCGACGATCAGCCGGTCGGCGGCGCGGGTCAGCGCGACGTAGAGCAGGCGCCAATGTTCCTGCAGGTCGCGGACGTCCTGTTCGTCGAGGATCTCGGCAAAGGGTGACAGGCGCTCGTCCTTTTTCGGACGCAGCAGCGGCGCCACCCTGCCCTGCACCGGGAAGTCGAGCGTCAGCGGCGTACGGCCGAGTTTGGCCGGGTCGGCGGTCGCGTCGGCGACGATCACCACAGGTGCCTGCAGCCCCTTCGACCCGTGGACGGTCATGACCCGCACCTCGTTGGCCGGGCCGCCGGCGTCGCGCTGTACATCGACGTCGCCGCGCGAGAACCAGGCGAGGAAGCGGTCGAGCGAGCCGGTTTCGTGGCGTTCGAATTCGATCGCGCTGTTCATCAGTTCGTCGATCGGGTCGCGCGAGGCCATGCCAAGCCGCGCGTACAGCTTGCGCCGGCCCTGCAGTGGGCCGGACAGGATCGTTTCGAGGAAGCGCGACGGCGGCGTGAAGTCGGCCATGCGCAGCAGGTCGCCGAGCGCGGCATAAGCGGCGGCAAAGGCCGGGCTTTCCCCCGCGCGGTCGCGAAGCGCCCGCCACAGCGTCGTCCGGCGGCCCTGCGCCAGGTCGCGCAACTGGTCCTGGTCCCACCCGATCAGCGGGGAGACAAGCAGGCAGGCAAGGCTGAGGTCGTCGCCGGGCTGAACCGCGAAGCGCACCGCGGCGAGCAGGTCTTGAACCGCCAGCGGTTCCTGCAGGTGCAGCCGGTCGACGCCCGCGACCGGCACGCGCCGCGCGAACAGGCGGGCGACGATCAGCGCCGCCAATTCGCCGCGGCTGCGGACGAGGATGAGGATATCGCCCGGGGTCAGCTTGCGCCGGGTCGAGCCGAGCACCGGCGCTTCGTCGACGAGGTCGGCAATGCGCTGGGCGAGCGCGTCGGCATAGAGGCGGTCGCGGATGTCGACCCAGCGTTCCTCGCCCTCGTCGCCGCCCTGCTCCCCGTCGTCGACCGCGAACGGCGGCCACAATTCGACCTGGCCGGGCCGGTCGGCGTGAAAGGCGACATGGCGCGGGGGCTTGCCGCGCAGGCCCATTGCCTCCGCGCCCAGCGTGCCGATGACCGCGTCGACCACGTCAAGGATCGGCTGGGCGGACCGGAAGCTGGCGTCGATCGACAGGTCGCGGAATTCGCGGGCGCGGGCCTCGTCGGTGTCGCTGGTCCGCTCCGCCTCCACCAGCGCGTTGGCCAGCGCCTTATACTTGCGGCGCGCTTCCTCGAACTGTTCGGGGTCGGTGCCCTGAAAGCCGTAGATCGCCTGCTTGAAATCGCCGACGGTGAACAGCGTGCGCCAGCGACGATCCTCCTCGCTCGCGCCGGTGAAGAATTCTTCCACCAGCCGGTCGATGATGTCCCATTGCGCGGCGTTGGTGTCCTGCGCCTCGTCGACGAGGATGTGGTCGATCTGCCGGTCGAGCTTGAAGCGGACCCATTCGCCCATGCCGGGGCGGCCGAGCAGGTGGCGGGTCCAGTCGATCAGGTCGTTGAAGTCGGCGACGCCAGCGGCGCGCTTGGCGCGGGTGTAGGCGCGGGCGAAAGCCTGGCCCGCGCGCAACCCCGCGGCCATTTCCGCGGCAAGCCGGGCGCCGGTCTGCACGTGAAGCAATTCGGCGACGGCTTCGGCAAGCCGTTCGGCCTGATCCTGGTACGCGGCGTCGGCCTTGAGCTGGCCGGCGGACACCTTGCGCAAGTCGCCCTTGCCGGTGAACACGATGGAGGCGAGGTCGGGCAAGGCGGCGGCGCGGTCGGCCCACGGCATGGCCAGCCAGCGTTCGACCTTGTCGACCATGCCGGTGCCGGTCGCCGTGCCCCAGGTGCGATTGGCGTCGGCGATGGCGCGCAGCAGGTCGCAATCGAAGCCGGTGTCGGAACAGCGGTCGGCAAGATAATCTTCGACCGACCCGTCGGGCAGCTGCATCACCGCGCGCAGCCGGCTTTCCAACCCGTCCGGATCGCCGAGCGCGGCGAGCGCGTCGTGGCGGCTGGTGCAGGCCTTCAGATAGTCGACCGCGCCGGCCTCGCCGAGACGGCGGCTGAGGCACTGGATGTCGGCGAACAGCCGGGTGTCGCCGCGCTGTTCTGCGTCGGTGACGAGATCGGCCAGCGTGCGGCGGACCAGTTCCTGTTCGGCGCGGCCCTCGATCGGCTGAAAACCGGGCGTGATCCCGGCTTCGGCGGGAAAGGCGGCGAGAAGCGACTGGGCGAAGGCGTGGATGGTCTGGATGCGCAGGCCGCCGGGACAATCCAGCACCTGCGCGAACAGCTGCCGCGCGCGGCGGCGGGTCGGCGGATCGTTGGATTCGCCAAGGTTGAGCAGGTCGGCGCCAAGGTCGCTGTCCTTGAGCCGCACCCAGGAAGCGAGCTGGGCGCCGATGCGGTTGGCCATTTCCGACGCCGCCGCCTTGGTAAAGGTCAGGCACAACAGGGATTGCGGGCTCGCCCCCTGGATCAAAAGGCGCAGCACGCGGGCGGTCAGTACCTGCGTCTTGCCGGTGCCGGCGGACGCGGAGACCGCGGCATGAGCCTGCGGATCGGACGCCAGCAGCTGCGTATCCTGCAGCGGCTTCACCGGTTCGCGGCGGCCGTTCATGCCGCTTTCCAATCGGCCCGACTGGCCATAGAAAGACCGGCATGAGCAACGAGCATGACGACAAGGCGAGCGAGGAACGCCGGGCGAAGCTGCGCAAGGCCGGGGTAGCGGTCGGCGTCGGATCGGCGGCGATCGTCGCGGCGCTGCTGTACGCGTCCAAGGTGAAGAAGAAGCCGCGGAACGGCTGATCCGCGGCTAGTCATTGCGGCCGTACCATTCTTCCAGCCGCATCAGCTGGTCATAGTCGCCGTAGGGCGCGAACGCCGGGTTGAGCTTGGCGGTGAACGGCTCCGTCCCGTTCAGCCATTTTTCCGCGGCCTCGGCGAAATTGGCGAACGCATGGGCAAGAAATTCCTCCGGCCCCATATCCTTGTCGGCGTGGACGCATTTGCCGAACTGGTCGCGGTCGCGGACGAGCGACCAATATTCGAACGCTTGGGGATCGCCCGTGACGCCGTCGAACCCGCCGGCGCGCGCGATCAGGCCGAGCAGGCCAAGCTGTAACGCGAAGCCCGCGTCGATCGCTTTCTTCGCCGGCGGCCTGCCGGTCTTGTAGTCGATGATCGCGAGGCTGGTCCCCGCAAGCCGGTCGATGCGGTCGGCGATGCCATGGACCGTGATGCCGGCAATCGCCGCCTCCCCCTTCGCTTCGGCGACCAGCGGCGCACGGCCCGACGCGCGGTTCGACCGTTCCAGGTCCGCCATCCAGTCGATCGCTTCGAGCAGGCGCGGCGCCCACAGCGCGCGAAGCATCGGGTGGATTGTCTCGTCGGCAAGCAGGGCCTCCGCGCGCGGGCGCAGGCGGTCGGGATCGCATTCGTCCTGTTTCAGCCAGTCTTCGAACACCTTGTGCACCGCGCTGCCCTTCCACCGCGCGGTATGGTCGGCATCGACCGGATCGAGTGCGCGCAGGCGAAGCATGGCCTGCGCGTAGAAAGCGAACGGGTCGGCCTTGAGCCGGTCGACGGCCGTGACAGAAATGCGCTTGGGCCGGTCGGCGGCCGGCGGCCGCGGCTGCGGGCGGCGGACCGGCACCGGCTCGCCCGGGTCGTCGAGCGCGGCGGTCAGCCGTTCGAGGCGGTAATCGCGCGGCAGGCCGCCGCTGATCGCTTCGAGCCGGAGGAGGAAGCGCGAGGCGACCGTTGGCGAACGCCCGTCGCGCTTGGACCGGGTGATCAACACTTCGCGCGCGCCGAGCGCGCTGGCGAAATCATGCGCCGACAGGCCGATCCGAAAGTCGAGGCCGGGCAGGCCGAGCTTGCCGCGGATACGCGGGGCCAACCACGGATCGGGCGCGGGCACGGCCGGCCAGACGCCTTCGTTGAGGCCGGCGAGGATCATCAGGTCGGCCTGTTGCAGCCGCGCTTCGAGCAGGCCCCAGATGAAGACCCGCGGATGGTCGCCATAGGGCGGCCGGACGCTGCGCCCGGCCAGCAGTTCGGCCAGCACGGCGACCGCGTCTTCCGGGCCGACCGGCAGCCGCTGCGCCTCCGCCGACGCTTCCAGCTCCGCAAGCAGTTCGGCGAGCATCCGCCCGTCCTGTCCGCGCCAGCCGCGATCGCCGGCGAGAACCCCGGCGGCGGTCACCAGGCGGGCGACGAAGGCGGCGAGCGTGGTGGGGGCGCCCTGCCCGTCGAGCGGTTCGAGACGCGAGCGCACGCGGTGCCACGCGTCGACGCAGCCGCGGCAATTGCGGTCTTCCGCCTCGCGCTCGGCGAAATGCCGGTCGAGGCCGTGAAGCCCTGCCGCCGGGCGCGGGCCGCGCAGGGCGACGTCGAGCAGCCGGACGTCGTCGAGCCAAGTGCGGCGCGCATCTTCTTCGCCGCCGACCAGCGGATGCTTGAGCAGCGCCAGCAGCGACACCGGCGCCAGTTCCTCCGCCATGGCCGCGGCAAGCGACAGCAACAGCGTTCCGGGCGGCCGTTCGGACAAGGGCGTGCCGGCGCTGTCGTCGGCGTGGATCGACCAGCGCGCGAGCAAGGCGGAGACCCGCCGCGCAAGCATCCGGTCAGGGGTGACCAGCGCGGCCGTCTTGCCCGGCGTTTCCAGCGTTTCGCGAATGGCCAGGGCGATCGCCTGCGCCTCGGCCGCCGTATCGGGCAGGACGGCGGTGCGGATTCCGGACAGGCGCCGCTCGGCGGGCTTCAGGCCGATCCACTTGTCGGAAAATTGCGCGGAGACGAAGGCATTGGCGACCGCTCGAGCGCGCAGCGGGGTCGAGGCGGCGGAGCCGACGCGAGGCCACAAGCGGACTTCGTCGCGCGCAACGCCGATCCGGTCGAGCAGCAGTTTGAGATGGAATTGGGGGTGGGTTTCCTCGCCGCGGCCGCTGTCATCGGGGCCGAGCGCGTCCCATTCCTCGTCCGGGACGGACGTCGCGCGGGCAAGGCCGGGCAGGACGACCATGCCGTCGGGCAAGGTCGCGATCCGCTTGAGCAAGGTGGCGATGGCGGGCGCGGTGGTGGTGATGCCGGCGGCGACGGTGAACCCCACAGGCGGGTCGGTCGCCCAGCGGTCGGCAAGCCGTTCGAGCAGGCGGTTGCGGCGGTCGGCCAGGTCGATGCGATTCCAGTCGCGAAGCTTTTCAGGCCACAGGATGAGGATCGCGCGCAGCCGGTCGAGCGATACTTGCCAGTGCGACGCCAGCTCCTCGCTGTCCTGCGCCACGCCGGCCAGCCGCGACGGGTCAACCTGTTCCACCAGCAGTGCGTCCAGCGTTCGCGACAGGTCCGCGGACAGGCGCAGCGCCTCGACCGCGCTTTCGTCGCCGGCGCGAACAAGATCCGCGAGCGCCAGCAGACGTTGCAGCGGCTCCACCGCGGGCGGCACCGGATCGGCCATGTCCGCGGGGTCGAGCGCGCCGCCGATCCGTTCTTCCAGTTCAGCATCGCCGACCGGGATCAGGCGCGGCAGGACGAGGCCCGAGCCGCTGGCGCGGACGAAGGCGTCGGTGACGGTGCGCACCGCGCGATTGTTGGGCAGGAGGATGCGGCCGCCGGCCAGCAGCAGCGGATCGCGGCCGAAGCGCGCGATCAGCCCCGCGACAAGCGAGTCGGCAAAGGAGCGATGGGTCGGAATCGTGTAGACGGCGGGGTGCCGCAGGCTGTCTGCGGCGCGATCAGGCATCCTCCAGGATGAGCTCCGTCGTCTTGATGGCGCCGGGGGTACCGACGTCGAACCACAATCCCTGGTGGACGGCGCCGAAGCAGCGCCCCTCCTCCATCGCCCGGTCCCACAGGATGTTGGCGGAGAATGCCCCGTCGGGCGCATCGCGCAACAGGCGCTTCGATACGATCTGGATGCCGGTGTAGACGAAAGGCGCGACGCGCGAGCGTTCGCGACGGCGCAGCCGGCCGGACCGGTCCATGTGGAAATCGCCGCGGCCGCTGTGATTCTGTGCCCGCGCCTGCGGCACCAGCAGGAGCAAAGCGTCCATTTTCTTGCCGTCCCAGTGCGAAGCGAGCAGCTTCAGCGTGTCGGCAGGGCCGTCGACCCACAAATTGTCGCTGTTGACGACCAGGAATGGGTCGGCGTCGATCAGCGCCTGAGCCTTCACCATCCCGCCGCCGGTTTCGAGCAGCAGGGCGCGTTCGTCGGAAAAGGCGATGTCGAGGCCGTGATCGTTCTTCTTGAGATGCGCTTCGACCGCATCGGCGAGGTAATGGACGTTGATCACCGCCCGTTCGACGCCAGCCTGGGCCAGGCGTTCGAGCACATGGTCGAGCAGCGCCTTGCCGGCGACGTCAACCAGCGGCTTGGGCCGGGTGGCAGTGAGCGGACGCATGCGCTTGCCGAGCCCGGCGGCCAGCACCATCGCCGTTTTCGGCAGGTCGGCCGTGATTTCCGCCTTCAGGCGAAGCGCGCGCCGGGGCTTGTTCATGCCGCCTGCGCCCATGGCGCGGCGCGATGTTCGGGCGCGATGTTGAGGTCGAACCAGCGCCGCACCGGTTCCAGTTCCGGACGGGCCAGGTCGCGTTCGAGCAGGCCCCACATGCGCGGCTGGAAAGCGGTGTAATGCGGCTTGTTGTCGCGTTTCCACAGGCGGGTGAAGACGCCGAGAATGCGGGTGTTGCGTTGCGCGGCCAGTACCCAATAGGCGCGTTCGAACGCCTGGGCGTTGCCGGTCGCGGCGATGTAGCGGTCGATCATTTCGCGCTCCACGGCCGGCGACACGTCGCGCCGGGCATCTTCCAGCACCGAGGCGAGGTCATAGGCCGGATGGCCGACCAGCGCGTCCTGGAAATCCAGCAGGCCGAAGTGGCGCACGCCGTCGCGGCCGCCGACCAGCATCACGTTTTCGGCATGGTAATCGCGCAGCACGGTGACCGGGCCGAGACCGTCGTTGGCGACGGGTTCGAGCACTTCGGTCCAGGCGGCGCGGAAGGCATCGACGTCGACCGACAGGTGCAGCGCGGTGCAGTACCAGTCGGTGAACAGGGCCAGTTCCTCCAGCCATTGCGCAAGGCCGTGTTCGGGCAGCCCATCCATCGCCGGGCTTTGGTGCAGGTGGACGAGAACGTCGGTGGCGAGCGCGTACAGTTCGCTTTCGCGGGCGGGATTGGCGTCGAGCGTTTCGCGCAGCCGGACCTCGCCGAAATCGTCGAGCAAAAGCAGGCCGTTATCGACGTCGCGGGCAAGAATTTCAGGCGCGCTGAGGCCGATCGACAGAAGCCATTCGGCGACCGAGACGAACGGGCGGACGTCTTCGCGCGCGGGCGGAGCGTCCATCAAGACCGCGCTGCGACCGTCATCGACGACCCGAAAATAGCGGCGGAAGGATGCGTCGCCGGCCAGCGGTTCAATCCGCGCGCCGGCCCACCCGCATTGGGCGAGGAATTCGAGCATCTGCGGCGGGACGATCATCGCGGCGGCCATCTGTTTTGCCAAGACGGCGGCACCCGTGCTGTCAAGCGGCGAGCGGCGCCTTGCGCAAATTCCAGCGACAGATGCAGCGCCCCGGGCCACGCCGACTCCCCTGCCCGTTCCGGCCATTCGACCAGCAGGACCGCGTCGGACAATGCGTCCAGCCCCAATTCGTCGAGATCGCCGGGGCCGGTAATGCGATAGAGGTCGACATGCCACACGGGCGGATCGAGATCCTCATAGGGCTGGACGATGGCGAAGCTTGGGCTGGGCACTTCGCCCTGATGGCCAAGCGCGCGGATGACGGCGCGGGCAAGCGCGGTCTTGCCGGCGCCGAGCGGTCCCGACAGCGCGATGACGTCGCCGGGACGGACCAGGCCGGCAAGGCGTTCGCCAAGCGCCCGCGTGGCGGCTTCGTCGGCGAGGATCATTGCGGCGCCCGCGGCAGCGTGACCTTGACCGTGGTGCCCTTGTTCTTGGCGGAGATGAGGTCGACCTTGCCGCCGTGCGCCTCGACGAACTGGCGCGTCAGCGGCAGGCCGAGACCGAGCGCGGCCTCCCCGCCGGAAGCGTCGGCGGTAATCCGGTCGAAGCGGTTGAAGGCGCGCGGCAAATCCTTCTTGGCGATGCCCGCGCCATTGTCGCTGATGAGGATGAAGGCGTTGTCGAGATCGCCCCAGGACTTGAGTTCGATCCTGCCCCCGCGGTCGGTGTAGGTACTGGCGTTGTCGAGCAGGTGTTCGATCGATTCGCGCAGCCGCCGGGCGTCGCCGATGACGGTGCCGCTGTTCGCCCCGATGTCGAGCCTCAATTCCTGGTCCTTGTTGCGGGTGCGGCTGTCATATTTCGCCGCCGCGGCGCGGCACAGGCCGCCGATGTCGACGCGTTCGCGTTCCAGCACGTTGACCGAATCGCCCTGCGTCAGGTCGAGCACGTTGTCGATCAGCCGGGACAGGCGGTCGACCGATTCGAGGATCGCCTTGGTGTAGTCCGCCGCCGCGGGGCTGAGCTTGCCCGCATAGCCTTCGGCCAGCATTTCCGCGAAGCCGCCGATGGAGGTCAGCGGAGTGCGCAGCTCGTAGCTCATGTTGGCGACGAAGTCGGTCTTCACGCGGTCGGCCTGTTCGAGCGCGGTGGCGCGTTCGCGCAGCGCGCTTTCGATGCGGCTGGAATCCGTCACATCGACGAGGGTGAACAGCGCGTTGCCGTCGGGCAGCGGCACGGCGGCGAAGTCGAAATTGCGGCCGTCGGTGAGCGTCAGGCGGCCGTTGGCAGGTTCGCGGTCGGTGGTCGTCTTGCGCACCATTTCGCGGATCTGCGCGGCGGCGGTGGGGTTGACGAGCTTGCGGGCCAGCGCCGGGACCATCTCGTCGACCCGCGGGTTTTCCGCCAGCCAGGCTTCGTCGAGGTCCCACACCTGGCTGAAGCGGCTGTTCCACAGGTACAGTCTGCCGTCGCTGGCGAACACGCCGATCGCTTCGAACAGATTGTCGAAGGTGGCCGATCGAACGCGGAGCAGGGTGTCGCGGGCGGACGCCAGATGCGCCTGCTCCGTCCGGTCCTCCAGGAACAGGCGCAGGCCGCCATCGGGCAACGGTTGCGCCACCACCCGCCAATGGTCGCCGCCGGGCAGCAGCCAGTCTTCCTGGATCATTTCCTCGGTGCTGGTGAACCAGTCGCGCCGTTCCGCCTTCCAGGTCGGGAAATCGCGCGTTTCGGGAACGCGATTATGTTCGCGCATGCGTTCAAGCACGCGGTCGAATTCCGGGTCTTCGCCCAGCCATTCGTGATCGACCTGGGCCATTGCCGCGAAGGGACGATTGAAGAAGCTGAGGCAACGGTCGGCGTCGAATTGCGCGGCGCCGGCGGTCATTCGGTCGACGAGGTCGAGCTGCGACTGCACCTGGCGGGCCAGTTCGGCGCGGGAATCCTCAAGGTCCTGGATGTCGAGCGCGAAGCCGGCGACCGCGCCGGTCGGCAGCGGCACGTTGACGATTTCGAGCATCCGCCGCTCGCCGCGGACGATCGCCGCCTGTTTGGTCGCGACCGCGCCGCCTGCTTCGACCGCGGCAACGGCGGCGGCGCGGGCTTCCTGCGTGTCGCCGACCAGCTCGCTGCTGCGGGCGATGACGTCGGCCGCGTCGCGCCCCTCGACCGCCTCGACGAACGCGCTGTTGACCAGCCCGAGCGACAGGTCGGGTCCGCGATACCACATCGGGAACGGCGCGGCCTCGATCAGCCGGGTAAGCGCGTCGAGCGCGGCCTCGGTCTGGGCCAGGCGTTCGGCCAGCTTGGACCGTTCGTTCTCGGCGCTGCTGGTGTCGAACAGCCACAGCAGCATCGTGCCCGGCGGTTCGGGCGGCGGCGCGGGCATGGCGCGGACATCGAGCACCCGCCCCGAACCGGTGACGCGAACCTGCATTTCGAAACGGTCACCGGACAACGCGGCCGAGCGGACCCGGCTTTCGAGCTGTTGCAAGTCGTCCGCAAGCAGGCCGGCGTCGGCACCGGCAAGATCGGCCAACGCGACGGGCGTCGCGGGCAATCCGATTTCCCGCACCAGGCGCCGGTCAGCCTCGATGCTGCCGTCGGCGAACACCACCAACGGACGGGCCGGCGACAGGTCGACCAGATTGCCGAGCGAGCGGGCGGCGGCAACGAAGCGCCCGGCTTCGCGCATGCGCCGCGCAGCGACGATCGCGACCGCCGCGGCGAGGACGATCCACAGCGCGGCCAGCAGCGCGGCGATCACCTGCGTCATCGCGGACCAGCCCACAGTTCAGATGTCCCTTCGCCCCATTGCGAAACCATATTCGGCGCCGCAGCGAAAACAAAGCGTTGCCGGTGCCCACGGGCGGGACGCGATTGCGGCAGGCAAAAAAAAGGGGCGGGAGTTACCCCGCCCCTCCTTTGTAGGTGCGTCCGGTCTTACTTGAACGAGCGCGTGACGTTCACGAAGAACGACCGGCCACGATAGTCGTACGGACCGTTGGCGAAGTAGTTGCCAACCCGCGGGTCCGCCCGGTTCGGGTGGGCCGCAATCGTCGGCGGCTTCGCATTGAAGATGTTGTTCACACCCATGGTGACCTGACCGAGCTGCGGGAACGCCCACTGCACCGACAGACCATGTTCCCAATAGGCTTCCGCAGTCAGGTCGTAGTCGACCAGGATGCAGTTGCCGGGGATCGCCGGGTTGCAGACGTCGCCATTGCTGGTGAGGAAGATGTCGCTGTCAGTCGACACCTGCTTGCCGACGTATTCGGCGCCCCAACGGATGGTGATGTCATTGGCGGTGGTGAAGCGGGTGTCGAGCGAGCCGACCCACTTCGGACCAGCGCCGTTGCCCGGGTAGCCCAGCGTACCGTTGAATTCCGAGAGGCCTGCGCCTTCGAAGAATTCGGTCTGCTGATGCAGCATCCGGGTCGCCTGCAGCTGCGTCGAGAACTTGCCGCCAAAGACGTCCTTGGCGAAGCGGGCGTCGAAGTCGATGCCCTCTGCAATCTGACGAGCAACGTTCAGGTACGGGTTCTTGAACGACGAGATATTACCCGGGTTCGGCACGTTGGCCGGGTTACGGCCGTCGATGAACGAGCAATACGGGTTGTTCGGGAACGGAAGATCGCCGTTCGGGCCACCAGTATAGCAGAAGTTCAGGATCAGGTTGCCGAGCGTGGCGACTTCGCCGGTCACTTCGATGTTGAAGTAATCGACCGCCAGCGAGAAGTCGGCGATGTGCGACGGCATGTTGAACACCGCGCCAACACCCCAGGTCTTCGCCTTTTCGGCTTCCAGGTTACCCTTACCGCCGGTCGTCGTGACCTGAATGCCCGTCGACGTGAAGAAGTCGAGCGCCTCGTTTTCCGGAGTCGTCGGATCGTCGAGGATCGGGGTCAGTTCCGCAAGGCAGTTTTCGTAAACCGTGGTGCCCGGCGAGTAGATGGTGCCGAATTCATCGCACGGGTCAGCGCCACCGCCGTAGAAGCCGACCTGGTCAGCAACGTACTGCTCGTAAAGGTTCGGAGCGCGGAAGTTCGTACCGTAGTTACCGCGGATACGAAGCGCCCGGACCGGGGCCCACTGCGCGTTGACGTGGTAGGTGATGTCCGACCCGTACGACTTGTAGTGGGTGTAACGCGCCGACGCGTCGACTTCGAGCGTTTCGAAGAAGGGGCGGTCCTTCAGCAGCGGAATGTTAATTTCGCCGAAGAGTTCCTTCACCTCATCCGAGCCCTTGGTGATGCCCGCGGTCGAATAATTGTAGATGGTGCCGTTCTGGCGCGATTCCGCCGGAACGTCGCGGATGAAGTCGTGGCGATATTCGGCGCCGAGAGCGATCTTCACTTCGCCGGCCGGGAGCGCGAACAGCGTACCGTCGATGACGGCGTTGAACGTTTCCTGGTTGTACTTCGTGCGGTTCACCTGCTCCGGATAGAGGTAGTTGAACAGCGTGTCGGAGAAGTGCCCGCCCATGAAGATGTCCGGAGCGGTGTAGTTGATCGGAACGCAGGTCGAGCCCGGGATGAAGTTGCCCGCGGCGTCGACGTTGACGGCGCAGGTGTACCCGTTGCCCGCACCCACCTGACCCGGAATGGCGTAGGTGATCAGGTTGTCCGGCGTGCCGGCGGGAGCTTCAACAGCGACCAGGATGTTGTTGACCCGGTCGACGGTCGGGTTCTGCAGGCTTTCGCGAGCCTTCGCCTGCGAAACCATGGCGTTCAGGTCATAGCGGAAGTCGCCGATGCCGAGATCGCCACGGATGCCGCCGTTGACGCGGAAGAAGTTGACCTTCTGCTTCTGCTTGATCGTGCGGTCGGGGACGATGAACGGCCCGAAGTAGTTGATGCCCGCATCGATGAACGACGTCGGGAAGAACGGGCTGGTCGCCAGACCGAAGAGGTCGAGCGGGTAGCCCAGGTACGAACCGCCGTAGAGCTGCGCTTCACCCGAGTTCGTGATCTGCTGGAAGCTCAGCTGCGTGCCGCGATCCTGGTGCGACGTACGACGGCTGTAGAGCGCTTCGCCATAGAGTTCGGCATTGCCCAGCGCGCCCAGTTCGTAACCGGTGCTGAGGAAGCCGGTCCAGGTCTGGATCGGGCTGAAGATGTGTTCGTTGTAGACGTTCGAGGCGCTGAGCGGACGCAGGTCGTAATTGTCGACCAGCAGCGGCCCTTGCGTGACGTCGTTGTTGGTCAGGCCGCGGCGACCGAAGAACACGAAGCCGGAGCCCGGGACGAGGCCGTAAGAAAGGCCGTAACCGCGGGCCGTGCCGAGACCCTGACGCTCGAACGGGAAGCAACGCAGTTCGTTCGGGTTGTCCGGGCTGCCCTGGCCGACTTCGTTGCCGTTGATGAACGCGAGTTCGCGCGGGCAGCGCCAATCGTCCTTGTCGCCCAGACGAATGCCTTCGTCCTTCTTATATTCGCCCGAGACCGTGATGTAGCCGCGGTCAAAGCTCTTGCCCGCCGTGACGGACGCACGATAGGTGCGGCCACCGCCGAATTCGAGCGGCACGTCGGCATAAGCGTCGAGCGTGATGCCATCGACCTTCGTGTCGGTGATGATGTTGATAACGCCCGCGATGGCGTCCGAACCGTAGATCGACGACGCACCTTCGCGCAGGATTTCAATGCGCTGCACGACGGAGGTCGGAAGCACGTTGAGGTCGGCGGAGACCAGCTGCGAGCTGGCGCCGGCCGGGGCAAGGCGGCGGCCGTTGAGCAGGACGAGGGTACGCGAGGAGCCGAGACCGCGAAGGCCGACCGTGTTCGCGCCCTGACCGCCTTCCGACAGGTAGCCGAGGAAGCTGCCGCTGATCTGGGCGGTACCCGAAGTGACCGAACCCGACTGCAGCGTTTCGCCGGTCGACCGGGCGCCGGCGATGAGCTGGTCGTTGCGGGTCAGGACGTCGATGTTCTGCGGCGTCGAGAAGTTGTCGCGGCGAATGCGCGAACCGGTGACGACGATCGTGCCCGGCGTGTTGGCTTCCGGTTCACCCGAAGCGTCGGTCTGCTCGCTCGTCGGCGGGATCTGCTCGCTCTCCGCAACCTTTTCCGGAGTCTGGTCGACCGGGGCCGACGGAACGGCCTGCGCAAAAGCGGGCGATGCCCCGAGGGCAATCATGGAAACGGAAGTGAGAATGGCGCTATTAAGAAGACGCATGGCTAACGAACCCCGGCTCTGTGAGAATTTACAGGCTGCCGTTTGACCGATGCACCGCTGAAAAAAAAGGCGTTCTAGGGTCGCCGGGCAAATTCCGGCGGTACCTGTCACATTAATGCCACATGAACTTTTGAGTCGGCTATCCGACGCTTAACGGCGCCAATCCTCGACCGCGCTGCCGAGCGCGTCTTCCAGTTCGCCAAGCCACGGCTTGTATTTCTGCCACCGGCCGAAGCCGGCCTTGTTGATCGGCTGGCGGACCTGTTCGGCGCTCGGCGTGTGAACCGGGCGATCGGTCTCGAAAAAGCGCAGGCAGCGCTCGTCGAATTCGACTTCCAGGAAGTCGAGCAACTTGCGCACTTCGCCTTCGAGGTCCTCGATCAGGTCCTCGTAGATGACGCGGTGGACGACGCCCGGCATGACGGTGTCGAAGTGGCGCATGACGCGAAGATACTCGCGATAGAAGGACGCCATTTCCTCGATCCCGTAGGAATAGTTCACGCCCCACGAAAAATGCTGCGCGTAATTGGCCAGGCAGCAATCGAGCGGGTTGCGGCGGATATCGACGATCTTGGCGTTGGGCAGGATGGTGTGGATCAGCCCGGACTGCCGCCAGTTGCCCGGATTCTTGTCGGTGAAATGCGGGCGGTCGGTGGAGCGGTGAAACGCGGTCAGCTCCAGGTAGCGGGCGCCGAGCGCGTCGAGGTCGCCCAGGTCCGTTCGCTTCAGCGCCGCCTCCGCCGACTTGGCTTGCTGGCGCTCGGTGATCTCGCCCTGCAGCTGCTGGATCGCGAACAGCTCTTCGGTGCCTTCGATCGCCGGGTGGCTGGCGAGAATCTGCTCGACCAGGGTCGAGCCCGAGCGCGGCATGCTGACGACGAAGATTGGCGCCTTGCTCGGATTGCCCTGCCCCGCCCGCTTCTTGAAGAATTGCGGCGTGTAGGTCGCGATCAGCTCGTCGGAGCCGCTGCGCATCGCATCGATGTCGTGCGGATGCATCTTGAGACGCAGCGCATTGCCGTCGCGCAGGTGGCGGGAAGCGGACTCGTAATCCTTGCGCTGGTCGTAGGCCGTGGCGAGGGCGAAGTTCATCGCCACCCGCGCATGATCGTTCGGCAGCCGCGGCAGGGCCGCAAGCATCGCGTCGATGTCATGATCGAAGAATCGCGCGCGCTTGAGATTGGCCATGCCCCACCACGCGCCGCCGTTGGTCGGCTCGACGCCGACCGCGGCACGGTAGCCCGCGACGGACTCGCCAAACTTGCCCAGCGTCTTGAGCAGATAGGAATAGTTCATCCAGCCCGTCGAGGTGTCGGGATGGACGTCGAGCAATTCCTTGAACGTCGCCTGCCCCGCTTCCAGCTTGCGCACCTGGACGTATAGCGCGGCCTTGTAGGCGACCGCTTCCTCGTTGGTGGGATCGAGCGCGATGGCGCGGTCGATCGCGACGATGGCCTCGTCGATATGTTCCGGCGTGTCGGACTTGCGGGCCTGCTGATGCAGCGACTTGGCGAGGTCGATCCAGTTGAGCACCCGCTCCGCATTGATCTCCAGCGAGCGCCGGAGGATCTTGATCGAATCTTCGAGGAACCCGAAATCGGCCGCGATCTTGGCCATCAGGCGCATGGCCTCGGGATCGTTGGGCCGGCCGGCGAGATAGCGGCGGAGCACCAGCTCGGCCTGTTCGGACTGGCCGCGGAGCAGCAATTGCCCGGCGCGTTCGACGTCGACCGAAATGTCGAAATCCTCGGCGCGGCTGGGCGCGGCAGTGCCTTTGACCCGGGCGGCGACGTCCGCCAGCCGCTGCGCCGCGGCTTCGTCCGTAGGGTCGGCGGCGACCGCCGCGAGGGCATCGTCGAACGCCTTGCGGGTTGCCGCCGCGTCCTGCTCCGTCCCGGCCTCGTCGTCGATCTGCTGCATGGTCGGGCGCTTAAGGGTCGCGGCGAGCGGTCGTCAAGCGGATGACCGCCGCCGCCGCGAACCCCGGTTCGAACCGATTAGTAGCGGTAATGCTCGGGCTTGAACGGGCCCTTCGGCGATACGCCGATGTAGCTGGCCTGCTTGTCCGACAGCGTGGTCAGCTTGACGCCCAGCTTGTCGAGGTGAAGCGCGGCGACCTTTTCGTCGAGGTGCTTGGGCAGGACGTAGACGTCGTTGCCATATTGTTCGGTCTTGGTGAACAGCTCGATCTGCGCCAGCACCTGGTTGGTGAAGGACGAGCTCATCACGAAGCTCGGGTGGCCGGTGGCGCAGCCGAGGTTCACGAGGCGGCCCTTGGCGAGGACGATGATCTTCTTGCCGTCCGGGAATTCGACTTCGTCGACCTGCGGCTTGATTTCCGTCCACTTCATGTTGGCGAGGCCGTTGATCTGGATCTCGCTGTCGAAGTGACCGATGTTGCAGACGATCGCCATGTTCTTCATCGCCCGCATGTGGTCGACGGTGATGACGTCCATGTTGCCGGTCGCGGTGACGAAGATGTCGGCGCGCTTGGTCGCCTCTTCCATCGTCACGACTTCATAGCCTTCCATCGCCGCCTGCAGCGCGCAGATCGGGTCGACTTCGGTGACCAGCACGCGCGCGCCGCCGTTGCGGAGCGAGGCAGCCGAACCCTTGCCGACATCGCCATAGCCGGCGACGACCGCGACCTTGCCGGCGAGCATGACGTCGGTGGCGCGGCGGATGGCGTCGACCAAGGATTCCTTGCAGCCGTAAAGGTTGTCGAATTTCGACTTGGTGACGCTGTCGTTGACGTTGATCGCCGGGAACGGGAGCTTGCCCTGCTTGGCCAGCTCGTAAAGGCGGTGGACGCCGGTGGTGGTTTCTTCCGACACGCCCTTGATCGTCTCGACGGTCTTGGTGAGATAGCCCGGACGGTCCTTGAGGAACTTGTTCAGGGTGGCGACGAAGACTTCCTCTTCCTCGTTGGTCGGATCGAACAGCTTTTCGCCGGCTTCGACGCGCGCGCCCCACAGCGCGAACATGGTGGCGTCACCGCCGTCGTCGAGGATCATGTTGCACACTTCGTCCTGGCCCCAGTCGAAGATGCGCGTGACGTAGTCCCAATATTCCTCGAGCGTTTCGCCCTTGACCGCGAACACCGGGATGCCGCCGGCGGCGATCGCCGCGGCCGCATGGTCCTGGGTCGAGAAGATGTTGCAGCTGGCCCAGCGGATGTCGGCGCCGAGTTCGATCAGCGTTTCGATCAGCACCGCGGTCTGGATGGTCATGTGCAGCGAGCCGGTGATGCGCGCGCCCTTGAGCGGCTTGGCCGCGCCATATTCCTCGCGCAGCGCCATCAGGCCCGGCATTTCGGTTTCGGCGATCTCGATTTCCTTGCGGCCGAAATCGGCCAGCGCGATGTCCTTGA
Organism: Sphingomonas sabuli; assembly: GCF_014352855.1. GTDB lineage: Bacteria > Pseudomonadota > Alphaproteobacteria > Sphingomonadales > Sphingomonadaceae > Sphingomicrobium > Sphingomicrobium sabuli. The sequence goes on along the minus strand of NZ_CP060697.1, from coordinate 342,591 downwards.
TCACATAATCGTCGAAACGGGTTTCGGCCTGGGTCGCCACGTCAAAGTCTCCGGTGTCTGAAGTTGGATTTCGCCGCGGGCCCTAGCGGCACAAGCAGCTCAAGGCAAATATAAAGATTTCTTTATATGACTTCAATGACCGCCGATCAGGCGGCGCCGGTCTCGCTCGATAGCAGGCGCGGGTCGATCCCCGCCGCCTTGAACGCCGCCGCCCAGCGCTCGTCCGTCGGGGTGTCGAACAGCAGGCTTTCATCGGCATCGGCGGCGAACCAGCCGTGGCGGGTCATTTCCTCGTCCAGCTGGCCCGCGTCCCACCCGGCGTAGCCCAGCGCTGCGATCCATTGCGTGGGCCCGCGCCCGTCGGCGATGGCGCGCAGCACGTCGATGGTGCCGGTCATGCCGAACAGGACGCCGCGCGGGCCGGCGACCTGCAGCGTGTCCTGCCCGCCCCAGTCGGTCGAATGGAGGACGAAGCCGCGGCTCACCTCGACCGGTCCGCCATGGTGCACCGCGCGGTCGGGCGCGGCGCCGGGATCGAGTTCGAGCTGCTTGAGCAGGTTGCGGAAGCGCAGGCCCGCGCGCTTGGTGCCGATGCCGATCCCGACCGCGCCGTTTTCGTCGTGCACGCAGATGGCGATGACCGCGCGCTCGAAGCGCGGGTCGGCCATTCCCGGCATCGCCAGGAGCAGCTTGCCCGAAAGGAAGGTGCCGGAGTCCATCGCCCGCATGATGTGCGGTACGGCGGCGGGGGACAAGCCTTGAGAGCAGCCCGCGACGACCCTATCTGCACCCCCGAACACTCAACAGGAGCAGCGACCCATGACCATTCAAGTCGGCGACAAGATTCCGGACGTTGATATTTCGGTAGCGACGGCGGACGGCCCCCAGCCGACCACCACCGGCGAATTTTTCGGCGGCAAGAAGGTCGCCTTGTTCGCGGTCCCCGGCGCCTTCACGCCGACCTGCTCCGCCCGCCACCTGCCTTCCTATGTGGAAAAGGCCGGCGACCTGAAGTCCAAGGGCGTCGACACGATCGCCTGCATTTCGGTCAACGATCCCTTCGTGATGGCCGCATGGGGCGAGCGCGACGCGTCCAAGGACATCACCATGATCGCCGACGGCAACGGCGCCTTCGCCGAAGCGGTCGGGCTGGACATGGACGGGGCGAAGTTCGGCATGGGCAAACGCAGCCAGCGCTATTCGATGCTGGTCAACGATGGCGTCGTCGAGCAGCTCAACGTCGAAGCACCGGGCGAATATCGCGCGTCGAGCGCGGAGCATTTGCTCGAGCAGCTGTAACCGGCCCGTCCGCGCCACTCCTCATCGCGGGGGCATGCAACGTCGGGCGCTTTCGCCCGTTGGCTGTATGAACCCGAAATTCCTGAGGAGGATCAAATGGCTAACAAGAACCAGACCGGCAGCAAGAACAACAACCCGCACGGGCACAACCAGTATACCAACGACTGGCTGTCCCCGGCCAAGGATCATCCGTTCGCAACCGCCGCGGCAGCCGCTGCTGCGGTCGGCGCGGGCGTGTTCCTGTGGGCCAAGCGCGACCGCGTCGGCAACCAGGTCACCCGCATCAGCGAGACCGCCAACGAAATGGCCGGCCGCGCCAGCGACAAGGCCAGCCAGTGGATCGACCAGGTCCGCGGCGACAGCGCCGAGCGCGAAGTTTCGGTAACGCCCGACGCCACCGCCACCGGCCGCTCGCCGGCCCTGTCGGCGAAAAGCGGTACGGCCAACACCGGCACGAGCCGCGCGACCGGCGCCGAGCCCGTCAGCTACTAAGCTTTCGGCCGCTTGAAACGATCAGGGGCGCCCTTTGCGGGGGGCGCCCCTTTTCTTTGCCTATCGACGACCGAACCGCGGTCGCGAGTTCGCTACCAGCCTTGCGCCTGATTGGCGTTCTGCTGGTCGAGCCAGGCTTTGAGCGGCGCGAAATATTCGGCCATCGCCGCACCCGACATCTGCCGCTGGCCGGTGAAGGCCTCAAGCGCGTCCGGCCACGGCTTCGACGCGCCCATCGCCAGCATGGCGTTGAGACGCTGACCGACCGCCTTATTGCCGAAGAAGCTGCAGCGGTGGAGCGGCCCGGTCCAGCCAGCCTGGTCGCAAGCCGCCTTGTAGAATTGGAACTGCAGGATCCGCGCGAGGAAGTAGCGGGTGTAGGGCACGCTCGCCGGGATATGGTATTTCGCGCCCGCGTCGAACCCGTCCGCAGGACGGTCCACCGGGGGCGTGATGCCCTGATATTCGAGCCGGATCTTGTTCCAGGCGTTGTTGTACTCGGATGCCGGAATCGACCCGTCGAAAATGCCCCAGCGATAGCGGTCGATCATCAGCCCGAACGGAAGGAAGGCGACCTTGTCCATCGCCTGGCGCAGGAGCAGGCCGATGTCCTTGTCGGCGCTCGGCACGCGATTGCGCGGAAGCATCCCGATCTGCACCAGATATTCCGGCGTGATCGACAGCGCGACGGCGTCCCCGATCGCTTCGTGGAAACCGTCGTTGGCACCATTCAGGTAGAGATAGGGCTGCTGGTTGTAGGCCCGCTGATAGTAATTGTGGCCGAGTTCGTGGTGGATGGTGACGAAGTCGTCCGCGTTGCGCTTGATGCACATCTTGATGCGCAGGTCGTCCTTGTTGTCGATGTCCCAGGCCGACGCGTGGCAGACCACTTCGCGGTCCTTCGGCTTGAGGAACATCGAGCGTTCGTAGAACGTCTGCGGCAACGGCGCGAAGCCAAGCGAGGAGAAGAAGCCCTCGCCGGTTTTCACCATGCCCAGCTCATCCATCTTCTTGGCCGCGATCAGGTCGGTGATGTCATAGCCCACATCGCCCGCGCCCTTCGGCGCGACCAGCGGATAGATGTTGCCCCATTCCTGCGCCCACATGTTGCCCAGCAAATCGGCGCGGATCGGGCCGGTCTTGGGCTGCACGGCATCGCCGTATTTCTGGTTGAGCTTGTTCCGCACATAGGTGTGCAGCGCCATGTAAAGCGGCTTTACTTCCTGCCACATGCGTTCGGTTTCGGCAGCAAACTGTTCCGGCGGCATGTCGTAGGCGGAACGCCACATGGCACCGGTGTCGGCGAAGCCCAGTTCCTTAGCGCCGGCGTTGGAAAGCTCGGTCATCTTGACGTAGTCGGCCTTCATCGGCGCGCCGACATTGTCGTGCCAGCTGGTCCACATCTCCTTGAACTCGGCCGGGCTGTTTTCGAGGTTGCCCATTTCGGCCTCGATGTCGCTGCCGCTGATCGGCTTGCCGTTCAGGGTCCCGCGGCCCTTGCCATATTGCGATTGCAGGCCGGTCTGGATGGTGGCCAGTTGCTGCGCTGCGCCCGGGGTGGTCGGCGCCGGGAGGACGATGCCGGTGCGCAGGATATCGAGTTTGCGCTTCACGTCCGGGTCGAGCCCCGGAATGGTCGCATATTTCGCGGCTTCGAGCCCGTATTGCACGGTCTTTTCGGTGCCGATGCCATTGATCCGCGCGGCGGCCGCGTCGGTGTCTTCGGTGATGTAGGTGGCGTTGATCCAGTTGATCTGGCTCGATTCCACCGAGAAATCGAACAGGTCCTTTTCGGCCGCGGCGACGAAGGCGGCGGCGCCGGCGGGCGTGAGCGGATATGCCGCCGCGCCTTCCGCGGCAGCGTCCGATGCCGGTTCCGCGACCACAGCAGCACTTGCCGGCGGATTGACGGCAACCCCTGCCGGCGGCGGGGTCGTGGCGCAGCCGGCGACGGCCAGCGCGAGAAACGAAACGGACGCGGCAAATCTCATCGAAAAACTCCCCTAACTAAAGATATCGCGTGACGGGTGAGTGCGACCTTGGGCCGGGGGCGTCAAGGCGAGGCCGCGAGAAAATCGGCGATGGCGCGGCCGAATTCGGCTTCGGAGACCGAGCTCATGTGCGTGCCCGGGACAGCGCGGAACGTGCCGTCGGGCAGCGCCGCGGCCAGCTCCTCCCCCGAGCCGTTGTCGCCGTCTTCGGTGCCGAGGACCACCAGCGTCGGCATGGTGAAGGCGCCAAGCCAGCCGTCCTCGCAATCGACGAAGCTGTCGAGCAACAGCGCGGCGGCGGCGCGGTCGACCTTCATCGTCTTCATGAACTGGATCGAGAGCCAGTGCGGGTCGCCGCGCGATGAGGTATCGAACTGGGCGATCGCTTCGAGGAAGAAATGCTTGCGCCGTTGCCAGCGCTGCAGGCCGCCAAGCCCCATGCCGCCGAGAAACGCCTTGCCCGGCTTCAGCCCGCGGCCCACCGCTTCGACCGTGGTCCGGGCGCCGAGCGAGAAGCCGCCAAGATCGTAATCGTCCAGCCCGAGGTGCGCGACCAGTTCGGCAAGGTCGCGGGCAAGGATGCCGTCAGGGTAATGGACGGGATCGTGCGGCTTGCCGCTGTCCCCGTGGGCCCGCAGGTCGGGCATGATGACGCGAAAGCCGCGACCGGCGATTTCCGCCGCGTGGCCGAACCGAATCCAGTTCATGTCGGCACTTGAAAACAGGCCATGGACGAGGATTGCCGGCCGCCCCTCCCCCATCTCCCGGTAGACGAGGTCGACGCCGTCGGAGGCGGTCCAGTGTTGCGGCGCGGTCATCGGTACGATTTCTCCCAAACGAAAAGCATGCTTGGCACTTCCCGAGCGCCAGTCCAAACGCCTTCGCAATTCGGACTGCGAATCGGGGGCGACGTGGATTTCAGTGCATTCGAGCTGACGGACATCCTGCCGTTCATTGCGGTGGGCTTCGTCGCGCAGTTGATCGACGGCGCCCTGGGCATGGCCTTCGGCGTCATTTCCACCACCTTGCTGATCAGCATCGGCGTGCCGCCGGCGGCCGCTTCGGCCGGCGTTCATGCGGCCGAGGCCTTCACCACCGCCGCCTCAGGCACCAGCCATATCATCCACCGCAACGTCGACTGGAAGATGCTGGCCCGCCTTGCCATTCCGGGGGTCATCGGCGGCGTACTCGGCGCCTATGTCCTGACTCAGATCGATGCCGAATCGGCGCGGCCGTTTGTGCTCACCTATCTTGCCAGCATCGGCGTCTACCTGATCTGGCGCGGCCTGCACTTTCCGCCGGTCCATCGCGCGCCGCGCATCGTCGAACCGCTGGGCCTTGCCGGCGGCTTCCTCGACGCTGCGGGCGGCGGCGGCTGGGGCCCGGTGGTGACCGGCAACCTGCTGGTCCAGGGCGCCGAGCCGCGGCGCACGATCGGCACGGTCAACACCACCGAGTTCCTGGTCACGGTGACGATTTCGGCGACCTTCATCGCCACGCTGGGCTGGGAAATGTTCACCGCCGCGACGGTCGGCCTGCTGATCGGCGGAGTCGTCGCCGCGCCGTTCGGCGCGATGATCGCCAAGCGCGCCAAGCCCAAGATCCTGCTGGTGTTCGTCGGCGCGGTGCTGACGGTCACCAGCCTGTACGGCGTCGCCCGGGCGCTCGAGCTGATCTAGGCGGGCGGGGCCGCCCCGGCCTCGTCCCAGCGGTCGACCAGCCGCTGATATTCGTCCGATCGCGTGCGCGGCAGGCCGCTGGTGTCGAGCCAGGCTTCGTGAATGCTCTCAGCGCCGAAATGGCTGGACGGCGTGAAGCGCGAGGGGTCGTCGAAGCTGGCCACGGTCAGGTCCATCTTCGTCGTGTCCGTGAGATACTGGAAACCGAGGCTGGTGCCGCATTCCCGGCAATAGGGCCGCTTGGCGATCGGGCTCGACGCGTACCAGTCGGGTTCGCGAGTCCAGGTCACCGCGGCCTGCTCCACATTCTTCATCGCCAGGCTGACGTTGCCGCTCGACCGCTGGCACATGCGGCAGTGGCACAGATACGCTTCGTCGTCGTCGATGCGGGCGGTGTAGCGAATGCGGCCGCAGGCGCAGCCGCCGTCCATGGTGTCAGTCATCAGCCTGTCCCGAGTTTGCGTGCCGCATCTGGCCGGTTATTGGGCGCCATGTCCAGCACCCCCAGCGCCGAGGAAATTGCCCGCGACGCGACCTGGCTTGTCCAGGCGCTGGACGCGGACAAGGCCGTGGTGCGGCTCGTGCGGATGGACGCGGCACGGTACCGCGATGCCAGCTTCCTCGACGACCGCATGTTCGCCGAGCGGTTCGACAGCGCGGTGGTACCCTGGAGCGACCTGCCGAGCGACATCGCGACCCCCGCCACCGCCCGCTGGATCTTTCATATCGGCCATGTCGGATCGACGCTGGTCGCGCGCCTGCTGGGCGAACTGGACGGCGTGCTGAGCATTCGCGAACCACGGGTGCTGCGCGACGTTGCGATGCTGCCGCCGGAGCGGCGCGAGCCGTTCGTGCCGGCGCTGCGCGGCCTGTTCGCGCGCACCTTCGCAAACGGCGGCATGGCGGTCGTGAAAGCCACCAGTTTCGTTTCCGAAATCGCGCCCGAGCTGGCTGGCGCGGCGCCGACGTTGCTGATGTATGCCAGCCCGCGCAACTATATCGCGTCGATCCTGGCGGGCGAGAATTCGGTCAAGGAAATGGCGGCGCTGGCGCCGCTGCGCGCCGGCCGGGTCGCCGGGCGCGCCGTATTGCCCCAGCCGAGCACCCCGGCGGAAATGGCAGCGGCGGCCTGGGCCTGCGAGATGACGTCCCTGGAGGCCACCGCGGACGCGCTCGACGCCACGTGGGCGGACTTCGACGCGATGCTCACCAACATGCCTGCCGAGCTGGCGCGGTTGGCCGGGGCGCTGGGCATCAATGCACCGGCGGAGCGCGTCACGGCGATTGCCAACGGCCCGCTGATGCGGCGCTATTCCAAGGCGACCGAATATGCCTACAGCCCGGACCTTCGGCGCGAGCTGATCGCGGAAGCGACGGCGCACAATCGCGCCAGCATCGACAGCGCGGTCGCGATGTTACAATCTGCCGCGGAGCGCTCGCCCCTGCTCGCCCGCGCCCTCGACCGGAGTGGTTGAATGTACCGAGTGCTGGACATCCTGACGCGCCAAGAGGTCGACGAATGCCGCCGCATCGCGGCGCAGGCGCCGTTCGTCCACGGGCGGATCACCAATCCGCACAACACCGCCAAGGACAACGAGCAGCTGCACGAGCAGCAGGCGTACACCACCAGTTCGCAGCTGCTGATGCAGGCGCTCAACCGCAGCGAGGAATTTCGCGAATTCGCTTTCCCCGCAGTGATCGCCCCGCCGCTGCTGACCCGGTACAAGCCCGGCAATCATTATGGCGCGCATGCCGACGCCGCCTTCCTGGCCCTGCCCGGCCGGACCATTCGCAGCGACCTCAGCTGCACGATCTTCCTCAACGATCCGGACAGTTATGCGGGCGGCGCCTTGCAGGTGCGGCTTGGCGACGGCGTGTTGCGGTTCAAGCTGAAGCCAGGCCAGGCGATCGTCTATCCGTCCGACACGCTCCACGAAGTCGAACCGGTGTCGTCCGGCGAACGGTTGGTCGCCATCACCTTTATCCAGAGCCGCATTGCCGACCCGTTCCGCCGCAACCTGCTGTTCGACCTGAACGAGGTCGCGGCGTTGGAAGGGCTGACGATGAAGCCGGAGAATTTCAGCCGCCTGCAACTCGTCCAGGCGAACCTGCTGCGCCATTGGGGCGAAAAGCCCTGACCGGATAAGCAACGCCAACAGGAAAGGACCAGCCGATGCTTCTGACCCCTCCCAAGACGATCACGTTCCTGGTGTCCGCAATCCTTGCCGCGGCGACCCTGCTGTCGGCGTTCGCGTCGGTGAACATCCCGTGGGTCAGCGCCAACGAATTGCTGGCCATGACCATCGCCTGGGCGTTGCTTGCGCTTGCGGTGCTGATCCGCGGCCTGTGACCGCGGTGCGGCCGTCAGGCGGCCTTTTGCAGGTGCTTGCGGCCTAGCAGCTCGGCGATCTGGACGGCGTTGAGCGCCGCGCCCTTGCGCAGATTGTCGCTGACCACCCACATGCTGAGTCCGTTGTCGACGGTCGGGTCGTCGCGCACCCGGCTGACGTAGGTGGCATATTCGCCGACCACCTCGACCGGGGTGACGTAACCGCCGTCCTCACGCTTATCGACCAGCATCACGCCCGGCGCCTCGCGCAGGATTTTCTGCGCTTCCTCGGCCGACAATTCCTCCTCGAACTCGATGTTCACGGCTTCGGAATGGCCGACGAACACGGGCACTCGGACGCACGTCGCGGTCAGCTTGATCCGGGGATCGAGAATCTTCTTGGTTTCGACCACCATCTTCCATTCCTCCTTGGTCGACCCGTCGTCGAGGAAGGTGTCGATGTGGGGAATGACGTTGAAGGCAATCTGCTTGGTAAAGAAGCCCGGCTCGTTCGAATCGCCGACGAAGATGTTGCGCGACTGGTTGAACAGTTCGTCCATCCCCGCCTTCCCGGCGCCCGAAACGGACTGGTAGGTGGCGACGACCACGCGCTTGATGCGGGCGACGTCGTGCAGCGGCTTCAGCGCGACGACCAGCTGCGCGGTCGAGCAATTCGGGTTGGCAATGATGTTTTTCGCGCGATAGCCGGCAATCGCCTCGGCGTTCACTTCGGGCACGATCAGGGGCACGTCCGGGTCCATCCGGTAGAGCGACGAATTGTCGATTACGGTGCAGCCCGCGGCAGCGGCCTTCGGCGCGTAGGTTTCGCTGACCTTCGAGCCCGCCGCGAACAAGGCGATGTCCCAGCCCTCGAAATCGAAATGCTCGATATTCTTGACCCGCAGCTCCTCGCCGCTGTCGCCGAAATCGATGACATCGCCGGTTGAGCGCGCGGACGCGATCGCCGCGACCTCCGCGAGCGGGAATTGCCGCTCCGCAAGGATGTTGAGGATTTCCCGGCCGACATTGCCGGTGGCGCCTACGACGGCGACGCGATAGCCCATGCGATTATCTCCCTGGCCCGGGCGCCTATCGCACCCGCGCGGTGAAAGCGATATGGCGCTTCGGCGGCGAGGGACAAGCGGGGGCTTCATGCGTCGATTGCTGATTCTGCTGGCGCTGCTCGCGGTCATGCTTGCCGGCCTGGCCGCGACCCGGTTGCTGATCCAGCCGCCGGCGGTGCGCACGGACAATACAACCGGCCAGTTCGACGCGGCGCGGGCCAAGGCGCGGCTGGCGGCCGTGCTGGGCGACGAGCGGCCCCACCCGACGGACAGCGACGGCAATGACGCGGTTCGCGATCGGCTGGTCGCGCAGTTGCGCGCCATCGGCCTCGACCCGGTCGTTCGCGACCAGTTCGCCTGCAATACGATCCACAAGCAGCGCGGCGTGACCTGTGCCCGGGTGCGCAACGTGATCGCCGCGCTGGGCCCGGCAAGCGGGCGGGCGCTGCTGCTCAACGCCCATTACGACAGCACGTTGGTCGGGCCGGCCGCGGGCGACGACGGGGTCGGGGTGGCGACCTTGATGGAGGTCGCCGCGCTGATGAAAAGCGAACGGCTGGAGCGGCCGATCCTGTTCCTGTTCAACGAAGGCGAGGAACTGGGCCTGATCGGCGCCCGTGCGTTCCTGGCCGACCCGTTGAGCCGCACCGTCGACAGCCTGATAAACCTGGAAGCGCGCGGCACCACGGGGCCGGTGACGATGTTCGAGACCAGCCTGCCCAACGGCCCGCCGGTCCGCGCCTTCGCCGCCGCGGTCGACCGGCCGTTCGCCAATTCGCTGACCACCGATTTCTATCGCCAGCTGCCCAATTACACCGACGTCACCAGTTTCGAGGAGCGCGGCTGGACGACGCTCAACTTCGCGATGATCGGCAACGAGACCCGTTATCACAGCGCCGGCGACAATCTGGCCGCGCTCGACCCGCGCAGCATGCAGCATATGGGCGACCAGACGCTGGCCGTGGCCCGCCAACTAGCCGGCGGCGCCCCGGCCGGCGGCGGCACCGCGCTGTTCACCGACATCGCCGGGCGGGTGCTGGTGACCGTGCCGGCATGGCTTGGCTTCGCGCTGTTCGACCTGCTGCTCGCCGCCTTTGCGGTCATCGCCTTTCGCCGCGGCGGGATGTGGCGCGCGCTGGGCATCGTGCTGCTGGCGCTGGTCGGATCGGCGGGCCTGGCGTGGGGCGGGCATGAGCTGGTGGCCATGGCGCGGGCCGGCGCTTTCTGGCGCGCCTATCCGCTGTGGACCTTCATCGCCGCTTACGCTTGCGGGCTGTTCGCGGCGGTGGCGGCAATGGCGTTGCTGGCGCGGCGAGTGACGGTGCCGCAATTGCGGACGGGCTACTGGCTTGGTTTCCTGCTGCTTGGCGCGCTGGTGCTGCTGATCGCGCCCGGCGGAGCGATCTTCTTCCTGATGCCGCCGCTGGCGATGCTGGCGGGTGTGCTGGCCGGGCGCTGGTTCGCGTGGGGCGAGCGGGCCGGCGCGATCATCGCGGCATTGTTGCTGTGGCTGACGCTGGGCGAAGTCGTCGCGCTGCTGGGCGAGCTGCTGGTCACCGGGCCGTTCTTCGCCTTCGCGCCGCTGGCGATGCTGGTCGTCCTGCCGTGGTTGATCGAGGCCAAGGCGCTGATCGATACGCATGGCCGGTGGCTGGCGGCGGGCGTTGCCGGGGTGTTGATGGCCGGCGGCTGGGCGGCGGTGGCCGCTGCCCCGGCCTATTCCGCCGACCGGCAACAGCGTTTCTTCATCCAGCACGCGACGGACGTGAACGCGGGCAAGGCCTATTGGGCGGTCGGCAACGACCAGTCGCCATTGCCCGAAGGATATGGCGGCATGGCGTGGCGGTGGGGCAAATTGCCCTATGGCGAACGCGAACGGTGGCTGGCGGACGCCGCGGCGGTCGCGGGACTGCGCCCGCCGGAAGTGACCGTGGTTGAATCCTTGGTCGAGGACGGGTGGCGGACGGTCGTCTTTCGCATCGCGTCGAACGGCGCCGACAGCGTGACCCTGACCGCACCCGGCGACGCACAGCTGGTGTCAGCAGGCAACGGAGCGTTCGTGCGCAGGTTCAGCGGCGAGGCCGAGGGCGATTTCCAGGTGACCTGTTTCGGGCGCAGTTGCGACGGCGCCACGCTGCAGCTGACCGCCGCGTCGCCACGAAAGCTGTCGGTGACGCTTTCCGGCGTGTGGGGCGGGCTGCCGGCCGGAGCGAGCGCACTGGTCGGGCAGCGGCCGCGCAATGCACGGCCGCAATATGTCCCGGATTCGACTGTGACGCTGGAGCGGATCGCGCTCTAGCGGGATTTAGCTGTCGCTCTTCTCGGTCGCCTTGGCCTTCTTTTCGGCCTTGGCTTCCTCGCGCTTGGGATCGCGACGCTCGGCGATACGCGCCGACTTACCGGTGCGGCCGCGCAGGTAGTAGAGCTTGGCGCGGCGAACGACGCCGCGACGCACGACCGTGATCGAATCGATCGACGGCGAATAGAGCGGGAAAACACGCTCCACGCCTTCGCCGAAGCTGATCTTGCGGACGGTGAAGCTGGACCCGACGCCCTTGTTGGAGCGGGCGATGCAGACGCCTTCGAAGTTCTGCACGCGGCTGCGGTCGCCTTCGACCACCTTCACGCCAACCTTCAGCGTGTCGCCGGGACGGAATTCGGGAATCTCTTTGTCTGCGGTGAGCGCGTCGATTGCTTCGCGCTCGAGGGTCTCGATCAGGTTCATGGTCTTCAGGCCTTCGTATCTCGTCGCTGCGCGCCAGAGGGCGGTGCCTGCGATGCGCCCCCGTGGCGCTCGATCAGGTCCGGCCGCCGTAGCCGTGTATCTTCGAGCGCGCGTTCATGACGCCACGCCGCGATCTTCGCATGATCCCCCGATCGCAGCACTTCGGGGATCGTGCGCCCTTCCCATATCTGAGGTCGGGTATAGTGCGGATATTCGAGCAGCCCCTCGTCGAAGCTCTCTTCCTCTCCGCTGGAGGCGGCGCCCATTACCCCGGGAAGCAGCCTGACGCAAGCGTCGAGCAGGACCATCGCGCCAAGTTCGCCGCCCGAGAGCACGTAATCGCCGATCGACACCGGCTCAATCGCCCGCGCCTCGAAGATTCGCTCGTCGAACCCCTCGAAGCGGCCGCACAGCAGGATCGCCCCCTCCCCGCCCGCGAGCTGGCGCACGCGGGCCTGCGTCAGCGGCGCGCCGCGCGGCGTCAGGGCCAGCAGCGGACGGCCGTCGGCGGCGCTGTCGACGGCCGCGGCAAGCACATCGGGCCGAAGCACCATCCCTGCCCCGCCGCCCGCAGGCGTGTCGTCGACGCTGCGGTGCTTGTCGGTGGCGAAGTCGCGGATCTGCACGGTTTCCAGCGACCAGGTGCCCTCCTGCAGCGCGCGCCCCGCCAGGCTGACGCCCAGCGGCCCCGGAAACATCTCGGGATAGAGAGTGAGGACGGACGCGCGAAAGGTCACCGGCGCAGTCCCCGCTGCCGCAGCAGCGCGCCGAGCAGGCCGCCGACGAAGCCGAGTGCGATGGAAATCAGCCCGCCCTGCACGATGGTGACCAGGGCAAGGTCCTTCATGTCGCCGCCGACCTTGTCGGTCGACAGCAGCTGGATCACCGCCGCCAGCGTCGCCAGCGCGGCCATGACGGGCAGGATCGAGGCCGCGGCCAGCCCCTGCTTGCGCGCACCCCAGTGCGGAAACATGCGGTGGAAGATGGTGACGCCGATCGCGCCGGCGATCACGGCGATGGAAAATGCGAACAGGATGAAGGTCAAACTCATTCATTTGGGCTAGTCGGGAACTGGCGAGGCGGCAATCCATTGGGCCGCGCATGGACAAACCACGCGATTGCCTGATCATCGGCGGCGGACCGGCCGGCCTGACCGCCGCCATCTACCTGGCCCGCTTCCACCTCAACATCCTGGTCGTCGATGCCGGCAAGAGCCGCGCCAAGTGGATTCCGTGCACGCACAACCACGCCGGTTTTCCGGACGGCATCACCGGCGAGGAACTGCTCGACCGGATGCGCACGCAGGCGCAGAAATATGGCGCGAAGATCATCAACGACCGCGTGACGAAGCTTGAGCGCGACGACGACAGCGGCCTGTTCACCGCAACCTGGGGGTCGGGCACGCAACAGGCGCGGATGGTCCTGCTGGCAACGGGCGTGACCAACCGCCGCCCGCCGATGGACGAAGACCTGCACGACGAGGCGCTGGCGCAGGGCCTGATCCGCTATTGCCCCATCTGCGACGGCTATGAAGTGACGGACAAGCGCGTCGGCGTGATCGGCAGCGACAGCCATGGCGTGGCGGAGGCGATCTTCATCCGCAGCTTCACCGCCGACGTCACCCTGATCGCGCCGGACAAGGCGATGGACCTCAACGCCGAAGACCGGGCCCGGCTGGAAGCCGCATCGATCCCGTTCATCGACGGTCCCGCGCAGGCCGTGGCCATTTCCGAAAAGTGCATCATCGTCGAGACCGCCGAAGGCACGCAAAGCTTCGACACTGTGTACCCCGCGCTGGGCTCCGACACGCATACGGCGCTGGCCGAGATGCTCGGCGCCACGCTCAACGAGCAAGGCTGCGTGACGGTCGATTCGCATCAGCGGACCAGCGTCGAGGGCATGTATGCCGCCGGCGACGTGGTCATCGGACTGGACCAGATCAGTCATGCGATGGGCGAAGGCGGCGTCGCCGCGACCACCATCCGCAACGATCTGGCCAAACAGTCGCCGATGCTGCGCGAACCCGATGCGGAAATGACGGAAGCCGCCGACGGCAGCTAAGGCGCTGGCGCGGATTGGCACCCGCCCGTATCAGGGAGCCGGTCGGGGGGCCGGTGTCATGACCAAAATCGAAATCTTCATGATGATGTACAGCCTGCTCATCGGGCTGGCGATGGCCGGTCTGATGTCGGGCATCGGAGAATTGCTGCGCGGACGCGAGAAGCCGCAGTGGGGCGTCCTCGTTCCGCTGGCCAGCGCGGTCCTCTTCACCACCCTGCTCGGCGCGTTCGCCGAAGCCTACAGCTATCGCAATATCGGCATGTCATTCAGCTCGATGGGGCTGCCGGCCATCGCCGGAGTGCTCTATTATCTCGCGGCGATCCTTACCGTTCCCCGCGAACAGGATGGCTGGAACGATCTCGACGCCTATTTCCTCGCCCGAAAGCATCTCATTTTCGGAAGCCAGCTGGCAGCGTTAACGGTGCTCGTGTTCGGGGTCGAAGTTCCCAGGGCGGTGTCGTTGGGACGCCCCATCTTCAGCAACGGGGCCTATTGGTTCGGCAATCTGGCCATGATCGCGCTTCTCGCAGTGCCGATCGTCACGAGCCGCCGGGCCGCCATCATCGCGGCGATGATCGGGACCCTCGTCATGCTCTGCATCATCTATGTGCTAGACCAGCCGATGGCCGACACCTTCCGGGCGCTGTTGGCGTTCTTCTCGGGCGGCTGATCAGGCGAGGAATTCGGGGTCGAGCTCGATGCGCGTGTCGATGAGGTCGGCGATGCCGGCCTTGAACGGGATCAGCGACCGCTTGCCATCCGCGGTCTCGATTTCAAGCAGGTCGCCCGCGCCGTAATTTTCCACGCCGGCAACTTTGCCGACCGGACGTCCGTCGCGATCGACGCATTCCAGCCCGACCAGGTCGGCGTGATAATATTCGCCCTCTTCCAGCGGCGGCAGGCTGGCGCGGTCGATTTCGACCAGCGATCCGCGCAGGGCCTCCGCGGCCGAGCGGTCGGCGATGCCGGCCAGGCGCGCCACCGCGCCGGTGGGGCCGGGGCGCACGCTTTCAAGCGCGTGTTCGACCCCGCCGACGATCAGGCGCGTGTGGCGCTTGAGGTTGTCGATGCTGTCGGTGAACAATTTGAGGCGCAGCTCGCCCTTGACGCCATGCGCTCCGGCAACGGCGGCAAGGGCGATGCGCTGCGAAATCGGCGTTACTCCGCCTTTGCTTCGGCGTCGTCGGCCTTTTCCGCGCCTTCCGCGGGCGTGTCTTCGGCAGCGCCTTCGGCGGGCTCGTCGGTCGACTGGCCTTCGTTGGTCGCTTCGTCGGCCGGCGTGGCTTCGTCGGCCTTCGCTTCTTCCGCCGGAGCGTCTTCAGCCTTGGCGTCTTCGGCCGGGGCTTCTTCAGCCTTGGCTTCCTCAGCCGGAGCCTCAGCAGCCGGAGCCTCTTCCGCGGCCGCTTCCTCGGCCGGCGCTTCGGCGGCGGCGTCTTCGGTCACGGTGTCCTCGGCCAGAGCAGCCTCTTCTTCCTGCGGCGCGGCAGCGGCTTCGGCGGCCTCGGCTTCCTTGGCGGCGCGGGCTTCGACGCGTTCCTTGGCCTTTTCGCCCGGCTCGGCCTTCTTCGGGTTGTTGCGGGCCGGACGCTCCTTGATGCCGGCGGCATCGAGGAAGCGCAGGACGCGGTCCGACGGCTGCGCACCGACGTCCAGCCAATGCTTGATGCGGTCGGCGTCGAGCTTGACGCGCTCCGGCGAATCCTTCGCCAGCAGCGGGTTGTAGATGCCGACCTTTTCGATGAAGCGGCCGTCGCGCGAATTGCGGCTGTCGGTCACGACGATGCGATAATAGGGACGCTTTTTGTTGCCGCCGCGGGCCAAACGAATTGCTACTGCCATGTGATCAATCCTCTTCGTAAACTACGTTATTTCTTGGTGAATTTGTCGAAACCAGGTGGAAGGTTGAACGGTGCTCCGCCGCCCAGGCCGGGAAGTCCTCCGGCCCCGCCGGCGCCGGTCAGGTCGGGCAGTCCGCCCGCACCGCCAAGGCCGCCGCCACCGCCGAACATCGCGGCGAGCTTGCCCAGCCCGCCCATTTTCTTGAGCCGCTTCATCGCGGTCGACATCTCCTGGTGCATCTTGAGCAGCTTGTTGACCTCCTGAACGGTCGTCCCGCTGCCCTTGGCGATGCGGATCTTGCGCTTGGCGTTGATCAGCTCCGGCCTGGCCCGCTCCCGCGCGGTCATCGAGCTCATCATCGCTTCGAGATGGACCAGCGCCTTGGTGTCCTGCGCCTTTTCCATCGCGCCCTTCATGCCCTTCATGCCCGGAAGCATGTTGGCGAGCGCACCGAGGCCGCCCATGCGCTGCATCTGCGCGATCTGGGTGCGCAGGTCGTCGAGGTCGAACTTGCCCTTGGCCATCTTGGCCGCGAGCTTTTCCGCGTCCTCGACCTGGATCGTCTCGGCCGCCCGTTCGACCAGGCTGACGACGTCGCCCATGCCGAGAATGCGCCCGGCGATCCGTTCGGGGTGGAACGCCTCGAGCGCTTCGAGACCTTCGCCGACGCCGGCGAACTTGATCGGCTGGCCGGTGACCGCGCGCATCGACAGGGCCGCGCCGCCGCGGGCGTCGCCGTCGAGGCGGGTGAGCACGACGCCGGTCAGATCAACATCGGCGGCAAAGCCCTTGGCGACGTTGACAGCGTCCTGGCCGGTCAGGCTGTCGACCACCAGCAGGGTTTCGGTCGGGCTGGTGGCCGCGGCGACGGCCTTCATTTCGCCCATCAGCTGTTCGTCGACGTGGAGACGGCCTGCGGTGTCGAGCAGGACGACGTCATAGGCCTGCAGCCGCGCCGCCTGGACCGCGCGCCGGGCAATATCGACCGGTTGCTGGCCGGCGATGATGGGGAGCGTGTCGACGCTGGCCTGACGGCCGAGCACGGCGAGCTGCTCCTGCGCCGCCGGGCGGGCCACGTCGAGCGAGGCCATCAGGACCTTCTTGCGCTGCTTTTCGGTCAGGCGCTTGGCCAGCTTGGCGGTCGTGGTCGTCTTGCCCGAGCCCTGCAGGCCGACCATCATCACCACCGCCGGGGGATTGACGTCGACGCGCAATTCGGACGTGTCGGCGCCGAGCGTTTCGACCAGCTGGTCGTGGACGATCTTGACCACCATCTGGCCCGGAGTGACCGAGCGCAGCACTTCCTGGCCGATCGCCTTTTCGGTCGCCTTGTCGACGAAGTCGCGAGCGACGGGGAGAGCGACGTCGGCTTCGAGCAGCGCCACGCGCACTTCGCGCATGGCCGAGCGGACGTCGGTCTCGCTCAGCGCGCCGCGGCCGCGCAGCTTGTCGAAAACGCCGGAAAGGCGATCGCTCAGGTTGTCAAACACGCACTTCTCCTCGTGATGCCGGGCGCCCTAGATAGGGATGCACAACGCATTTTGCGCCGGCGGACGAAACCTCGTCGGCCGGCGTGCACTCCTCATCCCAAGGCGTGCTCGACATCAATGGTGTCCGAAGACGGTTGGCCCCCTACGCGGAGCCGCCGTGAAAATCAACTCAGCCGGGGCTTGCCCTTGGGCTTGCGGCGCGGGCGGTTGGGGCCGCCCGGACCACTGGGGCCACCGCCGGGCTTGCCCGGGCCATCGCCACGCGGCCGGCCGGGACCATCACCGCGAGGCCGACCGGGGCCATCGCCGCGGGGCGGGCGCGGGCTGCGGCGCGGGCCGTCGCCGGGAGGGCGCGGGCGGCGGTCGCGTTCGGGCACGCGGTCGAGCGGGCGGGACTGCTGCATCTGCTGCTTGGGACCGACGGCATAGCCTTCCTTCAGCAGCATGGTGAAGGCGGCACGGGTACTTTCGACGATCGCGTCCTGCACGTCCTTGGGCAAATCGGCGAAGGTGACGTTGGCATGGATCGCCTGAATGTCGCGGACCATGTTGTTGGGCAGCCCGCCCGACGCCTTCTTCAGCGCCTGCATGGCATCGAGGACCGCCGAAAAGACGACGGATTGCATTACTTCGTTCGCTGGCCTCTGCATGCCGTTCAAAACCTTCACTGGTGGACTAAGCGCCCGGCGCTGCCTAAGTGCGGCGCCGACCCATGGCACTGCACTTCCACAAGATGCACGGCCTCGGCAACGATTTCGTGATCGTTGACGGGCGCGAACAGGGCGTGACGATCACGCCGGAGCTGGCGCGCGACATCGCCGACCGCCATCGCGGCGTGGGTTGCGACCAGCTGATCCTGATCGAAAAGTCCAACAAGGCCGATGTGTCGATGCGCATCTGGAACCATGACGGCAGCGAGGTCGAATCGTGCGGCAACGCGGCGCGCTGCGTCGTCGCGCTGACCGGGGCCGGGACCATCGCAACGCCCGCGGGCGTGATCGAGGGGTCGGCCAGGGGAAGCGACATCGAGGTGTCGATCGTCGAACCCAGCTTCGACTGGCAGCGGATCCCGATTTCCTATGCGATGGATACCAGCGCGCTGCCGATGCAGTGGGGGCCGCTGAAGAACGGGTTCGCGGTGAATGTCGGCAACCCGCACGTCGTTTTCTTCGTCGACGATCCCGATACGGTGAACCTCGACCAGCGCGGGCCGGAGATCGAGAATGACCCGGTTTTCCCGGAGCGGATCAACGTCCATGTCGCGACCGTCCGGGACGACGGCATCCACATGCGGTCGTGGGAGCGCGGCGCGGGCCTGACGCTGGCCTGCGGCACCGGCGCCTGCGCCACCGCGGTCGCGGCCATCGCCACCAAGCGCGCGACCAGCCCGGTGGAGGTGCACATGCCCGGCGGATCGGTCACGATCACGTGGGAAAAGGGCGAAAAGCTGCTGATGCGCGGCGGCGCGACCCATGTGTTCGAAGGCGATCTGGAGCTCGAGCATCTGGCGCGGTGCGCTTCATGAGCGTCGAGACGGTGAGCCTCGGCTGCCGGCTCAATTTCGCGGAAACCGAAAGCATCGCCCGGGCCGTGCCCGAAGGCGAGCAGTGGGTGATCGTCAACAGCTGCGCGGTCACCGGCGAGGCGGTGCGGCAGAGCCGCCAGGCGATCCGCCGCGCGCACAAGCGCCGGCCCGACGCCCGCATCCTCGTCACCGGTTGCGCGTCCGAGCTTGATCGACAGGCGTTCGAAGCCATGCCGGAAGTGACGAAAATCGTCAGCAATTCCGACAAGTTGCGTGCGTTTGACGTCAAGGCGTCACCGGTCGCCGCAGGCACGCATTCGCGGGTTCGCAGCTTCGTCGCGGTGCAGAACGGCTGCGACCATCGCTGCACCTTCTGTTCGATCTGGCAGGCGCGCGGGGCGAGCGTGTCCCTACCGTTCACCGCCATCCGCGAGGCCGTTGCGCGCGATCTCGACCGCGGCGTGCGGGAAATCGTCCTGACCGGCGTCGACATCACCGATTACGCCGGTGGGCTGGGCGAGTTGTGCCAGCGGCTGCTGGCAGCCGAGCCGCGGCTGCAGCGGCTGCGCCTGTCGTCGCTGGACAGTATCGAGATCGACGATGCGCTGGTCGAATTGTTGCCGGACACGCGGCTGCTGCCCCATTTCCACCTGTCGCTCCAGGCCGGCGACGACATGATCCTCAAGCGGATGAAGCGCCGGCACAGCCGTGCGCAGGCGGTCGGCGCGGTCGAGCGCATCCGGGCCGTGCGCGGCGATGCGACTTTCGGCGCCGACATCATTGCCGGATTTCCGACGGAAACTGAGGAGATGGCAACGAACAGCCTGAATTTGCTGGGCGATTGCGACATCATTGCCGCTCATGTCTTTCCCTTTTCCCCGCGTCCGGACACGCCGGCGGCGCGGATGCCGCAGCTGGACCATGCGACGATCAAGGCGCGGGCCGCACGGTTGCGCGATGCGGCCGCGACGCGGCGCCAGGCCTGGCTCGATACGCTCGTCGGATCGCGCCAGCGCGTGCTGGTCGAGACCAACCAGCGCGGGCACAGCGACGGCTTTGCACCGGTGGCGATTGCCGGGGCGGCGCGGGGCGCTTACGGCATGGCCCGGATCACCGCCCGCGACGGCGACACACTGACAGGCATATTCGAATGAGTTGGCTCGACCGGCTGCGCGGCGGCTTTTCCAAGACGGCGGACAAGCTGGCCGACAATCTCACCGGCCTGACCAGCCGCGCCGCGCTCGACACGTCGACGCTCGACGATATCGAGGAAGCGCTGATCGCGTCCGACATCGGGCCCGAAGCATCGCACCGCATCCGCGAGGCGATCGCCCGGCAGAAGTTCGACCGGCTGGACGAGCGCGGGCTTCGGTCGATCCTCGCCGAGGAGATCGAAAAAATCCTCGCTCCCGTCGCCAAGCCCTTGCAAGTATGGGGTTTTCCGCGACCGCACGTCATCCTGGTGATCGGCGTCAACGGATCGGGCAAGACGACGACGATCGGCAAGCTCGGCCAGTGGCTGACCGAACAGGATTATGGCGTCCTGCTGTGCGCCGGCGACACGTTCCGCGCCGCGGCGATCGAGCAACTCAAGATCTGGGGCGAGCGGATCGGCGCGCCGGTCATTTCCGGCAAGGAAGGCGCCGATCCCGCGGGGCTCGTGTTCGACGGGGTCAAGCAGGCGACGGCGCAGGGCATCGACGTGCTGGTCGTCGATACCGCCGGCCGGATGCAGAACAAGTCGCACCTGATGGAGGAGCTGTCGAAGATCCGGCGCGTGCTGGGCCGGCTAAATCCCGAGGCGCCGCATGACGTCATCCTCGTCCTCGACGCGACCACCGGGCAGAACGCGCTCAACCAGGTCGAGGTGTTCCGCCAGACTGCCAACGTCAGCGGGCTGATCATGACCAAGCTGGACGGGACCGCGCGCGGCGGCGTGCTGGTCGCGGCGGCCGAGCGTTTCGGCCTGCCCATCTACGCCATCGGCGTCGGCGAGACCGCCAGCGACCTTCGCCCGTTCGACCCCCGCGCCGTTGGCCGCGCCATTGCAGGATTGCCGCCCGAATGAGCGCCGAGAAGAAACCGTCCACCGGATCCCAGCTGCTGATCGACGTCGGGCCGCTGCTGGTGTTTTTCGCGGCCAATTATCTGGCGCCCGTACCGCCGGCGCTGAAGATCTTCGTCGCCACCGGCGCCTTCATGGCGGCAATGGTCGCGGCGATGATCTATTCGGCGCTGCGCTTCGGCAAGATTTCGCCGATGCTGTGGTTTTCCGGGGTGCTGGTGGTGGTCATGGGCGGGGTGACCATCTGGCTCCACGACGAGACCTTCATTAAGGTCAAGCCGACCCTGTATTACCTGTTCGTCTCGGCCCTGCTCGGCTTCGGGCTGCTCAAGGGCAAGCCGCTGCTCAAGATGGTGCTCGGCAGCGCCTATCCGGGGCTGGAGGAGGAAGGCTGGCGCAAGCTGACCCGCAACTGGGCGGTCTTCTTCCTGTTCCTGGCCGCGCTTAACGAGGCGGTGTGGCGCAACAGCTCGACCGAATTCTGGATCGGTTTCAAATTGTGGGGCGCCATCCCCCTTACTTTCCTGTTCGCGGCCGCCAATATCCCGATGCTCCTTCGCCACGGGCTCAACCGTGACGAAGCCATCCCAGAGGAGCCCGGCCCGATCGAATGAGCGATGACGTCATCCTGTCCGTCCGCGGCCTGCGCAAGTCGTACGCCAGCGGCACCGAGGCGCTGAAGCCGATCGACCTCGACATCAAGCGGGGCGAGATTTTCGCGCTGCTCGGCCCCAATGGCGCGGGCAAGACGACGCTGATCAGCATTATCTGCGGCATCGTCACGCCCAGCGGCGGCGAAGTGCTGGTCGACGGGCAGGACTGGCGCACCCATTTCCGCCATGCGCGGCGGGAAATCGGGCTGGTGCCGCAGGAATTGACGATGGACGTGTTCGAGCCCCTGCTCAACACCGTCTCCTTCAGCCGCGAACTGTTCGGCTATCCCGCCGATCCGAAGCGGATCGAGGAAATCCTGCGCAGCCTGTCGCTGTGGGACAAGCGCAAGGCGATCCTCAAGGAATTGTCGGGCGGTATGAAGCGCCGGGTGATGATCGCCAAGGCGCTGGCTCACGAACCCAAAATCCTGTTCCTCGACGAGCCGACCGCGGGGGTCGACGTCGAACTTCGCCGCGACATGTGGAATTTGGTACGCAAGCTGCGCGACCAGGGGACGACGATCATCCTCACCACCCATTATATCGAGGAAGCCGAGGAGATGGCCGACCGCGTCGGGGTCATCAACAAGGGCGAACTGATCCTGGTCGAGAACAAGGACGAGCTGATGAAGAAGCTCGGCCGCAAGGTGCTGCACCTGCAACTGGTCGAGCCGCTCGCCGCGGTGCCCGCCAGCCTTGCCGAATGGTCGCCCAGCCTGGACGCGGACGGCAGCGTCCTCACCTACGAATTCGACGCCAAGGCGGAACGCACCGGCATCGCCTCGCTGCTTGCTGCGATGCGCGACGCCGGCATCGCCTTCAAGGACCTCGACACCAAGGAATCGAGCCTGGAGGACATTTTCGTCGAGCTGATCGACCATAAGCGGCAGGAGACGGCGGCATGAACTGGCGCGGCATCCTGGCGATCTACAAGTTCGAGATGCACCGATTCCGCCGCACCCTGTGGACGGGGCTGGCGGTGCCGGTGATCACCACCTCGCTTTACTTCATCGTCTTCGGCGCCGCGATCGGCAGCCGGATGACGGAGATCAACGGCATTCCCTATGGCGCATTCATCGTGCCCGGGCTGATGATGCTGAGCCTGTTCACCGAGAGCATCTTCAACGCCAGCTTCGGCATTCACATGCCCCGATTTACCGGGACCATCTACGAAATCCTCTCGGCGCCCCTGTCGGCGATCGAGACGGTGATCGGCTATGTCGGGGCGGCGGCGACCAAGGCATTGTCGGTGGCGGCCGTGATCTTCGTCACCGCGCACCTGTTCGTCGACGTCAGCGTTGCGCATCCGTTGCTGGCGATCCTGTTTATTCTGCTGGTGGCGGTCACCTTCTGCCTGTTCGGCTTCATGGTCGGCATCTGGGCCAAGGGGTTCGAGCAGCTGCAGGTCATCCCGCTGCTGGTCGTCACCCCCCTCACCTTCCTTGGCGGCGCCTTTTACTCGATCGACATGCTCAACGAGCCGTGGCGGTCTATCACCCTGTTCAACCCGGTGGTTTACCTGATCAACGGTTTCCGCTGGACCTTCTTCGGACAGGCCGACGTGGCGTTCGGAACCGCGCTTGCCGCGACCCTCGCCTTCCTGCTGCTGTGCCTTGCCGGAGTCTATGCCATCTTCCGCACTGGATACCGGCTAAAGCAATAAAAAGGGCTGCCGAAGCAGCCCTTTAACGCATACAGTTTGAGACGTCCTATCAGCTGCCCTGATCGGCGCGCTTGAGCCCGTCGCCATCCAGGTTTTGGGCGACGAAGTCCCAGTTGATGATGTTCTGCAGCACGGTCTTCAGATAATCTGGCCGGGCGTTGCGATAGTCGATGTAATAGGCATGTTCCCACACATCGAGCGTCAGCAGCGGGGTCATGCCGTGCACCACCGGCGTGTCGGCGTCATGAAGTGACGTCACTTCCAGCTTGCCGTTGTTGAGCACCAGCCAGCCCCAGCCGCTGGCGAAATGGTTGGCGCTTTCCGCCTGCAGCTTGTCGAGCAAGGTGTCGTGCCCGCCGAAATCGCTGTCGATCATGTCCTTCAGCTTGCCCGACGGCTTGGTCGACCCTTCGGGGGCGAGGCACTGCCAGAAGAAGCTGTGATTCCATATCTGGGCGGAGTTGTTGAACAGGCCCTTGTCGCCCTTGTCCTTAGCGGCCTTGATCACGTCGACCAGCGAGGCGCCCTCGAGGCCCTTTTCGCCCAGCATGCCGTTTGTCTTGTCGACATAGGCCTTGTGATGCTTGGCATAATGGTAATCGAACGTTTCGGCCGACATGTGCGGCTCCAGCGCGTTCTTCGCGTACGGCAGTTCGGGAAGCTCAAAGGCCATGTGCTCTCGCTCCTGTAAATTATGGCTGTCGATTGGCTAACGCGACTAGGCGCGCTCTGTTGCAAGTCAATTGCGGCCGGTCAGCGCGCGGCGGCGGCGTCGAGTAGCTTATGTCGCTTCAGCGCATGGCGGAGCTGGTCGTAGCTAAGGCCGATCGCGGCGGCGGTCGCGCGCTGGTTGTAGCGATTGGCCCCCAGCGCCTGTTCGAGCAGCGAACGCTCGTAAGCGTCGACGGAGGCGCGGAAATCGTCGGTTTCGACCGGCACATCGGCAGTCGCGGGCTCGTCCGCGGGCGCCGTTTCGGAGACCTCTTCGGGCGCACCGGACGGTTCGGACGCAGGTGCACTCGAGGGCTTTGGCGCCCACGGGGAAGCAAACGGGTCGAACTGAATCGCGTCGACCGGTCGTTCCGGATCCTCCCAGCGATAGACCGACCGTTCGACCACGTTGCGCAGCTCGCGCACGTTGCCGGGCCAGGAGTAGCGTTCCATCTTCGCCTTCACGTCATCGGAAAAGCCCGGCCAGTTGGACCAGTCGAGCTCGACCCCCATGCGGCGGCCGAAATGTTCGGCCAGCAGAGGGATATCGCCGGTGCGGACGCGCAGGGGCGGCAGGGTCACGACCTCGAAGCACAGGCGGTCGAGCAGGTCGGCGCGAAAGCGCCGCTGCTCGACCAGCGTCGGCAGATGCTCGTTGGTGGCCGCGACGATGCGCACGTCGACCTTGACCGGCTTGGACGCGCCGATGCGGGTGATTTCGCCATATTCAACCGCGCGCAGCAGTCGGTCCTGCGCCGGCGACGACAGGGTCGCCAGTTCGTCGAGGAACAGGGTGCCGCCGTCCGCTTCCTCGAAGCGTCCGTGACGGGTCTTGGCAGCCCCGGTGAAGCTGCCCGCTTCGTGGCCGAACAGCTCCGCCTCGATCAGATTTTCAGGCAGAGCGGCGCAATTCATCACCACCAGCGGCCCCGACCAGCGCGGCGACAGATGGTGCAGGCGCTCGGCGATCAGTTCCTTGCCGGTGCCCCTTTCGCCGATGACCAGCACCGGCCGATTGAGTGCCGCAGCGCGGCTGGCGCGCTCGACCGCGTCGAGGACGGCATTGCTCTGGCCGACAAAGGTATCGCTGCGTTCCATGCCGCCCCGTCAGAAATTCACCGACTGTTGGTGCGAAATGCCACGAGTTGGCAAGATATTTCGCCTTGAAAACAGCCGGATTTCGAGACTTTTCGCACATTCTCTGGAATTTTCAAACTTGGCATGGTTTCTGCATGTGAAATGGGCAGAAAGGGCCCCTATGACTATTGGAGTGGCTAGATGAGCATTTTTTCCCGGACGCGGGACATCTTCGCTGCGAACATGACCGAGCTCCTCGATCGCGCCGAAGATCCGGCGCGGATGATCCGCATGATCATCCTCGAGATGGAGGAGACCCTGGTCGAAGTTCGCGCCAGCGCGGCGAAAACCATCGCCGACGGCAAGGACATGCGGCGCACTCTCGCCCGGCTCGACGAATTGCAGTCGAGCTGGACCGAGAAGGCCGAGCTGGCCTTGTCCAAGGATCGTGAGGACCTGGCCAAGGCCGCGTTGATCGAGCGGCAGAAGGCGGCCGACATGGCCACCGGGCTGAAAGAGGAGATCAAGGTCCTCGACGACACGCTGCGCGGTTACGAGGCGGACATCGCCAAGCTGCAGGGCAAGTTGCGCGAGGCGCGGGTCCGGCAGAACGCGATCGCCCACCGGCTGGAAAGCGCGGTCACCCGCGCCCGCGCCAACGAATTGCTCAACGGCAATCGGACCGAGGATGCGTTCAGCCGGTTCGAGGTACTGGAACGCCACGCCGACTTCGCCGAAGGGCGGGCGGAGGCGCTGGGCATGACCGGTCCGAAGACGCTGGAAGAGGAATTCGCCGAGCTCAAGTCGTCGGACAAGGTCGATGCGGAACTGGAAGCAATGAAGGCGGCGCTGGCCGCGAGGGGGAATAAATAATGGGCGAGCTGGTTCCGGTCCTTGCGATCGTCATCCTGTTCCTGGGATTGCCGTGGCTGATCTTCCACTACGTCACCAAGTGGAAGTCCGCGGCGACCCTGACCGGCGACGATGAAAAGCTGCTCGACGAGCTGCACGACATCTCGCGCCGCCTGGACGAGCGGATGTGCACAATCGAGCGGATCATGGCCGCGGAAAATCCCAACTGGCAGCGCGATTGCCTGCCCGATGTCGGGACCACCGTGACGCCCGACCTCAACGTCATCCGCGAACGGACCCGCATTCGCAGTGGAGAGGGCGCATGAGCACGCAACCCCCGAGCCGGACGAAATTCTATCTCGACAAGAAGAACGGCAAGGTCATGGGCGTGTGCGCCGGCCTGGCCGATTATACCGGCTTCGACGTCACCCTGGTCCGCATCCTGATGGTGCTTGGCGTGGTCATGGGCGGCGGCGCGCTGATCCCGGTCTATTTCGTCACCGGCTGGATCGCCGAGGACCGCCCGCGCGAGCTGCAGGACAGCGGGCCGGAAGAAAAGAAATTCTGGCAGGGCGTGCGCACGTCGCCGTCGCGCACCGCCCGCGACATCAAGTCGCGCTTTCGCGATATTGACCGCCGGCTGGCGCAGGTCGAACATTATGTGACGATCGAGAACCGGTCGCTGGCCCGCGAAATCGAGCAGCTGCGCTAGGGAGGGCGGATATGGACCAAGGCTATCTGGACATTCTCGAGATGCTGCTCGGCGTGTTGCCGTTCATCGCCGTAATCGTCGTCGCGGCGGTTGCCGGGTCACTGTTCAACACCTGGATCCGGATCCGCAACGGCTATCCGCTGCAGAACAGCTGGGGCATGCCGCTGCATCCCAAGTCGGACCGCGAACAGGCGGAGCGCATTACGCTGCTGACCAACGAGAACGCGCAGCTGCGGGCGGAGATCGGGTCGATCAAGGACCGGCTGGCCACGGTCGAGCGGATCGTCACCGACGAGCCGGCGCGCCTGGGCCGCGAAATCGATGCGCTGGTCGAACAAAAGGGAGGACGGGCATGAACCCGGGAGACGTTCTGGCAATCGTGATGACCGTGCTGCTGCCGGTCGCGCTATTGCTTTACATCGCGCGGCGCTATTTCGCGCTCAAGGAAAAGCGGCTGGAGGTCGACGCGATGCTGGCCGCGGAAAAGGCCGCGCAATATGTGTCGCAGTCGAAGGAAATGGAGCAGCGCCTGCGCGTGCTTGAAAAGATCGTCACCGACGAAGGTGCTCAGACGGCGGGGCAGATCGAGGCGCTGCGCGAGCCGCGGGCACCGGCAAGGATCGGCGCGGACGTTGGCTAACAATCGGGTTGTGAAAGGGGGCCGCCGATGACGGGGCCGGGTGAAGTTTTCATTGCGTTGATCGTGATCGGCCTGCCGATCCTGTTGCTCATGCTGATCGCCAACCGCTATTTCCGGCTGCGTGAGAAGAAACTTGAGGTGGAAGCATCGCTGGCCGCCGAAAAGGCCGCGCAATATGCGTCTCGGTCGATCGAGCTGGAACATCGCGTTCGCGTGCTGGAGCAGATCGTCACCGACGCCGGTGTGCAGACCGCCAACCAGATCGAGGCGCTGCGCGACCAGCGCCGGATCGACAATGGAGCGCCCGGCCAATGAACCCGTTTGAAATGGTCGCGATCATCATGGTGGCGGTGACGATCATGGTCATCGTCCGGTCGAAGTACGACGCGGCGTCCAAGTCCCGGAAACACGCCGGGGATGACGAGCGCGTCGAGGCCAGGCAGCTGCGCGAGGAAGTCCAGCAGCTCAAGGACCGGATCAAGGTGCTGGAGCGGATCACGGTCGAGAAGGAAAACAGCCTGTCGGCGCAGATCGACGACCTGCGCGACCGCTAGAAGGCGGCGCCGCGCGCTGCTAGGCGGCAACGGTGACCGCCCTGCCCGCCATCAGCGAAATCCTCGATGACTATGCGTTTCTCGACCCCGAGGACCGCTACCGGCTGCTGATCGACCTGGGCCGGAAGCTCGAGCCAATGCCCGACGCGCTGAAGACCGACGCGACGCGCGTGCGCGGCTGTTCCGCCTCGGTATGGGTTTATCCGACGACCACCGGCGATGGGCGCCTGCATTTTCTGGCCGACAGCAATGCGGCGATCACCAAGGGCATCGTCGCATTGGTTCTGTCGGCGGTGCAGGACAAGGCGCCGGCCGACGTGGCCGCGACCGATATTGCCGCCGAACTGGCGCCATTCGAGCTTGGCAAGCATCTCAGCGCCAACCGGACGCAGGGCGTGCCCAACATGATCGCGCTGGTCCGCGAGACAGCGGAACGGCTGACGGCATGATCGGCGGGTTCGACCCCAAGGCCTTTTTCGAGGTGGCGCGCAAGGTCGGGCATGGTCGCGCGCTGGGCCTCGGCTTTCGCGATTCCGGAGAGAATTGGGCGGAGCTCGAATTGCCCTGGCGCGAGGAGCTGGTCGGCGTGCCCGAAAGCGGAATCCTGGCCACCGGCGCCATCGTCAGCCTGATCGACACGGCCAGCGGCACGTCCGTGTGGGTGACCATGGGCGTGTTCGCGCCGATCGTCACCGTCGACCTCAGGCTCGACTATCTGCGCCCGGCGGCGAAGGGGGAAACGATCATCGCGCGCTGCGAATGCGTGAAGTTGACCCGGCGTATCGGCTTCGTCCGCGGCATCGCCCATGGCGGCGACGAAGACCGGCCGATCGCGCTCAGCGCGGCGACCTTCATGCTCAATCGGTAGCGTCGAGCGCCAGCCGGCGATCCTCCGCGGCCTTGAGCACATCATAGGCCGCCTGGACCTCTTTGAACCTGGCCTCCGCTTCCTTGTCGCCGGGTTTCAGGTCCGGGTGGTTCTGCTTGGCGAGCTGCCGATAGGCAGCGCGGATGGTTTTGAAATCGGCGTCCCTGTCCAGTTCGAGGATCGATAGCGCCCGCATCTCGTCGCGGCTGCGGCTGTCGTCGCCGGGGCCCGCCCAGCTCCAGTGCGCGGAGCTCTTGAACCCGCCGGCGCCGGATGCTTCCTCGGAGGCGCGGCGGGCCGCTTCCTCGGGGCTCAGCCCGGCAAAGTAATTCCAGTTCTTGTTATATTCGGCAGCGTGGGATTCGCAGAAATACCACCGTTCCGGGCTGTTCGGCGCCTTGGGCGCGGGCCGGTCGCCAACTTCCGTACAGCCGTGCCGGTCGCACAGGCGCACGCGCGCCGCCTCCCGCCCCTCTTTCCCGTAGGAGCGCCAGCGGGGAAACCCCCAGTCGTTCGATCGCGTCGATTTGGCCACGGCCCAAGAGTAGGTGACCGGGCGGCGGAGTGCCAGTGCGGACTTCCGCGACGGCGGACCGGCAGGAGGAAATTTGCCAGAGGGCCTGTAAGCCGGGTTCTGTCCAGCGCCTTGCGGCGCCTGTGCGGCCATTCGTCTAGCCCCGCGCTTGCGCTCGGGGTCAAGCGACCAACCCGGGCGGCGAGCCGGAAAAGCTCATGCGCCGCCCCTATTCGGTCTTGCACCCGGTGGGGTTTACCGTGCCGTCCCTGTCTCCAGCGACGCGGTGCGCTCTTGCCGCACCCTTTCGACCTTACCCGGCCGAAACCGGGCGGTATGCTTTCTGTGGCACTGTCCCTGATCCCCGCTTGCGCGCGGACCGCCGGGCGTTACCCGGCACCGTTTTTCCGTGGAGCCCGGACTTTCCTCGCCCCCGCTTGCGCGGGGCCGCGGCCGCCCGGCCCTCTGGCACTGCGGCCTGTACAGCGTCCCGCGGCAAAGTGCGAGGGCGAGCGGCTGGCAAGCGCCGGCGGCCATGCTAGGTCTGCGGCGGGGGGCAGAGCGTGATATCGCACGAATACCGGTGCATTTTCATCCACCAGCGCAAATGCGCGGGCACGTCGATCATCCGCGCCTTCGGGATCGAGCCGCCATCGCCGGATTCCCATTACGGCAACGACGGCGCACTGGGCCGCGACGTGCAGGACTGGCCGGACGGCTACCGGGTCTTTTCCGTCGTCCGCAATCCGTGGGACCGGTTTGTGTCCGGCTGGAAATATCTGCCGACCTTGCGCGACAAGAGCCTGCGCGAAGTCCTCGCCGACCTGCCCACGGAAGGGCACGACTATCGCCACCTGACCCGGCCGCAGAGCGCGATCCTGTTCGATGACAGCGGACGGCCGGTCTTCCACGAGCTGCTGCGCTTCGAGACGCTGCAGGCCGACTTCGACCGCCTGTGCGACCGCCTGGGCAAGCCGCGCACCGCCCTGCCCCGCGCCAAGGCCAGCAAGCACGACGATTATCGCACCTATTACGACGAGAGGACGCGGGATGCGGTGGGCGACCTGTTCCTGCAGGATGTGGTGAACTTCGACTACGCGTTCGAAGGATAGGGCTCTCAACAACGCGAATCTGTCGATTCCGCACGTTCGGCCTTGATTTGAAGGGGACGGCACCGCATTTGTTGCAGTGCACAATAATTGGCCGCGGGCGGCAGCCGCGTATTCGATTTTCCTTCCTTGCTGCCGTTGAAAGGGCCTTTTTTTCATGCCCTCTATCTCGACCACCATCGACCGCCTGAAGCGGATGAAGCTGCCGTTGGCCAATGGCCATGCACTGCCGGGGTCCGGCCGGCTGACGCATCTCGACGATTTCGGGTCGAACCCCGGCAATCTGACGGGCCTGGTCCATGTGCCGGACGCCCTGCCCGCCCGCAGTCCGCTGGTGGTCGTGCTGCACGGCTGCACCCAGAATGCGGCCAGCTACGACAGCGGATCGGGCTGGTCTGCGCTGGCCGATGAATTCGGCTTTGCGGTTCTTTTCCCGGAGCAGCAGCGGACCAACAATGCGAGCCTGTGCTTCAACTGGTTCACGCCCGAGGACACACGGCGCGGCGGGGGCGAGCCGCAGTCGATCCGCCAGATGGTCGCCGCCATGGTCGAACGCCATGACATCGACCCGCAGCGGGTGTTCGTCACCGGCCTGTCGGCGGGCGGCGCGATGACATCGGTGATGCTGGCGACCTATCCCGACGTCTTTGCCGGCGGCGCGATTATCGCCGGCCTGCCCTACGGCGTCGCCAGCGGCGTGCCGCAGGCGCTCGAGCGGATGCGCGGGCACGGACATGACGAAGCGGCGCTGGGCAAGCAGGTGCGCCGCGCGTCGTCGCACAAGGGACCGTGGCCGACCGTCGCGGTGTGGCACGGCACGGCGGATTCGACAGTCGACCAGCTCAACGGCGCCCTGTCCGTTGCGCAATGGGCAGATGTTCACGGCGTCGGCGACCCGGCGTCGGAAACCCGCGACGGCAGCGAGACGCACCGCACCTGGGCGAACGCCAAGGGCAAGGTGGTGCTTGAAGAACATGTCATTGACGGACTGGGACACGGGACGCCAATCGCGGCGGCCGGCCCCGAAGCGTCGGGGACGCCCGGGCCCTATATGCTCGAAGCCGGCATTTCCTCGACCTACCGGATCGCGGCGTCCTGGGGCATCGTCCCGGCGACTGCGCCCGCCCGGCGCAAGCCGGCGCTTGCCGCCCGCCCGGCGCGTCCCGAACCCGCCGTTGCCGCGCCGCTGGCAGCACGGCAGCGCGGTCCGGCGGCGGTGATCAACGAGGCGCTTCGCTCCGCGGGACTGATGCCGCGCTGACCGGCCCTTCGTATCGCGGAATAAATATCTGAGGATAAAACGGAAATTCCGCCGCGCGAAGGGGAACGGAACGGCTTGCGGGCCGTCTGCCTGACACCCCCTTCACGCGACGGAGCTTTCCCCATGGCCAATACCCCCGATCATCCCGGCGGCGACGATTTCACATTCACCACGGGCGAAGGGGGCGAGACCCATCAGCAGGTCGCCAACGATGCCGGCGACGCCAGGCCCGAAAGCCGGCTGACCACCAACCAGGGCATCCGGGTTTCCGACAACCAGAACAGCCTGAAGGCCGGCGCACGCGGGCCGACGCTGCTGGAAGATTTCGTCCTGCGCGAAAAGATCTTCCATTTCGACCATGAGCGGATCCCTGAGCGGATCGTCCACGCGCGAGGGTCGGCCGCGCACGGCGTGTTCGAATGCACGGACCCGATCCCTGAGTTGTCCAAGGCCTCGCTGTTTGCCGAAAAGGGCAAGGAAACGCCGGTCTTCACCCGCTTTTCCACCGTTGCCGGCGGCGCGGGCAGCGTCGACACGCCGCGCGACGTGCGCGGCTTCGCGGTCAAGTTCTACACCGACGAAGGCAATTGGGACCTCGTCGGCAACAACATCCCGGTGTTCTTCATCCAGGATTCCATCAAGTTCCCGGACCTCATCCACAGCGTGAAGATGGAAGCCGACCGCGGCTTCCCGCAGGCGGCCAGCGCCCATGACACCTTCTGGGACTTCATCAGCCTGATGCCCGAATCGATGCACATGATCATGTGGGCGATGAGCGACCGGGCGATCCCGCGCTCCCTGCGTATGATCGAAGGCTTTGGCATCCACACCTTCCGGCTGGTCAATGCCGAGGGCAAGGACACCTTCTGCAAGTTCATCTGGAAGCCACAGCTGGGTGTTCAGTCGACGCTGTGGGACGAAGCGGTCAAGATCGCCGGCGCGGACCCGGACTATCACCGCCGCGACCTGTTCGAGGCGATCGACACGGGCGCCTTCCCGGCGTGGGACCTGTTCGTCCAGACGTTCGACGAGGATTTCGCCTCCAAGCAGCCGTACGACGTGCTCGACCCAACCAAGCTGATCCCGGAGGAAGTAATCGCTCCGCGCAAGGTCGGCACGATGACGCTCAACCGCAATCCGGATAATTTCTTCGCCGAGACCGAACAGTCCGCTTATTGCCCCGGCAACATCGTCCCGGGCATCGATTTTTCCAACGATCCGCTGCTGCAGGGCCGTCTGTTCTCCTATCTCGACACGCAGTTGAAGCGGCTGGGCAGCACTAACTTCCACCAGTTGCCGATCAACGCGCCCAAGTGCCCGATGCACAACTTCCAGCGTGACGGGCACATGCAGACCGCCGTGCCCAAAGGCCGCGCCAATTACGAACCCAACAGCCTGTCCGACAACGGCGAGGACGGCGGCCCGCGCGAATGCCCGGAAACCGGCTTCACCACCTTCACCGCCAACGACGAGCGCAACGACGGCGGGATGAAGGTCCGCGAGCGCGGCGAATTGTTCGCCGATCATTACAGCCAGGCACGGCTGTTCTTCCGCTCGCAGACCGAGATCGAGCAAGCCCACCTCGCCAGCGCGATCGTGTTCGAGCTGAGCAAGGTGATGATCGAGGCGGTGCGCATCCGCGTGATGGCCCGCCTGCGCAACATCGACGAAACGCTTGCCAAGCGCGTCGCCGACGGGCTCGCCATGGACCTGCCGGTCAAGGCCAAGGCGGCGCGCGAGCCGATCGACATGGACGACAGCCCCGCCCTGTCGATCCAGCAGAGCTACGACATCCCGATGAAGGGTCGGAAGGTCGCAATTCTGTTCGACGAGGGGTCGGACAAGTCATCGATCGACACGCTCAAGAGCGGCATCGAAAAGGACGGCGGCACCGCCTTCCTGGTCGCGCCCAAGGTTGGCGCGTTGAAGCTGAAGGGCGGGACGCTGGCCGCGGACGGCCAGCTGGCCGGCTCGCCGTCGGTGCTGTTCGACGCGGTCGCCTGTGCTATGATGCCGGACAATGCGAAGAAGCTGGCGAAGGACAGCGCGGCGCAGGGCTGGTTCATGGACGCCTACGCCCATTGCAAGACGATCGGTTATTGCCCCGCGACCAAGGAATTCATCCTCGACAAGCTGGGCATCGAGCCGGACGCCGGCGTGATCCCGAACGCCGATTTCCTCGGCGTCGCACCCGCGCGGCATTGGGACCGTGAACCCAAGGTGCGCATGCTGGCCTAGATGTCTGTGCGGCAGGCGCCGCGCCGGTCAGCCCTGCCCGATATCCCGCAGGATGTCGGCGAACCACGGCGTGGAAAGGTCGAATTTCTTGTCGCCGCGAATGCGGTCGAATTCGATCGTCCGCAGCACGTTGCCGCGGTCTTCGTCCTCACCCACCAGCCCGGCCTCACCGCGCAGGGCCGAATCGACGGCGTAATCGGTAAAGGCGTGGATCAGCTCGAGGTCCGCATCGTTGGCGGCCGCGGAGCGGGCGAAGTAGCCGCTTTTCTGGACCAGCACCTTTTGCGCTCCCAGCTCGGCGGCGAACTGCTTGCCGAACCATTGCCCCGGATTGACCTTGGCGAGCTGGACATGGCCGAACGGGTCGCGCGGCACGTCCTCGCCCTGCGCTTCCATCGCCGCGACGATTTCGTTCACGCCCGCACCTTCGGAAATGAAGATGTTGACGCAGCCCTGCCGGTCCATGATCGCGCGCAGCCGCTGCGCCTCCTGGGCGATGTCGAACGCCATTTCGGGCAGGTAGATGCCGTGGATGTCCCAGCGCGACGATGAATTTTCAAGCCACTCGGCGAACCGCGCGCGCTTGACCCAGTCGTGATATGCCCGGGCGGTCGCGGCGGCGAGCCAGCCGCAATTGCGCCCCATCACTTCGTGGACGAGCAGGATGTGCGGCGCGGACGACAATTCGGCGATGACGTTGCGGGCGAACAGCGCGCCCTGCTCGGCGGCGGTCAACGCGCCGAGCGACTGGCGGACCGGGACGACATCGTTGTCGATCGTCTTGGGAATGCCCACGACCGTCAGATCGTGTCCGGTCTTGCGCAAATAATCGGCAAGCGTTGCGGCAGTAAGGCTGGTGTCGTCGCCGCCGATCGTGTGCAGGACGTCGACGCCGTCGCGTTCAAGCTGGTTGGCGGCAACCTGCAGCGGGTCTTCCCCCGCCTTCACCAGCCCGCGCTTCACGCAATCCTCGACGTTGGTCAGCCGCACCCGGCTGTTGCCGATCGGGCTGCCGCCGAAATCCTTGAGCCGCCCGGCATTGGCGCGGGCCGACGCGTCGACTTCCGCCCGGTTTCCGGTGAGCAGGCCGGCGTAGCCGTCGCGATACGCAAGGATGCGCACGTCCGGGGCGATCTCGCTATAGCGTTCGATCAGCCGGCCGACGGCGGCGGACAGGCACGGGGCGAGCCCACCGGCAGTCAGCATCGCGACGGTCTTGACTGTCATCGGCCGCTTATTGCGATTTGCGGGGCATGAGCGCCAGTAAATTTGCGCGTCATGGGCCTGCGCAAGAGGCGTTCACGTGCCGGCGGACCGCCAGCGCCTATCGCGCCGCGACGGCGCCGTGGGGCGTGCCGTCGCCGGTCCAGCCGTGGGGCCAGGCACGCCGGGCGAAGCTGAAACCCGGCTGGCCGTCGACGTCGCGAAAGCGCTCGTCGATGGCAAGCGCGCCCGACTTTTCGTCGAGCGTCAGGAGGTACAGGCGGTCGCCCTTCCTGCCCGATGTGACGATCACACGCTTCGCCCTGGCGTCCCATGACGTCCAGTGCGGGGCGAAGGTCTCGCTGATCTTCAGTCGCGACACTTCGCGGACGTTCGCGGGGTCGGCGATGTCGAGCACCGCGAAGCCGTTGAGGCTGGGCACGCTCTGCACCAAGTAGCGCCCGATGATCGTCGGGACGCCGCAGAAATCGCCCGGGAACTTGTGCACCAGCCGGGCCGTGGGCTTCGGGCTGTCCAGCCCGGTGATGCGCTGGATGCCGCATGAGAGCGTCTGCACGTAGACCGAGCCGTCGGCGGCGACCCGCGCTTCTTCCGGCGAAACATTGCCGTTGCCGGTGGGTCCGGGATCGAGCCGATGCGTGCCGAGCAGCTTGAGATCGCTAAGCCGGAACATCTGGTACGTGTTGCTGGACAGCAGGTAGCTGTCCTGCATCGGGCTGTTGGTGACCAGTACGCGGTCGATCGCGGGCAGGACGGCAAGGCTGTACGGGAGCAACCCGTCGTCGGGGAGCGACGGGTCGGCGTTGCTGACGGCGCGTACGACCTGACCCCGGTCGTCGATCTCGACCAGCCCGCCGGTCTTTCCGGATGCCATCATTGCCGCATGATCCGCGTGGCCGTGGTCGGCGAACTGGAAGCTGGCGAGGACGTTGCCGCTGGGGAGGCGCAGGAAGCTGTGCGGCATCGCATAGCCACCCATGCTCTGAAAGCGTGCGGCGACGCGCGGCCGCAACGGGTCGCGGAGGTCGAAGACGACGGATTCGTTGGGATTGTGATCGTTGGCGAACAGCATTTTGCTCGCCGGCATTTCATATTCCGTGTGGTGAATGCGGTTCGACTTGATGTCGGTCCCGACCCCGGCAACCAGCCTGCCGTAGGTCGCCGACCCGGGATCGGCGTCGATTACGGCCAGAAAATCATTGGCTTGCTTGGCTTCGTCCGCCGTCCACACGAAGAGATGGTGACCGGTCGGCGCGGATGGTGCGGGCGCGGCGACCGCCAGTGCGGTGCAAAGCGCGACAAGCAGGTGTTTCATGATGCCCGGCCCCCTTCGAACGGGCAGACGAATGCGCCGCTATTGCGGCCTTGGCAACAGCAGCGACAGCAGCTTCGCCCGGCACTCGCCATCGATGATGCCGTCGATGCGGTCGGGCCGGAAACGGCGCTGGAACGCGATCACCGCTTTCTGTTCGTCCGCGACGTCATAGCCGAAGCGTTCGAGCGCAAGGAGAAAGCCGGCGTCCGTCCAGAACGGGTCGATCAGTTCGCGCGTCGGGCTGGGCAATGCCAGCCGCCGCCGGGCCAGCGCTTCCCACGGAAACAGCTCGCCCGGGTCTTCCTTGCGCGCCGGGGCGATGTCGGAATGGGCAACGACGTTGCCGCGCCCGACGCCGTGACGCTCCTTGATGCTCGCGACCAAGGGGATCAGCGCGGCCACCTGCTCGTCCGGGAACGGGCGATAGCCGAACTCGTGGCCGGGATTGACGATCTCTATGCCGACGCTGGCGCTATTGATGTCGGTCACCCCGCGCCAGCGCGACTTGCCGGCGTGCCAGGCGCGTTTCGACTCGTCGACCAGACAGTAGATCGTGCCGTCCTCGTCGACGCAATAATGGGCGGACACCTTGGCTTCGGGCGAGCACATGCGGTCGAGCGCGCCCTGGCAGTCGGGCATGCCGGTATAGTGCAGCACGATCATCGAGACCGACGACGCCCGGTCGTCGAAATTCGGCGATGGGCACTCGATGAAATCCATGGCTGCAAAGGCGCATAAATTGCGCCGATCATCAACCCTTGGCTGCAACCCTGCGGTCGGGGCCGGAGCGCTTTTCGATCGCGCCTTCGCCATCGGTGCGGCGGTACAGGCCGCGCGCTTCGACATCGGCGCCGAACCGGTCGGTCTGGCCGATCACCGTTTCGCCCGCGCCAAGCATCAGCCAGCCGTCGGCGGCGAGCCCGCTGGCCAGCCGGTCGAACGCCAGCCGGCGCTTTTCGTTGGTCAGGTACAGCAGCACGTTCCGGCACAGGACGATGTCGAAATCGCCCGGGTGCGGCGGCTGTTCGAGGATGTTGTGGA
This sequence comes from Sphingomonas sabuli, assembly GCF_014352855.1. Classification (GTDB taxonomy): domain Bacteria; phylum Pseudomonadota; class Alphaproteobacteria; order Sphingomonadales; family Sphingomonadaceae; genus Sphingomicrobium; species Sphingomicrobium sabuli. Next base: position 305,600 of record NZ_CP060697.1, on the reverse strand, counting down.
CCTGGAACCGGACCGGTCGGCGCAACGATTCGACCGTGCGCCAGCCGCCCTCGGTTTCCTCGAAAAAGCGAATGGTCTGGTTGATGCCCAGCCCGCGCTGCACTTCGAATTGGGTGTACAGCCCCTGGCGCGCGCGATCGACCACGGCGGTGGACACGTCGGTGCCGAGTATGTCGATCGTCCAGCCAGCCCATTTGACGCCTTCTTCGGCGAAAAGCATCGCCAGCGAATAAACTTCCTGGCCGGTCGAGCAGCCCGCGCTCCAGATGCGGATATGCTTGCGGGCGGCGCGCTTCCTGGCCAGCTGCGGCAGCGCATGGCGCGACAGCAGGTCGAACGGCGAACGGTCGCGGAAGAAATAGGTCTCGTTGTTGAGCAGGGCTTCGACGACCTGGTTCTGGAGGCCAGGCTCCTTGCCCATAACGAGGATGGTGATCAGCTCGTCGAGGCTGGCAATTCCGCGTTCGCGCAAAAGCGAGGAGAGCGCTGTTTCCACCCGCCACCGGCGGTTCATCGTCAATTGTTGACCGGTACGCGCCTCGAGCAAACCCGCGAGGATTCGGCTGGTACTATCGCTTACTTGCACTCGCCGTCTCCGGTACGCGATGCGATCCTTCGTCCGATCTTGTCCGGCGGCATCACCGCGCAGGCGAGACCCGCTTCGACCACGGTGCGGGGCATGCCCCAGACCGCGCAACTGGCTTCGTCCTGGGCCAGCACCGAGCCGCCGCACGCGACCAGCCGGCCCGCGCCCTCGACCCCGTCACGGCCCATGCCGGTAAGGATGACGCCGACCGCGGACGCGCCGAACTCGACCGCAGCGGAGGCGAACATCGGATCGACCGACGGCATGCACCCGCTCGATGCGCGCTCGCGGACCAGCGCGACGACATGACCGTCATGGCGCCGTTCGATGGTCAGATGCGCGTCACCCGGAGCAATGACGATGCGGTCGGGAAGCAACGGCATGCCGCTTTCCGCGACCAGCGCCTCACGCCCGGCGGCAATGCCGAGTTGGCGGGCGAACACCGGCATGAAGGGTGCGGGCAGATGCTGCGTCACGAGGATCGGCACATGGATCCGCGGCGGCAGCGCCTTGAACAAGGCGGAGATGGCGTGGATGCCGCCGGTCGAGGCGCCGATGGCGAGCAGGCTGATCGGGTCCGCCGCCATCGCGCGCAGGGGGCCATAGCCGCGCAGCATGATCGGTTCGGCGATCGGCCGGCGTTCGCTGTCGGCAAAGCCGATCGACTTGAGCTTGGCCAGCAGCACTTCGGCAAAGCGGCCGTTGAAGCTGCCTTTGCCCGGCTTGGGCATGGCGTCCGTGGCGCCCAGCGCGAGCGCGGCGACGGTCTGTTCCGCGCCGTCGTCGGCGACGGAGGAAACGATCATCACCCGCGCGCCATTGGCCGCGCGCAGGATGTCGGGAATCATCTTGAGCCCGCCGGCGCCGGGCATTTCGAGGTCGAGGAGAACGATGTCGACGGTGACGCTGGCCAGCGCCTCGATCGCTTCTTCGGCCGATGCCGCGACTGCCGCGATCTCGAATGCGTGGTCGCTTTCGATCATGCGCGACAGGACGGACCTGGCGATCACCGAATCGTCGACGATCATCAGGCGGATGCGGCGCTGGCCGGGGGTATCTGCCGTTCGGCGATCCCGCGATGTTGCGAGCGCCCGCTCCATCAAGCGGACCTTAAGCTACGCCGACAAGCTGCAGCTTAACGTGCAGCGTCTCCCGATCGAACGGCTTCATCACATATTCGTCGGCCCCGGCTTCGAGCGCCGCGCGAATGTGCGCCATGTCGTTTTCGGTCGTGCAGAACACGACCTTCGGCTGGTCCGCGTGACCGCGCTGGCGCAGTAGGCGAAGGAATTCCATTCCGCTCATGACCGGCATGTTCCAGTCGAGCAGGACCACGTCCGGCATGCGGGCTTCGCATCGCGTCAGGGCCTCCTGACCGTCGCCAGCCTCTTCCACTTCGAAGTTCAAAGTCTCGAGGATATGCCGCGCCACCTTGCGGATAACCTTGGAGTCATCGACGATCAGACAGCTTTTCATTCGTAACATTCCCGCTGGTATTCAAAACCATCTACTGACGAAGGGTAACCAAGGCCTTAAGCCGCGCGCGCTTCGACGCCGGAAATCAGCGCGCCGACGTCGACCAGCAGCAGCGGCCCGGTTTCGGTCTCGATCATGCCGCGCGACACGCGTTCCCACCCCGGGCCCATGGCGGCGCGCACCGGCGAGGGATCGCCGATGGCTTCCACCACGTCTTCCACGACGTCGACGATGAGCGCGTAATGATGGCCGTCGAGCTCGACGACCGCGCCTTCGCGGATGCCGTCCGACGTATCCGACACGCCAAGTTCGAGCGAGCGGCGGCAGTCGATCACGGTCAACACCCGGCTGCGCAGTGCGGACAGGCCGGCGACGTGCGGCGCCGCGCGCGGCACGGGAATGAGCGTGTCCAGCTCCACCACCGATTCGACCGCAGACGCCGGCAATGCGACGCGCTGCCCGGCGATGGTGACGATAAGCAGGAGCGCGTTCATCGGCCTGTTCCCCCGGCGGACTTGAGCGCCATCAACAGACCGGCGCGGTCGTAGCGGTAGATGCTGTCGTCGCCGGAGCCGGACGCTTCCGGTTCGGCGCGCAGCACGATCTTGCGAGCGGCCTTGAGGTCCGCGGCCCTGTCGGTGGACGCGATGACCAGGTCGGCCTCGCCCTCCTCATCGTCGGCGCAAATGCGATAACCGGCCGCCTCGACGATCGGGCGCAGCATGTTCTGCATCCACGGGTCGCCGGCGGGAAGCCGGCAGGACGGCTGGCCGGCAGCATTGCGGGCGCGGGTCCCGGCATGGGTCGAGAAGAGCCAGTGCGCATCGACCAGCTCGGCAGGCTCGCCGGCGATCAGCGTGACCGCGCTGACTTCACCCGGCGATTCTGCCTGGATGACGTCCTTGTCGACAGTCGACAGGTCGATCACTTCGCGGAAGGCGTAGCCGATTTCCTGGCTGCCGTCGTTCAACCGGAAGACGCGGACCTTGTCGTCGCCAAGGTCGCCGTTGACGCCAGCCAGCGGCAGGATCGATTCGCCAAGCTGGACGCGCAATTGCCCTGCCCCCGGCTTGATCGCGGCCGCCGGCACTTCCTCGATCCGGTCGACGATGCCGAGGCGAAGCGCGCGCCGTCCGCCGTCGAGGCCGCGGAACAGCAGCACTTCATCGGCCTGCGCCTTGGCCTTGGCCGGGCCTTCGGCGATGCGCGCGGTGCGTTCCTGTGCCTCCAGCCGGACTCCGCCGACTTCGGCCAGGCCCGCCGGGTCGAACAGCAGGATCGGGCTGCCGTCGTCGGCCAGGGTAGTGCCGGCATAGAGGCCAGTCGCCATCACCTGCGGCGCGGCGGGCTTGACGACCAGTTCCTCGTGATCGTGGATCTTGTCGACGGCGAGCGCGTAGACGTCGCCGCCAGCGGGCCGAAGGACGACGAGGTTGCGGTCCTCGTCGGCAACCGCGCTGGTCAGGCCGAGCACGTCGGCCAGCGCGACTTCCGGAACGCGCTGCCCGCGAATGGTCGCGACCCCCGCCCCGCCAAGCCGGTCGAGCGTCACCGATTCGCCATTGGCGCGGACGATTTCGACGATGGCCGAGCGCGGGATCGCAAAATGCTGGGCGCCGATGGACACGGTCAGCGCGGGGATGATGGTCAGCGTGAGCGGCACGCGCAGCGTCATTTGCGTACCCTGGCCGGGGACGCTGTCGACTTCGACCACGCCGCCGATACGCTCGATGTTCGAACGGACGACATCCATGCCAACACCGCGGCCGGAAATGGCGGTGACCTGCTGCGCGGTGGACAGGCCGGCCTCGAAGATCAGGGCGAGCTGTTCGCGCGGGGCGAGCTTGGCCGCGTCCTTCTTGTCGATGACGCCGCTGGCGACGGCCTTTTCGACCAGCCGGGCCCCGTCGATGCCGCGGCCGTCGTCGCGGATGTGGATGAGGATCTGGTTGCCGGACTGGCGCGCGGTGACCGACAGGATGCCGATTTCCCGCTTGCGCGCCTTGAGCCGGTCGGCAGGCAGTTCGATGCCGTGATCGACCGCGTTGCGAATGATGTGGGTCAGCGGATCGCGGATCATTTCGATCATTTCGCGGTCCAGCTCGACGTCGCCGCCTTCGATATCGACCAGCACCTGCTTGCCCAGTTCGGCCGACAGGTCGCGGACCATGCGCGGCAGGGCGACGAACAGGTTTTCGATCCGCTGCATGCGGGTGCGGGTAATGGCGTCGCGCATTTCGGCGATGATCGACGACAGCCGCTCGAACGCGCCGTCGACCGAGACTTCGGTCGAGGATTCGCGCAAGCGGCGGGCAAGCTCGTTACGTGCCAGCACCATGTCGGACACCGTGCTCATCACGCGGTCGAGCAGTTCGACCGACAGGCGGATGGTGCGCGGCGCGGCCGAACGGCCCTGGTCGGCGACGGCCGCCGCGACCGGCGCCGCCGCGCCTTCCGCACCCGGCTCGAGCGCTTCGATCAGGTCGTGGTCGTCGCCTTCGGGCAGGCCATCGCCGTTATCGATGGCAGTGATCATCTCGCCGATGCGGTCGATGATGGCGAGCACCGCGCTGACCAGCGGGCCGTCCGGCTGGCGGCGGCCGGCGCGAACGTCGGCCAGCGCGTCCTCCGCCGCGTGGCTGAGCGTTTCAAGCCGCGGAAAGTCGAAGAAGCCGCAATTGCCTTTGACCGTGTGGACGAAGCGGAAGATGGAATCGAGCCGCGCGCGGTCGTCGGGATCGGCCTCCCAAGCGACGATCTCGCCGCCCAGAGCCTCGAGCATTTCCCGCGACTCCGCGACGAAATCGGCAATCAAGTCGTCCATTGGCGCAACAGCCCCGCAATCCCCGTGTTGCAGGCGTTATGGCGCGGAGGAGTTAATGCCTCGTTAGCCCTGTCCCGAGTTTATCGAGGGGCCTGTCCCGAGTTTATCGAGGGGCCTGTCCCGAATTTATCGAGGGGGCTGACCGGGAAGCGTTGCGCCGATCACCAGCACCGTTTCCGATGGCTGCGAGATCTGGATCGCCCCGCCGACGTCGGCGGCGATGCTGTGGGCAAGCATGGCCCCGGCGGTGCGGGCTTCGACCCCGCCCGCGGCACCGTTGAGCAGAATGTCGGAGATCGCCGGGTCAAGCGCGATGCGCGGCCCTTCGGCACGGATGGCGATTTCGGTCGTGTCGCCGGCTTCGGCGTCGATATCGATGCGCCCGCCGCGAACCAGCGCGTCGATCGCGATCAGCGCGAGATTGAGCAGCACCTTGGTCGCGCCCTTGGGCAGCTTGTCCGCCGACACCATCCAGCCCAGTTCGGTGCGCGAGTCCGGTCCAAGCAGGCCGTCCAGCGCGGTCTTCGCCTCGCTCGCCGCGATGGCATCGCCGAAGCCGCCGGCCGCACCGAACGCAAGGCGGAAGAATTTGAGCTTGTTGGCGGTCGTCCGGGCGCTGTCCGACAGAAGTTCGAGGCAGCGGTCGCGCATGTCCGGGTCCTGCTCATCCGCGAGCAGTTCGATGCCGTTGTTGAGCGCTCCGACGGGCGACATCAGGTCGTGGCACAGGCGGGAGCAAAGCAGGCTGGCGAAATCGACGGGTTCCATGCTCTCGCTGATGGGGCAGCGCGGCGGCTGGCGCAAGGCGGCGCTTCCGTAATACACCGGCCGACAAGGAGGCGCTGTTCCCATGTTTCGACTTGCTCTTGCTGCCCTGGCGCTGGCCGTCCCATCGTCCCCGCTTGCTGCCCAGCAGCCGCCAGCCGCCGTCGCGGACCTCCAGCTCGAGCCGGCGCGGATCGACCGCCTGTTGCAGCAGATGGTTGCCGACGGGCGGATTGCCGGTGCCTCCGTCCTGATCTGGAAAGACGGACGCGAAGCCTATTATGGCCATGCCGGTTATGCCGACCGGGAAGCGCGGCGGCCGATCGCCCGCGACACGCTGTACCAGATCCATTCGATGACCAAGCCCGTCACCGGCGTCGGGCTGATGCGGCTGTGGGAGGCCGGGCGGTTCGGGCTCGACGAGCCGCTTGCCAAATATTTGCCCGAATATGCGACGACCAAGGTGTTCAAGGGCCTGAAAGCCGACGGCAGCCCGATCCTCAAGGCACCCGAGCGGCCGATCCTCATCCGCGACATTCTGCGCCACACGGCCGGTTTCGGCTATTGGGCGGGCGAAGCGTATCCGGAGCGAGTGTTCGCGCGCCTCGACCCGCTGAACATGGACAACACGCTCGCGCAGTTCAGCAGGAAGAACGCGCAGGTCCCACTCTTCTTCGATCCCGGTACGCAGTGGCGTTATAGCGATGCGGTCGACGTCCAGGCCCGACTGATCGAAGTCCTGACCGGACTGACGTTCGAGGACTATATGCTTTCGCAAGTCCTTCGCCCGCTGGGTATGACCGAAGCCGCCTGGACGCAGCCGGAAAGCCGCTATGCGCGCATCGCCATGCCCTATCGCGGTAGCGACTCGGGCACGCTGACCCGGCTCGACGAAAAGGAAGTCCGCCTCGACAATTTCAGCGACCGCAAGCTGACCATGGGCGGGTCGGGCCTTGCCAGTACCGCCGACGATTACATGCGCTTCGCCCGCATGCTGCTTGGCGAGGGCAGCTTGAACGGGGTCCGCATCATCAAGCCGTCGACGGTCGCGCTGATGGCCACCGACCAGCTTGACCCGAAGGTCACCGAGCGCATGTGGCTGCCCGAGAAAGGCAATGTCGGTTTCGGCTTCGATCTCGCCGTGCGTCTCGGTCGCCCCAAGGACGACAAGGAAAACCGCGGCGCCACGGGCGAATTCTTCTGGGACGGGTCGTGGACCAGCCTGTTCTGGGTCGATCCCCACAACCGCATGGCGGTCGTCTTCATGGTTCAGAAGGACCCGTACGATTTCTCGCTGGTGCAGGACATCCGCAAGGCGGTGTACGGGCCTAACTATCTGGGACCGAAGGGCGATTAGGAAATCGCAGGCCCGGCGTTGAACCGGCGGGGGGCAATTCCCATCTTGTAGAGGATGGCCGGGGGGCAAACGAACATCGCGATACGCCTCGACGCCGGCCACGCCGGCTGGCGGCTCGACCGTGCCCTTGCCGCCACCGTCCCGACGCTGTCGCGCGAACGGCTCAAGGCGCTGATCCGCGCCGGTTCGCTGACCGCTGACGGAACGGCCGTGCGCGACCCGGCGATCAAGGTGTCGGGCGGCGAAACCTATACCCTCGACGTGCCCGAGCCCGAGCCGGCGCACAATGTCGCGCAGGACATCCCGCTGGAGATCGCGTTCGAGGACGAGCACCTGCTGGTGGTCGACAAGCCGGCGGGCCTGGTCGTCCATCCGGCGGCAGGCAATTACGACGGAACCCTGGTCAACGCCCTGCTCCACCATTGCGGCGGATCGCTGTCCGGGATCGGCGGGGTTGCCCGCCCCGGCATCGTCCACCGCATCGACAAGGACACGTCGGGCTTGCTGGTGGTCGCCAAGAGCGACGTCGCGCACGAAGGCCTGGCGCGGCAGTTCGCCGCCCATTCAATCGACCGCCGCTATCTGGCGATCGTCGACGGCATGATGAAGACCGCGGACGGCACCGTCGACGCGCCCTTGGCGCGGTCGTCGGCCAACCGCAAGAAAATCGCGATTGTCGGGGAAGGCCGCGGCAAGCGCGCCGTAACTCACTGGAAGCGCTTGGAAATTCTGGACAATTCGGCTCTGGTCGAATGTTCGCTGGAAACCGGCCGGACTCACCAGGTCCGGGTGCACATGGCCTCGATCGGGCATCCCCTGCTTGGCGATCCCGTCTACGGCCGATCAAAACCGCATCGTGACCTGTTGAAAACGCTGGGTTTTGTCCGGCAGGCTTTACATGCCGCAAAGCTCGGCTTTACCCATCCGGTGACGAAGCACCGCCTATCGTTCTCAAGCGGCATGCCGGCGGACATGCAGGAACTGTTCAATCGCCTTCGTGTATAAGATATAACGGGATGACGCCCCCTCGTGCGTCCGCCCCCTAGGAGATGGATCGTAATGGCAGCCAAGTCTGGCGGTATCGTGTCGCTACCCGCATCCGGCGGTGAAGCCGGCCTCAACCGCTATCTGAGCGAAATCAAGAAATTCCCCATCCTCGCTCCTGAGGAGGAATTCATGCTGGCCAAGGCCTGGCGCGAACAGGGTGACACCGATGCGGCGGCCAAGCTGGTCAATTCGCACCTGCGGCTCGTGGCGAAGATCGCAATGGGTTACCGCGGCTATGGCCTGCCGGTCAGCGAACTGATTTCCGAGGGCAATATCGGCCTGATGCAGGGCGTGAAGAAGTTCGAGCCCGATCGCGGCTTCCGCCTCGCCACCTATGCCATGTGGTGGATCCGCGCCTCGATCCAGGAATTCATCCTGCGCTCGTGGAGCCTCGTAAAGATGGGCACCACCGCCGCGCAGAAGAAGCTGTTCTTCAACCTCAGGCGGATGAAGAACCAGATCGACGCGTTCGAGGAAGGCGACCTGAAGCCCGCCGACGTCACCAAGATCGCCACCGACCTTGGTGTGACCGAGGACGAGGTGGTATCGATGAACCGCCGCATGGCGATGGGCGGCGACACCTCGCTTAACGTCACGCTGAAGGGCGACGAGGGCGGCGAAAGCCAGTGGCAGGACTTCCTGGTCGACACCGGCCCGTTGCAGGACGAGCTTATCGCCGAGGACGAGGAAGCCAGCGTCCGCCACGACCTGCTGATGGACGCGATGGAAAACCTCAACGATCGCGAGAAGCACATCCTGACCGAACGCCGCCTGACCGACGATCCGCGGACGTTGGAAGAGCTTAGCCAGGTTTATGGCGTCAGCCGCGAGCGTATCCGGCAGATCGAGGTTCGCGCGTTCGAAAAGCTGCAGTCGTCGCTGATCAAGCTGGCGGGCGAGAAGAAGCTTCTGCCCGCCTAGGAGCCTGCTCTCCAACGATAGCTGCAGTGCGATCGGCAATGCTGTAAAGCCGGTCCTTCGCTGTGGAGTCGAGGGGAACGGCCATGACATTCGCGACGTCGAACACCGCCACTGAATCCTATCTGGACGGCAAGGGCGGGGTGAAAATCTTCACCCGGCATTTCCAGCCCGCCGGCACGCCGCGAGCGTCGCTGGTGATTTGCCACGGGGTCAATTCGCACGGTGGGCAATATGTTCGCGCGGCGGACGATTTCTCCTCACGCGGCTTGGCCGTCACCCTGCTCGACCTGCGCGGGCGCGGCAAATCGGAAGGCGAGCGCTATTATGTCGAAAGCATCGACGATTACGTCTCCGACCTCTCGCAGGCGATCGAATTGGCGCGGGCGAAGCATCCCGACCTGCCGGTCTACCTGCTCGGTCACAGTGCCGGCGGCGTTACCGCAACGTCCTATGCGCTCGATTACCAGGACCGGATCGCCGGGCTGATCTGCGAGAGCTTTGCGTTCAAGGTCTACGCGCCGGACCTGGCGCTCAAGCTCCTGGAAGGCGCGAGCCACCTGTTGCCGCATGCGCATGTGCTGAAGCTCCACAACGAGGATTTCACGCGCGATCCAGACCGCCTGGCCGAGCTTCAGGCCGACCCGCTGATCGACGGCGAGGTGCAGCCGGTGGCCACCGTCGCCGCCCTTGCCCGTGCCGACGAGCGGCTGGAGCGGGAATTCGAGCGCATCACCCTGCCCGTATTCATCCTGCACGGGACCGCCGACAAGGCGACCAAATATCAGGGCAGCCAGGAATTTTACGACCGGGCCGGATCGGCGGACAAGACGATCAAGCTGTACGACGGCCATTATCACGACCTGCTCAACGATATCGGGCGCGAGCAGGTGATGGACGACATAGCGGCGTGGATCGATGCGCGCCTGTCGCCGGTCGCGCGCCCGGAAATGCCGCTCGCGACCTGACCTAGGTTTTCTTGCCCTTGCGCGCCGGTGTGCGCCGAGGTGCCGGCTTGCGGGGCGTTGGCGCGGCCCGCTTCGGCTTGGCGGGGCCCACACCGGGCAACATGTCGACGGTCGGCGGCTCGGGCATCGCTTCGGCCATCGAGGGCGCGGCATGGCGGTCGGGCTCGCCGCTGGTCGCGACATTGTCGGCCGCCCAGGCGCCGCGCTTGCCCAGCGGACGCGGCGCGCCGGTGGTGGTGTCGCGCGAACTCTGGTGCTCGATCTCGCTGTTCAGCTCGGCGCCGAAGATCAGCACATAGGCCGACAGGTACAACCACGTCAGCAGGACGACGATCGTGCCCAGCGACCCGTAGGTGACGTTGTAATCGGTGATGCTGGTGACGTAGAAGCTGAAGCCCAGCGTCAGCAGCAGCCAGGCGATGGCGGCGAACAGGCTACCTGGCGTGATCCAGGTCCAGCGTGCATGCTCGCGCGACGGCGCGTAGCGATAGAGCGTCGCCGCGATCGCCGCGGCGCTCAGCGTCATGAGGACAAAGCCGCCGATGCGCGCCAGCGCGACTGTCAACGGCGAGGTGTTCGGCGCGAGGCTGCCGAGGAAGGCGAGCGCCGTTGTCGCCACCAGCGCGAACACGGCCAGCACGACCGCCGCCGCGGTCATGATCGTCGCCAGCAGATAAAAGCCGCCGAGCGAGCGCTTTTCCTTTTCCTCATAGGCGATGTTGAGCGCGGTGATGATCGCGCTGGCGCCATTGGTGCCGCCGTACAGCGCGACCAGCAGGGCAATGAGGATGCCTACGCCCTTGGTCTGCTTAGCCGCCTCGACCGCGGCGATCAGCTGGTCGGCGACCAGCGTCGCGACGTCGGGCGGAAGCATGACGGTAATGGTGCGCACGTTGCTGACCACGGTCGCCGGATCGGCGATCAAGCCATAGGTCAGGACGATGATGCCGAGCAGCGGGACGATGGCGAGGAAGCCGTAATAGGTGACCCCGGCGGCGACGAGGCCGACATTGTCCTGCCACGTGCGTTTCCACGTCCGCGCGGCAATCGCCCGCCACGCCGGAGCCGGCATCTGCAGCGGCGTTCGCGCCCGGTGCCCGGTGGTGTCCTTCGCTTTGCGCCGCTTTGCCATCGGCGGAAGAAGACTTGAGACGCGCTGCTGTTCCGGGGGCTTGCGCAATGCCCGATTTCGTCCGACGCTGTTCGTTTCGAAGTGCGCGTTAGCGCCTTGTTCGAGACGCGACTCGCGCGCCCGTCACCACGGACGAAGGAGAGTCGCATGCCGAAAGACCCGAGCGGAGCCAAAGCCAACGGTACGCGAGCCATCGCGCTGGTCGGACCGGCCGGCGCGGGCAAGACCAGCCTGGCCGAGGCGATCGTCCATGCGGCCGGCGCAACCGACCGCCACGGTTCGGTCGGCAACGGCACCAGCATCGGCGATTCCAGCGCGGAAGCGCGCGCGCGCGGCGGCTCGACCGAACTCAACCTGTATCATTTCGACTATCTGGGCGACCGCTTTGCTCTGATCGACTGCCCCGGCTCGGTCGGCTTCGCCGCAGACGGCGCGCGGGCGATCGCGCTGGCGGACCTGGCCATCGTCGTCGTCGATCCCGATCCGGCGCGAGCGCCGCTGGCGGCGCCGGCGCTGCGCGCGCTGGACGAACTGGGCATTCCGCACCTCATCTTCGTCAATCGCATCGACCAGGCGCATGGGCGCATCCGCGACCTGCTGGCCGCGCTTCAGCCGGTCAGCGTCGAACCCCTCATCGCCCGCCAGATTCCGATCCGCGAGGGCGAGAAGATCACCGGTTTTGTCGATCTCGCGCTGGAGCGGGCCTATCATTACACCGGGAAAGACAGCGAGCCGATCGACATTCCCGGCGAGCTGGCCGACCGCGAGCATGAAGCGCGCGCGCACATGCTCGAACAGCTGGCCGATCACGACGACGAATTGCTCGAGCAACTGGTGATGGAGCAGACACCGGACGCGAAGCGGGTGCTGCACGACCTCGCCCGCGAAACTAGCGAGACGCTGGCCGTGCCGGTGCTGTTCGGGTCGGCCGAAAGCGGCTGGGGCATTGGCCGATTGCTCAAGGCGTTGCGCCACGAAGCCCCGGGGCCCCAACACAGCGCGGACCGGCTGGAGGTCGGCGATCCGGCGCTGTTCGTGTTCAAGGTCCACAATGGCGGGACGGTCGGCCGGCTGGCGCTGGCGCGCGCGCTTGGCGGGCGGATCGGCGAAGGCTCCGACCTCAAGTCCTGCGACGGCGCCAGCGCCAGGCTCGGCGCGCTGTTCCGGGTCCAGGGGGACAAGACTCAAAAGGTCGGCGAGGCCGCCAACGGCGACGTCGTCGCAGTGGCCAAGATCGACGGGGTCAAGGCCGGCGACTGGCTGAGCAGCGGGACGATGCCCCCGGCGATCGACGTCACTTTGCCCTCGCTCAATTGCACGCTGGCCATCGAGCCGGCGGACCGCAAGGACGACGTCAAGCTGTCGGGGGCGCTGCACCGGCTGCTGGAGGAAGACCCCGCACTGGTGCTGGAGCAGGACGAGGACACGCACGAGATGCGCTTGCGCGGAGTCAACGACGAGCATCTGCGCACGGTTCTGGAGCGGCTCAAGCGGCGCTACGGCGTTACCGTCACCGCGCGCGCGCCGACCATCGGCTATCGCGAATCGATCCGCAAAACCGTTACCCAGAAGGGCCGCCACAAGAAGCAGTCGGGCGGCCACGGGCAGTTTGGCGACGTCGTCATCGAGGTGAAGCCCTTGCCGCGCGGATCGGGCTTTCAGTTCGGCGACCGCATCACGGGCGGTGCAATCCCCAAGCAATGGATCCCAGCGGTCGAGGACGGCGTGCGCGAAGCGATGCGCAAAGGGCCGCTGGGCTTTACTGTGGTCGATGTCGCGGTGACCCTGGTCGACGGCAGCTATCACAGTGTCGACAGTTCGGAATTGGCCTTTCGTCTGGCCGGGCGGCTGGCAATGGCCGAGGCGCTGGCGGCGGCCGGACCCCACCTGCTGGAGCCGATGCACAAGGTCACCGTCGTCTGTCCGACCAGTGCGGCCAGCCGGGTCAGTTCCGCCGTCGCCAGCCGGCGCGGGCAGATGCTGGGCATGGCACCGCGCGACGGCTGGACCGGCTGGGACCGGATCGACGCCGTCATTCCCGAAGCGGAGCTGGGCGGGCTGGAAGCCGAGCTGCGTTCCCAGAGCCAGGGGCTGGCCAGCTACGACGCGGCGTACGACCATTTGTCCGAACTTAACGGACCGATGGCCGACAAGGTGGTCAAGCAGCGCGAGCCTGAACCGGCTTGAGTAGCTAGGCCGCCCGGTTTCGCTTAAGCGCCGCGATGATGCGGCACTGGTTCAAAGACGAAAGTATGCGCTCGCTGCTGAAGAACAGCAGCTACCTTGGCGCGTCCCGCATCGTTGCGGCGATCGCGTCGGTGGCGACGCTGGCGTTCACCGGCCGGGCGCTGGGCGTGATGATGTTCGGCCTGCTGATCCTCATCCACAGCTACGCCCAGGCGGCAAGCAGCCTGAGCAAGTTCCAGTCATGGCAGATCGTCGTCCGTTATGGCGGGCAAGGACTGGCCGCCGGACGGCCGGAAGATTTCAAGGTCGCGACCGGTTTCTCGTTCGGGCTCGATATGCTCAGCGGCGTCTTTGGAATGATCGCGGCGATGGCGATCCTGCCGCTGATCGGCACCTGGTTCGGAATCCCGCGCGACTACATCTGGCTGGGCGTCCTTTACTGCACCGTCATTCCCACGATGCAGGCGATGACTCCGAGCGGGGTGTTGCGAACGCTCGACCGGTTCGACCTCGTCAGCTGGGGCGGCATCGCCTACCCGATCGCGCGGGCAATCTTTGCCGGCATCGCCTTCCTCAATGACGCGCCGTTCGAAATCTACCTGCTGATCTGGTGGGTAACCGACATGGGCGGCGATCTGTTCATGTGGTGGTTGACCGTGCGCGAGCTGAAGCGACGGGACATGTCCGACGCGCTGCGGCCGACGCTCAACCCGCATCCGCTGCAGGGCGCGTGGAAATTCGCCATCCGGGTCAACCTGACTTCCAGCCTGACCGCCGCCTGGGGACCGGTGGCACGGCTGATCGTCGGCGGCCTGCTCGGCCCTGCGAGCGCGGCCTTCTACCGGGTCGCGGCGACGCTGTCCGACAGCGCGCAAAAGCCCACCGACCTGATGGCCCGCGCTTTCTATCCCGAAGTGATGAAGCTGGACACGCGGACCAAGCGGCCGTGGAAGCTGATGCTGCGCGGCGCGGCGCTGGCGGCGATCTTCGGTGTCCTGTCGGTCTTGTTGGTGGTGGTTGCGGGCGAAGCGCTGATCAAGCTGATCTTCGGCGCGCAATTCGCCCCGGCCTATCCGGTGCTGATCGTCTTGGTGCTCGCCCCGATGCTGGCGATGCTGTCCTTTCCGTTTGAACCGATGCTCTACTCGCTCGGCCGCTCGGCCGGTCCGCTCAAGGCCCGGATCGGCGGCACCATCGTCTATTTTGCGATCGTCGCGCCCCTGGCGTGGCAATATGGCGTGCAGGGCGCGGCCGCCGCCTTCGTCATCGCCACCGGAATCTTCGTCACGCTGCTGGCCGCGCAACTGTGGCGCGAGTACCGGCGGATCCGCCCGGCATGACGCGCGCGCGCATCTGGGTCCTACTGGGGGAGAAAACGGGCGACAACAATCAGCTTCTGCGTCTGGCGGAGGCGCTGGGCCTTCCGTTCCGAGCCATCGAACTGCGCTACACGCAGCTGCGCCGCCTTCGCCCTGCGCTTCTGGGAGAGTCGCTGGCCAGCCTGGACAAGGAATCGCGCGACGAGATCGCGCCCCCGTGGCCGGACTTGGTCCTTGGCATCGGCAATCGCAGCGCCCCCGTCGCGCTGGCCATCCGCAAGGCTTCCGGCGGCATGGTGAAGCTGGTTCGCCTGGGCAATCCACGCCTCGATCCGCGCAATTTCGACCTTGTCATCACTACACCGCAATATGACGTGCCGGCACGGTCCAACGTCATCCGGCTGCCCGTCGGGATCAGCACCGTGACCCCGGTCAAGCCGACGTCGAGGGAGCGCGAATGGCTAAAGGCCCTGCCGCGCCCCCATCGCTTGCTGCTTGTCGGCGGCGATACCTTCATGTGGCGGCTCACGCCCGCGATCGTCGCGGAGGCCGCGGCCTATCTCGAGGCGATTCCGGGCACGCTGATCGGCTGCGGCAGCGCGCGGACCGATCCGGAGGCGCTTGCCGCACTCAACCTGCGCAAGGGCCTGCCGCGCTATTCCGTGCTGTTGAAGGACGCCGATGAAATCCACGTTACCGCGGACAGCGTGGCCATGGTTTCCGACGCGATTGCAACGGGCAAGCCGGTCGGGCTGGTCCTGCCGCAACAAACGCTGGCGGGCCGGTTCTTCTACGGGTCGGGACTACCCGTGCCGGTGCGCGATATTCGCCGCTTCTGGACCGGCGTCCAGGCCGCCGGCCTCGTGGGGACGATCGATGCACCGCGAAGCGGCAAGTTGAATTGCGACCCGTTGGCGACCGCAGTCGCGGCGGTCCGCGCCCTGCTTTAGGCGGCGAGCGCCCGCTGCGCATCCCAGCCGCGATAGCGGTCGATCAGCGCCGGGCTGTCGTGGCGGATGTGGTTGGCCGCCATTTCCCGGTCCAGTTCCGCCTTCGTCACCTCGCCCGAGTCATACAATTCGGCGAGTAGCGAGAAGACCAAAGCTTCCTGGTTCGGATCGGGATGCGGCGCGTATCGCATCAGCAATTTGTTGAGCATATCCACCGGCCAGCTGCGGCGTAGCGTGAAATCGACGGGCAGGCCCGTCTTCCACGGCTGGGTGCGGCGCTTGGTCGTGTGCAATAGCTTGGTCGCGGGCGTCAGCGTGTCGAAGTGGTTCCATTCGGGCTCGAGGTTGCCGATTGTCGACCGGTCCTCGCGCTTGAGTTCGATCCAGTCGACATAGTCGAACTTGTGGGCGAACAAGTCGTCCAGATCGCGGTCGAAGTCCCAGTGGCGGAGCTTCGCGCAATCAAGCAGCATGACCGAGGTCGCGATATAATCGGCCTGCTTGTTGTGGCCGGGCCGCGGCACCGCCCAGATGGCCTTGCCGCCAAGGTCGCGGCCAAACAATTCGCCCGCATCGCCAAGCGCGAAGACGTCGGGGTCGGTGACCAGCGCGATGCCGTCGAAACCCATCGCCTGCGGCGGGTAGAAGCGCAGCGGCGTGAAGCTTTGCAAATCGTCCGGGTCCCACTGGCGAACGGTACCGGCGCGAAGGATCGTCCGGCTGTCATCCATCAGTCGCGGGAAATCGCGGACCTCGAGGATTCTGACGTCGAAGCTCCCGGGATCGCGGGCGTTGCGGCGAAAGCTGTGGGCGGAGATTTTCGCGCCGAGAAGCTGGCGGTCGTTGGCCTGGATGAAGACCGTCGGCTTCAAAGCGACGACTCTTCGAAACCCGCTTCCTTCACCGTGCGGTCGATGGCGACCAACGTGGTCAGCAGCGCTTCCATCCGGTCGAGCGGCCAGGCGTTGGGACCGTCCGACAGCGCATTGGCCGGGTCCGGATGGGTTTCCATGAACAGGCCGCTGATGCCGGTCGCGACGGCCGCTCGGGCCAGCACGGGCACATGTTCGCGCTGTCCGCCCGAACTGGCCCCCTGCCCGCCTGGCAACTGCACCGAGTGCGTGGCGTCGAACACCACCGGACAGCCGGTTTCGCGCATGATCGCCAGGCTGCGCATGTCGGAAACCAGGTTGTTGTACCCGAACGACGCGCCGCGTTCGCACACCATAATCGTGTCGTCGGTCACTCCGGCCGCGCTGGCGGCGTTGCGGGCCTTGTCGACCACGTTCTTCATGTCGCCCGGCGCCATGAACTGTGCCTTCTTGATGTTGACCGGCCGGCCGCTGGCAGCGACCGCGTGGATGAAGTCGGTCTGGCGGGCGAGGAAGGCGGGCGTCTGCAGCACGTCGACCGCCTGGGCCACCGGCGCGATCTGCGGAATGTCGTGGACGTCGGTCAGGACAGGCACGCCGATCTTTTCGCGCACCGTCTGCAACACCTTCAGCCCTTCATCCATGCCCGGGCCGCGAAAGCTTTTGTCCGACGAACGGTTGGCCTTGTCGAAGCTGGACTTGAAGATGAAGAAAATGCCGAGCTTGTCGGCGATCGCCTTCAGCCGTTCCGCCGTGCGCAGCTGTAGTTCTTCGCTTTCGACCACGCACGGGCCGGCGATGAGGAAGAAGGGCCGGTCGAGGCCGACGTCATGTCCAAGCAATTTCATGCGGGCTATTTAGTGCAGGGAATCGACAACCGCCACCGGTCGCCAGTCGCCAAGCCCGTTTGCGGTGTAAAATTCGTCCGGAATGCCCTGCCCCTGCGCAATCCCGCCGGTCAGATAGACGGTATCCAGCCCCGCCTTGGCCGCGCCGAGAATGTCGGTTTGCAGGCTGTCGCCGACGGCTAGCATGTCCGCGCGCGGCGGGTTGCCGGCGATCTGGAACGCGTGGGCATAGATGGCCGGATAGGGCTTGCCGTACCATTCGACCCGGCCGCCCAGTTCAAGGTAGCGATCGGCGATGGCGCCGGCGCACGGTTCCGGCGTGCCCCCGCGAATGACCATCCGGTCCGGGTTGAGACAGTGCAGCAGCACGTCGCGGGCCTTGATCTGCTGAAGCTGCGGTTCGTAGTCGGCAACGCGCATGCGGAGCCCATCGAGGCCGGAGCAGGCAAGTTCGTCGAAATCATCGCCTTCGGCCAGGAGGACACCGCGATCCTGCAGGATCATCGCATCGCGTTCCGTGCCCATGAAGCCGACCGGTCGCGGCGGGCTGGTCAAACGGGCGATGCCCGCTTCGCCGCTGGTCGCGATCCCGGCCCACAGGTCCGCGTCGAGACCGAGGGTCCGCAGCTGTTCGCCCACCGCGTCCGCGGTTCGCGGGGCGTTGGTGATGAGGATCGTGCGCTTGCCCGCGTCCCGCCACTTGCGCAGCCGCGCCGCGGCACCGGGATAGAGCTTCACCCCGTCATGGATGACGCCCCAGATGTCGCAAAGGATGACCGGGTAGCGGTCCTCCACGTCGTCCAGGGTCATTCGAAGCCGGCCTCCGCCAGCGCCTGCTCGATCGGGTCGACGTCCTCGGGGTTATTGAGCTCGCGCAAGGCAAAGGCGGGCGGCTGTACGTCGACCACGTCGATGGCGATGCCGGCGGTCAGGAACCGCAGCTGTTCCAGTCCTTCGAGCAACTCAAGCTCCGACGGCGGGGTGTCGGCATATGCGGCCAGCGCCGACGGCGTATAGGCGTAGACGCCGATGTGGAGGCGGACGGGCGACATGTCGCCGTCGAGCGAACCCTTGGGCAGGTGCGGGATCAAACGCTTCGAAAAATAGAGCGCACGGCCGCGGCTGTCGGTGACGACGGACGTGCCGCCGACCCGACCGGCCCGCTCCTCGTCCTGCAGCATGCGCGCTTCGCTGCTGCGCATGCGCATGGCCGGGGTCGCGACATCGGCTTTGCCGCCGCGCATCCGTTCGACCAGCGCTTCGACGAAATGGGCCGGGGTGAGCAGCGCGTCGCCCTGGATGTTCACGACGACGTCCGCGCCGTCCAGCTGGTCGAGCGCCTCGGCGCAGCGCTCGGTGCCGTTGCGCGCGTCCTCCGACGTCATGAGCACCGGTGCGCCGAAGGCCGCGCAAGCCTCGGCGATGCGGGCATCGTCGGTCACGACGTGGATCGAATCCAGCCCGTGGACGCGTTGCGCCGCTTCGAAACTGCGGCGGATGAGCGGCTTGCCGTGACCGCCCGCGCCGCGCAGTTCGACCAGCGGCTTTCCGGGATAGCGGCTGGACGCGAACCGCGCCGGGATCAGCGCCGCGACCTTCACAGGACGACGGGGCAATCGTGGATGTGGAGGACGCCGACCGGACGCGGTCCGTCGTCGCTTTCCTCGACCACGAACAGCGCGGTGATCTTATATTCCTCGAACAGTTCGAGCGCGTCGGCGACGAGCGAGTCCGGAGTCACCGTCTTCGGATCCACGGTCATGAATTCGGCGGCGCTGTGGTCCAGACCGCGCTCGATATTGCGCCGCAAGTCGCCGTCGGTGATGACCCCGACCAGTCGCCCGCCTTCATCGGTCACGCCGACGACGCCGAGCCGCTTTTCGGTCATCACCACGACCGCTTCGTGCATCGAACTTTCGGCGTCGGTCAGCGGCAGCTGCCGGCCGGAATGCATCAGCCGGCGCACCGGCTTCAACCGCGCGCCTAACGTCCCGCCGGGGTGCAGCCGGCCGAAGTCGGTCCGCGTGAACCCCTTTTGCCGCATGACGGTCATCGCCAGCGCATCGCCCAGCGCGAGGCTCATCGTCGTCGAGGTCGTCGGGGCCACCGATTCAGGCCCCACTTCCGGCCAATGCGGCAGGATCAACGGCGCCGCTGCCGCCTGGCCGAGCATGGAATTGGGCGCGCCGGTGATGGCGATGATCGGGATATTGACCGCCTCGAGATGGTCGATCACCGGTTCGAGCTCCGCCGTGTTGCCCGACAAGGAGATGAGGATCGCGACATCGCCGCTGGCCGCGATGCCAAGGTCGCCGTGGATCGCCTCAGCCAGGTGCAGGAAGGTGGCGGTGGTCCCGGTCGAGGCGAAGGTCGCGGCGATCTTGCGCGCGACATGGCCCGATTTGCCCAGCCCGGCGACGATCAGCTTGCCCGACATGTCGAGGAGAAGATCGATGGCTCTTGAGAATTCCTCGCCAAGGTCGTCGGCGAGCGCATCCAGCGCGCGCGCCTCGTCGTGCAGGATGTTGCGGCCGAATTCGAGCGTACTGGTATCGGTCATCAGGCAGTCTGGGCTTTCACTGGCAGGTCTTCGGGTTCGGCCGCCGAAATGACCTGCGCACAGACGAGGTCGCCGACGACATTGAGCGTGGTCCGGCACATGTCGAGGAAACGATCGACGCCGAGCACGATGGCGATGGCCTGCGGTTCGATCCCGACCATCGCCAGGATCAGCGCCACCACCGGCAGGGATCCAGCAGGAACACCCGCTGTGCCGATGCCACCAAGGATGCACACCAGCATCACGGTGATCTGCTGCCACAGGCTCAGTTCGACGCCGAAGAACTGGGCGAGGAACAGTACGGTGACGCCTTCGAACATCGCAGTGCCGTTCTGGTTGGCGGTCGCGCCGATGGTCAGGACGAAACGCGAGATGCGCCGCGGCAGCTTGAGATTTTCGTCCGCCACGCGCAGCGCGGTCGGCAGCGTCGCGTTCGACGACGCGGTGGAAAAAGCCATCACGCTGGCTTCCTGGGTCTGGCGGAAGAAGGTCAGCGGATTCTTCTTCCCCAGCGTCGCGAGCAGGGCCGGGAAGACGAGGAACATCTGGATGCCCAGCGCCAGCAACACGACGCCGACGTAGGCGGACAGCCGGATCAGCAAGTCCCAGCCGAACAAGGCGGCAAGGTTGAACATGAAACAGGCGACCGCGATCGGCGCCAGCTTGATGACGATCAGGATCAGCCGCATCGTCACGTCGAACAGGCCTTCGAAGCCGTTCTGCAGCTTGCGCGAATTGGGCGTGTCGGTGAGCAGCAGGCCGATGCCGAAGAACAAGGCGAAGAACATTACCGACAGGATCGAGCTGTTCGACCCCATCACTTCGACAAGGTTGTTGGGGATGATCGTGACGAAGGCATCGATGCCCGACGGCTGTTCGGCGCCGGTCTGGATGATCGCCCCGGCGCGTTCGCCCTGCGCGGCCAGCAGTTCGCTCGCAGCCGAGCGATCGACGCCTGCCCCCGGCTGCAGCAAATTGACCACCGCCAGGCTGACGGCGACCGCGATCGACGAGACGACGACCGTATACAGCAGGGTCCGGATCCCGACACGCTTGAGCGAGCGGATTTCGCCCATTTCCGAGATGCCGACCACCAGTGCCGAAAACAGCAACGGGATGACGAGCATGAACAGCAGGCGCAGGAACACCTGCCCGATCGGCTGAGTGATATAGGTCGTGACCGTTTCGACCCAGGGCGCGCCCTGCGACGTCGAGTAGACGATGAGGCCGGCGATCAGGCCGACGAGGAAGCCGACCAGCATCTGCCATTGCAGGCTGAGGCCGCGTTTCTCCTCCGCTTCGACCATGATCACTCCCCCTATTGCCTCAGGCAGCGGCTTTGCGGAGCGCGCCGCGCGGTGTCAAATGCTCAGCCGAACGGCTGGTCGATCGACGGCGGCGGCTGCGTGAACCAGCGCGGCCCCGTTGCGGTCATGTGGAAGCAATCCTCCAGCCGGATGCCGAACTTGCCCGGAAGGTAGATGCCGGGCTCGTTGGAAAAGCACATGCCCGGCGCCAGCGGGGTGGCTTCGCCATGGACCAGATTGATCGGTTCATGGCCTTCCATGCCGATGCCGTGACCCGTGCGATGCGACGTGCCGGGCAGCTTGTAGCGCGGGCCATAGCCCCAGCTTTCGTACGCGCTGCGGACCGCGTCATCGACCGAACCGGCGGGCGCGCCGACCTTGGCCGCCGCCATCGCGATGTCCATGCCGCGGCGCATCTGGTCCCACACCTTGCGCTGTTCGACCGACGGGTCGGCGCCGAACACGAAGGTGCGCGAAATATCGGACTGATAACCGTGCACATCGCAGCCGCAGTCGAGCAGCACGACTTCGCCCTTGCGGACGTGCTGCGGCTTGCCGGAGCCGTGCGGATAGGCGGCCGCTTCGCCCAGCAAGATCAGCCCGCCATCGGTCTTTCCGCCCAACGCGGTGACCGCGGCGACGTAAAGTCTGTCGATTTCGGCGGGAGTCATCCCCTCGCGAATCTGCGGCGCGATAGTTCGATAGGCGCTTAGCGTGATGTCGGCCGCCGCCTGCATCAGCGCCAGTTCCGCGGGCGTCTTGATCATGCGCAGCGCCCGGACCGCCGGATTGGCGCTAACGATGTTGGCCGCGGGCAATGCTTGCCGCAGGCGGTCGGCGATGAAGAAGCGATTGGTCTCTTCGAACCCGATGGGGGCGCCGGCCACGCCCTTTTCACGGAGGAAGTCGGCGACGAGTTTCAGCGGCTCTTCATCCTCCTGCCAGGTGCGAACCTCGGCCGGGACCGCAAGCATCTCGCGGATAGTCGGACCTTCGAAAAACGGGGTGACGACGATCGGGTCGCCCTGCGCCGGGATGACGACGGCGGTCAGCCGTTCGGAGCGCCACCACTGGATGCCGGTAAAGTAATCGAGGCTCGGCCCAGATTCGATCAGCACGGCACCGATCCCGCTGGACGCCATCAGCGCCTGCGCCCGTCCGATCCGCGCCAGCCGCTCGGCGCGGGTGATTGGCGGCGGCAGGGCCATCGGCGCCGCTTGTTCGGTAATCGCCGCGGCGGCGCGCCCGGTCAGCGCCGACAGCGCCGCCGATGCCGCGCCGGCCGCGAGAAACGTGCGGCGATGAAAATGAAGCTGGCGCATGACTGTCCCCCCTTGGAAATGCGGCAGGCCGACCTTGGCACGGCGGCGCCCGGCGGGCCAGCCGTCAGGCGGCGGTGGCAGTCCAGATCCACGCCGAGGCGGGAAAAACCACGCTATCGCCCTTCCCATGTTTTTCGACCACCGCGCGGACGCGGGCGACCGCTTCGGGATCGCGCTCGCCGCCGGGCGCGTTCAGCACCCGCGCGGCCGGTCCGATGTCGAGCAGGAACCGCATCGCTTCGTCGGCGGCCTGCGGGCCGCTTCCCGCGACATAGTCGAAATCGAGCCTGGCCGGCTCGGCTCCGGCCCATCCGGATTGCTTGAGCAGCTTTTCGACATAGTCCGGGTCGGCGAAAGCAAAGGCGCCCGGGCCTTTTTCCGGAGCTTCCGCCTTTGTGCCGAGGGCCGCGGCGGAGAGTTCGGCCGCCCACGGATTGGCGGACCATTCGCGAAAGCAGGAGAAGACCAGGCTGGCGGTGTCGCGGGCCGATCGGCGAAGGGTCGCGAAGGCCGCTTTCGGTTCGTCGAAGAACATCACGCCGTGGCGGGAGAAGATGAGGTCGAACGGACCATGATCGCGCGCCGCCTTCGACGCGTCCTCCTGCACGAACCGCAGGTTGGGGACGTCCTCGCTGCGCTGGTTGGCGATGGCAATGAGCGACGCGGACAGATCGCACCCCAGGATTTCGGCGTTGGGCCGCTCCGCCGCCAGGGCCAGCGACGTCGTGCCGGGTCCGCAGCCGACATCGAGCGCGCGGATCGGGCCGATCGGCGCCGCCTTGGCGACCGCGCGGTCAAGCGCATCGCCGACCTTGGCCAGCGCCTGGTCGGTACTGTGCCAATGTTCGGCCCAGGCATCGCCGCCCTGGCCGGCCCAATCAGGCGACTGGGTCATGACCGGCGTTCCGCCAGGCGGATTGAATGGACGATCATTGGCTGTCTCCCCTGGCGGCCAGAGCGGCCAATTCCTTGACGAACTTGGCGGCGACGACGGCGGTCATGCCGTTGATGTCGCGTTGCGGATTATATTCGACCACGTCGGCGCCGACGATGCGCGATTGCACGCGGTGCAGCACGGACAGGATTTCGCGAACGGACAGGCCGCCGGGTTCGTGATGCGACACGCCCGGCGCATAGGCCGGGTCGAGCGCGTCGATATCGATACTGATGTAGAGCGGGCCATGCGGGATCGGCACGGCGGCGGCGGCGAAGTCGGCCGCGGCGACGATTTCCACGCCGAACCGGGCCGCCTGCTCCCGGCAATGGGCATTGAGCGTACGGATACCGACCTGCACCAGCCGGGTCGCCATTCCACCCTCCATGATCCGCGCGAAGGGCGAAGCGTGGCTGAGCGGATCGCCTTCGAAATCGTCGTACAGGTCCGGATGGGCATCGAAATGAAGGATCTGAACCGGCCCCAGCGCATCGGCGATGCCGGCGACGACGGGATAGGTGACCATGTGATCGCCGCCGAGAAAGATCGGCACCTTGCCCGCCGCGGCTGCCTCGCGTGCGCTCATTCGAATGCGATCGAAATCCCCCTCGCCCTCGTCGAGCGCAAGATCGCCACCGTCTTCGACGCACAGGTCGACGTCGAGGTCGATGCCGCTTTCGGACGAGCGGTTCCAGTGATCGGAGCCCAGCGCCTGGCGGATCAACGCCGGGGCCGCGGCCGGTCCGCGCAGGTACGACGAGTGGCTGTCGGTCGGCAATCCAGTCAGTGATACGGTCCGCACCGCAAGCTCCTTCGCGCCTGTGAGCCATAGTCCTTGCACGTTGGACCCCAATCGGCCAGCAGCCGCTGCTCCACGCGAGGGACCGATGCTGAACAGCGCACCAAAGGATGGCAAGACGGTTCCCGGGACGGGCGAGACGATCGCCCTGCTCGCTGGGCTAATGGCGCTCAACGCCTTCGCCATCGACGTGATGATCCCGGCGCTGCCCGACATCGGCGAGTCGCTGGGCGTCACCGAAGACAATCGCCGGCAACTGATCGTCGTCGCCTACATGATCGGCTTCGGGTCGACGCAGCTGATCTGGGGGCCACTGGCCGACCGTTTCGGGCGCAAGCCGGTGCTGGCCGTCGGGATCATCCTGTACGGGCTTTTTTCCCTGCTGTGCGCCTTTGCCTGGACCTTCCCGCTGCTGATCGCGGGCCGTGCGGCGATGGGAGCTTCGGCGGCCGTCACCCGCGTGCTGGTGGTGTCGGTGGTACGCGACCTGTTCGAAGGTGAAGCGATGGCGCGGATCATGAGCCTGGTGTTCATGACCTTCATGGTCGTGCCGGTGCTGGCCCCGTCGGTCGGCCAGGCCATCCTTTTGGTCGGTGATTGGCCGTGGATCTTCCTGTTGCTGGCAATCTACGCGCTCGTCATGCTGGTCTGGTCGTCGATCCGGCTGCCCGAGACCCTGCATCCCGATTACCGCCGCTCGCTGAACTGGCGCGACATCCTCGCCGCGACCGCGACCGTGATCCGGGAACCGCAGTCACGCGGCTACACGCTCGCGCTGACGGCCAGCTTCGGCATCCTCATCGCCTACATCTCCTCAATCCAGCAGATCGTGTTCGACGTCTACGGCGCCCCGGGGGCGATCGGGCTGGTGTTCGGCGGCATCGCCGCGCCGATGGCGCTGGCGTCCTGGGCCAACAGCCGCGTGGTCGGGCGCTACGGCCTGCGCCGCGTCGGCCATTCGGCGGCGCTGGTGCTGGCGGTCCTCACCACCGCCCACGCACTGGTCGGCTATTTCGTCGCCGAGAACCTGTGGCTGTTCGTCGCCCTGCAGTCGCTGACGATGGTCTGCTTCGCCTTCACCTCATCCAACCTCAGCACGCTGGCGATGGAGCATATGGCGCCGATCGCCGGCACGGCCTCGTCGGTGCAGGGCATGACCGGCACCATCTTCGCGGCGCTGATCGGCTTTGCCATCGGCCAGGCATTCGACGGCACGACCGCGCCATTCCTGTGGGGCACGGCCATTTGCGGCTTGGTGTCCTTCCTGCTTGTTCTCGCGACCGAGCCCAGGAAACTGTTCGCGCCGATCCGAGTCGACACCGCGGCGACCATCCCGCCGGCGATCCCCGAAGACCTGTGTTGAGCGAAGAATGAAAAGGCCGGCGGACGGGATGCCATGCATCCACGAGCCGCCGCCCCTTCAGTCGTTGAACGCCGCCGGTCGCGGCCGGATTGTCAGTCGTCGGCGTCTTCGGGATCCGGACCCGCCATCAGCGCCTCGCCGACCTCGTCCGTGCGACCGCGCACCGCATTTTCGATGCGCTGCGCCATCTCCGGATTGTCCCTGAGATACTGTTTAGAGTTCTCACGGCCCTGTCCGATGCGGACGCTGTCGTAGCTGAACCAGGCCCCGGATTTCTCGACGATCCCGGCCTTGACGCCAAGGTCGAGGATCTCGCCGACCTTGGACACGCCCTCGCCGTACATGATGTCGAATTCGACCTGCTTGAACGGCGGCGCGACCTTGTTCTTGACCACCTTCACGCGGGTGGTGTTGCCGACGATATCGTCGCGGTCCTTGATTTGGCCGATGCGGCGGATGTCGAGACGAACCGACGCGTAGAATTTCAGCGCGTTGCCGCCGGTCGTGGTTTCCGGGTTGCCGTACATCACGCCGATCTTCATCCGCAGCTGGTTGATGAAGATGACCATGCAGCGTGACCGGCTGATCGAGCCGGTGAGCTTGCGCAGCGATTGCGACATGAGCCGCGCCTGCAGGCCGACATGGCTGTCGCCCATCTCGCCCTCGATCTCGGCACGGGGGACGAGCGCAGCGACCGAGTCGACGACGAGGATATCGACCGCGTTGGAGCGGACCAGCGTATCGACGATTTCAAGCGCCTGTTCGCCGGTATCGGGCTGCGACACGATCAGTTCGTCGATATCCACGCCCAGCTTCTTGGCATAGACCGGGTCGAGCGCATGTTCGGCGTCGACGAAGGCGGCCGTACCGCCGTTCTTCTGCGCCTCGGCAATGGTGTGCAGCGCAAGCGTCGTCTTGCCCGAGCTTTCCGGACCGTAGATTTCGATCACCCGGCCGCGCGGCAGGCCGCCGACCCCAAGCGCGATGTCGAGGCCCAGGCTGCCGGTGGAAATCGTGTCGATCTCGATCTTTTCACGGCTGCCCAGCTTCATCGCCGAGCCCTTGCCGAATGCGCGATCGATTTGTGCAAGCGCCGCTTCGAGCGCCTTTTGCCGGTCCATGCTGGGAGTATCCAATCCGCTTTTGATGACTTTGAGCTGCGCTGCCATGGTGTTCACCCTTTCGTCAATGCCGACCCTGGGACGACCGAGCAATGTCCCGCGATGGCGACTCTGTACCGCGTTTGTTCACGCGGAACAAGTAGGGAACGAAAGCGTCGCTAGATGATGAAATCTCCTGCCTGGAAAGCGTGCGTTCCGTCCACCCGGATGGCGAAGTCGGCCGTGCCGTCGCCGTCGGTGTCGCCGAACACGTAGGTGTTGGCGCCGATCTGTTCGTAGCGCAGCTCGCCGGCGTTCTGGGTGAACGCGCCGGTCCCGATGAACGTGAAGGGATCATTCTCCGCGGTACTGGTGTCGGCATCCATGCTCACCAGGATACGGTCGCCCTGCGCACGGCTGAAGTCGAGGATGCGGTCCGCCGTTCTCGGCGTCGCACCGCTGTGCGTTTCCATCGCGAAGACGAAATAGTCCGCCCCGCTGCCGCCAGCCATGACGTCCAGTCCAGCGCCGCCATCGATCCAGTCGGAGGCGTTGCCGCCATTGAGGGTGTCGTTGCCGTCGCCGCCGAGCAGGCGGTCGTCGCCCCCGCCGCCGTTGAGTGCGTCGTCGCCGTCCCATCCCGTCAGCACGTTGGCCGCGGCGTTGCCGAGGATGAAGTTGGCAAGGTCGTTACCGGTACCGTCGATCATGTTCGTGCCGGTCAGACGCAGGTCCTCGACATTGTCGGTCAAGGTGTAGCTGATCGATGCCAGCACTGCGTCGCGCCCGTGGTCCGCGGTCTCGACGATCAGATCGCCGGGATTGTCCACGACGAACGTATCGTTGCCCCCCTCCCCTTGCAGGGTATCCGCGCCGGCGGCGCCGTTGAGCACGTTGTCCGCGTCGTTGCCGATCAGCACGTTGGCCTGGAAATTGCCGCTTCCGTTGATCGCGTAGGGGCCGGTCAGGATCAGCGTTTCGACGTTGAGCGGCATGCGGTAGCTCACGGATGAGCGGATCGTATCGCTGCCCGCGCCGTCTCGCTCCGACACGCGGTCATCGGCGTTGTCGACGTAATAGCTATCGTCGCCCGCGCCGCCGCGCATGATGTCCGCGCCGCCACCGCCGTCGAGCAGGTTGTTGCCGATGGTGCCGAAGAGTTGATTGTCGAGCCCGTTGCCGAACCCGTCGATGTTGCCGCCACCCGTCAGGATCAGGTCTTCCACATTGTCCGGGAGCGAGAAGGAGACCGTGGAGCGGATCGTGTCCGAACCCTCGTCCGGGTTCTCGTACACAACGTCGCCGGCGTTATCGAGGAGAAAGGTATCGTCGCCGGCAAGACCGTACATGGCGTCCGCGCCGATGCCGCCGTCAAGGACATCGTCGCCGCCCGTGCCGACCACCCTGTCACCTTCGCTATCGACCCCCGTCAGGCCGATCGCGACCGTGGCCGTGCTGCCGTTGGCGAGGGTGTAGGTGAAGGATGGAAGCCCGAAGTAATACGGGCTGCCTGAGTCCGGTCCGGGGATCGTCGCATAGGCTCCGTTCGGATCGTACGTGAACGTCCCGTCCGCGTTGACGGTCAGCAGCGAGCCATCGTCGAGCGTGATTTGCGTGCCGACGTAGGCCGCCTCTCCGTTCACCGCAGTGACCTGCAGAGCCGGACCGTCGGGATCGCTGTCCGGACCGTAGCCATTGTCATCGAAAACGTTGCCGGAGACGACAGAAGATTCGTCACCATAGAAACGATCGTCTTGGGCTACGGCCGGGTCGTCCTCGGCAAGCACATCAACGTAGTAAAATGCATTGTCGGAATTTAATTCCATATCATCGACATAGACCGACAAAGTCACGTTGTGATCCGTCAAAGCGTCGCCATCGATGTTATAATAATAAAGCGACCGAAGGATTGTCTCAAAGTCCTGGGTGGATGCAGAACGATTGGTGGAGTAAGTGAATGAACTGGAGTCGAGGTCAGCAAAACCGACATCCCTCCCGTCGATATACAGGTGCCCGTTGTCTGCAAGGGTCACATTTCCGCCGAGCCCAATACGATCCCCAGACGATTCTCCATAGAGAAGCACCTGTATGAACCTCAAATCGTTGTCAGGGTCTGTGATAGTGACAGCAGTATCAAAATACGCCGCCGTATCTCCTTCGCGGTACTCGTAATCTGGATAACCTTGCACGATCACCGGACTGCCCATCGCAATCTCCCACTCTACGCTACCCGCGGCCCCTTGCCAGGCGTTAGCCGACAACTATCCCAGTTTGATTCAATACAATAGGGCCTATCGTACCAGCGTTGCGCGGTGGATTGGCGGTCGTGACGACGGGCAACCGCGCTGGCGCGCGAAGCGCTGCTCAGGCGTTGATCGCGGCCTCGATCGCCGGGGTCAGGCGATCGACCGTGTAGGGCTTTTCAATCGTCGGCACGTTGGCGAATTCGGCGGGCGGCGGATCGACGTGGCCGCCGGTGGCGATGACGAACGGAATGCTTTCCTCGCGCAGCCGCTGGGCCACCGGCCAGGCGGTTTCGCCGCCGAGATTGACGTCGATGATGGCGACGTCGACATCGCCCTGCTTGGTCTCGTCGATGGCGTCGATCGCGCATTTGACGGTGTCGCAGGTGGTGTGGACCGTATGGCCGAGGGTTTCGAGGAAATCCTCGAGCATCATCGCGATCAGCGGTTCGTCTTCGACGACAAGGATCGAACGGGACACGGTCATAGGCCCCGCAAATACGGCGGGAATTCCGTCCGGCAAGAGTTTATTTTTCCGCGAGGGCCCGCCGCGCGGCTTCGGCAAGTTCCTGAACCGAGAAGGGTTTTGGCAAAAACGCGACATTGTCGAGGTCGATCGACTTGCGCAGCTGCTCCTCGGCATAGCCCGACATGAAGAGGATCGGCAGGTCGGGGCGCGACTTGCGCGCTTCGCGAACGGTGGTCGGCCCGTCCATGCCGGGCATGACCACGTCACTGATCATCAGCGCGATCTCGTCGCCGCGCTCGATCACCTCCAGCGCCTCTTCCCCGTTGCTTGCGCTGATCACCTTGTAACCGTGGCGGGTCAGCGCCCGCTCAGCCACCGCGCGAACCATCGGCTCGTCCTCGACCAGCAGGACGGTGCCGGTGCCCCACAGTTCGTGGACTTTTGGCTTGGCCGCGGCCGGGACCTTGCCGGCGTCGGCTTCGACCCGATGGACGGGCAGGTAGATGACGAAACGCGTCCCCTCCCCGACCTTGGAATCGGCGAAGATGAAGCCGCCCGATTGCTTGACGATGCCGTAGACCGTCGAGAGACCGAGGCCGGTGCCCTTGCCCACTTCCTTGGTGGTGAAGAAGGGTTCGAAAATCTTACCCAGCACGCTGGCCGGGATCCCGGCGCCGGTGTCGGTGACCGAGATGGCGCTGTAATGCGCAACCGGCAGGATGTCCGAGCCAAGTTCCGCGACCTGGTCGGCATGGACCGCGTAGGTCTGGATGGTCAGCGTGCCGCCGCCCTTGCCCGCCATCGCGTCGCGCGCGTTGACGGCCAGGTTGACGATGACCTGTTCGAGCTGGCCAGGGTCGGCGCGGACCGAGCCGAGGTTGCGGCCATGCTTGACCACCAGCTGCACGGTCTCGCCGAGCAGCCGCTTTAGCAAATGCGACACCTCCGCCACCACATCGGTCAGCTGCAACACCTGTGGACGCAACGTCTGCTGGCGCGAAAAGGCGAGCAGCTGGCGAGTCAGGCCGGCGGCCCGGTTGGAGTTCGACTTGATCTGCTGGATGTCGTCGAAATCGCTGTCCCCCGGCGTGTGCCGCATCAGCATCAGATCGCAATGACCGATGATCGCGGTGAGGATGTTGTTGAAGTCATGGGCGACGCCGCCGGCAAGCTGGCCGACCGCCTGCATCTTGGTCGCCTGCGCGACCTGCCGCTTAAGCTTGGCCTCCTCGCTATTATCCTTGAGCAGCAACAGCACCGCGGCGTCGCCGAGCCCGCGCAGGCCGGCGATGGTCAGCGCCACCGGCTCTTTCGGGCTCCGCGCCAGCCGCACCGCGATATCGCCCGACATGGCCGGACCGCGCGCATGGCGACGGACAGCGTCGGCAACCGCGGCCTTGTCTTCCTTCACCACCAGGTCGCCCGGATATACCGGCCGCGCGGTCTTCGTGCCCGACGCCTGGCGGAAGGCGTCGTTCATGGTCAGGAAGCGGCCGTCGCGATCGACCAGCGCAAGCCCGATCGGCAGGATGTCGAGCATCGCCTGCAGATGCTGCGACCCCGACAACGACGCCGTTTCCGCACTGTCGAACAGGTAGAAATAGGAATGGCCCTCGAAGCCCGGTGCTTCGAGCGGAATCTGGACCGCGCTCATCGACCGCCCGAGTTCGCCTTCGCAGCGCAGCCGGTAGCGTCCGTCCTCGGTGGTATCGACCAGGTCGGCGAGCGGCGACGGGCCTTTGGGCGTAGCACCGCCCAGGGCGCGCGATTCGAACAGGCTGTTCCACGCGACCAGATCGCCCTCGGCGCCGACAAAGGCCGCCAGCACCCCGGCATCGGCCAACCGCCGGCCCGCTTCGCCCCGCAACCGGTGCGCCGCCAGGCCGGCGGCATCGCGCGGGGCGGGCTTGAGGAAGCGCCACAGCAGCAAATCGTTGCGCGCTCCCACGCGCTCCACCTCCACCGCGAACCGATCCTTGCCGACTGCGATGCCGGTGGTGCAGCCGCCGCCGTCGCGCCACGCCATCGCCCGTGCCATCGACAATGCCTCGTCCGATTGCGGGTCGGCGGCGAGCGCCTGCGGCGGACGGTTCTCGAACCGCTCGCGATAGCCCGCGTTGGCGGCCAGCAGGACGCCTTCGCTGCTGGTCAGCGCGACGGCGTCAGGGGTGAGGCCGAGCGCCGTGCCGACGAGCGAAAAATCGGGCGCGGAGGTCACCTGCGAGAGGTCCGGCACCGCGACCGCCGACGGGCGGCGCAGCGCGAGCGCCGCGAGCGCCGCGCCGGCGACGACCAGGAACAGCAGCCCGGCAATCGGGCCTGCGGCCAGCCACAGGAGCGCGGCACCGGTCAGCACGGCGGCCGCGGCAATGCCGGGCACCAGCCACAGCATGCCGCCGTCGACCGGCCGTGCGTCGAGGACCGGAAGTTCCTGCTGGAGCATGGCTAGGCGGTCCCGCCTACCAGATGCGCACCCGTTGTTCCGGCGTCAGGTACAGGGTCTGCCCCGGCTGCACGGAGAAAGCGGGATACCAGGGGTCGAGGTTACGAACTACCGACGTCCGCTGTTCCGACGGCGAGTGCGGATCGGTGATCAACCGGTTGCGCAGATTTTCCTCGCGGTAGTTGCGCCGCCAGACCTGCGCCCAGCCAAGGTAGAAGCGCTGGTCGCCGGTAGTCCCGTCGATGACCGGAGCAGGCTGCCCGCCGAGCGTGTGCTGATAGGCGTCATAGGCCACGGTCAGGCCGGCGAGGTCGCCGATATTCTCGCCCAGCGTGAACGCGCCCTTGACGTTGGCGCCGGGGAAAATCTCGTACGCGTCATATTGTGCGACCAGCGACTTGGTCGCGGCTTCGAACGCCTTCTTGTCCGCCGCGGTCCACCATTCCTTGAGCCGACCTTGCTCGTCATATTTCGAACCCTGGTCGTCGAAATGGTGGCTGATTTCATGCCCGATCACGGCGCCGATGCCGCCATAATTGATTGCCGGATCGGCATTCGGGTCGAAGAACGGCGGTTGCAGGATCGATGCCGGGAAGACGATCTCCTGCATGCCGAAATTGGCATAGGCATTTACCGTCATCGGGGTCATGCCCCATTCCCACTTGCGGATCGGGCCACCGAGCTTCGACAGCGCATCGACATGCGCCCATTCGTTGGCGCGGACCATGTTGCCGAACGCATCGTCGCCACGGATCGTCAGCGCCGAATAGTCGTGCCACTGGTCGGGATAGCCGATCTTGGTGGTGAAATTGGCCAGCTTGGCGCGCGCCCGCGCCTTCGTTTCCGGCGCCATCCAGCTGAGCCCGTCGATCCGCCGGCCCATGGCCTCGACCACATTGCGGACCAGCGTGTCGGCCGCCGCCTTGGTTTCGGGCGGGAAATAGCGCTGGACGTAAATCTTGCTGACGTCATCCGACAAGGCGCCGGTGACGAAACCGACGCCGCGCTTCCACCGGACTTCCTGTTCCGGCGTGCCCGACAAAGCGGTGCCGTGGAAAGCGAAGGCCTCGCGGTCGATCGCGCTGGGCAGCACGGCGGAATAGGCATCGAGCGAACGCACCAGCATCTGGTCGCGAAGCACCTGCAACGGCGCGCGTGCGACAACCGCCGCGGTGCCGCGGACGGCGCTCGGCTGCAGCACGTTGACCTCGCTGGCCTCGATCCCGTCGAGCTTGAGGAAGCGGGTGAAGTCGAAACCCGGCGCCGACCGGTCGAACTCGGCGAGCTGGAACAGATTGTAGGTCTTGTCCGCATCGCGGCTGTCGACCTGCGTCCAATGGACCTTCGCGATGTCGGTTTCCATCGCCAAGATCGCCGCCGCGCGTTTGGCCGCATCGGTTTCGCCAGCCAGCGTCAGCATGTTGGTCAGATGCTTCAGGTAAGCGTCGCGCTTGGGCGCGATCTTGGGGTCCTTGGACAGATAATAATCGCGGTCCGGCATGCCGATGCCGCCCTGGACCAGGCTGGTGACATAGCGCGTCGGGTTCTTGTCGTCCTGGCCGATGTACAGCAGGAACGGGTTGGGAATGCCCATGCGATCGGCCTTGGCGTAGAGCGCGGGCAGATCGTCGCGGCTGTCGACCGCACGGATGTCGGCCAGCCACGGGTCGATGGGTGTCAGCCCCTTGGACTCGATGGCCGCCGTATCGAGAAAGGCGGTGTAGGCCTGCCCGATCTTGTTGTTGGGATCCTTGGCCGCTTCATCGACGATGGTGCGGGTGCGCTCCTTTGAAAGGTCGTCGAGCATGGTGAACATGCCGTAGTTCGACTTGTCGGCGGGGATCTGGGTCGCCTTGGCCCAGGTGCCGTTGGCATATTCGTAGAAATTGTTGCCCGGCAGCACCGTCGTGTTCATGCCCGCGGTGTCGAAGCCGAAAGTCCCGAGCTCGGGCTTCGGCGCGGGGGCGGCCGCCGGCGGGGCGGCCTCGACGACTTCGGCTGGCGGCGGGACCATAGGGACGGGCGTGGTGGCGCAGCCACCGAGCGCGGTGCCGGCGGCGAGAATGGCGATTAGCGAACGCATGTGGTGATCAACTCCCCAAGATTGTGGCGCCAGCTATAGGGCGTGCGGGCGAACAGCGTCAAAGCCGCTGGCCGAAAGCGCGGGCACGCAGGTCGAAAGGCCCGGCCTAGCCGTGGCGCAGGAGCCGGCCCTGTTCGCGCTTCCAGTCGCGTTCCTTGATCGTCTCGCGCTTGTCATGGGCCTTCTTGCCCTTAGCCAGCGCCAGTTCGACCTTCGCCTTGCCGCGTGCGTTGAAATAGATCGACAGCGGCACGACGGTCAGCCCCTGCCGGTTGATCGCACCGTGCAGCTTGTTGATCTCGCGCTTGGTCAGCAGCAGCTTGCGAGCGCGCCGGGTCTCATGATTGAGCCGGTTGCCATGGCTGTATTCGGGAATGTGGCTGTTGATCAGCCACACTTCCTCGCCGTCGATGGTCGCATAGCTTTCCGCGATCGACCCCTCGCCCTGACGCAGCGCCTTCACTTCGGTACCGACCAGCGCCAGCCCGGCCTCGAACTTGTCTTCGATGAAATAGTCGAAGCGCGCGCGCCGGTTTTCGGCGACGACCTTCTGCTTGTCGAATTCGGCGGGACGCGGCTTGGCCATGTGCGGCGCGATGTAGCTACTGCCACCGCCGAGGGGAACCCTGCCTCAGGACAGTCCGGCGTGTTCCAGTGCGGCGTCGACCGCCTTTTTCGCTGCGGCGGACGGTTCGGTCATTGGGGCACGAAGCGTTGCCGGGAATTCGGGGCGGACGCAGTTGAGGGCATATTTGACCGGGCCGGGCGAGGCGTCGGTGAACATGGCCGTGTGGAGCGGGAACAGGCGGTCCTGAAGCTCGAGCGCATCGTCCCAGCGGCCTTCGCGGGTTGCCCGCTGGAAGTCGCTGCACAGTTTCGGCGCGACGTTGGCGCTGACGCTGATGCAGCCGACGCCGCCCATGGCGTTGAAGCCGAGTGCCATGTCGTCATTGCCGCTAAGCTGGACAAAGTCGCTTCCGCAGGCGGCGCGCTGGGCGGATACACGGGCCAGGTTGCCGGTGGCGTCCTTGACCGCGACGACGTTGGGCAATTGCGCCAGCCGGCCCATCGTTTCGACTGCGATGTCGGTGATCGTCCGTGACGGGACATTATAAAGCACGACGGGAATGCCGCAGTCGGCAACGGCGGCAAGGTGATTGTAGATCCCGTCCTGGTTGGGGCGGTTATAATATGGCGGCACGTGCAGCGCGGCATCCGCCCCGGCATCCTTTGCCGCGTTGGTCAGCGCGATGGCGCGGGCGGTGTCGTTCGATCCGCACCCGGCGATGACGGGAACCCGGCCAGCCGCGACTTCGACCGTGATCTCGATCACCCGGCGATGCTCGGCGTCGGTGAGGGTCGCCCCCTCCCCCGTCGTTCCGCAGGGGACGAGGCCGTCCGAGCCCTGCTCGATCTGCCACGCGACGAAGGACCGCAGTGAGTCTTCATCGACACACCCATTGGCAAATGGGGTGACCAAAGCCGGTATCGAACCGAAAAACATCGATTTTTCCTTCACTTGGGA
Organism: Sphingomonas sabuli; assembly: GCF_014352855.1. Classification (GTDB taxonomy): domain Bacteria; phylum Pseudomonadota; class Alphaproteobacteria; order Sphingomonadales; family Sphingomonadaceae; genus Sphingomicrobium; species Sphingomicrobium sabuli. The sequence goes on along the minus strand of NZ_CP060697.1, from coordinate 270,203 downwards.
GTCGCAAGCCTGTTAGGGACCGGTTTCGTTCAGACACTGATAAGGAGGCGGTTACTAGGATGTCCAGCATGGGTAGAGCAGCTTTCCTCGTTCCGATCCTCCTGGCATTCACGGCGTCCGCCACCGCTGAGAAACTTCCCGAACTGATGCTGGCGGCGTCGCCGGCCGGCGCGCCGGCTGCCGCGGGCGGCGCGGCGGCAGCCGTCCAGGCCGCCGACAACGGCATCCTCTATGCGATCAACGATTGGCGCCGCCTTCGCCAGGGCGGCAATTACAGCTTCTCGGACTACGCTCGCTTCCTCAACGCGAACCGCGAATGGCCGGGCGAAAGCACGCTTCGCCGCCAGGCGGAACGGTCGATGCGCCCGGGCGAGAATGCCGCCCTCGTGCTCGGCTTCTTCCAGGTCGAAAAGCCGCGTACCGGCACCGGCTGGACCCGCTATGCCGACGCGCTTGCGCAGTCCGGCCGCGGCGCCGAAGCGGTTACCGCCGCCAAGGAAGCGTGGGCGTCGGACAGCCTCAACAGCGCCGACGAAGCCGCCATCCTCGCCCGCTACGGGGCGCAGCTGACCCCGCAGGACCACAACCGCCGGGTCGACGCGCTGCTGTTCGCCAAGGATCCCAACAATGCCGCCCGGCTGTTGGCATGGACCAGCCCGGACCGCCAAGCCGCGTTCAACGCGCGCGTCGCGATGCAGCAGCGGCTGCCCAATTCCGAAACCTATTTCCGGTCCGCGCAGCACCGCATCGGCGCCGATGCCGGCCTGTTAATGGATCGCCTGCGCTACCTGCGCGATGGCGGCAACACGATGATGGCCGCGCAGCTTGCGGCCCAGCCGCATGCCTTCACAGAACGCCCGGCCGACGTCGAGCGCTGGTACGAAATGCTGCTGCTGGTGGCCGGCGATGCGCTGTCGGCGGGTCAGTCGACGCTGGCCTATAACGTTGCGCGGCAGGTCGACGATGCCCTTCCGCAAGGCGTGCAACTGGCCGATCAGCCCTATGGCGTGCGCGATGAATATACGAGCCTGACCTGGCTAGCCGGCCGGACCGCGATGGACCGGCTGCGCAATCCCGGCAACGCGGTGGCGATGTTCTATCGCTACGCGCAGGGCGGCAAGTCGCTGCAGGTAGCGACCAAGGGCTGGTACTGGGCCGGCCGCGCCGCGCTGGCGTCGGGCCAGGCCCCTGCCGCGCAGGATTACTTCCGTCGCGCCGCGCTTTCGCCCGAACTGTTCTACGGCCAGCTGGCGCTCGAGCGGCTGGGCCTGCGCGTTCCGGCACCGGGACCCAGCGCACCGATCGCCGCGGCCAGTGCGACACGCACTGCCTTCGGGCAAAACTCGCTGGTCCGGGCCACCCGCCAGATGACCTATTCCGGCCGCGCCGACGAGCAGACCCTGTTCGTCCGGGCGCTGGCGGAATCGCTGGATTCGCACGAACAGCGGGCGCTGGCGATGGAAATGGCGCGTCAGCTTGGCCGGCAGGACCTGGCCGTGTGGGTCGCCCGCGCTGCCCGCAACGACGGCGACGCCTTCTACGTTCGCGAGGCCTTCCCGACATTGTCGACGACCCCGCGCACGACCTGGGCGCTGGCCAACGGCATCGCGCGGCAGGAAAGCTCGTTCGATCGCAACGCCATCAGCCACGCCGGCGCGCGCGGCCTGATGCAGCTGATGCCGGCGACGGCGCGCGAACAGGCGGGCAAGCTTGGCGTCGGTTACGACATGAGCCGGCTGCACACGCCGGATTACAACATCATGCTGGGCTCGTCTTACTTCCAGCGCATGCTCAACACCTGGGACGGCAGCGTGCCGCTGGCGGTCGCCAGCTACAACGCCGGCGCGGGCAACGTGCGCAAGTGGCTCAACGCCTATGGCGACCCGCGCACCGGCCAGGTCGACATGATCGGGTGGATCGAGGCGATCCCGTTCAGCGAGACACGCGGCTACGTTCAGCGGGTGGTCGAAAATGCGGTCGTCTATGACGCGATGAACCCGCAGCAGGGCACGGCGCAGGCGACGACCCACGTTTCGCGCTTTCTGGGCAAGCGTTCGCCGGGCTAAGGCCGCGGCCATGGCCGACGTCAAACCGCGCTTCATCACGCCCGACGGGCTGCAACGGCTGCGCGGCGAATATGAAACCCTGTTCGCGACCGAACGGCCCAAGGTGGTCGAGGTCGTGTCGTGGGCCGCGTCGCTTGGCGACCGGTCCGATAACGCCGACTACCAATATGGCAAGAAGCGTCTGCGGGAGATTGACCGCCGGCTGGGCTTTCTGTCGCGTGTCATGAAGGCGGCAAAGGTCGTCGACCCCGCCAACCAGGTCGATCGCGACCAGGTTCGCTTTGGCGCGACGGTCGAATTGGCGGATGAGGACGACCATCGCCGCACCCTGACCATCGTCGGCGACGACGAAACGGACGCCGGCAACGGCCGCATCGGGTGGAGCGCCCCGCTCGCCCGGGCGCTGATCGGCGCGCGGGTCGGCGACGAGCGCATCGTCCGCCTTCCTGTCGGCGAGAAAAGCTACGAAGTGATGGCTATCCGCTATCCCGCCGGGGACGCGAAAACGGCCTAGCCGCGTTCGCCCGGCATTGGCTGTGGCATCGGCTGCTGCTGCGGCGTCGGTTGCGGCATTGGCTGTTGCGGCATGGGCTGCTGCGGCATCGGCTGTTGCGGCATTGGCATGGCAGCGCCGTTGAGCGCGGCGCGCAGGCGCTGGCCCGACCATTGCTGCGCCTCGCGCGCGTCGCCGATCACTGCGTCGGCGCCGAAGAATTCATGCGGCGCCCCGGCCCATTCGCGCCGTTCGACAGCGACCCCCGCGGCGGCCAGCCGCTGGGCCAGCAATTCGCCTTCCGAACGCAGCGGATCGACCTGCGCGGCGACGATCGTCACCGGCGGCAGGCCGGCAAGATTGGCGCTCACGACGTTGACGCGCGGATCCATGAGGTCGGCCGCGGACCGCGGTACGTAGCGGAAGAACCAGGCCATCAACGCACGGTTGAGCGTCGGGCCGTTGGACGTGTCCTGATAGGACGGCGTGTTCAAATCATTGCCGGCGATCGGATAGACCGACAGGATATGGCGCGGCAGCGGGAGGCCCGCATCGCGCGCCTGGATCGCGGTCGTGACCGCAAGGTTGCCGCCGGCACTTTCGCCCGCGAAAGCGATCCGCGACGTGTCGCCGCCAAGCCGGGCGGCATTGGCCAGCAGCCATTTGTATGATGCCAGCGCATCGTCGTGCTGCGCTGGGAACGGCGCTTCCGGGGCACGGCGATAGTCGACCGAAATCACCATCGCCTGCGCTTCGCGCGCCAGGCCGCGCGCACCGCCGGCGTAGACCTTGCTGTCGGCGATCACCCAACCGCCGCCGTGGAAGTAGAGGATGACCGGCATCGGCCCGGTTACCCCGGTCGGCTTAATCAGCAGCGCGTGCAAGTTGCCGGCCGCGCCGCCAACGCTGATGTCGCTTTCGGTAGTGCCCGGCGGTGGCGTGGTCGGGCGCCCCTGCTGGCGGAGCACTTCCATCACGCCGTCGGTAAAGGTCGGCTGCTTGCGCGCCTCGACCGGGCTGAGCGAATGGTACGGCCGCAAGTTGAGCCGCTTGGTCAGTGCGTCGACGACGGTCTGACTGTCGGCATCGAGCGGGGCGCCGCTTGCGGACACGCCCGGCTGCCCCATCGGCATGCCCGGCATGGCCATCGGCTGCTGCGCTGCAACCGGCGCGGCGGCGAGCGCAAGAGCGGAGGCGAGGCCGCCGGCGAACAGGGCAGTCGTGGTGAAACGCGTCATCGTCGGTCTCGCAATGCTGGTAAATGAAATTTGAACAGGACTGCGGAACGATGGTGGAGCGAGCGGGTTCCATCCAGGAAATCCCGGCGAATCCGAGATTTATGCTTTTTTCTTGAGGAGACGCCTTGTGAACCGCCACCTGATGATCGCCGCTGCAGCCGCCGCCCTGACCGGCCTGTCAGCCCCTGCCTCGGCGACGCTTCCGACACCATCCGCAGCGGCCGCGACGCAGGATTCGCAGGCGTTCTTGTTCCATGCCGGGGCCGGCGACATCTTCGAGGTCATGACCAGCATGGTGATCGTGCAGAAGAGCCAGAACCCGCAGCTGCGCGACTTCGCGGCGATGCTGATTTCCGACCATACGATGATGTCGAACACCGCGCTGGCGACGGCCGCCGGTGCCGGCGTCATGGCGCCGCCGCCCGAGCTTAGCGCCGACCAGAAGGCGATGTATGGTCGGTTGCTGACCGCCTCGCCCGCCTCGCTCGATCGTCTCTACCTACAGCAGCAGGTGCCCGCTCACCAGAAGGCTCTGGCAATGATCCAGGGTTACAGCCAGACCGGCGCCACGCCCGCGCTGCGCCAGATGGCTGCAGCGGCCGCGCCCAAGGTGCAGGCGCACCTTGCGCAGGCGCAGCAGATGCTGGCCTCGGCCCGCTAGGCCGCGGCGTCAGGCGAAACGTAGGTCAGCCGGATGGCGTGAGCGCCTATGCGCTCGTGCGCAACCAGCTCAAGCGGCGGTCGCGGCCCGGTAAACAGCGGTTTGCCGCTGCCGAGAACGACCGGGTGCACGTACAGCCGATATTCGTCGATCAACCCAGCCATGCTGCCCGCAAGCTCAGGTCCGGCGATCTCGATCGTGCCGTACTGGCTGGCTTTCAACCGCCGGATTTCGCTCGCGACGTCGGTGCCGACCAGCTCCGCGTTGGGGCCGACCGAGTCCAGGGTCGTCGACACCACCCATTTGCGCATCGCTCGCCACGCCCGCGCATAGGCCCATTCCTCCTCGCCCCATTCCGGCCGGTCGTCATCCCAATAACGCATCACCTCATACATCCGGCGGCCATAGATTGCCCCCGTCAGGCTGGCGACGTCGTCGATGAAATGGCGGAACAGCACCGGGTCCGGCGCGAACCGGTCATGGTCGACATAGCCGTCCAGAGACTGGTTGAGCGCAAACACCAGCTTGGCCATGTCATCTTCCTCAGGGCAGCGACGCGCGGTCGGGGCGCACCCAGCTACGCCGTGCCTCAACACTGAACAACCTCTCCGGCGAATAGAAGCGCAGCGGCCAGTCGCGCTTGCCGATCGGTGAGCGCAACAGGTCATTGACCAGTTCGAACAGCGGCTCGCGGCGGTCGGCTTCGGCCAGGAACAGGCGCACCCCGGCGAGGAACGTGCGGGTGATGGTCTCGTGATAGCCTTCGGTGTCGCTGTTCACGCCGCCGACGCTGGCGTTGTAGGCGCGGATGATGTCGCCAAGGCTGGCGTCGACATCCACGTCGGGCCGCCTGAGCAGCACGTAGGTGGTCGCGGCAAGATGGGCCTCGTGGGTCCATTCGGCGCGCGGCAGGGTGCGGGCGAGCAGGCCCTCGCCGATGCGCATGATCGCGGCATCGGATTCGAATAGTCTTGGCAGGTGGTCGGTCATCGTTCGGGTCCTTGAAACGGGGCCCGATCGGCGACCGGGCTATTCGGCGGGCGTGGCCTGAGTCGCTTGTTGGCCTTGCACCGGCGCCGCCTGGCGGACGCCCTCGTCGACATGGTCCGCGAACTGGGAGAAATTCTCGACGAACAGGTCGACCAGCTTGGCGGCCGTGCGGTCGTATTCCTCACCGTCCGCCCAGGTGCTGCGCGGATCGAGGATCTTGTCGTCGACACCCGGCACATGGACCGGCACGTCGAACCCGAAGTTCGGATCCTTGCGGAACTGGGCGGTCTTCAGACTGCCGTCGAGCGCGGCGTTGAGCAGCGCACGGGTTGCCTTGATCGGCATGCGATTGCCGACGCCATATTTGCCGCCGGTCCAGCCGGTGTTGACCAGCCAGCAATCGGCCCCGCCGCGCGCGATCCGTTCCTTCAGCAGATTGCCGTAGACGGTCGGACGACGCGGCATGAAAGCAGCGCCGAAACAGGTCGAAAAGGTCGCTTCCGGTTCGGTCACGCCGATTTCCGTGCCGGCAACCTTGGCGGTGTAGCCCGACAGGAAGTGGTACATCGCCTGATCGGGCGTCAGCCGCGCGATCGGCGGCAGCACGCCGAATGCGTCGGCGGTGAGGAAGATGATCGTCGACGGCGGCGGACCGAGGTTTTCATCCGACGTATTGGGGATGAAATCGATCGGATAGGCTCCGCGCGTGTTCTCGGTCTTGCTGGCGTCGGTGAAGTCGAGTTCGCGCGTAACCTCGTTCATCGCCACGTTCTCGAGGATCGTGCCGAACATCTTGGTCGTCGCGTAAATCTCCGGCTCGCCCTCGGCCGACAGGTTGATCATCTTGGCGTAGCAGCCGCCTTCGAAATTGAAGACCGCCGTGTCCGACCAGCCATGCTCGTCGTCGCCGATCAGCGTACGGCTGGCGTCGGCCGACAGCGTCGTCTTGCCGGTGCCCGAAAGCCCGAAGAAGATCGCGCTTTTGCCGTCGGCGCCGATATTGGCCGAACAGTGCATCGGCATCACGCCCTGCGCCGGCAGCAAATAGTTCAGGAGGCCGAACACCCCCTTCTTCATCTCGCCCGAATATTCGGTGTTGCCGATAAGGATCATCTTTTCGGTCAGATTGACCGCGATGACGGTGTCGCTGCGGCAGCCGTGGCGCGCGGGGTCGGCCTTGAAGCTGGGCAGATTGATAATCGTGTATTCGGGCGTGAAATCCGCCAGCTCTTCCGTCGTCGGCCGGACCAGCAAGGTGCGGATGAACAAATTGTGCCACGCCATCTGGTTAATGACGCGCACGTTGACGCGATATTCCGGCTGGCTGCCGCCGAACAGGTCCGCGACGAACAGTTCGTCCTGGTCCTTGAGCGCGGCCAGGAAATCGGCCTTGAGATTGGCCCAGTGATCGGGCGACATCGCCTGGTTGATCGGGCCCCAGTTGATGGTGTCCTCGGTCGTCTCGTCGCGGACGATGAACTTGTCCTTCACGCTGCGCCCGGTGAACTTGCCGGTGTCGACCAGCAAGGCGCCGTCCTTGGTCAGCTCGCCTTCGCCGCGGCGAACCGCCTGCTCGACCAGGGGCGCGGTGGTCAGGTTCCAGTTGAGCCTGGCATCGGTGCCGATGCCCTGCTTATCCAGTCCGAAATTCGAAACGCGGCCAGCCACTCGTTTCCCTCTCTAAAAAAGACAAGCGGCAGCAACCCATGGGCAGCCACCGCGCTTCCACTATCACAGCGCCTATAACCCTGAAAAAGTTGCCCGGTCAAAACAGATGGCGCAACTTGTGCGCCGTGGCCCCCTCCCCTAAGCCCGCGGCCGGACCGCCCGAATGAGCCATGTGATCGCGCTGGTCGATGACGACCGCAACATTCTGACTTCCGTGTCGATCGCCCTCCAGTCGGAAGGCTTCGTCACGCGCGTCTACACCGACGGCGACACCGCGCTCAAAGCCTTTGCCGAGAATCCGCCCGACCTTGGCGTGTTCGACATCAAGATGCCGCGGATGGACGGGATGGAATTGCTTCGCCGGGTGCGCGAGTTCAGCGCGGTGCCGGTGATCTTCCTCACCTCGAAGGACGACGAGCTGGACGAAGCGCTGGGCCTGGCGATGGGCGCGGACGATTATATCTCGAAGCCCTTTTCACAGCGGCTGTTGCTGGCGCGAATCCGGGCCATCCTGCGGCGTCAGGATCTTGCGCGCAGCGACGGCGCCACGCCCGGCGCCGAGCCCGAACAGGCGTTGATGGAACGCGGGCGGCTGACCATGGACCCGGCCCGGCACAAGGTGAAATGGGACGGCAAGGACGTCACCCTGACGGTCACCGAATTCCTGATCCTCGAAACGCTCGCCCAGCGTCCGGGCGTGGTCAAGAATCGCAACCAGCTGCTCGACGTCGCTTACCAGGACGACGTTTACGTCGACGACCGAACGATCGACAGCCACATCAAGCGCATCCGCCGCAAGTTCCGCGCGGCCGACCCGCAATTCGACGCGATCGATACGCTTTACGGCGTCGGCTACCGGTTCGAGGAAAAGGGCTAGCCGATGGCCCGCAAGCGCCATTCGCCGCGCCCGTGGGCCGCGCACTGGACCCTGACGTGGCGCATCCTGGCGGTGAACATCTTCACCGTTCTGATCCTGGCGCTGGGCGTCATCTACCTCGATTCCTTTCGCAACAAACTGGCCAAGGAGCGGGTGCAGCGAACCGAGCGCGAGGCGGAGATCGCCGCAATCGTCGCCCGGTCGGTCGCCCCGGAGCGCCGCGACGCCACCTTGGTCGCGATCGGCCAGTCGACGCGCAGCCGGATCCGCATCTACGGCGCTGGCGGCCGGCGCACCTTCGACAGCTGGGCATCGACCGGCCCGACCTACGAGCTGCGCGATCCGGCGAAGGAAAGCTGGATGAAGGACGCGGCGCGGGCGATGGATCGCGGCTTCAACGCGCTGGTCGGCGCCAAATACGCACCGGATTTCGCCGAACCGGCGCAGGACAGCATCGCCGCCTGGCCCGAAGCGCAGGAAGCGGCGCGCCTTCGCGAGGTTACCAACGCCATGCGCACCGCGCCCGACCTGACGCCGGTCCTGTCCGCCGCGGCGCCGGTTGCCGACGGCGCCTTGCTGGTCACGTCCAACGAACGCAGCCTGATCCGGTCGATGCGCAGCCAGCGGGCGGCGCTGGCGCTGGCGATGGCCGCCGCTATCCTGATTTCCGTCCTGCTGTCGCTGTTTCTTGCCCGCACCATCGTCCGCCCCCTTCGGCGTATCGCGCTGGCCGCCCACCGGGTCCGGCTGGGCCGGGCTCGCGAAGTGCGGGTTCCGCGGCTACCCTCGCGCCGCGACGAGATCGGCCTGCTGGCGCGGTCGGTAGCCGACATGAGCCAGTCGCTGCGTCACCGCATCGACAATATCGAGGCCTTCGCCGCCGACGTGACCCATGAGCTTAAGAACCCGCTTGCGTCGCTACGCTCGGCATTGGACGGCCTTGGCACCGTCACCGACGACGCGTTGCGCAACCGGCTAACCGATGTCGCGCGCGAGGACGTGCGCCGGCTCGACCGGCTGATCAGCGACATCAGCGAAGCGGCGCGGACCGACGCCGAACTGGCCCGGGCGCGGTTCGAGGAAGTCGACCTTGGCGCCCTGATCGAGCAACTGGTGGCCGGCTGGAACACGCGGCGGGAACGGGGCAATGCCCGGATTGCCTTCGCCCGGCCGCGCAAATCGAGCACGCTGGTGATGGGCGATCCCGGCCGGCTGGCGCGGGCGATCGACAATTTGCTCGACAATGCGATCAGCTTCTCGCCGCCCGGCGGGCTGGTCGAGATTGCCGCCACCCGGGTCGATGACCAGGTGCGCATCCGCATCGACGACGAGGGTCCCGGCGTTCCGCAGGATGAGCGCGAGGCAATCTTCCATCGCTTTCATTCCATCCGTCCGGAGACCGAGGACTTCGGCCGCCATTCCGGTTTGGGCCTGGCCATCGCCAAGGCTATCGTCGAAGGCCATGACGGTGAAATCAGCGTCTTCGACCGCGACGATGCGCCTTCGGGCGCGCGCTTCATCATCGCCTTGCCCGCGGTAGACGATCTGTGACCCCGCCGCTGTCGTCCGAAACCGTCCACGCCACGTGCGTCGCGTCCGCCGGGCGGGCGGTGCTGATCCTGGGGCCGTCGGGATCGGGCAAGTCGGATTTGGCGCTGCGCCTGCTCGACCGCGGCTTTCAGCTGGTCAGCGACGACCGGACGATCATCAGCCGCGACGGCGGGCGGCTGCTCGCCTCGGCACCGGCGCAAATCGCCGGCAAGATGGAAATTCGCGGCTTCGGTATCGTCGACATGGAGTCGACCGAGGCCGTGCCGATCGCTTTGGCCGTAGAACTGACCAGCGAGGTGCCGCGCATGCCGCAGGAGAACGCCGCCCGGCAATTCCTCGGCACCGACCTGCCCTTGGTGCTGATCGACGCGATGACCGCGTCCGCTCCGTCCAAGGTCGCACTGGCGCTTGAACGATTCGGATTGAAAAGCGAATGAACACGCCGCCGATCAAGCCGCGCCTCCTGCTGGTCACCGGCCTGTCCGGCGCGGGTAAGTCGTCGGTGCTCGACGCGCTTGAGGACATGGGCTGGGACACGGTCGACAATCTTCCCGCCGACCTGCTCGAGGACTTCGTTCACGGGCCCAAGCAATGCCGGACCGCGCCGGTGGCCGTCGGCATGGACGTGCGCAGCCGAGGCTTCGATCCAGGCTCGGCGTTCCAGCTCATTCATGCGATCGACGGCGTGCAACCCGAGGTGTTGTACCTCGACTGTTCGCCGGCGGAGCTGGAGCGCCGCTACAGCAAGACCCGCCGCCGCCACCCGCTGGCGCTGGACCGGCCGGCCGAAGACGGGATCGAGATCGAGCGGCGTATGCTGATGCCGCTGCACCGCGCGGCCAATGCGGTGATCGACACCACTGTCCTGACCCCGGTGGAGCTGCGCCAGGAACTGCAACGCCGCTTCGGCACGGTGCGCGAACCGGTGCTGACGCTCGTGTCTTTCGGCTTTGGGCTTGGCGTCTCGCGCACTGCCGACCTGGTCTTCGACATGCGCTTTCTCGCCAACCCTTATTGGGTCGACGACCTGCGCGAACAGACCGGAGAGGATGCGGACGTGCAGGCCTATGTCGCGACCGATCCCGCCTGGGGCGATGCGATGGACCGAATCGAATCGCTTCTCACCGATTGGATTCCCCGCTACTGGTCGGCGGGCAAAAACTACCTGACTGTTGCCTTTGGCTGCACCGGGGGTCGCCATCGGTCGGTAGCCGCGGCGATCGAAATGGCGAAGCGGTTGCAGGCTGCGGGTTACAATCCGAATATCCGGCATCGGGACTTGGCCGCAGCGACGGGTGGCCCGAACGAGCCAAGGCCGGGGACGCATCCGGCGCAATGAGTAAGAAGCGAGTGAACGAATGATCGGTTTGGTGTTGGTGACCCACGGCCGTCTGGCGGCGGAGTTCATCACGGCGTTGGAGCATGTCGTCGGGCCGCAGGAAGCGGTCGAGGCGGTGTGCATCGGTCCTGACGACGACATGGAGGGCCGGCGCAAGGACATCGCCGATGCCATCCGGCGGGTCGATCTGGGCCAGGGCGTTATCATCCTTACCGACCTTTTCGGCGGCACGCCCTCGAACCTCGCGATCAGCCTGATGAAGAGCGAGAATGTCGAGGTCATCGCCGGCGTCAACCTGCCGATGCTGATCCGGCTGGAAGGCGCGCGCAAGGCAATGGGCGTGCACGCCGCCGTCGCAGCAGCGCGCGAAGCCGGACGCAAATACATTTCCGTCGCTTCCGAAATCCTTGGGGAAGCGGCCGCTTGAGCGACGCCAGCCGAACGGTCCGCATGATCAACAAGCGCGGGCTCCACGCCCGCGCCAGCGCCCAGTTCGTCAACATGGCCAGCACCATCGACGCCGTCGTCGAGGTCGAAAAGGACGGCAATCGCGTCTGCGGCACGTCGATCATGGGCCTGATGATGCTTGGCGCGGCAATGGGCGACAGCGTTACCATCCACGTCACCGGCGCCCACGCCGATACCGCCCTCGAAAAGCTCGCCGGGCTCGTCGAATGCGGGTTCGGAGAGGAATGCGGCTGAGCCGCGCGCGCTCATGCCCCGGACGGTAACCGCCTTTTCCAACACCACCGTGAAGCGGCTGCGGTCGCTGCGCGACAAGAAATACCGCCGGAGCGAAGGGATGTTCCTGGCCGAGGGCCTGCGGATCATTGCTGAAGCGCGCGACAGCGGCGTGCTACCGGAAATCATCGCCTTTTCCGCTGACGGCGCGAAGCATCCGCTGGCCGCAGAGATCATCGCCGCGACCGAAGCGGCGGGCGGCGAAGCGATCGAGACCAGCGCCGACATCCTGTCGAAAATGAGCGGCAAGGATAACCCGCAGATGCTGCTCGGCGCCTATCGCCAGCCCGATACGGCCCTCAACCGCATCGACCGCTCGACCGCTCCGCTGTGGATCGTCGCGCAGGCGCTGCGCGATCCGGGCAATATCGGCACCACGCTGCGCACGGCGGACGCGGTCGGGGCCGGCGGCCTGATCCTGATCGACGAGTGCGCCGATCCTTTCTCGGTCGAAGCGGTGCGCGCGTCGATGGGAGCCATTTTCACAAAGCAGGTCGCGACCGCCGACTGGTTGGACTTTCTCACCTGGCTGCATTTCGAACAGTCGCAGCTGGTCGGGACCAGCCTCAAGGCCACGCACGGCTATCTCGACGCCGGCTATTACCCGCCCTGCTTCCTGCTCATCGGCAACGAACAGCAGGGCCTGCCCGCCGAGTACGAGGCGCAGTGCGACCTGCTGGTGAAGATCCCGATGGCAGGGCGCGCCGACAGCCTCAACGCAGCGGTCGCGGCGGCAGTCATGTCCTATGCCATCACGGCCAGTTGGGGCCGGGCTCGGGGCTGAGGCCGGTTCAGCATCCATTCGGCCAATGCCGGGTTATTTTGAATGCACACAGGCCCTGACACGGTCAGGGATGACGGGAGAAACCTATGATTCGCGCGCATCATCTCGCCATCGTTCCCCTCGCCCTCGGACTCGCCGGATGCCTCTCGCATCCGCTGCCTCCGCCCGCGCCCTTTCACGCTTATGGCAAAGACTCCGCCTGGGACCTGATCATCGACGACCGGAACATCACCTTCATCGCCGCCGGCCAGCAGCCGGTCGTGCAGGCGAAGCCGCCGGCGATCATCGGCATTGCCGGTGAAATCTACAAGACGCCGCGGATCAACGTGAACACCGTCCACGGGACGTGCACGGCCAGCGGACGGACCTACCGCGACAGCGTCCAGGTGACCGTCGACGGCAAGGCGTACGAAGGTTGCGGCGGCGAAGCGGGCGGTGCGGTCGCGGAGGGCGTTCCGGGCGGCGCTCTGGAGGGCCGGGCGTGGCGCGTGGTTGAGATCAACGGACGGCCGACCCCGGCGGCGGGCGATTATTCGCTCAGTTTCCGCAGCGACGGGCGGCTCGGCGCCAAGTTCGGCTGCAACAGCATCGGCGGCTCGTTCGTGCGCACCGGCGCCGTCGTGACTGCGGGCGAGATGATGGCGACGCGCATGGCCTGCGCCGATCCTGCGGGATCGTTCGAGGCCGACGGCCTGAAGGTGCTCGACCAGCCGATGACGCTAAGCTGGAACGGTTCGTCGGCCGTGCTGAGCAATGCGATCGGCCGGATCGTCCTCGCGCCGGCCAGCTAATTACTCCGCCGCGAGTTGCGGGCGGTCGTCGACTTCGTCGTCGTCGTGGACTGACAGCTTGGTCAGCGTTCGCGGGCTCGCCTCGATGACGGGCGGCTCGGCGATGTCCTTGGCGCTTCCGGCGCCAAGGTCCTCGAACCGGCGGGCCTGCGTCAGCACCTGGCTTTCAAGGCTTCCGACCATCTTGTTGTAGGCGTTGTTCATCCGCCCGAGATTGGTGCCGACCGACGCGACATGCTCCGCCATGGTAGCCAGCCGCGAATGCAATTCCTTGCCCAGTTCGGCAATCTTGCCGGCCTCTGCGGCCAGCTTTTCCTGCTTCCACACGGTGGCAACGGTACGAGCGATGGCGACGAGGTTGGTCGGGGTGGCCAGTAGCACGCGGCGTTCGAACGCCCATTCCCACAGCTGCGGATCCTGATCGAGCGCGGCGGTCAGGAAATGTTCGCCCGGAATGTACATGACCACATAATCGGCGGCGTCGCCGAATTGCGCCCAATAAGCCTTCGATCCCAATTGCTGGACATGATTGCGCATCGACGCGACGTGGGCCTGGAAACAGGCGGTACGGCGATCGTCATCGACCTCCTCGCAAGCCTCCAGGAAGGAGTTGAGCGAGCATTTCGCGTCGATCACCAGCTTGCGCTGCGACGGCAGGTTGACGACCACGTCGGGACGAAGCCGCCCATCCTCCGTCGTGACCGACACTTCCATGTTAAAATCGACGCCTTCGACCAGCCCTGCCTGGGTCAGCACGTTACGCAGCGATTGTTCGCCCCAGCGGCCGCGCGCCTTGGGCGAGGAGCGTAGCGCATTGACCAGGTTACGGGTCTCGTCGCGCACCCGGCCCTGCCCTTCGCGCACCTGCTCGACCACCGACTTCAGGCCGGCATAATGGTCGATGCGCTCCTTCTCGACCCGCTGGAGGCCTTCCTCATAGCGCTTGAGCGTGGCTTCGACCGGCTGGAGCAACTGCTTGAGCTTTGTCTCGCTCTGCTGGTCGGCTTTGGTGAAGCTCTGCCCGGCCTTTTCGAGGAAATCCTTGTGCGCCTTGTCGAGCAGCTGGTCGCCGACTTCGCGGAATTGCGCGATCAGCGAGTCTTTGGATTCGGCCAGGTCCTTCATCCGCTGGTCGAAATTGCGGGCATCGGCCTGCAGCGTCGCGAGTTCACGCGCCGCACTGTCGCAATTGGTCCGTGCCATGTTGCGTTCGGCGACCACCTCGTCGAGCTGCATGCGCAGGTTTTCCACCGTCTGCCGCGCCGCGGCGCCGTCGCGGCTGCCGATCAGCCAGCCAAGCATTGCGCCAATGGCCAGTCCGCCGATAACCAGCAGTACAACGATGCCCAGGTCCATGCGGATTCCCCAAGTGGAACAGAATGGGAACCTTAACCCCGCGCGCCTGACGGCTCAAGGGGAACCACGCCGCCGTCCACAGGTTCGTTGCCAGGAGCCAGGAGAACAGAATGTCGATCCGTAAGATGATTGCCCTTCACCCCGACGTCGAAGGTCATGTGAACCAGCCGCTGGGGGATGCGGCGCATCACCTGATGTATTGCGCGCGCATGTGCATGAGCTGCGCCGATGCCTGTTCGGCGGAGGAAATGGACCTGACGCAATGCGTCCGCAAATGCATGGATTGCGCCGACGTCTGCGAAGCCACCGGCAAGCTGGCCGTGCGCCGCTCCGGATCGAACGAGCAGGTGCTCAAGGACATGCTCGAGCTGTGCGCCCGGGTCTGTGAGGAATGCGCGGCGGAGTGCGAGAAGCACGACCACGAACATTGCAAGCTGTGCGCCCAGATATGCCGCGAATGTGCCGCCGACTGCCGCAACGCCGCGGCGAGTATCACCCCCGACCAGTGATCGTCCGCCTCGCCCTCATGCTCTGCACCGCCGTTAGCCTGGCGGCCTGCGACAACGCGTCCACGGGCGAACCCGGCGGACCGTTGCGCAGCGACACCGCCGTTGTCCCGCAAGGCGATGACGCTGCCAATGACTTGGCCGCGAACGCCGGCGGACTGCCCGAAGCTGGACCGACGCCGCGCTTTGCGGGCCTGTGGGCGGCGGACGATCGGTCCTGCCAGTCGGCGGCCTGGCGGATCTCCGACGCCATGCTGCGTGCGCCGGACGGCGCGAGTTGCAGCTTCAACCGGGTTACCGAAGTGGAGGGCGGCTACGACATCCAGGCCACGTGCACCGGCAAGGGCGAGGCGATGGCCGACACGCTGAAACTGCGCTTTGCCGAGGGCACGCAGGCGCTGATGGTGGAATCGCAAAGCCTGGCGAAGACCAGCCTGGCCTATTGCGGAAAGCCCGCCTGAGCGGAGGCTAGAGGATTGCGGCCTTGTCGCGCTCGCGGCGTGACTTGACGACCTTCTTGACCATCATGTCGCGTTTCAGCCGCGACAGATAATCGATGAACAGCACGCCGTTGAGATGGTCGATCTCGTGCTGCAGGCACACCGACATCAGTCCGTCGAACTCGCCCTCCTGGCTCTTGCCGTCGAGGTCGAGCCAACGCGCGCGGACGACGTCCGGCCGTTCGATTTCCGCATATTGGTCCGGAATCGACAGGCAGCCTTCGTTGTAGCTTTTGCGCGCGTCGGATCTGTGAAGGATTTCGGGGTTGATGAAGACGTGCGGCTTGCGCACCGGCTCGCCGCCCTCTTCTTCCGGATCCTGCAGGTCGATCACCAGCAGCTGGCGCGGCACAGCCACCTGGATCGCGGCCAGCCCGATACCCGGCGCCTCGTACATCGTATCGAACATCCGCGCGACGAAGTCCTTGAGCTCGTCGTCGATCCGTTCGACCGGTGCGGACTGGGTCCGCAGCAGCGGATCGGGGACTTCGATGATTTCAAGCAGCGACATGGGGCGCGAGCTAGGAGCGCCGGCCTGAGGCGTCAAGCAAGCGGACGCCGGGCCCGCAACGCCTGCGCCAACGTCCCTTCGTCGAGATAGTCGAGCTCGCCGCCGACCGGCAGGCCGTGAGCCAACTGCGTCAGCCGCACCGGATAGGTTTCCAGCCGCTCGGCAAGGTAATGGGCGGTGGTCTGCCCTTCCAGCGTCGCATTCATCGCCAGCACGACCTCGTCGATGCCGCCGCCCGACACGCGGGCGACCAGCTGATCGACCGTCAGGTCTTCGGGTCGCACGCCTTCGAGCGCCGACAGGCGGCCGCCAAGCACGTGATAGCGGCCCGGGAACAGTCGCGACCGGTCGAGCGCCCACAGATCGGCGACTTCCTCGACCACGCACAGCGATCGCTCGTCGCGACGCGGGTCGCGGCATATGCCGCACGGGTCGGAGGTATCGACATTGCCGCAGGTCGAGCAGGTCGACAGCGTCTCGGCGACCGTCTGCAGCGCCGACAGCAACGGCTGCAGAGCGCCCTCGCGCTTTTTCATCAGGTGCAGCACGGCGCGCCGCGCCGACCGCGGCCCAAGCCCCGGAAGCCGCGCCAGAGCGCTCGCCAATGCCTCGATTTCCTGGCTTGCCATCGATGCCGAGATAGGAATTTCCGCCTCGCCGCGCCATAGGGCGTCGCGATGCGCATCGTCTTCATGGGATCGCCGGACTTTTCGGTGCCGAGCCTCGACGCCCTGATCGGCGCCGGGCACGACATCGCCTGCGTCTACACCCAGCCGCCACGCCGTGCCGGGCGGGGCAAGGCAGAGCAACCGACGCCGGTGCACCGGCAAGCGGAGGTACTGGGGCTGGAGGTCCGCCATCCACGCACGCTGCGCGACGAGGGCGAACAGGCCCGCTTCGCCGCGCTCGATACCGATCTTGCCGTCGTGGCGGCTTACGGACTGATATTGCCCAAACCGGTGCTGGACGCGCCGCGGGGCGGCTGCATCAACGTGCATGCGTCGCTGTTGCCGCGCTGGCGCGGGGCGGCGCCGATCCATCGCGCGATCCTTGCCGGCGACGCGCTGACCGGCGTGACCATCATGCGCATGGAAGAAGGCCTCGATACCGGCCCGATGCTGCTCAAGCGCGAGACGGCGGTGGGATTCAAGACGGCGGGCGAGCTGACCGACGAGCTGGCGCGGCTTGGCGCCGAGGCGCTGGTGGCCTGGCTCGACCGGCCCGGCCCCGGCGAAGCGCAGCCGGACGATGGCGTCACTTACGCCTCCAAGATGGACAAGGCGGAGGCCCGGATCGACTGGACGCAAAACGCCGAAGGGGTCGAGCGGCAGGTGCGCGCCTTCGCGCCCGCCCCGGGGGCATGGTTCGATGTGAGCGGCGAACGGATCAAGCTGCTCGAAGCCGGCGTCGGCGCCGACGCGTCGGGTCCGCCCGGTACGGTGCTTGACGATTGCCTGTGCGTTGCCTGCGGTATGGGATATATCCGCCCGCTCAAGGTCCAGCGCGCCGGGCGCGGGCCGATGACACCGGGCGAACTGCTGCGCGGTTTCGCCATTCCCAAGGGCACCGTCCTGCCGTGACCCGATGGCGGTTGACAGTCGAGTATGACGGCGGGCCATTCATGGGCTGGCAGCGGCAGGACCATGGCCCGTCGGTGCAGCAGGCGATTGAGGACGCGTTGAGCCGGATGACCGGCGAGACCTGCGCCGTGCACGCCGCGGGACGGACCGACGCCGGGGTCCATGCGCTGGCAATGGCGGCCCATGCCGACATCGCCAAGCCGCTGACCCCGCACCGCCTGCGCGAAGGGCTCAACGCTCTCGTCCGCCCGCATCCCGTGTCGATCCTTGCCGCCGAACCGGTTGCCCACGACTGGCACGCGCGTTTTTCCTGCGTCGGGCGGCGCTATCTTTATCGTATCCTCAACCGCCGGGCACCGCCCGCGCTCGACCGCGGCCGCGTGTGGCATGTCGCCGTGCCGCTCGATGCCGACGCGATGGCTGAGGGGGCGCGGATGCTGGTCGGGCGCCACGACTTTACCACCTTCCGGTCGGTCCATTGCCAGTCAGACAGCCCGGTCAAGACGCTCGACCGGTTCGACGTGCGCCGCGCCGGCGATGAGATCCACATCGAAGCCGCGGCACGCAGCTTCCTTCACCACCAGGTGCGGTCGATGGTCGGCTGCCTGGCCCTGGTCGGGCGCGGCCAGTGGCAGCCGGACGACATGCGGCGGGCGCTGGAAGCCGTCGACCGTTCGGCGCTCGGCCTGAACGCGCCACCGGACGGGCTGTACTTCGTTGAGGCCGTCTACCCCGACGCCTGATCCTCGTCGCCGCTTTCCAGCGGCGCGGCGACCAGCAACAGCGCGCCTGAAGCGGCGAAGCTGGCGGCAAGGATCCAGGCAAAGGTCGCGACCAGCTGCGACGTCTGGCCGAAGATGCCGTAGACCAGCACCGCGATCGGCAAACCGACCAGCAGCAGCAGCGCGAGCAGGAAATCGACCGCGGCGGCAGCCCATATCCAGTTGCACAGCGGCGCCTTCGTCCCCCGCGCCGACAGGCCGAGCATGGCGCTGCGCACCACCAGCCACAGGATGACGAGGTTGAAGACGGTGAAATAATTGGTCCACGGATCGAGCGCGAGCCGGAGCCCGGCGACCAGCGCCGTGGCGCCCGCAAGCCAGGCGAACAGGTGGCGGCCGCGGCGGGCATAGACGGCGATACATTCGATCAGTCCGGCCAGGCTGAGCAATCCGCCGATCACCAGCCGGTCGGGCAGGCGCGTCGGCAGCGGCAGCAGCGCGGCGACCACGGCAAGGCCGAGGATCGCGATTGCCGATCCGCGAATGATCAAAGTCCGGGTGCGGTCAGACAGGTCCATCGCCCCGGCACAATGCGCCATCGCGGCGGCCAAATCAAAGGTCGGAGGTCGCACCGCCACGGACCTTCCTTCAACCGGATGGTAACCCATTTCTCCGGATATCTTCGGCTTCGGCCCGCTTGGCGGCCGGACACGCTGCGGGGGCGCAAGTGGAAGAATTGCCAATCGAGACGACGGTCTTTTCCATGTCGCCGGCACCGCCGGCGGACGTCAACCGCCGCGCCGACGAACGCCATCTGACCCTGTTCCGGGTCGGCGCCATCCGTTTCGATGGCCGTCGCGAGCTTTGCTTGGTCAAGAATATTTCCGCCGGCGGCGTGCTCGTCCGCGCCTATTGCACCCTACGGTCGGGCCAGCCGGTGGCGGTTGAGCTGAAGGAAGGCCAGCCGGTTTCCGGAACCGTGAGCTGGGTCAAGAACAGCGATGCCGGCATCACCTTCGATCAAAGGGTCGACGTGCTCGACCTGCTCAAGTCCAGCGGTGACGGTCCGCGCCCGCGCATGCCGCGAGTCGAGGTGCATTGCGTGGCGTTCGTCCGGGAAGGCGCGACCGTCCATCGCGCGGCGATCCACAACGTGTCGCAAGGCGGTGTGAGCGTGGAAACCGTTAATCCGCTGACCGTCGGCAGCGACGTGACCGTCACCTTGCCCGGTCTGCCGCCGCAAGGCGCGGTCGTACGCTGGCAGGACGGCGCGCGCTACGGCATCAACTTCAACGCGCTGTTGCCGCTCGCAGGACTCGTCGAGTGGCTGCATGCCCGCAACGGCGCTTAGGCCGACCGCACCGCCCATTGCTGGATCAAGGAGCGTTCGGCCGGCGTCAGCGGGCGCGACGACAACCCCGGCCGCTTGATCGGAATATCCACGCGCTGCGCCGGGCTCGGCACGTGCCGCAGCAATTCCTTGGGAAACAAGGGGAAGTCGAACTCCAGCCCCGCAAAGCCGTAATGCGACCAGGCAATCCGCCCGGGCACGCTCAATCCTTGGCGCTGGAACAAGACGCGGGTCTGGGGCTGCGGCAGCGGCTTCCCCTGGATCAGGGCACCGTCTTCGGACAGGTTGCGCAATACCACCTCCAGCTCCGCCCCGGGAATTTGGAGCGTGGCTTTCAGCATCACGTTCGACCGGTTCGACCGGCGACTGGTGGAGGCGGCCTCGTCACTCATCACTGACCGCACCTAGGCCAAGTGTGTAAAACTTCGTTTAAAATGGATTCGCTAACGGCGCTTTTCGAACAGCAGCATGCGATTGTTCGCGGGCATCTTCCGCTGGTCGAGCAACTCAAGGCCGCGCGTTGACGCAGCGGCCGCGAAATCCTCGACCCGGCGCAGGCCCCAGCGCGGATCGCGAGTCTTCAGGTCGGCATCGAAGGCAAGGTTGCTGGGCGCGGTTTCAACCCCGTCCGCGATCCACGGGCCGTACAGGATGAGCGGCCCGCCCGGCGGCAGCAGCCGCGCCGCGCCGTCGGCAAGGCCGAGCGCGGATTCCCATGGGCTGATGTGCACCATGTTGATGCTCAGCACCGCATCGGCGCGTGTCACCGGCCAATCCGGCGATGCTGCGTCAAGCGAGACCGGGGCGCGCAAATTGGGAAGGTCGGTGTCGGCCTGCCATGCGGCGATAGACGCCAAGGCGTCGGCGTTGCGGTCGCTCGGCTGCCAGTCGAGGTCCGGGAAGCGCTCGGCGAAGAAGCGGGCATGTTCGCCGGTGCCGCTGGCGATCTCTAGGATCAGTCCGCGCGCCGGGAGCCAGTCTGCCAGACCCCTGGCGATCGGCTCGCGATTGCGCAGCGCGGCCGGGGCGGACCGTTTCTGCCCGGCGCTGCCCCGTTCGTAGAAACGCTCGTCAGCCGCCACCGACGCTCGCCGCTGCGCCGTCCGCCTCGCTGCCGTCCGGAACGGGGTTGCGGTAGGTCAGTACCGGCTTGCGCGCCGCCAGCGTCTCGTCGAGCCGCCGCCGAGGCGCGTAGACGGGCGCCGCCTTGAGGCTCTGGTCGCCGGCCTTGGCCTTGCCAGCGATGGAGCGCATCGCGGCGATGAACTGGTCGAGCGCCGCCTTGGATTCGGTTTCCGTCGGCTCGATTAGCATCGCGCCGTGGACGACCAGCGGGAAATACATGGTCATCGGGTGGAAGCCCTCGTCGATCAGCGCCTTGGCGAGATCGATGGTGCTCAGGCCCCCGTCGAAGCCTTTGTCGGAAAAGATGGCTTCGTGCATGCACGGCCCGCTGTCCGCGAACGGCGCGTCGAGCACGTCGGACAGCTGGCGCAGCACGTAATTGGCGTTCAGCACTGCATCTTCGGCGACCTGGCGCAGGCCGTCGGCGCCATGGCTGAGGATATAGGATAAGGCGCGGGTGAACATGCCCATCTGGCCATGGAAGGCGGTCATCCGCCCGAACGACTTCAGGTCGCGATCGGCGGCGGTTTCTTCCTCGATCAGCTTGAAGGTGCCGTCGGCTTCCTTGGCGACGAAGGGCAAGGGCGCAAAGGGCGACAGCGCTTCGGACAGCACCACGGGCCCGGACCCAGGTCCGCCGCCGCCGTGCGGGGTGGAAAAGGTCTTGTGCAGGTTGATGTGCATCGCGTCGATGCCAAGGTCGCCGGGTCGCACCCGACCGACAATGGCGTTGAAATTGGCGCCGTCGCAATAAACGAAGCCGCCGGCCGCGTGCACCGCGCGGCTGATTTCCACCATGTCGGGTTCGAACAGGCCGCAGGTATTGGGATTGGTGATCATCACCGCGGCGACGTCGGGGCCAAGCCGCGCCTTCAACGCGTCGAGATCGACCCGGCCGGCGGCGTTGGCCGGGATATTTTCGACGCGATAGCCGGCAAAGGCGGCGGTGGCGGGATTGGTGCCGTGGGCGCTGGCCGGCACCAGCACGACTTCGCGCGCGTCGCCGCGGTCTTCCAGCGCGGCGCGGATGCACAGCAGCCCGCACAATTCGCCGTGCGCGCCGGCTTTGGGGCTCATCGCCACCGAATGCATGCCGGTCAGCTCGATCAGCCAGTGCGCCAGCGTGTCGATCACCTCGAACGCACCCTGCACCGTTTCCTGCGGCTGCAGCGGATGGACATCGGCAAAGCCGGCCATCCGGGCGACCTTCTCGTTAAGCCGCGGATTGTGCTTCATGGTGCACGAACCGAGGGGGAACAGCCCAAGGTCGATTGCATAATTCTGCCGCGACAGGCGGGTGTAATGGCGCACCGTTTCGGGCTCGCTCAGGCCCGGCAGGCCGATCGCGCTCTTGCGTTCCAGCCCGCCCAGCCGGTCACCGGAGACCTTGACCGGCTCGATATCCACGCCGGTCGCATCGCCCCGGTCGAGTTCGAAGATCAGCGGTTCTTCAAGTTGCAGCGCGCGGTTGCCGGTAACGGTCGCGGGACCGGTATCGTTGGCGACGCTGCCGGGCGTGCTGGGGCGCCAGCCTGACGGATTGACGGTCACGCGCACACCTCCTTCAGCGCCGCTTCCAGCGCGTCGATATCCTCGTCGGTCACGGTTTCGGTAACCGCCACCACCAGCCCGTTCTGAAGCCCCGCCTCGTCCGGATAGAGCCGCCCAAGCGACACGCCGCCGAGCACGCCCTTGTCGACCATCGCGTGCACCGCCGGCCGCGCTTCGACCGGGAGCTTCAGGGTGAATTCGTTGAAGAAGCCGTCGTTGACCAGCTCGACCCCTGGGATCGCGGCCAGCCGGTCCGCCGTCTCACACGCGCGCGCGTGATTCAGGGACGCCAGCTGACGCAGCCCCTTTTCACCCAGCAACGTCATGTGCGCGGTAAAGGCCAGCGCGCACAGCACGGAGCTGGTGCAGATGTTGCTGGTCGCTTTCTCGCGCCGGATATGTTGCTCGCGAGTCGACAGGGTCAGCACGAAGCCGCGCTTTCCTTCCGCGTCGACCGTTTCGCCGGCAAGGCGGCCGGGCATCTGGCGGACGAACTTTTCGTTGCAGGCGAACAGGCCGACATAGGGTCCGCCGAACTGCAACCCGACGCCGATCGACTGGCCTTCGCCGACGACGATGTCCGCGCCCATTTCGCCCGGGGCCTTGATCAGCCCCAGCGCGACCGGCTCCGTGATGACCGCGATCAGCAACGCGCCCTTCGAATGCGCGGCATCGGCGATCGGCTTGAGGTCGGTGATCCGGCCGAGAATGTCGGGATATTGGACGACGACGGCGCTGGTCTGGTCGTCGATCGCCGCGATCAGCGCCTCCGCATCGGTGTCCGCGGAAAGGGTCGGGGCCGAGGTTTCCAACTCGTCGCCGGTAAACTTCGCCATCGTCGTGCAGACGCTGACATAATGGGGGTGGACGCCCGACGACAGGATCGCGCGCTTACGCCGCGTAACGCGCGCGGCCATCAGGATCGCTTCCCAGCAGGCGGTCGACCCGTCGTACATCGACGCATTGGCAATATCGCAGCCGGTCAGGCGCGCGACCTGCGTCTGGAATTCGAACATGACCTGCAGCGTGCCCTGCGCGATTTCCGGCTGGTAGGGCGTGTAGCTGGTCAGGAATTCGCCGCGCTGGATGATATGGTCGACGCTGGCCGGGACGTGGTGGCGATAGGCGCCGCAACCGAGAAAGAATGGCCCGTGTCCCGCGGCGACGTTCTTCATCGCCATCGCGCCAAGCTGACGTTCGACCGACAATTCGGTGGCATGATCGGGCAATCCCTCGACCGTCCCGGCGAGCCGGGCGGCCTCCGGCACGTCGACGAACAAATCGTCGATCGACCCGGCGCCGATCGTGTCGAGCATCTGGCTTCGGTCGCTGTCGGATAGCGGCAGGTAACGCATCAGGCGGGCTTTCTCATGATGAAACGGAGGCGGACGTAATCCGCGATGTTCGAGCCGAAACGGCCGGCGACGGCGTCGCCGATCTCGCCGCGTTCGCCCTCCGGTACGCCGGCCGCATCGAGCCAGCCTTTGCGGAAGGTAGTGACCCAGGCGGTAATGCCATCGTCGATTTCGGTCGGGCGGGCGATCAGGCGCGCGTCGATCCGGTCGAAACCGGCACCTTCGTAAATGTCGGCAAAATCGTCCGGGGTGGGATACCAGTTGGTCGCTTCCGCCGGCGGTGCGTACCCGCGAATGACCAGTTCCTCGTCCAGCGCCTCGCGCAGGCTGGCAAGATTGCCCTCCCCGCCCATTTCGCCGGCAAAGCGCCCGCCAAGGCGCAGCGCGGCGAAAATTGCCCGTGCGACTTGCGCTTTCTTCGGCATCCAGTGCAGCGCGGCGTTGGAAAAGGCCGCGTCGAATTGCCGGTCGAACGTCATGTCGGCGGCGTCGGTCAGCTCGACGAAGATCCCCTTTTCGCGCGCTGCCTCGGCAAGCTCCGGACTATTGTCGACGCCGACCACTTCCGCGCCGCGGTCGACGATCAGGGTCGACAGGCTGCCGTCGCCGCAGCCGACATCGAGGATTCTCTCGCCGTCCTTGGGATCGAGCAGGTCGAGCGCGGCCGCTCCCAAAGCAGGCACGAAGCCGCCGACCCGGGCGTAGTCAGCCGCTACCCAACGGCTGGTCGAGTGAGGGGTTGTGCTCACCAAACCCCACGCGGGTTGCGGTCAAGCGAAGTTGGGACGCGCGAGCGCCCGCACCCCTCGCCATCGCCCAGGACGAATGAGGAAGGAGTGTCGATCAAAGCGTCTTCACGAAATCGTCGTAGGCGGACTTGTCCATCAGGCCGTCGAGTTCCGACGTGTCGGAAAGCTTGAGCTTGAAGAACCAGCCTTCGCCCTCGGGATCGCTGTTGACCAGCGAGCTGTCGTCGACGACCGCCTGATTGCCTTCGACCACTTCGCCGGACACCGGGGAATAGACGTCGGACGCGGCCTTGACCGATTCGACCACCGCGGCCTCCTCGCCCTTCTTGAGCTGCTTGCCGGCCTCGGGCACTTCAGTGAAGACGATGTCGCCCAGCGCTTCCTGCGCATGGTCGGTGATGCCGACTGTCGCGGTATCACCGTCGACGGCGATCCACTCGTGCTCCTTGGTGAAATAGGTCGTCATCCTGTCAGGCTCCCTTGCGGTGATATCGGTGGGGGACGAACGGCATCGTCGTGACCGTGCCGTTGAACAGCTTGCCGCGCTGCTCCAGCTTCAAAGTCGTGCCGGGCTCGGCCAGCGCGGTGGCGACATAGCCCATGGCGATGGGCCGCTGCAGCGAGGGCGAGAAGCCTCCGCTGGTGATGCGGCCGATTTCATTGCCTTCGTCGTCAAGCACTAGGGCGCCTTCGCGCACCGGCTGGCGACCTTCGACGTCGAAACCGACTCGCTTTTGCGGGGCGCCATGCTCCAGCTCGGCAAGGATCCGCTCATAGCCGGCAAAGCCGCCGTCGGCGCGGCGGCGCTTGTTGATGGCGAACTTCAGGTCGGCCATCACCGGCGTCGTCGCAAGGTCGATGTCGTGGCCGTACAGCGGCAGGCCCGCTTCCAGCCGCAGCGAATCTCGGGCGCCAAGGCCGACCGGCCGGGCCCGCTCGTCGGCCAGGATCGCGTCGGCCAGTGCCTCGACAACATTCGCCGGGACCGAAATCTCGAAGCCGTCCTCGCCGGTATAGCCGGACCGGCTGATCCACAGCGGCGTCTCGTTCCAGCGGAACGGTCCGCCCTGCATGAAGCCGAGCTCCGCAACACCGGGCACGATCGCGTCCAGCACGTCGACCGCCTTGGGGCCCTGCAGGGCCAGCAGCGCCTGTTCGCGCATCAGGTCGACCACGGTGTCTTCGGGCAGGCGGCGCTGCATGTCCGCGATATCGCCATGCTTGGTCGCACCGTTGACGACGACATAGAAATCGTCGCCGCGGCGCGTGGCCATCAGGTCGTCGACGATCCCGCCGTCATCGGCCAGCAACAGCGAATATTTGGGCTTCATGTCCTTGGCCGCCTGGAAGTCGCCGGGCATGACCGTCTCCAACGCGTCGGCGACGTTAGGCCCGCCGACCAGCAGCTGGCCCATGTGGCTGACATCGAACAGGCCCGCATTTTCGCGGGTCCACAGATGCTCGGCCATGATCCCTTCGTACTGGATCGGCATGTGGTAGCCGGCGAACTCGACCATCCGGCCGCCCTGGCGGCGGTGCCAGGCGTCGAGCGGCAGGGCCTGCGGCTGGTCGATGGAATCGTCTTGGCTCATGCTTCGCCTCCGCGACAGTTTGGCCGACGGCGTTGCGCCTCCGGCCGCACCCCCAATCTGTCGCTGCGCCTGAGAGCTTTGCCCCTTCGGCGGCCCCGGCCATGGGCCGCGGCTCTTTCCAGACTGTCAGGCGCGCGCGGTCCGGTTGCCTGAGAGATTCCGGGGGCGGTTGCTCCTTCGGCGCCGCCAGATGGACCAGCCATCGGGCGAACTCTCCCGCGCGGCCTCCCGGCGGCTGGGCCACCGGAGACGCCGGCAGCCTTGGCTGCGCCCGCCAGCCGAGTCAACGCCCCAGATTAGCGGGTTACGTTGTAGCGAAGCTGGTCGTCGGTGAGCTGGAAACCGACCAGGTGCGCGAAGCTTGCCCGGGCGACCGCCGCACGGATCGTCGGATCGGACAGCGGGTCGATCGCGGCATCGACATCGCCGACCTTGCGGCGGCGGGTCAGCGTCTTGCGCACGTCCTCGGGAAGCGTGGCGACGGCGCGCGAGATGCGTACCGTGGCCTGCGCCGACGTCGACGCGCGCAGGCTGCCCGGCGCGAAGTTCAGCGACACGGCCGAAACGCGCTTAGCGACCACCTTTTCGCCCGCCTGGACCGCGGCGTCGAAGAAGGGCAGCACGACCTGGCGCGCCTGGGTCGGGTCACGGCGCGTCGCGACCACTTCGAAATTGGCGGTCGAGATGATCTGGTCGCCGCTTTCCTGACAGCTGGTGCGGACGTTGGTAATTGCCGCCTCGATATCGATCGCCGAGGCTTCGGTGGCGCCGGCCGGGTCGAACACGGTCATGTCGCCGGTGCCCGCGGGAATTGCGACCTGCGGGCAGGCGCTGCGGATCGTGTAGATGCCCCCCTCCTCGATATTGCCCTGCCGCGAACAGCCGGCGAGCAAGGCGAGAGCGAGAATCGAAGGGAGGCGAAGCTTCACGGGGTTTTCCTTGGCGGTCGGTGGGGACGGCGCTGTCATAGGAAGCGCCTTTCATTGCTGCAAGCGAGCGCTTACATCGCCGGCCCAATGACCGACCGACCTGACCTTCGCATCCTGACCGCCGCGCCGCGCGGCTTCTGTGCCGGCGTCGACCGCGCCATCCAGATCGTCGAACTGGCGCTGGAACGGTTCGGGGCGCCCGTCTACGTGCGCCACGAAATCGTCCACAACCGCTTCGTCGTCGAACGGCTGAAGGATCTCGGCGCGATTTTCGTCGACGAGCTGGACGAGGTGCCGGACGACCGGCCGGTGGTCTTTTCCGCCCACGGCGTGCCCAAGTCGGTGCCGGCCAACGCCCGCGACCGCAATCTGACCTTCGTCGATGCGACCTGCCCCCTGGTGTCCAAGGTGCACCGCCAGGCCGAACGGCTGATCGACGACGGGCTGCACATCCTCTTCATCGGCCATGCCGGCCACCCCGAGGTGATCGGCACCTTCGGCCAGGTGCCGGATGGCGCGATGACCCTCGTCGAGACGGTCGAGGACGCGCAGAGCATCGCCGTCGCCGATCCCGGCAACCTTGCCTTCCTGACCCAGACCACCTTGTCCGTCGACGACACCGCCGCCATCGTCGAGGCGCTCCGCCAGCGATTCCCCGAGATCCGCGTGCCGCGCAGCGAGGACATTTGCTACGCCACGTCCAACCGCCAGGCGGCGGTCAAGGCGATTGCCCCCGAATGCGACCGCATGCTGGTCGTCGGCGCGCCGAACAGCAGCAATTCGCTGCGGCTGGCCGAGGTTGCCGAGCGGATGGGCGTCCCGGCGCGGCTGATCGAGCGTGCGTCGCAGATCGACTGGGACTGGCTTGGCCATCCGCGCTGCCTTGGCGTCACCGCCGGCGCGTCGGCGCCTGAAGTGCTGGTGCGCGAAGTGGTCGATGCCCTGCGCGAGCGGTTCGACGTGACCGAGGAAATCGCCGATCACACGCCCGAGCGGATGGTGTTCAAGCTGCCCCGCGAACTCGTCGGCTGAATGAGCCTTCCGGCGGTTGAGATTTTCACTGACGGCGCCTGCCGGGGCAACCCCGGCCCGGGCGGCTGGGCGGCCTTGCTGCGCACCGGCGCACGGGAACGCGAACTGAGCGGCGGCGAAGCCCACACCACCAACAACCGCATGGAGCTGAAAGCGGCGATCGAGGCGCTGAAGGCGCTCAAGAAGCCCTGCTCGGTCGAGTTGCATACCGACAGCGTCTACGTCCGCGACGGCATCACCAAGTGGATCCACGGCTGGCAGCGCAACGGCTGGCGCACCGCCGACAGGAAGCCGGTGAAGAACGCGGAGCTGTGGCAGGAATTGCTCGATGCCCAATCGCCGCACGAGGTGCGCTGGCACTGGGTCAAGGGGCATAGCGGCCACGTCGAGAACGATCGCGTCGACGCCCTCGCCTGCGCCGAGGCGGACAAGCAGCGGACCTAGCGGAAGCGCGCCGGGGAAAAGGGCGCAGGATCGATGGCCTCGACCATCGCATCGGGCGCCCGGCCGAGTAGCAGCGCCGCCGTCATGCGGGCCGCCGCGGGGGCAGTCTGGATGCCGAAACCGCCCTGCCCCACGCACCAGAAGAATCCGTCGACATCCGGATCGAAGCCGTAGACCGGCACCCGGTCTGGCGCGAAGCTGCGCAAGCCGGCCCATTTGCGCTCCACCGCCTCCACCGGCCAGTCGACCACCTGCTGGAAGCGATCGATGGCGATGGCCACGTCCACCTCCTCCGGCGCCGCGTCGCACGGGCCGGTGGCGATCTCGTCATGCGGGCTGAGCCACACCGAATTGTCCGATTCTCCCTTGAAGTAGAAAGTCCCGCCGGCGTCGTCGACCAGGGGCAGGTCGCGCAGGCCGGTGCGCCCGACGCGCAGCTGGACCATCGTCCGGCGCTTGGGCGCGATACCGATCGGCGCGACGCCGCACGCCGTCGCGACCGGGTCGGCCCAAGCCCCGGCGGCATTGACGATCACCCCGGCGGAGACGGTCGATCCGTCCGCCATCGTCGCCGCCCACGCACCGCCTTCGCGTCGCGCCTGCCTTAGGGTCGCATCGGTTCGCACGGTCCCGCCGCGTTTACGGAAAGCACGCAGGTAAGCGGCGTGCAGGCCGGCGACGTCGATGTCCGCGCATCCCGGCTCGAACAAGGCGCGCCGCCATTGCGGGCGGATGCCTGGGATCACCCGTTCCAGCTCGTCGCGCTCCATCACGCGCGATTCGATTCCTTCGGGGAGAACCGGCAGCGCGTCCCGGGTCAGATGGACGTCGCCGCGCGTGCGCAGGAAGCCGCGGTCCGAAAAATCCGCCGGCGGTGCGTCGAGGAAGGGGCGCGACGCGGTGCTCAGCGGCGACACCACCGGTCCGCCATAGCTTTCCAGCCAGAAGGCCGCCGATCGCCCCGTCGCATGGGTGCCGCACAGGCTTTCCGCCTCGACGATCAGCACGCACGCGCGCGGGGCCAGCTCGGCGCCAAGGCTCGCTCCGGCGATACCGCCGCCGACGATCAGGACATCGCAATCCAACATTTTCGCGCTTGGTTACGGTTTGGA
The DNA here is from genome assembly GCF_014352855.1 of Sphingomonas sabuli. Lineage (GTDB taxonomy): Bacteria > Pseudomonadota > Alphaproteobacteria > Sphingomonadales > Sphingomonadaceae > Sphingomicrobium > Sphingomicrobium sabuli. The sequence continues at coordinate 240,589 of NZ_CP060697.1, read as the reverse complement.
AAGCCGCGCCGTCTACCTCGGGCAACATGATGAACTTCGGATTCACCGAATTCCTGCTCGCCGCGCTGGCGCTGACCCTGGTGGTCGCGGCCGCCATCGACGTGCGCACCTTCACCATTTCGAACCGGCTCAACCTTGGCGTCGCGGCGCTTGCCCCGCTCTACTGGTGGTCGGTCGACCTGCCGCTGACGCCCGGCGTGTGGCTTCAGCTGGGGGTCGCCGCGGCGGTGTTCGCATTGCTCGCCGGCGCTTTCTTTCTCGGCATGATGGGCGGCGGCGACGTCAAGCTCGCGGCCGCGCTGGCCTTGTGGTTCTCGCCCGCCTCGACGGCGAAATTCCTGGTCATCATGTCGGTCGCCGGCGGGGTGCTGACCCTGCTCGTGGTCCTGTTTCACAAGGTCCGGTCCCGCGAGGGCCGGCCGCAGATCCCGTACGGCGTTGCCATCGCAATCGGTGGTCTGGCGATTCTCGCCCAACGCTTTCTTAACCAATTTGCCTGATGTGTGTCGTCATTCGGGGGTTCCCGCTGGGGAGGCGTAATCGCCATGGATTTTAAGAAGATCTTGCTGCTTGTCGGAGCGCTCATGGTCGCGGCCGTGACCGCCATCATGGCAAAGAACATGTTCACCGGTGCCGGAGCGCAGCAAGCCTCCGCCGTCCCGGTCCAGCCGCAGGGCCCGAAGGTGCTCGTCGCCAAGAAGGCGCTTGGCGTCGGCACGATCATCGACGCCGCCAGCATCGGCTACGAAACCTGGCCGGCGGGTTCGGTCCAGCCGTCCTTCTACCAGCAGGGCGGCCCGGACGCCGATCCGTCCAAGCTGCTCGGCACGGTCGTTCGCTATCCGGTCATGGCCGGCCAGCCGATCACCCGCGGCAATCTTGTCGGCCCGCAGGATCGCGGCTTCCTTGCCGCCGCCCTCGGCCCCGGCATGCGCGCCATTACCGTTCCGGTGAACGCGACCAGCGGCGTTGCCGGCTTCGTCTTCCCGGGCGACCGCATCGATCTGATGCTGACCTCCGAAGTCCAGGGCACCGGCGACGGTCCCGCGCTCCGGGTGTCGGAAACCATCGTCCGCAACATCCGCGTCCTCGCTACCGACCAGCGCGTCAGCGACAAGGACGAAGAAGGCAACACGGTCGTCAAGACGTTCGCCAACGTCACCTTCGAAGTGACTCCGCGCATCGCCGAGAAGATCGCCGTCGCGCAGTCGATGGGCACCTTGTCCCTGTCGCTCCGGTCGATCGCCGACCAGACGTCCGAACTCGAACGTGCCGTTGCCTCGGGCGACGTGAAGGTCCCGCAAGGCACCAGCCCGGCCGACGAACGCCGCCTGCTGTCCGCCTTCGCCAATCGTCCGATGGACAAGAACACGACCTTCACGACGGGTGGCGACGTGTCGCGCTTCCAGCGCCGCACCGTTCCGTCGGCGCCGGTGGCGCTCGCCTCTTCGGCCCCGGCTGGCGCCGGTCCCTCGGCTGCTGTTCCCAGCGGTCCGGTGGTTCGCGTCGCCCGTGGCAATGACATCTCGGTCGTTCCTGTGGGAGCTCGCTAACATGACCATTCGTAACTTCATGCGCCAGGCACGGCTCGGCACGGCCCTTGCGGCCATCGCCGTTGCCCTTCCTGCAACGCTGGTGCCGGCAGCCCCGGCAGCGGCCCAGCCCTCGGCCAACTACAAGCCGAGCCGCCAGGTCCAGCTGTCGATCGGCGAAGGCCAGATGATCAACCTGCCGCAGTCGGTTGCGAATGTGTGGACGTCCAACCCCAAGGTTGCTGACGTTTATGTAAACTCGCCGCGCCAGATCAACGTGTTCGGGAAGGAAATGGGGGAAGCCACCGTCATCGCCACCGCCCGCGACGGGTCGGTCGTCTACGGTGCCAACGTCCGCGTCAGCCAGAACATCTCGTCGGTCAACGACGTGCTGCGCGTCGCCATGCCGGAATCGCAGATCAACGTGACCACGGTCGGCCAGACCGCGATCATCAACGGCACCGTCGGGTCGCCGGACGATGCCGCCCAGGCCGAAATGCTTGTCCGCGCGATCCTCAACCCCGGCGTCAAGGAAGGCGATGCGCTGAACATCGTCCCGGTCAACCGGCTGCGCACCGCGGTGCCGCTGCAGGTCACGCTCAAGGTCAAGATCGCCGAAGTCAGCCGCGACCTCGTCAAGCAGGTCGGCGTCAACCTTCTCGCCACCGACACCACCGGCGGTTTCCAGTTCGGCATCGCCCAGGGTTCGGGCATCAGCCTGCCGCCCGCCGCATGCGTCACCAACTGTCCGCCGGCGCGGGTCATCCGCAATGCGCTGGGCTCGACCCTCACCGGTGCCGGAAGCCTGTTCGGCCTCGACATCCTGAGCTCGCTCGACCTTGCCGAAACCGACGGCCTGGTGACGACGCTGGCCGAACCGAACCTGACGGCGCTGTCGGGCGAAACCGCCAGCTTCCTCGCGGGCGGCGAATTCCCGATCCCGGTCAGCCAGGGCAACCAGGCCGTGACCATCGAATACAAGCAATATGGCGTTGCGCTCGCGTTCACGCCGATCGTGCTTGGCGACGGCCGCATTTCGATGCGCGTCCGTCCGGAAGTCAGCGAGCTGTCCGATGCAGGCTCGATCCGCCTCAACGGCTTCGACGTCCCGGCGTTGACCACCCGTCGCGCCGAAACCACCGTCGAACTGGGATCGGGGCAAAGCTTCATGCTCGCCGGGCTGCTGCGCAATTCGAACAGCAACAGCCTCAACAAGGCGCCGTTTCTGGGCGACCTGCCGATCCTTGGCACCCTGTTCCGGTCGACCAAGTATCGCCGCCAGGAAACCGAGTTGGTGATCATCGTCACGCCGTACCTGGTGCGGCCGGTCAGCGGCCAGATGGCCCTGCCGACCGACGGTTACCGGGCGCCGACCGATGCCCAGCAGATGCTGCTTGGCCAGACCTATGGCGGGGTCAGCGGCCGTCCGTTGCCGCAAGCGGCGCCGGTCGCCGCCCCTGCCCCGGGCTTCAAGCTGTGACCCGCCTGTTTGAAAAGGATGCGATGATGCGCACGAAACTGCTTGCCGTTCTGCTCGCCTCCACGCTGGCGGGCTGCGCCACCACCCCGGCGGCTTCGCCGGACCGCGGCGTCGCTTCGGTCAACGTGCCGGTGCTCAACCGGTCGAACTACACGATCGACCTCGCGGCCCTGGGCGGCGTGCTGTCGCCGGGCGACGTATCCCGGCTTGATGCGTGGTTCCAGAGCCTCGACCTCGGATACGGCGATTCGATCTACGTCGACGGCCTGTCGGCGCCGGCCGCCGCCTCGCAGGTCGCGGAACTGGCCGGTCGCTACGGCATGATGGTCCTTCCGGCGGCGCCGGTGACCGCCGGGCTGGTCCCGTCGGGCAATGTCCGCGTGGTCGTCAGCCGCAATCGCGCCGAAGTCGCGGGATGCCCCAACTGGAGCGTTCCCTCGCAACCCAATTTCGCCAACCGCAGCATGTCCAACTTCGGCTGCGGCGTGAATTCGAACCTCGCGATGCAAGTCGCCAACCCCGAGGACCTGGTCCACGGGCGCGAAGGCTCGGCCTCGGTCGATGCGATCGCGGGCGCCAAGGCAATTGCGATGTACCGCGGCTGGCCGCTGACCGGCGTCATCGACGGTCAGACCCGGCGGCCTCTCACGACTGTCGAGCAGAGCACGAAGGGCAATTAACATGAATGCTCCGTTTCAAGCACGCGCCGGCTTGCGCGACCCGTTCACCGCCTTCGTTTGCGATGACGCGACCGCCGACATGCTTCGCCCGGTTGCGGTGGAGCATGGGTGGAGCCCGGAAAAGGTCAACAAGGGCGGCCTGCGCAACGCGGTGCAGTCGCTGTCCGTGTCCGCCAGCCCGAACATCCTGTTCGTCGACCTGAGCGAATCCGCCGATCCGCTGACCGACATCAACTCGCTCGCCGAAGTGTGCGAGCCTGGGACGATCGTGATCGCGGCCGGCCAGGTGAATGACGTCCGCCTGTATCGCGACCTCGTCGCCAGCGGCATTCACGATTACCTGCTCAAGCCGTTCACGGTCGACCAGCTGCGCGACAGCTTTGCGCATGCCCAGGCGATCCTGTCGGGACCGCGCGGCGAAGCGCAGGTCGACAAGCCGCACGTCATGGCCGCCGTGATCGGCGTCCGCGGCGGTGTCGGCGCCTCGACCATGGCGACCTCGCTGGCCTGGATGCTGGGTGAAAAGTCGCACCGCTCCACGGCGCTGCTCGACCTCGACGTCCATTTCGGCACCGGTGCGCTGGCACTCGACCTCGAGCCTGGCCGCGGCCTGACCGACGCGATCGAAAACCCGAGCCGCATCGACGGCCTGTTCATCGAACGTGCCATGGTCCGCGCCAACGAACGGCTGTCCGTGCTGTCGGCGGAAGCGCCGATCCACCAGCCGCTGGTCACCGACGGCACCGCTTTCTTCCACCTGCAGGAAGAAATGCGCAACGCCTTCGAATCGACCGTCATGGACCTGCCGCGGCACATGCTGATCCAGCATCCGCACCTGGTGCACGACGCACACGTCGCGGTCGTCGTGGCCGAGCTGACGCTGGCCGGCACCCGCGATGCCATCCGCATCCTTGCGTGGCTGAAGTCAAACGCGCCGCAGACCCGCGTGTTCGTCGTCGCCAACAAGGTGCCGAACGGCGGCGCGCTGGAAATCAATCGCAAGGATTTCGAACAGTCGATCGAACGCCCTGTCGACCTCGTCTTCGCGCTCGACTCCAAGCTTGCGGCCCAGTCGGCCAAGCTCGGCAAGCCGCTTGCGGAAGTCGCGTCGGGCAAGGCGGCCGCGCCGTTCAACAGCCTCGTCAACCTGGTGCTCAGCCACGCCACCGAAGACGGTGCCGGCGAAGCCCAGGGCAAGGCCGACGGCGGTTCGAAGTCGCTGGTAACCAACCTCAAGTCGATGCTGGCCAAGCCCAAAGCGAAGGCAGCGTGAGTGAACGGCCGGCAGTCGATCGTTCGGCAGCCGGCCTGGAAGGAATGAGCGGTAGATGTTTCTCTATCTGATCCTCATCGCCGTCGGCGTGGCGCTGCTGCTGCTTCTGTTGAAACTGGCCAGCGGGCCGTCGCCGTCGAAATCGCTCAAGCGCCGCATGGAGCTGGTCAAGGAGCGTCATGCGGAGGGCGTCACCGCCGCCGCGCAGGCGCAGATCCGCAAGCTCATGGCCGCCCGCGCCAGCCGCATCGACGGCTTTGCGTCCTCGATCATCCCGCGCCCGGCGTTGCTGCGCAAGCGGCTGGAGATGACCGGCAAGAACATCTCGCTGGCGAAATATGCCGCGATCTCGCTTGGCATCACCGGCATCGTGACGATGCTGCTGATGTTCCGCGGGGCGCCCTTCTTCCTCAGTTTCTTCGTCGGCCTGTTCTTCGGCGTCGGCGTGCCGCACTTCATCATCGGCTTCCTGATCAAGCGGCGCATCAACAAGTTCACTGCCAATTTCCCGGACGCCATCGAACTGATGGTTCGCGGCCTGCGGTCGGGCCTTCCGATCAGCGAAACGCTGGGCGTGGTCGCGTCGGAAATCGGCGGCCCGGTCGGGATCGAGTTCCGTACCGTCGCCGACAAGATGAAGATCGGCCGGACGATGGAAGCCGCGCTGCAGGAAACCGCGGACCGGCTCGGCACGCCCGAATTCCAGTTCTTCGTCATCACGCTGGCGATCCAGCGGGAAACCGGCGGCAACCTGGCGGAAACGCTGTCGAACCTTGCCGACGTGTTGCGCAAGCGGTCGCAGATGAAGCTCAAGATCAAGGCAATGAGCTCCGAATCCAAGGCTTCGGCCTATATCGTCGGATCGCTTCCGTTCGTGGTCTTCGGCCTCGTGTGGATGATCAACCCTGGATACATGGGCAACTTCTTCGTCGACCAGCGCCTGATCGTGGCTGGCATGGGCGGGCTCGTGTGGATGGGCATCGGCGTGTTCATCATGGCCAAGATGGTCAACTTCGAGATCTAGGGGGAAAGCGACGACCATGGCCACCGGCCCCACCCTTCTCGGCTTCGATGTCATCTGGATCGCGACGCTCCTGAGCGCCGTGGCGACCTTTTCCGTGATGATGGCGATCTATGCCGCCACCACGGTCAAGGACCCGATGGCGCGCCGCGTCCGTGCGCTCAACGAGCGGCGCGAGCAGCTCAAGGCCGGCATCGTCGCGTCGACCAACAAGCGCAAGAAACTGACCAACCGCAATGAAGCGGCAGACCGCGTGCGGACCATCCTGAGCAAGTTCAAGATGCTTCAGGACGACCAGTTGAAGAAGACCCAAAACCGGCTGATGCAGGCCGGTATCCGCAACAAGGACCTGGCTTTCTTCATCATTTTCGCCCGTTTCGTCCTGCCGGTCGTGCTGGGCATCGGCGCGATCGTCATGATCTACTGGGTCGACTTCTGGCCCGAATGGGGCGGTTTCCGCCGTTACATGACCGTCGCCGGCGTGCTGGTCGGCAGCTACAAGTCGCCCGACGTGTGGCTGAAGAACAAGGTCACCAAGCGCAGCCACGCGATCCGCAAGGGCCTGCCGGATGCGCTCGACCTGTTGGTCATCTGCGCCGAGGCCGGCCTGACCGTCGACGCCGCCTTCGGCCGCGTCAGCCGCGAACTGGGCAAGGCCTATCCGGAGCTGGGCGACGAATTCGGCCTGACCGCGATCGAGCTGGGCTTCCTCAACGAGCGCCGCCAGGCATTCGAGAATCTCGCCACCCGAGTCGACCTCGAAGCGGTGCGCGGCGTCGTCACGACCATGATCCAGACCGAGAAATACGGTACGCCGCTGGCTTCGGCCCTGCGCGTCCTGTCCGCCGAGTTCCGCAACGAGCGGATGATGCGGGCGGAGGAGAAGGCTGCCCGCCTGCCGGCGATCATGACCGTGCCGCTGATCCTGTTCATCCTGCCGACCCTGTTCGTGGTCATCCTTGGCCCCGCGGCCTGCTCGATCAGCGACAACCTGCTCAACCGCTAGAAACGGCGGCGGAACGGAAACCGGCATCGCGCGCTTGTAACCCCGTCATCTACGAAGGGGTTACAAGCGATGGTGAGCTTCACGTCCGACCAGTGGATCATCCTGGCCCTGGTCTTTTTCCTCGGCATCCTGATGGGCGCCTTCCTGCTCGCCGGCAGCGGCCGCAAGTGGAAGACCCGCTATCGCGACGAAGTGCGCGAACGCGAACTGCTGGCCGACCGCCACGAAGAACGCGAGCGCCACTGGGGCGAACGCGAAAAGGAATGGCGTGAACGCGACGCCCTGCGCGGCGCCGCCATTCGCGACAGGGACCGCGACGGCGTTCCGGACCGGCGCGATCCCGTAGTCGACCGCGACCGCGATGGTGTCGACGACCGCGACGAAGGCGCCGTCACGACCCGGATCGACCGCGACCGCGACGGCATCGACGACCGCGCCGAACCGTCGCGCCGGGCTGGCTTCGTGGACAAGATGCTTGGCCGCGACACGGACAACGACGGCATCGACGACCGGCGCGAATAGCCCGGGGAGTTAGCCCTCGATCTTCGAGAAGTCCGCGACGCCGTCGACCGCGTCGCGGAAGCGAAGTAGCAGGTTGAGCCGGCGCTTGCGCCGCGCCGGGTCGGCATCGTTGACCGTGACCTTGTCGAAAAAGGTGTCGATCGGCCCGCGCAACGACGCCAGCGCCGCCATCGCGGCAGTGAAATCTTCCGCATTGATCGCCGCGGCCGCCTTCGGCTCGGCCTGGTCGAGCGCGTCTTCGAGCGCCTCTTCCTCCGGCAGGTCGGCGCCCGATCGCTCCGCGACCATCGCCGCGACCACTTCGCGCATGCCCGGTTCGTCGACCAGCGCCAGCGGATCTTCCTCGCCGGTCTGCGCGATGCCCTGCGCGCCGCGCGAAGTCCGGCCCTGCGATCCGGTCCAGTTTTCCTTCCGTAGGATATTCGCCGCGCGCTTGTAGCCGGCCAACAGGTCCCTACCCTCCGCCGTTTCGACGAAGTCCTGCAACGCGCGCACCCGTGCCAGCAGGCGGACGAGGTCGTCCTCCCCGCCCAGCGCGAACACCGCGTCGATGAGGTCGTGGCGGACGCCCGCTTCGCGCTGCTGGACCTTGAGGCGATCGGCGAAGAAGTCGACCAGGTCGCCGGTGTCGAGCTTCGCGCCGTCCGTGCCAAGGCCATCCCTGGCCATGCCGAGCGCGTCGCGCAGCGAGAGGCGCGTCCCGTTGACGAGGATCGTCTGGATCACCTGCGACGCGGCGCGGCGCAGCGCGAACGGATCCTTCGACCCCGTCGGGCGAATGCCGCGCGCGAAAAAGGCGGCGAGCGTGTCGAGCCGGTCGGCCAGTGCGACGGCCGCCGGAATGCACCCTTCGACCGCCCCCACATATTGCTGCTGAAGCGCCGCAACAGTGCCGGGCTTTTCACCCCCGCGTTCGGCATAATAGCCGCCCATGATCCCCTGCAGCTCGGGAAATTCGCCGACCATTCCGGTCGCAAGGTCCGCCTTGGCCAGCAGGCCCGCGCGGCGCGACGTTTCGGGATCACGGTCCGGGAAGTAAGCCGCGGTCAGGCGGGCGGCGAGATCGGCGATGCGGTCGGCCTTGGCGCGAAGCGAGCCCATGCCTTCGTAGAACAGCATCCCGTCGAGCTTCGGCAGGTAGCTGTCTAGCGGCGCCTTCAGGTCCTGTTCCCAAAAGAAGCGGGCGTCGGCGAGGCGTGCGGCGAGCACCTTGCGATTGCCTTCGACGATGGCGGCGCCGCCGTCGGTGGCGTCGATGTTGGCGGTGCAGACGAAGGCCGGGGCAAGCCCGCCGTCATCGCCCGCGCAGGCAAAATATTTCTGGTTGGTGCGCATGGTCAGCACGATCACTTCGCGCGGCACGTCGAGATAGTCGGGATCGAAACGGCCCAGCAGCGGCACCGGCCATTCGGTCAGGCCCGCATTTTCGACCACCAGCCCTTCGTCCTCGATCAGCGTAAGGCCCGCGGCTCGTGCCGCCGCGGCGGCGCCGTCGCGGATGATGGTTTCGCGTTCGTCCTGGTCGACGACGACGTGGCAGGCGCGCAGCTTTTCGACGTAATCGTGCGCGCCGCCGATGGTGATCTGCCCCGGGCGGTGGAAGCGGTGGCCGAGCGTCGCCGCGCCGCTTTCGATCCCGTCGACGGTCGCGGCGATGACGTCTTCACCGAGGATGGCGACGATGCCGTGCAGCGGGCGCACCCAACGCAGGCTTTCGCTGCTGCCCGAGGCGTCGCCCCAGCGCATCGACTTGGGCCAGGGAAACGTGCGCACGATGCGCTCGATCATCGGGCCGACAAGATCGCGCGTCGGCTGGCCCGGCGTCGCGAGATTGGCGAACCAGACGCCGTCGCGATCTTCAAGCTGATCCTGCGTCAGCCCCGTCTTGCGCAGGAAACCTTCGAGTGCCTGCGGCGGCGCGGAGGTGCGCGGGCCCTTCAGTTCCTCGCTGCGGGCCGAGGTTTCGAGCGCGAGGCCGGCGGCCACCAGCGCCAGCCGCCGCGGCGTCGAAAAAGTGGTGATGCCGGTGCTTTGCAGGCCGGCCTTGTCGAGCTCCGCCGCGAACAGCCGGGCAAGGTCGTTGCGCGCCCCGGCCTGCATGCGGGCCGGAATTTCCTCGCAACGCAGTTCGAGCAGGAAGTCGGCCGTGGTGCCGGTCACGCCGCCCATCCGTTCTTGTTCATCCATGCGGCGCAGGCGCCCTTGGCGAGGTCGCGGACGCGGCCGATGTAGGCCTGGCGTTCGGCGACGGAGATCACGCCGCGCGCCTGCAGCGTGTTGAAAATGTGGCTGGCCTTGATCGCCTGTTCATAGGCCGGGATCGGCAGGTTCGCGCCCAGCGCGTTTTCGCATTCCGCCGTCGCCTTCCTGAACTGGTCGAACAGGATGTCGGTGTTGGCCGTTTCGAAATTCCAGGCGGACAATTGCTTTTCGTTTTCGAGGAAGACGTCGCCGTAGGTCACGCCCTGCCCGTTGAAGTCGAGGTCGAAGACGTTGTCCTTGCCCTGGATATACATGGCGAGCCGTTCGAGGCCGTAGGTCAGTTCGCCCGCCACCGGCTTGCAATCGAAGCCGCCGACCTGCTGGAAATAGGTGAATTGCGTCACCTCCATCCCGTCGCACCACACTTCCCAACCCAGGCCCCAGGCCCCGAGCGTGGGCGATTCCCAATCGTCCTCGACGAAGCGGATGTCATGTTTGAGCGGGTCGATGCCGATTTCGGCGAGGCTGCCGAGGTAAAGGTCCTGCAGGTCCGCCGGGCTGGGCTTCAGGATCACCTGATACTGGTAATAATGGCCGAGCCGGTTGGGGTTTTCGCCGTAGCGACCGTCGGTCGGGCGGCGGCACGGCTGGACGAACGCCGCCTTCCAAGGGTCGGGGCCAAGCGCGCGCAACACGGTCGCGGGGTGGAACGTCCCCGCCCCCATTTCGAGGTCGTAGGGCTGCACCAGCACACAGCCTTGCGCGCCCCAATAGCGGTGCAGCGTCAAAATCAGGTCCTGAAAACTCAGCGGCAAGATGCGGGCCCCGTCCTGTTCAGCGGCGCTTTGGCGCATCGGCCAAGCGCGGGCAAGACGTCCGCGCACAGGCCGGAACCGGGCCAAAGGTCACAAAAGTCGCACTCACTACGCGCGCGCACGCGAGGATCGCCGACGCGGGGGATGGTTGAGGGCGAATGAGACAATGGCTGCGGCGCATCGCGACGATGTGCCCGCAAAAGGGGTCTGTAGGACAGGAAAAACCGATCCGGCGGCTTATTCGACGCCGAGCTTCGCCCGCCATTCCGGAGTGAGCAGGTCCTGCACGTCGGCATGCTCCTTCATGTAGGCGGCGAAAAACTTGCAGTGCGGATGAACCTTGAGCCCGCGTTTCCGCGCCGAAGCCAGTGCGGCCTTGATCAGCGCGGTGCCCAGCCCCTGCCCTTCGTGCGTTTCCGGCACGAGCGTGTGGGTGAACAGGATGTCGTCGCCGTGGAGCCGGTATTCGGCGATGGCAAAGTCGCCGTCGCCAAGGTCGATTTCGAAGCGATGCTTGTCCGTGTTGTCGCGGACGGCGGGCTGGTCGGTCATGAGCGGATCTCCGGTTGGCGGGACCCGGCTAGCTGTCGCGGTGACGCGTCGGCAGGTCAACGCGCGCGAGCTCGTCGCGAATGACGTCGCCGGCGCTGCGGCCGCCGCTGATGTCGCGCACCAGGCTTTGCGCCTCAGGCACGAGGCTCTGCGCGCCGGCGGCAGCGCTGGTCATCGCCACCGAGGCCAGGCCAGAGAGCAGGAGGACGCGCCACGGACGCCGCTGACGATCGTAAACGACAGAGTTCGAGCGGGACTTAAGATGTTCTTTTTGAAAGCTTTTCGACATGGCGGGTGAACGGTCGCCAAGCCGTCCGGTTCCCCTATTGGCCGCGCGTTTCGGTCTGCTCCGCCCACGCGGCGTAGGGCGTGTTGCGCGCCATCTGGCGATTGTAATCGGGCGCGCCGTCGTCCCACCACGGCTTGCCGCGTTCGCCGAGCGCCACCTTGGCCGCGTCGACCGCCGCCCGAGCGTCGCGCAGCGCGGCATCGTCCCCGGCCCGGAGCGCCCGTCCGACCGCGCTGCGCGCCGTCATCAACTGCCTGACCAGCGTCGTGCGCCGGTCTTCCCCAAGCGCGGGGTCGGAGCAACGCCACAGGCGGCCGCGGACAAGGAAGTACCGGCCGTCGTCGGTGGTTGGATAATGTTTCGCCACCGGGCTCAATCCACGCTGATGAAGCTGTCGAGCACCTTTTTCAGCCCGGCCTTTTCGAAGTCGATTTCAAGCTTGTTGCCCTCGATCGCCTGGATGGTGCCGTGGCCGAACTTGTCGTGGAAGACGCGCTGGCCGACGGCGACGTCGCCGCGACCCTTGTTGCCGAGCGAGACGGCGGAGGCGCGCGCTTCGATCACGCGTTGCGGTTCGGGGCTGAAGCGGCCGGACGAGGCCGCGCGCTGCCAGCCGGGGCCGCGCGTGCTGGAGCGCATCGCCTGGGCCGGGCCGAGGTGGGCGAAGGGGTCGGCGCGTTCCGACCATTGCGCGCGCCACAGGCTTTCGCCGCCGCTCATCGTGGTTTCGGATTCGGTGTGCGCTTCGGGCAATTCGCCGACGAAGCGGCTGGGCAAGCTGCTGGTCCACTGGCCGTAGATGCGGCGGTTGGCGGCGTGGAGCACGGTCTGCCGGCGCTTGGCGCGGGTGATGGCGACATAGGCCAGCCGCCGTTCCTCCTCGAGACTGGCCAGCCCGCCTTCGTCGAGCGCGCGTTGCGAGGGGAAGATGCCTTCTTCCCAGCCGGGCAGGAAGACGGTGTCGAATTCCAGCCCCTTGGCGGCGTGAATGGTCATGATCGTGACCTTTTCGCGGTCGCGATCCTCGTCATTGTCCATCACCAGGCTGACATGTTCGAGGAAGTCCGGGAGGTTGTCATATTCCTCCATCGCGCGCGCCAGTTCGGCGAGGTTTTCCAGCCGGCCGGCAGCCTCCGCGGAGCGATCGGCCTGGAGCATCGCGGTGTAGCCGCTTTCGTCGAGCACAGTGCGGGCGAGCTCCGCATGCGGCAGGTCGTCGGCCAGTTTGCGCCAGCGGGCGACGTCGCCGATGAACCGGCCAAGGGAATTGCGGGCGCGGGCCTGCAGCTCGTCGCTGTCGAGCAGGGTCGCGGCGGCCATCAGCAGCGGTTGCCGCTGCGCCCGGGCGGCGGCGTGGATCGTCGCCAGCGCCTTGTCGCCAAGGCCGCGCTTGGGCTGGTTGACGATGCGTTCGAAGGCAAGGTCGTCGGCGGGCTGGTGGATCAGCCGAAGATAGGCCAGCGCGTCGCGGATCTCGGCCCGTTCGTAGAAGCGGAAGCCGCCGATGATCTGGTACGGCAGGCCGATGGCGATGAACCGCTCCTCCAGCTCGCGGGTCTGGAACTGGGCGCGGACGAGGATCGCGATCTGCGACAGGTTGAGCCCGCGCGCCTGGACGCCTTCGATTTCCTCGCCGATGCGGCGCGCTTCCTCCGGCCCGTCCCAGACGCCGATGACGCGGACCTTCTCGCCCTCCCCGGCGTCGGTCCACAAGGTCTTGCCGAGCCGGCCGCTGTTGTTGCCGATGACCCCGTCCGCGGCGGACAGGATGTGGCCGGTCGAGCGGTAATTCTGTTCCAGCCGGATGATCGCCGCGCCGGGAAAATCCTGTTCGAACTTGAGGATGTTGGCGACTTCGGCGCCGCGCCAGGAATAGATCGACTGGTCGTCGTCGCCGACGCAGCACAGGTTGCGGCGCGGTTCGGCCAGCAGCTTGAGCCATTCGTACTGCGAGCTGTTGGTATCCTGATATTCGTCGACGAGGATGTAGCGGAAGCGGTCGCGATAGCTTTCCAGCACGTCGGGCTGCGTGCGGAAGATGTGCAGCATGTGCAGCAGCAGGTCGCCGAAGTCGCAGGCGTTCAGGGTCTTCAGCCGCTCCTGATAGGCGGCATAGAGCTCGCGGCCGCGGCCCGGGCCGAAGGCCTCCGCCTCTCCTGCATCGACCTGCGGCGGGGTCCAGCCACGGTTCTTCCAGCGGTCGATCATCCCCGCCAGCTGGCGCGCCGGCCAGCGCTTGTCGTCGAGGTTGGCGGCCTGGATCAGCTGCTTGAGCACGCGCAGCTGGTCGTCGGTGTCGAGGATGGTGAAATTGCTTTTCAGCCCGACCAGCTCGGCATGGGCGCGCAGCATCCGCGCGGCGACCGAATGGAAGGTGCCGAGCCACGGCATGCCCTCGATCGCGCCGCCGGAAATGGCGGACACGCGCTCCTTCATCTCGCGCGCGGCCTTGTTGGTGAAGGTAACGCTGAGGATCTGGCTGGGCCACGCCTTGCGGCTGGCGATCAGGTGGGCGAGCCGGGCGGTCAGTGCCGCGGTCTTGCCGGTGCCCGCGCCGGCCAGCACCAGCACCGGGCCTTCGGTGGTCAGCACGGCCTCGCGCTGCGGCGGATTGAGGCCGTGGAGGTAGCCGGGCTCGGGAGTCGTGGCGGGCAGATCGGGCACGGTGCTGAGCTAGGGACAGCGGAACGAAACGGCAACCGACGAACGGCGATATTTGGAATGCCCGAATGTTCCGCAGTTGTGCACGATATCCACGTTATCCACAGGCCAAACCATGCCTTTTCCGCTTGGCGCGACTCGGAAGCGCGCGGCAATAAGCAGGGGTGATCGGGGCAGCGGTCCCAGGTCTCACCGGATAACCGGCAACGGTTCGAAGGTGCGGCAGGTGACCAAAGATCCGATCTCCGCGGCAGGCAATGCGGCGGTTCCTTCGGGAGCCAAAGCGCGGCAGGCCGGGACGAGGCGCCGGAAGAGATGATCTTTCGATTGCGCGACGCGGCGGAAGGCAATCTTCGGATTGTCCGGATGCACAGCGGGACGCAGGAGATGGTCATCCCAAGAAGGGCCGCGGAACATTGGCCGACTGTGACCTTCGGGTCAGGCCGAGCGGCACGAAACAGCAGCGGGACTTCGGTCGGCGCACTGGAGTAGAGGCAGCACGGCTCCTCTCACGAGGAGGTTGACGATGGGAAGCGACGCCTGAGCTGGTGAGCCGGGATCGAGGATTGGATTCCCCTGGAATCCGATGTCTGGAACTTGGCGGATCCTTCGCTCGGCGCAGTGGGGGCTGGCAGCAATGCCGGCCCCCATTTCGTTTGGGGGCGCGCCGACGCGCGTGGCCCCTGCCCGCCCCTCGATCCCTCGCCTTTTGCCCGGCGTCTCCCCCACATTTGCAATGCCGCACGGCGATGTCTGGCCCGCGCCAAGGGCCGCAGCCGTCCAAAGGTGCCGCTGACGTGGCGCCTCAACAACGATCGAGAGGAACGGCATGCCGAGCGAGTCTTCGGCAGGACGACGGGCGAGATGCGTTTCGATCCGATACCAATAGCTGGAGTCTTCGTCTGAAGTGGCGACCAAGAGCCTTGCGCCCGGCGGCGTTTTAACTGGCCGTTTCTTGACTCGTCCAAATCGGAGGTAAATCTCTTGCCCGCTTGGCCCGCCGAGTCGCGGTGCCGACTAAGGGAGCTGGGGCAATGAACATCACCGGTACCGCCGACAACGACAGCCTGTTCGACACGAGCGAAGACGACGTCATCACCGGCGCCGCGGGAAATGATGAGGTCGTCGTCAGCCTGGGCGGGGCAGATACCGCTGACGGTGGCGCCGGGTTCGACATCCTGACGGTGGATTATTCGTCGGTCACCGAAGCGGTGGTGATGACGGAGCCGGGGCTGACCGGTCCGGTGATCGCCGGCTATCCGGCGCCCGGCGGAACGACCTTTTCCGGGTCGGGCACGGGCACCGGTTTCAGCGGCGGGCGGACCAACACCTATTCGGGTTTCGACACCAGCCAGTATGACGAATTGTGGTGGGGGCCGCAGGGCATATCCGCGACCGTCCAGGGCAATGGCGGCCTGCTGACCTTCGATTCCATTTCGGAAGACGGCCTGACCATGACGTGGACTGTCACGTCGTCCATCACGTCGATAGAATATACCGGGCCGATCTACATCCGGTATGTCGCGACGATCGTGTCCGGCTCGGACGGCTGGGTGCTGGCGGAAAGCGAAGGCTTCACCGGCGGGCCGTTGGTGGTCGCGTCCGTGACCGGCGAGACCTTCGTGGTCAACCAGCAGTTCGTGGTCGCGACCGCGCCCGACGGCGATTACCAGCCGCTCAACGAATTCTACAACAGCCTGAGCACCCCCGACCCGGGGTCGGGCCAGCCGGTCCAGACCAGCGTTTCCGGCGTCTTCGCCTTCGACGACGGCGGGTACAGCGGGTCGATCGACGGCGGCACGTTCGGTCAGCTCGACTATGCCGATTTCGAGCGCATCAACGTCACGAGCGGATCGGGCAATGACGTCCTGTACGGCCTGGGCGGGATCGATTCGCTGCGCGCCGGCGATGGCAACGACAGCCTGAGCGGCGGCGGCGGTGACGACTGGCTGGAAGGCGGCGCCGGGGACGACAGCATCGCCGGCGGCGATGGCGCGGATACCGCCAGCTACGAAAATGCCGCGGCCGAAGTGCAGGTCAACCTTGCGCTGGGCACGGCCAGCGGCGACGGGACCGACAGCCTTTCCGGGATCGAGACCGTCGTGGGTTCGGCCTTCGATGACCTGCTGGTCGGCGATGCCGGGGTCAATTCCCTGATCGGCGGCGGCGGCGCGGACACGATCGACGGCGGCGACGGCGACGATGTGCTCGACGGCGGCGACGGCGTGGACACCGTGCGCTACACGTCCGCGCTCGGCGCGGTGACGGTCAGCCTTGCGCTGGGAACGGCCAGCGGCGCGGCGGGCCTTGATTCCGTCATCAGCTTCGAAAACCTGGTCGGTTCGGCCTTCGCCGACACGCTGACCGGCAGCGACGACGCCAACGTCATCAACGGCGGCGCTGGCGCCGACAGCATGGCCGGCGGGCTTGGCGATGACCTGTACGTCGTCGACAACGCCGGAGACCTCGTTACCGAAGCCAGTGGCGCGGGCCGCGACGAGGTCCGTTCGTCCATCACTTATTCGTTGACCAACAATGTCGAGGACCTGACCCTGACCGGCGCGGCGAACATCGACGGGCTGGGCAACGCGCTCAATAACGTGATCATCGGCAACGGCGGCAACAACCTGCTCAACGGTCGCACCGGGGCCGACATCATGCGCGGCGGCGGGGGCGACGATGTCTACATCGCCGACCATGTCGCCGATCGCGCGATCGAGGCCGAGGGCGCCGGCGACGACACGGTCCGCGCATCGGTCGATTACCGGCTGGCCAATTATGTCGAAACGCTGATCCTGACCGGCACCGCCGCGATCGAGGGCATCGGCAACGGCCAGGCCAACACGATCATCGGTAACGGCGCCGACAATTTCATCCATGGCGGCGGCGATGCCGACACCATGCGCGGCGGCGGCGGCAACGACATTTACGTGGTCGAGAACAGCGGCGACCGCGTGTTCGAAAACGCCAACAGCGGCTATGATTCGGTTCGCTCGTCGGTCAGTTTCGTCCTTGGCGCCAACATCGAGGAACTGGTGCTGACCGGTGTCGATGCCGTCAACGGGGGCGGCAACACCCTGGACAATTACATGGTCGGGAATGCCGCCGCCAACGTGATGGCGGGGCGCGACGGCAACGACACGCTGATCGGCGGCGGCGGCGACGATCGCCTGGAAGGCGACGCCGGCAACGACAGCCTGAGCGGGGGCAACGGCCATGACTGGGTCGAGGGCGGCGCCGGGCAGGACACGCTGAACGGCGGCGCGGGCGCCGACCTGTTCCTGTTCTTCGACGGCGATTTCAGCGGCGCGACGCCGGCCACCGCCGACCGCATCCGCGATTTCAGCCAGGAGGAAGGCGACCGCATCCGGCTTAACTTCGTCGATGCCAACACCACGGCCGGCGGCGACCAGGCGTTCGCCTTCATCGGCACCGGCGCGTTCACCAACAGCGCCGGGCAGTTGCGATACGAACAGGTGGGATCGAGCACCTATGTGTACGGCGACACCAACGGCGACGGATTCGCGGACTTCGCCATCCGCGTCGATGGCAACCACGACTTCGTGACCGGCGACTTCATCCTCTAGCCGCCGCGCGGGCCGGCCTGGCCGGCCCCTTCGCGCGTCGCGCCTGAAAAATCGCGGCAGCGGGGACCGAATTCGTTCTGATACGTTTGCATTATCAGGGGCGGCGGCAATCATGCTGCCGGAGCGGGCACGAGAAGGAGACGCCATCGTGCTCGGCCTTGCCGCGCTTATCCTCGCCGCCGCAGCTTCCGGGTCCATCGCGGACACCGCCCCTGCCCTGTCGTCCGCCGCGCCGTGGTGGGAAAAGATCACCTATCGCATCAGCGACGACGGCGAGCAGCAGACGTGCCGGTACGAATCGAGCCGGTCGGGCGTCGAATCCTGCGCCGACGACGAGACCGCCGCGGCCTCGATGCACCAGGCCAGCACCCCCGTCACCGCGCTGACCAGCATCACCATCGAACGGCGTTTCAGCCCCGGGGCGACCCCCGGCTCGCTCAGCCTCCAGTCCGGCGACACGCTGCTTGGCGCGAAAATGATGACGGTCGCCATCGCCAGCGACGGCGCGGTGCGCAGCTGCGACACCGTCGGGTCGTTCGGCGACGTGCGGTCGGGCTATGGCTGCGAGGAATTGAGCGCGGAGCGCTTCGAAGCGGCAGCCGAAGGCGGACTGCGCACCGCGTACATGACGGTGCTGGTGTACGGCCACGAGGAGCAGCTGACCTAGCCAAGGATTGGAGCGGCTGACGTCCCGAGTCGGCGAGTCGACATGTCGCGATCCCGCAGGCCGGCGTCTGGCGAGAATTATGCGCCGTCCCCTTGCTAGTAAGCGCTGGAATATAACGAAAATTCACTAGCGACGTGACCCCGGTTGCAGTAAGGACCGCGCGCGTGCCCTAGTCCGCCAATCCAGAAGCGGGCCGGGCATTTCTGGGGATTTCGATGCCAGCACCAGTTTTGACCGACCTCGATGCCGAGGTCGTTTTCAGCCGTCCGATGATCACCGCCGTCGCGCAGGTGATCGACACCTCCCTGAGTTTCAGCGACCCCGACGTCGACTTCAACGGCGCGGTGGTGACCGTGTCGAGCGCGGGCATCGGGCTGGCCGAGGATCAGTTCGGCATCCGCAACCAGGGTGTCGGGCTGGGCCGGATCAGCGTCGTCGGCACCAACGTCAGCTACAGCGGCGTCGTCATCGGCACCTACAGCGGCGGCGTCGACGGCCAGACGCTGCGCATCACGCTCAATGCCAGCGCCACCAACGAGGCGGTCGAAGCGCTGCTGGAAAACCTGACCTACGGCAACACCAGCGCCAACCCGACGCCCGACCGCTATATCGCGATCAACGTCATCGACGCGGAGGGCAACGACCTTAACGGCGGTTTCACCGGCGGCGGCTTCACCCAGCTGGAAGGCGCGGCCAACCCGTTCAATTCGCTCGGTTCGCAGCAGCTCAGCTTTCTCGTCACGCCGACCCTGTTCGATTACGACAATGACGGCGATCAGGACATTTTCACAGGCGGCGACGACGGTCGGATCCGGTACCTGCGCAATGACGGCAACGGCGCCTTTTCGCTGCAGGTCAACGCGGCCAACCCGTTCAACGGCGTCGATATCGGCCAGAGCGCGTCGATCGTGTTCCTTGACCTCGACGGCGACGGCGACCGGGACGCGGTGATCGCCGACGGGCTGGACGGCCGGCTGGTCCGGTACACCAACAACGGCAACGGCACGTTCACGGCCGGCGGCACCCTTGCCAA
Source organism: Sphingomonas sabuli (assembly GCF_014352855.1). Lineage (GTDB taxonomy): Bacteria > Pseudomonadota > Alphaproteobacteria > Sphingomonadales > Sphingomonadaceae > Sphingomicrobium > Sphingomicrobium sabuli. The sequence goes on along the minus strand of NZ_CP060697.1, from coordinate 221,269 downwards.
CCGCGGCAACGAATCCCTGCCCCGCATGTCGACCTATGACGTGGATAGCGACGGCGACCAGGATCTGGTCGTCGGCGGCCGCGACGGCGCGATCGCCGTCTACCTCAACAACCTGAACAACACTCTGACGGTGGCCAGCAACCATCCGTTCAGCGGCGTCGTGCTGCCGACCGGAAGCTATCCGGCGCCGACCTTCGTCGACCTGGACGGCGACAACGACCTGGACATGGTCCACGGCAATTCCAACGGCCACTTCATCTTCTATCGCAACAGCAACGGCGTGTTCACGCAGGAAGACACGTTCGAAAGCCCGTTCTGGGGCCTGATGGCGGGCCAGAACACCGCGCCGATCTTCCTCGACATCGACAATGACGGCGACCGCGACATGATCGTCGGGACCACCAACACCGGCCTTGCCGGGCGGATCGAGGTGTTCCGCAACGACGGCGTCGGATGGGGCCAGCTGGTCCATGTGGTCATCGACCCCAGCGCCTTCTGGTACGGCACGCCCAACGCCGACAGCTTCAGCGCCTTCACCGGCGACGACTGGACCATCGTCGGCTACGAATCCAACGATACCTTGTCCGGTTACACGGGCAACGACGTGATCAACGGCGGCAGCGGCGTGGACGCGATGGCCGGCGGCGCGGGCGACGACGTCTTCGTCGTCGACAATGCCGGCGACACGGTGACCGAATTCGCCAGCGAAGGCACCGACCAGGTCCGGTCGTCGGTCAGCTTCACCCTGTCCGACAATATCGAGAACCTGACGCTGATCAGCACCGGCAACGTCAACGGCACCGGCAATGCGCTGAACAACCTGATCCTCGGCAATGCCGGCAACAACATCATCGACGGCGGCGACGGCGCGGACCTGATGCGCGGCGGCCAGGGCGATGACACCTATTACGCCAACCAGTTCGGCGACCGCGCGGTCGAAGCCAACAACGCCGGCAACGACACGGTCTTCGCATCGATCAACTTCCGGCTCGCCAATTATGTCGAGACTCTCACTTTGGTCGGTAGTGCGCCGCTCGAGGGTATCGGCAACGGGCAGGCCAACACGATCAACGGTAATGACGGCGACAATTTCATCCACGGCGCGGGCGGCGCGGACATCATGGCGGGGGGCGCAGGCAGCGACATCTATGTCGTGGAAAATGCTGGCGACCAGGTCATCGAGGGCGCGGTGGCCGGAATCGATTCCGTGCGGTCGTCGGTCAGCTTCGTGCTGGGCGCCAATATCGAGGAGCTGGTCCTGACCGGCGCCGGGGTTACCAACGGCACCGGCAACACGCTCGACAACTACATCCTCGGCAACGCCGCCGCGAATATCCTGAACGGCGGGGCCGGCAATGACAATATGATCGGCGGCAGCGGCAACGATACACTGCTGGGTGACACTGGCGCCGACAATCTCAACGGCAACAACGGCACCGATGCCCTGACCGGCGGCGCCGGCCAGGACGCCATGAGCGGCGGCGCCGGCGCCGACTTCTTCATCTTCGCCAACGGCGATTTCGGCGGCGCGACGCCGGCGACTGCCGACCGTATCCGCGATTTCAGCCGGGCCGAAGGCGACCGCATCCAGCTCAACGCCGTCGACGCCAACAGCGGGGTCGCCGGCGACCAGGCGTTCGCGTTCCTCGGCACTGCCGCATTCACCGGGTCGGCGGGGCAACTTCGTTACGAACAGATTGGCAGCAACACTTACCTGTACGGCGACACCAACGGCGACCGCGTGGCGGACTTCGCCATTCGCGTCGACGGCTTGCACAGCTTCGTGATCGGCGATTTTATCCTGTAGGCGTCCCGGCAAGTATTCCGCCGTCCAAGACAAGCATCTGAAGGGCTGACTGAACCAGGCGCACAGCGCAGGGAAAGGCGCCGCAAAACCGCACCATGTCCATCGGTGACCCGGGTGCGACAGTGAGGGAAGAGTTCATGTCCGTCATCCTGACCAAGACCTTTTCGCAGAAGATGTCGGCCGCGGCCGGCGAGACGTTTGCCGCGGCAGGCGAGCCGGTGGCCACGAACGCGCCTCCAGGTCCGTTCGCCTTGGCGGCCGGGGATCTGACGCTTGGCGACCGGGTCTGGTACGACACCGACGGCGACGGCATTTACGAGGACGCGTCGGAAACAGGCATCGAGGGCGTCGCGGTCAGCCTGTACCTGGATGCCGACAATGACGGCGTTGCGGACGGGGCGGCGATCGCGACGGTCATCACGGACGTCAGCGGCGCGTATACGTTCAGCGGCCTTGCCGACGGCAATTACATCGTCGGCATCGATGCTTCCAACTTTACGGCGGGCGGCGTTCTGGCCGACCTGTCGCCGACGGGGTCCAATCCCGATCCGGACGACAACGTCGACAACGACAGCAATGGCGCGGCCCAACCGGACGGCAGCGTGACGAGCCGGACGATCACCCTGACGACGGGCGCCGAGCCGACGGCGGACGGTACGGGCAATAACGTCAACACCACGGTCGACTTCGGCTTTTTCAACACCAACCAGGCACCGTCCATTTCGAACCTGCCGGGCGACAGCGTCACCTGGACGGAAGGCGACGGAGCGGTGCGGCTGGACGACGGCAACAACGCCGCCGTTTCCGATAGCGACAGCACCAATTTCAACGAAGGTTCGCTGACCGTCAGCATCACGGGCGGCTATGTTGCGGGGGAAGACCGCCTTGGTTTGGCGGAAGGCGCCGTGATGTTCTTCGGCGAGCCGGAGATCGGGACAACCGTGACGATCAACGGCGTGCCCATCGGATCGATCGGGGCCCTGTCGAACGACGAAATCCGGATCGACTTCAACAGCAACGCAACGCCGTCGCGCGTGCAGGCACTGGTGCGGTCGTTCACCTTTGAAAACAGCGGCGACGATGCGCCGACCGGCGGCACGCGGACGGTCAGCTGGACGCTGGTCGACGGCGACGGCACGACCGCCGGCGGCGCCGACACCACGCAATTCACGACGACCGTCGAGGTCGCGGCCGTCAACGATCCTGCAGTGGCGCAGGACGACGCCTTCGCCACGCCCGAACAGTCGGTCGTTTCCGGCAGCCTGTTCGCCGACAACGGCAATGGCGAGGACAGCGATCCCGACGGGCAGGCGCTGACGGTCGCCGCGGTCAATGGAGCGCCGGCCAACGTCGGCACGCAGATCACGCTGCCGTCCGGCGCGCTTCTCACCGTCAACGCCGACGGCACCTTCAGCTACGACCCCAATGGCGCGTTCGATGCCACGCCCGGCGCGGGATCGGGCGGGTCCAACACCGCGCCCACGGACAGCTTCACCTACATGTTGGCCGACGGCAACACGGCAACGGTGGTGGTGACGGTCAACGGCACCGACACGGCGTTCGACGAAGTCCTCGGAACGGCGGGCAACGACACGCTGGACGGCGGTTGGGGCGCCGACACGATGCGCGGCTTTGCCGGCAATGACATCTACATCGTCGACAATGCCGGCGACCGGGTCGTCGAAAGCATCGGCGCCGGCGACGACAGCCTGTTCACGTCGGTAAGCTATCGCCTGCCCGCGAATTTCGAGACCGTCGTGTTGGTCGGCAGCGCCAACATCGACGCGGTCGGCAACGGGTTGGACAACCGGCTGTACGGTAACAGCGGCGACAACGTGCTCAACGGGTCGACCGGCGCCGACTACATGCTCGGCGGGGTCGGCAACGACACCTACATCGTCGACAACCTTGGCGACCGGGCGATCGAGAATGACGGCGAAGGCATCGACACGGTGCGCTCGTCGGTCGACTTCCGCCTGACCCGCTATGTCGAGAATCTGGTGCTGACCGGCACCGGCGCGATCGAGGGTATCGGCAACGCCTTCGACAACGTCATCGTCGGCAATGCCGGCGACAACTTCATCCATGGCGCGGGCGGGTCCGACAGCATGCGCGGCGGCGAGGGCAACGACACCTATGTCGTGTGGAACGCCGGCGACACGGTGGTCGAAGCGGCCGGCGCGGGCCACGACACGGTGCGCACGATCGTCGACTTCGCGCTTGGCGCCAACGTCGAGGACCTGATCCTGACCGGTGCCGGGACCATCAGCGGCACCGGCAACGGGCTGGCCAACTACATGCTCGGCAACAGCTCCGCCAACATCCTTGCCGGGCGCGGCGGCGACGATGCGATCAACGGCGCGGCGGGCAACGACCGCCTGCTGGGCGAGGCCGGCAACGACAACCTCAACGGCGGCAACGGCGCCGACTTCATCGTCGGCGGCACCGGGTCGGACGACATGACCGGCGGCGCGGGCGCCGACCTGTTCGTCTTCTACCAGGGCGACTTCGGCGGGGCCGATCCGGTCGCCGCCGACCGCATCCGCGACTTCAGCCGCGGCGAGGGCGACATCATCCGGCTCAACAATGTCGATGCGAACACCACCGTCGGCGGCGACCAGGCGTTCGCCTTCATCGGCAGCGGCGCGTTCACCGGCCACGCCGGCGAACTGCGCTACGAACAGCTGGGGGTCGACACCTACGTGTTCGGCGACACCAACGGCGACGGCACGGCGGACTTCGCCATCCGCGTCGACGGCAGCCACACCTTCGTCGGCGGCGACTTCATCCTGTAACGAGCGACACGCGTGACGCGGGCCGACCGACTAGGGATCGCGCGCCGCAGTCCGCCGGGAAATAGGGAGACTTAGACATGCCAGCTCCAACTCTGACCAACCTGTCGGGCGAGGTGATCTTCAGCCGGCCGGTGGTCACGACGGTGCCGCAGATCATCGATGGCGATGTCACGTTCAACGATCCGGACGATGATTTCGACGGCGCCACGGTAATCCTGTCCACCGCCGGACTGGCGCTGGCGGAAGATCAATTCGGCATCCGCAACGAAGGGATCGGGGCCGGGCGGATCAACACCATCGGATCGAACGTCACCTATGGCGGCGTGACGATCGGGACGTTCGAGGGCGGCGTCGACGGACAACCGCTGACCATCACGCTCAATGCCAACGCCACCAGCCCCGCGGTCGAAGCGCTGATCGAAAACCTGACCTACGCGCACACCAGCGCGACCCCGACCGCCGAGCGCTTCCTGTCGATCAACGTCCTCGATGCCGCCGGCAACGATCTGAACGGCGGGTTCACCGGCGCCGGGTTCACCCTGCTCGAAGGGTCGGACAATCCGTTCAACAATCTCGGGTCGCAGCAGGTCAGCTACGAAGTGACCCCGACGCTTTACGACTATGACGGCGACGGCGACCTCGACATCTTCTGCGGCGCGGCGGATGGAGAAATCCACCTGCTGCGCAACGACGGCCCGATGAATTACGTGCAAGTCGAGGGCGCGGGCAATCCGTTCGGCACCATCAACACCAACGTGTCCGACGGCGAATTGACGTCGATCGCCTTCCTCGATCTCGACGGCGATAACGACAAGGACGCGGTCATCCTCGACGGGCAGTCGGGGATCGCCCGGCGCTACACCAACAACGGCAACGGCACCTTCAGCGACGCCGGCGCCCTGTTCGACCGCGGCTACAACCAGCACGGGCGCATGGCGACGTACGATTACGACAATGACGGCGACCTGGACCTGGTGGTGGGCGGCCGGGACGGGCTGATGTTCCTGTACCAGAACAACCTCAACAACACCGTCACCAAGATCGACACCCATCCGTTCAACGTCGTTCAACTGCCGGTCGGCAGTTACCCGGCGCCGACCTTTGCCGATATCGACGGCGACGGCGACCTCGACATGGTGCACGGCAATTCCAACGGGCACTTCATCTTCTATCGTAACAGCAACGGAATCTTCACGCAGGAAGACACGTTCGAGGCTCCGTTCTGGAGCTTGCGGACCGGCCAGAATTCGGCGCCGGTGTTCGATGACATCGACGGCGACGGCGACCTCGACATGATTGCCGGCGTCACCAACCTTTCGCTTCAGGGCCGGATCGAGGTCTATCGCAACGACGGCGTCGGCTGGGGCATGACCGTGCGCGTCGCGGTCGATCCGAGCGCCTTCTGGAACGGGACGCCCGACAGCGACACGTTCGCGGCCTTCACCGGCGACAACTGGACGATCCGCGGGCTGGACAGCGACGACAATCTTTCGGGATCGACCGGCAACGACATCATCAATGGCGGAACCGGCAACGACCAGATGACGGGCGGCGCCGGCAACGACACTTATGTCGTGGATTCGGCCGGCGACGTCGTCGTCGAGAACACTGGCCAGGGCATCGACACCGTCAGGTCGTCGGTCACCCACGTGCTGGCGGCCAATGTGGAGCGCCTGACGCTGACCGGCACGGCCAACATCAACGCCACCGGCAACGCGCTCAACAACCTCATCCTTGGCAACAGCGGCAACAACGTCATCAACGGCGGCGCGGGCGCGGACATCATGCGCGGCGGCGCCGGCGACGACAGCTATTTCGCGAGCCAGTTCGGCGACCGGGCGGTCGAAGCCAACAACAGCGGCAACGACACGGTGCGTTCGTCGATCAACTTCCGGCTGGCGAACTACGTCGAGACCCTGATCCTGACGGGCAGCGACAATCTGGAGGGCATCGGCAGCGCCCAGGCCAACACCATCATCGGCAACAGCGGCAACAACTTCATCCACGGGGCCGGCGGCGCGGACATGATGAGCGGCGGCGCCGGCAACGACATCTATGTCGTCGAGAACGCCGGCGACCAGGTCGTCGAGTCCGCGGGCGAAGGTCGCGACATCGTCTATTCGTCGGTCAGCTTTACCCTTGGCGCCAACGTCGAGGACCTGACCCTGTCCAGCAACGGCGCGGTCAGCGGGACAGGCAACAACCTCGCCAATTCGATGCTCGGCAATGCCGCGGCCAACCTGCTGTCCGGGCTGGGCGGCAACGACGAGATCATCGGCGGCGGCGGCAACGACCAGCTTCGCGGCGGCGCCGGCGCGGACAATCTCAACGGCGGCAACGGCGACGACAAGGTCGATGGCGGCGTGGGCATGGACATCATGTCCGGCGGCACCGGGTCGGACATGTTCATTTTCCGCGACGGCGATTTCGGCGGCGCCACACCGGTCACCGCAGACCGGATCCGCGATTTCAGCCACGGCGAGATCGACCGCATGGATTTCAGCCTGGTGGACGCCAACGCCAATGTCGCCGGCGACCAGGGCTTCCAGTTCATCGGCAAGGCCGCCTTCAGCGCCGCGGGCCAATTGCGGTTCGAGCAGATCGGCGCAAATACCTATGTGTTCGGCGATACCAACGGCGACGGCGTGGCGGACTTCGCCGTCCGCGTCGACGGACTGCAGAACTTCGTCATCGGCGACTTCATTCTCTAGGGTGGGCAGCGCCCGACGCGGAGTCCCGAAAAATGACGATTTTCCGTCCCGATCAGTCTTGAAACGGACGTAAATTAATGCGCAAGGTTAGTGGCCGAACTCTGCGGGGGGCTCGGCCTTGCAAGGCGTTGATCGTACGTACGTTATCCCCGCGCGACCGTGGGGAATTGCTATGCCTGTCGATATCCAAAGCACGCTGACCCAGACCCTGTCCAACGACGTGGACGGAGATGGCAACATCGATCCGGGCGATACCCTGCTCAACGAGTTGATCGTCACCAATACCGGCGACACCACGGTCACCGATATCATCGCGACGCTGACCGAGAACGGGATGACGATCGATCCCGGCTCGGTCCAGATCGGGCCGGTCGCGCATGCGGACACCATCGACATCACCGGCAACACGCCGGTCATCATCACGACCGCCCAGCTGATCGGCAACGACAGCGACGCCGACGGCAATGCGGCCAACCTGACCGTTACCAACGTGAGCGCGGGCGACCATGGCACCATCGTCGACAACGGCGACGGCACGTTCACCTTCACGCCCGAAGCCGGCTTCACCGGCGCCGCCAGCTTCACTTATGAAACCGTCGACGAAGACGGCCTGGCCAGCGTCGGCGCGGCCGAGGTGACGGTCAACGTCACCGGCCTCGTCTGGTATGTCGACAGCGCCTATGACGGGTCCAACGGCGCGTCCGACGGGTCCTACGACCGCCCGTACACCAGCCTCGACCAATTGAACGGGGCCGGCGGGACCGGCGACGCCGACAGCGCCGGCGACACCATCTTCGTCTACGACCGCGGCCCGGGCGCCTATTCCGCCAACCTGCAGCTTGAAGCCAACCAGACGCTGGTCGGCGACGGCACCGCGTTCGTCGTCAACGGCATCGCCATCGGTGCCGGCAGCGGCAACACCACGCTCAACTACAGCGACGTCGGCATCACCCTGTCGACCGGCAATACGGTCAGCGGATTCAACCTGATCGGCACCTCGACCAGCGCGGTCGGCGTGAGCGACGGCAACGGCACGGTCGGGACGTTGACCATGTCGAACACCACCATCGCCGGACAGGGCCAGATCCTCGACATCGATCAGGGCGGGACTCTCAACGTGTCGCTCAACTCGATCGGCTCGATCGGCTCGACCGGCGGCAACGGGGGCGTGGTCGACCTGACCGGCGTGTCGGGCACGTTCACGGTCTCCGGCACCACGGTCATCAGCGGTTCGCACGGCCAGAACGGCATCGACATTTCCGGCAACAGCGGGCTGACGGTCAGCTTCGGCAACAACGTCACCGCCGACCTGGGCACGAACAGCGCGATCAACATCGGCAGCAACACCGGTACGAACAGCTTCACGTTCAACGGCGGCACGACCAACCTGGACACGACCAGCGGAACCGCCTTCGCCTTCACCGGCAACTCGGCCGGCAGCACCCTGTCGATGAGCGGCGGCGGGCTCGATATCGACAGCACCACCGGCACCGGCTTCTCCGCCACTGGCGGCGGCACGGTCACGGTAACGGGCGCGGGCAACTCGATCACCACCACGGCCGGCACCGCGCTGAATATCAGCAACACCAATATCGGTGCCGCCGACGTGACGTTCCAGAGCATCAGCGCGGGATCCGCGGCGGGCACATCCGGGGTCGGCGTGATCCTCGACACCACCGGATCGGCCGGTGGCCTGCACATCACCGGCAACGGCACCGCGGGAAGCGGCGGCACGATCCAGCATTTCACCGGCACGGACAACAACAGCGCTGCGCCGAACCTGTACCAATTGAGCGTTTCGGCGGGCAACGGCGGTGTCGGCATCTATCTCAACAACACCACCGACGTGCAGCTCAACAACGTGCAGCTGAACGATTTTTCAAACTTCGGAATCTATGGCCACAACGTCACCGGCTTTGCGCTGACCAACTCGGTCGTCAACGGCGTCAACGGAAACAACCACATCCTCAATGCCGGGACGGCGTCACAGGTGACGCTGAGCGAAGGTGCGATCCATTTCGACGAACTGACGGGCAACGTCGCCGTCACCAACAACACCATCCAGGGCGGGCTCGACGACAATCTGGCCATCGTCAATGTGGGCACCGGGCTGCTCAACTTCACCGCCAGCGGCAACACCTTCGGCGCTACGCAGGTGATGAACACGGCCGTTGCGAGCGGCGGCGACAATCTGACGGTTTCTTCCTTTGGCGGCGGATCGATTACCGCGCTGGTCGATGACAACGACTTCCTGGGAGAAGTCGGCAACGCCGTCTACTTGCGGGTGAGCAACGGCGGTACGGGCAATTTCACGGTCACCGACAATTACGCCAACAACCTGATCGCCTACGATGCCGCCAACAACAACTACACGCACAACCTCGGTACGAGTGTCGGCGGGAATATCGGGATCATATCCGAGAACGGCGCCGCGGTGAATTTCCTGGTCGAAGGCAACACCGTCCTCGGGACAATCCAGGGCTCTGCGATCGGTGTGGATTCAAACAATGCCTCGGTAAACGGCAGCATCACCGGCAATATCGTCGGCGATCCGACGCTCAACAATTCGGGGTCCGTCCAAGGGTCGGGCATTTCCTTTGGCAGCGTAGCCGGGGGCGGCAATTCGATCGTCAACATCAGCAACAATCTGGTGCGCGAATATAATGGCCAGGGCATTTTCATCGCGCTCGGCGATGAAATGGGCAACAGCACGCCGGATATCGACCTGACGATCACAGGCAACACGGTGAATAACCCGGGCAACACGCCGGGAGCCGCCGCGAACCGCTTTGGCCTGTACGTGAACGTCGGCACGACATCGTCCAACGGCGGCGACGATCTTACCGCGACGCTCGAGATCTCGAACAATAATCTGGTCGGTTCCTATGTCGGTATCGGCTCCGACATTTCGCTGCAGCAGCGGTTCGGCACCACCGTCATCCTGCCAGGCTACAGCGGCGCCGCCGACAACAACACCGCCGTCGGCGCCTATCTTGCCGGACAGAACACGCTGGACGCGTCGAACGGCACGCGCGTCACGAACAATGTCAGCGGCACCGGGCACGGTTTCATCAACGGCGCCGATCCCAGCGCACCAGGTACGCCCCTGTTGCCGCCGGCCGCCATCCTGGCCACCATCGGCGGATCGGATAGCGGCACCGATGGCGGTGCCGGCGCGCCGGACGGCCAGGCCGGTTCGCCTGACGATGCCACGACTTCGCACGACCTTACCCAAGCGCAGCTGGACGCGGTCATCGACGCGGCCATCCAGCGTTGGGCAGATACAGGCGCCAGCGACGAGCAGCTGGCGGCGATGCGCGCGGCAACGATCAGCGTCGCCGACATGACTGGCGTGTATCTTGCCACCAGCAATGCGGGCACGATCACCATCGACAGCAACGGTGCCGGTCACGGCTGGTTCGTCGACGGCACGCCCGGCGACGACAGCGAGTTCGGCGGGTCGGGCACGTCGCTGACCGCGATCGCGGGCAGCGGCGCCGATGGCGCGATGGACCTGCTGACCGTGGTTATGCACGAGCTTGGCCACCAGGTCGGCCTGGGCGATTCCTATCAATCGGGTGACGCCGGCAGCCTCATGTACGGTTACGCCAACGTCGGCGAGCGGCGCCTGCCAGGCGCCGGCGACGTCGCCAACGGCGACTTCGGCGACATCGGTGCGACGGCCTATGCTCTGGCGCCGGTGTCCCTCGGCACGCTGGATGCAGGCAGCGGCATCCTTGTCCAATATACGTCCACAGTCTGGAATTTCTCGAACATGGTCATTCCCACCTATCAGAATTACGCGACCGTCGACTTCACCCCTTCCACCGGCGGCGTGACCTCGAACCTGACGGCGCTCGTCGTCGAGACCCTGACCCTTGGCGATCGCGTCTGGTACGATGCCAACGGGGACGGCGAATTCGAGCCCTTGTATGAAGACGGGCTGTCGGGCGTGACCATCAGCCTCTACGCCGACGCCAATAACGACAATATCGCGGACGGCGCGGCAATCGCGACGACCATCACCGACGCGGACGGATATTACGTCTTCGACAGCCTGGCGCCCGGCAATTACATCGTCAGCATCGACGCGGCGAACTTCCAGACCGGCAGCGCGCTTGAGGGCATGGTGGTTTCCGGCCTAGGTCTCGACCCCGACAATAACGAAGACGGCGACAGCAACGGCCGCGCGATGGACGACGGCAGCGTCGCCAGCCGGTCGATCACGCTGAGCTACGGTGACGAGCCGTCGGTCGACGTGTTCGGCAACAACACCAACAACACCCTCGACTTCGGCTTCTTCACGCCGAACGTGGCTCCGGTGGTCGCCGAGCTGCAAGGCGACACCGTCACCTGGAACGAGACCGACGGGGCAATCTACCTCGACAATGGCGGCAACGCCGCGGTCACCGACGCCGACAGCAACTCCTTTGCGTCGGGCAGCCTGACGGTCAGCATTTCCAGCGGGTTCGTGGCAGGCGAAGACCAGCTGCGCATCGCCGACGGATCGGTGATGATCATGGGCGAATTCGAACCGGGCGCGATCGTCCTGATCAACGGCGCTCTCGTCGGCACGGTCGGTGAAGTGCGGGACGATTCGATCACCATCCAGTTCAGCACCGGCGCCACCCCTGCCCGGGTCAGCGAGCTGATCCGTTCGTTTACCTACCAGAACAATGCCGGAAACGGCGCGACCGGCGGCGATCGCACGATCACCTGGAACTTGGTCGACGGCGGCGGATCCGTGCTTGGCGGCGACGATACGACGACCGTGACGTCGACCGTGAACGTGGTCGCCGTGGACGATCCGGCGGTTGCACAGGACGACGAATTCACCACCAACGAGCAGACCGTCGTTACCGGAAACCTGTTCGCGGACAATGGTTATGGCGCCGATTCCGATCCGGATGGGCCGCCGCTGCAGATCGCGGAAGTGAATGGGTCCGCGGCCAACGTCGGCACGCAGTTCACGACCTCGACGGGCACCCTACTTACGGTCAACGCGGACGGGACCTTCTCCTTCGATCCCAACGGTGCTTACCGCGGCGTGCCGTCACCGGAATCCGGCGGGCAAAACACGCTGTACGCCGAGTATTTCACTTACACGCTGGCCAACGGCAACACCGTCTTCGTCACGCTGTTCATCAGCGGCCTCGACAGCGAGGGGGATGTCGTGTTCGGCCGGCTGGATGTGGATGACACGCTGGACGGCGGCATCGGCGCGGACGTGATGTACGGCCTGACCGGCAACGATCTGTTCTATGTCGACAATGTCGGTGACGCGGTCGTCGAAAACGCCGGCGAAGGCGATGACACGGTCCGTTCCAGCGTCACCTACCGGTTGCCGGCCAACGTCGAGACGATCAGCCTGACGGGCAGCGCCAACATCAACGCGGTCGGCAACGGGTTGGACAACCGGCTGTACGGCAACAGCGGCGACAACGTGCTCAACGGGTCGACGGGCGCCGACTACATGCTCGGCGGGGTCGGCGACGACACCTACATCGTCGACAACCTTGGCGACCGGGCGATCGAGAATGACGGCGAAGGCATCGACACGGTGCGCTCGTCGGTCGACTTCCGCCTGACCCGCTATGTCGAGAATCTGGTGCTGACCGGCACCGGCGCGATCGAGGGTATCGGCAACGCCTTCGACAACGTCATCGTCGGCAATGCCGGCGACAACTTCATCCATGGCGCGGGCGGGTCCGACAGCATGCGCGGCGGCGAGGGCAACGACACCTATGTCGTGTGGAACGCCGGCGACACGGTGGTCGAAGCGGCCGGCGCGGGCCACGACACGGTGCGCACGATCGTCGACTTCGCGCTTGGCGCCAACGTCGAGGACCTGATCCTGACCGGTGCCGGGACCATCAGCGGCACCGGCAACGGGCTGGCCAACTACATGCTCGGCAACAGCTCCGCCAACATCCTTGCCGGGCGCGGCGGCGACGATGCGATCAACGGCGCGGCGGGCAACGACCGCCTGCTGGGCGAGGCCGGCAACGACAACCTCAACGGCGGCAACGGCGCCGACTTCATCGTCGGCGGCACCGGGTCGGACGACATGACCGGCGGCGCGGGCGCCGACCTGTTCGTCTTCTACCAGGGCGACTTCGGCGGGGCCGATCCGGTCGCCGCCGACCGCATCCGCGACTTCAGCCGCGGCGAGGGCGACATCATCCGGCTCAACAATGTCGATGCGAACACCACCGTCGGCGGCGACCAGGCGTTCGCCTTCATCGGCAGCGGCGCGTTCACCGGCCACGCCGGCGAACTGCGCTACGAACAGCTGGGGGTCGACACCTACGTGTTCGGCGACACCAACGGCGACGGCACGGCGGACTTCGCCATCCGCGTCGACGGCAGCCACACCTTCGTCGCCGGCGACTTCATCCTGTAACGAGCGATACGCGTGACGCGGGGTCTTCGGACCCCGCACTTGCGCGGCTGCGTAACGCCGCGCACGATACCCCTGCTCGGGAAGGTTTGAGAGGAAGTGCCCGTGCCGAGCCTGTTCGTATCCCTGATGCTCGCCGCCGCGGCGAGCCAGCCGACCCCCGCCCAAGGCGACCTCCAAGGCCTGTTCACGCCTGATGACTATCCCGCCATCGCTCTTGAGAACGAGGAGGGAGGCCGGGTCCGGGTACGATTGGTGATCGCCCCGTCCGGCTTTGTGGAATCCTGCAAGGTCATCGAATCGTCGGGATCGACATCGCTCGACGAACAAACCTGCGCCGTCATCCGGGCACGGGCGCAATTTAGCCCGGCGAAAGACGCCAAGGGCCGGCCGATCAAGGACACCTACCTTCAGACCATCACTTGGAGGGTCGGCGAAGACCTGGTTCCGCCCGCGCCCCGCAACGCCTGGACGACACGGACGACGCTGAGCCTTACTGGCGAAGGAAAGATGGTCGATTGCGACGTTGCCGCGACGGGCTTCGACATCGGCGAAGGGCCCTGCAAGGCCGCGACCATGCTAATGGAGGCCATGAACATGGCTGCTCCTGCTGGTCACGCGGTGGCGGCCAGCGTCACCGACATCCATTTCTATCCGGTTGCGCCAACGGCCGCTCCTAAAGCGCCGAGGATCCAGGATGCGACGCTCGAAGTGCGGCAGGTCAGCCGGGTGGTGATCAACGGCAATGGCCGCGTGACCGAGTGCGAGGGTGTCGAGTTCTCCCGCGACATTCCCGAACAGATGGACGCCTGTACGCTGGTGGAAACGACGCGTTTCCAGCGGTCACCCGGGGCGGCCGAACTGACGGCCACCATGGTGGTCACGGTTTACAGTCGCAAGCGCACCGTCAGCTAAGGCTTCCGGCGCACGGCCCAGACGAGGGCGGACAGACTGCTGATCAGCGCGGCAAGCGCGACCAGCATGACGGGATCGATGACTAGCATTACCGAGCGACTCCAAAGCCGCATTGTTCCCTATTTGTTCCCTAGGCGCAATAGGATTTCTCCTATTCCCTGTGCCTTGCCCTGTGCGCCACTCTGCAATATAGGGCGCGCCGTCCGGCGGAGGGTATCCGCCGATGCCCGTCAATTGGCGAGCGCGTGGGTGCGGGAGGCTCTCCCGCGGCCTGACGCGCCTGTTTGCATTGGCGGTGGCATCGGTTCCGCCGTCCGGACGCCGCCACGGGATGTGCCCGGGGCGGCAGTCAATGCAACCAGGTCCGCATGTGAAGACCAGCCATGGTGGCGGTCACGCGGCAGGCCCGATTGAAGTTAGAGAGATACTCTTTTTATGGCCACAACGGCATTTCCGACCCGCGACGAGTTCGCGGCCCTCCTTAACGAAAGCCTCGGCGGCGAAGACGAGAGCTTCGAGGGCAAGGTCGTCAAGGGCAAAGTCACCGGCATCGAAAACGACATGGCCGTCATCGACGTCGGCCTGAAGTCCGAAGGGCGCGTCGCGCTGCGCGAATTCGCCGCCCCGGGCCAGAAGGCCGAGCTGAACGTCGGCGACGAAGTCGAAGTCTATGTCGACCGGGTCGAGAACGCCAATGGCGAAGCGATGCTGTCGCGCGACCGCGCGCGCCGCGAAGCCGCGTGGGACAAGCTCGAGAAGGAGCATGAAGCCGGCAACCGCGTCGAAGGCGTGATCTTCGGCCGCGTGAAGGGCGGTTTTACCGTCGACCTTGGCGGCGCCGTCGCCTTCCTGCCCGGCAGCCAGGTCGATATCCGCCCGGTCCGCGACGTCGGCCCGCTGATGGACATGGCGCAGCCGTTCCAGATCCTGAAGATGGACCGCCGCCGCGGCAACATCGTCGTGTCGCGCCGCGCCATCCTGGAAGAGCATCGCGCGGAACAGCGCAGCGGCCTCATTCAGTCGCTGACCGAGGGCCAGGTGGTCGACGGCGTGGTCAAGAACATCACCGATTACGG
Source organism: Sphingomonas sabuli (assembly GCF_014352855.1). Lineage (GTDB taxonomy): Bacteria > Pseudomonadota > Alphaproteobacteria > Sphingomonadales > Sphingomonadaceae > Sphingomicrobium > Sphingomicrobium sabuli. The sequence goes on along the minus strand of NZ_CP060697.1, from coordinate 205,565 downwards.
TGCGTTCGTCGACCTCGGCGGCATCGACGGCCTGCTTCACGTCACCGACATCAGCTACAAGCGGGTCAACCACCCGTCGGAAGTGCTGAACATCGGCGACACGGTGAAGGTGCAGATCATCCGCATCAACCGCGAGACGCAGCGCATCAGCCTTGGCATGAAGCAGCTGGAATCCGATCCGTGGGAAGGCGCCGGCGCCAAGTATCCGATCGACGGCACGTTCCAGGGCCGGGTCACGAACATCACCGAGTATGGCGCGTTCGTCGAGCTTGAGCCTGGCATCGAAGGCCTCGTCCACGTGTCCGAGATGAGCTGGACCAAGAAGAACGTCCACCCGGGCAAGATCGTCAGCACTTCGCAGGAAGTCGAAGTGAAGGTGCTCGAGGTCGACGAGGAAAAGCGGCGCATCTCGCTGGGCCTCAAGCAGGCGCAGGCCAATCCGTGGGCCGAATTCGCCGACAAGCATCCGGTCGGCACGCAGGTCGAAGGCGAAGTCAAGAATTCGACCGAGTTCGGCCTATTCATCGGCCTTCCCGGCGACGTCGACGGCATGGTCCACATGTCGGACATCGCGTGGGGCGTGTCGGGCGAGGAAGCGCTGGCGCTTCATCACAAGGGCGAGACGGTCAAGGCCGTCGTGCTCGACGTCGATGTCGAAAAGGAGCGCATCAGCCTTGGCATGAAGCAGCTTGAGCGTGGCGGCGTCGGCGGCGGAACCGCCACGACGTCGGGCGCCGGCGGCGTCAAGAAGGGCGATGTCGTCACCGTCGAGGTGATGGACGTCAAGGACGGCGGCCTGGACGTACAGGTCACCGAGGGCGGAGTTACCGGCTTCGTCAAGCGGACCGACCTTGGCCGCGACCGCGACGAGCAGCGTCCCGACCGCTTCCAGGTCGGCCAGAAGTTCGACGCCATGGTCAGCGGCTTCGACCGGTCCAAGAAGCCGAACTTCTCGATCAAGGCGATGCAGATCGCCGAAGAGAAGCAGGCGGTCGCCCAATACGGCTCGTCCGACAGCGGCGCGTCGCTTGGCGACATCCTTGGCCAGGCGCTGAAGGAAGCCGAGTCCAAGAAGACGACCAAGACCAAGAAGAAGTAATGTTTAGCGGGGCTTGCGCGGTCGGGAGTTTCCTGACAGCGTGAGCCCCGGCCCTTCGCTCGGAGGGCATGCTGAATCGCGGAGAACTCGCCATGATCCGTTCCGAACTGGTCCAGAAGCTGTGCCAGGATTTTCCCGACCTTACCCAGCGTGAGGTGGAGAATGTCGTGGGCGCCTTCTTCGATTCCGTCACCGACCAGCTGGCCCATGGCGGCCGTGTCGAGCTGCGCGGTTTCGGCGCCTTTTCCACGCGCGGCCGCGATGCCCGGGTCGGCCGCAACCCGCGCACTGGAGAATCGGTCGAGGTTGACGCCAAGCGCGTGCCCTATTTCAAGCCGGGCAAGGAAATGCGCGAGCGGTTAAACCTCAAGGAAGTCACCGCGGAATAGTCCCGGCCGCCTACCGTCGCCGGGACGCGCACAAGCGGACGTGGCGGAACGGTAGACGCTGGGGACTTAAAATCCTCTTCCCGTAACGGGAGTGTGGGTTCGATTCCCACCGTCCGCACCAGCGCGCCGACCGTCGGAGGATGGTCCAGCGCCGCATTTGACGCGCGCTGAGCCGCGCTGGACTGTATCGCCGCCCATTTTTCCTAACCATGCCGCCTGCGATCGCGCGGGCGCTCCCCTGTGCGCGCGTCCCATAACGGCACGCTTTGGAGCCACATCCGAACATGGCCGTTGAGAATGGTTAAATGCGTATTAACATCTCGCCCATGACGAGCCCGCTCGAAGCCACTGTCCGCAGGGGCTTTGCCAAGCGCAGACGCAATCCGGCCCACCACGCGGTCCGGCTGCACCCACCCCGCTTCGGACGGTCGCGCAGCCGCTTGCTTGCCGCGCAACCGGTCGAGCCGGCGATCGAGCGGAAAGGCTGGGGGCTGTCCGACGACGCCCGGCTGTACGCCCAGACCTTCGCAGCGGGGTTCCTGTTCGTGTCGATCCTGATCGGCTGACCCGCCGGGGCCGGCGCTAGTCGCAGGCCTGGTGCAATTTCCAGCCGAGCCAGGCCGCGACCACGCTGGCCACGGCGACGAGGATCAGGGTTTCAGCCACCGAGACGCCCAGGAAGATCAGGCCGGCGAGCAGGACCGTCGCGGCGACCATTGCGCCCGAATTGACGATGTTGTTGGCCGCGACCGTGCGCGCCGTTTCCGACTTGGGCACGGTGGTCGTCAGGAAGGCGTAAAGCGGCACCACGAACATGCCGCCGGCAACTGCCACGCCGAACAGGTCGAGCACCACGGCCCAGCCGCGGGCGTCCGACAGGAATTGGCGCATCCCCACCAGTTCGCCCTGCGGCGTCGCCCAGTTGTAGCTGAGCAGATAGAGGATCAGCACGAACGCGCCCATCATCAGCGCGGAGGCGGGCGCGAAACGCGCCGCCACCTGCCCCGCCAGCAAGCGATTGATCGCCACCGAGCCGACCGCCACTCCGACCGAGAAAACGGCCAGGAACAGCGTCGCGACGCTCTGGTCCGCGCCGAACACGTTTTTCACCAGCGGCGGGAATTGCGCGGCCAGCACCGCGCCCATCGCCCAGAAGAAGCTGATCGAGAGGATCGCCAGGAACAGCCGCGGAATGTGCAGCGTGCCGCTGACCAGGGTGATCGACGCGCGCACGATGTGCCAGTCCATGCCGCGCTTGGGATAGCCCGGGATTTCTGCTTCGTCCGCCGGGCGGGCTGCGGGCACCAGGCCGCCCGCGATCCGGCCGACCAGAGCCACGACGATGACGGCGACTGCCGCCAGCTCCGCGTGGTAGGTGCCATCGCCGCGTTCGATCACCAGCAGGCCGCCGAGGATCGTGCCGCCGAGAATGGCGATATATGTCCCCGCTTCGACCAGCCCGGTGCCGCCAAGCACCTCGCCCGGTTCCAGATGCTGGGGCAGGATGGCGTATTTGATCGGGCCGAAGAAGGTCGAGTGGATGCCCATCGCGGTCAGTGCGACCAGCAGCAGCGGGATGCTGTGCAGGTACAGTCCGGCCGCGCCGAACAGCATGATCAGGATTTCCGCCGTTTTCACCAGCCGGATAATCCGCGCCTTGTCATGGGCGTCGGCCAGCTGCCCCGCCAGCGCGGAGAGGAGGAAGAACGGCAGGATGAACAGCCCGCCGGCAATCGCGCTGAACGCGGCTTCCTGTTCGGCGTCGCGGTAGATGCCGTAGATCACCAGCAGCACCATCGAAGTGCGAAACAGATTGTCGTTGAACGCGCCCAGGAACTGGGTCGTGAAGAGTGGCAGGAATCGCCGGGTCTTCAGAAGGTGCAGCGAGTCCTGCATGGAGCGACGGGCTTAGCGGGTTTGCCGGTGACGGCAAGCCGATGTTGCGACCACCCTTTTGTCGGGCGCACAGTTTCAATATGGGCGCATGACATGCTGACGGTCCCGAACCTCCTTACCCTGTCGCGAATCTTCGCGGTCCCGATCCTCGTCTTCCTGCTGTGGAAGCCCGCGCCGCTCGATTATCTGATCACCTTCGTGCTTTATTGCGTGGTCGGGGCGACAGATTATTTCGACGGCTATCTGGCCCGCTCCCAAGGGCAGATTTCGAAGCTTGGCCAATTTCTCGACCCCATTGCCGACAAGATCATGGTGGCGGCGGTGCTGGTCATGCTGATGGCGTCGCGGCGCGCGGACGGCGATCCGCCGGTCATCGAGGACTGGACCGTCATCCCCGCGCTGATCATCCTGCTGCGCGAAATCATCGTGTCGGGCCTGCGCGAATTTCTGGCCGACCTGCGCGTGTCGATCCCGGTCAGCCACCTGGCCAAGTGGAAAACCACGTTCCAGCTGGTCGCGCTGGGCGCGCTGATCCTGGCCGGCGGGATTCCGGAAATGGCTTGGATCCACCTGGTCGGCATCGTCAGCCTGTGGGCGGCGGCGGCGATGACGATGATCACCGGATACGATTACCTGCGCATCGGCCTGCGGCACATGGACTGAGCCGCGCCTGCGCTGATCGATTTTCCAGCTATCACTGACCAACTTAACTCGTTTCCTTCGATCAGTGCGGCGCTCTAGGCTGCACCTGACGAATTCATATCCAGGAGAATAGAGTCGATGGACGCGAAGACCGGCGAGATGGGCGGCTGCCCAATGGGAAATGGCGGCAAGGACGGCGGCGTGCGCGCGCTGCTTGGCCGCACCAACAAGGATTGGTGGCCGGAAATGCTGGCGACCGAAATCCTCAATCCCAACGGCCCGACCAACCCGATGGGCGACGATTTCGACTATGCCGAGGCGTTCAACGAACTCGACTATCAGGCGCTGAAGGCCGACCTGACCGCGCTGATGACCGACAGCCAGCCGTGGTGGCCGGCCGATTACGGGCATTACGGCCCCTTCTTCATCCGCATGGCGTGGCACGCGGCCGGCACCTATCGCACCGCCGACGGCCGCGGCGGCGCCAATAGCGGGCAGCAGCGCTTCGCCCCGCTCGACAGCTGGCCGGACAACGGCAACCTCGACAAGGCCCGCCGCCTGCTGTGGCCGATCAAGCAGAAGTACGGGAAGCACATCAGCTGGGCCGACCTGTTCATCCTGACCGGCAACGTCGCCATCGAATCGATGGGCGGGCCGGTGTTCGGTTTCGGCGGCGGCCGCGCCGACGTGTTCGAACCCGAGCGCGACATCTACTGGGGTTCGGAAGACAAGTGGGTCAACGAGGGCGTCCAGACCCGCATCAGCCCCGAACATGGCATGGAAATGCTCGAAGGGCCGCTGGCGGCGATCCAGATGGGCCTGATCTACGTCAATCCCGAAGGTCCGGGCGGCAATCCAGACCCGGTGCAGTCGGCGCGCGACATGAAGGCGACGTTCGAGCGCATGGCGATGAACCATGAGGAAACCGTCGCGCTCACCGCCGGCGGCCACACCTTTGGCAAGGCCCATGGCAACGGCGATCCGTCGACCCTTGGCGGCGCGCCGTCGGCGGGCGAACTGTCCGCGCAGGGCTTTGGCTGGGTCAGCGGCGAAGAGCATGGCGGCATTGGCGAGCATACCGTCACCAGCGGTATCGAGGGATCGTGGGTGAATACCCCGACCGAGTGGAGCGCCAACTATTTCCGGCTCCTCCTCGACTATGAATATGAACTGGTAAAGTCGCCGGCCGGCGCCCAGCAGTGGCAGCCGATCAACCAGAAGGAAGAAGACATGGCCCCGGCGGCCTGGGACCCGTCCAAAAAAGTCCCGACGATGATGACGACCGCCGACATGGCGTTGAAGGCCGACCCCGAATTCCGCAAGATTTCGGAGAAATTCCGCGACGACCACGAAGCGTTCAAGGATGCTTTTGCCCGCGCCTGGTTCAAGCTGACCCATCGCGACATGGGGCCCAAGATTCGCTACCTCGGCCCGGACGTCCCGGACGAAGACCTGATCTGGCAGGATCCGATCCCGGCCGGCACCAAGCCGTCCGACGCCGACGTCGCGGCGGTGAAGGCGAAGATCGCCGACAGCGGCCTGACCGTCAGCCAACTTGTCAAGACGGCCTGGGCGTCGGCTTCCACCTATCGCAAGTCGGACCATCGCGGCGGCGCCAACGGCGCACGCGTGCGCCTGGCCCCGCAAAAGGACTGGGACGTCAACGAGCCCGAGAACCTGAAAAAGGTCATCGACACGCTTGACGGCTTGCGCGGCAACCTCAGCCTGGCCGACGCCATCGTGCTGGGCGGCGTGGTCGCGCTGGAAAAGGCCGGCGCGGGCGACGTGCCGTTCATCGGCGGCCGCGGCGACGCGACCGAGGAGCAGACCGACGCCGAGAGCTTCGCGGTGATGGAGCCGGAAGCCGACGCCTTCCGCAACTATGTCGGCAAGAAGAAGCTCAGCGTGAAGACCGAGGAAATGATGCTCGACCGGGCATCGCTGCTGGGTCTGTCGGTGCCGGAAATGGTCGTCCTGATCGGCGGCCTGCGCGTGCTTGGCGCCAACCACGGCGAGCGCGGCCATGGCCATTTGACCAAGCGGTCGGGCCAGCTGACCAACGACTTCTTCGTCAACCTGTATGACATGACCAACGTGTGGAAGTCCGCGGAAGGCAGCGGCGACGAGGAGTTCATCGCCACCGATCGCGCCGAGGGGCATGAGAAGTGGCGCGCGACCCGCGCCGACCTTATCTTCGGGTCCAACGCCGAGCTTCGCGCGGTCGGCGAAGTCTATGCCGAAAAGGGCGGCCAGGAGAAGTTCGTGAAGGACTTCGTCAACGCGTGGACAAAGGTCATGAACGCCGACCGGTTCGACCTGCCCAAGGGCGGCACCGATGCGAGCACCCCGCCGACCCGTACCTATGCCTGAATGACGGCGGTCCCGGTGCCAAGCCGGGACCGTTCGACATTGCTGGCCGGCGACGGCTTTGATATTTCCGCTTCCGCAGCAGCAGGGGGCGGCATGTGAACTTGCGAATTGTGCCCGCATTGGGCGTTGCCTTGTCCGTGGCGAGCCCGGCGTGGGGCCAGGACATGGTCCTGAGCGGTGCAACCCTGGTCAATCCGGCCGACGGATCACAGCAGCGCGACAGCGTAATCGTCGTCCGCGACGGCCGGATCGAGACAGTCGGTACCGCTGCACGTAACCGACTGCCCAAAGACCTTCCGGTCGTCGACGCCAAGGGCAAGTGGGTGGTGCCCGGCTATGTCGATGCACACGTCCACTTCTTCCAGTCCGGCGGGCTGTACGCGCGGCCCGACGGGTTCGATTTGCAGGCGGTCCGGCCGTACCAGCAGGAAGTCAGCGCGACCCGCGCCGACGTTCCGGATACCTTCGCGCGTTACCTGGCGAGCGGCATTACCGCGGTCGCGGACGTCGGCGGCCCGATGGAGAATTTCGCCATTCGGGCGCAGGCCGAGGGCAACGACCGGGCGCCGCGCGTCGCGGTCGCAGGGCCGCTGATTTCTACCCGCAAGCCAGCGGTGCTCGGCGAGGCCGCCGACCCGCCGATCATTGCCGCGAAGACCGCCGAGGAGGCGCGCGCACTGGTCCGCGCCCAGACGGCGAAGCGGCCCGACTTCGTCAAGATCTGGTTCCTCGTGCAGCCCGACGAGACGGCGGCGCAGCACCTGCCAGTGGTCAGCGCGGCCATCGACGAGGCGCATAAGGCCGGCGTCCGCGTGGCGGTTCACGCAACCGAACTGGAAACGGCGCGGGCCGCGGTCGTCGCGGGCGCCGATATCCTGGTCCACGGGGTCGAGGACAAGCCGGTCGACGACGCCTTCCTGGCGCTGCTGAAGCGGCGCGGTACGCTCTATTCGACGACGCTTGACGTCTATGACGGCTACATGCGCACCCTCACCCGGCGGCACGCGTTCACGGCGCAGGAATATGCGCTTGGCGACCCGGAGGTGATGGGCACGCTGCTCGAGGTTGCGGCCATGCCCGACACGCCCGCGACGAAGCCCCTCCGGGCCCTTGCGGGCAAGCCCATTCCCGACGAGCCGCGACGCACGCTGCAGGCCAATCTGAAGCGCGTGAGGGACGCCGGCATCCCGATCGTCACCGGCACCGACGCGGGGAATGTCGGGACGCTGCCGGGGCCGTCCATCTACCGCGAGTTCGCGCGCATGGCCGAAGCCGGCCTGACCCCGCGTGAAATCCTGTTCAGCACGACCGCCGGCGGCGCGCGGCTGATGGGCTGGCAGGATCGGATCGGCACCATCGCGCCGGGCAAGCTGGCCGACATGGTGGTGCTTGACGCCGACCCGCTGGCCGACAGTGCGAACCTCAGCCGGATCGCGATGGTCATCAAGGGCGGCAAGGCGTGGCGCCAGCACGAGCTGGTGCCGCAAAGCGCGGCTGAAGTCGTGCAGCGGCAGGTCAACGCCTATAATTCCCACGACATCGACGCCTTCCTGGCGACCTATGCGCCTGACGCCCGGATCATGGATTTCCCCGCCAAGCCGCAGATGCAGGGGCGCGACATGATGCGCAAAGTCTATTCGGACATGTTCACGCGCTTGCCCGCGCTTCGCGTTTCCATTCCGCGCCGGTCCGTCATCGGCAACATGGTGATCGACGAGGAAGTGTTGAGCGGCATGCCCGGAATGGACGGCGAGCGCGCGGTCGCCATCTACGAGGTCGATGGCGGACTGATCCGGAACGTCACCTTCATCACTCCCCCGCCTCCGGCCAAGGACGCCGCCGCCAAGCCGTGAGCGGGTCTACGCCGCGCCGGTGTCGACGGTCCCTGCGGCCTTGCCGATTCCCCGGCGAAGCGCCGCGGCGAGCAGCCTGTATTCGCCCTCGCGGTGGCTCGACTTGCGCCAGATGAGCGCGATCCGGCGAAAGCCGCTGTTCGAGCGCAGCGGCCTGGCCTCGATCGCGGTGCGATCGAGGATCCCGGCGTCGATCGCCATTTCCGGCACGAAGGTCAGTCCGAGCCCGTTGTCGACCATCTGCACCAGCGTGTGCAGCGACGTGCCCATCATCGCCGTCTGCGCGCGCATTTCCGGCCGGTTGCAGGCGGACAGCGCATGGTCCTTCAGGCAGTGGCCGTCTTCCAGCATCAGCAGCCGCGTCTCGTCGATCTCGTCGGCCCGAACCGTGCCCGCGCCGGGGGCTTCGCCCTGCGGGAAGGCGACGAACAGGCGATCGTCGAACAACGGCGCGCTTTCGACGTCGCCGCAGGCATAGGGCAGCGCGAGAAGGACGCAGTCGAGCTGGCCGCGATGCAGCGCTTCACACGCGGCCTGGCTGGTTTCTTCGCGCAGGAACAGCTTGAGGCTGGGCCATTGGGCGCGCAGCTGCGGGAGCAAGGCGGGCAGCAGGAAGGGCGCGATGGTCGGGATCACCCCCATGCGCAGGTCGCCGTGCAGCGGCTTGCCTTCGGCGCGTGCAAGCTCCGCCAGCTCGTCGGCGGCGCGGATGACCCGGACCGCCTTGTCCGCGACCTTGTTGCCGAGCGCGGTGAAGCGGACCATCCGCCGGGTGCGTTCGACCAGCGTCACGCCAAGCGACGTTTCAAGCTCGCGCAGGCCTGCGGACAGCGTCGACTGGGTGACGAAGCAGGCTTCCGCGGCCTTGCCGAAATGGCCGTGTTCGCGCAGCGCGACCAGATATTGCAGCTGCTTCAACGTGGGCAAATGGACGCTCATCGGCGCGCATCTTTATCGGGAAAAGCAATCACGCGACCCGCCGTAATGGAGGCGGTCGATTTATGCCACTGCCGCTAACTCATCAGCAGGCGGATCGAGACGATCAGCAGGGTGATACCAAGCACCGGCCGGAGCACCGAGTCCGACGCACGGGCGGCAAGCAGGCTGCCGACGATCACGCCGGGGATGGAGCCGAGCAGGAGCGCGCCCATCAGCGCGAAGTCGACCGAGCCGATCCACCAATGGCCGAGCCCGGCGATCAGCGTCAGCGGGACAGCGTGGGCGATATCGCTGCCCGCGATGCGCGCGATCGGCAGTTTCGGATAGAGGATCAGCAACGCCGTGGTGCCGAGCGCCCCGGCCCCGACCGAAGTCAGCGACACGAGGACCCCGAGCAGCGCGCCGAGCGCAACCGTCCAGCGGGTGGCACGCCGGCTGTCCATCGCCTCGATATGTTCGCCGGCATATTTGAGGATCCAGGGGCGGACCAGCACGGCAATGGCGGTGAGCAGCAGCGCGCCGCCGAGCAGGAAGCTGAGGAAGCCCGGGCTCTTGTTCCCGGCAAAGCCGTAGCGGTGCATGAGGAGGAGCGTGATCATCGCCGCCGGGACGCTGCCAATGCCAAGGCTGAAGACGATCGGCCATTCGACCGTCCGCCCCTTGTGATGGACGGCCGTGCCGACGGTCTTCGTAACCGACGCGAACAGCAGGTCGGTGCCGACCGCGGTCGCCGGGTGGAAGCCGAACATCAGCACCAGCAGCGGCGTCATCAGCGAGCCGCCGCCGACCCCCGTCAGGCCAACCAGCACTCCGACCAGCAGGCCGGCGAGAGAATATAGCGGGTTATCGAGCAACCAGAGCGGCCCGGTCAGGCGGCGCGACGGTGAAAAAGGATTTTCATTGCGTATTCAGCCCCGTTGAGCCGCGGTGCTTTGCCCAATGACGGCCGATTGGCAAGACGGGACGGGCAAGCGGCACTGTCGCGATTGCCTTTCAATTGGCGCGCGCCGCACCTAGATTGCGGCCCGGACAATCGAGGGTCTGCTTTGCTTCCTGACTTCGTGGCCTATCTGGATTCGGTAAAGGCAAGGGATCCGGCCGCGCGATCGCGGTGGGAAATCCTGATCTATCCGGGGGTGTGGGCGGTCGCCTTTCACCGCGTCGCCCACTGGCTGTACGGCGGCGGGCTGTTCTTCCTTGCCCGGCTGATCAACCATTTCGCCCGCTTCCTCACCGCCATCGACATTCATCCGGGCGCGACCATCGGCAAGCGCTTCTTCATCGACCATGGTTTCACCGTCATAGGCGAAAGCGCGATCATCGGCGACGACGTCACCATCTATCAGTGCGTCACGCTGGGCGGCACCAACCCGACGCTGGGTGCGCCGGGCAAGCGCCATCCGACCATCGGCGACAAGGTGGTGATCGGGTCGGGCGCCCAGGTGCTGGGGCCGATCACGGTCGGCGAAGGCGCGCGCGTCGGCGCGAATGCCGTCGTCACCCGCGATGTCGCGGCCGGCGCGACCGTCGTCGGCATTCCCGCCAAGCCGGTGCCGGTCGGCGTCGCCGCGGCCGAACCCAAGGAATTCCTGCCCTACGGCACCCCGTGCAGCGAGATCGCCGACCCGACGCTGGCGCGGCTGTGCGAGCTGGAGCGCGAGATAAATGCCCTGCGCGAGCAGGTCAAGGCGCGGCAGGTGGCCGAGCCGCCCGCCGGGCGGAGCAAGCGCGCTTGAGCGTCGTCGCGCCGTTTCCGCTTCCCCGGGACCGGCGCCCGATCACGGCTTTCGACCGGTCGGAATTGCAGCGCATCATGGGCCTGTACGGGCGCATGGTCGCGGCCGGGCATTGGCGCGACTATGCGCTTGCCCACCACGCCGATTACGCGACCTTCGCCGCGTTCCGGCGCCATTCGGAACGGCCCGAGGTGCGCATAGAAAAACGCCCCGAGCTTCGGTTGAAGCAGGGGGCGTTCGTCCTGGTTTCGGAACATGGCGTGGTGCTCAAGCGGGGTCACGACCTGGCGGCCGTGCTGGCCCCGCTCGAGCGCCGCTTCATGCGGCTTGTGCGCTGACCGCCGGCTGGCGGTCGAGCAGCGGCAGTTTCGACTTCAGCGAATCCGGCAGCGGCCGGACCACGGCCTGCCGCGCCTGGTGCCAGAAGGCCGACAGCAGCAGGAGCGACGAGCCGATCACCAGCGCGGTCAGCGCCACGTTGAGTTCGATCGCCCCGAACTGCTTGAACAGCGCATTGAGCGCGAACAGCACGTAGGCCAGCGCGGACACCAGCAAGGCGCGGCGGTCGATCGCCAGCGCGGTGACGCCGATTAAGACGTACAATAGCACCACCACCAGCCCTTCCCCGACCGTGACCTGGCCGTCGTTGAGCCCGAGCAGGGTAAAGATGGGATGGACCATCATCGGCGCGGCCAGCAGGTGCAGCCAGAAGGCGACATCCGACCGGCGGGTGACGCGGGCCGGGTCGGACGAGTCCCACCGCATGGCGACCAGGAATACGCCGACGCCGAGCAGCAGCACGAAGGCCGTCACCACCTGCGTTGTGAACTCGAAATCCTGGCCGAGAGCGGCGACGAGCAGGCCGATGGCGATCGCCACGACCGCGGCCGCGCCGGCGGCGACGGTGATCGGAACGCGAAAACGCCGCCAATGCAGCCAGGCCGCGCCGGCCGTGATGGCGCCGGCCGCCGCGGCGACGGCGCCCCCCAGCGGGGCGTTATTTTCCAGCTGCGCGCCCCCGATGCCGAGGACCAGCAGCAGGCAGGACGCCGTGAACACCGAGCCGATGAAGGCCAGCAGCAGGAGGATCGAGGGCAAGGCCATCCGGCGCCTGGCGGTGAAGAACAGCGCCAGCGCCCAGCTGGTCGCGGCCACCGCGGCAGGCGCGATGAACGACGGCCCGTCCCGGCTGATGGCGGTCCCGGTCGCCTCGCCGATCGCCTGCCCGATCCAGCCAATGGCGACCAAGAGGATGATCGCGGCGATGGCGACGAAAATGTCGTTGAAGCCGGTGATCAGCCGAAACTGTTCCTCGTCGACTGCCGGCAAGGCGCGTTGCGAATGGATGTGGTTGCGCAGCGACGCGGCGGCATCGGCGCTGATCGCTCCGGCGGCGACCGCTTCGTCGAGTTCGTTCTGGCTATACATGGTCGGGCCCCTCTTTCGAGCGGCACGCAATAAGCGCACTGTATTAGTGTGTCAATACAGCAGGCGGGTGGGCCGGCGCTCCACCGGGGGAGTGATTGGGTCATCGTCGGAGCACCGGCCGTCGTCCATCTGCACCGGCGGCACCGGCCGCGCGAGTGCCCCGTAAACCGCCAGTGAACGGTTTACGGCGGGGCGACTCGCGCGACCGGCAGGCCGAAGCCGCGCTAGCGCACCAGTTCGAACTGCATCGAGACGTTAACCCCGAGGCTGAGCTCGCCGGGTGCCACCGGGGCCGGAGGCGGAGGCGGAGGCGGCGCGGCGGCACCGCCGACGCGCGAGCCGGTGACCATGATCTGGCGGACCGGGTAATAGCCGCCGCTTTCGCTGATCGACAGGATCCGGCCGACCCGCAGCCCCGACGCACGGGCATAGAGTTCGGCGCGGGCGCGGCCCTTGGCGACCGCCGACGCGCGGGCTTCGTCCAATGCGCTGTCCTGTTCGTCGAGCGTGAAATCGGGGCCGTTGATTTCGTTGGCCCCGACTTCGGCCAGCGTGTCGATCACCCGGCCCATCCGGGCAAGTTCGCGGACCTTGACCTCGACCGTGTTGCGAGCGTCGTAGCCCACGATCCGCCGGGCGGTGTCGTCGGGTGCGATATAGGGCTGGCCGGTCTGCCGGGCGCGCAGTTGCGCTTCGCGTTCGGGATCGGAATAGCGCGGGTTAAGACTGATCGCGCTGGTCTGGATGTCGCGGTCGGCGATGCCCGCCTGTTTCAGCGCGGCGATGACCCGGTCCATCTGGATGCTGTTGGCGCGCAGCGCACCGGCCGCGGTCTGGTCCTGCGTGACGACGCCGGCGGAAAAGGTCGCGATATCGGGCACGCGCTTGCTTTCGCCCTCCGCCGACAGGCTGAGGACGGCACCCGACGGGCTGACGGTGATTTCGGGCTGGGGCTGTGCGTGGAGCACGGCCGGACTGGCGGCGAGAACGGCCGCGATCATGAACTTTTTCATCGAGTATCTCCGTCTGGTTACGGAGCGACAACGACCGCCCGGGGCGGCGGTTTCACCTAGTCGTTGACGGCGCGCTTCTGGTCCCGGGCGCCGGGCACCGGCTCCGCGGCGTCGCCGCCCAAGGCGACGATCCGGTTGGCGTCATCGACATGTACGACCCGCGGGCTCAGCCGCCGCGCTTCGGCGTCTTCAAAGGCCGCGTAGCTCATGATGATGACCAGGTCGCCTTCGCGCACGAGATGCGCGGCGGCGCCGTTGATGCCGATCATCCCGCTGCCCGCGGGCGCGGGGATGACATAGGTTTCAAGGCGGGAGCCGTTGGTGATGTCGGCAATCACCACCTGTTCGTTCTCGAGCAGGTCGGCAGCGTCCATCAGATCGCGGTCGATGGCGATCGAGCCGACATAGTGCAGGTCGGCCTGAGTCACCGTTGCCCGGTGGATCTTCGACTTCAACATCGTGCGGATCACGACCTTCGCTCCTCTTCAGCGCAGTCCATACAAGATTTGTACGGCCTTGGCAGGAATCAAGTGCTGCAGTGCAATATCGCACTTGCAGCATGCGGTGCAAATTCCCAACTCTATGATCCAGGACGCGGCGCGATTTCCCAATGTGGCGATTGGGCCATTTCGCCAAACCCCTGGATATGTTGCTTTTTCCATTCTGGCACGACGCTTGCTTGGAAGTATGGGCAACCGATCAGGAGCTTTTGCGATGACCACCGCCGCCACCCAGACCGCCGCCGCCCTCCCCGCCGCGCGGCAAGCCGACGAAACGCCGCTGCCGCTGCGCAGCGACACATTGCTCGGCATTTGCGAGGCGGTCGGCCAGGAGCTCGGCTTCAACCCGAACTGGCTGCGCGTGGCCTTTTCGGCGCTGCTGCTGTGGAATCCGACGGTGATCGTCGCGGCCTATCTGGGCCTTGGCGTGGTGGTTTTCGCTGCCCGCCGCCTGCTGCGCGACCGCAAGCCCGTTCCGGCCGCGGCGCCGGAAGCGGAGCCGACCGCGCCTGTCACGACTGTCGAGGAACAGCGGCTCGCCGCCTGATCACCCGCATCACCACCCCCAGATGCGGTAAACCCCGCCGGTTTGACCCGGCGGGGTTCCCATGCTTTGGACCCGAAGGTCCGAAGCACGAGACCACCTTAGCCGCGATGCCGGTCATGTCCAGCAAAAATTCGCGCAAAACCGCCGAAAACTGTGGATTGTCCGGTGGATAAGCCTGTGCATCGAAAGGCGCGCCACCCCGTCCGGAATTAACCCGGATGACCGATTTCCTAACCCCGCATAAACCTCCTCTTTACGCCCTTGCGTTACGTCACCTGTCTACCGTCGTGCGAATGCCGACCGAGGAGAGGATGCGAATGGCAATGAACCGGTTCGTCGACCGCCCAGCGGTCACTGCCGCCGAAGCGCAGATCGCCCGCGTCGCCGCGGACGGCACCGCGCGCCATCCGCACCTGGCCGCGCTGATCGAGGCGTCGGGCCCGCACGCGGCCCGCGACCTTGCCGATGCCGTCCACCTGCTGTGCAGCGTTCATGGCCAGCATCCCGGGATGATCGAACAGGCGCTTGCGCTGACCCCGGCGGGAGCCGCCAACAGCTGGCTGGCCCGGGCGGCCGGCGCGTTTGAGCGGGAACGGCTGTACCTGTTGCGCCTGACCGCCGCGGTTGGACCGTTGCCGAGCACGCCCGGCGCCGCGCAGACCGAGGCGACGCTGACCGCGCAGCGCCACGCCGTCGAAATCTTGGCCCGGTCCGAGCGGCGCGGCTGCGCGCTTGGCGCGGCGACCGCGCTGGTATCCGACTGGTGGCCGGTCCGCCGCCTGCTCGACCATGCAGCCTCGCGCCTGGGCGTCGAAGCGCCCGCACCGTCGCTGCCCGACGAACAGTCGATCCTCGCCGCCATCGACGGCGAATGCGACACGCTTGCCAGCGAACGCGCGCTCGGCTTCGGCTGCGAACAGATGTTGCTCCAGAACCGCGGCCTGTTCGACCTGCTCGAAGCCCGCACCGAGGCTCGCAACCGCCTCGACGGCTGATTTACTCGGCCGGCGTCGCCGGCGTGCCGGAATCCTTTGCTGCCAGCTCAGCCTTGAGCGCCCGGGCCTCGCTTTTTGAGAGCGCGTCCCATTCGGCCACCGCATAGCCGGCGCCTTCAAGGCATTCGGCGGTGGCCGCCTTGATGATCCGCTCCTTTTTCGACTTCTTGGCCTTGGAGATGCCCCAGGCGCCAAGAACGGCTGCGATCGGCGCCGCGACCACGGTCGCGCCAAGCGCCGCCATTGCCCCGCCCATCGTCGCATAGGTGCCGGACATGACCGCGCCGGTGGCGACAGCCGCTCCGGCCCCCGCGGCCGCGCCGCCGGCCGCCGAGGCCAGCCGCGATCCGTTCCTGGTAGTTGCCATCACTTCGTGGCGGCACGCCATCAGTTGCGCCTGGTACAGCGACTGATCCGTGGGAGCGGTCGCCAGGACGGGCGCAAAGCTGCGCGGCGCGGATGAACAGCCGCTCAGCAAAAGCGCTGCTGCGACGGCTGAAAGTGAAAGCGATTTTGCCATGATACCTCTCCAGTTTCCCGGAGAGGTCTAGGCGGCTTCGCTGACCCGAGTTTCACCCGAACGGGTGAGACTGGGGCTGCTTTATTCGTCGCGGTAGGCGAGTTCGAAATTGCCCCAGCGGCGGCCGTTCACCCAGAGCGGGACGAACACGTTCTTCACCGGAATATACTTGTCGCCCAGCTCCATGCGGTAGGTGGCAAGCATTGCCGGCTTGTTCGAATTGATCGCGTTGCGGGTCGTCTCGTCCATGAAGATGCGCTTGTTGCGGCAATGTTCGTCGTTCCACACCGGATCCGGACCGGGCTTGTGCGACCGTTCCGACAAATGGGTCGGAAGATAGCCGTTCACGTCGGTGATGGCGGAGCCGATGATGCGGCCGTCGCTGGCCTTGAAGCGGTCGAGCACAGGCCGGACATAAGTGTCGGCGAAGTCGCAGAAGCCGCTGTCATACTGGGCCGGGTTGCTGCCTTCGATCAGCCGGTAATTGCGGTCGAACACCGCTTCCTCGTCGATCTCGCCGTTGGCGATGCCCTGTTCCACCGCGGCCTGGATGGCGCGCATCGCTTCCTGCGCTTTGAGGATGAACGGCGTGTCGTCGATTTCGGCGCCGGAATTGGCCAGCGTGTCGAGCATTGTGTTGGACAGCAGTTCGAGGTGGCCAAGCCGTTCCTTGGCCGACACCAGCTGATTGCCGTTGGCGCGGGCGTCCCCGGAAAAGTCGGTCAAGCCGGCCTTCACGCGGTCGACGCTGGTCTGGATCATGCTGGTCGAATGGGCAATGCCTTCGGTCTGGCGATCGACCATGGCGACGATTTCGCTGACTTCGCGGACGGTATCGCTGATCTGGCCGAAGCCCTTTTGCGCTTCGCGGCTGCGTTCAACGCCGGTCTTGATCTCGGAGGTGACGGCGCCGGCCTCGCGGGTCAGTTCGCCGATGGTGGCGGCGATCTGGCTGGTCGCGGCGCGGGTGTCGTGGGCAAGTTTCTTCACTTCGGCGGCGACGACCGCGAAGCTGCGCCCGGCATCCCCGGCGCGCGCTGCCTCGATGGTCGCATTGAGCGCCAGCATGTTGGTCTTGCGCGCGATCGCCTCGATGGTCGAGGAAACCATCTGCACCTGGTTCATCGCCGAAGCGAAGCCGGCCATCCGCTCGCCCAGCTGGACGACCAGTTCGGTCAGCCCCTTGAACCCGCCGATGGTACCGTCGATGGCATCGCGGCCGGCATCGAGTTTGGCCTTGGCCTGTTCCGCGAGAAGCCGCGCTTCGTCGGTGCTGTCGGACACCCGGCCCTGGTCGGCGAGCAAACGCGTGGTGACCTCTTCGAGCTGGTCGAGCATCTTGAGGTTGTCGCTGATGCGCTGGGCGACGTCGGACACGTAGCCGGCGACATCGCTGCATTCGATCGACAGGGAGCCGCAGTCGCGCGCCACCGCGCGGATCGCATTTTCGGTGACTTGCTCGATACCCTGTGTGGCCATTGCCAGCCCGCTCCCCTGAAATCCGAAGGCGGGCATACGGGCAAAGGTCCTACCGCTTCGTTAACCACGGGAACGAAGCCGCGCCTCATCCGTCCGCCCAGCAGAAGGAGAAGGACCGAATGAAGCTGAGCGCCATTGCCATCAATTGCACCCTCAAGCGCGGAAACGGCGAAAGCTCGTCGACCGACGCGATGATCGCCGTCGTGGCGAAGCATCTGCGCGAGCAGGACGTCGATGTCGGCGAGACCATCCGCATTGCCGACCACGACGTGAAGCCGGGCGTGAAGAACGACGAGGGCGATGGCGACGAATGGCCGGCGATCCTCAGGAAGATCATGGCCGCCGACATCCTTATCTTCGGCACGCCGATCTGGATGGGCCAGCCGTCGAGCGTGGCCAAGCGCGTGCTGGAGCGGATGGACGCCTTCCTTGGCGATGCCACCGACGACGGCATCTACCCGCCCTATGGCAAAGTCGCGGTGGCGGCGATCGTCGGCAACGAGGACGGCGCGCACCATACGGCGGCCGAGCTGTTCCAGTCGCTCAACGATGTCGGCTGGACGATCCCGGCGATGGCATCCTGTTACTGGGTCGGCGAGGCGATGGCGTCGAAGGATTTCAAGGAGTTCGACAAGACTCCAAAGAAAGTGACCGAAACGGCCAAAATCGTCGCCACCAATGCGGCGCACCTGGCGGGGCTGCTGAAAGGCAAATCCTATCCCGGAGCCGGCGGCAGCGCCTAGAGCGCGCGGCGCAGGATCACGTCTTCGTCCACATGGTCGCCGACGATGAACACGGTCGGCCCGACATATTCGAAGCCGTAGCGCGCGTAGAAGCGCCGGGCGCGATGGTTGTCGGCGTAAACCGAGAGGTACAGTTCGCGCGCGCCGCGCCGACCGGCTTCTTCCGCCAGCCAGTCCATCAGCGCCGCGGCGACGCCTTCGCCGTGGAAGGATCGGTCGACGTAGAGCTGGCGCAGTTCCAGCGCGTCGCGCGCATTGTCGACCGGAAGCTTGAGCGGGCCGAGCTTGATCAGGCCGACCGCTTCACTGCCCGCCGCCGCGATGCGGACGGCAAAGTCAGGGTCGGCGAGCTGGTCGGCCCAACGGTCAGGCGATTGTTCGGCCAGGAAAGCGGCCAGGTCGCCGGGCTGATAAAGGTGGCCGAATGTCTCGGTAAAGCTGCGGCCGAACAGGGCGGACAATGCCGCCGCGTCGTCCGGGCGGGCATCGCGATACGTGACGGCCGCGCTCACTCGGCGGCCAGCGCCTCATACTCCATCGACGCGAGATATTTTTCCGCGTCCAGCGCGGCCATGCAGCCGGTGCCGGCCGCGGTCACCGCCTGGCGGTAGGTCTTGTCCATCACGTCCCCGGCCGCGAACACGCCTTCGATGCTGGTGTTGGTGGTCCCGGTTTCGACCTTGATGTAGCCGTCTTCGTCCAGTTCCAGCTGGCTGCCGAACAATTCGGTCGCGGGCTTGTGGCCGATGGCGACAAACGCGCCCTCGCATTCGATGCGGCTGATTTCGCCGGTGTTGCGGTTGCGGATGTCGAGCCCGACCAACGCTTCGGGATCGCCGCCGCCGACGAATTCAACGACTTCGCTGTCCCACACGATGTTGATCTTTTCGTTCGCGAACAGCCGGTCCTGCAGGATCTTTTCGGCGCGCAGGCTGTCGCGTCGGTGGATCAGCGTGACGTCGTGGCTGTGATTGGTCAGGTAAAGCGCTTCTTCGACCGCGGTGTTGCCGCCGCCGATCACCGCCACCTTCTTCCCGCGATAGAAAAAGCCGTCGCAGGTAGCGCAGGCGGACGCCCCCCTGCCCTTCATATGTTCTTCGGACGGCAGGCCCAGCCACTTGGCCTGCGCGCCGGTCGCGATGACCAGCGCGTCGGCGTGATATTCGGTGCCGCCGTCGCCCTTGAGCACGAAGGGGCGCCGCGACAGGTCGACGCTGGAGATATGGTCCCAGGCGATCTTGGTGCCGACATGTTCGGCCTGCGCCTGCATTTCTTCCATCAGCCACGGACCCTGGATGACGTCTCGGAAGCCGGGATAATTTTCGACATCGGTGGTGGTCGTCAGCTGGCCGCCGGGCTGAATGCCCTGGATGACGATCGGCGACAGGCCGGCGCGCGCGGCATAGATGGCGGCGGTGTAGCCGGCGGGGCCGGAGCCAAGCACCGCGAGGCGGGTCGAAACGCTGTTGGTCATGCCCGCCATTTAGGAGCGGTTGGGAGCGCCCGCAACGGCGGGAATCGCCGCGCGCTAGACCAGCCGCGACTGGTTGACCGCGGCTTCGATGAAGCTGGCGAACAGCGGGTGCGGGTCAAACGGGCGGCTCTTGAGCTCAGGATGGAACTGAACCCCGATGAACCACGGGTGGTCGGGCCGTTCGACCACTTCGGGCAGGCGGCCGTCGGGGGACATGCCGGAAAAGACCAGCCCGCCCTCTTCCAGCGTCGGCAAATAGTGCGTGTTGACCTCGTACCGGTGGCGGTGCCGCTCGACGATGCGGCTGGCCCCGTAGATGCTGGCGGCGCGGCTGTTGCCGCCCAGTTCGGCCTCGTAAGCGCCGAGCCGCATGGTCCCGCCCATGTCGCCGTCAGCGGCGCGTTCCTGCAGTCCAGCCTCGCTCATCCATTCGGTGATGAGGCCGATCACCGGCTCCGTGGTTTCGCCGAACTCGGTGCTCGAGGCGCCGTCGACACCCGCTTCGCGGGCGCCTTCGATGCAGGCCATCTGCATACCGAGGCAAATGCCGAAGAAGGGGATTTCGCGTTCCCGGGCGAACTTCACCGCGGCGATCTTGCCTTCGCTGCCGCGGTCGCCGAAGCCGCCGGGGACGAGGATCGCGTGCATCGGTTCAAGCTGGGCGGCCAGTTCGCTTTCGTCGCTTTCGAACATTTCCGCGTCGAGCCAGCGGATCTTGACCCGGGTGCGGTTGGCGATGCCGCCGTGGACCAGCGCTTCGCTGAGGCTTTTATAGGCATCCGGAAGGCCGACATATTTGCCGACCACGCCGATCGTCACTTCGCCTTCGTAATTGTCGAGCCGGTCCATGATTTCGGTCCAGCGGGTAAGGTCGGGCGCGGGGGCGTCGGCGATGCGGAAAGCGCGCAGCACCTCGTCGTCCAGCCCTTCGCCATGATATTGCAGCGGCACGTCGTAGATCGACCGCGCGTCGAGCGCGGGAATGACCGCCGACTTGGGCACGTTGCAGAACAGCGCGATCTTTTCGCGATCGGAATCCGGCAGCGGCTTTTCGCAGCGGCACAGGAGGACGTCCGGCTGGACGCCGAGGCTGGCGATTTCGCGGACGCTATGCTGGGTCGGCTTGGTCTTGAGCTCGCCCGCGGCGCTGATCCACGGGACGAGCGTCGTGTGGACGCTGACCGTCTGGTCGCGGCCAAGGTCGTTGCGCAGCTGGCGCAGCGCCTCGACGAACGGCAGGCTTTCGATGTCGCCCACGGTGCCGCCGATTTCGCAAATCACGAAATCGAGGCCGTCGATGTCCGACAAGGCGAATTCCTTGATCGCGTTGGTGACGTGCGGGATCACCTGCACGGTCGCGCCAAGATAATCGCCGCGCCGTTCGCGGGCGATGATGTCGCGATAGATGCGGCCCGAGGTGACGTTGTCCGACTGGCGCGCCGAAACGCCGGTGAAGCGTTCGTAATGGCCAAGGTCGAGGTCGGTTTCCGCCCCGTCGTCGGTGACGTAGACCTCGCCGTGCTGATAGGGGCTCATCGTGCCCGGATCGACGTTCAGATAGGGGTCGAACTTGCGGATTCGCACCTTGTAGCCGCGCGCCTGCAGCAATGCCCCCAGCGATGCCGAGAGCAGACCCTTGCCGAGCGATGAGACCACGCCGCCGGTGACAAAAATGAACCGCGCCATGGGAGTTGGGGCTTAGGGATGGCGACCGCAGTCTGGCAAGCGCCCGAATCAAATTTGGTGGAAATAATTGCCCGCTGTTGCCACCAAATGACGATGCGCCTGCCGACCCCCGATGAAATCGCCGAGCGGTTGACGGCGGCGATCCCCGCCCGGTTGGTTCAGTCGGTCACGATCGAGGGGAATTCGGTCGAGATCGCGTGTGGCGACCTGCCCGCGCTGGGCGGCGCCACCGCGATCACCTGGCAGGAAGCGGACGGCTGGCCGTGCAACATCTACGCCCCGCGCCTGATCTACGAGGAATGGAGCCTGGAGCAGACGACGGTGGAGGCCGTCGATCACTTCGCGCAGGTCGTCAAGGACCTGTTCGCCGGCATTATCATCATCGAGACCTGGTATTTCCGGCGCACCGGCACGCATTGGCGAACGCGCCTTGTCGATCCACGCAAGCCGGCCGGCGCGCAGGTCGTGACGACCTACAACCGTACGGCATATCGCTGGCTTCGGCCGGTGCGCGTCGAGCGTACCAGCCTGCTGTAGCGTCGGCTTACTGGACCGGGACGGCGGGCTGTTCGCCGGCCGGCGCCGGCGTCTGTTCGGCCGGCTGTTGCTGCGTCGGCTGCTGACCCGGCAGCGGCGTGCCGGTGGGCGACGTCGCCGGGGCGGACGGCCGCGCGAGCGACGTGTCGATCGTCGGCTGATCGCGGCTGACGCCGGCAATAGCGGCAAGCAGGATCGCGAGCGCGATGAAGATCGCGGCAAGAACCGCGGTCGAGCGGGTGAGGAAGTCCGCCGCGCCGCGAGCGGTCATGAAGCCCGACGAGCTGCCGCCGACGCCAAGCCCGCCGCCTTCGGAGCGTTGCATCAGGATGACGGCCACCAAAGCGGCGGCGACAAGGGTCTGAACGATCAACAGAAAAGTGAACATCGGCGGGCTTTCGGAATGGATTTCGCCGCGACTTAGCGTCGGCGCGTCAGGCTTTCAACGCCGCGGCCTCGATTATGGGCACGAAATCCGCCGCCTTGAGGCTGGCGCCGCCGACCAGCGCGCCATCGACATCGTCGACCGCGAAGATTTCCGCGGCGTTGGCCGCCTTTACCGATCCGCCATAGAGGATGCGCACGCCCGCGCCCTTGTCGCCGTACACGGCGAGCAGCCGCTGGCGCAGCGCGCCGTGCATTTCGCCGATGTCGGCGGCGGTCGCGGTCTTGCCGGTGCCGATCGCCCAGATCGGTTCGTAGGCGACGGCGAGCCGGCCGATATCGTCAACCGCCGGAAGCGAGGCTTCCAGCTGTCCGCCGACCGTGGCGACGGCGTCGCCGGCTTCGCGCACGTCGAGCGATTCGCCGACGCACAGGATGGTGAGCAGTCCGGCCGCCAGCCCCGCCTGCGCCTTGGCGCGGACGTCGGCATCGCTTTCGCACTGCGCCTCGCGCCGTTCGCTGTGACCGACGATGGCCATCGTCGCGCCGGCATCGGCCAGCATTTCGGCCGACGTGCAGCCGGTGTGCGCGCCGCGGTCCGCCTGGTGCAGGTCCTGCGCGCCGATCGGAAAGCCAGGGACCGCCCGAACGGCGCGTTCGATAAGGGTCGCGGGCAGGCACAGGCCGCTATCGACCGATGCCGTATCGCGGGCCACGGCGGCAATCGCTTCGATTTCCGGCATGTCGCCCGACACGCCGTGCATCTTCCAGTTTCCGACCACCAACATCGTCCGCCGCATTGCCTGTCCCTTGCCGTTCGCGGCCGGGCCTAGCCGCCGCGGCCTTGAAGGCGCAAGCATCCCTCCGTACAGCGCGCGTCAATCCACCAGTTGCGAGACGTTCCGAATGTTCAAGACCTTCCGCCGCATGTCCAAGTCGTCCATCGGGACGGTGATCATCGTCCTCGTGGGGCTGATGATCCTGGCCGGCTTCGCGATCGGGGACCTGCAGGGACTAGGCGGCGGCGCCCGGCTCAACAGCACGACGCTGGCCAAGGTCGGATCGCTGGAGCTGACCGACCAGGACGCCAGCAGCGCGATGCAGCGGCGGCTGGCGCAGGTGCGCGAACAGAACCCGGAAGCGACCTATGCGACCATCGCCGCGGACTTCGACCCGCTCATGGCCAACCTGATCGACGAACGTTCGCTGCGCGCCTTTGCCGAGCAGCAGGGGTTTGTCATTTCCAAGCGGCTGGTCGATGCCGAGATCGCCCAGCTGCCCGGCGTCCGCGGCCTGAACGGCCAGGTGTCGCAAGACAGCTATAACGCCTTCCTGGCGCGGCAGCGGATGACCGATGCCGAGCTTCGCACTTTGGTCACCGCCTCGCTGCTGGAACGGCTGCTGGTGACCCCGGCCGCGAGCAGCCCGCAGATTTCGGTGGGCGTGGCGACGCCTTATGCCTCGATGCTGCTGGAACAGCGCGAAGGCCAGGTGGCATTCGTCCCGCTGTCGCTGTTTGCCGCCGGGCTGAACCCGACGGATGCGCAGCTGCAGCAATATTACCAGTCGGTACGCAGCCGTTACATGGTGCCCGAACAGCGCGTGCTGAAGATCGCCGAGATCGGGCCGGACCAGGTCAACGTCGCGGCCACGCCGCAGGAAATCGAAGCCTATTACAAGTCCCGCCAGGCCGACTATGCCGCGAGGGACATCCGCTCGCTCAGCCAGGCGGTGGTCCCCGATCAGAAGGTCGCCGCCGGCATCGCCCAGCGCGCCCGCGCCGGCCAGGCATTCGCGCAGGCCGCGGCACCCGCCGGCCTTGGCGCGGACGATGTCGCGCTGGGCGACCAGACCCGCGCCGACTTTGCGGATGTCGCCGGTGACGCGGTCGCAGCGCAGGCCTTTTCCGCCCAGCAGGGCGCGATCATCGGCCCGGTCCAGTCGAGCCTTGGCTGGCACGTGATCAAGGTCGATTCGGTCAAGACTCAAAGCGGCAAGACGCTGGCCCAGGCGCGCGACGAAATCGCCGCCGCGATCAGCAAGGAAAAGCAGCAGTCCGCGCTCGGCACGCTGGTCGACCGGGTGCAGGACGCGATCGACGACGGCGCCAATTTCGACCAGGCCGCGAAGGCCGCCAACCTGACGGTGGTGACGACGCCGCTGGTGACCGCGACCGGCGCAAGCCGCACCGACGCCGCGTACAAGTTGCCCGAAACGTTGGTCCCGGCGCTGAAATCCGGCTTCGAGCTGGCGCCGACCGACGATCCGGTGATCGAGCAATTGGGCGACGACGGGCGCTTCGCCCTCGTCGCGCCGGCGCAAGTGGTGTCGGCCGCTCCGGCCCCGCTGGCGTCGATCCGCGATCAGGTGCGCCGCGACTGGATCACCAAGACCGCGTCCGACCAGGCGATGGCACTGGCCAAGTCGATCGGCGCCAAGGCGTCGGGCAAGACCTCGCTTGCCGATGCGGTGAAAGCGTCGGGCCGCCAGCTTCCGCCGATCGGGCCGATGCGCGCGCGCCGGATCCAGCTGACCCAGGGCGGCGAGCAGGTCCCGGCCCCGCTGCGCGCCTTGTTCAGCACCGCGTCGGGCAAGACGCAGGTCGGGGCGCTGCAGGAGGCGCCGGGCTTCTTCATCGTCAAGGTCGACAAGATCATTCCCGGCAACGCGCTCAACCAGCCCGGCCTGATCAGTTCCGTGCAGAAGGAATTCCAGCAGCCGTTGGCACAGGAATATGGCGACCAGTTCTTGGCCGCCGTGCGCGAAAGCGTGAAGGTGCGCCGCAATGAGGAGGCGATTGCCGCGGCCAAGAAGCGGATCACCAGCGGGGAATAGCGACCCCGCTTGACCCGGACCGGTTTGTTTCCTACACGTTCCCCGTTCGTTCTTTACGACAGGGGATAGCATGCTAACGGCGAAACAGCGCGAGCTCCTTCTCTTCATCAAGGAACGGCTTGGTGAGACCGGCGTCAGCCCGAGCTTCGACGAAATGCGCGAGGCGCTCGAACTCAAGTCGAAGTCCGGCGTGCACCGCCTGATCTCGGCGCTTGAGGAGCGCGGCTTTATCCGCCGCCTGCCCAACCGGGCGCGCGCGCTGGAAGTGGTCAAGCTGCCCGAGGCCAGCGCGCCGCCGGCGATGGTCGCGAAACCCGTCGTTCCCACCGCCGCCAACGACAGTATCGAGATCCCGCTGCACGGGCGCATCGCAGCCGGCACGCCGATCGAGGCGCTGCAGGGCACCGAAGGCTTTGCCGTTCCCGCCGCCCTGCTCGGCCCGGGCGAGCATTATGCGCTGGAGGTTTCCGGCGATTCGATGATCGAGGAAGGCATTCTCGACGGCGACTTTGCGCTGATCCGCAAGGTCGACACTGCCCGCGACGGGGAAATCGTCGTGGCGCTGATCGACAATGAAGAAGCGACGCTGAAGACTTATCGCCGCGAAGGCCGCACCATCCGGCTGGACCCGGCCAACACCCGGTACGAGGCGCAGCGTTACGACGAGGGGCGGGTGCAGATCCAGGGCCGGCTGGCTGGGTTGATCCGCCGCTACTGATGGCGCCCGGGACGGGAGTGCAGACGATGGCACGGTTGGACTATTTCGAACTTCCCGCGGCCGACATTGCGGGGTCGCGCCGCTTTTACGAGCAGGCATTCGGCTGGTCGCTGGCCGAATTCGGGCCGACCTATGCCGCGACGGTGACCGGCGATACCGACATCGGCCTCGATGCCGACGCGGCCAGCCAGCCGAAGGCGCCCCTGCCCGTCATCCAGGTCGACGACGTCGAACCCGCGCTGGAGGCGGTGCGGTCGGCCGGCGGCGTGATCGTTCAGCCGATCTATGAATTTCCCGGCGGCCGCCGTTTCCACTTTCGCGATCCGGCCGGGAACGAGCTCGCGGTCTGGCAGAAGGCCGGCGAGTAGGGCTTATTCGGCGGTCGTCGGATCGATTACCGACCGCACTTCGCTGATCGCGTTGGCGGGAAAGCCGCCCCGTTCCGCATGTTCGCGAATGATCGCCTCGTCGGGCGCGCGGTAGATGCAATAGATCTTGTTGTCGGTGACGTAGCTTTGCACCCACTGGATATCGGGACCAAGGTCGCGAAGGACGCTGCAACTGGTTTGCGATGCGCCCTTGAGCTCGTCGGCGCCGAGTCCGCCCACGCCGGGCATTTCCCGTTCGATCACATATTGCGGCATTGCCGTCCTCCTTATGTCACCGCGCGCGGAATTTAGCAGTTTCCGGGCGATTCGCCCACGGGTGCCGTCCAACCCGCGCGGCGACGCTGTCGACGCGCGGACGATGGCCGAGGTACAGCGCCACGCCGCCGCTGCGGGCGAGCGAATAGCGGTCGAGTTTCAACCATTTGGGCTGACAGCCGCGCGGCAGGCGCCGGTCGGACACGACGATATCGGCCCGGGCGCAGGCGGCGATCATCGTCGGCCATTCGAGCCAATCGGACGAGCGGGTCGCCAGGACCTGCCAGCTGCGGCCGTCGCGGACGACCCGCGCCACGCACGAGTCGCGCGAGCAATTGGCGAAGCCGGCGGCTTCCAGCACCAGCGGGTCGCCGTCGTAGCCGGAGCTTTCGGCGAAGACGTCGCGCATGAATTCGCCGGTGCGGTTGCGCAGGATGCGCGGGACACCGTCGCGGCCGAGGATAGCGAGATGCTTGCCATCGCCGGTAACGAGCATGTCCGGAACGGGCGCCGTTACGGCGGCAATCGCGCCGAGCCCGACCGGCACCAGGCCAAGCAGCCGCACGCGGCTGGTCCATAGCGCCAGCCACAGCCCGCCAAGGATGATCAGGACGAACGCCCAGCCGGGCATGGCGGCAAGCGTGGCCACCGCGCCGCTGGCGCCGCCGACGGTCCGCGCCAGCCACAGCAGCAGGTCGACCGCAGCACCGGTCAGCCACCACAAGGGCGCGCCGAGCCCGACGCTGTCGAGGAGCAGGGCGGCGGCTTCCAGCGGCATGATCACGAACGTGGTCAGCGGGATGGCGACGAGGTTGGCGGCGATCCCGTACAGACCGGCCTTGTGAAAATGAAAGAGCGCGAACGGGATCAGCGCGAATTCGACGGCGAGGCCAGTCGCCAGCATGGCCAGTACCGCCCGTCCGAACCGGGCGAACACCCCTTCGTCGCGGCGCATGAACGTCCGCCGCGCCCAAGGCGTCGAATGCAAGGCGATGATCGACGCGACGGCGGCGAAGCTGAGCTGGAAACTGGCCCCGGCGACGCTTTCCGGCTTCACCAGCATGATCGCCAGCGCGGCGACGCTGAGCAATCGCAGGCTCAGTGCGTCGCGGCCGAGCGCGATCCCCGCCAGCACCAGCAAGGCGACGATGCAGCTGCGCACCGTCGGCACCTGCGCACCGGTAAGCAGGGTGTAGCCGACCCCCGCGACGGCCCCAACGCCCGCGGCGATCAGGACGATGTTGCCGCGTAGGGCGAGCCGTTCCGACAGGGCGAGCAGGCGCAGGGTCAGCAGCATGGCCGCGCCCACCACCGCGGCGATGTGCAGCCCGCTAACGCTGAGCAGGTGAGTCAGCCCGCTGCGGCGCATGGCTTCGGCATCCTGCTTGCCGACCGCATTCTGGTCGCCGGTGGCCAAAGCGGTGGCGATTCCGCCGGACGCGCCGGGCAGGCGTTCGCGGATGTGGCTGCCCAGCCGGTTGCGCACCTGTTCGAGGCCCCCCGCGCTGCCCGGCCTGATGATTTCGACCCCGCCGAACGCCCGGCCGACCCCGCCGATCTGGCGAAACCAGGCGTCGCGCGCGAAATCGTAGGTTCCGGGCAGCGCCATGGGCGGCGGCGGCGCGAGGCGCGCCCGCGTGCGGATCATGGCCCCGGAAACGAGGCCGTCCGGCGCGTCTTCCGCCTTCATCGACACGCGCACGCGCGGCGGGAGAAGCGTGTCGGCCGGCGCGACGGTCAGGCGGACGTCGTCCTTGGCCGCAAGCGGTTCGACCCGTTCGACGCGCGCGGTGAAGGTGGCGATGACCGGCCGGTCGAGCCGCGGCGCCGCGACATAGGTGGAGCGGACCCAGACAAGGGCGCATCCCAGCGCCGCGGCAAGGCCGATCCAGCCGGCGGCCCGCCCTGCCCGCCCCGGCCCGAACACGAAACCGACTAGCGCCAGGGCGGCGCAGATGGCGATAAGCGCGCCCCATTGCGCGGGCGAATCGAGCGCGAACCAGGACGCAATGCCGCCGCCGAACGCCACCACCGCCCACGGCGGCAGTTGCGCGCGCTCGGCTTCGAGAAAGGCTTCGATCCTTTCCCACGCCGCAGAAAACTGCGCCTTCCAATAGCCCCGAGCCCGCTGTGGAAGAGGCGCACCCTCTATGTTAGGGGCGCTCGTCCATTGCATTGCAAAACCCAAACAAGAGGAATCCACGCTTGAGCGCAAGCGGTTCGACCATCGTCACGCGCTTTGCGCCGTCGCCGACCGGCTTCCTGCACATCGGCGGAGCGCGCACGGCGCTGTTCAACTGGCTGTTCGCCCGCCACCACGGCGGCAAGTTCCTGCTGCGCATCGAGGATACGGACAAGGCGCGATCGACCGACGCGGCGATCGCGGCGATCCTCGACGGCATGCGCTGGCTGGGCCTCGATTGGGACGGGCACGAATATTACCAGTCGCAATTCTGGTCGCGCCACGCGGAAGTCGCGCACCGGTTGCTTGAGCGCGGCCACGCCTATCGCTGTTACATGACGCAGGAGGAACTGGCGGCGCAGCGCGAGGCGGCGCAGAAGGAACGGCGGCCGTTCCGCATCCATAGCCCATGGCGCGACCGCGACGACGGACCGGCGGACCAGCCTTATGTCGTGCGCCTGAAAGCACCGCAGGACGGCGAAACCACCATCGAGGATAAGGTCCAGGGGCGGGTCGCGGTTCAGAATGCCGAGATCGACGATTTCGTCCTGCTGCGGTCGGACGGTACCCCAACCTACATGCTGGCAGTGGTGGTCGACGACCATGACATGGGCGTCACGCACGTCATTCGCGGCGACGACCATCTCAACAACGCCTTTCGACAGATGGCGATCGTGCGGGCGATGGACTGGCCGGTGCCGACCTATGCCCACGTGCCGCTGATTCACGGGCCGGACGGGGCCAAGCTGTCCAAGCGGCACGGCGCGCTGGGCGTCGATTCCTATCGCGACGACATGGGCTATCTGCCCGAAGCGGTCGGCAATTACCTGCTCCGGCTCGGCTGGGGCCATGGCGACGACGAAATCATCGCGCGCGACCAGGCGATCCAGTGGTTCGACCTCGACCATGTCGGCAAGTCGCCGTCGCGGTTCGACTTCAAGAAGCTGGAGAACCTCAACGGCCATTACATCCGCGAGGCCGATGACGAGCGGCTGGCCGAGCTGATCGCGCCGCGGATCGGCGCGGCACTGACGCCGGATCAACGCGCGCTGCTGGTCCGCGCGATGCCTGAGCTCAAGGCCCGCGCGAAAACGCTGATCGAGCTGGCCGAAGGGGCGAAGTTCCTGTTCGACGCCCGGCCGCTGGCCATGGAGCCGGCCGCTGGCGAGCTGCTCACCCCCGAAAATCGCGCATTGCTGAAGGCCGCGCATGGAGCGCTCTCGACGCTCGACAGTTGGGACCACGATGCCGTCGAAAACTGTATCCGCCAGGTGGCCGAGCAGGCCGACGTGAAGCTTGGCAAGCTTGCCCAGCCGCTGCGGGCCGCCCTCACGGGGCGCACCACCAGCCCGGGCATTTTTGACGTGCTTGCCCTGCTCGGGCAGGGCGAAAGCCTGAACCGCATAGAAGACCAGATTTTGGAGCCACAAGAATGAGCGAATCCGTCACCCTCAAAGGTCCCGATGGGGATCATGATTTCAAGGTTCTGGAGGGAACGGTTGGACCGGAAGCGGTCGACATCCGAAAGCTGTACGGCGACACCGGGATGTTCACGTACGACCCCGGCTTCACGTCGACCGCCAGCTGCCAGAGCGCGATCACCTATATCGACGGCGAAAAGGGCGTCCTGCTCCACCGGGGCTATCCGATCGACCAGCTGGCCGAAAAGTCGACCTTCATGGAAGTCAGCTACCTGCTGCTGCACGGCGAACTGCCGACGCAGAGCGAGCTCGACGCCTTTACCTACACTATCTCGCGCCACACCATGCTGCACGAGCAGCTGATGATCTTCTTCCGCGGGTTCCGGCGCGATGCGCACCCGATGGCGATCATGTGCGGCGTCGTCGGCGCACTGTCCGCTTTCTATCACGACAGCACCGACATTACCGATCCCGACCAGCGGATGATCGCATCGCACCGGCTGATCGCCAAGATGCCGACGATCGCGGCGATGGCGTACAAATATTCGGTCGGCCAGCCGTTCATGTATCCGGACAACCAGCTGAGCTACACCGGCAATTTCCTGCGCATGACCTTTGGCGTTCCGGCCGAGCCGTACGAGGTCAATCCGGTCATCGAGAATGCGATGCGGCGGATCTTCATCCTCCACGCCGACCACGAGCAGAATGCGTCGACCTCGACCGTCCGGTTGGCCGGATCGTCAGGCGCCAACCCGTTCGCCTGTATCGCCGCGGGCATCGCCTGCCTGTGGGGCCCGGCGCATGGCGGCGCCAACGAGGCGGCGCTCAACATGCTGCGCGAGATCGGCAAGCCCGAGAACATCCCGCACTACATCGACCGGGCCAAGGACAAGGACGATCCGTTCCGGCTGATGGGCTTCGGCCACCGCGTCTACAAGAATTACGACCCGCGCGCGAAGGTCATGCAGGAAACCGCCGAGGAGGTGCTCAAGGAGCTCAACATCTCCGACCCGGTGCTCGATACTGCCCGCGAGCTCGAGCAGATCGCGCTCAAGGACGAATATTTCATCGAGAAGAAGCTATACCCGAACGTCGATTTCTATTCGGGCGTGATCCTCAACGCGATCGGCTTTCCGACGGAAATGTTCACGGCCCTCTTCGCTCTTGCCCGCACGGTTGGCTGGGTCGCGCAGTGGAACGAGATGATTTCCGATCCCGAGCAGAAGATCGGCCGTCCGCGCCAGCTGTACGTCGGGGCCACCCAGCGCGACTACGCGCCGGTCGGCCAGCGCGGCTAGACGGCCGGCAGGTCTAGGCTGAAGCGCGCGCCCTCCCCGGGCGTGCTTTCCAGCCGGATGTCGCCGCCCATGGCGCGGGCAAGACGTCGCGAAATGGCGAGGCCGAGTCCGCTGCCCTCGCCCGCCGCGGAGCCCTTTTCGTAGCGTTCGAAAATGCGCTGCTGGTCGGCATATTCGATGCCCGGCCCTTTGTCGGCGACATGGACGATGACCCGGCCGCCGCGCCGTTCGAACGAGACCGTGACCGCCGTCGCGCGAGGCGAGTGGCGCAGGGCATTGCCGACTAGGTTGACGAGGATCTGGACGATGCTGCGCGTGTCGCCCCGGGCGTACAGCCCGTCGACGCGTTCAACCCCGACGATGACCGAGCGTTCGCGGGCAGCGGTTTCGAGCAGGGCGACGGCTTCTTCGACCAGCCCGCCGATATCGATGCGGACGCCGCCATTGCGGCCTGGCTGGTCGCCCAGCGACTGGATAACGGAGAGCAGGTGACGCGCGGCCGACGCAATGTCGGACGCATATTCGGCATAGTCGCTTGGCCCGTCGGTGTCCGGCTGCCGCACCATGTCCTCGGCGGAACGGACGATGCTGTCGAGGGGCGAGCGCAGGGCGCTGTGGATCGCGCCGTCGATGATCGGCCGGCCGGGGACTGACGGTGTGGCCTCGCCAGGTACGGTCGCGGAGCCTCCGAAGCCGGCGAACGAACCGTCCGGGGCCAGCGCCACGTCACCGGAGAGGAACAGCTCTTCCCCGGTCGCGCGGATGGTAACCCGCTGCGCGGTAAAGCCGGTCCGCGATGCCAGCGCGTCGAGCAGCGGCATCGCGCCGTCGTCATCCTCCACCAGCCGCACCAGCCTGGTCAGCGGCGATCGCACCGGTGCGGCGGTGTCCACGTCGAGCATGTCGGCGAGTTGCGGCGCCAGCGTCCCCACGCGCAAATGTTCGTCCACCGACCAAGCGAGCGGTTGCGCGGCCAGCGTTTCCGCATCGTCGGGGGCAATCAGGGCGAGCCGCGGCGTGGCGGCGGCGCGGGCGGTCCACTGGTCGATGGACAGCGCGATTTCGCCGTCTTCGGGCACGGCGCGCACCCACATGTCGATGTCCTGGTCGCGGCCGGCGGCGAGGACCCGGCGCGACACCGGGATCTGCAGCCGCTGCGCCAGCCGGACGACATTGGCCAGTTGCGGCAGCGCGAGCGCCGCGCCAAGGCGCGACCCGGCTTCGATCTGGAGCCGTTCGAGCTTCGCGTCGGCGGACGTCAGCCGGCCGGCCGCATCGACCCGGCCGAGGACCGGCGGCGGATCGGACGGGGCGCTAGCCATTGCCATGGCCAAGGTCCGTGACCGCCGCGCGATAGGCTGGGTCCAACCGGAGCCAGTTGCGGGCCGACGACACCGCCGCGTCCGTCAGCGAATCGAAGGCGGCAATCTCGCTTTCCGCATCACTGCCGACGAGGTGGGCCAAAGTCGCCACCAGTTCGGCGGCCAGCGCGCGTTCGATGCCGCTCATGCGCAGCAGCAGGGCCAACTGGCCCGCGCCGCCGGTAAAATGGTCCCACGCGGAATCGAACGCGATCCCGGCCCGCCGGGCGAGCGCTTCGACCAGCAGGGCGACTTCGCCGTCGGCCAGCGCCGAGCGCAGGAAATTCGCGTCGAGGGCGGCCGCCTTTTCGAGGGCATGAACGAGGTCGAAGGTGCGAGCTTCCAGCCGGTTGCCTTCATCATGGCGGGCCAGCAGCGCACGAGCGGCGCTCGACAGGCGCTCGTCGGCTTCGCCGTCGCCAAGCCGCGCGGCGACCTCCGGGCGGAGCGCGGCGGCAATCGCGCTGACCAGCGGGACGGCGGCTTCGGCCGGGACATCGTCGAAGGCAGCGCGCGGGCCGTCGAAGCGGTCGCGGCGGCGGCTTGCGGCAAGGATCAGCGCCATCGCCGCGGCGGAGATGTCGCCGTCATCGTCGCTGACCAGAGACTGGAGGAAACGCGAACGGCCGCCCGGCCGGCCGGTCCGGATCGCCGCGCACAGCCGCTCCTCTTCCGCCCGGCGCAGCAACAGGCGAACGAGATCGGGAATGTCGAGCAGGTTGCTGGCCCACAGGCGGTCGAACAGCCCGTCGCGATGGTCGTTGGCGGGCTCGGCCGCGGCCAGTTGCAACGCGAATTCGTCCGCCAGCATGGCGACGAGGTCGCCAAGCATCGCCATCATCAACGAGCGTTCCTGCTCGCTTAGCCGCTGGTTCCGGTCGAGAAAGAAGTCGGCGCGCGCGCAGGCCAAGCGGCTTCCCCCCGCGGCGCGAGCGGGAACAGGCCCACCTTCAACGGAAGGGGCGGCGATCGGCCATTCGACGGGCACCATCGCGATCCATTTATCATTGGCCAGTTAACGCGGCGTCAACTCGATTCCGACCCCATGGTTCACATGCTGGGCGATGAAGAAGCTGGCCGCTGCATAGACGGCCAGCCCGGCGAGGTAGAGCGTCCAGGCGCCGAAGGCCGCGAAGGGCAGCGCGGCGAGGATCGCGTTGCGCCGGGAGAAGAGCCAGATTTCGCCCGGAATCTCCAGCTTTCCGCGCTCAACCCGCTGGGCCTCGGCGAAGGCCAGCGCAGTGGCCGCGGCGAACAAGGCGCCCCACCCCGAACCGTTGGCCGACAGCCACCAGCCAAGCGCCACCAGCGCTGCGCCGGTCGCCGGCCATTGCAGGCGCCGGGCCAGCGAGCGGTTGGTCATCGGCTGCAGCCGAAGCGCGGCAAGGCGGCGCGCTATCAGGCCGAGCGGCGTGCTGACGACCAGCAAGGCGAGCCCCGGCCACAACCAGCCAGTTGCGAAAGCGAGGGTCGCGGCGAGGCACAGGAGCACCGACAGCTGGACCAGCGATTCCGGACGCACGCTGGTTTCAAGCAGGCGCTCGGTGGAATATTCCTCGACCAGCGGAAGCACGTAGCGGCTAGCCCAGTCGCGCCGGGCGCCGCGCGACGCGACGATCAGGTGCCGGTCGAGGCCGGCAAGGTCGGCGGCGCTGTGCGCCAGTAGCGGTTCGCCGGTTTCCGCCGGCACCGGCATCAGCCGGGCGCCGTCCTGCAAGGTGCGGCGCAGCAACGTCGATTGCAGGTCCCAGTCGCCGAGCATGGCGGCGGTCGCGCCGATCGCCTGCCCTTCGACCAGCGCCACGCCCGCCCAGCGGCTGGCGGCGTCGATCCGTTCGAACTTGCGATGCGCCTCGTCGTCCGGGACGGTAACGATCACCGGCTCTTCCGCCGCGGCGACCGCGCCGAGCAATTCGGGCGGCGGGGCCAGTCCGTCGGCCAGCAGCAGCACCAGTTCGCCAGCTTCGAAGCGGCTGGCGGCTTCCGTGCTGTCGCTGACCGTCACCACGGCCAGCCCATCGCGTTCCAGGCGCTGCAGGACGTCGTTGAGAGCGATCGGGATCTGGTCGACCAGCACGACGATCGGCGCGGCCCCGGCGGCGGCCGCGCAGCGCACCTGGTAATCGAGCAAGGTCCGCCCGGCGATCGGGAGCAACGCCAGCAGCCCGCCCGAGTCGTCTTCCGAATAGGCGGCAATCAGCGCCCCGAGCGCCATCCAAATCCCCTTCCACGGCCTGCGCTACCTCTAATCGCTTTCTTACCTCAACAAAGGTGGTAAATTGCCGGTCATGACCGCGACCAGCCCCAACGCCGCCCCCGCCGACCGTATCGAGTCGCCGGCCCCGCCCGTGCAGAGCGGTGATGACGTCGTCCGCGACGAAGGGTTCGACCTGACCGGGTGGAGCCAGCCGGACATCGACGACGGTCCGGCCAGCGCGGGCGGGCGCAAGGTCCTGGCCATCGCTCTCGGCCTGCTGGCGATCCTGTGGACGGCCTATATCGGCTGGGCGGCCGGCCAGGCGCTCGCGAGCGAGCCGCTCGGCTCCCCCGCCTTTGCGCAATGGGCTGCTATCGCGACCGGCCCACTGGCGTTGCTCGGCCTCGCCTGGCTGGTGTTCGGCCGCACCCGGCGCAAGGAAGCCGAGCGCTTCACCCGGTCGGTGATCACGATGCGCACCGAGGCGCGGTCGCTGGAAGCGTTGCTGCAGGTGCTGTCGCGGCGGATCAACGACAGCCGGTCCGAGCTGACGATGATCAGCAGCCGCCTGATGCAGCTTGGCGACGACGCCAGCAACAAGCTGGGCGGAATCACCCGCGAATTCGATTCCAGCAGCGAACGGCTGGCCCGGCATGGCCAGGCGCTGGACCGCGCGGCCGAGCTGGCGCGCACCGACATCGCCGTCCTGCTCGACGACCTTCCCCGCGCCGAGGAGCATGCGCGGGCGATTTCGACCCAATTGCGCGAAGCCGCCAGCGAGACGGCGACCCGCACCGGCGAATTCGACGCGCAGGTCGGCGCGCTGACCCAGCGCACCCGCGAGGCCGACGAGGCGGTGTCGGCCGCGTCGCAACGGCTGATCGGGCACCTGACACAGATCGAAAGCGCCGGCGCGGCAGCGGCCGAGCGCGTGGGCGAAGCGGAAACCAGCCTGTCGTCGACGCTCGACCAGTTGCTTGAACGGACATCCGCCGCGCTCGACGAGATCCGCGCCGGGATCGACACGCAATCGCAGGCCGTGTCCGCGCTGGTGCAGCAGGCCGCCGCGGGCATGAACCGCGCCGGCGTCGACGCGTCGCAATCGCTGGCCGGCAACGTCAACGCGGCCAACGCCGCGCTCGACACCCTGTCATCGCGAGTCGCCGAACAGGATCGCGCATCGCAGCACATGGTGGCCGAAATCGGCCGCGCGCTGGGCGACCTGGACCAGCATTTCGCCTCTGTCGCGCAAAGCGGCAACGAGCGCGCGCAGCCCCTGCTCGCCCTACTTGCCAAGTCGCGCGGCGAAGTCGCGGCTATCGCCCAGGCCAGCGACGACCATCACCAGTCGATCGAAAGCCTGGCCGAGCGCACCGAGGCGCTGCGCACGGTCGTCGAACAATTGTCGGGCAAGATCCGCGGCCAATTGGGCCAAGCCATCACCGAAGCCGGCAGCGAAGCGGACCACCTGGTCAACGCGGCGCGCTCGATCCGGCCCGAAATCGAATGGATGCGCGATGCCGCGCGCGAAGCCAGCGAGCGGCTGGGCGAGACCGGCACGACCATCGCCGACCAGCAGGACCGGCTGGCGGCACTGCTCGCGACGCTCGACGACGGAGTCGGCGGCGCCCGCGAAAACCTGTCGGGCCTGTCCGGCGCGATTGCCGACACCCACGCGCAGGCGGCGCAATTCCAGGCGGAAACCGGGCCGGCGCTGGTCGACGCGATGGTCCAGATCAAGGAAGCCGCCAGCCATGCCTCGCAGCGGGCACGCGAGGCGATTGCCGCGATCATTCCCGAATCTGCCGAAGGCTTTTCCGACGCGACCCGCGCCGCACTGGAAAAAGTCATCAGCGAGACCATCGAGGAGCGCCTGCGCGGCGTCGAAGCGGTCGCGGCGCGCGCGGTCGAATCGGCCCGCAGCGCGACAGACCGGCTGACCCAGCAGATGCTGGTGCTGGGCCAGAGCGCGACCGCGCTGGAAGAGCATTATGAGAAGCAGCAGGAAGCGCGGCGCGAGGGCGACAGCGAGACTTTCGCCCGCCGCGTCTCCCTACTGATCGATTCGATGCATTCGGCGTCGATCGACGTGGGCAAGATCCTGTCCGAGGAAACCGACGAAAAGGCGTGGGATTCCTATCTGAAGGGCGACCGCGGCGTGTTCACCCGCCGGGCGGCGCGGCTGATCGGGTCGAGCGAGGCCCGGTCGATCCGCGCGCATTACGAGTCCGACGGCGAGTTCCAGCAGTCGGTCAACCGCTACATCCACGATTTCGAGGCGATGCTGCGCCGGGTCATGGCCGAGCGCGAGGGCGGCGCGATCGCGGTGACCCTGATGTCGTCGGACATGGGCAAACTGTACGCGGCCCTGTCGGAATCGCTGGACCGCCGCCGCCAGCCCTAGCCGTAGATGCGGCGGTACAGGTCGAGGTCTTCAGGCTCGATCCAGCCGTAGATGTAATTGAGGGTGTACAGCCCGGTCAGCAGCACCGCGAGCCCGGCGGCGCGCAGCAGGTGCCGGACCAGGTCGAATTCGTGCGGCGCACTGTCGGCCTGGCCGGGCACCAGGTCGGCGCCCACTTCCTCGCTTGTCTTCATGCCGAACGGCAGCAGGATGAAGGCGCTGGCGACGAAGAACAGGAAATAGATGGCGACGATCGACGTCCAGCGCATCAGGCCCTGACCCGTACCACCGTGACGTCGACGATCGGCTTCTTGCCGGTCCAGGCGTTGGCGCACCGCCGCACGGCAAGGCGGACGTCTTCGCGCATCTTCTCCTCGTCCTTGCCGGAAAAGGCGCGTTCGGCCGAAGTGGTGGCGTCGGCGATGAAGTCTTCGCGGTCCTCTTCCACCGGCACGCCGAACGGTTGCACGTGCGGCGATGCCGCCAGCTTTCCCCCCGGCCCGATGGCCAGCGTAACGGTGATCAGGCCGTTGAGGCCGATCCGCCGCCGTTCGACGATGGTCGCGCCGTCGGCGGGCAGGATGACGTCGCCGTCGAGCACCAGCCGACCGACCCGCGCTTCGCCGACCTTTTCCGGGCCGTCAGGGGCCAGGCGCACGATATCGCCGTCGCGCTGTTCGATCGCCTGCGGAATTCCGTTGGCGAGGCCGAAACGGGCCTGTTCGGCGAGGTGGCGTGGTTCGCCGTGGACCGGGACCAGGATTTGCGGGCGGATCCAATCGTACATCGCGGCCAGTTCGGGCCGACCCGGGTGGCCGGACACGTGGACGTGCGCCTGCTTTTCGGTGACGATTTCCACGCCCAGGTCGGACAGCGCGTTCATCACGCGACCGATGGCGATTTCATTCCCGGGGATGATCTTCGACGAAAAGATGACGGTGTCGCCTTCGACCAGCTTCAATTCGTGGTTGCCGGATGCGATGCGCCCGAGCGCCGCGCGGGGTTCGCCCTGCCCGCCGGTGGCGATGATCATCACGTCGCGCCGGTCGAGCCGCATCGCTTCCTCGAACGACAGCACAGGCGGGAAATCGAGCAGGTAGCCGGTCGCCTGCGCGACGCCCAGAATGCGGTCGAGCGAGCGGCCCGCTACGCACAGCCGGCGGCCGGTCGCAACCGCGACGTCGCCAAGCGTCTTCAGCCGCGTGGCATTGGATGCGAAGGTGGTGACGAGCACTCGGCCCGGGGCCTTGGCAGCCTGATCACGGAGGCCATCGTAGACGCTCGCTTCCGACCCCGACGCCTGGTCCTGAAAGACGTTGGTGGAATCGCACACCAGCGCCAGCACGCCTTCGTCGCCGATCGCGGTCAGCGTTTGGGCGCTCGACGGATTGCCCAGTACCGGCGTGTCGTCGATCTTCCAGTCGCCGGTATGGAAAACGCGGCCGTGCGCGGTTTCGATCAGCAGGCCGTTGCCTTCTGGAATAGAGTGGGCAAGCGCGACAAAGCGGACCTTGAACGGGCCGATGTCGACCGTCCCGTTGCGTTCGACGATGTTCAGCGGGACGATCCCGGTCAGCCCCTCTTCTTCCAGCTTTGACGCGATCAGCCCGGCAGTGAACGGCGTCGCATAAAGCGGCACCTTGAGTTCTTCGGCCAGGTAGGGGAGCGCTCCGATATGGTCTTCATGACCGTGCGTCAGGACGATGCCGGCAAGCCGGTCGCGCTGCTCCTCGATGAATTCGAGTTCCGGCAGGATTAGGTCGATGCCGGGGTAATAGGGATCGGCGAAGGTCAGGCCGAGATCCGCCATCAGCCATTTGCCCTGGCAGCCGTAGAGATTGACGTTCATGCCAATCTCGCCCGACCCGCCGAGCGCGCAGAACAAAAGTTCGTCCTTGGGGATCATGCTTTGCCCGAGACCTGATCGTACAGCAGGCTCAACCCCTGGATGGTAAGGTCGGGTTCAACCGCGTCAAACACGCTGGTGCGCTTGTCGAACAGGGTGGCGAGGCCGCCGGTGCCGATGACCGTGACCGGCGCGCCGACCTGCCGCTTCAGGCGTTCGACCAGCCCCTCGATCATCGCGACATAACCCCAGTAGATGCCGATCAGCATCTGGCTTTCGGTCGTCCGCCCGATGACGCTGTCGTCCGCGGGGGCCTCGATCGCGATGCGAGGCAGCTTGGCGGCCGCGTTGACCAGCGCGTCGATCGACAGGTTGATGCCCGGCGCGATGATGCCGCCGCGATAGGCGCCGTCCGCGCCGACGAGGTCGAAGGTCGTCGCCGTGCCGAAATCGACCACCACCAGCACGCCGTCATGCTTGGCATGGGCAGCCAGCGCGTTGAGCGCCCGGTCGGCGCCCACGCTTTGCGGTTCTTCGACGTCCAGCGCCATCGGCCAGCCCGCATCGCCCTGCCCCGCGACCAGCGCGGCGGTGCCGAAATATTTGTTCGCCAGCACCTGCAAATTGTGCGTGGCGCGCGGGACCACCGTACCGATGATCACCGCGGTCACGTCCGCCGACTTGAAGCCTTCGAGGTCGAGCAGCTGGCGCAGCCAGACCGCATATTCGTCCGCCGTCCGCCGCGGGTCGGTGGCGATGCGCCAGCGCGCACGAACCGTGCCGCGCTCGACCAGAGCGAAGACGATGTTGGTATTCCCGGCGTCGATGGCGAGAAGCATGCGAGGGGGCCTAGCGTCCGGTCGCCCGGTTCACAACTCGACGTCGCCGGCATGCACCTTGCGCACCGTCCCGTCGGGGAGGCGCAGGCGCAGCGTTCCGTCGGCATCGATGCCGTCGAAGCGGCCGCTTACCCTCTCGGCATCGCCGGAGTGAACCGCGATCTGCGTCCCGACCGAGTGAGCCCGGGCAAGCCAGGCCTGGGCGAACAGGTCAGGCTCGCTCGACCGCCACAGGCCGAGCATCCGGCTCATCGCCCCGGCAAGCAACGGCGCGAACGCCTGCGGCGCGATGCGGCCGTCGAGGTGGGCCAGCGCGCGGCCCTCGACCGCTGGGGCGTCCGCCAGGTTGACGCCGAAGCCGATGACCACGCGGTCGCCGTGGCGTTCGAGAAGGATACCGGCCAGCTTGGCCCCGCCGAGCAGCAGGTCATTGGGCCATTTCAGTTGCAGCGGCTGGCCGCCGACGGCGGTTTCCGCCGCTTCGATCAGCGCCAGTCCGGCGGCCAGCGACAGCGATTGCGGCGGCGGATCGCCGGCGCGCAGGACGACGAGCGTACTGCCGAAGAAATTGCCGGGCCGGGTGATCCAAGACCGGCCCTGCCGCCCCCTCCCCGCCGTCTGGTCCAGCGTGACCAGCCAGTCGCCTTCGACCGCGCCACGGTCGGCCAGCAGGTCGGCATTGGTGGAACCGGTTGCGTCGACGATCCGGATTCGGCTCAGAACAGCGCCCCGGCGGCACGGTCGCTGAGCGAGCCGAGCGGCCCGATGAGCAGATAGCCGAGCGGCGACACGGCAATTGCCGCTACCGCCATCAGCACGCCTTCGACCGGCTCCCGCGTGCGGGCATAGGGTTCGGCGGGATCGTCGAAGTAGATGATCTTGACGACCTTCAGATAATAATAAGCGCCGATCACAGTGCCGAGGATGCCGGCCACGGCCAACGCGATCAGGCCGGCGCCGACGGCGGCATTGAACACCACCAGCTTGGCCCAGAAGCCGAACAGCGGCGGAATGCCGGCCAGGCTGAACATGAAGACCGCGAAGGCCGCGGCAAAGGCCGGCCGCCGCTGCGACAGGCCGGCCAGGCTGGCCATGTCCTCGACCGGTTCGCCATTGGCATCGCGCATCCACAGGACGCACAGGAACGCGCCGATCGTCATCACGACATAGACGGCCATGTAGAACAGGACCGACGAAGTGCCGGCGGTGCCGCCCGCCGCCAGCCCGACGAGGGCGAAGCCGACGTTGTTGATCGACGAATAGGCCAGCAGCCGCTTGATATTGGTCTGACCGTAAGCGGCGACCGCGCCGAGAAAGATGGAGGCGAGCGCGGCAAAGATGATGATCTGCCGCCAGGCGTCGATTGCCGGGCCCAGCCCTTCGATGCACACGCGCACGCCCATCAGGATCGCCGCGGCCTTCGGCGCGGTGGCGAAGAAAGCGGTGACCGGCGTGGGCGCGCCTTCGTAGACGTCGGGCGTCCACATATGGAACGGCACCGCGCTGACCTTGAAGGCGATGCCGGCAAGCAGGAAGACGAGGCCGAACAGCAGGCCCATCGACTGCGCGCCTTCGCGGGCGAAGGCGGCGGCAAGGCCGGAATAGTTCATCGAGCCGGTGAAGCCGTAGAGCAGCGAGATGCCGTAGAGCAGGATCCCGCTGGCCAGCGCACCGAGCACGAAATATTTGAGGCCCGCTTCGGCCGAGCGGTCGTCCATCCGCCGGTAGGAGGCAAGGACGTAGGACGAGAGGCTGGACAGTTCGAGGCCGACGTAAAGCGACATGAGGTTGGTCGAGGAGACCATCACCGCCATGCCCACGGCGCTGAACAGGATCAGCACCGGATATTCGGCGCTATGTTCGGTGCCGCGTTCGAACCAGCCGTGTGCCATCAGCACCGCGACCGCAGCCGCGGGGAAGATGATCGCCTTGCCGAAGCTGGAGAACCAGTCCGCCGATACCAGCCCGCCAAACAGCGGCCCGTCGTTCGACGGCGCGCCGATCAGTGCGGCGGTGGCACCGAGCAGCAGCAGTACGGCGACCCAGGTGGTGACCGGAGTCGAACGGCGGCCGCCAAAAGCGGCGACCAGCATCAGGGCGATCGCGCCGAGCGCGAGGATAACCTCCGGCAGGATCGGGGCGAGATAGTCGATCAATGCGCCGCTCCCGCAGGTTCATGGGCTGCCTCGGCCGCCGGCGCCGGAGCCTTTCCGCGAACCAGCGCGGAATCGCCCTTCGGCGCAGCCGGCTCCACCCGTTCGAGGATGTAGCCGACGTCGTTGCGCATCGGGGCGAGGAAGCTTTCCGGGTAAATGCCCATCCACATCACGCCGGCCGCGAT
Organism: Sphingomonas sabuli; assembly: GCF_014352855.1. Lineage (GTDB taxonomy): Bacteria > Pseudomonadota > Alphaproteobacteria > Sphingomonadales > Sphingomonadaceae > Sphingomicrobium > Sphingomicrobium sabuli. The sequence goes on along the minus strand of NZ_CP060697.1, from coordinate 163,249 downwards.
CGGGGCGAGCAGCCACCATTCGCGCGCGGTGAGGTCGGTCATCGCCGCCGCCTGTTCCGTGCGCGCAACGCCGAACGCAACACGCCAGTAGAGGTAGAGCATGTAGCAGGCGCCAAGGATGATGCCGGTGGTGGCGACGATCGCCGCCCAGGTCGACATTTCGTAGGTCCCGACGAGGCTGAGGAATTCGCCGACGAAGCCGCTGGTCCCCGGCAGGCCGACGCTGGCCATGGTGAACAGCATGAACAGCAGGGCATAGCCCGGCATGTTGTTCGACAGCCCGCCATATTGCGCGATTTCGCGCGTGTGCATGCGGTCGTAAATGACGCCGACAATCAGGAAGAGCGCGCCCGACACGAGGCCGTGGCTGAGCATCACCACCAGAGCGCCTTCGATCCCCTGGCGGTTGAGCGCGAACAGGCCGAAGGACACGAACGCCATGTGCGCGACGGACGAATAAGCGATCAGCTTTTTCATGTCCCGCTGCACCAGCGCCACCAGCGAGGTGTAGACGACCGCGATCCCCGACAGGATGAACATCAGCGGGATGAACTGGGCCGAGGCGTCCGGGAACATCGGCAGCGAGAAACGGACGAAGCCGTAGCCGCCCATCTTCAGCAGGACGCCGGCAAGGATTACCGAACCGGCGGTCGGCGCCTGCACGTGCGCGTCGGGCAGCCAGGTGTGGACGGGCCACATCGGCAGCTTCACCGCGAAACTGGCGAAGAAGGCCAGCCACAGCCATTGCTGCACCTCCGGCGGGAAATCGTACGCCATCAGCTGCGGGATCGACGTCGTTCCGGCGTCCGCGACCATGTAGATCATCGCGATCAGCATCAGCACCGAGCCGAGCAGCGTGTAGAGGAAGAACTTGTAGCTGGCTTTGATCCGGTCGGCGCCGCCCCAGATGCCGATGATCAGGTACATCGGGATCAGGCCGCCTTCGAAAAAGACATAGAACAGGAACAGGTCCTGCGCCGCGAAGACGCCGACCATCAACGCCTCCATCAACAGGAAGGCCGCCATATATTCGGGTACGCGCCGTTCGATCGAGCGCCAGCTGGCGCCGATGCAGATCGGCATCAGGAACAGGGTCAGTTCGGTCAGCAACAGCGCGATGCCGTCGATGCCGAGCGCCCAGTTGAGGCCGCCGCCAAGATCGACGAATTCCGTGAACTGCCATTGCGCGCCGCCGGGCACGAAGGCGAGCCACATCCAGATGCCGATGGCAAAGGCGACCAGCGTGGTCCCAAGGGCAATCATCCGCGCGGCGTTGGCACCGACGAACAGGCACAGGACGCTGGCGAGCAGCGGCAGCGCGATCAGGATCGACAGCACGGGCACGCCGGTCATCGCGCCCACCACAAGGCCCAGGTCGCCGCGCCGATCAGGCCGAGCAGCATGATCAGGGCATAGCTGTACAGATAGCCGGACTGGAGCCGGGTCGTGACGCGGTTGCCGACGCCGACCGCGACAGCCGCGCCGTGCGGGCCGAACCGGTCGATCGTGCCTTCATCGCCGCGCTTCCAGAAGAAGCCGCCAAGCCACATGGCGGGCCGGACGAAAATGCCGTCGTAAAGCTCGTCGAAATACCATTTGTTGGCGACGAACCGGTAGACGCCGGGCACCGCCGCGACGAAGCCCGCAGCGAGGCCCGGTTTGCGGATATAGTTGTTCCACGCGATGGCGAGGCCGATCAGCATCGCCGCGGTGGCGGTATATTTTACCCACAGCGGCACTTCGTGCATCGCGTGCGCCAGATGTTCGTCAAAGGCGATGCTGCCGTTCCAGAATTCCTTAGAATCGAGGAAGGTGTGGCTGAACACGAAGCCCGCCGCGACCGCGCCGATCGCCAGCAGGCAGATCGGGACCAGCATGGTCAGCGGGCTTTCGTGCGGGTGATAGCCGCCCGTGCCGGCCGGCGGCATGGCCGGGCTGTGCGAGCTGTCGCCATGTTCTTCGTCCGGATGATCGTGATGATCGCCGTGAAGCGCGTGCTGGATATGCTCCGACGCGGCCCAGCGGGCATCGCCGAAGAAGGTCAGGAAAATCAGCCGCCACGAATAGAAACTAGTCAGCAGCGCTGCGACACCGCCGAGGAAGAAGGCCACCCCGCCCGGCACGCTGCCCGCTGCGAAGGCGCTTTCGAGGATCGCGTCCTTGGAATGATAGCCGGCAAAGCCGACGCCCGCGACGCCGACGCCGGTGATCGCCAGCGTGCCGATGACCATCACCCAGAAAGTGACCGGGATTTCCTTCCGCAGCCCGCCGTAGAAACGCATGTCCTGTTCGTGGTGCATGGCGTGGATGACCGAGCCCGCGCCAAGGAACAGCAGCGCCTTGAAGAAGGCGTGCGTGAACAGGTGGAACATCGCCGCGCCATAGGCGCCGACGCCGGCGGCGAAGAACATGTAGCCGAGCTGCGAACAGGTCGAATATGCGATCACGCGCTTGATGTCGTTCTGCGCGCAGCCGACGGTGGCGGCAAAGAAGCAGGTCGCCGCCCCGACATAGGTGACGACGTGGCTGGCCGTGACGCTGGCCTCGAACATCGGCGACAGGCGGCAGACCATGAAGACGCCCGCGGTGACCATCGTCGCGGCGTGGATCAGGGCCGAGACCGGGGTCGGGCCTTCCATCGCGTCCGGCAGCCAGGTGTGCAGGCCAAGCTGCGCCGACTTGCCCATCGCACCGACGAACAGCAGCAGGCACAGCAGGGTCATCGTATCGACCCGCAGGCCGGCAAAGCCGATGGTCGAACCGGCCACGCTGGGCACCGTGGCAAGGATCGCCGGAATGGAGACCGTGCCGAACACCAGGAAGGTGCCGAAGATGCCGAGCGAGAAGCCGAAGTCGCCGACGCGGTTGACGACGAAGGCCTTCATCGCGGCGGCGTTGGCGGACGGCTTGTAATACCAGAAGCCGATCAGCAGGTAGGATGCGAGGCCCACCCCTTCCCAGCCGAAGAACATCTGCACCAGGCTGTCGGCGGTCACCAGCATCAGCATCGCGAAGGTGAACAGCGACAGATACGCGAAGAAGCGGGGCTGGCTCTTGTCTTCCGCCATGTAGCCCCAGCTGTAGAGGTGGACGAGGCTGGACACGGTGGTGACGACCACCAGCATGACCGCGGTCAGCGAATCCACGCGCAGCGCCCAATCGACGACGAGGTCGCCCGAGCGGATCCAGTCGAGCACCGGCACGACCTGCGCCTCGGCGCCGCCGGCGACGTAGGATAAAAAGATCGGCCAGCTCAGGGCCGCGGCGATGAACAGTGCGCCGGTGGTCACCGCCTTGGCCGCCAGTTCGCCGATCCAGCGTCCGCCGAGGCCGGCGATGAGCGCGGCGACGAGCGGCAGGAAGACGATCAGTTCGAGGGAGAGCCCGATGCCCATCAGCCGCGCATCCTGTCGGCGGCGTCGACCGCAATGGAGCCTTTGCGGCGGAAGAAGATGACCAGAATGGCGAGCCCTATGGCGGCTTCGGCGGCAGCGACGGTGAGCACGAACATCGCCATCACCTGTCCGGCGAGATCGCCGAGGAAGGCCGAGAAGGCGACCAGGTTGATATTCACCGCGAGCAGGATGAGTTCGATCGCCATCAGCATCAGGATGACGTTGCGGCGGTTGAGAAAGATGCCGAGCACGCCGAGCACGAACAGGATCGCCGCGACGACGAGATAATGGCCCAGCCCGATCACAGCTCCATCCCCTTGCCGACGCCGGGCTTGGTCAGCTTGACCGCCTCGGCCGGGTCGCGGCGAACCTGCCTGCCGACGTTCTGGCCGCGCGCGTCACCGCGGCTGCGGTGAGTCAGCACGATAGCGCCGATCATCGCGACCAGGAGGATCAGGCCCGCGATTTCAAAGGGGAACAGGTAGCGGCTGTAGAGCAGTTCACCCAAAGCGGTGATGTTTGGCACTTCGGATTCGACCGGCGCGCCGGCGCTGATCCCCGGCATCGCCTTCCACGCGCTGGCCGCGACCAGCATTTCGACCAGCAGGACGAGGGCAAGGATGATCCCGAACGGCAGGTTGCGGCTGAATCCCGACCGCAACTTGGCGAAGTCGATGTTGAGCATCATCACCACGAACAGGAACAGCACCGCGACCGCGCCGACGTAAACGATCACCAGCAGCAGGGCGATGAATTCCGCCCCGACGAGCAACATCAGCCCGGCAGCGTTGAAGAAGGCGAGGATCAGCCACAGCACGCTGTGGACCGGGTTGCGCGCGAATATCACGAACACGGCCGGCACCAGCGTCCCGGTGGCGAACAGGTAAAAGGCGATGAGTGCGATCAAGTCCTGGAATACCCCTTGGCGGCGCGCTTATCGGTAGGGGGCATCGGCGGCAAGGTTGGCGGCAATCGCCTGTTCCCACCTGTCGCCGTTGGCCAGCAATTTGGCCTTGTTGTAGAGCAGCTCCTCACGCGTTTCGGTCGCGAATTCGCTGTTCGGCCCCTCGACGATGGCGTCGACCGGACAGGCCTCCGCACACAGCCCGCAGTAAATGCATTTGACCATGTCAATGTCGTAGCGGGTGGTCCGGCGGCTGCCGTCCTCGCGCGGTTCGGCCTCGATTGTGATCGCCAGCGCCGGGCAGATCGCTTCGCACAGCTTGCAGGCGATGCAGCGTTCTTCGCCGTTGGGATAACGGCGCAGCGCATGTTCGCCGCGAAAGCGCGGGCCCTGCGGCGACTTTTCATACGGGTAGTTGATCGTCGCCTTCGGCTTGAAGAAATATTGCAGCGTCAGCCAGTGGGCCTTCACGAACTCCCACAAGGTGAACGACTTGATCCAGTGCGCGATCATGCGGCGGCTCCATAGCGGGTCAGCATCAGCCAGCCGGAAATGATGACGACGAACAGGATCGACAGCGGCAGGAAGATTTTCCAGCCGAGCCGCATCAGCTGGTCGTAGCGATAGCGCGGCACGGTCGCCTTCACCCAGCTGAAGACGAAGAAGAAGAAACAGATCTTGGCGAACAACCACAGGATGCCGGGCACCACGTAAAGCGGCGCCCAGTCGATCGGCGGCAGGAACCCACCCCAGAACAGGATGGCGTTCAGGGCGCACATCAGGATCACGTTGCCATATTCGCCAAGCCAGAAGAGCGCGAAGCTCATCGACGAATATTCGGTCTGGAAACCGGCGACGAGCTCACTTTCCGCCTCGACCAGGTCGAACGGGGTGCGGAAGGTTTCGGCCATCGAGCTGATCAGGAACACGACCGCCATCGGAAACAGCAGAGGGTTGAACCCGAAGCCGTTGAGGATGCCGAGCACATTGCCCTTCTGGGCCATGACGATGTCGGTCAGGTTGAAGCTGTTGGCGTAGAGCACGACGCTGATCAGGACGAAGCCGATCGACACTTCATAGCTGACCATCTGCGCCGCCGCGCGAAGGGCGGAGAAGAACGGATATTTGGAGTTGGATGCCCAGCCCGCGACGATCACGCCATAGACGCCGAGCGAGCTTGCCGCGAGCACGTAGAGCAGCCCGACATTGATGTCGGCCAGCACCACGCCGACGTCGAACGGGATCACCGCCCAGACGATCAGCGCGACGGTGAAGGCGACGATCGGGGCGAGCATGAACAGCCCCTTGTTCGCCGCCGACGGAACGATGGTTTCCTTGAGGAACACCTTGAGGCCGTCGGCGAAGCTTTGCAGCAGGCCCCACGGACCGACTACGTTGGGGCCCCGGCGAAGCGCCATCGCCGCCCAGATCTTGCGATCGGCATAGATGATCATCGCCACCGCGAGCATCAGCGGCAAAGCGATGACGAGGATGCCGATGATCATCGACAGAAACCAGGCCCAGCCATATTCCATGCCCTGCGACTGGAAAGCCGCGGTGGGCGAATGGAAGAAGGTCCACCAGAAGTCGCGGATCGCGCTCATTCGGCGGCCTCGAGCGTTTCCACCTGGCCGTGCAGGATTTCCTGCGAGCAGATGTGCATCGTCGGGCTGGCACGGGTTACCGCGTTGGTCAGGTAGAAATCCTTGACCGCATAGCCGACGGTCCCGCTCGCCTTGCTGTCGAGCTCAGGCGGCGCGAAGTCGAACTTCACCAGCCCGTCCGTACCGAGCGCCGGAACAGCCTCGACCATCGCGGCACGAAGCTGAGCAAAAGTGTCGAATTGCAACGGTTTGCCAAGCAGGTCCGAGACCGCGCGGAAGATCGTCCAGTCCTCGCGCGCCTCGCCCGGCGGGAACAAAGCCTTTTCGCCGCGCTGCACCCGGCCTTCGGTATTGACGTAGGTACCGTGCTTTTCGGTGTAGGCCGCGCCCGGCAGCACCAGGTCCGCCTGCCGCGCGCCATTGTCACCGTGGTGACCGATGTAGACCTTGAACGCACCCGCCAGCCGGGCGGCCGGCATTTCGTCGGCACCAAGCAGGATCGCGACCGCCGGTTTGGCTTTCTCGACTGTCGCCAGCCCCCCGCCCTGCCCGTAGCCGAGCATCAGTCCGGCCATCCGCGACGCGGAGGTGTGGAGGACGTTGAAGCCGTTCCAGTCGCCCTTGATCAGGCCAAGCGTGTCGACCAGCGCCAGCGCGGCCCCAAACGCCCCGGCGGCAAGCCCGCCGGCGCCGATGATGACCGCCGGACGCTCCGCCTTTGCAAAGGCTTCGGCGACATGTTTGGGAAGCTTGCCCAGCACCTTCAGGTCGTCGCCGAGGAATTCGACCGGCATTGCCATGTCGACGTCGGGTCCGACGGCGAAAATCTTGCCGCCCTTTTTCGCCACCTTGCGCAGGCGGGTCGCAACCAGCGGCGCTTCCCAGCGCGGATTGCTGCCGATCAGAAGGACCGCGTCAGCCTGTTCGATGCCGCCGATGGTGGAGTTGAAGTTGACCGACCCGAGATTGGTGACGTCATAGTCCAGCCCGGTCTGCCGTCCTTCGAGCAGGGTCGAGCCCAGTCCGGCGAGCAGCGCCTTGGCCGCGTACATGGTTTCCGCGTCGACGAGGTCGCCAGCAATCGCCGCGACGCTGCTGCCCGCATCCTTGAGCTTGTCGGCAAAGATGCGCAGCGCCTCAGTCCAGTCCGCCTCGCGCAGCTTGCCGCCTTCGCGCACCCACGGCCGGTCGAGCCGGTTGCGCACCAGCGCGTCGGCATGGTGGCGGGTCCGGTCGGAAATCCATTCCTCGTTGACGTCCTCATGGACGCGCGGGAGGATCCGCATCACCTGCCGCTGGCGGACGTCGAGCTGGATGTTGGAGCCGACCGCGTCCATCACGTCGATCGCGGGTACCCGCCGCAGCTCCCACGGCCGGGCCTCGAACAATTGCGGCTTCTGCAGCAGCGCACCGACGGGGCAGACGTCGGCCAGGTTGCCGGCCATCTCGCTGGTCACCGCGCTTTCGAGGTAGGTGGTGATCTGCGCGTCCTCGCCGCGATAGAGCATGCCGATTTCCGGCACTCCGGCGACTTCCTCGGCAAAGCGGACGCAGCGCGTGCACTGGATGCAGCGGGTCATCGCGGTCTTAATGACCGGGCCCATATATTTGTCGTCGACCGCCCGCTTGTTCTCGTCATAGCGCGAGAAGCTGCGGCCATAAGCCATCGCCTGGTCCTGCAGGTCGCATTCGCCGCCCTGGTCGCAGATCGGGCAGTCGAGCGGGTGATTGATGAGCAGGAACTCCATCACCCCTTCGCGCGCCTTCTTGACCATCGCGCTGTCGGTCCGGATGGCCTGGCCGTCGGCGGCGGGCAACGCGCAGCTTGCCTGCGGCTTGGGCGGGCCGGGCGCGACCTCGACCAGGCACATCCGGCAATTGCCCGCGATGCTGAGGCGTTCGTGATAGCAGAAGCGGGGAATTTCCTTCCCCGCCAGCTCGCACGCCTGCAGGACGGTAGCGCCCTGCGGGACCTCGATTTCAACGCCGTCGACGGTAACCTTGGGCATTATCTTGCGGCAGCCTCCGCCATCGGCAGCGACAGCGCGGGATTGCGCAGGCGCTGGTAGAGCGCGTCGGCGAGCGCGGCGCGCAGGGCCTGGCGGCTCGCCTGCAGCTTCGCGCCAACGACCAGGCACTGGCCAAGGGTCGGCGTCAGTTCCTCGAACGCCACGTCCTCGCGGCTGCTTTCCGGATCCGTGCCGACCAACTTGACGATCGCCGCCGGGTTGGTGTCGGCGATGCACACCGCCATTTCATCGACGGTGCCGTTGCGGTTGGTCGCCGCGAACCACGGCCGGATGTAGCGTTTCTGTTCCAGCGGCAGCGGCTGCAAGGCGGCAACGGACGCGCCCATGGCCTGCAGCGCTTCTTCCGCGAATATGCCGCGCAGGATGTCCTGCGGATAGGACACCGTGCGGGTATCGACGAGGTCGTTGCCCGCGATCAGGCTGGAACATGAGAACTCACCGCCCACGCGGCGGAAATAGATGCGGGATTCGTCCGCGCTGGCGGCATTCAGAAGGCCCAGCGCGTCGGCCTTGTGCCGCGAATACATGCAGTCGGCCATGTTGCGCGCGCCGATGGCGACGTCGCGCGTGCTCAAAGCGACGCCCTGGCTGATCGTGCGCTTGCCCAGCCGCGAACCGGTCGGCGGTTCAGCGACGGCCGCAGATGACATCGCGATGGCGGCCAAACCCAGGACAATACGAAGACCGGTCATAACTCGTCCTCCCCCTCTCGATCGGGCCGCTTGTCACGGCGTTGCTCGATCGTTGTTACCCGAGCATTCGAACGCATCGCCATCACGACCGCGGCAACGATCGCGATGAGACCGATGATCAGCAAAAACTTCATTCCGCCGCCTCCAGCAGCTCGCGGGCGCGCCGTTCGGCAATGCGGCGCTCAAGCTCCGGACGGAAATGGCGGATCAGGCCTTGGATCGGCCAGGCGGCGGCGTCGCCAAGGGCGCAGATGGTGTGGCCTTCGACTTCCTTGGTGACGTCGAGCAGCTTGTCGATCGTTTCGACCGTCGCTTCGCCTTCACGCAGCCGTTCCATCACCCGCCACATCCAGCCGGTGCCTTCGCGGCACGGCGTGCACTGGCCGCAGCTTTCATGCTTGTAGAAATAGCTGATGCGGCTGATCGCGCGGACGATGTCGGTCGACTTGTCCATGACGATGACCGCCGCGGTGCCAAGGCCCGAACCCAGTTCCTTCAGTCCGTCGAAGTCCATCGGCGCATCGATGATCTGTGCGGCCGGCACCAGCGGCACCGACGATCCGCCCGGAATGACGGCGAGCAGATTGTCCCACCCGCCGCGGACGCCGCCGCCATGGCGATCGATCAGCTCGCGGAAGCTGATGCCCATGGTTTCCTCGACCACGCAGGGCGTGTTGATGTGGCCCGACAGCTGGAACAGCTTGGTGCCCTCGTTCTTCTCGCGGCCGAGCCCGGCGAACCAGGCCGCGCCGCGGCGCAGGATGGTCGGGACGACGGCGATGCTTTCGACGTTGTTGACCGTGGTCGGACAGCCGTAGAGGCCCGCGCCCGCCGGGAACGGCGGCTTCAACCGCGGGAGGCCCTTCTTGCCTTCAAGGCTGTTGAGCATCGCGGTTTCTTCGCCGCAGATGTAGGCGCCGGCGCCGCGGTGGACGAACAGGTCGAAGTCATAGCCCGATCCGGCCGCATTCTTGCCCAGCAGACCGGCGTCGTACGCTTCCGCGACCGCGGCCTCGAGCACCTGCGCTTCGCGGATGAATTCGCCGCGGATGTAGATGTAGCCGGCCCGCGCGCGCATGGCGAAGCCGGCAATCAGCGCGCCTTCGATCAGCTTGTGCGGATCGTGGCGGATGATTTCGCGGTCCTTGCACGATCCCGGTTCGGATTCGTCCGCGTTGATGACCAGGAAATTGGGTTTCCCGGGCGTCGGCTCCTTGGGCATGAAGCCCCACTTCATGCCGGTCGGAAAGCCCGCGCCGCCGCGGCCGCGCAGGCCCGACGCCTTGACCGCGTCGATGATCGCGTCCTGCCCGGCTTGCATCAGCTTGGCCGTATCGTCCCAGTCGCCCCGCTGGCGCGCGGCCTTGAGCATCGCCGACTGGAAACCGTAGACGTTGGTGAAGATGCGATCCTTGTCGCCGAGCGGTCCGGTGTAGGCCATCAGCCGCCCCTGCTCGTCAGGAAGATGATCACGGCGGCAACGATCACCGCGACGACGACGAACTTCAGCACGCCGACAATCAGCTTGAGCGCAAGGATGCCAAGGACGATGGCGATGAGGATGGCGACGACGCTCATGCCTCGCCTCCGGCCGGCGCCGAATCCGCCCATTGCGAGCGATAGTCGTAGTTGCGCTCGGTCATCTTCTTGAGGCTGGTCGGGCCGCCTTCCGGCGCGCTGGTCTGCCGATCGACCTGCGGGCCCGGCGGCGGTGTCTTGCCGGCGGCCAGCGCGTCGAGGATCGCGGCCATGCTGGCTTCGGTGAGATCCTCGTAATTGTCGTCGTTGATCTGGACCATCGGCGCATTGGCGCAGGCGCCAAGGCATTCCACTTCGGTCAGCGTGAACAGGCCGTCGGCGGTGGTGTGGCCCTTTTCCAGCCCGCGCTTGTAACAGGCGGCGAGAACGTCGTCGGACCCGCGCAGCATGCAGGGCGTCGTGCCGCACACCTGGACGTGATATTTCCCGACCGGGGCCAGGTTGTACATGGTGTAGAAGCTGGCGACCTCCAGCACGCGAATGAACGGCATACCGAGCTCGCGGCCGACGAATTCCATCACCGGGATCGGCAACCAGCCCTGCGTACCCGTCGCTTCGCCGACCTGGCGCTGGGCAAGGTCGAGCAGAGGCAGGACGGCAGAGGCCTGCCGCCCTTCCGGATACTTCCCGATCGCGACCTTCGCTTTCTGAGCGTAGTCGCCGGTCCAGGCGAAGTCCTTGAACTTCGCCAGCACCTCGGGGTCTTCAACGGGCCGGTTTGCCGCCATTAACGCGCTTTCATGAGGTCGGCGTTGTGCGCCTCGACCTTGGCGATCCTGTTATCGACCAGGTGCAGTGTCAGGCCGACGGGCGTTTCCGTCGACACGCCGTCGCAATTGAAGCGCACCAGCACCCGGTTGGGGTCGAGCGTCACTTCGCTGGCGCTGACCAGCTGCTTGGCCGAAAGATTGTCCATCGCCGCGTCCGCGGGGTGACCGAAATAGGCGACGTCGCAAGCGCCGAAGTTGCGCAGGACCTGCTTGTCGGCGGCCGCCAGCGGCTGGACGAAGTCTTTTTCCGCGAACAGGCGCTCGCCACGAATGGCGGCGATCAGCCGCTGGGCGACGCCTTCGGCCGGAACGGTGATCGCGCCGCGGACGCTGGGCGCCGCCGGGGCGATCGAGGGAACGGCGAGGGCCGCGGTGAGAATTCCAACGAGTGAAAGCGTCTTCATCTGTCACACTCCCCAAATACGACGTCGATGGCCGACAATACGGCGGTGACGTCAGCCAGCATGTGGCCCTTCATCATGAAGTCCATCGCCTGCAGGTGCGAGAAAGCCGTCGGGCGGATCTTGCACCGGTAGGGCCGGTTGGTGCCGTCGGCGACGAGGTAGACGCCGAATTCGCCCTTCGGGCTTTCGGTCGCGACATAAACCTCGCCCGCGGGAACGTGATAGCCCTCGGTATAGAGCTTGAAGTGATGGATCAGCGCTTCCATCGAAGTCTTCATCTCGGCGCGGCGCGGCGGGAAGACCTTCTGGTTCTCGGTGCCGACCGGGCCGGGCGGTATATCCTTCAGGCACTGGCGGATGATGCGCACGGACTGGCGCACCTCTTCGACCCGGACCATGAAACGGTCGTAGCAATCGCCTTGCGTGCCGACCGGGATATCGAAATCCATTCGGTCATAGACTTCGTACGGCTGCGAGCGGCGGATGTCCCACGGCACGCCCGACGCGCGGATCATCGGGCCCGAAAAGCCCCAGGCGATCGCGTCGGCCTTGCTGACTGTGCCGATGTCCACGTTGCGCTGCTTGAAGATCCGGTTGTCGGCAACCAGGCTGATCGCGTCCTCGAACAGCTTGAAGCGGTTATCGAGCCAGTCGCCGATGTCGGCGTAAAGCTTTTCCGGAAGGTCGGCGCGGACACCGCCGACACGGAAATAATTGGCGTGCATCCGGGCCCCGGACGCGCGCTCGTAAAATTGCATCAGGTCTTCGCGCAGTTCGAACAGCCACAGGTTCGGGGTCATCGCCCCGACGTCCATGATGTGCGCGCCAAGGTTGAGCATGTGGTTCTTGATGCGGGTCAGTTCCGCCATCATCGTGCGGATGTATTGGGCACGCAGCGGGATCTCGAGGCCCATCAGCTTTTCCGCCGCGAGCACGAAGCTGTGCTCCATGCACATCGGTGAGCAGTAATCGAGCCGGTCGAAGTAGGGCAGCGCCTGCGCGTAGGTCTTGTATTCGATCAGCTTTTCGGTGCCGCGATGGAGCAGGCCGACGTGCGGATCGACACGTTCGACGACCTCGCCGTCAAGCTCCATGATCAGCCGCAGGACGCCGTGCGCGGCCGGATGCTGGGGCCCGAAGTTGATGGTGTAATTGTTGATCGTCTCGTCGCCAGGATTGCCGGCGGCGGCGATGTCGGTGCCGGGCATGCCGACGCCGATTTCTACGGTGCGCGTGTCGCTCATGCGCCCCCCGTCGGCCGGCGCCGGTTAGGGCTTTTGGGATTGGGCTGGGCGACCTGGCTGTCGTCCTTGTCGACCTGGTTTTCGGCCTTCTTCGCGTTCGACTTGCGCGCGGCCTTCTTGGCTTCGCGGTTGGCCGGGGCGCCGCCGCCGGTATCGCTCGGCTTTTCGGTCGTCTTGGGCACGTCTGCGCTGGTCTTGGGGTTCTGCTTCACATCACCGGTCGGAGCGGCTGCGGTCGACGGCGCGCCGGTTTCTTCCGGCTTTGCCTTTTCATCGCCCGGCAATTGATATTCCGGCCCCTGCCACGGCATCAGGAAGTCGAACGAGCGGAAGTCCTGCGGCAGGTCGACCGGTTCGTAGACCACCCTTTTGTCGGCTTCCGAATAGCGCAGCTCGACATAGCCGGTGAGCGGAAAGTCCTTGCGCTGCGGATGCCCTTCGAAACCGTAATCGGTAAGGATGCGGCGCAGGTCCGGATTGCCGGAAAACGGGACGCCGTACATGTCGAACACTTCGCGTTCGAGCCAGCCGGCCACCGGCCACAGGCCAGTCACGCTGGGCACCGGGCTGGTCTCGTCGGTCGACACATGGACGCGGACGCGGTGGTTTTTCGTCAGCGACAGCAGGCAGTAGACCACCTCGAACCGCTCGGCACGGTCGGGATAGTCGACCCCGGCGATTTCCATCAGCTGTTGATATTCGTGCGTGTCGCGAAGCGCGGTCAGCACCGCGACAAGGTCGCCGCGGTCGACGTCGAACGCGGTTTCCAGCCCGTCGCGCGGCCGCGCGCCGGCAAGGCCGGAGAAGGCGTCGGCCGGGATGTCGGCGAACGTCGGGACGTGGGCAGCGACAGCCATCAGCGTTCGATCGTGCCTTCGCGGCGGATTTTCCGCTGCAGGGCGAGAATGCCGTATAGCAAGGCTTCCGCGGTCGGCGGGCAACCCGGCACGTAAATGTCCACCGGCACGATGCGATCGCAGCCCCGGACTACCGAATAGCTGTAATGATAATAGCCGCCGCCGTTGGCGCAGCTGCCCATCGAGATGACATAGCGCGGTTCGGCCATCTGGTCGTAAACCCGCCGCAGCGCCGGAGCCATCTTGTTGCACAGGGTGCCGGCGACGATCATCACGTCGGACTGGCGCGGGGACGCGCGCGGCGCGACACCGAACCGTTCAAGGTCGTAGCGCGGCATGTTGACGTGGATCATCTCGACCGCGCAGCAGGCAAGGCCGAAGGTCATCCACCACAGGGAACCGGTGCGAGCCCAGGTGACGAGATCTTCCGCGCTGGCGGTGATGAACCCCTTCTTGTCGAGCTGTTCGCGCATCGCTTCGAACAGGGCGCGGTCGGTATCGCCGGGAAGCAGGCCGGCGGCGCGCGCAATCTCTTCCTCGGTCGGCATCGGGTCGTGCCGCGGATCGAGCATTACTCCCACGACAGCGCTCCCTTCTTCCACGCATAGGCAAGACCAAGCGCCAGTTCGGCCAGGAAGATCATCATCGCGCCCCACCCGGCCAGACCGGTTCCGGCCAGGCTGACGGCCCAGGGGAACAGGAACGCGGCTTCGAGGTCGAAGACAATGAACAAGATGGCGACGAGGTAGAAGCGGACGTCGAACTGCGAACGGCTGTCCTCGAACGCCGGGAAGCCGCATTCATATTCGGCCAGTTTCTGCGGATCGGGCGCATGGGCCCCGGTGAATCGCGATACGATCATCGGCAGCACGACGAAGGCGCCCGACAGGCCGAGCGCGACCAGCAGGAACAGCAGGATCGGCAGATAGGCGACGGCAGCGCTTGCCAAGGGAAACTCCGGTGCGGGCGAGACTTGGCGGTTCTCTAGGACGCTGCCCCTTGCTGGGCAACATCTGGAATCGCGAAAATGACCCGCAACGGCACGTTGACGGCTAATCGACGGGGCTGTGGTCGCCCGCAGCGGTGCCGACAGGGCGAGGCGTTCCGAAACGCCGCGGCCGCCTGCCCGGCTCGTCCGGTCCGCAAAATCCTAGCGCAGCGATCCGCCGACCAGCTTGTGCAGCTTGGAATGGAGCTGGTCGTTGGCGGCCAGCACCTGCCCATTGGCAAGGCCGGTGTCCGCGCCGCGAAAGTCGCTGACGAAGCCGCCCGCTTCCTTCACCAGGATGATCCCGGCGGCGATGTCCCAGAATTTGAGGTCTTCTTCCCAGAAGCCGTCGAAACGGCCGGCGGCGACCCACGCCATGTCGAGCGCGGCGGAGCCGAAACGGCGGATACCGGCCACTTCCGGCGAGACCGCGTCGAGGATCTTGTCCCACCGTTTAAGGTTGCCGTGCCCCTTGTAGGGAATACCCGTTGCGACCAGCGCTTCCGACAGGTCGCGCCGGGCCGACACGCGAAGACGCCGGTCGTCGAGCCACGCGCCGCTGCCCTTTTCCGCCCAGAAAGCCTCGTCGGTCAGCGGCTGGTAGACGATGCCGGCGGTGACGTCCTTCCAGCCCTTGCCGCCCGGAACCGGCTCCTGCACCGCGATCGAGACCGCGAAATGCGGGATGGAGTGCAGAAAGTTGGACGTGCCGTCGATCGGGTCGACGACCCAGCGCGGCTTGTCCGGGTTGCCGGCGATCTCCCCGCCTTCTTCCAGCAACAGGCCCCAATCCGGCCGCGCATGGCGAAGTTCGTCGACCACCGTCTGTTCGGCGCGCTTGTCGGCCATCGACACGAAGTCGGCCGGCCCCTTGCGGCTGACCTGCAGATGCTCGACCTCGCCGAAGTCGCGGCGCATGCGCGGCGCCGCCTTGCGGGCGGCGCGCTGCATGACGGTGATCAGGCCGGAATGGGAAACCATGCGCCGCGCTTAATCCGCGCGCTTCACATATTCCTGCGTGTAGGGATCGACGACGATCCGCGTTCCGCTGGAAATATGCGGCGGCACCATCACGCGCACGCCGTTGTCAAGGATCGCCGGCTTGTAGCTGGACGAGGCGGTCTGCCCCTTCACCACCGCGTCGGCCTCGACGATGGTCGCTTCGATCTGGCTCGGCAGCTGCACCGAAATCGGCCGCTCCTCATAGAGTTCGAGAACCACGTCCATGCCGTCCTGAAGGAAGGCGGCGGGCTCGCCGATCACTTCCTCGGGGATGGAAATCTGTTCGTACGTATCCTTGTCCATGAACACGAGCAGGTCGCCGTCCCGATAGAGATACTGGAAATCCTTGGTATCGAGCCGCACGCGTTCGACCGTCTCCGCGCTGCGGAAGCGGACGTTGGTCTTGCGGCCGTCGACGAGGTTCTTCATCTCGACCTGCATGTAAGCGCCGCCCTTGCCGGGCTGGGTGTGCTGGATTTTTACGGCGCGCCAGATGCCGCCTTCATATTCGATGATATTGCCGGGACGGATGTCCACGCCGCTGATCTTCATGGATCGCTCGCTTTACTGGGTAGGAAGGGTTGCGGCGGCCTCTAGCCGCTGACCCGTTTTCCGGCAAGCAGCGGGTACGGGTTCACCGGATCGCCATCATACCATTTCTGTCCCGCGGCCATGCGGTTAATCGCGAAATGCAGGTGCGGGCCGTCCGGGCTAGCGTTGCCGGTATGGCCGACGCGGCCAAGCAGCTGGCCGCGGCTGATCCGCTGCCCCTCGGTAAGGCCCGGCGCGTAGGACGCGAGGTGCGCGTAATAATAATTCCAGCGCCCGTCCTGCGAGCGGACGTAGACGGTCTTTCCGCCGCCGCCGTCGCTGTAATAGATTTTTTCGACCGTACCCGGCGCGGCCGCGACGATCGGCGTGCCTTCCGCGGCCATGATGTCGATGGCGTCATGACTTCGCGCCCCGCCCGCGCGCGCCTGCGTGTAGGTGTCGACCAGGTCGGTCGGCTGAATGCCCATCACCGGGATGGCCAGCCCCGCCGGGCCGACCACGACGCCTTCCGCGACCGCGACGGCGGGCTCGCCCGACGGCTTCACCTCCGCGACTTCGCCCGAGGTTTCGACCTTGGGCGCGTTGATGATGTTGAACACGAAGATCCAGACCGCACTGGTCAGGATAAACGTGACCACCGCGGTGGCGATGACCGTGATCGTGCGATCGCCGCGGTCGCGCCGGCGGCGTGCATCCCTAGAACGCAAAGACAGCGCTGCCCTCCATCCTCGACTTGGTTACAAGGCTGGAACGATAAAATCGACCGGAGTTTCCAGCGTCCGGCGCGAGCGATTGGCAAAAGCGCAAAAAGGCCGCAGATTGCGGCCATGTCGGAAGCCGATCCGAACCCCAGGTACAACCCGCCGGCGGGACGGTTCGACGACGAGCGTTCGGACCTTCGCGCCGAATTCACGCGCGCAGTCGGCAACAAGCTCAACCGCACCGGCGGCCTGTGGCAATTGACCACCGCGCCGCAGGACAAGGGGCAGCTTTACGTCGCCAACAGCTTCCTCACCGACGACGTGTGCCGCGCGCTATGCGACCGGATCGACGCCAATTCCGTCCCCTCCCCCTTGTTCGAAAAGGAAAAGTACGAGGGGATGCGGACCAGCTACACCTGTTACTTCGATGGCGCCGATCCGGTGGTCGCGTCGGTCAACGAGCGCATCTCCGATCTCCTCGGGCTCGACCCGGCCTTGGGCGAACCGCTGCAGGGCCAGCGCTATCACGTCGGCCAGCAGTTCAAGGAGCATTGCGACTTCTTCTTCACCGACCAGCCCTATTGGCCGGAGTATGAAAGCCATGGCGGCCAGCGCACGTGGACGGCGATGATCTTCCTCAACCGGCCGGAACGCGGCGGGGTGACGGCCTTCCGGCGACTGAACCTGGCGCTGGAGCCGCATCCGGGACGGCTGATCACCTGGAATAACGTCGACGATAGCGGCCGTCCGAACCCGGTGATGGTCCACGAAGGCCAGCCGGTCGAAGCCGGCGTCAAATATATCGTCACCAAATGGTACCGCGAACGGCCATTCGTCTGACGATCAGCCGCCAAGCACCTCTTTGAACGCTTGCACGGCCGTGGCCGGGTCGTCCCGCCCCCACACCGCCTGGCAGACAGCGAGGAAATCCGCGCCGGCCTCGACCAGCGGGTGGGCATTGTCGGCGGTGATCCCGCCGATGGCGACGCAGGGCAGTTCGAACAGTCGCGACCACCAGGCCAGGATCGACGGGTCCGGGCGATAGTCGGACGGCTTGGTCGTGGTCGGGTAGAAGGCGCCGAACGCGACATAGTCGGCTCCCGCCTCGCCCGCTTCCATCGCCAGATGACGGCTGTCGTGACAGGTGCGGCCGATCTGCGCCGCCTGCCCGAGCGCGCGGCGCGCATCGGCGATGTCGCCGTCGCCCTGGCCAAGGTGCACGCCGTCCGCACCCAGCCGCTTCGCCAACTCGATGCTGTCGTTGACGATGAACGCGACCTCGGCGTCGGCGCAAATCCGCTGCAGCGGCTCGGCGAGCCGCGCCAGTTCATGCTCGTCCGTGTCCTTGACCCGCAACTGGAAAGCCGTGGCCAGCCCGGGCTCCAGCGCTGCCTTCAGGCGGTCGGGAAAAGCGCCGCCGACATCCTGCGGGCTGATCAGGTACAGGCTGCATCCGCCCCCGTCGCCGGGCGCGAAACTGTCGGCAAAGTCGCGGGCGACCTCGTCCAAGATCAGCCCGGGACGCGCGCCGTCGAAGCGTCGTAAATCTCGCCGATCGCCGTGCCGAGCGTACGGTCGAAATCGTCATCGCTGTGGTCGTGACGGAGATCGGACAGGAGCGCGCGGCTGAAGCTGGCGATCATGCCGGGGTTTCTGGCCAGTTCGGCGCAGGCTTCGGCGCGGCTGAACCCGCCCGACAAAGCGACGACGCGCAGCACCTTTGGGTGGTCGACAAGCGGCTGGAACAGCCCGGCTTCGTGCGGCAGCGTCAGCTTCAGCATCACCTGCTGTCCGTTGGGAATGGAGTTGAGCTGGCTGAGGATCGCAGCCAGCAGCATGCGGTCGGCCTCTGCGCGTTCCGGGCTCTTGATGCTGACTTCGGGTTCGATGATCGGCACCAGATCGTGGGCCAGCACCTGGCGGGCGACATCGAACTGCTGTTCGACGGCGCGGCGGATGCCTTCGGCGTTGGCAAGATTGATGACGGAGCGTTCCTTGGTCCCGAACACGCCGAGGTCGCGGGCGCGGATCAGCAGGTCGGTGACGGTCGGCATCGGCTTCATCAGCTGCACGCCGTCGACCTCGTCTTCCAGGCCCTTGTCGATCTTGATGAACGGCACGATGCCCTTGTCGATCAGCACCTGCGGCACCGGCTTGCCGTCGATTTCCCCGTCCATCGTCCGTTCGAACAGGATGGCGCCGATGACCTTGCCGCTGGCGAAGCTGTCCGCCTTGACGATGCGCGTGCGCATGTCGTGGATAAGGCCGAACATCGCTTCGTCGTCCGACCATTCATTGCCCTGATAGCCGTAGCCGGTGAGCGCTTTCGGCGTCGATCCGCCCGACTGGTCGAGCGCGGCGATGAAGCCGTCGCCGCGGGCGATCTTCTGGGTCATTTCCTGGTGGTTCATGGCTTTTCCTATCGCTGTTCGAGGGCGGCGACGCCTGGCAGCGTGCGCCCTTCCATCCATTCGAGAAAGGCTCCACCGGCGGTGGAGACGAAAGTGAAGTCGCCGGTCACGCCGGCTGCGTTGAGGGCGGCGACAGTGTCCCCGCCACCGGCGACCGAGACCAGGCTGCCGTCCTGAGTCAGCGCTGCGGCGGTCCGCGCCAGCACGACGGTCGCTTCCTGGAACGGCGGGGTTTCGAACGCACCCAGCGGGCCGTTCCACACCAACGTGCGGCAGGTCTTGAGCGCGTCCGACAACGCCTCGACCGCGGCCGGGCCGACGTCGAGGATCATCTCGTCGGCGGCGACCTCGTGGACGTTGCAGGTGCGGGCGCTGGGCGGATTGGCGGCGAATTCCTTGGCCACGACAACGTCGTACGGAAGATGCACGGTGCAGCCCGCCGCGTCGGCCCTTTCCATGATCGCATTGGCTTCGCTGGTCAGGTCGCGTTCCGCCAGCGACTTGCCGATGGCGACATCGCGCGCCGCAAGGAACGTGTTGGCCATGCCCCCGCCGATGATCAGTTGATCGACCTTGTCGACGAGGTGGCCAAGCACGGCCAGCTTGGTCGACACCTTGGCGCCGCCAACCACAGCCGCGACCGGCCGTTCGGGATTGCCGAGCGCGCGTTCCAGCGCCTTCAGCTCCGCCTCCATCGCCCGGCCGGCAAAGCTGGGCAGCAGGTGCGCGACGCCTTCGGTCGAGGCATGCGCGCGGTGCGCGGCCGAGAAAGCATCATTGACGAAATAGTCGCCCAGCGCCGCCATGCCCCGCGCCAGGTCGGGGTCGTTCGCTTCCTCGCCGTCGTGGAAGCGGGTGTTTTCAAGGATGCCGATATTGCCCGGCAGCATGGTGGCGATGCCGCGCTGCGCCTCCGGGCCCTGGCAATCCTCGATGAAGCGCACCGACCGGCCGGTCAGCCGGGTCATCGGCAGCACCAGCTGCGCGGTCGACATGTCGGGACGATTATGGCCCCTGGGCCGGCCAAAGTGTGACAGGAGCAGGACGATCGCGCCTCGCCCGCTAAGGTCGAGCACCGTTGGCAGGACTGCGCGCAACCGCGTGTCGTCGGCGACCGACGCGCCGTCCATCGGCACGTTGAGATCGACGCGGACCAATACCTTCTTGCCGGTCAGGTCCGCTGGCAGGTCGTCGAGGGTCTTGAACGCGGCCATGCTCAGCCGAGCTTAGCCATCGCGCCCGCGGTATCGACCATCCGGTTCGAGAAGCCCCATTCATTGTCGTACCAGCTGACGACACGAACCAGCTTGCCTTCAAGCACCGCCGTTTCGAGGCTGTCGACGGTCGAGCTGGCCGGATTGTGGTTGAGGTCAATCGAGACCAGCGGCTCGTCGGTGAAGGCGAGGATGCCCGCGAGCGGACCGCTTTCGCTGGCCGACTTGAGCACGCCGTTCACTTCCTCGACGGTGGTATCCTTCTTCGGCGTGAAGGTCAGGTCGACCAGACTGACATTGGGGGTCGGCACGCGGATCGCCGATCCGTCCAGCTTGCCCTTCAATTCGGGAAGCACTTCGCCAACGGCTCGAGCGGCGCCCGTGGTGGTCGGGATGATCGACATCGCGGCAGCGCGCGCGCGGCGCATGTCGGGGTGGATCTGGTCAAGGATCTTCTGGTCGTTGGTGTAGGCGTGGATGGTGGTCATCAGCCCGCGTTCAATGCCGATCGTGTCGTTGAGCACCTTGGCCACCGGCGCCAGGCAGTTGGTGGTACACGACGCGTTGGACACAATCTTGTGATCGGCGGTCAGCTTGTCGTGATTGACGCCGTAGACGACCGTCAGGTCCGCGCCCTTTGCTGGGGCGGAGATGAGCACGCGCTTCGCGCCGGCGTCGATATGCTTCTGACCACCTTCCTTGTCGGTGAAGAAGCCGGTGCATTCGAGCGCGATCTCAACGCCGTTGGCCGCGTGCGGCAGCTTGGCGGGGTCGCGCTCGGCGGTGACGTGGATACGCTTGCCGTTGATGATCAGGTCGTTGCCGTCGGCGCTGACTTCGCCCGGGAAAGGCCCGTGCACGCTGTCGCGCTTGAACAGCATGGCGTTCGACTTCGCGTCGGCAAGATCGTTGATCGCGACCAGTTCGAGCCCGCAATCGGGGCGTTCGAGAATGGCGCGGGCGACCAGCCGGCCGATGCGGCCGAAGCCGTTGATTGCAACTTTGGTCATCGCATGTCCCTCTTTTGCAGATGGTCGAGCACCCGCGCGGCGATGGCGTCGGGCGTCAGTCCGAAAAATTCGTAGGCGTCGGGCGCGGGCGACGACACGCCGAAGCGGTCGATACCGATCTTCAGCCCGTGCAGCCCGGTGTAGCGTTCCCAGCCGAACGTGGTGCCCGCCTCGACCGACACCCGCAGGATGTCCCGGTTGGACACGTCGGGCAGGATGTCTTCGCGATAGCTGTCCGGCTGTGCGTCGAAGCGTTCGGTGCAGGGCACGGACACGACATCGGCGCCGATGCCCTCGGCTTCAAGCTTCTGCGCCGCGCCGAGCGCGATTTCGACTTCCGAACCGGTGGCGAGGAAGATGACCTTGCGGTCCGCTTCGGCCGGCTTGATGCGATAGGCGCCGCGAGCGCACAAATTCTCGCCGGCGGCCTCGGTGCGGATCGCCGGTACGTTCTGGCGAGTGAGCGCGAGCACGCCGGGCTGTTCGCTGGCCAGCGCCAGCGCCCAGCATTCGGCCGTTTCAACCGCGTCGGCGGGGCGATACACTTCCAGCCCCGGCATCGCGCGCAGGCTTTGCAGATGTTCGATCGGCTGGTGCGTCGGGCCGTCTTCGCCGAGCCCGATGCTGTCGTGGGTCATCACGTAGATGACCCGCGCTTTCTGCAGCGCCGAAAGGCGGATCGCCGGACGGGCATAATCGGTGAAGACGAGGAAGGTGCCGCCGTAAGGGATGACGCCGCCGTGCAGCGCCATGCCGTTCATCGCCGCGGCCATGCCGAATTCGCGGATGCCGTAATAGACATAGCGGCCGCCGTAATTTTCCGCCGTCAGCGGCTGCAGCGCCTTCGTCTTGGTATTATTCGACCCGGTCAGGTCGGCCGACCCGCCGATAGTCGCGGTCACCACCGGGTTGATCGCCTCCAGCGCCATTTCCGACGCCTTGCGGGTCGCGACCTTGGGAGGATTGGCGATCAGCGAATCGAGATGCGGCTGAAGCCAGCTGTCATCGACCTTGCCGGCCATGCGGGCAAAGAATTCGTCACGCTTGCCGCTGGCTTCCAGGCGGTCGGTCCAATCCTTGTGCTTGGCCTGCCCGCGTTTGCCGAAGTCGCGCCATGCGCCGAGGATGTCGTCGGGAATCTCGAATGGCGCCGAGTCCCAGCCCAATTCCTTGCGGGCGGCGGCGATTTCTTCCGCGCCCAGCGGCGCGCCATGCGTGCCGGCGGTGCCCTGCTTGGTCGGCGCGCCATAGCCGATGATCGTCTTGCAACGGATCAGCGACGGGCGCTGGTTGGCGATCGCCTCGTCCAGCGCACGGCTGACGCTAGTCGCGTCGAGGCCGTCGCATTCGACCGTATGCCAGGCCGAGGCGGCAAAGCGCGCCATTACGTCTTCGTTGCGCGACAGGTCGGTCGACCCGTCGATCGTGATCTTGTTGTCGTCCCACAGCACGATCAATCGGCCGAGGCCGAGGTTGCCGGCCAGGCCGACCGCTTCGTGATTGACGCCTTCCATCAGGCAGCCGTCGCCGGCAATCACATAGGTGCGGTGATCGACCAGCGAGTCGCCGTAAATGGCGTTCAGATGCCGTTCCGCGATCGCCATGCCAACCGCCATGGCAAGGCCCTGGCCAAGCGGCCCGGTGGTGACTTCGACTCCGGGCAGTTCGAAATTTTCCGGGTGGCCGGCGCACGGGCTGCCAAGTTGGCGGAAGTTCTTCAGGTCGTCGATCGTCGGGTGGGCGTAGCCGGTCAGGTAAAGCAGCGAATAGATCAGCATCGAACCGTGGCCGGCCGACAGCACAAAGCGGTCGCGGTCGGGCCAGTTGGGATCGGCCGGGTCGAACTTCAGATAGCGGCCGAACAAGGCGGTGGCCGCGTCGGCCATGCCCATCGGCATGCCCGGATGCCCGCTGTTGGCGGCTTCCACCGCGTCCATCGACAAGGCGCGAATGGCGTTGGCTAGTCGGCGTTGGGTCGGCTGCATCCGAGCTCCGTCAGGGGTTAGGCCGCGCGGCGGACTCGCCGGGCCGTTCGCCGGACCCTTTGGAAGGGGACGGGCGAGGCGTCAACCTAGCCACGGCGCTTGCCGAGGCGGCGCCTCTTGCATTAGGCGGGGACAATGGAAGACGGGGGCCTGCCGCACGCCTTGGATCGCGCCGAACGCGCGCTGGAACGGATCGAGCAAGCGCTCGCCGCGCGGCGGCCGGACAGCGGCCGCGACGACGCACTGCGCGCCCGGGTGCGCGACGCCGTGGCGGAACTCGACCAGTTGATCCGGGAAGCGGCGCAATAATGGCCGAAGTCGACGTCATCATCGCCGGGCGGCCGTACAAGGTCGGTTGCCGCGACGGCGAGGAAGAGCAGCTGCGCGCCGCCGCCCGCCTTGTCGATGCCAAGAGCCGCGAAGCGCTGTCCGGCCTCGGCAGCCTGTCGGAAGCCCGCCAATTGCTGTTCGCGGGACTGCTGCTGGCCGACCAGTTGATCGATAACCGTCCGCAGGGCGCGACAGCGTCCGTAGCGTCCGAACCGGCGCCCAGCGCACCGGCTGCGCCGGATCCGGAGATCGCCTGCCGCGCGACTCGCCTGGCCGAACGACTCGAATCGCTGGCATCCTCCCTTGAGGACGAGGCCGCGCGCTCCTAGATAAGGGCTGACGGGTACTGCCCGGTACGAAGCCACGAACATCCCTGAGGCGATTAAATATCCTAGGGGACTGTCCCTGTCCGGACCCTGGTCCGGTGCACATGGTTCCCACCTGACGTTTGTGGCGTCAGAGGATTTCCGGCAAACGGCCACGGTGGTCCCGTCACCTTCCACCCCTTTGTCCAAGGACGCCCTGCGCGACGCCGCGCTGGAGGCGCGCAAGGCGTTCGTGCGGACGCTCGACGATGGGCGCCGGGCGCGGCTCGAAGAACGACTCGCGCGCCATCTCACGGCCGAATGCGCCGCCGCCCGAGTCGTTGCCGGCTATTCGCCGATGGGCAGCGAGATCAGCCCGCTGTTGGCGATGGAGGAAGCGCGCGCCGTCGGGCGAATCGTCGCCTTCCCCGCCTTTTCCAATCCCGCCAAGCCGTTCAAGTTCATTGCCGCCGATCCCGCTGTCCCGGGGCCGTTCGGAATCCTCCAGCCCAAGGGCAGCGCACCGGCGGTCGACCCCGACCTGATCCTCGTTCCGTTGCTTGCCATCGACCGCACGGGGGCGCGGCTGGGGCGCGGCAAAGGGCATTACGACCGCGTGCTCGGGCGGGTGAAACGATCGGGCGCGCGGCTGATCGGAATCGGTTGGGGACTGGAAATGCTGGCCACCGAAATTCCGTCCGACCCGTGGGACGTGCAGTTGGACGCATTCGCAAGTCCTGAAGGAATTCAATGGTTTAACCGTTCAGGTCACGGTCATTGAATTGACCGTATTAGTCCAGTATATCAGCGCGAACCCCCTATGACAGCAATGACCCTTCCTACCGCCCGCGAGAGGGCCCTGACGCTTTGGCAGACGTACCCGCGTGAGCTGGTTGCTGCCGGCGCGTTGACGTTGGTCGTCGCCGCCGGCGGATCGGCCTGGTCGACGCCGACGTTCGGCGACATTTCCGAGCAGCGTGCCGAGCATGTGGCTCCGGCCCCGCCGCCCTTGCTGGTGCGCAACCTTGCGCCGACCGAGGCGACCACGATCAATCAGAAGATCGCGCTCGCCAGCGGCCCGAACCCCGCCGCCGCGCCCTTTTCCGCCGCCAAGGCCGGTACGCCGGCCCATGCGCAGGCGCTCGAGTGCCTGACCCAGGCAGTCTATTACGAAGCTGGCAACGAAAGCGCCGACGGCCAGCGCGCCGTTGCGCAGGTAGTGCTGAACCGGGTCCGCCATCCGGCCTTTCCATCGACCGTGTGCGGAGTGGTCTACCAGGGTTCGACCCGGACGACCGGCTGCCAGTTCACGTTCACCTGCGACGGGTCGTTGATGCGCGGCCCGAACCTCGTCAGCTGGAAGCGGTCGCGCGAGGTTGCCGAGGCGGCACTCGGTGGCGCGGTTTTCGCGCCGGTTGGCCTCGCTACCCATTATCACGCCAATTACGTCGTCCCTTACTGGGCATCGACGCTGGCCAAGAACGCGGTAATCGGCGCGCACCTGTTCTATCGCTGGGCCGGTAACTGGGGCAAACCCCCTGCCTTCACCCAGAAGTACGCCAAGCAGGAGGCCAGCGCCGCGGTGCTGAAGTCGACCGCGCTCGCCGCTTTCGCCACCCGTCCGGTCAAGGCACCCACGGTCGTTGAGGAAGAGGTCGCCGAGGTCATTCCGGGCGCCGAAGCGGGCAAGGCCGAGCCCGGCCGCGTCGTCATCCGCTTCAAGCTGGAACAGGCTCGGGAAGCGGTCGAAAAGGCCGTCGAGTTGCAGACGCCCAAGCCTTATGTCGAGAAGATGGCGGCGTCCGACAATCTGCGCTGGACGCTGTCCGGCAAGGGACCGGAAACCGCGCCGCAGACCCCGCTGGGCAAGGCGCCCACGACCGCGCCCGCAACGCCCGCCGGCGACTAGTCCGGGGGCCGCGCCGCGGCCTCGTCGATCCGCGGCAACAAGGCCAACTCCACCCGCGAACGGATCTGGTGGAGCCGCGAATCGGCACCCAGCATATCGTTGGAAATCGCCCTGGCCGCGGCCAGCTGGCGGCCGAGCACGGCCGATCCTTCAAACCGGCCCATGGTATCCGGGCTGTCGGCGCCAAGCACGATGGTCGATTCATCGAACGCCGCGCAGGCATCGAACAGCGCCAGGTTCGGCTTGGCGCGGACCTTTTGATAGCAGTTGCGGCTATATTCGACCGCGCCGTCGCTGTCCCCGGCCAGGTGGAATTGCGAAGCGTTGCGGATCGCATTGTCGACCACCGCCCCGTGCAGCGGTTCGTCGAAGCTGCCGCCGATCCTGAGCGGCGTCGGCGCATCCGGCCAGCCGCCGGACAGCACCACCGGCGCCCGCCGTTCGAGCTGCGCGGCATAGACGCCGATCCCGGCACAGATGGCGATGATCAGCAGCCAGCCGGCGCGGGACCGTCGGCGGCGCTTTGGCATCGGCCGGACATGGACCGGGACGGACCGGTACGGCGCGGCTGCCGGAAGATCGCGGCGAAGCAAGGTGTAGGCGCGATTGATTTCCGCCGCTCTTCCGCCGTCGCCGCCGGTGCGGTCCGGATGAAATTGTTTGATAAGCCGGCGATAGGCTTCGTCGACCTGGGCGCGCGGGGCCCCCGGCCGCAGCCCGAGGGCCGCATAAGCTGACTCGTCGCCGCGCATCGGGCGAGCCTAGCGGATGTGCATGGCAGGCAAAAGCTGTTGGAAATGGCGCGAGTGACGGGGCTCGAACCCGCGACCTCCGGCGTGACAGGCCGGCGCTCTAACCAACTGAGCTACACCCGCGCACTTCCTCTGGGTCCCGCGACGTTGCGGGGGCTCAGATGAGGCGCGCGACCTAGGTGACGCCCCTGTCACTGTCAACAAGCGCATCGCCATTTTCGTCATCTTCCCCGACATGGGTCAAAGTCCCATGCTCGAAGAGGAATCCGGCGATGTCCGGCGTGCCCGCGGCGGAGAACACCTGCTTGATGATGATCAGCAGCGGAACCGCCAGCAGCGCGCCCGTGGTGCCCCACACCCACGCCCAGAAGCTTAGCGAGATGAGGATCGCCAGCGGATTGATCTTCAGCCGCTCACCCACGACCATCGGCGTGAAAAGGTTCGCTTCGACCATGTGCAGGCCGACGAACACGAGCGGCGGCAGCATTGCCGCCCAGGCGTCGGGAAAGACCATCAGCCCGCCAAGGAACAGCAGCAGCGCCGAGGCGATCGGGCCGAGGTAGGGGATGAAGTTGAGCACGGCGACGATGCCGCCCCACATGATCGGCGAGGTCATTCCCAGCTGCCACAGGATCAGCGCGGTCAGCGCGCCCAGCGCCACGTTGATGATGGTGATGGTGAGAATGTAGGTCGAGGTGGAATCGACCACCTGCTGGATCACCCGCGCGGTCGTCAGCGCGCCTTCGAAGCTGCCGCGGCTGACGATGGTGCGCTTGCGCATCGCGCTCCACCCGGCGAGGAAAAAGAAGATCACCAGCAGTGCGAAAAACAGCTGGATGAGGATGTGCGGCGCGGACGTCGCGAGCAGTCCCGACAGTGAGTTGGGCGTTTCGATCGTCACCGTCCGGCTGCGGTCCGGCGCGGTCGCGACCTGCGACACGATCCGTTCGACGAACTGGTCGAACGACTTGTACAGTTCCAGCAGCGGATCGAGCGCCACGCGCACCTTGTCGATGCGCTCGGGGATCAGCGCCACCCAGTCGATTGCCGGAAGCACGATCGCGCCGATCGCGAACACCGCTACGGTGAGGAAGACGATGATGCACAGCCCCGCCGACAGCTTCGAGGGCAAGCCATGCCCTTCAAACCATTCGAGCAGCGGCACGAGGGCGATGGCGATGACCAGCGCGGCGGTGACCGGCAGGAAGAATTCGGCGCCGGCGCGAAGCGCGAACGGCAAGGCGACAATCAGGCCGAGCCCGGCGATCAGCGTCAGCGCGGCCAGCAACCGGTCGCGCTTGGCGGTGAACGCTTCGGCCAGCACGTGCGCATGGCTAACGGTCTCGGCCAGTTCGGTCGTCTTGGCTTTGGCCCTGGCGGCCCGGCTCGTCTTCGCGTCCATGGCGCGACCATATCCGCGCTATCGGGCGAAGGGTAGCCGTCGCGAAACGTTAACGCGACCCGATCTGGCGACGGCAGTGGTGCCCCTGGTCCGACTCGAACGGACACTCCGGTTAGGAACTCGATTTTGAGTCGAGCGCGTCTACCATTCCGCCACAGGGGCCCCGCAGCGGCGGCCTAGGTAGCGGCCGCCCGCACGTGGGGCAATGCCATGGACTGTGCCGGTCGAATGCCGGGACGAGGGACATTCCAGCGTCCTCGTCCGTTGGCTAATATATGAACAAAATCATCAGCTTCGCCGCCGCGGCGGTCCTCATCGCCCCCGCCATACCCGCTTTGGCCATTGCGCCGGACAAGGGGGACAGCACCCGGGTGCTGCGACAGGCGCTTGGCACAGCGGTCGATTCGACGCGTGCCAATCCGCCGGGTCAGGACAAGCGGCCCGCAGATCCTGACCAGGGCGACGACAATGCGTCAGACCGCGCCATTTCCATGGTCTGCTTCAAGGATACGCCAGCCGCCGAGCGGTCGGCGATCTGCGACCGCTCCCCCGCCAGCCCGAACTAGCGCGCGAACGAGAAAGCGGCGGGCGCCTTGCCGTAGCGGTTGGGGACGTTGGTGCCCTTCTTGAGGAACAGCGTCAGCAGGTTGGCAAAGGCCAGCAGGCCGACGCCGAGCAGGCCGAGCGCCACGATCTGCGGCAGGATGCCGCGGAACGCGAAGGCAACCGGCATCACCGCCAGGATGACGCACGGCACGACCAGTTCGCGGCCGCTCTTGCCGACATCGTGCAGCCGGCGCACCGCGACCGCGATCTGCGGGATGACGAGGAACAGGCCGACCAGGCCCGACAGCATCGGCCCCATGCCGAACAGCATGCCGACCAGGCCGGCAACGGCGTTGGCAAGGATCACGAACGCGAAGAAGCACCAGAATTCATGGCGCGACGCGCGGCCCTGGAAATCGGCATATTTGCGCAGCGTGGCCATCGCGGATTCGAACACGAACATCTCAACCCTTTCGATCCAACGCGCCGTTGCGCGCGAATCGCTTCTAAGGGGGTCACGGCTAATTTTCGGTTACGAGCGGCCGATAAATCGCCGTCGCCTAGCGCCCGCGTTCGCCCCCCGCCCCCGCCGGGCAGGACTTGGCCGCAACCCATTGTTCGATATGGGCACGCAGCGCACTTAACGGGACGATCCCGGTTTCGAGCACCCGCGCATGAAACTCAGGAAGGCCGAAGCAAGCGCCGAGCGCGGCCTCGGCCTGCTGGCGCAGCGCCCGGATTTCCAACCCGCCCGAATCGTAGGCGGTTAGCTGGCCCGGGATGATCGCAACCCGGTCAATCAGGTCGTCGGCGTCGCTACCCTGCCAGCGGCCGGATTCGCGGATAAAGGCAATGGCCTGTTCGCGGGTCCAGCCCATCACGTGAAGGCCCGGGTCGATGACCATGCCGCGCGCCGGCCATAGCCTTCGGGTCATCAAGGCATAATCGGTCTGGTAGATGCCAAGCTCCTCGCTCAACGCTTCGCTATAGCGCGCCCAGCCTTCGGAGTAGGCGGAGTTGATCAGCAGATTATCGACCGGCGCGGCCGCTTCTGTCGCCGTCGCGACCTGCATGTGATGACCCGGATAGCCTTCGTGGACGGCCGTGATTTCCGCGCCGCCGCGCGTGTCCTCCTGCCATTTTTCGCTGGCGATCCGGTAATAGGCCAGCTTCTTCGGATCGATCTGCCGTTCGTAATAGGAGCTTGCTCCCGACCCCCGAAGATAGGGTTCGAACGGCTTCACCTCCATCCTCTGCACCGGCATTGCCGCGAAGGCCGGGGCGGATTTCTGACGCGCCCGGTCGACCACTGCGCTGGAAAAGGCGATCTGGTCCTGTTCCGACGTGAATTTGTTGTCGGCGGCCTGGTTGATGCCAGCCAGAATATCGGGGAGCGCGTCGCTGCCGAATTTCTTGCCGCCCAGCTCCCGAACCGTTGCGAGGTTGCCGCTGACCGTTTGCTGCCCAAGCTGGAACACCTGTTCCGGCGGTCGCGCCAGCGTGGTGTAGAAGCGCAGCGATGCGGCATAGCAGGCCCGGCCGTCGGGATTGGCGCTGACCGCCAGCGCCTCACGCGCGCGGGGTGCATATTCGTCGCGCAGAAAGCCGTGGTAGCGGGCAAAGGCGGGCTGCAACCGGTCGACGATGATGGCACGCATGGAAGCCTTGAACGCCGTGTCCTTGCTGCGGTCGACCAGCTGCCAGAACGGCGTATCTTCCGGCTTGGCGTTGGCGATCCCGTCGATCTGCTTGACGACCCGGGCGACCACCGCCCGCGGCGCGGAATAGCCGGCTGCGAGCCCGGCGCGAGCGTTGGCAATCTGCGTGTCGACCACCGCCGGCAGGGCCGACCAGCGGGCCAGCGCATCCGCCCTTTGCGCTGCGGTTTCGAGCGGCTGGTCGCGGGCGATGTCGGACAAGACCAGATGCCACCCGCTCATGTGATTGACGTCCCAAAGCTCGAGCCGGCAGACGCGCATCGCCCGCTCCGCCTCCAGCCGCTCGATCATCCCCGCGTAAGTAAAGCGCTTGCGCTGCGAGAGGGTCGCCGGGTCGAGCCGCTTGAGATCGGCAAGCAAAGCGTCGTTGCGCGCGCGATAGTCGGCGAAGCCGGCGGCACTGTAATCGGCCCAGCCCCGGTTATCGCGCGGCGGCACACCAACAAAATATGCGGTGCTGGGATCGTAAGCGATGGCTTCGTCGACCATTCGCGTCGCCAATCGGTCGAGCGCGCCGTCGCCCGGAGCGGTCTGCGCGGCGAGCGTTGTGCTGCAGCCGAGGGCAAGAACGCCCGCCAAGATACCCGTCGCACGCATTGCCATCTCCCCCTGTCCCGGCGCCAGATTAGGCGCTCGCCGACGGCTGGCAAGATTCAGTTGCGCGGTGCCTGGCGGCGGTAGCTGAGCGCTTCGGCGATATGGATGCGCCCGACCTGCTCCGCCCCGGCAAGGTCGGCGATGGTTCGCGCGACGCGCAGCACGCGGTGGTAGCCGCGCGCCGACAAACGCATAGCTGCCGCGGCATCGGCCAGCAGCTTGCGGCCAGCTTCGTCCGGCGTTGCGATCGTGTCGAGCAATTCGCCGTCGGCCTCCGCATTGGTGCGCACGCCTGACCCGTTGAACCGCTGCGACTGGCGCTTGCGGGCAGCCGCGACGCGGCCCGCGACCTGGGCGCTGCCTTCCGCCGGCGGCGGCAGCGTCAGATCGGCGGCGGAAACGCCCTGCACGTCGACGTGTAGGTCGATGCGGTCCAGCAACGGGCCGGACACGCGCGCCTGATAATCGGCGGCGCAGCGGGGCGCCCGGCTGCAGGCCAGCGCGGGATCGCCGAGATGGCCGCAGCGGCACGGGTTCATCGCCGCCACCAGCTGCACCCGCGCGGGGAAAGTGACATGGGTGTTGGCGCGGGCGACGCTGACCGCACCGGTTTCCAGCGGCTGGCGCAGGGAATCGAGCACTGTCCGCTGGAATTCCGGCAGTTCGTCGAGGAACAGCACGCCGAGGTGTGCCAGGCTGATCTCGCCGGGCCGGACCTTGAGGCCGCCGCCGACCAGCGCCGGCATCGACGCGCTGTGATGCGGCGATCGAAACGGCCGCCGGCGCCGGATCTTCCCGCCATCCAGTTCGCCGGCGACGGACGCGACCATCGAAACTTCCAGCGCCTCTGACGGCTCGAGCGGCGGCAATATGCCGGGCAGGCAGGCGGCTAGCAGCGATTTGCCCGAGCCGGGCGGTCCGCTCATCAACAGATTGTGCCCGCCGGCGGCCGCAATCTCCAGTGCGCGCTTGGCGACTTCCTGTCCCTTCACATGCGCAAGGTCCGGACCCGCCACCGGTGCTTCCGCCTCGACCGCTTCAGGCGCCGCGATCAGCGCGCTGCCTTTCAAGTGCGCCAGCAGCGCCAGCAGGTCGGGCGCAGCGATGACATCGAGTTCGCCCGCCCACGCCGCCTCGCTTCCCTGCGCGGCGGGGCAGATCAGGCCCATGTCCTGTCCCGACGCGTGGAGCGCCGCCAGCAGGACACCGGGCGACGGCGCGATCCGACCGTCCAGCGATAATTCGCCGACCGCGACGTAATGAGACAGCGCCTCGGCGTCCGCGGCGCCGATCGCGGCCAGCAGGCACAAGGCGATCGGCAGGTCGAAATGCGAGCCCTCCTTGGGCAGGTCGGCGGGCGACAGGTTGACGGTTATCCGCTTGGGCGGAAGCGCGAGGCCGATGGCGGCCAGCGCGGCGCGCACCCGTTCGCGGCTTTCGGCGACCGCCTTGTCGGGCAGGCCTACGATGACGAATGCCGGCAGCCCGGCCGACAGCTGAACCTGCACCTCTACCGCGCGGGCTTCGAGGCCGAGATAGGCGACGGTGGCGACGGTGGCGGCCATGTCAGGCGCACCGTCCGCACGTCGCGGCAATGATCGAAGGCACAATCCCCCTAGCTCGGCGGGGCCAGTGCTAGACCGGCGCGCCGTCCGACCGCAAGGCGCTTGCGCGAAGCGGCCGGCGTGGCCACATCTTTGCCCGTGACCGTGTGGACCAAGATCAACCGATTCTTCGACCGGGTGTGGGTCGAATGGGGCATGTTCGTACTGGGCATCCTGCTGATTATCGGCGGGATCCTCATTTCGCCGCTGCCCGGCCCGGGCGGGGTATTCCTGATCATTCCGGGTATTGCGCTTGTCCTGCGCACCAGCATGTGGGCGCGCCGGCGGTATGTGAAATTCAAACGCTGGCAACCGCGGGTGGGCCGGTTCACCGACCTTGCATTGCGCCGCGAAAGCGCCAAGCGTCGCGAAGCGATCCGCAAGGCGGAGCTTGAGCAGGAACAGGGGCTCCCCGAGCCGCCCAAGAATTGACTTTGGCAACTACGTCCCGTATCGGCGCGCGCAACGGTGGCTGCCCGGCGTGGCGGCCCTTTTTCTTTTGATATTTGAGGCATGAGCGATGAAGCGCACCTTCCAGCCGAGCAATCTCGTCCGTCAGCGGCGGCACGGCTTCCGTCTGAGGATGTCGACCGTGGGCGGTCGCAAGGTGCTGAACGCGCGCCGGGCGCGCGGCCGCAAGAAGCTCAGCGCCTAGTCACGATTTCGAAGCGCGCGGATTTCCTC
Organism: Sphingomonas sabuli; assembly: GCF_014352855.1. GTDB lineage: Bacteria > Pseudomonadota > Alphaproteobacteria > Sphingomonadales > Sphingomonadaceae > Sphingomicrobium > Sphingomicrobium sabuli. The sequence goes on along the minus strand of NZ_CP060697.1, from coordinate 130,100 downwards.
GCGGCGAACGCCGGTCGGCGCGCCGCGACTCCCGGCTTCGTGCTCCTCGTCCGCGACCGCAAGGACGGCGATCCGCTGATCCGCGCGGGTTTCACCGTGACCAAGAAGATCGGCAATGCCGTGGTGCGCAACCGGATGAAACGGCGCTTTCGGGCGCTCTCCCGCGAAATCCTCCCTGTCCACGGCTTCACCGGGTCCGACCATGTGATGATCGGCCGCGCCGGCGGGGTCGAACGCGATTTCGGCCAGCTGCGCACCGACCTGACCGGCGCCCTGAAACGCGTTGCGAAATGATTGCCCGGGGCCTGATCTGGGTCTGCCGCGCATGGCAAAAGGGCCCGTCGCAGGTGCTACCGCCCAGTTGCCGGTACCAGCCATCCTGCTCGGCCTATGCGATCACCGCCTTGTCGCGCTATGGCGCGCTGCGCGGAAGCTGGCTCGCCATGAAGCGGATCGGTCGCTGCCACCCGTGGGGCGGTCATGGCCATGATCCCGTCCCCTGAGATGTTGCCAACGCGAGGAACCCGACTGACGTGAACGACAATCGCAACATGATCCTCGCGGTCGTGCTGAGCGCGCTGGTGCTGCTTGGCTGGGGCTTCCTTTCCAATCGCTTCTTGCCGCAGCCGGCCGAAACGCCGCCCGCGGCGCAGCAGGCGGCGGGGACCGACGCCGCTGTCCCGGCCCCGCAAGCGCAAGGCGCCCCCGCCCCGACGGCAGCGCCGGCACAATTGCGCCCGGTCGACGCGGTGCTCGGCGAAGGCCGGCGCGTGCAGATCGATACGCCGCGGCTGAAGGGCTCTATCAACCTGCAAGGCGCGCGCATCGACGACCTCGTCCTGCTCAACGAGCGCGAAAGCATCGATCGCAATTCGGCGCCGGTGCGGCTGCTTGCCCCCGCCGGCACGAAGGACGCCTATTTCGCCACCTTCGGCTGGACCGGCGACGCCATCCAGGCGCCGAACGGGACGACGGTGTGGACGCCCAGCGCGGCGGTGTTGAAGCCCGGCCAGCCGGTTACGCTGCGCTGGAGCAACCCGACCGGCCAGACCTTCGAAATCGTCCTTAGCGTCGACAACGACTATCTGTTCACCGCGCAGCAGCGCGTCATCAATCGCGGTTCCGGCGCAGTCGCAGTCCGGCCGTACGGATTGATCAATCGGGCCGCGGCCTCGGTCGACCAGAGCAGCTGGACGGTCCACGTCGGGCCGATCGGCTTCCTCGACGGGCGCGCCGACTATGACACCGACTGGTCGGACCTCGGCCCGGGGCAGGCCAAGCGGTTCGACAGCACCGGCGGCTGGATCGGCTTCACCGACAAGTACTGGCTGACCGCGCTGGCCCCGGCCGGCGATCCCAAGCTGTCGGCCAGCTTCACCGGTACCCCGTCGCGCGGTTTCCAGGCCGATTACGCGCTGGGCCAGCAGGTCGTCGCGCCCGGTCGGGCGGCGCAGACCGAAACCCGCCTGTTCGCCGGCGCCAAGGAAAAGGCGCTGCTCGACCGCTACGAAGACGCCGGCATCACCAAGCTGTCCAAGTCGATCGACTGGGGCTGGTTCGAATGGTTCATGCGCCCGATCTTCGACCTGCTCAGCTGGCTGTTCCACGCCACCGGCAACTTCGGCGTCGCGATCATCATCCTGACCTGCATCGTGCGGCTGATCATGTTCCCGATCGCGCAGAAGCAGTTCAAGTCGTTCGCCGCGATGCGCAAGGTCCAGCCGAAGCTGAAGGTGATCCAGGAGAAGTATAAGAACGACAAGCAGAAGCAGCAGCAGGCGATGCTGAAGCTGTATCAGGAAGAGAAGATCAACCCGGCCGCCGGCTGCCTTCCGATCCTGTTGCAGATTCCGATCTTCTATGCGCTCTACAAGGTGCTGATGCTGTCGGTCGAAATGCGGCACCAGCCGTTCGCGCTGTGGATCAAGGACCTGTCCGCGCCCGACCCGCTGACCCCGCTCAACCTGTTCGGGTTGCTCAATTTCACCCCGCCGGGCTTTCTCTACCTCGGCATCCTGCCGATCCTGCTTGGCGTGACCATGTGGCTGCAGTTCAAGCTGAACCCGCAGCAGATGGACCCGACCCAGCAGGCGGTGTTCAAGTTCATGCCGTGGGTGATGATGTTCGTGCTGGCGCCGTTCGCGACCGGGCTGGTGCTGTACTGGGTGACGTCGAACATCCTGACCATCGCGCAACAATGGTGGCTGTACAGGCGGTTCGACCTGCACCTGTCGGACACGCACCCGGTGAAGACGTGAGCGACGGCGAGGACAGCGAACTCGCGGAACGTGCCCGAAAGCTGTTTTCGGGACCGATCAGCTTCCTGAAATCGGTCCCGCAGATGCAGTATCTGCCCGAACCCGACGTGCCGGAGGTGGCCTTTGCCGGCCGTTCCAACGTCGGCAAGAGCTCGCTGCTCAACGCGCTGACCAACCGCAAATCGCTGGCGCGGACATCGAACACGCCGGGACGGACTCAGGAGCTAAATTATTTCGACGTCGGCGATCCGCCGATCTTCCGGCTGGTCGATATGCCCGGATACGGCTTTGCCGAAGCGCCCAAGGCCCTGGTCCGGCGCTGGCGCTTCCTGGTCAACGATTACCTGCGCGGGCGGCAAGTGCTGAAACGGGCGCTCGTGCTGGTCGATTCGCGTCACGGGCTGAAGCCGGTCGATCATGAAGTGATGGACATGCTCGACGCCAGCGCGGTCAGCTATCACCTCGTCCTGACCAAGGCCGACAAGGTGAAAAGCGCGGCGCTTGCCGAAGTCCTTGAACGCACCACGGCCGAAGCGGCCAAGCATCCGGCGGCACACCCGACCATCTTCACCACCTCCAGCGAGACCGGCGGCGGGATCGCCGAACTGCGCACCGCCATCCTCGACGCTTCAACCCGGTAGGACATTCGAATGCTCAAGCTGATCATCGGCAATCGCGCCTATTCCAGCTGGTCGATGCGCGGCTGGCTTGCCCTTCGCCAGTCGGGGGAAGAATTCGAAGAACTGGTCGTGCCGATGTTCGGCGAGGATTGGGAGCGGGCGCGCGAAGGGGACGAATTCGCCCCGTCGATGGGCAAGGTGCCGATCCTGTGGGACGGCGACTGCGTCGTCTGGGACAGCCTGGCGATCATCGAATTCCTGGCCGATCGGGTCGGGCGTGAGAAGTTCTGGCCGGACGAAGAGCCGGCGCGCGGCATGGCCCGGTCGATGGCGGCGGAAATGCATTCCAGCTTTGCCGCGCTGCGCCGCGAACTGCCGATGAACGTGCGCCGCACCTATCCGCCCATCGACCTGTCGGACGAGGTCCGCCGCGACATCGACCGGATCATGCAATTATGGGCGCAGGCCCGGGCCCGTTTCGGCGGAATCGGCGATTTCCTGTTCGGCGACTGGTGCGCGGCGGACATCATGTTCGCGCCGGTCGTCACCCGTTTCATCACCTATGGCGTGCCCGTCCCGCCGTTCGCCGCGCTGTACATGAAGTCGGTGCTGCAGCACCCGCACGTCAACGACTGGATCGACAAGGCGCAGGACGAGCCTTGGGTGATTGACGCCTACGAAAACGAGACCGCCTGAACCGATGACGTCGCCGCGCAACAATATGGCGAAGGGCATGGTCGTGGGCATGGCGCTCGGCCTTGGCGTCGGCGTGGCGATCGGCAACATCGGCGCGGGTTTCGGCCTCGGCGCCGCGCTCGGCATCATCTACGCGGTCGCAATCAAGCAGCGAAACGCGGAAGACGACGAGATCGATCAGTAGGGCGTGCCGTCCTTGCGGACGTATTTGCCGTCCGCGGTCCACACCATGTCGATGTCGCTATACCCGCCCGGTCCGCCCGGCCCGGCACTGATTGCGACGAAAGAACAGGGCGCGTCCGACCGGTTGATCAGGTGATGGCCGGTCCCCCGCCCCTTCTTCCAGGCCGCGATGTCGCCAGGCCTGAGCTCGGTTTCGCCCTCGTCCTCGACCAGCACCGCGGTGCCCGACAGCATGATCAGAAGCTCGTCGTCGTCCTCGTGCCAGTGGCGCTGGCTCGACCAGGCGCCGGGGTCGAGCGTGACATGGCTGGCGCCCATTTCGGTCAGTCCGGCGAGCGGGGCGATCCGTTTCCACCAGCGGCCCGCGACCGCTTGGTTGAAGGGCGGCGGATAGCCGGTCGCATTGGACGGTGTCACCGCATCGAGGTCCACTTTCGGCATTGGTCAGGCTCCACTGTGCAACGCTGATGCCGCTTGCTAGTCGCTTGCCATGACCGCTTCAATCGACCCGGTTGAGCTCGCCCGCGACCTCATCCGCTGCCCCAGCGTCACCCCGGCCAGCGGCGCGGTGTTCGACGTGCTCGACGCCGCTCTCAGCGCGCTTGGCTTTACCGTCCATCGCTGGGTGATGGGCGAAGCGCCCGACGGGCCGACCGAAAATATGGTCGCGATGCGTGGCGAAGGCGCACCGCACTTCGGCTTTGCCGGGCATCTCGACGTCGTGCCCGCCGGCGACAAATGGGATTGCGACCCGTTCGAAGCCAAGGTCGAGGACGGCTTGCTGGTCGGGCGCGGCGCCAACGACATGAAGAGCGCGATCGCCGCCTTCGTCGCCGCGGTCGCCGAAGTCGAACAGAAAAGCGGCACCCTGTCCTTCCTCATCACCGGCGACGAGGAAGGGTATGCCACCTACGGCACGCCGCGGATCATCGACTGGCTGAACGAGCGCGAGGTCCGGCCGGACATGATCCTGATCGGCGAGCCGACGTCCGTCGACCGGCTGGGCGACACGGTCAAGATCGGACGGCGCGGGTCGGTCAATATGTGGATCGACGTGCCCGGCGTGCAGGGTCACGTCGCCTACCCGCACCGGACCGAAAATCCGGTCCCGCCGCTGGCGAGGGTGATTGCCGCGCTCGACCGGGTGCACCTCGACGACGGCACCGACGCCTTTCCGCCATCGAACCTGGAATTCACGAGCATCGAAACGCCGACCAACGCCAGCAACGTCATCCCCGGCTCCGCCACCGCGGCGCTGAACATCCGCTTCAACAATCTGCACAAGGGCGAGGATCTCGTGCGGATGGTCGAGGAGGTGGCTGCGCGCGAGGCGCCGGGCGCCACCGTTCGCGCGCGCATTTCGGGCGAGGCGTTCCTCACGCCAAAAGGCGAGCTTTACGACCTCGTCGTCGCGGCGATCCGCGAGGAAACCGGTATCGACACCGACCTGTCGACGAGCGGCGGCACCTCCGACGGCCGCTTCCTGATCAAGCTGTGCCCAGTTGTCGACTTCGGCCTGCCCAACGCGACCATGCACAAGGTGGGCGAATGCGCAGCGGTCGAGGACATCCGCCAGCTGGCTGCGATTTACGCCCGAATCGTGGCCAAGGTGGTGGGTTAGCGCAGCCGGAAAATTGAAATTGATTTATATCGGTTTTTCGCGCATTTCGTAATTAGGGCAGTAGCTTAGTCGGGATAGGTTTCGCGGCGGGCGCGCCGAGTATGCGGGGGACGCCATGCCACAATTTATAACCTATTTCGGTCTCGACATGCGCGCTTTCGCCGAGAGCGGCGCGGCGATTCACGAGCGGATTGCCGGCGGCACCCTGACCGCGTCCACCACGTCCTACCGGATCGACCAGACCGGCGGGGATTATGACATTTTCGTCGGTTATTTCCTCGGCGCGACCTCGAGCAACCTGCCGCACTCCGGCACCATTACCGGCTGGGGACACGCCTATACGAGTTCCGGGCCAAGCACGCCCTATTGGTCCTTCGACGGGCTGGCGACCAATGCCTCCACGATCTCGACCTATATCCTCAACGACGACTTTGCCGGCCTGTTGAGCAACGTGCTGCTGAGCTTCGACGACACGGTTACCGGCTCTCGATACGACGATTGGCTGTTGGGCTTTGGCGGTAACGACACGATCTACGGCGGCGCCGGCAACGATACGCTGGACGGCGGCGAGGGCGACAACCTGCTCAACGGTGGAAGTGGCGACGACACCTATTACGCCAGCGATGCCGACAGCATCACCGAATATGATGACGAGGGCACGGACACCGTCATCCTGCGCAGTGCGCAGGAATTCCAGGTTTATGCGTTGGGTGACAACGTGGAGATTCTTCGTAACCAGTCCGGTGCCGCGGTCAGCATGGTGGGGAACGATCTTTCCAACCTGATCTATGGCGGCGACGAGGTGCCCGAGCGGCTGGATGGCCAAAGCGGCAACGACTATCTCAACGGCGGCAGCGGCGCGGACATCATGCATGGCGGTGCCGGTGACGACATTTTCGTCGTCGACAGCATCGGCGATGTCGTCACCGACCAGACCTATTTCATGCCGACGGCGGGCGGCGGCATCGACGAAGTGCGCGCCAGCATTTCCTTCAGCCTGTCGGGCGAGACCACCGCTGACATCGAAAACCTGAGGCTGACGGGCGGCGATGCGATCGACGGCACGGGCAATTGGCTCAACAACGAACTGACCGGCAACGGCGCGGCCAACGTCCTCAACGGCGCCGGCGGCTCGGACATCATGCGTGGCAACGACGGTAATGACATCTATTACGTCGACAGCGATGGCGACCGTGCCATCGAAAGCAGTGCGCTCGGCGGCATCGATACCGTGCGCGCCTCGATCAGCTTCACGCTCGGCAACCATGTCGAAAATCTGCAACTGACGGGGGCGAACATCGTCAGCGGCGTCGGAAACGCCCTCGCCAACCGCATCTCGGGCAACAACCAGATCAACGTGCTGGTCGGCAACGATGGCAACGACGTGCTGCGCGGCAATGGCGGGAACGACATCCTCGACGGCGGGGCCGGCGTGGACACGATCAGCGGCGGCACCGGGCAGGACTGGATCGACGGCGGCGCTGGCCGCGACCTGATGACCGGCGGTGCGGAGGCCGACACGTTCGTCTTCGAGGCGGGCGATTTCGGCGGCCTTTCGGCGGGATCGTGCGATCGCATCCTCGACTTCAGCCAGGCGGATAGCGACCAGATCCGGCTTAATACCATCGACGCCAACAGCGCCAACGGCAGCACGACCAATGAAGCCTTCGCCTTCATCGGCAGCGCCGCCTTTCACGGTATTTCCGGCGAGCTGCGCAGCGTGCAGAGCGGCGGCAACACCTATGTCCTGGGCGACACCGACGGCGACAAGGTGGCGGACTTCATGATCCGGCTCGACGGGTTGCACAGTCTGACGAGTGGCGATTTCCTGCTGTAGCAAAGGCACCTAGGAGCGCCGACGGCGCCCCCTGTGATGCCGTTCCGAGGCCGTCCTCACAGCCCGCGCATGAGCGCCCCTAACGAAAGTTAGGGAATTGATTTCGGGTTTGTTTCCGGCACTTTTCCGCTTGAATTTCACCGTACCGTAAATCGAGTCGGGGGGCTCGAGCGGGCGTGTTCGAAGCCGCCTCTTTTCGACCGCAGGTCAGTGGCGGGACATCCGGGGAGCAAGTGCCATGGCAACGCTGAACTTCTATTTCGGCATGGATATGCGGTTCTTCGAGGATTCGGGGACCGTATTCCACGACAGTATCAGCGGCGGGATGCTGACAACCGCAACCGACACCCTTTATCAAATCGACGAAGGCACGGCGGGGCGCGACAGCTTCTACGGTACCGGGCTTTCGGCCCCCTCGCAGAACATGCCGTTTTCGGGCACCGTGAACCGGTGGGCCTACAGCTACGACGACGGCATGGGCGGCCTTAGCATCGGTTGGGATTTCTACGACTTCTCGACCGACGCGATGACCTTTTCCAATCACGTCCTCAACGACCAGGTCGGCGTGCTTTTTTCAGACTATGTCATGAACGGGGCCGATGAAGTGAACGGCTCCGGGTTCGACGATTACCTGCTGGGCTATGGCGGTAACGACATCCTCAACGGCAACGACGGCAACGACACGCTCGACGGCGGAACGGGTGCCGACGACATGCTTGGCGGTTCTGGCGACGACACCTACCTGCTCGACGACGACAGTGACGTCGTCACCGAATTCTTCGATGCCGGCAACGACACCGTGCAGCTTCGGTTCGAGCCGTTTGTGGGTTTCTATATCCTCGGCGAAAACGTCGAGAACGTGCGCAACCTGAGCGGGGCGGCCGTTCACCTTGCGGGCAACGATCTCGACAATCAGCTGGTTGGCAGCGGCAACGGCGGGGAAGAACTGTACGGCGCCGACGGCGACGATTACCTCAATGGTGGCGCCGGCGGGAACGACAGCATGTACGGCGGTGCGGGCGACGATATCTTTATCGTCGATAGCGCCACGGACTTCGTCAGCGACAATCGGGACAGCTTCGGTACGCGTGGCGACGGAATCGACGAAGTTCGCTCCAGCGTCACTTTTTCCCTGCAGGGCAGCGATCGGTTCGATATCGAAAACCTGACGCTGACCGGCACGGCGGCCATCAACGGCTTCGGTAATGCCATCGTCAACACTCTTACCGGCAACGCGGCGGCCAACCTGCTCAATGGCGGCGCCGGTGCGGACATCATGCGGGGCGGCGGCGGCGATGACATCTATTATGCCGACAACGGCGGCGACCGGGCGATCGAGACCAGCGCGGCAGGTGGGACCGACACGGTGCGCTCGTCCGCCAGCTTCACGCTCGGCAATTTCGTGGAGAACCTGCAGCTGACCGGGGCGGAGATCGTCAACGGCATCGGCAACGGTCTGGACAATCGCATTTCCGGAAATAACCAGGTCAATGTCCTGAGCGGCAATGCCGGCGCCGACGTGCTGAACGGCAATGGCGGTAACGATGCCCTCTACGGCGGCAACGGCGACGACACGATCGACGGCGGCACGGGACACGACTGGATCGAGGGCGGCGTTGGCCGCGACCTGATGACCGGCGGCGCGGGCGCCGACATCTTTGCCTTCAACAGCGGCGAGTTTGGCGGCCTTTCGGCTGGCGCATGCGATCGCATCGTCGATTTCAGTCGGGCGCAGGGCGATCAGATCCGGCTCAACACGATCGATGCCAACAGCGCGAACGGCGCGACCTCCAACGAGGCCTTCACCTTCATCGGGTCTGACGGCTTCCACGGCGTCGCGGGCGAGCTTCGCTACATCCAGAACAACGGCGCGACCTATGTCATGGGCGACACCAATGGCGACGGCGCGGCCGACTTCATGCTCCGGCTTGAAGGGACGCACAACCTCGTCGCGGGGGACTTCCTGCTGTAACGGCAACGGTTTCGTGCGATGGTCAGTCTGATGGAAATGTTTGATCATAGCGGGACCCTGCCTTGCAATGCCGGCCTGGCACCTTCGTAAGCTGCGCAAGGGCGACGACGCCGACAAGATTTGAGAAGCAACGCGCGCCGAAGTTTCGGCGCCTACCACTGGGAGACAACCGTTGGCTCTTCTGAGATTTTACCAGCCGTTCGACATGCGCTCGTTCGCCGCTAGCGGAACGAGTTTCAACGATGCAATTGCAGCTGGGACGCTGACAACGGAAGCCTCCTATTTGTACCGCATAGCCGATGTGATCGGCCGCCACTCATTCTATGGGACCGATCTTGCGTCGACATCCACGAACATGCCCACGAGCGGGACAGTTTACGAATGGGCTTACGAAGTTTCGACGGGAGATGGCCTTTACACTGTAGTTTGGGACATCTCGGAATTCTCGGTGCAGGCGTCGACACTCTCGCCACTGATCCTCGGCGATGACGTGGATACGCTCCTAGCACAGCATCTCATGGTCGGTGACGATACCGTTCGCGGATCTTCCGGCAACGATGGGCTGCTGGGCTATGGCGGCAACGACACGATCATCGGAAATGACGGCAATGATTTCCTGGACGGCGGTCTGGGCATTGACGACATGGTCGGCGGACTCGGCGACGATACCTACGTGCTCGACAATGCAAATGACATGATCAGTGAGGATGCCGACCAGGGGACCGATAGCGTTACCTTGCAGTTCGCCCCGACGGACGGCGCCTATGTCCTCTCCGCGAACTTCGAGAACTTGCGCAACCTTAGCGGTCAAGGCCTGGTGATGGGCGGTAATGCCGGGAACAACCAACTGTTTGGCGGCTCTGGGGTCGACGACGTGCTCTACGGGGCCGGCGGCAACGATTACCTCAACGGCGGCACCGGCGCCGACGCCATGTTCGGCGGCAGCGGCCACGACACCTTCTTCGTCGACAATACCGCAGATTTCGTATCCGACCGCTGGTCCGATCTCGGCGCGACCGGTGACGGGGTCGACGAGGTGCGGACGTCCGTGTCCTTCGCTCTCGTCGGTGGGGACCGTGCGGATATTGAGCACGTCACGCTGATCGGCACGGCGGCGATCAACGCCACCGGCAACGCCCTCGTCAACGAACTGTCCGGAAACGCGGCCGCCAACACGCTCAACGGCGCCGCGGGCGCGGACGTGATGCGCGGCGGCGGCGGCAACGACGTATACTATGTGGACAATGGCGGCGACCGGGTCATTGAGACAAGCGCCGCCGGGGGCGCCGACACCGTGCGATCCTCCGTCAGCTTCGAGCTTGGCAACAACGTCGAGAATCTCCAGCTGACCGGCGCGGTCGCGTCGATGGGTACCGGCAACGCCTTGGCCAATCGCATTTCCGGCAACAACCAGCTCAACGTGCTGCTTGGCGAAGCCGGCGACGACGTGTTGACCGGCAACGGAGGGCAGGACACGCTGCTCGGCGGGATCGGCGACGACCAGATCGACGGCGGCACCGGCGAGGACTGGGTCGAAGGGGGCGTCGGCAAGGACATCGTCACCGGCGGCAGCGATGCCGACCTGTTCGTATTCCGCAGCGGCGACTTCGCCGGCCTGTCCGCCGGCAGCTGCGACCGGATCATCGACTTCAGCCAGGCGGACGGCGACCAGATCCGGCTCAATTCGATCGATGCCAACGGTGCCAACGGAAGCACCACGAACGAGGCCTTCAGCTTCATCGGCAGCGCTGCGTTCCACGGGGTCGCGGGCGAACTGCGCTACGTCCAGAACGCCGGCAACACGTTCGTGATGGGCGACACCAACGGGGACGGCGCGGCGGACTTCATGATCCGCCTGGACGGGCTGCACAGCCTCGCGGCCTCGGATTTTCTCCTCTGAATCAGGCCTCACCCAAACGGGTGAGCCGCGTCCGATAAGCATGGCTTAGGCAATCGTCATTGGCGCTTGTCCGGCCCGCTGCCGGTCGCCCGTGAAGGAGTGTTTACCGTGACCACCATCACCTTTTCCGCCGGCGTCCGGATGGACAGCTTTCTCAATACCGGCACCGCTTTCCGCGACTCTATCGTCAACGGCGAAGTCACCGGATCGTCCGAGAATTTCGTCGAGGTCACCGAGCTCGACGGGGCGCGAGACACTTTCTTCGGCACCGGGCTGGGCGAAATTTCGCAGAACATGCCAACCGTGGGCACGATCACGCGCTGGACGTACGAACTGCCGGACACCGAAGTATGGGACATCGAAGGCTTCTCGATCGACGCCCAGACGTTCGCGGACCTCGTCCTGAACGACGAAGTCTATTCGCTGCTTCGGGATTACCTCATGACCAATGCGGACACGGTGAATGGAAGCGGGTTTGACGACACGCTGATGGGTTTCGACGGCAGCGACACGCTGTACGGCAACGCCGGCCACGACCAGCTTATCGGGGGCGCGAATTCCGACATCATGGTCGGCGGCACCGGCGACGACGTCTATTTCGTCGAGGACTTTACCGACCAGATCGTTGAGTTATCCGACGAGGGCGTCGACATGGTCTATACCACTCTGTCCTCCTTCGAGCTGACGGCTAATTTCGAGAGCCTGGTTTATTACGGCGAGGAATTCAGCAGCTTCATCGGCATCGGCAACAGCACGGGCAATTACTTGGAGGGCTGGAACGGCGACGACATCCTCAACGGCCGCGCCGGGTCCGACGTGATGAACGGCATGGGCGGAAACGACGTGTTCGTCATCGACGAAGCCGGTGACGCGGTGATCGAGAATGCCGGCGAAGGCACGGACGAGGTGCGCGCGTCGATCAGCTACACGCTGGGCGAAAACGTCGAGAATCTGACGCTGACCGGAACCGCCAATCTCAACGCGACCGGCAACGGCGTCGGCAACCTTATCTTCGGCAACAGCGGCGACAACGTCATCAACGGCGCGGGCGGCGCGGACACCATGCGCGGCGGGGCCGGCGACGACACCTATTTCGTCAACGACGCCGGCGACATCGTCGCGGAGGCAGCCGGGGCCGGAGACGACACCGTGCGGTCCAGCGTCAACTTCACCCTGTCCAACAATGTCGAAACCCTTCTTCTGACCGGAAGCGCGGCGATCAACGGCTATGGCAACGCACAGGCCAACACCCTGCTCGGCAACGCCGGTGCCAATGTCCTCAATGGAGGCGCGGGCGCGGACACGATGCGCGGTGGGCAGGGCGACGATATCTATGTCGTCGACAATGCCGGCGACCGGGTGGTCGAAGCCAGCGGCGCCGGCATCGATTCCGTCCGCTCGTTGGTGACGTTCGTGCTCGACGACAATATCGAGGAGCTCCAGCTGACCGGTGGCGCCGCGATCAACGGCGTCGGCAACACGCTCGACAACCGCATCACCGGCAATGCCGGGGCGAACACGCTGGCCGGTCGCGATGGCGCCGATGCGCTGGTTGGAGATGCCGGCGACGACCGCCTGCTTGGCGATGCCGGCAGCGATTCGCTCAATGGCGGCACCGGCGCCGACTGGATCGAGGGCGGTTCCGGGCAGGACGCGCTGACAGGCGGCGCGGGAGCCGACCTGTTCGTCTTCCACGACGGCGACTTTTCAGGCGCGACGCCGCCGACCGCCGACCGCATTCGCGATTTCAGCAATGCCGAAGGCGACCGCATCCGCCTGAACTTCGTCGATGCCAACAGCGCCAATGGCGCCGCGACCAACGACGCGTTCACCTTCATTGGCGGTCAGGCGTTTCACAACGTCGCCGGCGAGCTGCGGTACGAGCAGGTCAGCGGCAACACCTATGTCTTCGGAGACACCAATGGCGACGGGCTGGCGGATTTCGCCATCCGCGTGGACGGTCTGCACGGCCTGACTGCTGGCGACTTCATCCTGTAAGAGCGGTGGCGCTGGCAGTCAGGCGACCGACTGGGCAGCGGCTCCGGACGAATGGGTGATCAGCGCGCGATATTCGCGCTCGTACATCGGTGAGCCGAAGGCAAAGCCCTGAACCGTGTCGACGCCCATCGCTCGAAGCAGGTCGGCCTGGGCGCTGTTTTCGACCGCCTCGGCCACGATCTCGCAGCCGACGCCCTTGATCAGCTGGACGATCGCCTGAACGATCACCCGCGCCTTTTCGTTGGATTCGACCTGGTCGATCAGCGTCGGATCGAGCTTGACCCGGTCAAGCGGCATGGAGCGGAGCCGGGCGAGATTGGAATAGCCGGTGCCGAAATCGTCCAGTGCGATCTTCGCGCCGTCCGCCCGAAGCGCGCTGATTTCCGCCATTACCGCCTCGCTGGCCTCCATCGCCGCGGACTCGGTGAATTCCAGTTCGATCATCGACAGGGGCACGTTGTGGTCGCTGAACGCCTGGCGCAGGCGGCCGAAAAAGTCGGCCCGGTCGAGCTGACGCGGGCTGACGTTGAACGACACGCGGTGGTGGAAGCCTTCGCGGTGCCAGTTGCCCAGCATCATCGCGACCTCGCCGATCACCCAGTCGCCGATTTCGGCGATCAGCCCGGTTCGCTCGGCGATCGGGATGAAGGTGTTGGGCATGCGCAAGCCTTCGCGCGGATGATTCCAGCGCAGCAGCGCCTCCGCTCCGACGATCTCTCCGGTGACGAGGCTAAGCTGCGGCTGCAGCGCGACCTGCAACTGGCCTTGCTGGACCGCTTCGGTCAGTGCCCGTTCGGTTTCGATCTTGTCGTTATATTCGGTCGCCAGATCGTCGTTGAACAGACAATGCTGGCCGCCGCCGCGGGCCTTGGCGCGATACATTGCGATGTCCGCCGCGCGCATCAGCGATTCGATACTCTTGCCATGGTCGGGGCTGATCGACACACCGATCGACGCGCCAATGTCGACGCTGTGCCCGTACAGTTCGAACGGTTCGGCAATGGCCAGGACGACGCGCCGGGCCAGGCGTTCGACATCCTTGGTGCACGACACCAGCGGGAAGAAGATCGTGAATTCGTCGCCGGCGAGACGCGCCAGTAACGGGCGCTTGCCGACCGTATCGCCAAGCTCGGCGGTGACGACCACGCGCAGCCGGTTGGCGACCATGATCAGCAATTGGTCGCCGCGGGCATGGCCCAGGCTGTCGTTGACGTTCTTGAACCGGTCGAGGTCGACGAACAGCATCGCCGCCTTGTTGCCGCTGTCGACATCGGCAAGCAGCTTGTCCGCTTCGGAGCGGAAGTGAAGCCGGTTGGGCAAGGAGGTCACGGGATCGTACATACCAAGCGCATGGGCGTTTTCGATCGACGCGCGCACTTCGGCGAACAGGCTGTCGACCGCTGCCGCGACCTTGGGCATCACGGACCGGACGAGCGGCGGTGCGGGCGACACCAGATCGCCATCCTCGACCGCCAGCAGGCGGTCGCCGAGCGCCGCCAGCGCGCGAGCGCTTTCGCTGTTCGGGCGTTCGGACGCGACGTAGCTGATCAACAGGCAGAACGTGCCCGCGACCAGCGCGGCGACGATCTTCTCGTTCAGTTCGGTGATGTAGAGCAGCGCGCTCAGCGAAAAGATGAACGACGCAAAGCCAGCGGCGCCGGAAAGTATGGCGTTGCTGACCTTCTGGGTCGTTCCTGGTTGCATGCTTGGTTTCGCGCCCTGACCGACGGACAATCCGTCAGAGGCTAGCGATTAAATCGACAGGGTTAAGAAAGCGTGGATTTCGCCCTGTCCCGCCGCAAAATTATATAGAGGCTGCCGCCGCCGCCATGACGCCGGTGCGCCCCGCGCACGGCAGCGATTTTCGACGCATGGCGCGACACCGCCAGCCAGTCGTGCACGGCGGCGCGGATCTTGCCCCGCTGCACCGGCGGTTCGCCGGCCCGGGCATGGCCGGTGACCAGCAGGATTACCCGTTCCCCGGCCGCGACCGCGCGCTCGATGCCGTGGTCGATCGCGCTCCATGCCTGGTCGAGATTGTGGCCGTGAAGGTCGAGCACGCGGTCGGGCTGGACCGTACCGGAGGTCAGCCGACGGTCCCAGGACGCGTCGAGCGTGGCGCCGGAATGGGTCGTGCGCTTGGGCGGAGGCGGCGGAGGCGCATTGCGCACGGCCGCGCGAGGCGGCGTCACCCGCACTTCCGGCGGAGCTACAGCCTTAATTTCAGAAGTAACGGGCGCGTCCACCGGCTCCCGCGACAATGGGCGAATGGTGGCGGTTACCCGCTCCCAGAGCGCATTTTCCTCAGCGCTGAGCGAGCGCACGGGCGACGGCGCCCTTGGGCAGCAGGACCAGCGCCTGGCCCTTGGCCGACATGCCGCCGGCCGTGCGGCGCGCGGCTTCCCCGGCGCCCCAGAAGGTATCGACGCGGTTGGCGCCCTTGATTGCGCCACCCGTGTCCTGCGCGATCCACAGGCCCCACGCTTCGGGCCGGTCGACGCCCAGCCACACCGGCGCGCCGAGCGGGATGAAGTTGGGATCGGCCGCGACGGTCGCATGCGCGGTCACCGGCCGGTTCAGCGCGCCGAGCGGACCCGGACCGGTCAGCTGCTTGAAGAAGATGTAGGACGGATTGGCGTGCATCAGCGCCCGGCCCTCTTCCGGATTGGCGCGCATCCAGCCGACGATCGCGTCCATGCTGGTGCCGCCGGCCGGCAAAATGCCGCGTTCGCGCAGCAGCTTGCCGATGGCGACATATTCGCGGCCGTTCTGGTTGTCGTAGCCGATCCGGACCACTCGGCCGTCGGGATAGCGCAGCCGACCGGAGCCCTGGATGTGAAGGAAGAACAATTCGATCGAGTCGGCGGCATAGCCGATGATCGGCGCCCGGCCGTTGAGAGCGCCCGCCTCGATCTCCGCGCGGCTGAAATAATAGACGCACTGGCCGTTTTCATCGATCCGCCCGCGGCCGGTCTTGCCGTCGGGCAAGGCGCAGCGGGTCAGGTCGCTGGGGGTAGCGTGGATCGGGACGTAGCCGGGCAAGGGCACCGGCGAGCCGACGATCTCAGGCTCGAAATAGCCGGTCGCGAAAGCCTTGCCATCGCCGACCCGGACCCAGTCGAAAGCGCTGTGGAAAAAGGCCGATGCGCCGCCCGGCGGAACCAGCGCCGCCTGCGCGCAAACACCCGACCAGTCTGCGGGGCTGGCAAGCCCGGACTTGTCGGCGCGGGATACGACCGACGGGCAAGAGATGCGGAATGCCGCCAGCGCCTCGGCAGCGTCGGCCTCGTTAAGCTGCGCGGGCTGGGAAATGACCACCCCGGCCTGGATGGCGGTCGCCGGCTTGGGCGGCTCCACCGGGACGACCGGCGCGCGCGGCTGGGTCGGCGGCGGCAGCTGCGCGGGCGGCAGGTCCACCGGCCGGGTGGCGCAGGCGGACAGCAGCAGTGCGGAAACGAGCGCGAGGCCCTTCAGGCGATTGATCACTCTTCCTCGTCGGTTTCGACAAGGAGCCAGTTGGGATCGTTGGTCGCCGTGTCGCGGCGGAACGTCCACAGGTCGCGAGTCTGCACCGCGTCGCTCATCGCGCCGGCAACGACCTCGCCCTCCTTGTTGCGGGTAACGGCCGCAATATCGGCCTCGAAACGCACGGTGACGAAGGCCACGCTATGTTCCAGCGCCGCTTCGGCGATCAGCGCCTGCTCGATGGTCACCAGCCGGTTGTCCAGCACCAGACCCTGCGCGTTGCGCTGGTCGATGGAGGAGGCGAAGGCGTTGTAGACGCTGTCGTCGACAAACGGCCGGACCTTTTCCAATTCCCCTGCCCAGAAGGCCTCGAGGATCATCCGGTAGGCGCTTTTGGCGCCATCGAGGAAGCGGGCGACGTCAAAGGTCTGATCGGCAGCCAGCAGCGCGCGAACGCCAGGCCCCGCGGTTGGCAAATAGGCGAGATCGGCGGAATCGACCTGCGCCGGTTGCACGCCGGCAACCGGGGGTGCAGGCCGTTCGACCCGCGCCGCGTCGGGATCGGCGGGCTTCAGGATCGGTTGCTGCTCATGGCCGGTGCGCTCGCCGAGCACACTGTACAGCCGCAAGCCGACGAAGAGCGCCACGAGGGCGAGAATGATGATGACTGTCACTGATGAGATCCTGCGCTTTCAACGCACATAATGCGCGCCGGTGCCAGATTCAAAGCCCGAGTCGCGCCGGCCCCGCGCCATTGCGCCCGATTATAGCGACTGCTAGGCGCCCAGCGACATGAATGCGGCCGCTTTTCCGGCGGCCCTGCACCCATCAGCGCTCAAGCGAGAAGATAAATGGCCCAAGACGATCCCGCCCGCGCCGGCAACGGCTCCGACACCTCCGAAACCGCGCCCCAGGCCGCAACGCTCGGCCAATATATCAAGGACTTGTCGGTCGAGAGCCCAAGCGCACCGGCGGTGTACCAGTGGCAGGACCAGGCCGCTCTCG
This sequence comes from Sphingomonas sabuli, assembly GCF_014352855.1. GTDB lineage: Bacteria > Pseudomonadota > Alphaproteobacteria > Sphingomonadales > Sphingomonadaceae > Sphingomicrobium > Sphingomicrobium sabuli. Next base: position 112,545 of record NZ_CP060697.1, on the reverse strand, counting down.
ATGTCAGTTTCAACCTCAACGTCGAGAAAGTTTCCGACGACGTTCACGAGGTGATGCTGAAGGTCGAGGTCAAGGCGCAGTCGCAAAGCGGCATCCATTTCCTCGTCGACCTCAGCTACGCCGGGCTGTTCGGCATCCGCAACTTCCCGGAAGAAGCGCTGGCGCCCTTCCTGCTGGTCGAAGCGCCGCGGCTGCTGTTCCCGTTCGTCCGCCAAATCATTTGCGATTCGGTGCAGAACATGGGCTTCCCGCCGCTATTGCTCGATCCGATCGACTTCGCCGCGGCCTACATGCAGCAGATGCAGGCCGCCCAGCAGCAGGGCGGCGACGCCTCACTCGGCACCACGGCTTCCGACCCGGCGCCCGCCGGAGAGGACGAGGGCAAGGCCTGACCGGCCCCCGCCCCGAGCGGACCAGCAGATGAACCTCGTCAAAGCCGGAGGGACGATCGGCGGACTGACCCTGGTCAGCCGGATCCTCGGATTCGCCCGCGAAATGGTGTTTGCCCGGGTGATGGGCGCGTCGGCCGCGGCCGAAGTGTTTATCTGGGCCTTCCAACTTCCCAATCTCCTTCGCCGCTTGCTCGGCGAAGGCGCGTTCAGCCAGGGCTTCGTGCCGCTGTTCGCCCGGCGGATAGGCAAGGACGGCGACCTTGCCGAGGCAAAGAAATTTGCCGAGGAGGTGCAGGCGGTGTTCCTGCCCGCGCTGATCCTCATCACCATCGTCTTCGTCATCGCCATGCCGGCAGTGGTCGTCGCGGTGGCAAGCGAGCGGTGGACCGAGGACCCGGAGAAATTCCGCTTCACGGTATTCCTGACGCAGGTCACCTTTCCCTATCTGATCTTCATCAGCCTGGTGTCGCTGTTCAGCGGCATACTCAATTCCATGTCGCGATTCTTCGCCGCGGCCTTTGCCCCTGCCCTGCTCAACGTTGCGTTGCTGGCGGCATTGCTGCTGGTCCCTCAGGGCGGGCAGCAGACCGCCGTCGCGATGGCCTGGGCCGTGCTGGTGGGCGGCGTGCTGCAACTGGCGCTGTGCGTCATCGCGACCCGGCGCGCCGGGCTGGCGCTGCGCTTCCTGCCGCCGCGGATGACGCCGGGCGTGAAGGAACTGCTGCTGCTGATCCTGCCGGCGACGATCGGCGCTGGCGGCTACTACATCAGCCAGCTGTTCTACGCCTATTTCGCGACCCGGTTGCCCGAAGGCAGCTTCGTCTACCTGAGCCAGGCCGACCGCCTGAACCAGCTGCCACTGGCGCTGATCGGATCGGCCATCGGCACCGCCATCCTGCCCGCCATCAGCCGCCACATCGGCCTTGGCGAGGACCAGCAGGCAAGCAACGTGCAGGGCCGGGCGATCGAACTGTCCATGCTCCTGACGATCCCGGCGACGATCGCGCTGATGGTGTCCGCGGGACCGATCATGACCGTACTGTTCGAAGGCGGGCGCTTCACGGCCGAGGATGCGGCGACCAGCGCGCTGGTGCTGTCGGTCCTTGCCGCGGGCCTGCCGGCCTATGTGCTGATCAAGGTGCTCGCGCCCGGCTTCTACGCCCGCAAGAACATGAAGACGCCGGTGATCATCACGCTGGTCACCCTCGCGCTTGGCGTAATCGCGAATTTCATCTGGATCGACGATATCGGCATCGTCATCCTGCCGCTGTCGACCGCGGTCGCCGCGTGGCTCAACGCGCTGGCACTTTACGTGCTGCTCGTCCGCGACGGCTATTTCCGGCTCGAAGGATGGCTTGGCGCGCGGCTGGTCAAGCAACTTGCCGCCGCCCTGGCCATGGGCGCCACGATCTGGGGCGTGGAATTGCTGCTGGCCGACTGGTTCGCCGGCTCGATCGGACAGCGCCTGCTGGGCACGGTCGCCCTCGTCGGCGCAGGCTCCATCGTCTATTTCGTCATCGCCTGGTTCAGCGGTGCGATGGACAAGGAAGATCTCCTGATCCTCCTCCGCCGCAAGAAGGTCGAAGCATGAGCGACGCGGGCGAGATGCGCGTCCTTTCGGGTATCCAGCCGACAGGCGGGCTGCATCTTGGCAACCTGCTCGGCGCGATCCTGCGCTGGGTGCGGATGCAGGACGAGGCGGAATGCCTGTTTTTCCTTGCCGACCTGCACGCGCTGACGGTCGATACCGACCCCGCGCAGCTGCGCGCCAACGTGCGCGAGATGGCCGCCGCCCTGCTGGCCAGCGGGATCGACCCCGCCAAGTCGGTGCTGTTCCGCCAGAGCGCGGTCCCGGCCCATGCCGAGCTGTGCTGGATATTGAACGGCACCGCGCGGATGGGGTGGCTCAACCGGATGACGCAGTGGAAGGACAAGGCCGGCAAGAACCGCGAAGGCGCGTCGGTCGCGTTGTTCGACTATCCGGTGCTCCAGGCGGCCGACATCCTGCTCTATCGCGCCACCCACGTGCCGGTCGGCGACGACCAGAAGCAGCATGTCGAACTGACCCGCGACATCGCGCTGAAGTTCAACACCGACTTCGATGTCGACCTCTTCGTCCCGCCCGAGCCCTACATCGGCGGCGGCACCGCGGCGCGGGTGATGAGCCTGCGCGACGGCAAGTCGAAGATGAGCAAGTCCGACCCGTCGGACATGAGCCGCATCCTCCTCACCGACAGCGACGACGATATCGCGCAGAAAATCCGCAAGGCGAAGACCGATCCGGAGCCTATTCCCGGCTCGCCGAACGGGCTCGACGAGCGGCCGGAAGCCAAGAACCTGGTCGGCGTCTATTCGGTCATTAGTGGGGAAAGCGTCGAGGCCGTGCTCGCCCGCTTCGAAGGCCAGGGCTTCGGCCAGTTCAAGCCGGCGCTGGCCGAAGCGCTGGTCGGCCTGATCGCCCCAATCCGTGCCCGTTTGGAAGATTTCCGCAAGGACCCCGGCGAACTCGACCGGTTGCTTGCAGAAGGCGCGGAACGGGCGACCGAAATTGCCGAGCCGGTGCTCGCACAGGCGAAAGCCGCGACAGGCCTAACCGGCTAGCCTAATCAAGCTTGCCCCTAGCATCCTCGTACAATTTCTCCGGATCGTAGACGATGCCGTCCTTGGCGACGGCCCTCAGCTTGCGGATGTCAGAAATCGACTGGTCCGGCTTGCCGTCGACCAGCAAAAAATCTGCCCGCTTGCCAACTTCCAGCGTCCCGACATTCTTTGCTCGACGAAGCTTGATTGCGCCATCCCTGGTCGCCGCTAGCAGGGCTTCGCGGGCCGTCATGCCGGCCGCCACAAGCAATTCCAACTCGCGCGGGCCCATGGCACCCGGAACTGCACCGACATCGGTGCCGGCAAGCAGTGTGCCGCCCATCCGGAGAAAACGGACCGCTACCGCGGCCTGGAATCGGGCGCTGCGATCGCCAATCTCGGGCGTCAATCCGTCCGGGCAGATGCCGACATTCTCCGCATCGAACTTGGCTAACAAGGCTAGCTCACGTGGCGGGGGCGCCGATTTTGGCCGGCACCGTTCTTCGCTGATTCCCAGCGTCGGCGTGATCGCGACATGGTTGTCGAGCAGGGCTTTCAAAACCGTGCCGACCTCCGGCCCTTGCGGGTCCATGCCGGCATTGCTCTTGAACATTGCGACCTGCCGCGGGACCAAGTCGCATTCGCCTTCCGTCGAACCCGGCACGAGGTCGTACATCGAGATGGTCGAATGCTCGATCGTATCGACGCCCAGCCGGGCGCCAGTTGCGGCGAAGGTCGCGCACAGATGCGCGGCAACGTTCATCCCCCGCCGATGCCCCTCATCGATCGCGGCGCGGGCGATTTCGGGCGTCGTATCGAAGAACAGCTTGACCGACGTCGCGCCGTGCTCGTTCCAGTACGCAATCTCGCGTCGGGCGCCCGCCTTATCATTGACCGGCGACAGCATGCGCAGTTCAAATGGGCCGTTGATGTAGACCGACACGTCAAGATCGGGCCCGGGCAACCGGCCGGCGTCGATCCAGCGCTTGAGAAACAGGTCGCCTTCCATGTCAAAGCTGCCAGCGGTGCGCGCAGTAGTGGTGCCATAGGCAAGCATGACCTGCGGCACATACTGATCGCTGTAGTTTGTCATCCGGTCGCGTGGCGCGCCGGTGTCGAGATGCTCATGCACCATGACGAGGCCGGGCATCAGGGTCTTGCCCGCCGCGTCGATCACCTTGGCGCCGCTGGCCTCCTCAAGATGCGGTCCGATCGCCGCGATCTGCCCATCCCGGATAAGCATGTCCTGTCCGTCGCGGGCTATCGCGCCAGTTCCGTCCCACAACCGCGCATTACGGATGAGCAACAAGGGCTGGTCGGCGACGATGAAGCTTTTCAAGCGTTTGGAGTATTTCTCGGCACGCTGGGCCTGCGCCGCAGGTGCAAGGGCCATCAGCAGGCAAACAAGCCAAAGAACGCGACTCATTCAGCTCCCTCACACGCAATTTCGGGCGCACGCTAGCAAAGCGCGAAATCTACGCAATCGGAAGTAAGTTCAGCCTTCCAACTGCCTCGTCAGCAGGCGGATGTCGGCGTCGAGCTCGCTGTCGGCGGCGCGGAGCTTTTCGATCTGGCGGACCGCGTGGATGACCGTCGTATGGTCGCGGCCGCCGAAGCGCCGGCCGATGTCGGGGAGCGACTTGGGCGTGAGCTGCTTCGAGAGGTACATCGCGACCTGGCGCGGGCGGGCGACTTCGCGGGCGCGGCGAGCGCTCGTCATCTCGGCCTTGCGAATGCGGTAATGCTCGGCGACCTGGGTCTGGATCTCGTCGATCGAAATCCGGCGCTGGTTGGCACGAAGGACATTGGCCAGCACTTCCTCGACGAAGGCGATGTCGATGTCGCGGCCGGTCATCATCGCATAAGCGGCAATGCGGTTGAGCGCGCCTTCGAGCTCACGCACGCTCGACGTCACCCGGCGGGCGAGGAAGTCGATGACGCCGCGCGGCATTTCGACCGCGGGCAGCAGCGCCAGCTTCGCGACAATGATGTTGTAGCGCAGTTCGAAATCGGCCGAGTTGATGTCGGCGACCAGCCCCCACGACAGGCGCGACAGGATGCGCGGCGCGATCCCGTCGAGGTCCTGCGGCGCGCGGTCCGACGTAATCACCAGCCGCTTACCGGCACCGATGATCTCGTTCATCGTGTGGAAGAATTCTTCCTGGGTGGAATCCTTGCCGGCGATGAACTGAACATCGTCGATCAGCAACAGGTCGGCGCTGCGCAGCCGGCTCTTGAAGCCGATCGTGTCGTTTTCCTTCAGCGCACGGATGAATTCGACCATGAACTTTTCAGCCGACATGCTTTCGATCCGGCAGCCCGGAAAGCGTTCGCCAAAGGTGTGGCCGATGGCGTGCAGCAGGTGCGTCTTGCCGCGCCCGGTGCCGCCATGGATGAATAACGGGTTGAAACTGACCTGTTCGGCGGTCGCCAGCGTGCGGGCGGCGGTGGCGGCGACCTCGTTGGCCTTGCCGACGACGAAGCTCTCGAAGCGGTAGCGGGGGTCGAAATTGGGCAGCGTCGGATCGCGTTCGGTCACCGACCGCGGCCGCGCTTCTTCCAGCACCAGCAATGGCGCGGGACGCGGTGCGTCGGCGGCGGCGACGATGCGGATGTCGCGGACCAGCGGCAAGGTCGTCTTCCAAGCCAGCGCCAGCCGATCGCCGAAGTGCGATTGCACCCAGTCGGCCATGAACTGGCTGGGCATGATGATGTCGAGGGTGCCGGTGTCAGGGTCGAGCGTGCCGATCTCGGCCGGCTTCAGCCAGCCGTCGAAGGTGCGCACGCCAAGGTCGCGCCGAAGGCCGCTACGGATAGACTCCCACGCTGCTTCAAGCGGTGCCGCGACATTCGTCTCGGCCAGCTGGCATGAGTCTTCCCGTCCGCCTTGCACTGGCACGCGCCTCCCTCTGCTGCCCCCGGCAAGACAAAAGGATCTCGTTGCCCGCGATACGAGTCGCGCGCCTTACGATCTCTGCTCTTTCTTGCCCCGGCGCGGATTCGCGCCTCGGAAGAGTGTTTTTGAAAGCCTGAGCCGCAGGATTCAAGGCCGTTTTTTCGCAAAATTGAAATAAATGCGCTTGACAGGCAAATTCGGCCTACCGCCGTAAAAGTGGCAGAATTCCGGGCATTTTCCTCGCGACCAAAGGATTGCCCAAAATGCGAATCGCGGGAATTCCTACGTTTTTGTGAAGTCCTGAAATGAAACGGGCCGCCGGTTTCCCGACAGCCCGTTTAAACCCAGGTTTTGCCAGCCGGTCTTAGCCGAGCGCGGCAACCCGCTTGGACAGGCGCGACATCTTGCGCGACGCGGTGTTCTTGTGGACGACGCCACGGGCGACGCCGCGCGCCAGTTCCGGCTGCGCCTTCTTGAGAGCCTCGGCGGCCTCATCCTTCTTGCCGTCGGCGATTGCTGCCTCGACCTGCTTGATGAAGGTGCGGATGCGGCTGATTCGCGCGTGATTGACCGTGGCGCGGTTGGCGTTGCGACGGATGCGCTTCTTGGCTTGCGGCGTATTCGCCATTCAAACTTCCTCGGAATTTATGAAAAAGCGGCCCCGAAGGCAAGGCCCCCGCGCCGTTACGACCGTCCCCCTACAGCGAGAGCCGATTCGCGTCAACGCTGGCAGCGCGGACAGTAAAAGGTCGACCGGCCGCCCTGCACGATTCGCCGCACCGTCCCGCCGCAATCGCCGCGGCACGGCTCCCCTTCCCGGCCGTAGACGTCGAAGGTCTTCGAAAAATAGCCCAGCTCGCCATCGGGCTGCGCATAGTCCCGCAGCGTCGATCCGCCGGCCGCGATCGCCTCCTCGAGCACGGCGTGGATCGCAGGCACCAAGCGCTGCAGCCGTACCCGAGATACGGAGCCGCCCGCCCGCTTCGGATTGATGCGCGAGCGGAACAGTGCCTCGCATACGTAGATATTGCCTAGGCCGGCGACGATTCGCTGGTCGAGCAGCAGCAGCTTGATCGCTGCCTTGCGCCCGTCGAGCCGCCGTTCAAGCGCGCGCGGCGTCAGGTCGAAGGGTTCGGGACCAAGTCCGGCGAACCCGCCGAATTGCGCGAGCTCGTCGGTCCGCACCAGGTCCACCGATCCGAACCGCCGCGGGTCGTTGAGCGCCAGCCGGTCGCCGTCGCCGGTCTCGATCAGCAGATGGTCGTGCTTTTCGGCCGCGCGGTTGATCCGCCAGCTGCCCGACATGCCGAGGTGAAAGACAAGGCTGTCGCCGCGGTCGGTGTCGATGACGCCATATTTGGCGCGGCGGCGCAGGCCGGTCACCCGCGCTCCGGTCAGGCGCTGTCCAAGGTCGACCGGCATCGCCCGGCGCAGGTCGGCGCGATTGGCGGCGATGTGGCGGATCGTCCGCCCGTCGAGCACCTTGCGCAGGCCGCGAACGGTTGTTTCGACTTCGGGAAGCTCTGGCACACGGCCGATATGGCGAACCTTGCCGCAGCCAGCTAGAGGCTTGGGCCATGAGCGATCAGGTGAATTTCGGCGACGCGGTCGTCAGCCCCGAGGAAAAGACGCGCCGCGTCGGCCAGGTCTTCAGTTCGGTCGCGCGCCGCTACGACGTGATGAACGACCTGATGAGCGGCGGCATGCACCGGCTGTGGAAGGACCGGTTCGTCAATCGGGTGAAGCCGCGCACCGGCGAGCACGTCCTCGACATGGCCGGCGGCACCGGCGACATCGCGTTCCGCATGGCGAAGCGCGGTGCGCAGGTCACCGTGTCCGACATCAACGCCGACATGCTGGCGGTCGGCATGGAACGCGCCCGCGAACGGGGTCTGGAAGGACTGTCCTGGAAGCAGGAGAATGCGGAAAGCCTGTCGTTCGGCGACGCGCAGTTCGACGCCTATACGATCGCCTTCGGCATCCGGAACGTCACGGACATCCCGGCGGCGCTGCGCCAGGCGCACCGCGTGCTGCGCCACGGCGGCCGCTTCTTCTGCCTGGAATTTTCGACCAGCGACTGGCCGGGGTTCGCCGAGATCTACGAGCTGTACGCGGACAAGATGATCCCGCGGATCGGCAAGGCGGTGGCCAGGGACGAGGACAGCTATCGCTATCTGGTCGAATCGATCCGCCGCTTCCCCAAACCCGAAGCGTTCAAGCGGATGATCGGCGAAGCCGGCTTCGCACAGACAGGGTATGAGACCATCTTTGGCGGTCTCGTGTGCATTCACAGCGGCTGGAAGATCTAGCAGCTTGGCACGGCATCTGACGCATCTGTGGCGGCTGTTGAAGTGGGGCCGCACGCTGGCTCGACACGGCGCGCTAACGGGGATCGAGCGCGATCCGCTGACTCCGCCCGAAATCCGACGCATCGCGCGCATTGCCCGGTTCGGCGCGCGCATGCCCGACACGCCCGATTATGCCGCGGCTCTGCAGGACATCGGCCCGCCCGCGATCAAGCTTGGCCAGACGCTGTCGACCCGCCCCGACCTGATCGGTGCGCAAGCGACCGAGAACCTTGCCCGGCTGCAGGACGCCTTGCCCCCTGCCCCCTTCTCCGAGATCAAGAAAGCGATCGAGGATGCGTTCGGAGCGCCGGTCGAACGCCTGTTCCAGTCGATCGACCCTGTGGCCATCGGGTCGGCGTCCATCGCGCAGGTCCATCGCGGCATTACCCCCGAGGGCCGCGACGTCGCGATCAAGGTTCTCCGGCCGGGCATCGAGGAGCAATTCGCCCGTGCCATCGACACCTACGAGTGGACGGCGGCGCAGGTCGACACGTTCGGCGGGGAAGTCGCGCGGCTGCGTCCCCGGATGGTCGTCGCGCAGTTCAAGCAGTGGACGGCGCGCGAACTGGACCTGCAGCGCGAGGCAGCGTCCGCGTCCGAACTGAAGGAAAATATGGTCGCAGAGCCCGGCTATTACGTCGGTGACATCGACTGGCGGCGCACCGCGCGACGGGTGCTGACGATGGAATGGCTGTCCGGGATCAAGCTGAACGACCGCGACGCGCTGGTCGCCGCCGGGCACGATACGAAGGAACTGGCCGCGATCCTCGTCCGTGCCTTCCTGCGCCAGGCGATCGTCGACGGCTTCTTTCACGCCGACCTTCATCACGGCAACCTGTTCGCACTGCCCGACGGACGCATCGCTGCGATCGATTTCGGGATCATGGGGCGGATCGACCGCCGCGCCCGCGTGTGGCTTGCGGAGATCCTCTACGGGCTGATTTCCGGCGATTACCGGCGCGTCGCCGAAATCCATTTCGAGGCGCAATATGTGCCCGGCCACCACAACGTCGACGAATTCGCCACCGCGCTGCGCGCCGCGGGTGAGCCGATCCGCGGACTTCCGGTCAAGGACATCAGCGTCGGCCGGATGCTCGAAAGCCTGTTTTCGATCACCCGCGATTTCGACATGCCGACCCAGCCGCACCTGCTGCTGCTGCAGAAATCGATCGTCATGAACGAGGGCGTCGCGAGCAAGCTCGATCCCGACATCAACATGTGGGAAACCGCCGAACCATTCCTGCGCGAATGGATGCGGTCGGAACTGGGCCCCGAGGCCTATTATGCGGACCGCATCGTCGACACGGTGCGGGCGATCAAGAAGCTGCCCGACCTGATCGACCGGCTCGACGCTTATTATCCCCCGGCGGGCGCCGCCCCGCCGGCACCGCCGCTGCCGGTCATCGAAGCGGTCGACTATGGCCGCTGGTATGGCTTGGTCGCCGCCGGCGTGCTTGGCGCGGCGATCGCGGCCGCGGTCATCCTCCTGGCCGGCTAGACCCTCAGCGCCGGCGAAGCAGCCGGTCGACCGTGCCCTTCGGCGCGCGCTTGGCATTCTGCGAATCGTCGCTTTCCCGCTCCAGCGCTTCGCGAATGCGCTCGACCTCGCGATCGGTCATATGTTCGATGCCGATGAACTGTTCGCGCGCCCCGGGCACCGCCCGCAGCAATTCGTCCAGCTTGGCCTGCATCGCCGCCGCATCGCGGTTCTGGGTGTTCTGGATCAGGAACACCATCAGGAAGGTGACGATTGTCGTGCCGGTGTTCACCACCAGCTGCCACGTGTCGGAAAAGGCGAAGATTGGCCCGGTAATGCCCCATATGAGAATGATGAGGATGGCTGCGACAAAGGTAATCGGCTTTCCGCTGACCAGCGAAATGGCCGACGCGATGCGCGTGAACAGGCGTTCCAATGCTTGCACTTCCCCGTCTCCCGATGGCGTGGCGGCAAACTCGCCCCCTCGACTCGCGCTTATGATAGCGGCAGAGCGATCGCGATGACACGGGTGCTGCTGATCGTCGGCGGCGGGATCGCCGCCTACAAATCGCTGGAGCTGGTCCGCCTGCTCAAGAAGGCGGGTCATTCGGTGACCCCGGTGCTGACTAGGGGCGGCGAACATTTCGTCACCGCGATGAGCCTTGGCACCCTGGCCGAGAGCCAGGTGCACACCACGCTTTGGGAGCTCAAGGACGAGGTCGAAATCGGCCATATCCAGCTGTCGCGGTCGGCCGACTTCATTCTCGTCTGCCCGGCCACCGCCGACCTTATCGCCAAGATGGCGGCCGGCATCGCCGACGACCTTGCGACTACGTTGCTGCTGGCGACCGACAAGCCGGTGGTTGTTGCCCCGGCGATGAACGTGCGCATGTGGCAGCATGCGGCGACGCAGCGGAATATCGCGCAGCTGAAGGCCGACGGCGTGCGGATCATCGACCCGGCGGAAGGCGAAATGGCCTGCGGCGAATACGGTCCGGGCCGACTGCCCGAGCCCGCGGCTATCGTGAAGGCGCTCGGCGACCTGCTGAAGTGAGGCTCGACGGTAAGCACATCCTCGTCACCGCCGGGCCGACGCACGAGCCGATCGACCCGGTGCGGGTGATCGCCAACCGCTCGTCCGGGCGACAGGGCTTTGCGATTGCCGAGGCTGCGGCGGCGCTTGGCGCGCGGGTGACACTGGTCGCGGGGCCGGTCGCACTCGATACGCCCGGCGGTGTCGACCGCGTCGACGTGGAGACCGCCGAGGAGATGGCTCGGGCGGTCGAGGCCGCCCTTCCCGCCGATGCGGCGATCCTTGTCGCCGCCGTGGCCGACTGGAAGGTCAGGCAGTCGCCAACCAAGCTCAAGAAATCGGGCGGGCCGCCCAAGCTTGAATGGTCGCCAAATCCGGACATCCTCGCCACGCTGGCCCAAAGCGCTGCGCGCCCGCGCCTGCTGGTCGGGTTCGCGGCGGAAACCGACGCGGTGATCGACAATGCGGTGGCCAAGCGGGCGGCGAAGAAGGCCGACTGGATCGTGGCCAACGACGTTAGCGGTGATGTCATGGGCGGTCGGATGAACCGCGTTCACCTGGTCACCGCCGACGGCGTCGAGGACTGGCCGGAAATGACCAAGGCCGATGTCGCCCGCCGACTGGTCGAACGGATCACGAAGGAATTGCCATGATCGAGATCAAGCTGGTGCGGCTTCCGCATGGCGAGGGCCTGCCGCTGCCGCGTTACGCCAGCGAGCATGCCGCCGGGCTCGACGTGACGTCCGCCGAGGAATTGACTCTCGCCCCGGGCGATTATCGCGGCGTTGCCACCGGTTTCGCGATCGAGATACCCCACGGCTACGAAGTCCAGGTGCGGCCGCGATCGGGCCTTGCCTTCAAGCATGGCGTGACCGTGCTCAATACGCCCGGGACCATCGACAGCGACTATCGCGGCGAAGTGAAGGTAATCCTGATCAACCTTGGCCGCGAGCCCTTCGCGATCCAGCGGGGGGAGCGCATCGCCCAGCTGGTGCCGGCGCCGGTTTGCCGAGCCGATTTCGTCGAGGCGGACGCGCTGAGCGACACGACGCGCGGCAGCGGCGGGTTCGGCTCGACCGGCTGGTGAGCGATTTCACCGACAACGAACTGGAACGCTACGCACGGCACATCGTCCTGCCGCAGATGGGTGGCGTGGGGCAGCGCCGGCTGAAGGACGCGCGCATCGCAATCGTCGGCGCCGGAGGCATCGGCAGCGCCGCGATCCCGGCCTTGGCCGCAGCGGGCGTACGTACCCTGACGATCATCGACGACGGCCGGGTCGAGCGGTCGAACTTGCAGCGTCAGACGATCTTTCGCGACGACCAGATCGGCGGTCACAAGGCGACGCTCGCGGCCGATTTCGCCCGCGCCCTCAACCCGCATGTCAATGCGCTGGCAGCGGATACGCGGCTGGACGACGCGAATGTCGAGCGGCTGATCGGCGGACATCATCTGGTGCTCGACGGAAGCGACAATTTCGCCACTCGCCTGACGGTGGGCGACGCGTCCACACGGCTGCACATCCCGCTGGTGTCGGCAGCGGCGATCCAGTTCCAGGGACAAGTCGGCCTGTTCCGCGGCTGGGAGGCGGACAAGCCTTGCTATCGCTGTTTCGTCGGCGACGCGTTCGACACCGAAGATTGCGATACCTGTGCGGAAAACGGCGTGCTCGGGCCGCTTGCCGCGACCGTTGGCAGCTTTGCCGCCGTGGTGGCGATCCGCGCGCTGGTCGGGATCGGCGGCGATGCCGCCGGCAAGCTGTTCCTGTTCGACGGCCTCAACCTCGACTGGCGCACCATCCGCCTGCCCAAGGACGGCGGCTGCAAGGCCTGCGGCTAGGCCTTCTTCTTTTTCGCTGCCGGCTTCTTCTTCGCGCCGCCGCGACTCTTTTTCTTTGCCGGACCCTTGGCCGCCTTGGCATCGATCCATTCGACCGCCTGGTCGAGCGTAACGTCCTTCGGCTCGGTGCCCTTGGGCAGCGTGGCGTGTGTGGTGCCGTCGGTGACGTAGGGCCCGTAGCGCCCGGCCATCACCTTAAGCTCCTTGTCCGTCTGCGGGTGTTTGCCCAGCTCGGCGATCGGTTCGCGCGCCGCACCGCGGCCGCCCTTGGACGCCGCCGCGTCCGCCAGCTTCGCCACCGCGGCGTTCATGCCGGTTTCGAACACTTCGGCGGTCGATCCGAGCTTCGCATATTTGCCGTCATGGGCAAGGTACGGCCCGTAGCGTCCGATCGAAGCGGTGATCGGCTTGCCGGTTTCCGGATGGTCGCCGATCTCCCGCGGCAGGGACAGCAGCTTTTCGGCCATGTCGGTATCGACGTCGTCGACCGGAATGTCTTTGGGGATCGACGAGCGCTTGCCGTCGCGTTCCAGATAGGGTCCAAACCGACCCGACTTCAGCTCGATCCCGTTGCCAAGTTCCTTCGGTCCCTCTGCCGCGCCGTCGGCGCCCGGCTGGCCGAACCGCTGCGTATATTTGCAGTCGGGATAGTTGGAGCAGGCGATGAACGCACCGAAGCGGCCGCCGCGCAGGGCCAGCCGGCCGTTACCGCAGGCCGGACAGAGGCGCGGATCGCTGCCGTCGCCCTTGTCGGGGAATAGCCACGGAGCGAGGAATTCATCGAGCGCCGCGGTGATTTCCGACGGCTGCTGTTCCATCACCTCGCCCGCCTTGGGCTGGAAATCGCGCCAGAACAGTTCGAGCAATTTCTGCCAGTCGAGCCGGCCCCCGGACACATCGTCCAGCTCCTCTTCCAGCTCCGCAGTATAATCGTAGCTGACATATTTTTCGAAGAAGCGCTCAAGGAAGGCGGTGACCAGCCGGCCGCTTTCTTCCGGCACGAAACGCGCCTTGTCGACGCGCACGTACTCGCGGTCCTTCAGCGTCTGCAGGATCGACGCGTAGGTCGACGGCCGGCCGATGCCGAGCTCCTCCAGCCGCTTGACCAGGCTGGCTTCCGAAAACCGCGGCGGGGGCTGGGTGAAATGCTGGGTGGACTCCACGCCGGTCTTGGCCGGCGCATCGCCTTCGCGCAGCAACGGCATACGCGCGCCGTCCTCGTCGTCGGCACTTTCGTCGCGGCCTTCCTCGTAAAGAGCGAGGAAGCCGGGGAAGAGCACGACCTGGCCGGTCGCGCGTAGCACCGCGCGCCCGGTCCCGTCGGCCAGTTCGACCGTCGTCCGTTCCAGCCGCGCCGAGGCCATCTGGCTGGCCAGCGCGCGGTTGAACACCAGCTCGTACAGGCGGCCCGCATCGCCGTCGCCGGCGCGGCGCTTGAAGAAGTCGGTCGGGCGAATCGCTTCGTGCGCTTCCTGCGCATTCTTCGCCTTGCTGGTGTATTTGCGCGGACTGTCGGGGACGTAGCCGCTGTCGTAGCGCTCCGCGATCGCCTTGCGCGCGGCGCTGATCGCCTCGCCCGCCATGTCGACGCCATCGGTCCGCATGTAGGTGATCAGCCCCTGTTCGTAGAGGCCCTGCGCAACGCGCATCGTGTGGCTGGCGGCGAAGCCCAGCTTGCGCGCCGCTTCCTGCTGCAGCGTCGACGTGGTGAATGGCGGCGGCGGATTGCGGGAAAACGGCTTGGTTTCGACCGATGCGACAGTGAAGCGCCCGGCCTCCACGGCAGCCTTCGCCTTGCCGGCGTCGCCGGCGTTGCCGATGGTCAGCCGGTCGATCTTCTGCCCGTCGAATTCGACCAGGCGGGCGGTGAAGCCCTGCCCGTCGGATTCGAAGCTGGCGACGATCGACCAATATTCCTGCGGCTTGAAGATTTCGATCTCACGCTCGCGGTCGACGATCAGGCGAAGCGCGACCGACTGCACGCGACCGGCGGACTTGGCCCCCGGCAACTTGCGCCAGAGGATCGGCGAAAGTGTGAAGCCGACGAGGTAATCGAGCGCGCGCCGCGCCTTGTACGCGTCGATAAGGTTCGCATCGAGCTCGCGCGGGTGCGCCATCGCCTCGGTCACCGCGCTTTTCGTGATGGCGTTGAACGCCACGCGCTGAACGGTCGCGGGCAGGACCTTCTTCTTCTTCAGCACCTCGGCAAGGTGCCAGCTGATCGCCTCGCCCTCGCGATCCGGGTCGGTGGCGAGGATCAGCGTGTCGGCGCCCTTGGCCTCGTCGGTGATAGCCTTCAGCTGCCGCGTCTTGTCGGCCGACACCTGCCATTCCATCGCGAAATCCGCGTCGGGATCGACCGACCCGTCCTTTGGCGGCAGGTCGCGGACGTGACCATAGGAGGCCAGGACGCGATGGCCCGGACCCAGATACTTCTCGATTGTTTTCGCCTTTGCAGGCGATTCGACGACGACCAATTTCACGTGGGCAAATTCCTATACGTACGTACGCGCGATGGTGCGGCCCGTGGAAACTTCCCGTCAACCGCCCTCGACATCGTGCGCTCAATCAGGGAAGAAACGCCGGCCGAATCCCTAGCAGTCGCTTTTTGGGGGATCATGACAGAGCCGAGTTACGACGCGTGCATCGTCGATGCGGAGCTGCGTGCGCGAGCGGCCTACGCCGCGCCGGACCGTCATTATCACGACGAACGCCATCTGGAGGACTGCCTGCGCGAGCTCGATTGGGTGCACGGGCTGGGTGGCGGCGAAACGCGACTGCTGAAATGGGCAATCCTGTGGCACGACGCCGTCTACGAGCCGGGCCGCGCCGACAATGAGGACAAGAGCGCCGAGCTGGCGATGATGGAGCTTGAGCGTTGCGGCATTGCTGCCGCCGATGCCGCCGAAGTCGCCCGGTTGATCCGCCTGACCGCCGACCATCGCGCCGAAGACGGCGATCGCCTGGGCCAGCTTCTGGTCTCGATCGACCTGGCCATCCTTGGCGCCGACCCGTCCAGATATGCCGACTATGTCGCAGCCGTACGTAAGGAATATGCCGCGGTCGACGACGACGGGTGGAAGAACGGCCGCACCCGCGTGCTTCGCCAACTGCTCGACGCCGACGCCATCTATCCGCATCCAGAATTCCGCAGCCGGCTGGAGAGGCAGGCGCGCGCCAACATCCAGGCCGAACTCGCCGCGCTCGAAGCCTAGTCCTGCCGCAAGCTGACCTTGTTGCCCGCGTGCCGGTCTAGCCGGCCGGCAAGGTCAAGCTCCAGCAGCGCCATCTGCACGGCTCCGGCAGGCGCTCCCGACAGTCGGATGATCTCGTCGACCGGCACCGGCGACGGGCCAAGCAGGCTTTCGACGTCGCTCGCCGCGCCTTCGTCAGCCGTCTCGAACGGCTCGGACGGCGATTGCACGCGCGGGCGATTGGGGCGCACCGCCTCGACCACGTCGGCGGCATTCTGCACCAGCGTCGCGCCGTCGCGAATCAGCTGGTTGCAGCCGCGCGCGCGAGGGTCGAGCGGTGAGCCTGGGACAGCCATCACTTCCCGCCCCGCCTCCGCGGCGAGCCGCGCGGTGATCAGCGAGCCCGAGCGCGGGGCTGCTTCGACCACGACCGTGCCCAGGCTCAGGCCGGCGATGATCCGGTTGCGATAGGGAAAGTGACGGGCGCGCGGCTCCTTACCGGGCGGCATCTCTGCAAGCACGAGCCCGCGTTCGAACATCGCCCTCTGCCGCGCCTCGTTCTCTGGCGGGTAGAAGACGTCTACGCCCCCGGCGACGACGCCAACGGTGCCGCTGTCCATCGCGCCGTCATGGGCAGCGGCGTCGACGCCGCGGGCCAGACCGGACACTACCACCAGCCCTTCCGCGCCAAGGTCGTGGGCAAGGCCGCGGGCAAAGCGGCAGGCGGCGGCGGATGCGTTGCGGGCCCCGACCAGCGCCACCGCCGGACGGTCGAGCAGCCCGAGATCGCCTTTCGCGACGATCAGCGGAGGCGCATCGTCAAGCTGGGCGAGCAAGGGCGGGTACAGCCCCTGCCCCAGCACCAGATAGCGCGCACCCAGCTGTTCCACCCGTTCCGCTTCGCGCACCGCCGCGCCTTGCGCCCACAAGGTCGGCGCCTTGCCGCCGCCGCGCCGGGCAAGGTCGGGAATGGCGTCCAGCGCCGCCGCGGCCGAGCCGAACCGCGCCAGCAACTGACGGTAGGTGACGGGCCCGATGCTGGAGGAGCGGATCAACCGGATCCGCGCGATCAAATCGTCAGCCAGAGCGTGCCCTTCCCACTCGTGTCTCGGTACCGGCGCGGAGCCGGGCGATGTTCTCGCGGTGCTTCCAGATGACCAGAAGCGCAAAACCGAGCAGGAGCGGGAACAGGATGGTTTGACCAAGGATTGCGGCAGCGATCGGCGCGCTGGCCACGGCAAGGATTCCGGCAACAGACGAAATGCGCAGGATCGCCAGCGTTGCCAGCCATACTGCGGCGTAGACCAGCGCGCCGGTGAACCACAGCACGCAGAGGATCCCGAAGTACGTGGCGACGCCCTTGCCGCCGCGAAACTTCAGCCAGATGGGATACAGATGTCCGACGAGCGCTCCGGCGGCCGCGGCCTGGTCGCTGGCCGGCGTGGCCTGGAAATAATTTTGCGCGATCCATACCGCAGCCGCGCCTTTGAGCGCGTCGAGCACCAGCGTCACCGCGCCAAGGGTCTTGCCGCCGGCGCGCATCACGTTGGTCGCGCCGATATTGCCCGATCCGACGTCGCGCACGTCGCCCTTCCCCGCCAGCCGCGTGAGCAACAGGCCGAACGGGATCGAGCCGAGCAGATAGCCGATCACCACGGGCAGGATGAGGTCGGTGGTCACAGAGCGATGGGTAGCAAAGTCGCAGGCCCGTGCAACTTGTCACGTCGTCGCTGGCGGCGAGACTTGGGGTACCAGAATCCGGATTTGGGTTTATTTCCCTTCGGCCCTAGCGTTCCGGACGATGGAATCTGCCGCCGAACCGCTCGATCCTGTCATGCGCGCCGCGCTTGGCCGCCTGACCGAGAATGAAAAGATCTGCCTGCGCCGCCGGCTCCATCCGCAGACCGCCAAGGAGATGGCGATCGACCTTGGAATCTCGCCGCACGCCGTCGAAAAGCGGCTCAAGATGGCGCGCGCCAAGCTTGGCGTGAGTTCGTCCCTGAAGGCTGCGCGGCTGCTTGCCGCGTCGGAAGGGAAAAGCGCCCATCTTTCGGTACCCGGACCGTCGGACCTCGCAAGCGCCGGCCCGGCCGCGGCACAAACCGGGCCGGATGCCGCGCATCGGGACGTCTCCCGACCGCGACCGTCCATGGACAGGAGACTAATCATGATTTCGATCGCGGCCATCGGCGCACTCAGCTTCGTCTACGTGGGGCTATCCGACGCGTCTTCTTCCCAGCCAATCTCTGGCGGGATGACGCTCGTGCAACTGGTCGAGCGCGACTTCGCGCAAATGGATACCGACAAGTCGGGCTTCATCGACGCTGCCGACAAGCCAACCCTGCCCCCGGGGGCATTCGCGGACTTCGACACGGATCGCGACGGCAAGGTCACGCTCAAGGAAATGCAGGCCGGGACCAAGGGCGCCTTCGTTTTCCAGGCCGGGGGCGGCGGCACGACCGTCGTGAAATAGGCGGAGAGTTGACGGCAACGGCCGGATCGCCAATCCGGGCCGGATGAACGCGGACCGCCCGTTGCTGTTCTTCGATTCCGGCGTTGGCGGGCTGTCGGTGCTGGGCCCGACCCGCGCGCTACTGCCCACCGCGCCGATCGTCTACGCGGCGGACAGCGCTGGCTATCCCTATGGGACGCGGTCGGAAGAGGAAATCGCGAGCCGGGTTCCTGCATTGCTTGGGCGGCTGGTCGAACGCTTCGCGCCGCGGCTGGTGGTGGTTGCCTGCAACACCGCCTGCACCATCGCGCTCGACCATGTGCGCGAAGCGCTCGACATACCGGTCGTCGGCACCGTCCCGGCGATCAAGCCCGCGGCCGAAGCCACCAGAACCGGCGTCATTGGCGTGCTGGGCACCGAAGCCACCATCCGCCAGCCTTACGTCGACGATCTGGCGACGCAGTTTGCGGGCAATTGCACGGTCGTTCGCTACGGCTCGCCGGCGCTGGTCGACCTCGCGGAGCGCAAGCTCGCCGGCGAACCGGTGTCGGTCGGCGCAGTGCGCGATGCGGTAGCGCCCTTGTTCGAGCAGCCCAGCGCGGCCGGGCTGGATACGGTTGTGCTGGCCTGCACCCACTTCCCCCTGCTGACCGACGAATTGGACCAGGCGTTTCCGGGAATGCGCTGGATCGACGGTGGCCATGGCATTGCCCGCCGCATCGCTTATCTTACCCGGGGCCAGCCGTGGCCGGCCGACTATCCGGGTGGAATCGCGGTTTTCACCGGCGGGCCGCCGCGTGCGGTCCTGCTGTCCGCACTGGCCGAATATGGGATCGGCGAGGTTCAGGCCCTCTAGGGTGGAAATCGCCGCCCGGCGGCGTTAAAGCGCGCCGGCACGCGACGGAAACGGACAAGCGTTGGATTACGACAGCATCTTCAAGGCGGCGATCGAGAACCTTCACGGCGAGGGCCGCTACCGCGTGTTCATCGACATTCTGCGCACCAAGGGGTCCTATCCCAATGCGCATTGCTTCGGCGGCAACGGGCCGAAGCCGGTCACCGTGTGGTGCTCCAACGACTATCTCGGCATGGGCCAGCATCCGGCGGTGATCGAGGCGATGGAATCGGCCCTGCACGAAGTCGGCGCCGGATCCGGCGGCACCCGCAACATCAGCGGCAACAGCCATTATCACGTGCGCCTGGAGGCCGAACTGGCCAGCCTGCACGGCAAGGAAGCGGCGCTGCTGTTCACCTCGGGCTACGTGTCGAACGAGGCGACGCTGTCGACCGTCGGCAAGCTGCTGCCCGGCTGCGTGATCTTTTCCGACGAGCTGAACCACGCGTCGATGATCGCGGGGATCAAGAATTCGGGCTGCGAGAAGCGGGTATTCCGCCACAACGACCTTGAGCATCTCGAGCAGTTGCTGCGCGACTGCGCGCCGGACACGCCCAAACTGATCGCATTCGAAAGCGTCTATTCGATGGACGGCGACATCGCGCCAATCGCGGAAATCTGCGACCTCGCCGATCGCTACGGCGCACTGACCTATCTCGACGAAGTGCATGCGGTCGGCATGTACGGGGATCATGGCGGCGGCATTTCAGAGCGCGATTCGCTGTCGCACCGGCTGACCATCATTGAAGGGACGCTGGGCAAGGCCTTCGGCGTGATGGGCGGCTATATCGCGGCCAGCAAGACGATCGTCGACTGCATCCGCAGCTACGCGCCGGGCTTCATCTTCACCACTTCGCTGTCGCCGGTGCTGGTTGCCGGTGCGCTGGCCAGCGTGAAGCACCTCAAGGTGTCGACCGAGGAGCGCGAGGCCCAGCAGGCGGCCGCTGCCACGCTGAAGAAGAAATTCGCCGCCGTTGGGCTGCCAGTGATGCCCAGCGTCACCCACATCGTGCCCTTGCTGGTCGGCTGCCCGGTCAAGGCGAAGAAGATCAGCGACGTGCTGCTCGCCGAATATGGCATCTACGTGCAGCCAATCAATTTCCCGACCGTCCCGCGCGGGACCGAGCGGCTGCGCTTTACGCCCGGCCCCTGCCATAGCGCCGAGATGATGGACGAGCTGGTTGGCGCGCTGGTCGAAATCTGGGGCCGGCTGGAGCTTCGGCGAGCCGCCTAGGTGGCCGTCGCGTCGGCCGATTTCCGGCATGCGGTGCCGGACGACCTCAAAACCGTTCTCGACGACCACCCTGCGCTGCACGCCAAATGGGACGGGCTAACCGAACTCGGCCGCAACGAGTGGATCTGCTGGATGTCCTCGGCGAAGAAGCAGGAGACGCGCGACAAGCGTCTGGGCCGGCTGCAGGAGGACGTCCTTGGCGGCAAGCGCCGACCCTGCTGCTGGCCCGGATGCCCGCATCGCCGACCGAATGCTTTTAGGCCGTAATTGACCGATTAAATTCCGCGCGCACGCTGCTATCATAGGGGCGTCGGGGGGCCGGGAATGTCGTTAGCAGGTGTGTTGTCCGCGTTCGTGAAGCCGCCCGCGCGGCTGCGGTCGATCCCTGCCGGCTGGGCGCGCGGGCTGCGCGCGCTGTGGGTCGTGTGCTTCGTTGCGGCGCTCGCGGTCGGGACGATCGCGACGCTGTACGCGGTTCGGGCCACCACCGAATACCAACCCGCAATCCATGCCCACGGCCTGGATTTCGACGTGACCACCAGCGGCAAGCTGTCCGTTTACACCGCGGAAGGCGGCACGGCCCGTCCGCAAGTACGGGAGCCGTCGAAGCTGGTCGCGGTCAATGGCCGGCCCGTTGCCAAAGACGCAGTCGTCGCCGACTTCGCCGGCCTGTTATCCGATCCCGCCAATCCGGCGCGCAGCGTGACCTTGCGGCGACCTGGCGGGCAATTGACCGAAGTCACCGTTGCCCGCTCCGCCGAGCCCGTCTCCGCCGAAGCGCAGCAATCGCGCAACTTTCGCTTCGCCACCCGGCTGACCCTGTCCGTTCTCGCCTGCATCGCAATGCTGACGTGCAGTGCGCTCCTGGCGCTTCGCCGTCCGCGCGACCCGGTGGCGATGATCCTTGCTTTTGCCTTTGCGGTGGTGGCGGCAAGTGTCGATCCGCCACTGCAATTGTGGTTGTGGACCGACTACAGCTGGATGCTGGACTTGCTGGGCGGCATCTTCATCTACCTTTTCCTGATCGGAATGGTGTCGTTCCCCGACGGCGTGTTCGTGCCGCGCTTCATGCGCTGGCTGATCCCGCTCGGCATCCTGTTCGCCATCCCCATGTCGATTCCGGTGGTCGACGAGGATATTCAGGGCATCGGCAGCGTCGGGTTGATGCTCGCCCTGGTATCCGTGCTGGTGATCCGGTTCCGGCGCGAGCCCGAGGGGATTGCGCGGCAGCAGATCAAGTGGGCGGCGTTCGGTTTCGGCAGCGGGCTGTTCCTGATCCTGGTCGCCAGCCTGATCGCGGCGTGGCTGGGCGACGATCCGTCGACCTACACCGCTTTCGCCGCGCTCTCGGTCCTGTCCCTGTTCAGCCTCGGCGTCATGCTCATTCCTCTGGGCCTGCTGGTCGCCCTGCTCCGCTTCCGGCTGTGGGAAGCTGACAAGGTCATCAGCCGGTCCGCCGCCTACGCACTGGTGACGATGATCGTCGGCGTGGTGTGGGCGGCGACCGCGGACCTTTCGAAGATGGTGGTCACTTCCGTCGTCGGTGGCGAGCATGAAGCCGCCGCCACGGTGCTGAGCGCGATCGTCGCCGCGGGCGTGTTCGCGCCGACCCAATCCGTGGTCGTCGGATGGACCAAGCGCCGCTTCGTCGGGGCCGGATCGAAATTGGAAGACCTGGCCGAGCAATTGAGCGAATGGCGCTTGTCGCTGCCGCCGGACGACATTGCCCAGCGCGTGCTCGAACGGCTGGATGACGCCATCCACCCGGCCTTTGCCGTGCTGAGCGTGATCGCGGGCGGAACGGACCGGGCAATCGCCACGCGGGGTCGCACCGGCACCGCTTTCCGGACCGTCGACCTGGTCGACCGGGAAGGGACGGTGGGCCGGCTGGTGCTTGGCCGGCGGTCGGACGGCAACCGCTACAACCGCGAGGAGCTGGAAGCGCTTCGCGATCTTGCGCCGGACCTTGCCGCCGCGTTGCGGACAAGCCTGTCGCGCCACTCGCGTGAAGACCTGATGCTCAAGACCATCGAGCAGCTGCAGCAGCGCATTGCCGACCTTGAGGGGGGCAAGCCGAAACCG
This sequence comes from Sphingomonas sabuli, assembly GCF_014352855.1. GTDB lineage: Bacteria > Pseudomonadota > Alphaproteobacteria > Sphingomonadales > Sphingomonadaceae > Sphingomicrobium > Sphingomicrobium sabuli. The sequence continues at coordinate 90,123 of NZ_CP060697.1, read as the reverse complement.
GCGTAAGCCATTCCGCCCGCCCGCGGTGCCGCGCCTTCGAGCGCGAAGAAGTCAACACCTAGGGATCTGCGCGCTTCAGAAAAGGACTGGCTTCGATCAGGGCATATCCCGGCGCCGTCTTGGCAAAATGGCGGAGCCAATAATTGTGGCCGGCCCCGTAGACCACGACAATACGGTCGCCGGGATGGGCGACGGTCTGCATCTTGGCAAAGATCTTGGCATTTCGCAGATACCACATGGCGTTGAGGTCGGCGCCCGGTTGCTTGTCGATGCCGCCGAACGCGAGCGCTCCGTAATACATCTGTTGGCTGCGTTCGATCGTCTCCGGGTCATTCTGCTCGGCCAGGATGCGGCCGATACTCTTGGACTTCTGATCGACCTCGATCTGTTTCGCTACCGCGGCCCCAGTTTCCATCAGCGCGCCAAGGGCCTCCTCTTTCCCGTTCGATGCGGCCCAATCGGACACGGCCTGGAACGGGAAATAATCGGGCTCACCCTCACCGGGTTGCTCGTCAATTCCGAAGACCTGTGCGCCCGTGCGCGCTGCCAGGCGATAAGCGATCTGGACGCGCTCGTCGCGATTGCTTGCAAGATCGGACGCCTTGAATTTCGCGAAGTTGGGATCGGCAAGTCCAGCAGAATCGACCGTGCGCTCGACCATTATCTTCGTCGGTTTGAACGACGCCAGTTCGGCCGTCAGCCGGTCCAGTTCGCCCTGACGCTTCGGCGTCAGCACGTCGTCAGCCTCGATGTTGTTCAGGTCGAGGCCGGGATTGGCGAAGTGATACGTTCCGACGACCATCACCTGGACAGGCGCGGCGGGACTGCTGGCCTGCGCTCCGGTTGCGATCGCCATTGCCGCTACACCGCAAACAAACTGCTTCATCCCTGCCTCCGACAGTGTCATGCTGACGTAATACAATGATACGGTAACCGCGCAAGCCGCTGAATGGCAGTCGCGACACCCCTAGTTCCGTGAGCGATCTTCAGGGAGCCGCCAGCGGATTGCGATCTCACCACCGCGGCTCGGGCCCTTGACCGCCTGGACACCGGCGTTGGTCAGCCATTGCGTGACTTCGTCCGCCTGTTGGTTGGAGCCGCCGGTTACCGAGACCGGCAATCCCTGCCGTTTCGCGGCCCAGACCTGCGTTTCCAGCGATTTGGGATCGACCTCTCCATCCGTCACCACCACATTGGGAAGCGGCATCAGTGGCGGGATCAGGTTGATCCGCCATCCCGGCATGGTCGCGGCAACGCGCTTTTCAAGCTGCAGATAAGCGTCGAGCGACGCGCCGGGGAGCGGCGCTGCGCGAACGCTGGCAAAGTGCGCGGCGCGGTCGACCACGATGTTGCCGACCGGCACGCCGGCGACGAGCGCCAGTTGTTCGGCAACCTTCGTCGCCTGCCGCTGTAAGGCCGAGGCGTTGGTCGCGCTTGCCGACTGCGCGCCGTCTTCGGTGCGGATCTGGTCGAGCGACAGCAGCACCGGCTGCCCCATCGTCCGCGCCAGCTGGTTGCGCAGGCGGTCCTCGACCCGGCGATATTCGGGCGTCAGCACGGTCGCGCTGACCTCTATCGGATCGGCATGGTAATTGACCGCCAGATCGTTGACCCGCGCCGTCTTGGGGAAGTTCGACGCAATTACGGTGCTCGCTTCGCGGCTGCTCAACGCTTCCCACGCGATCTGCCGCAGCGACAGGGCCAGCGGGATGCCCAGCGCGATCATCGCGGCAACGATCAGGGTCGCCTGCAACCGGGTCTGGTTGGGCGACAGACCGGTGGCGAACCCGTAAAGCCGGGCGAGGATCGCGGCCGCGGCGGCAATGGTCATCAGGTTGGTGAAAAACAGCAGGGTAGACCCGCTGAGTACCTGCCAATTGGCGGTGGCGAGGCCGAAGCCCATCACTGCCAGCGGCGGCATCAACGCGGTGGCGATGGCCACGCCGACGATGGCACCATGGCGGCCGCGGATCATCGCATAGGTGCCGGCCAGTCCGGAAAAGAGCGCGACCAGCAGGTCGAACAGGTTGGGTCGGGTCCGCGCGGCGATTTCCGCCGTCACCGACTGCAGCGGGGAGATGAGCACGATCGAGGCGCAGAACAGCACCGCCAGCACGACCCCGATGACCAGCGCCCAGCCGGTCCGCTTGAGCTCGTTCGAATCGAACGTCGAAAGCGCGAAGCCGAAGCCGATGATCGGCCCCATCAGCGGCGAGATCAGCATCGCGCCGATGACCACCGCCGGCGACGACAGCAACAGGCCGAGGATCGCGATGCCGGCCGACATCAGCGTCATGAACGCGAAATGCTTCGACAGGCCGGCGTCTTCCTGAACCGCTTCGATCACCGCGCGGTGATCGACCCCGGTCGTGACATTGCCGTACCACCACTGGCCCAGGGTCGGAGGAGTCAAACGCGAAAGTCCTTGCAAGCAACGGTCGCGGCGGACGCTAGGGTCGTTGCGTCCCCATCGCAAATCGCGCGGTCCACTGGCGCAAGCCAGGCGGCCAAGCAGCGACGCACTCTCTCGCCCCATGCAGGTCGCGATGCACGCGTCCTCGCGACGGCAAATTTCTGCAGTCCGGCAGGCGGTCGGGGTGGCGAATCCGCGCCGCTTGGCCTAGGCGGCATGCATGCGCATCGCACTCTCCGCCGACCACGCCGGATATGCCCTCAAGGACGAGCTTGCCGACTGGCTTCGCGACACGGGTCACGACCTGCTCGACCTGGGTACCAATGGTCCGGACAGCGTCGATTATCCCCGCTACGGGGCCCTGCTCGCTGAGGCCATTGCCGACGGCCGGGCCGAACTCGGGATCACCGTGTGTGGATCGGGCATCGGCGTGGCGATTGCGGCCAATCGCAACCCGGCCTGCCGCTGCGCGCAGGTGGCCGAGCCCTTGTCTGCCCGCCTTGCCCGCCAGCATAACGACGCCAATGCCATCGCCCTTGGCGCCCGCCTGATCGGTTCGGAAATGGCCAAGGCATGCGTCACCGCCTTTCTCGACTCCGACTTTCTCGGCGACCGTCACCAGCGCCGGGTCGACCAGCTCTCTAAACTTCCGCAGGAAATCGACTGATGGCCAGCGCCGCCAACTTGAACGACGTCCAGCCCAAGGGCTTTTTCACCAGCACGCTTGGCCAGGCCGACACGGCCGTCGCCGACGCGATCAAGGCCGAACTGACCCGCGAACAGACGCAGATCGAGCTGATCGCGTCCGAGAATATCGTCTCCAGGGCTGTGCTCGAGGCGCAGGGCTCGGTGCTGACCAACAAATATGCCGAAGGCTATCCGGGCCGCCGCTATTATCAGGGCTGCGGGCCGTCGGATTCGGTCGAGACCCTGGCGATCGAACGCGCCAAGCAATTGTTCGGCTGCGGCTTCGCCAACGTCCAGCCGCATTCCGGCGCGCAGGCCAATGGCGCGGTCATGCTTGCATTGTGCAAGCCGGGCGACACGATCATGGGCATGAGCCTGGCCGCCGGCGGCCACCTGACCCACGGCGCCCCGCCGGCGCAGTCGGGCAAATGGTTCAACGCCGTCCAATATGGCGTGTGCGTGGACGATCATCTGATCGACTTCGAAGAGGTCGAACGGTTGGCCAAGGAGCACAGGCCGCGGCTGATCATCTGCGGCGGCTCGGCCTATCCGCGGCACATCGATTTCGCCCGGTTCCGCGCAATCTGCGACGAGGTTGGGGCGCTGCTGATGGTCGACATGGCGCATTTCGCCGGGCTGGTTGCGGCGGGCGAGCACCCCACCCCGTTCGGCCATGCCGATGTCGTCACCACCACCACCCACAAGACGCTGCGCGGCCCGCGCGGCGGCATGGTGCTGACCGATGACGAGGCTATCGCCAAGAAGATCAACTCGGCCGTGTTCCCGGGCCTTCAGGGCGGCCCACTGATGCACGTGATCGCTGCCAAGGCGGTCGCTTTCGGCGAAGCGTTGCAGCCTGATTTCAAGACCTACGCGCAGGCAGTCATCGCCAACGCCAAGACGCTGGCCGGACGGCTGAAGGAACGCGGCGCGGATCTGGTCGCCGGCGGCACCGACACGCACGTCGCGCTGGTCGACCTGCGCCCGCTGCGCCTGACCGGCAAGGACGCCGACGAAAGCCTCGAGCGGGCGGGCATCACCTGCAACAAGAACGGCGTGCCCTTCGACCCGCTACCGCCGATGAAGACCAGCGGCATTCGCGTCGGATCCCCCGCGGGCACCACGCGCGGGTTCGGAGAGGCGGAATTCCGCGACATCGCCGACATGGTCGCAGATGTCCTCGACGGACTGCAGGCCAATGGCCTCGACGGCAACGGCGGGGTCGAGGCGCAGGTCAACGAGCGCGTGCGCGCACTCTGCGCCCGCTTCCCGATCTACCAGGACTAAGTGCTTTGACATTTGTTCGTGCCGGCACTTCCTGATGCGCTGCCCCTTCTGCACCCACGAAACGAGCCAGGTGAAGGACAGCCGCCCGTCGGAAGACGGCGCGTCGATCCGCCGTCGCCGCCAGTGCGAAGCCTGCGGCGCCCGCTTCACAACCTTCGAACGCGTGCAGTTGCGCGACCTGACCGTGGTGAAGAAGGAAGGCGACAAGGAACCGTTCGATCGCGCCAAGCTGGAACGGTCGGTGTCCATCGCCTGCCGCAAGCGCGACATTTCGAACGAGCAGATCGAACGGCTGATCACGTCGATCCAGCGCCAGCTGGAAACCCGCGGCGACGAAGTGACCACGGCGCAGATCGGCGAAGCGGTGATGGACGGGCTGAAGGCGCTCGACCATGTTGCCTACATTCGCTTCGCCAGCGTCTACAAGGACTTCAGCGAGCCGGGCGACTTCGCCGAAATTGCCGGCGCGGTCGGCGATGGCAGCTAGCCCGCATCCCGCGATCGTCCTGGTCCGCCCGCAACTGGGGCAGAACATCGGCAAGGCGGCGCGGGCGATGCTCAACTTCGGGCTGACCGACATGCGGCTGGTCGCTCCGCGTGACGGGTGGCCCAACCCCGATGCCGGACCGGCCGCCAGCGGCGCCGACGTTGTGCTCGAACGCGCCCGGCTGTTCGACACGGTGCAGGAGGCGATCGCCGATTGTTCGACCGTCTATGCCTCCACCGTTCGCCGCCGCGACCTCGTCATGCCGGTGGTTACGCCCGAAGCAATGGCCGAAGACATTCACGCTTCCGACGCAGCTTCAGCAATCCTCTTCGGTCCGGAGAGGTCAGGGCTGGAGACCGAGGAAGTGGCGATGGCCACCGCGATCGTCACCGTTCCGATCAACCCGGAGTTCGGGTCGCTCAACCTGGCCCAGGCGGTGATCCTGCTGGCCTACGAATGGTCGAAGTCGAACACACTCGCCGTTCCGCCCGACAAGGAGTTGGAGCCGGCGGCCCCGCACGCGGAACTGGAAGGACTGATCGCGCAACTGGACAGCGAATTGTTCGACAAGGGCTATTTCCATCCGCCGTCGCGGACGCAGGCGACGCGCAACACCTTGCGCACCATCTTCACCAAGACCGGCTGGTCGTCGCGCGAGGTGAAGGCCATTCGCGGGGTCGTCCGGGCGCTGGTCGGACCGCCGCGAAACCGCGGCTGAGCTTGACCTTCCGGCGCCTTCCCCCTAGTTGCGCCGCTCGCAATTGACCCTGCACGTCCGGTGAAGCGGTGGTCGCGTCCAGCATATCGGCTGGGCGGTGCGGTTCCGGACACATGGAACGCAAGTTGGAGAAACGACGTGAGCAAGCGCTCTAGCGCCAAGTACAAACTCGACCGCCGCATGGGCGAAAACGTCTTCGGACGTCCCAAGAGCCCGGTCAACCGCCGCGAATATGGTCCCGGCCAGCACGGCCAGCGCCGCAAGGGCAAGTTGTCCGACTTCGGCATTCAGCTGCGCGCCAAGCAGAAGCTGAAGGGTTATTACGGCGACATCACCGAAAAGCAGTTCAAGCGCACCTACACCGAGGCCAGCGCGATGAAGGGCGACGCGTCGCAGAACCTTATCGGCCTGCTTGAGCGCCGGTTGGACATGATCGTCTATCGCGCCAAGTTCGCGCCGACGATCTGGGCCGCCCGCCAGCTGGTCAGCCACGGCCACATCCGCGTCAACGGCACGAAGTGCAACATCGCGTCGCGCCGCGTGAACGTGAACGACGTCATCGAACTGGGCCCGAAGGCGCAGGAAATGGCGCTGGTCATCGAGGCGCAGAGCCTAGCCGAGCGCGACGTGCCCGATTACGTCGTTCCCGACGGCACCTCGAAGGTCACCTACACCCGCGTCCCGACGCTGGACGAAGTGCCCTACCCGGTCCGCATGGAGCCGAACCTGGTCATCGAATTCTATTCGCGCTGATCCCTACGCGGCATCGCGAAAACGAAGGGCGGTCCCGCGGGGCCGCCCTTTTTCGTTTCAATGACCGATCGTCCGTTCGAGCATGTCGCCGATGCGCGTCAGCATTTCGGTCCGCGCGGTCCCGTCGTTGAGATAATGGTCGAGATGCTTGTAGCGCAGGAATTCGACCGGCGCCCCGGCGCGCTGGAGTGCGCGCTGCATCCGTTGGCTGTGCGCGACGCGCACATTGCTGTCGAGATCGCCGTGGACCAGCAACACCGGCACCTTGATCGCGTCCGCGGCAAGCACTGGAGACCCTTCGCGCAGGCTGGCCCCGGTGCCGATCGCCGCTTTCGACAGGTCCGAATTCTCGAAGCCTTCCGTGTCACGGCGCAAGGCGCCGAGGTCCGTGACCGGGGCGATTGCCACTATGGCCTTGTAGCGTGCGTCCGTCGCCGCCGACTTGAGCGCGGCAAACCCGCCGTAAGACCACCCGACGATCGCCATTCGTCCAGGATCGGCCAGGCCGGAGCTCACGGCCCAGTCGGCGCTATCGCGAATGTCGTTCATAGCGCGTTGCCAGTTGCGGAAAGCATTCTCGCCGAGGAACTCGTCGCCATAGCCGGACGAGCCGCGAAAGTTGGGCTGAACCACGGTGTAACCGCGGGCCGCGAGAAACTGCGCGAGCCAGTCGAAACCCCATTCGTCGCGAGCGCTCGGCCCGCCGTGGGGCAGGATGACCGTCGGCCGCGGACCGGATTGGCCAGGCTGGGCGGTGACGTAAGCAGGAATCATCGCCCCATCGCGGCTTTTGAAACTCATCGCTTTCACCGGCGCTAGCGGCACACCGTCAACCTCCGCCCGCGACAAGGTGACAATCTTCATTTCCTTGGTGGCACGGTCGAGCACGTAATACGCGCCCGGATCGGTCGGGCTGGACACGAACACCAGCAGCTTGCCACGATCGCGCGACATGCCGGCAAGGTCGATCAGCGGGTCGCCCGGCATCGCTTTCTTCAGGTTGGCGGCAAGCTTGGCGAATTCGGCGTCGGTGTAGACCACACGGGCACGGTCGTCGGTATAGCGATAGCCAATCACCGGCTCGCCCGGGCCAAGAACGATCGGCCCGTCGATATCGACCTGGGAATGGCGGGCGACGACCTCGCGCTGGTTTGACCCGTCGAGCGGCATTCGGAACAGCGCCTGCCGCCCATCGAGCGAGTCCATATAATAGAGCGAGTTCGACGAGCGATCGACCAGCAGCGGGTCGAAATCGTCGCTTTGCCCCGGCAGCGACTGCCATTTGTCGCTGCCCTGTGCGCGATAGCGGTAAAGATGCTGGCCGGTGCGCTGCTGGTCCGTGTCGCGAATGCCGGCACTGCTGAAACGCACCGTGCCGTGGCCGTCGGTAAGGAAATAGTCCACGGTGGAATCGCTGGGGACCACGGTGCTGATCCGGAACGGGTTGACCTGAACTCGGTCGACGCCGACGGCGTTGCCGCGCTGCGCGTAATTGCGCTGCATCAGAAACGCGCCCTGCTCATCGGGCAGCCAGTCGACGACGTTGCCATCGAACTGGTTGAGCGTCTGCCCTTCCGGATCGTCGCGGACCGCGAGCGACCGCGATTTCATCGTCCGCAGGTCGATCAAGGCACTGCGCGACAGGCCGATGATCATCGACCCGTAATGGCGGTTGACCGCAATCTTGCAGACGACGTGTTCGTTGGTCGCGAAGGCGCAGCCGCGCAGCCGCTCCGGCTGGCCGGTCGACCGGATTACGGCGGTTTCCTGTCCACTTGCAACGTCGAGCAGGGTCGCGATCGTTTCACTGCCCCGTCCACCGGCAAGATAGATCAGCCGTTTACCATCGGGCGACAGGTCGGCGGCGTAAGCCGATTCGAGAGCGCCGAAGCGGCTAGCGGCTTCGGCCACCGGCATAGGCACGGCATGGGCTGCACCGCTCAGCCAGCCGGCGAGCAATGCAATCGAAAGATTACGCAACACGGGTTCCTCCCCCAAGGTATCCGAGCGTTGGCGATCATGCCGATGGTATCGGCACTTGCAAGCCCGGCTGATCAGGCCTTCGGGTACGGCACCAGCAGCCAGCGTTCGAACAGCGCCTTTTGCGCGGCCGTGGGCGCCGTCACCGGCACCACTTTCGGGGCGCCGCGGGTGGTGCCGAGAGTCACGCGCTTTTCCATCGTCTCGTCGCGGCGCAGGTAGGATACGGTTACGACGTCGCCCGGCTTGCGACCGGCCAGCAGGTCTTCGATCTTGCCGACAGGCTTGCCATCGATCGCCACCAACGTGTCGCCGGCACCAAGGCCGGCGACCCACGCCGGACTGTCGCGTTCGACCAGTGCCAGCGCGATCCCGCGTTCCGCTGCTTTTCCCGACCAGCCGGCCCACGCCTTCGGGCCGTCCGGATAGGTCAGCTGCAGGCCGACCGGGTTGAGCAAGGCGTTGAAGTCGGCGGTCACCGGCGCGGTGACGTGTCGCGCCCACCACGGGACCCAGGATTGGCCGGTCAATTCCTGCAGCACGGCGAGCATGTCGGCATCGGTAAACCCGCGCCGGTCCGACGGAAACCGCTCGTATAGAACGCGATGGACGTCGCGGTAGGACACCCGCCCGCCGGTCTGTTGGAGCAGCGCCAGGTCGAGCATCCACGAAACAATCTGGCCTTCCGAATAGATGTTGACCCACGCGTTCTGCGACCGTTCCGCGTCGGCTGGCGAAATCCATTCGTCCCACGACGCCTGTGCGACCGACTGGACGGTGCGGCCGGGACGATGCTGGTTGCCGTCGATCAGCCCTGACAGCTCGTCGAAATATTCGGCCGGGGTGACCAGCCCGGCGCGCAACAACAGCGGCCAGGAAAAATATTCGGTCGATCCTTCCTCGACCCACAGCAGGTTGGTGTAGTTTTCCTTCTGGTAGTCATACGGCACCATCGCCGCGTTGCGGTACGCCTTCACGTTCCACGTATGGACGAATTCATGCGCGGCGGTGGCGATAAATCGCCGATAGCCGTCCGCATCGCCGAACATTGCCCGGGGCAACTGGATGACGGTGGAATTGCGGTGCTCGGTCGCGCCGCCGGCGCCGCTGGTGGCATGGACCATCCACACGTAGCGCTTGAACGGATAGGTCGGCCAATAGGCCGGGACGGCACCCGCGATGCGGCCCAGGTCGCTCGCCATCTTGTCGATGTCGTACGGCCCCTTGCCCCACACCACGAGCTCGTATTCCTGCGCGCCGACCTTGAACCGCCGGCTGGTGTTGATGCCGGTTTCGATGGGGGAATCGACCAGCTGGTCCCAGTTCGGCGCGACGAAGCGGTGCGGGCCCGCGGACTCCATGCCGGAGAAGCTTTGCCAGCCGCTTGGCACCTTGAGCGATACGCGGACGTCGTCGCCGCGATAGGGTTCGGCATACATCAGCACCGCGGAGGCATCGAGATAGGCGTGGCTGTCGTCGATGTGACGGCTGCGGTAGCCGAGTTCGTTGCCGTACAGCGCATAGCGCACGTTGACCGCCGCCGGGCGGTCGAGGTGAACGCGCCACGTGGACTTGTCGATCTTCTGCCAGCGCAGCGGCCGTCCGTTACCGTCCATCGCCACGAAATCGCTGACCCCGTTGGCCAGGTTGAGGATCGAATAGCGGCCGGTGCGCCAGGCCGGCATGCGCACGTCGAGGAAGGCGGCACTGGTTGTCGGGAAGGTCGCCGTCACCATGCTCGAATGATGTTCGGGGCTGGTCAGGTCGATCGCATAATCGACGGTCGCGGCCGCGGGCGAACCTGCGATCAGCAACAAGGCGGCAAGCGAATAGCGCATGGTCCCTCCTGACATGTCGCGGTCGACCTTAACGGCTTGCGGCCCGACCGCCAGACGGGACTTTGCCTTCGACCGGCGAAGGCGATAGGCGCTTGCGCCCATGGACACCCCCCTTCCCGAATGGGCGCCGCACGAAGCGGTCTGGATCGGATTTCCGTCGGACCCCGACCTGTGGCTGGACGATCTTGGCCCGGCGCAGCGCGAAGTCGCCGCCTTTGCCGAGGCGGTGCACGCCGGCGGCCGGGGCGAGCAGGTGTGGCTGGTTGCCGCCAATAACGAGGCCGCCGCGGCCGCGCGGACGCTGGCGCCCTTTGCACGCGTCGTGGTCGAACCGTTCGGCGACATCTGGCTGCGCGACACCGGCCCCATCGTGGTCGGGTCGGGCGCGGCCCGCCGCGCGCAGGGTTTCCGCTTCAACGGCTGGGGCGGCAAATACGACCTGCCCGGCGACGACACGATCGGCGCGCGGATCGCGGGCGGGGCCGGTCTCGACTATGCGCAGGCGGGCTGGATCCTCGAAGGCGGCGCGATCGACCATGACGGGACCGGCACGGTCGTCACCACCGAGCAATGCCTACTCAACCCCAACCGCAATCCGGACATGGCGCGCGTGGACGTGGAAGGCGCGCTGGCCCGCGATCTCGGGTTCAGCCGCTGCATCTGGCTGGGCGAGGGCCTCGCCAACGACCACACCGACGGCCATGTCGACAATCTCGCGCGGTTCGTCGCGCCCGGCCGCGTCGCCATCCCGGCGGCTGCCGAGGACGATCCGAACGCCGGCGTCTATCGCGACGCCGCGCAACGCCTGGCCGACAGCGGGCTGGAGATCGTCACCTTGCCTTCGCCCGGGCGCGTTCTCAACGACGATGGCGACATCGTCCCGGCCAGCTACATGAACTTCTACATCGGCAATGCGGCGGTGGTGGTTCCCCAATATGGCGCGGCCAACGATGCGGCGGCGGTCGCCGCGGTGCAGGCGCTGTTCCCGGACCGCGTTGCAATCGGGCTTCGCGCTGACCATGTGCTGACCGGGGGCGGAAGCTTCCACTGCATCAGCCAACAGGTCCCGCAATGAGCACAGTCACCGTTGCCGCCATTCAGCTCGCTTTCGGCGAGGATACGGATGAGAACATCCGCAACGTCGGCGAAGTCGTGCGCGAAGCGGCCGGCATGGGCGCGCAGGTGGTGTTGCCGCCGGAGCTGTTCGAAGGCCCCTATTTCTGCCGCGAGGAAGACGAGAGCCTGTTCGCCAACGCCAGGCCGACCGACGAGCATCCGTCCGTGGTGGCGATGCGCCAGCTGGCGGACGAGCTGAAAATCTGGATCCCGACCAGCTTTTTCGAGGCCGACGGGCCGCACCATTACAATTCGCTGGCGATGATCGCCCCCGACGGCAAGGTCGCCGGCGTTTATCGCAAGAGCCATATTCCCGACGGTCCGGGATATGAGGAAAAATTCTATTTCCGCCCCGGCAACACTGGCTTCAAGGTGTGGAACGGCCCGGACAGGAGCACGCTCGGCGTCGGGGTGTGCTGGGACCAATGGTATCCGGAAACCGCGCGGGCGATGATGCTGATGGGCGCTGATATCCTCTTCTACCCGACCGCGATCGGGTCGGAACCGCACGATCCCGACCTTGACACATCGCGGCTGTGGCGGCGGGCGATGGTCGGCCATGCGGTCAGCAACGTCGTGCCCGTGGTTGCGGCCAACCGCATCGGCACCGAGGGCGGGCAGCGTTTCTACGGGCACAGCTTCATCTGCGACGAACGCGGGGACATGCTGGCCGAATTCGGCGCGGAAGAAACCGGCGCGCTGGTTGCCGAACTCGACCTGGCCGCGGCGAAGAAGCACCGCGCCGCCTTCGGCTTCTTCCGCGACCGCCGGCCGGAGCTTTATGGGCGACTGACCCAGGACATCTGAGGACGTTTCAGCGCGTCGGCAGTTATCCGCCGACAATGATGAAATGCTCAACCTTTTCCGGCCGTTCGACGAGATACTTGTCGTCTTCGGGATAATAACGGGCTTGGTCGACCGGGCTTCCGGCGAAGGCGGCAATATCCGCCATCGATCGCCACCAGCTGAGCGTCATGATTTCCGTTCGCCCGTCGCCAAGATCGCGGGTGGCCAGCTGGGCACCCAGATTTCCCTTGGTCTCGACATAGCCGGCAAGGCCGGTCTTGCGGACGTAGGCGACGTACGCCTTGGCATCTTCGCTGCGAACGACGCCCGTCCAGCGCCGGACGATCTGCTGGTCCTGCATTGTCTTCCCTGTCTTGCCAGCCGCCGTTGATGAATTGGCGGCGCTTCCCCATAGCGGCCTCGCATCATTTCCGGGGCACAAATTGTCGCAACTCTACGCCATCGCCATCGGGTCGAACCGGCCGCACGGCCGTTTCGGCCGGCCACCGCAGGTGGTGGAAGCGGCCATCGCGCGCCTCGACCGGGATTTCAGCCTGTTCGACGCCGCGCCGATCCTGATCAACAAGGCGCATGGGCCCGCCGGCCGCGACTTCGCCAATTCCGTCGCGCTGGTCGAAAGCGACCTTGAACCGCTCGAGCTGCTAAGCCGGCTCAAGGGCATCGAGTGCGACTTCGGCCGGCGGCCGGGACGGCGCTGGGGCGCACGAGTGCTGGATCTCGACATCGTCGACTGGACCGGCGGTCCGTGGCGGTCGCGAACCTTGCGCATCCCCCACCCGGCGGCCGCGGATCGCGCCTTTGTCATCGCGCCGCTGGCGGCGATCGCGCCGGGCTGGCAGCTTGCCGCCCCGCTTTATGCTCGCCACTTCGCCCACCGCCTTGCCCGCAGGCGTCCGCGACGGTAACGCGGCCCCGCTGGTAGGGCCCTTAGCTCAGTCGGTAGAGCAACTGACTTTTAATCAGTAGGTCGCTGGTTCGAACCCAGCAGGGCTCACCAGTATTTCCGCCTAGCGTGCGGCGAGCAGGATTTCGTCGCGGCTGCTGCTGTCGCGCAAAAGCACGCGCAGCTTGCGGTTGGCGAAGTCGATCGAGACCTTCCGGAACGCCTTCAGCGCATTCATGCCGAGCAGCAGCGCCGGCTTGTCGTCGAGCCCGAGCTTATGAAAAGTGTGCGCGGGGGCGAACACGACCGCTAACTGCTTTAGCTTCACGTCGCGCATCTCGAGCTCCTTAAGGAACATATATTCGCCGGGCAGCATCGCGCCGGTCACCGACTGCAGCTCGACCGGGCCGCTGCTGGTCAGTTGCCCGCCGCGAGCCAGGCGCTGGCGCAGCGCCTCGTTGCCGACGGTGATTTCGGATCCGGTATCCAGCACCACGGTAACCGGCGTGTCGTCGGCCAGCGCGTTGGTGACGATCAACCGCCCGTTCTTCAGCCGCCCGGTGACGATGATCGTGCCGTCGTCGCGCTCGACCGGCTGCTGCGACGGGACGATGGTCATCCGGTTGCGGTCGAAATCGAACACCACCCGCTGCGAGCGCAGCGAGTCGGTGCCGAGAATGCCGTCGGCGCCCATGTGATCGGCCTCCAGCACCGGCGCCTCGGCGATCTTGATCTGGCCGGCATTGCCCAATTGCATGGCCGGCAGCTGCACGGTGCGGACCGCGCTGACCCCGGTCATGGAATGCAGCGAGACGCCTTCGCCCGGAAGCAACGAAAGGCGGTTGACCAGCGAACTGGAGACCGCCGTGCTGTCGGCGCCGGTGTCGACCAGGAAGCGATAGGGTCCGGCTCCGGAAATCGTCACGCCGACCGTCAGCCGGTCGTCGATGTCGCGGCGGATGGCGACATCCTTCGCCTGCGTTTCGCGATCGACCGCGCCCCGTTCGGTTTCGAGGATCGACGGCGGTGCCGGCGCGCGGATCGGAACAGGAGCAGCGGCGGCCGCGGCGAGAAGGAGGAAAGGCAAAGAACTCATGCTGGAGTCTCCACGTTGCGACGATCCTACACCGTCGCAACGCAGCCCGCCATGCCCGTGTTTTCGGACCGCGACGGTTGGCGTTCAGCTTTGCGCCCCTATCTCAGTGACGATCAACTGGAGATTTGCCGGTGCTGGCCACTTTCAAGCGTTACCTTGCCCCCCTTGCAGCCCTGTTCGCCGTCCCGGCCGCGGTATCGGCCGCGCCCGCTCCGGCGAGCGTGGAGACGGCGAAGCCCGCGCTGTGGGAAGTGTCCGACCCGGACACCACCATCTATCTGTTCGGCACCATCCACCTGCTGCCCGAAAATTATGCCTGGCGGACGAAGGCGATCGACACTGCGATCAGCCGGTCGGAAAGCCTCGTGGTCGAAACCATCGTCGACGACAAGAACCCGAAGGAATTGATCGAGGCGATGACCCGGCTGGGCTATTCGCCGGGGCAGTTGCCGCTGGCCGAGCGAGTCCCGGCGGAAAAGCGCCAGATGCTCGAGACCGCGATCGCCAAGACCGGCATCCCGCGCCCGATCTTCGACAAGATGGAAACCTGGGTGGCGGCTTTCTCGCTGCTGGGCGTCCAGTTCGCCGACATCGGCGTCAAGGGTCAGCACGGGGTCGAGCAGACCTTGCGCGACGCGTTCGGCACGGCCGGCAAGACCATCGGCCAGCTGGAAACCAACGCCGAGCAATTGAGCTTCTTCGACACCCTGCCCGAACAGGCGCAGCGCGAGCTTCTGGAAGGCGCCATCGAGGCGCCCGAGAAGATGGGCGCGGACTTTACCGCGATGTTGCGCAGCTGGGCGCGCGGCGACGTCGACGCCATCGCCAAGACCTTCAATTCCGAGCTGGGCAGCTCTCCGGCCATCCGCGACGCCTTGCTGGTCCGCCGCAACGCCAACTGGAGCCAGTGGGTGGAACAACGCCTGGCCAAGCCCGGGACCGTTCTGGTCGCGGTCGGCGCCGGCCACCTCGCGGGGCCGGACTCGGTGCAGGACCTGCTTCAGCGCGAAGGCTACAAGGTTCGCCGCCTGCAATAGCCGAGTGTAGCTAAATAGCTGCGGCGGGGGGTGAAAAATCCACTTTCCGCGCTTTGCCCTAGACATTTGTTAACGGCTGGGTGACCATCCTGCCTGCGGTATCGGGCGGGGGCCACGAACCACCGGTTATCAAGGGTGCGGTGATCCGCGCCATCGGTGCATTGCGCCGAAGAGCGGTCACACGATCATGATGCCGGAGGCGTCTCGTCCGATTTGGGATTGGAGGCGCGCATGCTCATGTCGTCCATGCTAATCGGAGCGTCACTGGCGGCGTCGCCCGTGCCGCCGGCCGCACGGCAGGATGTCATCCCGCAGGACCGCTATCCGGCGCTGTGGGTGATCAACGACGCGGATACCGTCATCTATCTCTTCGGCACCTTCCACGCCCTCGACAGCCGGTCCGAATGGTTCGGCCAGGCGGTCAAGACCGCCTTCACCGAATCCGACCAGCTGATCCTCGAAACGCTGGTGCCGCGGCCCGAGCTGGCGCCGCCACCGCCGCCGCCGGTCGGCGCGGGCAATATTGAACGCATCCCGGTTGCCCGGTCTTCCTTTCTTGGCGACAGCAACGCCGTGATGAAGGCCGGCCGGTCCAACGGCCTGTCCTACGATCATGGCGCGGACGCGGTGCTGCGCTATGCCGCCGCGGCCGCAGGCAAGCCGGTCGGCGAGCTGGAAAGCTTCGCCTTCCAGATCCGCATGTTCAGCGCTTTGCCCCCGGCCCCGCAGGCCGGCGCCCAGATGGTAAATGGCGAAGACGGGATGGCCGCGTTGCTGACCCAGCTGAAGGCCGCATGGAATCGCGGCGACATCGACAGCTTTTCGCCGATGCTGATGAAGATGCGCGACCAGTCGCCGCAAATGTACCGGACATTGTTCGTCGAGCGCAATTCGCGCTGGGCGCAGTGGATCGCGCAGCGGCTGGAGACACCCGGAACGGTGTTCGTCGCGGTCGGCGCGGGCCATCTGAGCGGCCCCGACAGCGTGCAGAACCAGCTGGCGTGGCGCGGAGTCCGGTCGGCCCGCGTCAACTAGGTTTGCCAAGGCGCACCGGCTCCACTATAGGCGCCCCTCCCCCGGCCATGGTCATCCCTGGAGGCGTGGCGGGGTCATTCTAGTTGGAGACAAGCGAAATGAGCGAACAGCTGACGCTGCCCGCTGAGCCGCGCGAACGGGCTGGCAAGGGAGCCTCCCGTGCACTGCGCCGCGACGGACGGGTACCTGCCGTGATCTACGGCGACAAACAGGAACCGGTTGGAGTGCATGTCGAGGAAAAGCGCCTCGCCAAGATGCTGTCCACCGGCCACTTCATGAATTCGGTCATCATGGTCGAGGTCGACGGCAAGGCCAGCCGCACGCTCCCCAAGGACGTGCAGTTCCACCCCGTCACCAGCCGCCCCATCCACGTCGACTTCCTGCGCATCAGCGAGCATGCCCAGGTGCACGTCAACGTGCCGGTGCGCTTCCTTGATGAAGAACAATCCCCGGGTCTCAAGCGCGGCGGCGTTCTCAACGTCGTCCGTCACGATCTCGAACTGATCTGCGACGCCGCGTCGATCCCTGACGAAATCGGCATCTCGCTGGCCGGACTCGACATCGGCGACGCCATCCACATCAGCCACGTGACCCTGCCCGAGGGCGCGAAGTCGGCGATCGACGATCGCGACTTCACGGTGGCGACGCTGGTCGCTCCGTCGGCGATGAAGTCCGAAGCCGATGGCGAAGACAGCGAAGCGCCGGCCGCGGACGAAGTCCCGGCAACCGCACAGGACGGCGATGAGCCGGAAGGCGACGGCGAGGGCGGCGAGGAATAATTCTCCGCCAGGCGAAGTTCAGGAGCCGCTCGCCCGCAAGGGCGGGCGGTTTCTTTTTGTCCCGCCCGCGCTAGGGAAACCCGATGCAGGTCTGGGCCGGTCTCGGCAATCCCGGCGCGCAATATGCGCTCCATCGCCACAACGTCGGTTTCATGGTGGCGGACGCCATCGCGGAGCTGAACGGCTTTGGCCCGTGGACCAAGAAATTCCGCAGCCTGGTCAGCGAAGGCCGCATCGGGCGAAGCAAGGTGCTGCTGGTCAAGCCGCAGACCTTCATGAACGTCAGCGGCGATGCGGTGCAGCAGGCCCTGCGCTTCTACAAGCTCGACCCCGACTCCCTCACCGTCTTCCACGACGAGCTCGATCTTGCGCCGATGAAGGTCAAGGTGAAGATCGGCGGCGGCACGGCGGGGCATAACGGCCTGCGCTCGATCGACGCCCACCTGGGACCTGATTTCCGCCGCGTGCGCATCGGCATCGGCCATCCGGGCCACAAGGACCGGGTTACGTCCTACGTGCTGGGCAATTACGCTAAAGCTGAAATGGAGCCACTGTCCGACCTGCTGGCCGCCATCGGCGATGAGGCCGGATGGCTGGCCAATGGCGACGAGGTTCGCTTCATGACCGAGGTCGCCCGCCTGACCCAGGACGAACGATGAGCATCCGCCGGCTCTTCCCGACCCTGCTTTACGATGTCGCGATCGACGACGCCTTGTTGCCGGAGCTGGCCCATTCCATCCGCTCGCTCGCCGCCGACGACGAGGCCGGCCAGCGCTGGAGCGAGGAGCATCGCTTCGCCGGCTACACCAGCTATGCCTCGCTCAACGACCTGCCCCTTCGCGATCCGGCCTTTGCCGACCTTGCCCGATTGCTAACCCGCCATGCGCGCAGGCTCGCCGCGCAGCTAAGCTGGGACGCGAAGCCCAGGCTCGACAGCCTGTGGGTCAACCTGCTGGCAGGCGGCGGCCATCACAGCGCGCATATCCATCCCCACAGCATCCTGTCCGGGACCCTCTACGTCGAGGTGCCCGAGGGCGCCGGAGCGATCCGCTTCGAGGATCCGCGGCTGCCGATGATGATGGCGGCACCGACACGCGCGGGCGCCTTCCACACCGTCGAACCGCGGCCGGGCATGCTGTTGCTATGGGAAAGTTGGTTACGCCACGAAGTGTTGCCCGGCACCGGCGAGGCCGAGCGGCTGAGCATTTCCTTCAACTTCGCCGCCTAAGGCGCGAAACCGAAATCCTTCGGGTCGATCTTGGCTGCGGGCACGGCGGCGTCGGTGACGATGTCGGCGGCAAGCAGCGGGTCAAGCACGTCCTTCGCGCGTTCCATCGCAATCTGGACCGCAAAGCCAAACGCCGACGGCCGGCGCTGCGGCAGGACCTGGTATAGGTCGAGTGCCTCCTTCGCGGCGGGCCAGTAGGCCGCGATCGCTTCGCGCATGGGAAGGACAGGCCGGTGCGGCTCCGCGATCCGGCTGGCGCCGAATTCTTCGGTCCCGACGGTCGCGGCGACATGCTTCATCACCGCATGCACGCGTTCGAGGGTGACCGGCGCGCCAAGGCCGTGAGCCGCGCCCAGCGCCAGGCTAAGCAGTGCATGTTCGCTTTCCAGCAAAAGGGTGTTGGGCACATCGCCGAAATAATAGGTCCGGCCGTCGCGGCCTTCGGCAACCATCATGCCGATGTCCTTGGGCGACTGGCCCGACAGTTTCAGCGTGTAGTGGACGGCGACGATGCAGGCGAAGCCGCCGCACGCGCCGAGGATCGCCAGCAGGTCCTCGATCCGGGTCCCCCGCTCGGGCTGGGCAATCCGGAAATAGAGGTCGTCGAACAGGACTCGCCCGGCCAGTTGCGCGCGGACGTTGATATTGCCGGCCGCTTCCTCCCGGCGCAGCGTGTTGAGCACGGCTTCGTGACTGGGATGCTCGGCCGGAGAGGATTGCGGTCGCGGCTGCGGCGCCGCCTGGTTGAGCCCTTTGCGTCCGAACATTGCCTTACTCCCCCACAGTTGCCGAACGGAATAGCGGCGGAAGGTAAAAGACTGGTCAAAGGTTGGCGGCGCGGGACCGAGCGGCTAAGCGCCACGGCAATTCCTGACATCCTGGAGTAACCATGGGCTTCCGCTGCGGCATCGTCGGCCTGCCGAACGTCGGCAAATCGACCCTTTTCAACGCGCTTACCGAAACGGCGGCGGCGCAGGCGGCCAATTATCCGTTCTGCACGATCGAACCGAACGTCGGCCGCGTCGCCGTGCCCGACGCGCGGCTGGACCGGATCCGCGAGATCGCCGCTTCGGCGCAGGAAATCGAAACCCAGATCGAATTCGTCGACATCGCCGGGCTGGTACGCGGCGCCAGCAAGGGCGAGGGCCTAGGTAACCAGTTCCTGGCCAACATCCGGGAAGTCGACGCGATCGTCCATGTCCTGCGCTGTTTCGAGGAAGGCGACGTCACCCATGTCGAGGGCCGCGTCGACCCGATCGCCGACGCTGACACGGTCGAGACCGAGCTCATGCTGGCCGATCTGGACTCGCTGGAACGGCGCGTGCCGAACCTGGTCAAGAAAGCGCAGCAGGGCGACAAGGAAGCCAAGGTCGAAGCCAGCGTGCTTGGCCAGGCGCTGGACCTGCTGCGCGAATCCAAGCCTGCCCGGCTGACGCAGCCCAAGGATGTCGAGGAAGAAAAAGCGCTGCAGCGCGCGCAGTTGCTAACCGCCAAGCCGGTGCTGTACGTATGCAACGTGGATGAAGGCGATGCCGCCAGCGGCAACGCGCTGTCCGCGCGGGTGGAAGACAAGGCCAAGGCCGAAGGCGCCGTCGCGGTGGTTATTTCCGCCGCCATCGAGGCCGAGATCGCCACCCTGCCCGAAGAGGAGCGCGACGCCTTCCTGTCCGACTTGGGCCTGGAGGAAACCGGGCTGAACCGGATGATCAACGCGGCCTATCAGCTGCTCGGACTGATCACTTTCTACACGGCAGGGCCCAAGGAATCGCGCGCCTGGACCGTGCGCAAGGGCGCCAAGGCACCCGAAGCGGCCGGCGAGATCCATAGCGATTTCGAGCGCGGGTTTATCCGCGCCGAGACCATCGGCTATGACGACTTCATCACCTGCGGCGGGGAGAGCGGCGCGCGCGATGCGGGCAAGCTGCGGTCGGAAGGCAAGGAGTATGTCGTCAAGGACGGCGACGTGATGCTGTTCCGCTTCAACGTTTAGGGACGAACAGCCGCTCCGCCACCGGCAAAGCGATCAGCACCCACAAGGCGCCAAAGGCCCAGCCGCCGACCACATCGCTGGGCCAGTGCACGCCAAGCACCAGCCGGCTCAGCCCGACCAGGACCGCGATCGACAGCCCGATGGCCAGCGCCACGTTGCGAAAGCGCGTGTCGCCGAACAGGATCAGCGCCAGCGCCACCCACAGGATCATAGAATTGGCGGCATGGCCGCTGGGGAAGGACGGGTTGCTGACCGGCACCAGATGCGCCTCGATCTCCGGGCGCAGGCGCAGGATCGAATATTTCTGCGCGCTCACCAGCAGGCGTCCGCCGAACACGACCGCGAGCAGCGCGAAGCCGCGGCGCGGGTGCTTCATGACCAGCAGGATCGCCGCCCCCAGCGTGGCGAACAGGACGGACACCGGCGCATTGCCGAACACCGTGATGAACTGCGCGATGGCGACGGCCGTCGGATTGTCGCCGGCATAGAACATCGCGAGGATGCGGCCATCGGCGGCGCCCGCTCCGAGCGACAGCATTGCCAGCCATACAGCGGCGAGGCCCGCGATCGGCCAGGCGGCGTGGCGCGGGCGTGCCCGCCAGGGGAGGTCCAGACCTGTCACGCCCGTTCCCTAGCTGGCGCAACTGGCCCGGGCTAGACGGCGGCTAGAAGCGGGTGCCGAGACGGATTCCGATAGTGCGCGGACGCCCGGCCTGGATCTTCGTTTGCGTGCAGATGCTGCAGGCGACGAAGCGGACCAGCTCGTTGCGTTCGTCGAACAGGTTCGTCGCGAACAGTTCGGCGGTGTAATCGGCCCACGAATAGCCGGCAAACAGGTCGACCAAGGTCGACGCGTGCAAGCGGCCGAGGAAATCGTTGGGGTTCGATCCGCCACCGATGTCCCGGCGAATGTCGACCGGGGCGGAGCCCTGGTAGCTGAGGCTGCCCTGGACGTGCGCCCGGCCGTTCCACATCGGCCACGCATAGCGCGCGGTGGTCGAAAATTTGAACTTCGGCGTGACCGGCAGCCGGGTGCCCGCGGGCGTGACGATGAAATCCTGGAAATCGTCGTCCGGATCGTTCGGATCGTTGACGTACAGCGTCGAGCAGTCCGGCGCCGGGTCGAAGCTGGCGTTGCAGATATTCTGCTTCGTCTTGGCATCGGTATAGGCCGCCGCGGCCGTCAGGTTGAGGCCGCCCCCGGTGTAGGAAAGGTCGGTCTCGACGCCGTTGATGCGCGCGTCGCGGCCGTTCTGGATGACGGTCAGGCTGTTTTCGCCGAGGAAGCTGAACTGCAGTTTCTTCCACACCTGGTGATAGATGGCTCCGTTCCAGCGGACCGCGCCGAACCCGGTCTTCCAACCCAGTTCGTAATTGCTCAGATAGTCCGGCTGGTAGGCCGGCGCGTTGGGCTGACGATTGATGCCGCCGGGGCGAAAACCGCGCGACCAGGTGGCATAGAACATCAGATCTTCCTGCGGCTTCCACTTGGCGCTGAGCCGGTGCGTGAAGCCGTCGCCCTTGCTCCGCCGCGGCACGGCAACGCCGTCCACCACATTGCCGACGTTGGTGCACGGCGTGTCCGCGACCCCGCCCGACGCCAGCGGCGAGTCTTCGTCGTTGAGCAGTTGTTCGCCGTTGACGGTCAGGCAGCGACGATAGCCCGAGCTGCCGCCGACCGCGTTGGGCGGGACCAGCCACGTGTCCTCGTCGAAATTGGGATTCTTGCCGAAGCCGGCGAAGCCGAACAGGCTGTTGTCATATTTGAACAGGCGTCCGCCAGCGACCAGCGTGACCTGCGGCGTGACGTCGAATTCCGCTTCGCCGAACAGCGCCCAGTCCTTGTCCTTGCGGTCCTGCAGGGTCAGCCAAACGGTGCCCGGATAGCCATTCACCGACAGGTCGGGCGACACGCCGTCGACCTTGTAATCCTGGTAAATCTCGTTGGTTTGGCGCTGGTAGAAGGCGCCCGCCAACACTCGGAACGGCCACTCCGCGGGTGTCGAGACCCGCAGCTCGTGGCTCATCTTCTTAAAGTGCTCGGTGCCGACGATATATTGCGTCGGGTCGACGTTGTTGCCGGCGGAATCCTGGAAATAGAAGTAGTTGGCCAGACCACCGAGGCTTTCGTAATAAGCGTCGTAGGCGGCGGTATAGTCGCTGTAATCCTGGATGCTGGACGTCGGGCGGTCCATGTAGGCCGCCGCGTAGGTCAGGTCGAAGTTCGAAATCTTCCCCTCGATGGTCAGCGCGACCTGGGTGAATTCGTCCTTGTAGAATTCGTCGCCGCGATAGCGTTGCACGTCGAGGTCGCCGAGCGTCGGGTCGAACGCGCCGAAGCCGTCGACCTTCGAATATTGGTGCATGACGGTTGGCGTCGCGGTCCAATTCTCGTTGAGGTCGATCTTCAGCGCCGCGCGGCCGCCATAGGTCGTGCGCTCGTTGATGTCGTTTTCGACGAAGGCCGCATTGTCGAGCGAGAAGCCGTTGTAGACGCAGCCATCGGGGGTCGCGTCGCCGCAATAGGTGCGGGTGCCCGGCACGTTGTCGATGAAGCCGGCGTCGTGCTGGTAGAATGCGATCGCGCGCAGCGCCATGCTGGGCGACAGCGGCACGTTGATCATGCCTTCCAGGCTGCCGCCGATCCCGCCGTGAGCGACCGAATTCAGCTCCCCGTCGACACGGCCGTAGGTGGACTTGAGGTCGGGCTTGTTGGTGATGATACGGATGGTGCCAGCCTGGCTCGACGCGCCGTACAGCGTGCCCTGCGGACCGGCGAGGCTTTCGATCCGGGCGATGTCGTAGATGTGGACGTCGAGCGCGCCGCCGACCGTCGTCACCGGCTGTTCGTCGAGGTACACGCCGACGGACGGCAAGGAGCCAGAATGGTTGCCGTCGCCGCCGGTCGCGACGCCGCGCATGTAGATGACCGTGCCGCCGGACTGGGAGGTGTTGAAGCTGACCGAGGGCAGCTGCTTCACGTAATCCTGGAAGTCGGAGATGTTGAGCTGATCCAGCCGGCGCGTGCCGATCGCCTGGATCGACAGCGCCACGTCCTGCAGGTTCTCCTCACGCTTCTGCGCGGTGACGATGATTTCCGTCGTGTCCGGCGCAACGCCGTCGAGCGCCTGCTCGACCTGCGGCAGAGGCGACGTGACGTTGGTCGCGTTGGTGTTGGGCGCAGGCGATTCGGTGGTGTCGGCCGGCGGCACGATCTCCGGCGTATTATCCTGCGCAAAAGCCGGCGAGGTCAGCGCGGTCGTCGCGAACAGCCCCAGTGCGAACAAACGATAATCGGTCTTGGTCATCGGAATGCCCCCACTCCGGTTGAATGTCGTGATAGCGACAGAGCGGCCCGGCCTTGTCAATCGAGATTTTGCGGCAGTGCAGCAAAACGTGCCGATCTCAGGGGGCAGGCGCCTCCGGATAGGCGTCAAGCACCGGGCCTAGCGCGGCCTTCAGCGGCGCCAAATGGGCCTCGTAGGCGCGCCATTCGTCGGTCGAGTCGCGATAGATCGGCTGGCGCACTTGCTCCGAGCTCGGTGTGCGCACCGCGCGCTCGGTCTTGTGAAAGTCCATGCAGGCGGACTCGAACTCCAGCCCGCAATATTCGAGCAGCCGCCGAACCTCGGTCTCCGTATCGTCGACCATGCGTTCGTAGATCACGCGGTGGACGCGGCCGGGCAGGACAGCGTCGACGTGCGCCATCAGCCGCACATAATCGGCGTAATAGGTGCCGACATCCGCCAGATCGTAAGCAAAGGTCTGGCCGCGCGCGAAATGCTGGCGGAAATTGGACAGGCAGCATCCCAGCGGGTGCCGACGGGCATCGATGATCCGCGCCCGTGGCAGGATCAGCTGGATGAACGGCACGAACATCCAGTTGTTGGGCAGCTTGTCGACGAAGAACGGGCGGTCGGTGCGCCGCTGGACCCCGCTGCGCCGGAGATAGTTTTCGCCAAGCGCGCGACGCTGGTCCTCGCTCAATTCCAGAATGCCGTCGGGATAGCGCCCGTTCTCGTTGGCCAGCAGAGGGATGTCGGGCAGTTCCGACGTGCCTTCGATCAGGCTGTGCGACGACAATATCTGTTCGACCAGGGTCGATCCGGCGCGCGGCATGCCGACGATGAATATGGGATCGGGCGCATCGCAGCCGCCCTCGCGCTTCGCCAGAGCCGCGCCGGTGAAGGCGGCGATACTGCGGTCGACCAGCCGGGTGACCTCGTCCGACCGGTAGGGATGCCGATCCAGCCGGATGGCGTTGCCCTGCGCATAATGGTCGAACGCCTGGTCGAACGACTGGGCGTCGTGCATCGCCTTGCCCAGCGCGAAATGCAGGTGCAGCCGGTCATCCGGATCCGTCGCGCCGGCAAGCGCCGTTTCCATCGCCCCGATATCAGCCGGGTCGAAATGTACGGTCTTGAGGTTGGCGAGGCTCCACCACGCTTCGCCGAACTCGGGCCGCAGCGCGATCGCCCGGCGATAGGCAGCGATCCCGTCTTCCAGGCGGCCGACCGTCTTCAGCATGTGGCCGTAGCTCAGCCACACCCGCGGCTGGCGCGGAGAGCGGGCGAGTACCTCTTCGTACAGGCCGATCGCCGGTTCGAAATCGCCCAGCCGGCCAAGGGTCGCGGCCTTCAGGTTCCAGTGATTGAGCCCGTCGGGTTCGGCGGCGAAGACCTCGTCGAGGACATCCAGCGCTTCCGCCGGACGGCCCGAACGGCCGAGCACCAGCGCGAGATTGGCTTTTGGCGCGTTCCAGCCCGGGGCCAGATCGACCGCGCGGCGAAGCAGCGTTTCGGCATCGCGCCAGCGGCCGATGCGCGCGGCAAGCTCGGCCAGCATGCGCACCGCCCGGGCATCGAACGGATTGTCCTGCAGGTGCGGCTTGAGCAGGCGTTCGGCGACATCCAGCCGATTGGCGTTGAGCGCGATCGCGGCCTCGACGAGGCGCGGATGAAATCGCCCGGAAAGACTGGCCTGCCCTGTCACGAACAGCTGTGTAGCGCGCGCATCGAGCGCCCGCTATGCGCGAGGGCATGATCTATTTCGAAGATTTGGAAGTAGGCGCCGAAAGCTATTTCGGATCCTATGCGGTCACCCGCGAGGAAGTGGTCGACTTCGCCCGCAAATACGACCCGCAGCCGTTTCACCTGTCCGACGAAGCGGCGGCCAAAACCCATTTCGGGCGGTTGTCGGCCAGCGGCTGGCACACCTGCGCGATGGTCATGGCGGTCATCGCGCGCAAGGTCGTCGATGAGGAGCAGGCCGGTCTGGGTTCCCCCGGCATCGACGAATTGCGCTGGCTAAAGCCGGTTTACCCGGGCGACACGCTGCACGTTCGCGGAGAGATCGTCGAGAAGACGCCGTCGGGGTCGAAGCCGGAAATCGGTTCCTTCCGCACGCGCACCACCGTCACCAACCAGGACGATGTCCCGGTGATGACGATGGTGTCGATCGTGCTGATCCGGCGGAGGCCGGACGAAGCCTAGTCCTGCTGCGTGCGGACGTTGCGGTTGGGGCGCCGTTCGCCGCGGCGGGTGCCGTCGTTGCGGTTGGCCGTGCGAGCTCCGCGATCGAAGTCGCTCCAGTTTTCGCGGATCGTCTGCTGACGAGAGTCGCGGTTCGGCGTCGCCTGGACTGCACGCTGGCGCCGCTGCGACCAGTAATCGCGCTGATGGTTCGACCAGCGATGGGGCCGGCGATAGCGGTCGTAAACGTAATAGCCGGAGCCGGGGTAATAATAGTCGCCCATCCAGCCCCAGTACGGGGTGCCGCCATAGCCACCGTAGCCGCCATATCCGCCGTAGGGATCGAAGCCGTAGCCGCCGCCATAGCCATACGGATTGTACCCGTATCCGCCATAGTTGCCGTAACGCCCGTAGCCGCCGTAGCCGGAGCCAACGCTGACGCCGACCGAGACGCCGCTGCGGCCGTAATTGTTGTAACCGTTATAGCCGCCGTAGCCGCCGCCATAGGGGCCGTAGCCGCCCATGCCGTAGGCGCAGCCGCCCAGTGCCAGCGAGCCGGCCGAAAGCAAAAGTGCAATGGATGTGCGCATCATTCCCTCCGTACGCGAGGTACATCTACTCAATGCGTACGGGAGATGCGCGTTCCCTAATGTCGCTAAGGTGAACGCCGCGCCGCGGCGTCCAGCCTAGTTGGGCATGCCCGCGTCTTCGCTCGCCTGGCGCCGCTTCGCGGTGTTGTCCGGGTCGAGCGGGCCGATCGGGCGCACCTTGCGCTTTTCGGTCTGCCAGATGTTGCGATAGGCGAGATAGCCGAAGATCGCGCCGAACAGCAGGAAGATCACCACCGCCAAGCCGGATGCATGGCGTCGCGCCAGATTGGGCTCGGCCGCCCACACCAGGAACGCCGATACGTCGGTCGCCATCTGCTGCACGCTGGGCTTGGTACCGTCGGCATAGCTGACCTGCCCTTCGGCGGTCAGCGGCGGCGGCATGGCAAGGTTGAGGTTGGCGAAATAGGGATTGTAGTGGAGCCCCGGCGGGGTCTTCGCCGCAGGGAATTTCTCCACCAGTTCGGCCGGCTGCCGCGCATAGCCGGTCAGCAGCGAGTAGATGTACGCCGCGCCGCCTTCACGCGCCTTGGTGATCAGCGACAGGTCGGGCGGAAGCGCGTTGTTGTTCGCCGCGCGGGCCGCGGTTTCGTTGGCATAGGGCGACGGGAACTTGTCGGGCGGGGTCGCCTTGCGCGTGGCCGCTTCGCCGGTTTCCGGATTGATCGACGGAACTTCGATCTGCCACTGATCGGCGATCGCCTTCACTTCGGCCTCGGTATAGCCGAGCGCGTGAAGGTCGCGGAAAGCGACCAGGTTCAGGCCGTGGCAGGCGGCGCAAACTTCCTTGTAGACCTGGAAGCCGCGCTGCAGCTGCTGTTCGTCGAACTTGCCGAAGGGGCCGTCGCTGGCGAGGTGCAGCGCCTTGGGATGCTTGTGGAATTCTTCCTCGGCGGTCGGCTCGTGCGGGCTCGAGAAATAGTCGGACGCCGTCCCCCACAGCGAGATCAGCAGCGCGAAAGCGAAAGCCGCGCCGACAAATCCGAGTATCCAGCGAATCATTGAATGCTTCCCCTTAGCCCGCGACCGTGGACTTCGTGCCGGTCTTCACCCCGGCGGGCGCGCTTTCCTCGTCTTCCCCGTGAAGGGCCGAGCTGCTGATCGAATCCGGCAGCGGCAAGGTCCGTTCATAGGCCGAAACGAACGGCAGGATGACGAGGAAATGCAAGAAATAATACGCCGATGCGATCTGCCCCAGAGCGATGTTCAGCGGGCTGATTTCCGCGCCGCCGACATAGCCCAGCACCAGCACGTCGATGACGAGGATGATGAAGAACCGCTTGAACATCGGGCGATAGTTGCCCGAGCGGACCGGTGAACGGTCGATCCACGGCAGGAAGAACAGCAGCAGGATCGCGCCGAACATGGCCAGCACGCCCCACAGCTTCGCCGGCAGGATGAAGTCGACCGTGAAGGAGCGCAGGATCGCGTAGAACGGCCAGAAATACCATTCCGGAACAATGTGCGCCGGAGTCGCCAGCGGGTTGGCCGGGATGTAATTGTCCGGGTGGCCGAGCGCGTTGGGCATGAAGAAGACGAACAGCGCGTAGAGCAGCACCACGGACGCGGCGAACCAGCCGTCCTTGGCGGTGTAGAAGGGATGGAACGGCAACGTGTCCTTTTCATCCTTTACGTCGACGCCGGTCGGGTTGCTCGATCCCGGGATGTGCAACGCCCAGATGTGCAGGACGACGACGCCCGCGATCACGAACGGCAAGAGGTAGTGGAGCGAGAAGAAGCGGGTCAGCGCAGCCTGGTCGGGCGCGTAACCGCCCAGCAGCCAGATGCGGATCGGTTCGCCCACGACCGGGAAGGCGGAGAAGAAGCCGGTGATGACCTGCGCACCCCAATAGCTCATCTGGCCCCACGGCAGGACGTAGCCCATGAAGGCGGTCGCCATCATCAGCAAATAGATGACCAGCCCAAGCATCCACACCAGTTCGCGCGGGGCCTTGTACGACCCGTAATAGAGCCCGCGGAAGATGTGGATGTAAGTGACGACGAAGAAGAAGCTGGCGCCGTTGGCGTGGGCATAGCGGATCAGCCAGCCCGCGTTGACGTCGCGCATGATGTGCTCGACCGAATTGAACGCGCCGTCACCGGTCGCGTAATACCACATCGCCAGCACGATGCCGGTGACGATCTGGACGGTCAGGAAAATCCCGGCGAGGACGCCGAAATTCCAGAAATAGTTGAGGTTGCGCGGCACCGGATAACCGCCGCCGACCGCACCGTACACCAGCCGCGGGAGCGGCAGGCGCTGATCGATCCAGCGCGTGAACTCGGTCTTCGGTTCGTACGGCTTCGCCCAGGAAAAACTCATTGCTTGGCGTCCCCTCAGCCAATCACGACGGTGTTCGGCGATGAAAATTCATAGTCCGGCACGACGAGGTTCGTCGGCGCCGGGCCGGTCCGGATCCGCGCCGCCGTGTCGTAGGCCGACCCGTGACACGGACAGAAATAGCCGCCGAACGGCCCCTTGTTCTCGCCTTCGCCGATGCCCAGCGGAACGCAGCCCAGATGGGTGCACACGCCCAACGTGATCAGCCAATTGGCCTTGCCCGGCTTGGTCCGTTCCGCCAGCGTCTGCGGATCGCGCAGTTCCGACAGCGGCACCTTGTTGGCGGCTTCGATCTCGGCCGGCACCAGATTGCGTACGAAGACCGGCTGCTTGCGCCAGACGGTCTTGATGCCCTGTCCGGGCTGGATCTTGGAAATGTCCACTTCGGTCGTCGACAGCGCCCGCACGTCGGCCGGCGGCGCCATCTGCACCAGCAGCGGGCCAACCGCAGCAGCGACACCGACGCCGGCGAAGCTCACTGCGGCGACATTTAGGAAATCGCGGCGGCGAACGCCGTCGCCATCCGTAACCGGAACGTCAGCCATGCTTACCCTATGACACTTGAAGGCCCGCCCAACGGAGCCCCCTTAAGGCGATTGGCGCGCCTGATAGCGAGACCATCGTGCACTGCCAAGGCCCTGTTGCGGCCCGTCCGTAGCACCGATCGCCTAATCCGCAAGGAGCGGCGCTTGCGCTGACGCCAAGGGTTCGCAATTAGCCGCCCCATGATCGAGCTCGACGCGCAGCAGCAGGCCGCCAGGACCTGGTTCGAAAGCCTTCGCGACCGCCTGTGCGGCGCGTTCGAAGGGATTGAGCGCGAAGCCGGCTCCGACGCCGCTTTCGTGCGCACCGCCTGGGAACGGCCGGACGAAAGCGGATCGCCCGGCGGCGGCGGCGTGCGCAGCCAGATGAACGGCCGCGTGTTCGAAAAGGTCGGGGTCAACGTGTCGACCGTCGGCGGCAGCTTTTCACCCGAGTTCGCGGGCAGCATTTTCGGCGCGGACCCGGACAACCCCGGATTTTTCGCCACCGGCATCAGCCTCGTCGCGCACATGGCCAACCCGCACGTGCCGGCCGTGCACATGAACCTGCGTTTCCTGACCACGCGAAAGCGCTGGTTCGGCGGCGGCGCCGATCTCAATCCCGCGACCCCCAATGACGAGGATACGGAAGCCTTTCACGCGCGGCTGCGCGCGGCGTGCGCGGCCCATGACCCGACCTTTTATCCGCGCTTTTCCAAATGGGCCGAGGAATATTTCTACCTTCCCCATCGCGGCGTCGATCGCGGCGTCGGCGGCATTTTCTACGACCATCTGGAATGTCACGAGCCCGGCGAAGGTGCGACATTCGAGCAGAATTTCGCGTTCACGCAGGCGGTCGGCGAAGCGCTGCTGGAGATTTTTCCGGCAATCGTCCGCCGCCGGATGCACACGCCGTTCGACGAGGCGGACCTTGAACGGCTGCTCGAGTTCCGCGGGCGCTATGTCGAGTTCAACCTGCTGTACGACCGCGGCACGCTGTTCGGCCTCAAGACCGGCGGCAATATCGACGCGATCCTGATGAGCTTGCCGCCGCTGGCGCGTTGGAAATGAGCTACGAAGCCGTCGCTGACGGCGACCTGGCCGCGGTCGTCACCTTCCTGGAGATGCGGCAGGCGCCGGATCTGGAGGTACCCGATTCGCCCCTCACCCTGCGACGCGTCGAGCAACCATCGGCCGGCGCCTATCGCACCCTCTTCCGCCGCGTCGGCGCCCGGTGGCTGTGGTTCTCGCGCCTGGTGATGGACGACGAGGCATTGATGCGGATCATCGCAGACCCTGGCGTCGAGCTGTTCATGGTGACCGACTCATCTGGCGCGGAAGTCGGGCTCCTCGAGCTCGATTTTCGCGAGGTCGGGGCATGCGAGTTGGCCTTCGTCGGGCTGGCGCCGGAACTGGCCGGCCAGGGCCATGGCCGGTGGTTGCTGGCCGAAGCGATCCGCCGGGCATGGCGCGACGGCATCGAGCGCGTGCACGTCCATACCTGCAGCCTCGACCATCCGGCGGCTCTGGGCGCATATTGCCGGGCCGGGTTCACGCCATACCGGCGAGCGATCGAGCGCTTTCGCGATCCCCGCCTGCTCGGCATCCTGCCGAGCGACTGTGCGCCTCAGGTGCCGCTGCTTGGGACGGAAACCGTTTCGGAGTCCCCGCCGCCGGCAAGCTGAAGGTAGATTTGCGACACCAGGACCGAAAACGGCACCGCGATCGCCGCCTGCAACGCGCTGACCAGCAAGCCATAGAGTAGCGCCCCGACGCTGAACGGCTTGATGTCGAGGAACAGCTGGATGAGCGAGCCGCCGCCGAGCTGGATCGCCAGGGTGATGATCATCAGCAGGATGAGCAGGAGGAGCACGAATCCGATCAGCTTTATGTAATGGCCGCTGACCAGCGCCGAGCAGCGCTTGAGGATATGGATCGGCCCGCCCGGTTCCGCTGTCGCCACCGGCACCAGCAGCAGGAACCGCGCTCCGACGAGGAGCGCAATGATCACCAGGAGCAGCACGGTCAGGCCCAGGCCGCTGGTTGCCGTCCCGCCGGCCGCTGCTGCCTCCAGCCCGTCCACGCCGACGAGCAGCATCGTCAGCGGAATGGCGATGAGGATCACGACAAGCGCGAGGATCAACACGGCGCCGATGAGCGGCAGCAGCCGCTTGAATCCGTGCGCGATGGAATCGCCGACGCTGGTCGCCGGACCGATGGCGAGCCGCGCGATCGCCAATTGCCCGACGAGGGCAAGGATGGTCGCGGCCAGCATCAGGGCGCTGGATTCGCCGCCCGGTTCCGCTCCGGAAAGCGCGGCGGGCGGCGCGGCCAGCACGACGACCGCCTGCGGCAACATGATCAGGGCCAGCGCGACAGCGACCATCAGCTTGCCGTCAGCGGCCAGCCGCGCCTTGCTGTCTTCCCATGCTTTCGAAATCGATAAACCGGCCATCTGCCCCTACGCCCCCTTCGCGAATCCTGCCGGACTTATGCGGGGGCGGCGCAGGCGTTGCAACTTGCCCGGCGGCGCCGCGCACGGCATCTGCCCGGCATGGAAACGATCGACGGCGTCGAATGGCGAACCAGCGAAGGCCTGGTGCCGTACGATGACGCGCTGGCCTTCATGGAGGCCCGCGCCGCAGCGATTCGCGCCGGCGAGGAGCGCGAGTGCGTGTGGCTGCTGGAACATCCGCCGCTGTTCACCGCCGGGACCAGCGCCGACCCGGCCGAACTGTTCAATCCGCTGGGCTTTCCGGTTTACGAAGCCGGTCGCGGCGGGCGTTACACCTATCACGGGCCGGGACAGCGGGTCGGGTACGTCATGATCGACCTCGACCGGCGCGGCCGCGACGTCCGCGCGCTGGTCCACGCGCTGGAAGGCTGGGTGATAAATTCACTCTCCGCCCTGGGCATCGCCGCCCACCGGGCGCCGGGCCGGATCGGCATCTGGGTCGGCGAAGGCCTCGCCGAAGCTAAGATCGCCGCCCTTGGGATCCGGGTGCGCCGCTGGGTGACGCTGCACGGGTTTTCGATCAACGTTGCGCCGGATCTTGGCCATTTTACCGGGATCGTGCCGTGCGGAATCAGCGATTTCGGCGTGACCAGCCTGGCCGCGGAAGGCAAAAACGCCACGATGGCGGACGTCGATGCCGCCTTGCGGGGCGCGTTCGCGCGATTTCTCAACGACTTGCCGGGAACCAATCAAGTCTCTTGATGGTAATGAGCCGTTCAGCTTATGCTGAGCGTGATTTGGGCAGCGGGATTCCGCGCCAGATCGAAATAAATAGGGAGTTTTGAATGCGTGCTCTGATCCTGGTCGCTGGTGCGGCCCTGGCGGTTGCTGGTTGCACCAACAACGAAGCCGCCGACAACAACACCATGGCGGTCGAGAACCTGACCGTCGACAACCTGGTTGTTGAAGACGCCAACACGGTGGACGTGAATGCGGTCGACATGAACGCGGTTACGGACGTCAATGCGGTCGACATGAACGTGACGACCGACACCAACGTGGCGAACAATACCACCACCAACATGTAATCGGCGGCTCCAATGGAGCCGTGCGATATCGAGGCTGCCGGGTTCGCCCGGCAGCCTCTTTTCTATCCGGAGAGAAAGCCGATCATGCGCCTTGGCCCGATAGCCCTTCTCGCCCTTCTCCTGACCGCTTGCGGAAGCGACGGACCGGCCGGCAACAATGCCGCGGTGACCGAGGAAACCGACGCGGGCGACATCGCCCCGGTCAATGATTCGACCGCGATCGACGCGGCCACCGGCGAAGCCGCCAACATGGCCGCGGACGTCAATTACAGTTTCGACGAGATCGACAACGAAAGCGGCAATGCGGCGGACAACGCCGCCGAAAACGCAGCCGACTAGGCCAGTCCGACGACCTTGTGTGCCTGGATCGTCAGGCGCCATTTGGGCCGGTCCATGGCCAACGCAATCGCCGCATCCCGCGCCGCGGCCCCGTCCGCGCAATCCAACGGCTGCACCAGAAAGTGGCGGAAATCCCAGTTTTCCAGTGCCGCGGGGTCGATCCCTTGCTGCGGCCACACAAGTTTGAGTTCGTCGCCCGACCGCTGGACCACCTCCGTCCCGGCCTTGGGGCTGATGCACACCCAGTCGATTCCGTCCGCCACCGGTAAGGTGCCGTTCGATTCAATCGCGATCTCAAAGCCCCGCGCATGCATGGCGTCGACCAGTTCGTCGTCCACCTGCAACATCGGTTCGCCGCCCGTCATCACCACCAGCCGCCGGTCGGGGCCTTCGCCCCAGGATGCCGCCACGGCATCGGCCAGCGCTTCGGCATTGGCGAACTTGCCGCCGCCCGGGCCATCGGTGCCGACAAAGTCGGTGTCGCAAAAGCGGCATTGCGCGGTCGCGCGGTCCTGTTCGCGCCCGCTCCACAGGTTGCAGCCGGAAAAGCGCAAGAACACCGCGCGCCGCCCGGCCTGCACGCCTTCTCCCTGCAGGGTGAGGAAGATTTCCTTGACCGCATAGGTCACGCCTGCGGTTGCCCCGCGTAGCGCGTCGGGTCCGGCAACCCAGCCTCGATGAAACCCTTGGCGCGCAGGCGGCAGGCGTCGCACAGGCCGCAATGGCGGCCATCCGCTGCCGGGTCGTAGCAGCTGTGGCTAAGCCCGGCGTCAAGGCCGAGGCGGGCGGCTTCGCGAGCGATATCGGCCTTGGTCATATGTTGCAGCGGCGCGTGGAGCGTGAACGGTTCGCCTTCGACCCCCGCCTTGGTGGCCGTGTTGGCGAGCGCTTCGAACTGGTCGATGAATTCCGGGCGGCAATCCGGATAGCCTGAATAATCGAGCGCGTTAACGCCGATGAACAGGTCGCGGGCGCCGACCGCCTCCGCCCAGGCGAGCGCGAGGCTGAGGAAGACCGTGTTGCGCGCGGGCACATAAGTGACGGGAATGCCCTCCCCCACGCCGCTTTTGGGAACGGCGATATCGCTGGTCAGCGCCGAACCCCCAAATTGCGTCAGGTCGAGGTCGAGGACCACGTGCCGCTGCGCCAGTTCGGCCGCGATGCGCGCTGCCGCCTGCAGCTCAATCGCGTGCCGCTGCCCGTAATTGACGGTCAGGGCCAGCACGGCAAACCCCTGCTCGCGGGCAAGCCCCGCGGCCACCATCGAATCGAGCCCGCCGGAAACGAGGACAACGGCTTTGCGCTGGTCGGTCATGATGGCGGCGCTCTTAAGCGGCTTCGGCGGTCAAAAGAAGGGCCGCCCAACCGGCAGGAGGGGCGGCCCAGTCGATCGGACGCAAGCCCGATTCGGGAGGAAAGCGTGCCAGAAGACCGGCACGCGATTCTCCTACCGCGGCTTGGTTAAACACCGGCTTAATGAGCCGGGCAGTCTCCGACCCGTCGGGCCTGGAAGACGTAATTGAAGGGCGCACCGTCCGAGATGCCCTGCGTCTGCACCCGCAAGGAGCGCGGCGTTACCAACCGCATGGCCGATTCGCCGAAGCCGCCGCCCGGGCAGGTGTAATGCACCGTTGCCAGCGCGGCCGTATCGCGAATCACGACTCGCGTGCAACTTTTGCGCTGATGTTCGAGCTGGGCGAGCGCGGCGACCTGCGCCACGCAACTGCGCTTGAGCGGCGTTCCCGCGCGTTCGATTTCCCACAATCCTGGCTGGGCAGTCGTCAGCACCGTCGCCGGCGCGGCGGCGACGAGCAGGAGCGACACGGCTCCCATGGACACAAGGGCAATGCGCTTCATCACTGAACCGTCTTTTAGCACGAATTTGTTACTCGGGAATTGCCGTCAGGCGCCGTCGTCGAGCGAAATCGGGAAACTTTGCGAGCAGAATTCGCAATCGACGCGGATGAAGCCGTCGTCGCCGACCATCTGCGCGCGCTCCTCCGCCGGGAATCGGGCGATGACCGAGCGGACATAGTCGGGATCGCAGCGGCAACCGCGCGCCAGCGGGACCGGGTCCAGGGTGCGCACTTCCGCTTCTTCATGAAACAGACGCCAGGCGAGCGTATCGAGCGCGACGCCGGGATCGACCAGTTCCTCCGGCTTCACCGAACCGGCCAGGATCGCCACGTGCGGCCAGTCGGGGTGGTCGAGGCGGGTGTGCAGCCGTTCCCGGCCCTCTTCGCCCTCGGGAAGGTGCTGGAACAGCAACCCGCCCGCGCTCCAGCCCCCGTCCCGCTGTTCGGCCGCGAGCCGGACGACGCTGGGAATCTGCTCGGACTGCGCGAAGAAGCTCTCCGCCGCGCGCGCCAGGCTTTCGCCTTCCAACGGAACGATGCCCTGATAACGCTCGTCCATCCCGGGATGGTCGAACGTGATGGCGAGGTAGCCCTTGCCGAACAGTGCGAACAGCGAAGGGTTGGGGCCGGCCTCCGCCAACCGGTCCGGATCGTGGCGGACGTAGCCGCGCAATTCGCCGCCAAGGTAATCGCACACCAACAGGTCGATCGCCCCGTTTTCGGTCTGCGCCTGCAAGGTGACCTGGCCTTGCGGCTCCTTGAGCATCGCGCCGAGCAGGGCGGTCAGGACGAGCGCCTCGCCCAGCAGCCGTTCGATCACCGGCGGATATTTGTGGTTGGACAGGATGGTGTCGAGCGCGGGCCCAATGCGCACCAACCGGCCGCGCGCGTTGCGCGCCGGAATGGTGACGCCAAGGGCGACGTCGGTGCTCAATTCGATTGCTGGCATGGCGCGTAGATAGGAAGCGCCCCGCCGCGTCACAACGGGCACTTGTGGCGCCGCTCCGGGCTTGCAATGTTGGGCAGGTGACCGACCCATCCCCTGCCCCGCCACCGCTCGGCCGCGGCGACGCCGCGCCCTGGTTCCGCGCCCCTGCCCTGTCGGGCTCGCCCACCTATGCGTTCGATACCGTCGCCGGTCGCCATGTGCTAATGCTGTTCTACGGCAGCGCGGCCCGGCCGGAGGCCGCCGCAGCGCTGGCGCTGGTCGCCGCGAACCGGCGTCTGTTCGACGACGACAAGGCCTGTTTCTTCGGCATCACTTCCGACCC
Source organism: Sphingomonas sabuli (assembly GCF_014352855.1). Classification (GTDB taxonomy): domain Bacteria; phylum Pseudomonadota; class Alphaproteobacteria; order Sphingomonadales; family Sphingomonadaceae; genus Sphingomicrobium; species Sphingomicrobium sabuli. The sequence continues at coordinate 54,039 of NZ_CP060697.1, read as the reverse complement.
GACGGACCCCGGCGCGGGCCGGATCGCCCAACAGATCCCCGGCATTCGCCATTTCCTCGACTTCGACCGCAAGCTCGGCGCGCTCTACCGCACCGTCGGGCCGGCTGGTTTCGAGCCGCGCTGGCTGGTGCTCGATCCGGCCCTCCGCGTGCTGGGCGGATTTCCGATCGACGCGGGGGAAGCGGCCATCGCCCTGCTCCGCTCCGAGATTGCCGCGGTCAGCGACGACGGCTGGGCCCCGGTGCTGCAGATTCCCAACGTGCTTTCCGCCGACACCTGCGCCGAATTGGTCCGGCGGTACGAGGCGCAGGGCGGCGAGGAATCGGGCTTCATGCGCGACGTGAACGGCAAGACCACGCTGGTGCTCGACCCGTCGCACAAGCAGCGCCGCGACTGGACGATCGACGACGAGGCGCTGATCAAGTCGCTGGTCGGGCAATTGAGCGCCCACCTGACCACGCCGATAAAGCGCGCCTTCCAGTTCACGCCGACCCGGATCGAACGCTACATCGTCGCCTGTTACGAAGCTGGCGCCGGGCATTTCCGGCCGCACCGCGACAACCTGACCATGGGCACGGCGCACCGCAAATTCGCGGTCACCATCAACCTCAACGCCGGCAACTATGAAGGCGGCGACCTGCGCTTTCCCGAATTCGGCCAGCGCACCTATCGCGCGACCACTGGCGGAGCGGTCGTCTTTTCCTGTTCGCTACTGCACGAGGCGACGCCGGTGACCAGCGGGAAGCGATACGCCTTCCTGCCGTTCCTGTACGACGAAGAAGGCGCGAAAATCCGCGAGGCGAACAATCGCCACCTCGGCGAGGGCATCGAACCCTACAAGGCTTCGGCCGGCACCTCGTAGACCGCCGCCGCCTGCGACAGGCGGTCGACGAATTCGCGGATATGATTGTCGTCGATCACCAGCGGCGGCAAAACGCGCATGACGTTGTCGCCGGCCGCGACCGCCAGCAGGCCCTGCCCGCGCAGCCAGTTCACGAACGCGCGGCTGTCGGTCTTCATCTTGATGCCCAGCATCAGACCCATGCCCCGGACGCTGTCGAACAGGCCGTCGTGGTTAGGGATCATCTGTTCGAGCGCGGCGCGAAGCCGGTCGCCCATCTGGCGGACGTGGGCGAGAAATTCGTCGTTGGCGACCACGTCGAGCACCGCTTCGCCCGCGGCCATCGCCAACGGGTTGCCGCCATAGGTCGATCCGTGGGTGCCGATGACCATACCTTGCGCCGCTTTTTCGGTCGCCAGGCAAGCGCCCAGCGGAAAGCCGCCGCCGATGCCTTTGGCACTGGCAAGAATGTCGGGTTCGACGCCATATTGTTCGTAAGCGAACAGCGTACCGGTGCGGGCCATGCCGCACTGCACTTCGTCGAACACCAGCATGAGGTCGTTGTCGTCGCACGCCTTGCGCAGGCCCTGGATGAATTCCTTCGACGCCGGGCGGATGCCGCCTTCGCCCTGCACCGGTTCGATCAGGAAACCGGCGGTGTGATCGTCGACCGCGGCCAGCGCCGCGTCGAGATTGTCGAACTCCACCACCTTGAAACCGGGGAGCAGCGGCGCGAAACCGTCACGGAGCTTTTCCTGGTTGGTCGCGCTGATCGTCGCCATCGTTCGGCCGTGGAACGCGTTCGAAAACGTGATCAGGTCATGCTTGTGCGGCTGACCCTTGGCATGATGATAGCGGCGCGCCGTCTTGATCGCGCATTCGACCGCCTCGGCGCCTGAATTGGTGAAGAACACCGTGTCGGCAAAGGTCAGGTCGACCAGCCGCTGCGCCAGGCGTTCGCCTTGCGGCGACCCGTAGAGGTTGGACACGTGCATCAGCTGCGCGGCCTGATTCTGGATGGCCTTGGTCAGATGCGGGTGGCCGTGGCCCAGCAGGTTGACCGCGATGCCCGACGCGAAGTCGAGATATTGTTCGCCGTTCTCGCCGTAGAGATAAACCCCTTCGCCCCTGACCGGACGCACTTCGCAGCGCGGATAGACAGGCATGAGCGGGGTAATGGTCATCGGCGAGAACTCCTCAAAATCGGTGGGCTGGATTTGGCGCCGCTATAGCCACAGGCCGGGCAAAAGAAAAAGGCGCGCCGGAGTGATCCAGCGCGCCTTCTTTTGCCCTACCGGCCGATCAATGATGATCGTGGCGGCGACCGCGGTCGTCTTCGTAGCGGTCGTTGCGCCCGTCGCGGTCGCGATCCTGCCAGAAGTCGTTCCAGCGGCGGTCGTCACGACGCCAGGTACGGCCTTCGTAAAGGACGCGCTGGATGCGCTGTTCGAGACCCGCGATGCGATTCTGCATCTCGTAACTCTCGTTCGGCGACAGGCCGTAGCGGGCAACGCTCTGCAGGCGGCGTTCGATGGTGCGCGACGCGTTGCGCAGCCGGTCGGCTTCGCGGTTGCGAATGTAATCACGGCGGTCGAGCTGGTTGATGGTCGACTGCAGCTTGTTGATCCGCGATTGCAGCGCGAACACCTGGCCGTAATTGTTCTGATAGCCATAGCCATTCTGATAGCCGTAGGCGTTCTGGTAACCGTAGCCGTTCTGGTACCCGTTGGCGTAGCCGTACGGCGAACCGTAGGAATAGCCATATTGCACGACCGGGCGGCCCCACTGGGCAGCAGCCGGCGTTGCAACGGCGAGGGTGCCTGCAGCGAGGGCGAGAGATAACAGGACTTTACGCATCGTTGCTCTCCTTTCGAGCGGTTGATGCTGCCCTTTTGTCATGCCCCGCGTGTTCGATCGCTGAATGCGAATGTAAGCCGGCGTTCAACTTGTTTAACACCCGTAATGTCCCGTTCAGTTTTCCGGACGATTTACGGCCCAACTGCCAAGGGCACCGCCGCACTTTTCGATGAGATGGGCGCGACATGGTTGCGAAAGCCGGCTGGCTTGCTAAGGGCGTCGCGAATTACGGCTCGCCGTGGCATCCGCCGACCGCCAGCCCATCCGGAGGAACGTTCATGGCGACTCAAGCGCCGGCCCAGCCGCAGCTGCCGCTTCTTTATTCCGCACTCGAACCTTTGAGCTCGGGCGCGCATGGCAAGATGAAAATCCGTGCCATCGAAAAGGCCCCTCAGGCCGGTTCGACCCATGCCTTTCCGGCGACGGTCGATGAATTCACGCTGCTGTCGCGGCATTATCCGATCATCTTCGCGGTTGGCGATCAGCCGGTGCCGCTGGCGCTGATGGGCCTGACCGAGGGCACCAACGTGTTCCTCGACGAAAACGGCCTGCCGACCGATTCGAACCTGTACATCCCGGCCTATCTGCGCCGCTATCCGTTCCTGCTGGCGCGCATTCGTCCGGACAGCGACGAATTGTCGCTGTGCTTCGATCCCAGCAGCGGCGCGGTCGGCGATTTCGAGGACGGCGAGGCGCTGTTCGACGAGGACGGGCAGCCGAGCAACGCGACCAAGGCCGTGTTGAATTTCTGCGAGCAGTTCGAGGCAGCCGGCCAGCGCACCACTGCGTTCGTCGAGGACCTCAACAAGAGCGGCCTGCTGATGGACGGCGAAGTCGCCATTCAGCCGGAAGGCGCCGACCAGCCGTTCATCTATCGCGGTTTCAAGATGGTCGACGAGGAAAAGCTGCGCGACCTGCGCGGCGACGAGCTGCGCAAGTTCAACCAGAGCGGCCTGCTCCCGCTGATCTTTGCGCACCTCTTCTCGCTGTCGCAGATCCGCGAGTTATTCGCCCGCCAGGTGCAGCAGGGCAAGGGTCCGGCCGCGTTGCGGAAGGCCGAACCGGCCGACGCCTAAGCCGGATCGACCCTATTCGGCGGCGGCCGCGAGCCGCCGGTCGAGCAGGAGCTCGCCCAGCCCGACGGTCAAACTCTCCAGCAGGTCGGCGATGGCGTCGAACTGGGCGCCGGGCTCGCCTTGCGCCGTCAGGTAGCAGCGGCGATCGATTTCGACCTGGATGGCGTGCACCCCGGACTGCGGAGCGGCGTGGCGGTCGAGTATGTGCCCACCGGCAAACGGGTCGTTGACGCTGGCGACGAAGCCTGACTCTTTGGCGATGTCCACGGCGGCACTCATCAGCCAGGGTGCGGCGCTGCGCCCATAGCGATCTCCGAACACGACCGAGGCACCGCACTTGCTCGGCGGCATCGAATGGCAATCGAGCAGCAGCGCGCAGCCAAAGGTGCCGGCAAGGTCGGCCAGCTGCCGCTCCAGCGCTGCATGATACGGCCTGTACGCGGTCTCCAGCCGCCGATCGAGCGCGGCGTTGGACAGGCGGCGCCGCCACAGATGCCCGTGGGCAAGCGTCCGGGAGGGCACGATGCCGAGCCCGCCGCGGGCGCGGACGCTGGGCGGCGCGTTGCGAAAACCGGGCACCAGCGCCGGATCGACCTCGTCCTCCGCACGATTGCAATCGACCGCGGCGCGCGGGGTCGCGGCGATGACCGCGCCGACGCCGTGGCCGAGCGCGCGCCACACGAGCCGGTCGACGAACGGGTCCTCCAGCGGTTGCAGCGATTTGAGGCCGTGCCGCGCTTCGGCGATCAGCCAGTCGGGATAGTCGCGCCCGGCATGCGGCACCGACAGCAGCACCGGCAGGCGGCCGCGGGGCGGATGGACGATCGGCAAGGCGAGCGGGGATTCGGTCAACTGTCCCAGATTAGGACTGGGCCAAGGCGGGTGCAACGCCGGCCCGCTTCATTCGGTTGTGGCAAAAGTAACTATTTCAGCGCAATATGGGGCCATGCCGCGAATCCTGTTAGCCGAAGACGACACGTCGATGCGCGAATATCTGCAGCGCGCGCTGCAGCGTGTCGGCTATGAGGTCGAGGCCGTGGGTTGCGGGACCGAGGCGATGCCGCTGCTGAACGCCGGCCGGTACGACCTGCTGCTGACCGACATCGTGATGCCGGAAATGGACGGGATCGAACTGGCGCAAAAGGCGTCGGCGATCGACCCCGACATCCGCGTGATGTTCATCACCGGCTTCGCCGCCGTCGCGCTGCAAAGCGGCCGGGCGGCACCGGAAGCCAAGATGCTGTCCAAGCCGTTCCACCTCAAGGACCTCGTTGCCGAGGTGGATCGCATCTTTCAGACCGAAGACCAGCACGGCCGCCTTTAAGCGGACGTGCTCGGACGCCTCTAAGCGGACGTGCTCGGCCGCCTCTAAGCGGACGTGTTCGGCCGCTTCCAGGCGTCGCACGCGCGGCTTCAGGCCGCCTTTTCCACGTCCTCGACGGTAATCCACACGGCGGTCGCGGCGGCGACCAGTTCGCCGTCCGCACTGTGCAGCGCGCTGCCGACGCGATGCTTGCGGCCCGTGCTGTCGATCGGCCACCCGGTGACGATCAGTTCCTCGCCGACGTGCACTGGCCGCTTGATCGTCGCCGACATCTTGCCGAGCAACGCGCGCCCGGCCTTGTCCTCGGCCGCGAAATAACCGGGGCAATCGAGCGCTGCCCACACGAATTCCGGCCGCACCGTGCCGTCTTCGTCGGCCAGCGTGTCGTCCGGCGTCCAGGTCGCGGCGACCTGCGAGGCCTCGTCGCCGACGGTGCCGGGGAAAATCCGCATGCCGTCGCTGCTGTCCCGTTCCGGTCCGCACACGAAGCAGCCGGGGAAGTTGTGATAGGAATGGCCGACGTAGCGCGGTTCCGCGTCCTTGGCGCCCTGCAGCGACGGTGGCGGCGGCACGGCGACCTCCACCGGTTCGCTGGCCGCGGTGACGATCACCTTGTCCCCTTCGACCAGGGTCGCCAGCGCATCTTCCGTCGTCAGCGTCAGGTCGTGATCGAGCGGGGGCGGCGCTTGCAGCGTGACGGTCGCGTTCGTCCCGCCCAGCGCGGCCGCGACCAGCCCGGCGACATAGCCGCCGTTGCCGGACGTCGGCGGGCCGCGGAAGCGCCGTTGGATGCGGATTGTGGACATGGCCGCGACTGTCTCACCGAACGGGGGTGGGCGCAATCTCACTATTGCTTGAACAAGGGTTGCAGCTTGGGTTCGCGCCTTCTACATCGCGCGCCGAGTGGGCGTGTAGCTCAGTGGTAGAGCACTGTGTTGACATCGCAGGGGTCGCAAGTTCAATCCTTGCCACGCCCACCATTTTTCCCCCATCTCGAACAGGCCGGGCGCGTGGCGTCCGGGTGCCGGCGCGTGTACAGCGGCCGATGGAAGGATTGCACATGGACCAGGCCGACACCGCCACCTTTGATCTCGAGCCGCCGACGCCCGAGCAGCTCGAGGACTTGAGCGCCGACCTCGACGGCGACGAAAAGCGCGTGCTGCTGCAGCACGGCACCGAAGCGCCCTTCTGCGGCGTGTTCCTCGATGAAAAGCGCGACGGGGTCTACACCTGCCGGCTGTGCGGCCTGCCCTTGTTCGTCGGCGGCACCAAGTTCGAAAGCGGCACGGGCTGGCCAAGCTTCACCCAGCCGTTCGTGGAAGAGCATCTGCAGTACATTCGCGACACCAGCTATGGCATGGTCCGAACGGAAATCGTCTGCGCCCGTTGCGGCGGTCATCAGGGTCACGTGTTCGATGACGGCCCGCCGCCAACCGGGCAGCGCTACTGCATCAACTCCGTCAGCCTCGCCTTTACGCCGGTCGGCGAAGCCTTGCCCGACAAGCTTGGCCGCGGGGCGCCCGAGGGCGAGGTGCTCGAAGGCTGAGCGTGGGTTTCCTGATCGTTTTCCTTGGGGCGGGGATCGGCGGCGCACTGCGCCACGGCACCAACCTGCTGGGCGTCAGGCTGTTCGGCGAGCTGCCCATCGCAACGCTGGCCGTCAACGCGATCGGATCGCTGGCGATGGGCGTCCTTGCCGGATTGTTCGCGGCGCGGACGGGCATGGACCAGCAGCTGCGCCTGTTCCTGACCACCGGCGTGCTGGGCGGCTTCACCACCTTTTCGGCTTTCAGCCTGGACACCGCCTTGCTGGTCGAACGGCACGAATTCGGCCTCGCCGCGGCCTATGTCCTGGCCTCGGTCCTGCTGAGCCTCGCCGCTGTATTTGTCGGCCTGGCCCTCGTCCGCGCCGCGGCCCCGGTTGGTTAAGCGGCCGATCCCGCCCGGCGGCGGGGTTCATTCGCTGTTCAACGCCCGGCTGCAAGGGCTGGCCGCGGACGGTTTCACAGATTGACCTTTGATCTTTTCCTCAGCCTGCTGCCGATGCTGCTCGGCATGACCGGTAGCGCTGCGCCCGGCGAAACGGGCGTGCGCACGCTGGTCGTGCAGGAACAATTGATCCTGCGCGTACCCGTCCGGCCGCAGCCGCGCCGGTTCGAATGGGAAGAGAAAAAGGGGCCGAAGTGCATTTCCGCGCATGAAATACGCGGCGCGTTTCTGTCCGACAGCGAGCATGTCGACCTGCTGCTTAGCGGCAAGCGGCTGATGCGCGCCGAGCTTCGCGACGATTGCCCGTCGCTCGATTTCTACACCGGCTTCTATCTCAATTCGGATGACGAACGGATCTGCGCCAAGCGCGATGTCGTCCGTTCCCGCGTTGGCGCCAGCTGCCGCATCCAGCGTTTCCGCAACCTTGTGCCCAAGGTCCGCTAACTTGAATAAGCGACCGTAAAGTATCATAGCCGTGCGGTCGCGGCGCATATCCCGCGTCGATCTCTAACTTCCGAGCCCTGAATGACTTTTGCCGACCTCGGCCTTTCCGACCAATTGCTGCGCGCTGTCGACGACAGCGGCTATACCGACCCGACTCCGATCCAGCGCGGGGCGATCCCGGCTGTTTTGATGGGCAAGGACCTGATCGGCATCGCCCAGACCGGCACCGGCAAAACCGCCGGCTTCGTCCTGCCGATGATCGACATTCTCGCACAAGGCCGCAGCCGGGCGCGCATGCCGCGTTCGCTGATCCTGGAGCCGACGCGCGAACTTGCCGCGCAGGTGGCGGAGAATTTTGAGAAGTACGGCAAGTATAACAAGCTTTCGATGGCGCTGCTGATCGGCGGCGTGCAGATGGGCGACCAGATCAAGGCGCTGGAAAAGGGCGTCGACGTGCTGATCGCGACCCCGGGCCGGCTGCTCGACCTGTTCCAGCGCGGCAAGATCCTGATGAACGGCTGCGACCTGCTGGTCATCGACGAGGCCGACCGGATGCTCGACATGGGTTTCATCCCGGACATCGAAGAGATCTGTTCGAAGCTCCCGACCAATCGCCAGACGTTGCTGTTCTCCGCGACGATGCCGCCGCCGATCCAGAAACTGGCGGCCAAGTTCCTGACCGATCCGAAGCGGGTCGAGGTCGCCCGCCCGGCCACCGCCAACGTCAACATCGACCAGCGGCTGGTGCTGGTGAAGGCCAGCGACAAGCGCGAAACGCTGCGCAAGATCATTCGCGACGAGGACGTCAAGAACGCGATCATCTTCTGCAACCGCAAGACGACGGTGCGCGAGCTGACCACCAGCCTTAAGCGCGCGCGCCTTTCCGCCGGCCAGATTCATGGCGACATGGACCAGTCCAGCCGGATCGCCGAGCTCGACCGGTTCAAGCAGAACGAGATCAACATCCTCGTCGCGTCCGACGTTGCCGCCCGCGGGCTGGACGTCAAAGGCGTCAGTCACGTGTTCAACTATGACGTGCCGTGGCAGCCGGACGATTACGTCCACCGCATCGGCCGCACCGGCCGCGCGGGTGCCAAGGGCGTCGCCATCACGCTGGCGACCAAGGACGATGCCGAGGCGATCGCCGCGATCGAAAAACTGGTCGGGACGAAGATCGCCAAGCTCGGCGCCGGCTCATCTGCGGACGAGCAACCGGCGAAGGCCGAGGACAAGCCCGAGCGCATCGAGAAATCGGACAAGGCGCCCAAGGCAAAGGCCGAGCCCAAGCCGCGGTCGGAGCCTAAGGCGAAAGCCGAGCCGAAGGCCAAGGCCGAGCCGAAGCCCAGGGCGGAGTCCAAGCCGCTGATCGCGGCGGACGGCGAATGGAACGGCCCGCTGCCCGACTTCCTCAACGTCAGCGCCACCTAGGCTCGGTAACATCGCTGATACTGGAAAGGCCTTCGCGCCCTTCCTAGGTCCCTGACCTGAACGAGAAAGGGATCGAGAATGAGCGACTATGTCCTTCCCGAGGTGTGGACCTGGGACCAGGCGAGCGGCGGCCAGTTCGCCAATATCAACCGGCCGATCGCGGGCGCGACGCATGAGAAGGAGCTGCCGGTCGGCAAGCACCTGTTCCAGCTTTATTCGCTCGGCACACCCAACGGGCAGAAGGTTTCGATCCTGTTCGAGGAGTTGCTGGAAAAGGGCCATGCGGACGCGGAGTACGACGCCTGGCCGATCCGCATCGGCGACGGGGACCAGTTTTCCAGCGGCTTTGTCGCGGTCAATCCGAACAGCAAGATTCCCGCCCTGCTCGACCGCAGCGGACCCGAGCCGATCCGTATCTTCGAATCCGGCGCGATCCTGATCCACCTGGCCGAAAAGTTCGGCGAGTTCCTGCCCAAGTCCGGGCCCGAGCGCGCCGAAACCCTGTCATGGCTGATGTGGCAGATGGGCAGCGCGCCCTTCCTCGGCGGCGGCTTCGGCCACTTCTTCGCCTACGCGCCGGAAAAGCTCGAATATCCGATCAACCGCTATGCGATGGAAGCCAAGCGGCAGCTCGACGTCCTCAACCGCCAGCTGGCCGATCACGAGTTCATCGCGGGCGCCGATTATTCGATCGCCGATATCGCGATCTGGCCGTGGTACGGACAGATGGCGCTGGGCAAGAGCTACGCGGGGTCGGACGTCTTCCTGGCGACCCACGAGTACCGGAACCTGATCCGCTGGGCCGAGCAGGTCGCCGAGCGCCCCGGCGTCGAGCGTGGCCGCAAGGTCAACAAGATGACCGGCGACCCATCGGAGCAGCTGCACGAGCGCCACGACGCCAGCGATTTCGAAAGCCGGACGCAAGACAAGCTGGCACCGGCCGAATAAGGCTCGGCGAGTTGGTCAGGCGTTAGCCTTCGCCGGGGAGCGGTAGCGCTCGAGAAACCCATCGGCGAAGCCTTGCAGGTCGTGAGCGACGATGGCGTCGCGCATGGCCTGCATCAGCCGCTGGTAAAACGCCAGATTGTGCTCGGTCATCAGCATCGCGCCGAGAATTTCGCCCGAGCGGACGAGGTGATGGACGTACGCGCGGCTGAACCCCGCGCAGCCCGTGCAGGGACAACCCGCTTCGATCGGCGACGAGTCCTCCGCGAAGCGCGCGTTGCGGATGTTGATCGGCCCGTCGGGGGTGAAGGCCTGCCCGGTTCGGCCGGAGCGAGTCGGCAGCACGCAATCGAACATGTCGACCCCGCGCAGGACCGCTTCGACCAGGTCGTCGGGCTTGCCGACACCCATCAGGTAGCGCGGGCTGTCCGCGGGCAGCATCGGAACGGCGAAGTCGAGTACTCGGCACATCGCCTCCTGCCCTTCCCCGACGGCCAGACCGCCAATTGCGTAGCCGTCGAAGCCGATCGACCGCAGCGCCTGTGCCGATCGGCCGCGCAATTCCTCGTCCAGTCCGCCCTGCTGGATGCCGAACAGCGCGCCCGCGCCTGAAAAGGCCGCCTTCGACCGGTCCGCCCAGCGCATCGAGCGCTCCATCGCCTCCGTCTGCTTCTCGCGGCTCGCATCCGCCGGCAGGAGCTGGTCGAACGCCATGACGATGTCGGAGCCGAGCAGGCCCTGCACTTCCATCGATCGTTCGGGCGACAGCATGTGGCGCGACCCGTCGAGGTGGCTGGCGAAGGCGACCCCCTCCTCGGTGACCTTGGTCAGGTCCGACAGGCTCATCACCTGATAGCCGCCGCTGTCGGTCAGGATCGGCCGGTCCCAGCCCATGAAGGCATGGAGCCCGCCTAGGCGGGCGATGCGCTCGGCGCCCGGGCGAAGCATCAGATGGTAGGTGTTGCCGAGAATGATGTCGGCGCCGGTGGCGCGTACGTCCGCGGGCTTCATCGCCTTGACCGTCGCAGCCGTTCCGACCGGCATGAAGGCGGGCGTGCGGATCTCGCCGCGCGCCATGGCGATGGTGCCGGTGCGCGCGGCGCCGTCCGTCGCGGCGATGGTGAAGGTCAGCGGGGGCATTGGCGCTGCCGCCTAGGCGGCTTTGCCGCGCCGGGCAAATGGCCGGCCTAGAATGCCCGCGTCAGGCCTAGGTTGAACTGGAAATAGCCGTAAGTGTTGCCGGTCGCGACGGGTGTGCTGGTGTAGAGCGCGTTGCCGGTCAGTGCCCAGCCGCGCTTGTCCGCCGGGCTGGTCACGCGGGCGTTGAAGTAACGCGCGCTGCGCCAGTCGCTGTCGGCATTGCGTTGCGCGCCATAACCGGCGGCGCCGAGCAACTGCCAGCCGCTGACGAAGCGGCGGACCTGCAGCACCGGCAGCACTTCGGCGTACCAGCGGGGCGAGAAATAATCATACTCGCCCGGGTCGCTGCTGTGGAAATAGCGGGCGCGCAGCTGGGCGCTCAGCCCCCAGTCGGGCTTGAGCACATGGACGTAGGTCGCGCGCAGGTGCGTGCGGACGTTGTCGCCGGTGAAGGCCTGCACGCCGCCGAAGAGAGTGAGGATGTTCCGGTCGTCGGCGGGCAGGTCGATCGCTGCGCCCGCAAAGGTGTAATAGATGCCTCGGGAGAGGCCCTGCGGGGTTTCGATGATGTCGCGTTCGACGAAGAACTCCTTGCGGAACCGCGCTTCGTCATGGATCGCCGCCGATCCCAGCACGGTGTGGCCGTCGGTGCCGACGGTCGCGTTCCATTTCCAGTCGCCGAGGCTGTCGGCCGCGCGGACATAGGCCCGCTCCATCGTCTTGCCGTCCTGGCCAAGCGGGCGGAACCGGGCGCGTTCGACGCGTACGCCCAGATATTTTTCCGCGCTTTCGTGGCGCAGATCGAAATTGATGCCGGTCTTGAACACTTCGGTGTCCTCGGCGTCGCTCGAATAGAAAACGTCGGCACCGATGGCGGGCGACGCCGCCGCGAGAGCCAGAGCGAGGATGGTCGTGCTCACTTAGTCCCCCAGGTTTTGCGCAGGCTCAGAATTTCACTCACGTAACCCCACACGCAAATCGGCTGCATCATCAGGGTATAAAAGAACAGGTAGACGACGAAGCCCAGCGGATTGTGGCGCACCTTGAGCCCCTGCTTTTTGAACATCTTGCTCTGGATCCGGTAGATGATGATGTTCCACACCGCCGCCAGCGGTAGCACCGCCAGTGTCATCGGGCCGGCGATCCAGTAGATGCCGAAGAACACCGCCGCGATGACGCCCGGGAAGAACAGGAAGGTGTAGGCGAGGTCGAGCGGGATGAAGAGCAGGTTCCACCAGATAAACATCATCGACAACCGCGGCTTGAACAGCAGCACTTCATACTGGTTGAGCGCCTCGATCATGCCCCGCGACCAGCGGTGGCGCTGCTTGGCGAACTGCTTGTAGGTCGCCGGTGCGTCAGTCCATGCAATCGCGTCCTCGGCATAGCCGATGCGGTGGTCGCGGTTGAGCAGCGCCCAGCTCAGCACGATGTCCTCGCCGACGCATTCCGGCCAGCCGCCGACATCGATCAGCGCCTGCTTGCGGTATATGGAAAAGGCGCCCTGCGCGACGAGCGTGCCGTGATACATGCTCTGCATGCGCTTCACCGCGGCGATGCCGTGGAAATAATCCCATTCCTGCACCCCGGTCATGATGCTTTCGCGCGAATTGCGGACCAGGATCGCGCCGGCGACTGCGGCGGTGCCCTCGGGGTCGGACAGGATGCGTTCGACGATGTCCGTCAACGCGTCGGGGTTAAGGCGCGAATCCCCGTCGATGGTGACGATGAGATCGTGGCTGGCGTGTTCAAGGCCAAGGTTGAGGACCGCGGCCTTGCCCTGGTTGACGGGATAGTCGATCAGCCGGAACTGGCGGTTCGACGGCAGAGCCAAAGCCGCGATCGCCTGCTGCGCGAGCGCGACCGTGCGATCGGTCGAGCCGTCGTTAAGGATCAGCACCTCGAGCGGCCCGGCGTAATCCTCCTCCGCGATCGTGGCGATGGTCGTCGCGATCGCCCGCTCCTCCTGGTAAGCGGCGATCAGGACCGTGACGCCGGGATAGACGGCGGGTGCATAGCGGCGTGGCCGGCGATCCAGCAGCAGGCTGGCCACCAGAAAGGCGTTCATCGCGCCGGGCACGTAAGCAATGAAAGTAATGGCCACGAGCGCGAATAGCGGGTGCGTTGCCTCGCTAAGTCCCTGCATCCAGGGACGTGACAGGATGATGCTGAACAGCAACCATGCGAGCGCAATCGCGCAAGCGAGCGCGAACTTGATGGGCACGGTAAGATGAAAACGCCTGCGTCCGGAGGACGCAGGCTGCATTACGGTCGACACGGCAAATCCTCGGTTCCACAACCAGATCGGCAAGGATATATTAAATTCAGTCTGTTTAATGAAAATATAACAGGAGCCGCTTTGGTTCCATATGGTCTTTCGGGCCGCGGGCAATTTTTCCGCCGCGCCGCCGGCATCCGCGCCGAAGGTTCGCCTGCGGGCGGTTCGGACGGTTGCAGTGCATAGCACCGGACGCTGGCGTGCGCCTTGATGCAGGTTAGCGATTGCATGAGGGTCCCCGGCTTGCAGTGAACCCAACTTTACCTATCGCGGTTACGCCCGTGTGACTCGCCGGTCCGTTACGGATGATGTTCGCGCCGGTAGCAACAGGCTGGAATCGCCGTAGCTGTAGAAGCGATACCCTTCGGCGATGGCATGGGCATAGGCCCGGCGCATCACGTCGAGTCCCATCAGTGCGCTGACCAGCATGAACAGGGTCGACCGGGGCAGGTGAAAGTTGGTCATCAACCCGTCGACCGCCCTGAAGCGCGCGCCGGGCGTGAGGAAGATCGCCGTGTCGCCTTCGAACGAGCGGATGGTGCCGTCATCGCCGGCGGCGCTTTCGACCAGCCGCAGCGACGTCGTGCCGACCGCGATGAGCCGCCCGCCTGCCGATCGAGCGGCATTCAGACGGTCCGCCGTCGCCGGGTCGATGCGTCCCCATTCGCTGTGCATCGCATGATCGTCGGTGTCGTCCGCCTTGACCGGAAGGAAGGTCCCCGCGCCGACATGCAGGGTGACAGTTTCCCGCTTGATCCCGCGCGCAGCGAGCGCCTCGACCAGGCGCGGGGTGAAGTGCAGCGCCGCGGTGGGCGCGGCGACCGCCCCCTCCTCCCGCGCGAACAAGGTCTGGTAATCCTCCGCGTCTGCGGCATCGATCGGACGCTTCGAGGCGATGTAGGGCGGCAAGGGCATCTGCCCGGCCCGTTCGATCAACAGCTCGGCGGGCTCTTCCCCGTCGAAGCTGATGCGCACGCTGCCGTCGTCGCCGCGTTCGCCGGCGGTTGCGCTGACCCCCGCGCTGAAGTCGATCCGGTCGCCGGGCCGCAGCCGCCGGGCATTGCGCACGAACGCCCACCAGCTGCGCGGTCCGTCGCGCTTGTGCAGGGTAACGCCGACCCGGGCGTCGCCGCGCCGGCCCTCCAGCTGTGCGGGAATGACCTTGGTGTCGTTGAACAGCAGCACGTCTCCCGGCTGCAGCAGGGCCGGCAGGTCGAGCACATGGCGGTCGGCGAGATGGTCGCCATCGACCAGCAGCAGGCGCGCGGAATCACGCGGCCGCGCCGGGCGTAATGCAATGCGGTCGGACGGAAGGTCGAAGTCGAAAAGGTCGACGCGCATTTACGGCGTCGGGGCGGCGCCAAGGCTTGCGTGGACGATCTTGGTCGGTTCGGCCGGCGGCTCGCCCTTGGCGATGGAATCGACCACGTCCATGCCCGCAATCACTCGGCCGAACACCGTATATTCGCCGTTCATCGAGTTGTTGGGCACGTACATGATGTAGAACTGGCTGTTGCCGCTATTGGGATTGTCGGCGGTGCGCGCCGCCCCGACCGTGCCGCGGAGATGCGGCAGCGTGTTGAATTCGGCGGTCAGGTCGGGAAGCTTCGACCCTCCCTGCCCGGTCCCGGTCGGATCGCCGCCCTGAGCCATGAAGCCGGCGATCACACGGTGGAAGGTAATGCCGTCGTAAAAGCCCTGGCTGACCAGTTGCTGCACCCGCTGCACGTGATTGGGCGCGGCGTCGGGGCGCAGCTGGATGACGACCGTGCCGCCGTTGGACAGGTTCAGCGTCAACTTGTTGGCCGGGTCCGCGGCGATGGCCGCCGGCGGGTTGATCGGCAGCGCGGCCGGGGCCGTGACCGGCGCCTGAGCGGCGGTCAGCGCAAAGGCGGCAAAGGCGAGCGCGAGCATTTTCATGGCAGTCGAAGTCCCTCGGGTTCCTATCGGCCCAGCTGGCGGGCGACGTCGGCCGCGACCTGCGGCGTTACGAATTTGTCGATCTTGCCGCCATAGCGCGCGATCTCCTTAACCAGCCGTGACGCGATCGGCTGGAGCGAGACGGCAGCCATCAGGAAGACCGTTTCGATCTTGCTGTTGAGCTGCTGGTTCATGCCCGCCATCTGGAATTCATATTCGAAGTCGCCGGCCGCGCGCAGGCCGCGAATGATGATCGACGCATTCTCGCGCTCGGCGAAGTCCATCAGCAGGGAATCGAAGTCGACCACGCTGATGTCGCCCGCGATCCCGGCGGTTTCGCGGCGGACCATGTCCAGCCGCTGTTCAAGCGAGAATAACGGCGACTTGGACGGGTTGGTGGTGACGCCGATGACCAGCCGGTCGACCAAATGCGTGGCGCGCCGGATGATGTCGAGGTGGCCCAGCGTGACCGGGTCGAAGGTACCGGGATAGACGCCGATCCGCTGTTCCATCACCGGTCCCGTTCTACGGCAAAGCGGGCGATGGCGCGGAGCAGGTCCGCTTCCTCGCCATGGTCGGCAAGATGATCGACCGCCTGATCGACCAAGACGCGCGCCTGCTGCCGGGCGCGGTCTTCGCCGAGCAGCGAGACGAAGGTCGCCTTGCCGGCCTCCGCATCCTTGCCGATGCGCTTGCCGGCGGCGGCTTCGTCGCCGCTATGGTCGATAAGGTCGTCGGCAATCTGGAACGCCAGTCCGACGTTGCGGGCATAGCCGCGATAAGGCGTGCGCGCTTCCCGCCCGAGGCTGGTGAGGATGCAGGCGGCCTCCACCGCATATTCTATCAACGCACCGGTCTTCAGCTGCTGCAGCCGGGTGATGGCGGCGATGTCCAGCGCCTCGCCCTCGGCCAGAAGGTCCATCATTTGGCCCCCGGCCATGCCGTTGGGGCCCGCCGCGCGCGACAGTTCCAGCACCAGGTCGCTGCGCACCAGCGGGTCGGGATCGGTCGCTTCATGGGCAAGGATTTCGAACGCCAAAGCGTGCAGGCTGTCGCCGGCAAGGATGGCCGTGGCCTCGTCATAGGCCTTGTGCAGGGTCGGCCGGCCGCGGCGCAAATCGTCATCGTCCATCGCTGGCAGGTCGTCGTGGATCAGTGAATAGACGTGGATCGCCTCGATCGCCGCGGCGACGCGCAGCGCTCGCTCCTCATCGATTCCGAACAAACGCGACGCGGCAACGGTCAGCAGCGGGCGAAGCCGCTTGCCACCGCCGATCGCGGCATGGCGCATGGCGTCGTAAAGCTGGCCGCGGCCGTCGTCCGGCGACGGCAGCAGGCGCGCGAAGAAATCGTCGATGCGGGCCGACACGCGGCCGGCTTCGGCCTGCAGATCGACCCGTGGGCTATCGACGAGTTCAACCGGCATTGAGCGGCGTGACCCCTTGCGGATTGCCGTCGCTGCCGAACGCGATCTGCTCGATCCGCGCCTGCGCCGCCTTCAGCCGCGCCTCGCAATGACGCTTGAGCCGGTCACCTTCCTGATAGAGTTCGATCGACTGGTCGAGCGGCGCTTCGCCGCGTTCGAGCGTGCGGACGATATCCTCCAACCGCTTCAGCGCGTCCTCGAAACTGAGGTCGGTCGAGACCGGGTCGGCGGCAGGCTGCGGGTTGTCCATCACGATTGCGAAAATGCACCCTCAGGCAATGGGAATCAACGCTTGAACGGGTCGCGAATGCCGGGGACGATCTCGTCGTTGCCAAGCGTTTCGCTAGCTTCCTCGGCGGCCAGCGCGGCTTCGGCGTCGCGGGCATGCTGCTCGCGCTCGGCCCGCAGTTCCTCGATCAGCGCTTGACGGTCCTCCTCGAAATGCTCGTCGACCGGCGCGGCGGCGCCGGCGGCCTTCTGCGCCTTGGCCACCGCGGCGTCGAGCTCGCGCTGGCTGGTCAGGCCAAGCGTAACCGGGTCTTTCGCGGTGATGTTCGCCATGTTCCAGTGGCTGCGATCGCGGATGGCGCCGATGGTCGTGCGCGTGGTGCCGATCAGCTTGCCGATCTGGCCGTCGGTTAGTTCCGGATGATTCTTGACCAGCCAGGCGATGCCGTCGGGCTTGTCCTGCCGCTTCGACAACGGCGTGTAGCGCGGCCCCTTGGTGCGGCGGACCTGGTCCGGCTCCTTCTGGATCTGCAGCGCGTAATCGGGATCGTTCTGCCCCTTCTCGATTTCCTCGTGGGTTAGCTCGCCCGAACGGATCGGGTCGCGGCCGGTCAGCTTGGTCGCCGCCGTATCGTCGGCGATCGCTTGCACCTCGAGCAGGTGGAGGCCGCAGAATTGCGCGATCTGTTCGAAGCTGAGCGAGGTGTTCTCGACCAGCCAGGAAGCGGTCGCGTGGGGCATCAGGGGCTGGGCCAAGGCGAATCTCCAGGAATTAAAAACGAATAGGGCCGCCCCTTGCGGAGCGGCCGGTCGCCGGATGATTTACGCGTGCCCGGCCGGATCGGCAAGGGCGGCTATTCGCCGACCGTAAGCACGATCTTCCCGACATGGTCACCCGCTTCCATCCGCGCATGCGCCGCCGCGGCGTCGTCCAGCGCAAAGGTCGTGTCGATCACCGGCTTCAACCGGCCGCCTTCGGCGTAGGGCCAGACGGTCCGGGCGATCTCGTCGGCCAGCATCGTCTTGAATTCCACCGAACGCGGGCGGAGCGTGGAGCCGGTCAGGGTCAGCCGCCGGCGCATCACATCGGGGATGGTCACTTCCGCCTTTGCCCCGCGTTGGAAAGCGATCGACACGTGGCGCCCGTCGTCGGCCAGGCAGGCAAGATTGCGCGAGAGATAGTCGCCGCCGACCATGTCGAGCACCACTTCGACCCCCCTGCCGCCCGTCAGCGCCTTCACCGCCTCAACGAAATCCTGCGACTTGTAATTGATCGCGGCGTCTGCCCCGAGCTCTTCGGCGCGGCGGCACTTCGCGTCGTTGCCGCACGTCACGATGACGCCGATGCCGAACAACTTGCACAGGGCAATCGCCATCGTCCCGATGCCACTGGTGCCGCCATGGACCAGCACCGTGTCGCCATCCGCGGCAAACCCTCGTTCGAACAGGTTCGACCAGACGGTGAAGAGCGTTTCCGGCATCGCCGCCGCCTCGGTCAGAGTCAGCACTTCGGGAACCGGCAGGCAGGTCCCGGCGGGTGCGACGCAATATTCGGCATAGCCGCCGCCCGCGACCAGAGCGCATACACGGCGGCCGATCAGGCTTTCGGCTCCCTCGCCCGCTTCGACGACCGTACCGGCAATCTCCAAGCCAAGGATGTCGGACGCGCCCGGCGGCGGCGGATAGAGCCCGCGCCGCTGGAGGATATCGGGCCGGTTGATGCCCGCCGCGGCGACCCGGACCAGCACTTCGCCCTTGCCCGGCCGCGGCACCGGCCGTTCAACCAGCGCCAGCTCCTCCGCCCCGTCGGGTTGCGGAGCGACGATTGCTTGCATGGTGGCTGGAATGGGTCTGTCCACGATGGCGGGCTTATTGACTTGGCAACCGTGCGGGTCAAATTTGGGCCAATGGACCTCGACGACCTCTTTCCCGACCGCAAGCGGGACGCGATTGACGAGCTCGCCAAGCAGGACCTCGACCCGCTGTCGATCCACGAACTGCAGGAGCGCGTCGAAGCGCTGAAAGCCGAAATCGCCCGCGTCGAAGCGCACATGAGCCGCGCGCAGACGCACAGGTCGGTGGCGGAGGATTTATTCAAGAAGAAGTAGTTTTGGCGCGCAGAGCCATCAGTCATCAAGGCTTTCGCTTTTGGCCTGTTGCGGAAGGAAGGGATCGTTCGCAAAGTGGCGGCATGGATCCTGACAAATTCTTGAGGCTTGGCGTTCGCGTCCTTGCCCAAAAGTTGGAGCCGCTCGGCTTCGCTTTTGAGATAGTGCAGCAGCCGACAAGAGGTAGTGGCGGAGTATTTGCGGAAGGCGCGTTTCGTCGAGCGGACCGGGAATTACGGCTTTGGGCGCGATACGACCAGCTTGGCAAAGTTACCTACTGGGTAAGCAATGCCGAGTTCGATCATCATGACTACATGCGGCTCCTTGGTCTTGCGAAAGTCGCAGAATATCCAGGATTTGACGATGGCGACGTTTTTGGGAGCTTCCGGCGCCTTCTCCGCGATCTTGAAAACTGTGACGAGTTCTTGACGGGAGACGCAATGTCGGTAGCGAGGAAGGTGCGGTCACTACCGCCTGAAAAGACAGGCTTCAGCGCGCTCGGCGCGTGACTCGGGAAAGCGCGTTTCCCCACCATTCACCCCTCGCACAGCCCCAACCCCCTATAAGTTGGGGATAAGCGGGGCGGTGCCCCTTGATTGTGTGCCGCCCGCCTATGACATTGGTCGCAAGAGAGCCCGGGGTTCTCCCCCCGGCGCGGTGGGAGTTATTGTACATGCCTAGTTTTGCCCGCGAACTCGAAGAGACCCTGCACAAGGCGCTCGGCGAAGCCAGCCGCCGCAGGCACGAGTATGCGACCCTTGAACATCTGCTGATCGCCCTGGTCGACGACGAACATGCGTCGAAGGTGATGACCGCCTGCGGCGTCGATCGCGACGACCTGCGATCCAGCGTCAAGAATTATCTCGACAACGAACTTGGAGCGTTGGTCGCCGACACCAGCACCGACCCGACCCCGACCAGCGGGTTCCAGCGCGTGGTCCAGCGCGCCATCCTGCACGTCCAGTCGTCAGGCCGCGACGAAGTTACCGGCGCCAACGTGCTGGTCGCCTTGTTCTCCGAGCGCGAAAGCTACGCGGTCTACTTCCTGCAGCAGCAGGACATGAGCCGCCTGGATGCCGTGACCTACATCAGCCACGGCGTCGGCAAGGGCGAAGGCACGCCCGAAGCGCGGCCGCCGGAAGGCACGGAGGAAAAGAGCGGCGAGAAAGAGGGCAAGAAGGAATCCGCCCTCAAGCAATTCACCGTCGACCTCAACGAGAAGGCCAAGTCGGGGAAGGTCGATCCGCTGATCGGCCGCATGCCGGAGGTCGACCGCACGGTGCAGATCCTATGCCGCCGGTCGAAGAACAACCCTCTCTACGTCGGCGATCCCGGCGTCGGTAAGACCGCCATTGCAGAGGGCCTCGCGCGCAAGATCGTCGAGGGCGATGTTCCCGACGTGCTGAAGCCCGCCACCATCTATTCGCTCGACATGGGGTCGCTGCTGGCCGGCACCCGTTATCGCGGCGATTTCGAAGAGCGGCTGAAGTCGGTGGTTTCGGAACTCGAAAAGCTGCCGGACGCGATCCTGTTCATCGACGAAATTCACACCGTGATCGGCGCCGGCGCCACGTCGGGTGGCGCGATGGACGCGTCCAACCTGCTGAAGCCAGCGCTGTCGTCGGGCGCGATCCGCTGCATCGGGTCGACGACCTACAAGGAATTCCGCAACCACTTCGAAAAGGACCGCGCGCTGTTGCGGCGGTTCCAGAAGATCGACGTCAACGAGCCGACGATCGAAGATACGATCAAGATCATCGCCGGCCTGCGCTCCTCGTTCGAAGAGCATCACAAGGTCCGCTACACGCCCGATGCGATCAAGAGCGCGGTCGAGCTGAGCGCGCGGTACATCCACGACCGCAAGCTGCCGGACAAGGCGATCGACGTCATCGACGAAGTCGGCGCGATGCAGATGCTGGTCCCGCCCAGCCGCCGCAAGAAGGTCATCAGCACCAAGGAAATCGAAGCCGTGGTCGCGACCATGGCGCGGATTCCGCCGAAGTCGGTTTCCACCGACGACAAGCGCGTGCTCGAGAACCTTGAGGCCGACCTGAAGCGCGTCGTCTTCGGACAGGATATCGCGATCGAGAAACTGGCGTCGGCGATCAAGCTGTCGCGCGCCGGACTGCGCGATGCCGACAAGCCGATCGGCAATTATCTGTTTTCCGGGCCGACCGGGGTGGGCAAGACCGAGGTCGCGCGCCAGCTGGCGACGATCATGGGCATCCCGCTGCAGCGGTTCGACATGTCGGAATATATGGAACGGCATTCGATCAGTCGGTTGATCGGCGCGCCTCCAGGCTATGTCGGTTACGACCAGGGCGGCCTGCTGACCGACGCGGTCGACCAGCATCCGCACAGCGTGCTTCTGCTCGACGAGATCGAAAAGGCGCACCCGGACCTGTTCAACATCTTGTTGCAGGTCATGGACAACGGCAAGCTGACCGATCATCACGGCAAGACCGTCGATTTCCGCAACACCGTCCTGATCATGACCACCAATGCCGGCGCCGCCGACATGGCGCGCGAAAGCATCGGCTTCGGCAATGCCACGCGCGAGGATGCGCAGGAGGATGCGGTCAAGAAGATGTTCACGCCGGAATTCCGCAACCGGTTGGATGCGATCGTCCCGTTCGCTTACCTGCCCCCCGCGGTCGTCAGCCGCGTCGTCGACAAGTTCATCCTGCAGCTCGAACTGCAGCTTGCCGACCGCAACGTGCACATCGAACTGGATGACGAGGCCCGGCAGTGGCTGGTCGATAAGGGCTACGACAAGCTGTACGGGGCGCGTCCGATGGGCCGCTTGGTGCAGGAAAAGATCAAGCAGCCGCTGGCCGAGGAATTGCTGTTCGGCAAGCTGGTCAACGGCGGCGAGGTCAAGGTGCGCATCAAGGACAACCAGCCGGTGTTCGAAACCACGCCGGCCGCGCCGAAGTCCAAGCCGAAGTCGAAGAAGAAAGCGACGGCGAAGAAGAAGGCCGGCGGCGACGCTCCTGCCGGCGAGTAACGTCACGCGGTCGATACTCGCCGGGACCCTTGCCGCCGCCGCGCTTGCGTTCGGCGGCGGGGTCCCGGCAGCGGCGCAATATGCTGCCGCACCGGTCACTCCGCACCAGTTTCTCGGCCCCGGCGAACGCCTGTCGGTCGACGCGGGCCCGGCCATCCGCCGGGCGCTGGCGAGCGGCCGGACAGTTCGCTTTCCGCGCGGCGATTACGTCGTCCGTCCCGACCCCGCGGCGACCCCGCATGCCGCGTTCCGCGGCTGGTCGATCCGCATCCCCAGCAATGCCCACCTGATTTTCGATTCCGGCGCGCGCATCGTCCAGGCGCCGGGCGCTACGTCATGGATGCGCACCGTGTCGCTGCAGGACGCCGACAATGTCCGCATCGACGGCGAATTATGGGTCGACGCCAACGCCGCGAATGCCGCACCGGTCACCAACGAGCACATGCACGGCGTCTTCCTGTTTAACACGACCAACAGCGTGATTGCGGCGATCCGGTCGGACAATGCGCGCGGCGACAATGTGATGATCGGCGGCGACAACAATAGCGCTGGAAGCCACGACGTGTCGATCGGGTCGATCCGCGCCACCACCGCGGGGCGCAAGAACCTCGTGCTGCATTCCGTCCGCAACCTGCGCATCGGCAGCGCCATGCTCGACAACCGCGCCGGCGGAGCCCGGCTGTTCGGCGGCAAGCCGAACGGCACCGACGGTCATTCGCTGGACGTGGAGCCGGACAAGTTCACCGGCGCCGTCGCCAATGACGCGACCATCGGCAGTGTCGAGACCTACGGATCCGGCAACGACTTCACGGCTGGCACCAGCCCACGGCAGGCGGATGCGTATCGCGTCAAGATCGGCAGCTTCCGATCCGCAATCACGCCGCGCCCGGGCGTTTCGGCCTGGGGCCAATATGCGGTGACGTTGACCATCGGCGACCTCGCCATCACCGGTATCGGCGGGGATACGCCGTCGGAAATCCGCTATGCCGCCCGGCTCAACGTCGACCGCCTGACCATGTCCGGCGCCATTCCCGGCAAGCCGCTGCTGTGGATTGCCCCGGCGCGCGGTGAAACACCCATCGCCACGCTCGGTGCCGAAATCGTCCGCAACACAGCAGGCGAAGGAATTCGCCGCGGCGGTCCTGCGCCGCGCTGATCGAGTGTCGGCAACGCTCGGCCGCGCTAGGTGCTTATTTCCAGTTCTGCGCGACAGCGCCCGGCGGGGATCGTCCCGCAATAGAGGATGTCACTTGCACTGATCGGATTATGGGTGCGGATCACGCGCACAAAATGATCGACGGAAAACCGGCCATCGATTTCGATACGATTGCAGCCGTCGACCAGGTCGATCCGTTCAACCAGCGAACCGCCGATGCTCCGGCTGGACTGGCCACCGTTGACGCGCATCCCATAAGCCCCGCGAGACTTGAGGCCGTAGGAGTCGAGCTTGGGGCTGTCGTAAAATTCGCGCGCTTGTGAGACGACGAGCCAAATATCCCCCTCACGTCGTTGCCGAATCTTGGCGGATAAAGCCCGGCGCGCTTTGGCAGTCGGATCTTTGGCGATTTCGCTGATCCATCCGCGCACCTTTGGATAGCGGGTGAGGAATGCGCGCACCGGATGGTATTTCATCCGTTGGCCGACCTGCCGGGCGATGTCGGAATGCCGCAACCCGTGTGTGATTAGCGCCGCGCGCCGCCGTCGACCTGCCGTGTCTCGCTGCCACGCGCAGTCGCTTTCCTGGCAGCCTTCTCCGAACAGATCGATCAGGATGGCCTGGCGAATCCGATGGCTGAAATTGAAGCTGTTGGTATGCAGCAGGTGGCGATCGAAAATGACTGCATCGCCCATTCTTCCCGCAAGTTGCGTCGGCCGATACCTCTGCACGAACCGCATCGCAGGCTTGTAGGCCGTCGTGGGTAGAAAATCGCTGCGGGATTCGAAGCAATCGCGCAGCAGACGATGGCTGCCCGGCCACACCGACAAGCCGCCGCCGTTTGCATCAACGTCATCGAGATAGGCGATCATCAGGACGTCGATGGAATGGGCGTCGAGATGTCCAGGGATCGGCAATAGCGGCGGCCGTGGCAACCGGATTCGTGCGCGATCAGGGCCTTTGGCGTCAGGATCGAGGCGGTTTCCGACCGCTTCGTTGAGGCTGATCCAGCGTGGCATTGGCAAAATTGGGTGAAGCCCGCGGATATGCGCTCGTTCCAGCGACCTGCCTGTCGCCGCAGCAAAAGCGTCGGCGACGCGAGAGCCGGTAAAAACGTGCCGCCGGAATGCCTGTACCTTGCGAAATCCGTGCTTGTCCTTGAACCGAAGCAGGCCATTGCGCTGGTACGGCGGAAGGTTGTTGCAGCAATCCTGCACCTTGCCCGTCCACGTGCGTGGATCGTCGCGATCGAAATGGGGCGGCATATAGGTCCAGATCGTGTCGATCATTTCGCGACACTGATCCGCATCGAACAGACCACGGATGATGACGTAACCGTCACGCTTAAACGCGCGCGCAAATGCTTGCTCGTCAGCAACCGTCATCTTCGGCGCCCCCGCACAGACTATCGCCACCATCGCTAAGCGCTGCTGGCGAGAGAGGCAATTCGTGCCGTGCGCCGGATGCGAGAGGTTGCCCGCCGCGCGTTCCGACGCCTAAGCTGCCGGGGCACCTAGGGAGAGAGATTTTGAAGCGCACTTATCTGATCGGCGCAGCCGTCGCCGCGATGTTGGCCGTTCCTGCCGCAGCCCAGAGCGTGAAGACCGATCCGGCGCGGCTGTCGGAAATAACCAAGACGCTGGGATCCGATGCGTTCGAAGGCCGCGGCCCGGCGACGCGCGCCGATGCCAAAACCGTCGCCTACATCATCGACCAGTTCAAGGCCGCCGGCGTCCAGCCGGGCGGGGAGATGGTCGGCGGTACGCGCAGCTGGGTGCAGAAGGTGCCGCTGTTGAAGTCCGACATCGTCGGCGATCCCAGCCTGGTGCTCAACCTTGGCAATGGCCAGACGATGCGCCTGACCCAGGGCCAGGAGATCAGCGTCAAGGCGCCGCTGAACGGGACGAAGTCGGTGTCGCTGCCGAATGCGCCGCTGCTGTTCGTCGGCTATGGCGTGACCGCACCGGAACGCGGCTGGGACGATTTCAAAGGCGTCGATGTGCGCGGCAAGCTGCTGGTTGAATTCATCAACGATCCCGACTTCGACGGCGGCGAAGGCGACTTCGGCGGCAAGGCGATGACCTATTACGGGCGCTGGACTTACAAATATGAAGAAGCGGCGCGCAAGGGCGCGGCCGGCGTGCTGATCATCCACGAAACCGACCCGGCGTCCTATGGCTGGAACACCGTCAAGAACAGCAACACGAACACTCAGTTCGACGTTGTGCTCGACAATCCGTCGGCCAGCCACACGCAGGTCGAAAGCTGGATCCAGCGCGATCTCGCCGAGAAGATTTTCGCTGCCAACGGCATGACCTTCGAACAGGCCAAGGCGATGGCCAAGACCAAGGCGTTCCGCCCGGTGCCGCTGAAATCCAGCATGGCGATCAGCTTCAACGCCAACACCGAAGTGATCAATTCGAGCAACGTCGTCGGCTTGCTGCCCGGGACGCAATATCCAGATGAAACCGTCATCTACACGGCGCACTGGGACCACCTTGGCATCGGCAAGCCGGACGAAACCGGCGACACGATCTACAACGGCGCGCTCGATAATGCGTCGGGCATCGCCCAGATCATCGAGCAGGCGCGGCTGTTCGCGCGCGAGCCGCGGACCCAGCGTTCGGTCGTTTTCCTTGCCGTCACGGCCGAGGAGAAAGGCCTGCTCGGGTCGGAATATTATGCGGCCAACCCGCTCTATCCGCCGGGCAAGACCGCGGGCGTTCTCAACACCGACGGCGGCCAGCTGTGGGGCAAGGCCCGCAACTTCACGATCAGCGGCAACGCGCAGCTTGGGCTGCTCGACTTGCTGGTCGCCGAAGGCGCGCGGCGCGGGCGCGTCTATGCCCCGGACCCGCATCCCGAAGCCGGCTATTTCTTCCGCTCCGACCACTTCCCGATGGCCAAGGTCGGTATTCCGGCGATCAGCTTCGGCGACGGCAACGATCTGGTGAACGGCGGGATCGCGCGCGGCGAGGAACTGGGCATGATCTATCGCGACAAACATTATCATCAGCCCAGCGACGAATGGTCTGCGGAATGGGACTTTACCGGCATGGCGGACGACACTGACATGCTGCACGCGGTCGGGATGCAGCTCGCCAATTCGCGGCTGTGGCCGGAATGGAGCAGCGACAGCGAGTTTAAGGCAGCGCGCGATGCCAGCGCGGCGATGCGCGCCGGCGGCACGCCGTTGCCGCCGCAGGCCGGCTCGGCACCCTCGTCCGCTCCGGTACCTGCGCCGGCGCCCATTCCGGCCCCCGCCCCGATTCCCGGCGAACGCGGATAGGAACGGCGCGATGGCTCGGCTGACCTTCTTCACCAACCCGCAATCGCGCGGACGGATCGCGCGCTGGATGCTGGAGGAGGTCGGCGAGCCCTACGACACCGAAATCATCGGCTACGACCGGATGAAGGATGCGGCGTACCTGGCGGTCAATCCGATGGGCAAGGTCCCGGCCATTCGTCACGGCGACCATGTCGTCACCGAGGCGGCGGCGATCTGCGCCTACCTTGCCGACGTTTTTCCGGACGCCGGGCTAGGGCCGCGCGATGACGAGAAAGCGGACTATTACCGCTGGCTATTCTACGCCGCCGGGCCCGTCGAACAGGCGGTGACCAACAAGGCCGTCGGCTGGGAACCGAGCGAGGACCGCCGGCGCATGTTCGGTTACGGCAGCTACGAAACTGTAATCGACGTGCTCGACCATCTCCTGGGCGGGCGCGACTTCGTCTGCGGCGATCGCTTCACCGCGGCCGATGTCTATCTGGGCTCCGCCATCCTGTGGG
This sequence comes from Sphingomonas sabuli, assembly GCF_014352855.1. Lineage (GTDB taxonomy): Bacteria > Pseudomonadota > Alphaproteobacteria > Sphingomonadales > Sphingomonadaceae > Sphingomicrobium > Sphingomicrobium sabuli. The sequence continues at coordinate 27,083 of NZ_CP060697.1, read as the reverse complement.
GCACGCAGTTCGGCACCATTCCGACGCGCGACAGTTTCGAAGCGTACAAGCAGCGGCTGACCGCTCGCGAAGCCTTCACGCGTGGCTGGGCCAAGGACGACGAAGCCGCCGCCGCCATCAATCAGCAAACGGAAACCCAATGACCAAGCCCACCATTCGCCAGCAAGCCATCGATCTGTACGACCGCTTCACCCACGAAGGGATGGACCGGCGCGTATTCATGGGGCGGATGGCGGCCATCGCGGGCAGCGTCGCCGCCGCCGAAGCCCTGATCGCGTCGATCGCCGCATCGCCCGCCGCCGCGGCGATCGTCCCGGCCGACGACCCGCGCATCCGTGCCGGCATGGCCGACATGCCGGCGGGCGAGATTCCCGCGTATCGCGGCTATTTCGCGCGGCCCGCGGCGGACGGGGTACGCGCGTCGATCATGGTCATCCACGAGAATCGCGGCCTCAACGAGCATATTCGCGACGTCACCCGGCGCCTCGCGCTGGCGGGTTATGACGCCGTTGCGCCGGACTTCCTGTCGCCAAGCGGCGGTACGCCCGCCAACGAAGACGCGGCGCGCGACGCCATCGGCAAGCTGGATCTTGCGCAATCAGTCACGCACGCAGCGGCAATGATGCAATTGCTCAAGACGCGCTCGACCGGCAACGGCAAGGCCGGCGCGGTCGGCTTCTGCTGGGGCGGCGGGTTCGTCGACCGGCTGGCGGTTGCATCCGGCAACACGCTCGACGCCGCGGTGTCCTATTACGGGCCCGCGCCCGACCCGGCCTATGCGGCAATGGTCAAGGCGCCGATGCAGCTGCACCTCCCCGGGCTCGACGAGCGTGTGGCAACGACGATGAAGCCATGGGCGGAGGCATTACGCGCCGGCGGCAAGACGGTCGAATTCTACGAGTATCCGGGCGCCAACCACGCCTTCAACAACGACACGTCCGCGGAGCGTTATGACCAGGCAGCGGCGACGCTGGCGTGGACCCGGACGTTGGATTTCTTTGGCAAGTATCTGGCGGCGTAGCGCCTAGCGGGCGAGGCCGTTCAGCCAATCGGCGGCGGCCTGCCGCTCCTCGGTGGTCATGCCGCAATCGGCTTCGGCGTCGGCAAGTTGGCGAAGGGCCATCAGGTCCCCGCGGGACAGCGGCTCGTCGAACTGCATGCCGCAGCGGTTATTGGCCGTCCAAGCGATGGTCCCGAAAGCGTCCATTGGACCGCAGCGCAGGACGATGTCCCGGCCCGCGGCGGGCAGGTCGCGGCCCTCGAGACGGGCGCCGGTCACCGACACGTCGAGCAGGCGGATCGACCGATAGCCGCTGATCGCCTCTGCCGATGCCGGCAGGACCAGGCAGACGCGCGGTTCCGATCGGCGCCCGCGGCGGTCGGGATCGTTCTCGCGCGGCCGTTCGCGGCGGTCGGTTCGGATTGCGTCCATATCGGCGCCTTAGGGCCGGCGCGGTTAACAATGCTTTGCCTGCACCCCTCGGCTCGTCGCAAAAGAAAAGGGCCGGCGGATCGCTCCACCGGCCCTTCCCTGTTTAGGATGGCGCTGCCTTAGCGGCGGTCGCCCATGAAGCTGAGCAGGAACATGAACATGTTGATGAAGTCGAGATAGAGGTTCAGCGCCCCCATGATCACGACCTTGCCCATCATGTCGGTACCCGCGACGTAGGCGTACATCGATTTGATCTTCTGCGTGTCGTAGGCTGTGAGGCCAGCAAACAGCAGTACGCCGATCGCGCTGATCGCCATCGAAAAGCCGGCCGATTTCAGCAGGAACATGTTGACCAGCATCGCCACGAACAGGCCAACGACACCCATGATCAGGAACGTGCCCCAGCCGCTAAGATCCTTCTTGGTTGTGTAACCCCACAGGCTGAGGCCTGCGAAGCCGGCTGCAACCGCGAAGAAGGTCTGCGCGATCGACGTTCCGGTATAGACCAGGAAGATCGACGACATGGACAGGCCCATGGCCACCGAAAAGGCCCAGAACAGCGCCTGGAGCGTGCCCGTGGACATGCGGTTGAGGCCGAAGCTCATCGCCATCACGAACCCGAGCGGCGCGAGCACGATGACCCAGCGCAGCGGCGTCGCCAGGACCTGCTCCGCAAGCCCGGAATTGGCAAACAGCAGCGCGACGATGCCCGTGAGCAGCACGCCCGACGCCATGTAGTTGTAAACCGACAGCATGTAGGACCGCAGGCCCGCATCGCGGGTCGCACGGGGAACGCCTACCGAAACGGCCGGGTCGTATCCGCTCGTGCTCGTGCGCGGGTCGAACTGGTTCTGCATTTCAACTCCTTGTCTCGCGGGCGAATTGGCCCGTTCGCTAGAGGGAATATCGGGTAAGCGAGGGGCGCTTTCAAGCAAAACCGGACTTGGTTCGTCCGATTTGGCTCGCACAGGGCGGCGACGGCGCAATTCCGCGTGTTTCTGCGGTTGTAATTGCGGCCAAGACGCGCAGTCTTCCCCCATGCATCGCCTGTTCGTCGCGATCCGCCCGCCCGAAGCTATCCGCGACCTGTTGGTCGATGCGATGGACGACAGCCCCGAACTGCGCTGGGTTGGCGACGAACAACTGCACCTTACGCTGCGCTTCATCGGCGAGGTCGAGCGGCCAGCGGCCAACGATATCGCCGCGGCGCTGGACCGCCTGCGCCAACCGGCCTTTGAGCTGAAGATTGCCGGCGCCGGGCGGTTCGACCGGCGCAACGGCGGAGCGTTGTGGGCGGGGGTCGCTCCGCGCCAGCCCGTGGCAGAGCTCGCCGCGAGGATCGAGCGCGCCTGCGTCATCGCCGGCCTTGCACCGGAGCGGCGCGCTTTTCACCCGCACATCACGCTCGCGCGTTATGGTCGCGACAGGGCAGCCACCGCCAGCTCGCTTGAAACGCGGCTCGCCACCTTGTCGTCGAAACCGTTCCCCGTCGACCATTTCACCCTGTTCGAAAGCCATCTGTCGCGCCACGGCCCGCATTACGACGAGGTTGCTTCCTATCAGCTCGACCGCGTGACCACGGCAGTCAGCAGCCCTTAATCCACATGCGCTAGAGCAACTCGACCACCGGAAGGAAATTCGCATGTTTCGCAAGTTCGCCTACGCCTTTGCGCCGATCGCCCTGATGGCCTGCGCGAGCACCGCCGTTGCCGCCACCGTCCAAGTGACCAAGAGCGCGACTTGCGGCTGTTGCGACGGATGGGTCGAGCACATGCGCAAGGCCGGCTTCGACGTGAAAGTCAGCGTGGTCGATGACGTCACCCCGGCGGCGCGCAAGCTTGGCGTGCCTGACCGCCTGCGGTCCTGCCATACCAGCCAGATCGGCGGCTATGTGATCGAGGGCCACGTACCCGCGGCAGACGTCAAGCGGCTGCTGGCGAGCAAACCCGACGCGGTCGGCATCGCCGTTCCGGGAATGGTCGTCGGATCGCCGGGCATGGAACAGGGCGACCGCAAGCAGCCCTATCAGACCTTGCTGTTCGACAAGGCCGGCAAGACCAAGGTTTTCGCCAGCCACTAAGCGGCAAGGAAAATGCGCGGCCGACGATGCGAAGGCCGCGCATTCCCTTGGTTGCCGGGGACGAACCGGCGCACTTACCAGACCGGCATCGCTACGGGTCGCGCCCGGCACCCTCCAGCGCCATTCAACGAACAGTGCCCTGGCCTCGGCGAACGGCGGGACGGACCTCGTAATCGGGTGGGGCAGCGACCATATGGCCAGATGCCGCGTTGACCGCGTGCGCCGCCTGATTTACTCACAAGAACAAAGGTGGAACAGAGCCGCTCTATGCTCACGCATATTTCTGTAAGGGGTGCCCGCGAGCACAATCTCAAAGGGGTCGATGTCGAGATCCCGCGCGAAAGCCTGACGGTCATCACCGGCCTGTCGGGATCGGGCAAGTCCAGCCTCGCCTTCGACACCATTTATGCGGAAGGGCAGCGGCGCTACGTCGAAAGCCTCAGCGCTTATGCGCGCCAGTTCCTGGAGATGATGCAGAAGCCGGATGTCGAGCATATCGATGGCTTGTCGCCGGCCATCTCGATCGAGCAGAAGACGACGTCCAAGAACCCGCGGTCCACCGTCGCGACCGTCACCGAAATCTACGATTACATGCGCCTGCTCTTCGCGCGCGTCGGGATTCCGTACTCGCCGGCCACAGGGCTGCCGATCGAGGCGCAGCAGGTCAGCCAGATGGTCGACCGCACCATGGCCCTGCCCGAAGGCAGCCGCCATTATCTCCTCAGCCCCGTCGTTCGCGGCCGCAAGGGCGAGTATAAAAAGGAGATGGCCGAATGGCAGCGCGCCGGCTTTACCCGCGTGCGCATCGACGGCGAATTCCACGACATCGAGGACGCGCCGGCGCTCGACAAGAAGTATAAGCACGACATCGAGCTGGTGGTCGACCGCGTCGTCATCCGCGAAGGCATCGAGGCGCGGCTCGCCGACAGTTTCGAAACCGCGCTGAAGCTGGCCGACGGCCTCGCCTATCTGGACCCCGCCGACCCGCCCGCGGACAGCGAAGCCAAAGGCGGCATGAAGCTCGACTTCGGCGCGCCCGGCCGGATCGTCTTTTCCCAGCGTTTCGCCTGCCCCGTCAGCGGCTTCACCATCGCCGAGATCGAACCGCGGCTGTTCTCCTTCAACGCGCCGCAGGGCGCTTGCCCGGCCTGCGACGGCCTGGGCGAGAAACTGGTGTTCGACGAAGATCTCGTCGTGCCCAATCATAACATCTCGATTGCCAAGGGCGCGGTCGTCCCCTGGGCCAAGTCGCAGCCGCCGAGCCCATATTACATGCAGGTGTTGTCCAGCCTAGCCCGCGCCTATGGCTTTTCCATCGACGTGCCGTGGGGCGAGCTGCCGCAGGAGGCTCAGCGTGCCATCCTTTATGGCACCGGCGGCAAACCGGTCGTCCTGCGCTTTCTTGACGGCCGCAAGAGCTATGAGGTGAAGAAGCCGTTCGAAGGCGTGCTCGCCAACCTCGAGCGGCGCTACAACCAGACCGAATCCCAGTGGATGAAGGACGAGCTGTCCCGCTACCAGGGCAGCCGCAGGTGCGAGGTGTGCGACGGCGCGCGGCTCAAGCCCGAAGCGCTATCGGTGAAGATCGCCGGCGAACACATCTCAGGCGCCGCGATGCGCTCGGTCGCGGACGCCCGCGACTGGTTCGCCGACCTTCACACCAAGCTGACCGACCAGCAGAACGCCATTGCCAAGGCGATCCTGAAGGAAATTAACGAGCGCCTCGGCTTCCTTCACAACGTCGGGCTCGATTACCTGCACCTCGACCGCAAGTCGGGCACGCTGTCGGGCGGCGAGAGCCAGCGTATTCGCCTCGCGTCCCAGATCGGCAGCGGTCTTTCCGGCGTGCTCTACGTTCTCGACGAACCGTCGATCGGCCTGCACCAGAAGGACAACGACCGCCTGCTCGAGACGCTGAAGCGGTTGCGCGGACTCGGCAACACCGTGCTGGTCGTCGAACATGACGAGGACGCCATTCGCACGGCCGACCATGTCATCGACATGGGTCCCGGCGCCGGCGTCCACGGCGGTGAGGTGGTTTGCGCCGGAACGCTCGACGACCTGCTCAAGTGCGAGGACTCGATCACCGCCGACTATCTCTCCGGCCGCCGCGAGATCCCGGTTCCGGCCAAGCGCCGCAAGGGCAACGGCAAGAAGGTCGCCGTCCATGGCGCCACCGCCAACAATTTGCGGGGTGTCACCGCATATTTCCCGCTTGGCACCTTTACCGCCGTCACTGGCGTATCGGGCAGCGGCAAGAGCTCGCTGACCATCGACACGCTCTATGCCGGCGCTGCCCGCGCGTTGAACGGCGCGCGCATCCTGTGCGGCCCGTGCGACAAGATCAGCGGGCTCGAACAGCTCGACAAGGTCATCGACATCGACCAGTCGCCGATCGGCCGCACCCCGCGCTCCAACCCCGCGACCTATACCGGCGCCTTCACAAACATCCGCGACTGGTTCGCCGGCCTGCCCGAAGCGAAGGCGCGCGGCTACAAGCCCGGCCGCTTCTCCTTTAACGTCAAGGGCGGCCGCTGCGAAGCGTGCAAGGGCGACGGCCTGCTCAAGATCGAAATGCACTTCCTCCCCGACGTCTACGTCACTTGCGACGTCTGCCACGGCCAGCGCTACAACCGTGAAACGCTGGAGGTGAAGTTCAAGGGCAAGAGCATCGCCGACGTGCTCGACATGACGGTCGAGGACGCGGCGGAATTCTTCAAGGCGGTCCCCGGCATCCGCGACAAGATGCGCATGCTGCAGGAAGTGGGCCTGGGCTACATCAAGGTCGGGCAGCAGGCGACGACGCTAAGCGGCGGCGAGGCCCAGCGCGTGAAACTATCCAAGGAACTGTCCCGCCGCGCGACCGGCAAGACCCTCTACATCCTCGACGAGCCCACCACCGGCCTCCACTTCGAAGACGTCCGCAAGCTGCTGGAGGTGCTCCACCGCTTGGTCGAACAGGGCAACACCGTGGTCGTGATCGAACACAACCTCGATGTCATCAAAACGGCGGACTGGGTGATCGACCTTGGCCCGGGCGGCGGGGTGAACGGCGGAGAGATTGTGGTCGCGGGAACGCCGGAGAAGGTGGCGGCGACGGATCCGTCGGCGACAGGGATGTATTTGAAGCCGCTGCTCGAGCGGGGCGCCGCGCCTGCTCCCGCAAAGAAGCGACAACCCGACCTGATCCCCGCCAAGTAAAGTTTGCATCAAGCTCCAAGGAGCAAAGCAGACAAAGGGCCGCCCCCAAAGGGACGGCCTCGTTGTCGCGCCGGTAAAGCGGGCCATCAGGTCAGGCTTAGCGTTTGTCGCTGCCCATCTGCCCGTCCTTGGACGTCTTGTCCTTCGACATGTCGCCGCCTTCGGCGCCTGCCTTGTCCTGCTGACCGTCGTTGCTGCCCTGCTCCGGCTTACGATCGCCGCCGGTTTCGCCGGGCTTGCGCTGCTCGTCCTGCATCGTCGACTTACCCTGTTCGTTCGGGGTCTGCCCGTCCGTTGAGCGGTTGTCGTTGTTGTTGCTGTTCTGGTCCTGGGCCATGGAAATGGCTCCTTTCAGTCGGAGGAATTGGTGCGGGCTCGCGGCGCGATGCCCTTCACTTAACCAACCGCCCGCGTACCGCTTTCGTTCCGGATAAATATTTGAATCTGTTTGCGTTTTTTCATCAGCGGGAAAGCGCCGCGATCTTGGGTGATGCGGCAGGCGCTTTCTTCTGCCGGCCCATCGACCAATTGGTCTGCAACCGCACCTGCGGGTTGGGGACGCACCAGATCTCACCGCCGTCGTCCATGCCGACCAGCAAAGAGAACAGAGCGAACGTCTGACAGGATACTGCCCCGCCAATCGCAAAAAGTCAGACGGCTGACCGCCGCCACCCTACGCCTACGGCGTAACGATCGTCAGATCCTCATCCAGGAACGCCTTCACGCCCGACCCGGATGGGATGTTGGCGCTGGTACCCGTGACCAGGAAGCCGGCGATCGGGACCAGCGCGATGGCGCCGACCACGCCGGCAGTACCGGTGACGCCTTTGTCGTCGAACGTACCCGACAGGCGAATGGTGCGGTCGCCGACGCGAGCGTGGAGTACGCGCACGCCGATGCGGCCCGATTTGCCCCACATGCCCTTGCGCCGCACTTCGGTGATTTCGCCGGTCGCCGGGCTGCCGGCGGGAATGACCAAGGACGATCCGAGCATGACAGGCGCTGCCACTTCCATCCGCACGCGATTACCTGCGCGCACTGCCTTGTCGTTAGAATTGAGCGTTTCGAGCAGGCGCAGCGGAACCTCTGCTCCCGTGCGTAACACCGTACCGTTGACTGGAGCGATGATCGCTACCTGCGGCGCGACGGGCGCGGTAGTGCTGCTCGTAGATGGCGCGGCGGCCTGCAGGGATGCCGCTGCGAAAGCGAACGCAGAAATCATGATAATACCCCCAATGACGACTCGCCCCCAGCGAGGTCGAGGGAAGGTTTGACTTAACTCCTCTCTCTTTAACAGCGATTTTTACGCTTTGAGCGGAGCTTCTTTCGAGAGGTGTAACTATGCTTTGATCGCCGCGATCTTAGGTGATGCGGCAGCCGCCTTCTTTTGCCGGCCCATCGACCAATTGGTCTGCAACCGCACCTGCGGATTGGGAACGCACCAGATCTCACCGCCGTCGTCCATGCCGACCACCCACAGCAAATCAAATTCCTGGCCGTAATCGATCACCGCGATCGCGAAGCCGGGGCCGCGGTCGACCACGTGAAGGGGTATTGGCGGATCCAGCTGGGTGAAGGCCATGGACGCAAAACCCAGTGCCGGTTCAATGGGTTCCGGCTGCCTGTCGCATTGTTGTTTCAGGTTCATGCGGCGAAACGTTCGGCGGCACGTTCTGTCCTTACGAACTCCCCGGCGGCTTCCGGTGGAGACTAAGGAAAATCCGATGAAAACCCTTGTTCTCGTCAGCGCCGCCGTGGCGGCCGGTGCGCTTGCCATGCCGGCGAACGCGCAAACGCCCTACCCCTACCCCTATCCGCAGCAGACGTATCCGCAGCCGGCTTACCCGCAGCCGGCCAACCCTTACGGGCAGCAGCCTTACGGCTACGGCCAGCCCTACGGCTACGGTCAGCAGCAATCCGTCAACCCGATCGAGCAGATCATCAACCAGTTGCTCGGTAATCGGTACAATGTCTCCGATCGCACCGCCGTCAGCCGCTGCGCGACCGCAGCCGTTGCCCAGGCGCAGGCGCGCTACCGCCCGCAATATGGCTATCCGCAGCAATACGGATCGCCCTACGGCTACGGCCAGCAGCAGTACAATCCGCAATATGGATACGGCCAGTCGGCGATGCGCGTCACGGCCATCACCGGGGTGGAGCGGCGCTACAACAGCAGCCTGCGCGTCACCGGCATGATCGACACCGGGCAGCGGGCTGCCCCCTATGGCCAATACGGTTACCAGAACCAGGGCTACGGCCAGCAGGGCACCCTGTCGTTCAGCTGTAACGTCGACTACCGCGGCAACGTGAGCCGCATACGCCTCAGCGATCCCTATCGCGGTTACCGGCGCTAGGCCGAACATTGAAAGGCGGCCGGGCGATCCCCGGCCGCTTTTTCTTTTCCGACGACGCAGGTTCGCACTGCTGAAGGAGCCAGACGATTCCCTGCACATCTGTTTCGGTAGCGATAGAATTAACGCGGGAGACTGGGTTGGTTGGGCCGAGGCCTCTACCCCCACAAACACTCCATTCGGCGTAACCGGGTTTTAAATCAGCATCTTATGCTGACGCCGGACGTTCTCACCGCGACCCCAAATTCATGGGACGGAGAATGTTACATGCGTAAATTTGTCATTGCAGCCGCTGCGCTTGCCGCTGCGGCCACTCCCGCCGTTGCCCAGAACGTCGATCTTTCCGGCGGTCTGGTTGACGTGACGGTTCAGGACGTCAGCATCCTCAACGACTTCCTCAACGACACGCAGATCGCGGCGCTGAACAACCTCAACGTGCCGGTCACCGTTCAGGTACCCGTCGGCGTTGCGGCCAATGTCTGCGGCGTTACCGCCAACGTTCTTGCGCAGAGCAAGAAGACTGGCGACGCGGCCTGCACGGCGACCAGCGGTTCCAATGCGCTGGCCCAGTCGGTCAACAAGCAGTTGCTGTCGCAGAAGAAGTAACTTCGCTGCAGCTACAGATGGGCCCGGCCGGATCGATCCGGCCGGGCCTTTTCTTTTGTGTTGGGCCTAAACCAGCGGCGGACCGTTACTGCGTATTCGCAGCAGCCGTCCCCGAAGCGTCCGTCGAGCTGACCGAGCCAGCTTCGGCGGTGCCAAGGACCGCACAGGCGATCCGGTCGCCGCTGTCTCCGCTGGGATCGGTCTTGTAGTCGTCCGCCTTGGCGTGAACGACCAGCGCCGCGCCGTCGCCGCCCAGGATCGCCTGGGCGCTGGGCTGGGCGGTTCGTAGGTACGTCCCGGCCACGGCCACGTCCGTGCGCAAGACGCCGTCCGCACCGACCGTGACATTGCTCAGGTCGCCAAGGTGCGCGCCATCGGCACTGCCGCTCCCATGCTTCTTGCCCGTCGGGTTCCAGTGGCCGCCGGCGCTCTTGAAGTCCGGGAGTTCGCAAAGCCCGGCATCGTGGATGTGGAGCCCGTGCTCGCCGGGCGGTAGCCCCCGCGCGTCGATCATCAGGCGCGCGCCGTCGGGGCCGTCGCCGCTGCGCACTTCGCCGATCACCTTACCGGACGCGTCGATCATCGGAACCGCTGGTGCATCGTCGGTGCTCGCTTGGACCGCAGCGTCGCTGTCGTTTGCCGCAATATTAGCGTCGGTTTCGGCGCGGTTGCTGTCGCAGCCTCCGACCAGGGCGGCGGCTGCCGCGGTTGCTGTCCAGAACAGGATGTGTCGCATAATCGTCCTCCCTTTGGACAATCAACACAAAGCCGTTCGGAAGGTTCAAAGCAGGTGGCCGCGAGGACGGATCGTACGCAAAAGCAAAGGCCGGCCCGGGCGAACCCGGACCGGCCTTCGAGTTTCCGTCCCAGCCTTGGCAGGCTGGAGCGGCCGTTAGCCGCGCTCGGGAGCCGGCGGCGGCGGCGGCGGCGGCGGCGGCGGAGCCGGGCACACTTCCGTGGCCAGGATAACCGTGCCGTCCGGGCAGGTCTGCGTTGCCGGAGCCGGCGGAGGCGGCGGCGGCGCGACATAGACCGGCGCGGCCGCAGGCGCACCGAAGTTGTACACCAGGCTCGCCAGCAGGCTGTGCGAACGCCACTTGGTCTCGGCGTCGAACGCCAGCGCGGCCGGCGTCGAGCCTGCGTCCACGTCGAACGTCAGGTTGTTGACGGTGAAGAAGCGATACTTGAGGCCAAGGTCCAGGTTCGGCGTGATGGCCGTGCGAACGCCGGCGATCAGCTGATAGGCAAAGCCGCTGTCGCTGGCATCCAGGAAGCGGTTGATGCCCGGCGCGGAAAAGTCGGTGTCGACATTGGCATAGCCAACGCCGCCGCCAAGGAAGCCGCTCCAGGAATAGTCGTCGTCGCCGATGTCGATCAGCGCGTTGACCATTGCCGACCACACAGAGCTGTCGCCGTCTGCGTTGACGAAGCTGTCTTGCGGTGCCGCACCAAGATCGAAGTTGGCGGCGGGATCGATGTACAGCTCATCGGTCGAAGCGCGCTTGTAGCCAAGCTCGCCTTCGACGCGAACCATTCCAAGGTCGTAGCCGGCGATGAGATCGACGTCCCAGCCCCAGTCGTGATCAACGACATAAGCGTCGTCGATCGTCTGCAGCGCGTCGCGATACTTAAATCCCATCCGGTCAACGACCATGGCGCCGCCTTCGATGCCCACATAGGCACTTCCGTCACGGGCAAATGCCGGCGTGGCGGTGGTGAAGGCAGACGCGGCAAGCGCCGACGCAATAACAAGCTTCCGCATATTGTAGTCCCCTATCGTCGAATTTTTCTCGTCGAATCCGCGGTTACTACATTCTCCGGCGTTTTGGGTGCCATCAGAATCGAATATTCAGGCCGTGTGGCTTTCCCGTCACAATGCCTCATGGCAGACCGCCAATCCGGCTCGTCCACCCTTATCAGGTCGAGATTAATCCATGTTGCCGAAGCGCACCTAGGATCGCCGCAACCGCGTTTCGCGCCTCGACGTCCGCCACTGCTCCGCCGCTAGGGGCGCTTATCGCGGCCGCCCGGCTTCCAACCACCTGTACCCCGCCGACCTGCAGGTGCTGGCACCGTAATGTGCCCGTCTGCCAGGTTCCGGCCACGAAGCTGATGGGCGTGCCGGTGCTGCGGTCATGCAACGCCATGCCTTCTCGCGGCGCGACGAAGCGCCATCCCGAAGAGGTGGCTGCCGCGACATGTCCGGCTTTCTGCCCATTCGCCGCTCGGAGACGAGCCGACAATGAAGCAGGCGCCCGGCACGGGACTGGCCGGCGGTGCATTGCGCGGCCCTTCCTCCACCGCGCCCGCGACCAACGCATCGATCAGTGCCAACGCCTCGTTATGGAAAAGCTCCTTCTGGGCTTGTCCCGGGCTCAGCAGCGGGAGGGCAAGTCTGTCGGTCGTGTCCATGCTCGAGATCCTGTTCAAAGAGTGACGCGGAGGATTGCCGGCCGAGAAAGCGCCAGGTCGCCGATTTGAACGACCACGATATCGGCGGCGCCGGCGCCGACAGCTGCGACCTGATCGGCATTGAATGTTGCTAATGGTAGAGAGATCTCGACAGTCACCGCGCCGCCTGGTCCGCGCAGCGTCGCCCGGTAGCGCTCGACCGCGCTGCCGAGCGGTGCATCGACCTCGTCCAGCCAGGCCCAGCCGGCCGCGCTTCGCCGAACCCACGTGCAGGCCAATGTCCCATCCGTTCCGCGCTCAGCCCGCAAATGGACGGGCGACGGCGGGCGCAGCGCATCGCCAAAGACCGTCAACCGCGTCGGCTGCGCGTCACCGTCCGCCCGGCCCGCCGGCACCGCTTCCACGACGGCGCCAAGGTCCTGTGCAGTCAGGGGCAGAGGCACGAGACGGTTGCGATCGAGCAGGACGAACGGTTCACCGGCGCCGTGTTCACCACACGCCCATTCGGTGCCGAAGCGCCCGCGCAACAACCGGCCAAGCCGGAAGCGGCCGTCACCGAGCGGCGTGGCCGTCCCGAACTGCATGATCTCGATGCCGACGACCGCCAGGTTGGCGCCACTGGCCAAAGCGTCGTCGTCGCGGCTTTCCAGCCAATGCTGATGATCGTCGATCTGCACGTCGACGCTGTTGCGAAGGTCGAACAGCGCGCTTGATGCAGGATCCGGGGGACTGAGCACCGAGCCCAGCACCGCCGGCACGGGCGCGGTACGCGAAACAACGGTCCGGCCGCCAATTGCGATCTCCATCGGTACCGATTTCCCGCTCGCCGCGGCGACAACCACGGGCAGTGTGGCGTTCGAACCGTCGAAGGCGGGCAATTCGATCAACTCCAGCCGCGTCGGCGCTAACAGTTTTGCCGTCGAGGTCAGAGCCCGGCCGGAATCGCCAGGGATCGGAGCCAAGGAGCTGTAGACCGGCGTCAATTCAAGCTTCGCGACCAGGCCGTCCAAGGTGGCCACGTCGACTCGCCAGCGGCCCTGGCCGGCCAGGTCGACGATGGTCCCGGGCCGAACAGCCATCCGCTTTGGCGGCAGACAGATTTGCAGCCGGTCGCGCTGGGCCCATCGGCGGGCAAGATGCGTCGCGACGATCGCCTTGGCGCTCGAAGCGTCGACAACCGCCGGCAATTCGGTGCGCTCCGGAGCACCGCCAATCCCCTCGGTCGCCGAACGCGCTGCACCTGCCTGATAGTCGCGCGCCGCGTCATAATAGGCCAGAGTTACCGACGACGGCAGGCTTCGCGCCCGGGCCGTCGACCGCTCCAGACGCGCTATCTTCCCGCCTTCGACCGAGCAGCCCAACTCCGCGCTCTCGACACTCTGCGCCTGCTCCGCGACGTCCGAGATCGCATCGCCGTCGTCCGTCAGGTTTGGCTGGAAGATTGCGACTAATGGGCTGACAGCAGCGGCAATGCTTGGACCGTGAGCGGCATAGCCTCCGATACTGGGCTGGCCGGATGTGACTATTGCCCCGTCACTGGCGTCGAAAAGGATCGTATCGACGCCAATCGGTTCCCCATCTGCATCGACTTCAAAGGTCAGGAACGGGATGCGGTTGCCGAAGCTTGCCAGCTCCATGTCTTCAAACACCGCCAGCGCCAGCCCGCGATACGCCGGTGTCGCGCCGATACCTTCGACCGACGCGATCAGCGGGTCGACTGCCTGATCCTCTGATCCGTCAAGCAAACGGAGCGTGGCGCCAACGGACAATTCTCCTTCGGCCGTCCGGATCAATTGCCCGTCCGCCCATATCCGGCGGACGTCGCGAATCCTGCGGGCTGACAGCGCAACCGCGAAGCTGACGGTACAGCTGTAACTGACGCTGTCCGGTTGGCCCTTTGCGGCCACCGTCTCGCTCTGCTCGACCAGGTCGGTGGACCAGACGATGCTCCCGGCCACCCGCATCGTCCCGAAAATCTTTGGGATGGGGGTCCCGTAGCTCGACGTCTGCACCGCAAGATCGCCCATTCGCGGCCCATGCCGGGGGCCCGGCCCGAAGACCTCGCCAAGCGTCGAGATGAAGGCCACTTCCTTGGCCTTCGTCCAATCGCGCCGGGCGGCCTTGCGCAATTTCGGTTTCTCGCCGGCGGCAAGAACCAGCCGGTTCTTCGCTGCCCTCTTCGTCATCCCCATCCCCAGACGCGCGTTGGGCCGCGCTCCCCGATGGAGGAGCCCGGCCCGAACGCTTTTTCCCACTGTTCCCGGATGTACCGAAACAGCGTGACGATGTCAAGTAGTTTTTTCCAGATAGGTTACTTTTCATCCTGCTTCATCCATAACGGACGGTTCTTCCCCCACGGCGGACGCGGTTCCGGTCGTTGCCCCGGCCGCCCGCGCCTACAGGCTGGGCGATGCGCTGCCAGCGTGCCGAACAGCCGGTCAGGCTCCACGATCTCGCCTCGGCGCGCGCCTTCTTTGCCGGCTGCGTGGCCGAGGCGGATCAGGCGCGCGAAAGCTTGTGGGTGGCGCACCTCGATGCCGACGCCAATTGCATGCGCCTCACCCGCCACCAGGGTGATTCGTCCGGCGTCGACTTTCCGCTCGGCGCGATCGTCGCCGACGCGGCAATCCACGGATCGCGCAATATCGTCCTCGCGCACAACCATCCCAGCGGCGATCCTACGCCCAGCCTGGCCGATTGCCGGGTCACCCGCCGCCTTGCCGGCGCGGTCGAGGCGCTCGATTGCAGCGTCGCCGATCACCTTGTCTTCGGCAGCGCCGGCTGCACCAGCTTCCGCCAGCTCGGCCTGCTCTAGGCCTTCGCCATCTCCAGGATCCGGGTGAATTCCGATTCGCGGACCGGGGCGACCGACAGGCGCGACTGGCGGATCAGCTCCATCGCCGCCAACTTCGGTTCGGCCTTGATCTCCTTCAGCGTCACCGGCCGCTCCAGCATGCGCACCGGCTCGACCTTGACCGATACCCAGTCGGCATCCTTCGGGTCGGGCGCCGCCTCGCGCACCACTTTCATGATGCCGATCACCGCACGTTCATCCATGCTGTGATAGAAAAATCCCTCATCGCCGGCGCGCATCTTCTTCAGGTTGAGCCGCGCGGCATTGTTGCGGACGCCGTCCCACTCGGTCGAACCGTCGCGCACAAGGTCCTGCCAGCTGTAGCTGGAAGGCTCGGATTTCATGATCCAATGGGCCAAGACTACCTCCTCCAGATCCCCTAGCGGCAACACCTTCCCGGTCAAAGCGCCGAATATTATCGCGTTTTTTCAGCAGGTTGCATCATTCGTCGCGAGTCCGGCTCGACTCGCCGATCATCGCTTTTCACGGACCGTAAAATCCATATTGGGGCGTCATCGGTAAACGAGAGCAAGCGGGCCGTAAGAGCGCATGGACGCCAGGCCCCGGGCAAGACGGACGAACCTGACCACGTGAAGCAATCGGCGCCAGAAGGCGCCCTCGCGTGAAATGGATCGGCCGCCAAAGGCAAGAGAAGCAATTGATCAAGCTGTTGAGCCGCGGCGTCGTCGCGGTCATGGGATCGTTGATGCTGACATTCGCGGGGCCGGTCTCCGCGCAATCCGCACCGGCACCAACGTCCACGCCACTTCTGAACACCAGCTATTCGCTGACGGGTGCGACGGTCGCCAAGACGCCGGTCGTCGCCGCGGTCCAGCGTACCGTCCAGACCACCCAGACCATGTTCAACAACGCGGTCGGCGGCCTGTTCGGCACCACCATCGATCCGCGCCAGGCGGAAAACGCCAAGATCGCCCGCGAAGCCGCCTGGCTGCGCAACGCCGGCTGGCCGCTTTACGCGCTGGTCGACCGCTTTGCCGCCGGCACCACGCTGGATGAGCAGGCCACCTGCCTCGCCACCACCGTTTATTTCGAAGCGCGCGGCGAATCGGTCGATGGCCAGCTTGCCGTCGCCCGGGTCGTCATGAACCGCGCCGCGTCGGGCAAGTATCCCGCCAGCTGGTGCGAAGTGATGAAGCAGCCGTGGCAGTTCTCCTTCGTCAATCCGCACACCGGCAATTTCCCGGCGATCAATTTCCAGTCGGCGTCCTGGGCCCGGGCGCAGGGCATTGCCCGCCTGGCCATGGCCAACGCTTATCCCAGCCTCGACAATGACGTGCTGTGGTATCACGCCGACTATGTCGCGCCGTCGTGGGGCCGCCGGCTCAGCTATGTTGACAAGATCGGCGCGCACATCTTTTACCGC
Source organism: Sphingomonas sabuli (assembly GCF_014352855.1). Classification (GTDB taxonomy): domain Bacteria; phylum Pseudomonadota; class Alphaproteobacteria; order Sphingomonadales; family Sphingomonadaceae; genus Sphingomicrobium; species Sphingomicrobium sabuli. The sequence continues at coordinate 10,763 of NZ_CP060697.1, read as the reverse complement.
GCCTAAATCACGACAGTTTCCTGGAGGGGGGAGATCAAGGCGGGGCTTCGGCTCCGCCTTTTTCTTTGCGCCCAAGGTCGTCACACCGCTGTAACAAACGCGTCACGGTCGCGTAGCAGTGCACTTCTATTTCACGAGTCGCCGGGGTGGCGCGGTTGCCGCCCAAAGGGGACTTTCAAATGCACACGAAAAACCTGCTGTTCGCAGCGGCCGCAGCGGCCGTTGTAGCCTTTCCTGCAACCGGCGCCGAAGCGCGCAACCGCATGCATGCGGTGGGCTCCTCGACCGTCTATCCGTTCGCCAAGGTCGTTGCCGAGCGGGTCGCCGCGGCCAATCCGAAGCTGGGCACGCCGCTCATCGAATCGACCGGCACCGGCGGCGGCATCAAGCTGTTCTGCTCGGGCGTCGGCGAACGCTTCCCGGACGTCGCCAATGCGTCGCGCCGGATGAAGGCGTCGGAAGCCAGGACCTGTGCGTCCAACGGCGTCACCAAGATTACCGAAATCCAGGTTGGCATCGACGGCATCGCGCTGGCCACCGCCCGCAACACGCCGCTGTCGGGCCTCACAACCCGCGACGTTTACATGGCGCTGGCGAAGACGCCGTTCGGCAAGCCCAACCGGGCCAAGACCTGGAAGGACGTCAATCCGAAGCTGCCGGCGATCGCCATCCGCGTTTACGGCCCGCCGCCGACCAGCGGCACCCGCGACGCGCTGGGTGAGCTGATCATGACCGCCGGCTGCGAAACCAGCAGCGGCATGAAGGCGATGAAGAAGACCGACGAGAAGAAGCACAAGGCCATCTGCACCGCGATGCGCGAAGACGGCGCCTTCATCGAAGCCGGCGAAAACGACAATCTGATCGTCCAGAAGCTGGCCGCCAATTCCGGCACCATCGGCATCTTCGGCTACTCCTATCTCGAAGAGAATATGAACAAGGTGAAGGGCCTGACGATCAACGGCGTCGCTCCGACCTATGACGCGATCAGCGCCTTCAAATATCCCGGCGCCCGGCCGCTCTACATCTACGTCAAGAACGCGCACGTCGGGGCAATCCCGTCGATCCGCGCCTTCGTCGCGGAATTCACGAAGGAAAGCGCATTCGGCCCCAAGGGCTACCTGCGCCGCGCCGGACTGATCGCCGCGCCGACCGCCATCCGCGCCGGCAGCCAGACGGCCGCTCGCGCGCTCAAGCCGCTCAACCTCGCGGCGCTCAAATAGTCGTTGCTTGCCACTTAACCCGGGCGGCCGCGGCAAACGGCCGCCCCAACTCTCCATAAGAAAATTAGGCGGGGACCAATGAAACTCTCGACTGTCATCACCGCGCTGCTCGGCAGCTCGGCCATCCTCCTCACCGCTCCGGCCTACGCCCAGGAAGCGGTCGACACCTCCGACGCAGCGGCCGACGCGACCATCGCGCAGACCACCGATGTCGATGCCGCGCAGGCCAAGCTGGAACTCCTCCAGGCCCAGGTCGAAGCGCTTCAGGAATCGCTCGAAGAGCTGAAGAAGCAAACCGAAAAGGCCCAGCCCGCGTGGAAGGGCGCGCCCCAGTTCGTCGACAAGGACAGCGGCTGGAGCTTCAAGCCCCGCGGCCGTTTGATGTACGACTTCGGCTACGTCAGCTCGCCCAAGGATTACGACAATGCCGGCCTCGGCTTCTCCAACGAAGTCCGCCGCGCGCGCCTCGGCGTCGAAGGCACGATGCCGGGCGACTTCGGCTACAAGTTCGAAATCGACTTCGCCACCGGTGAAGCCGAATTCGCCGACGCCTTCATCTCGAAGGCTGTAGGCCCGGTCGAATTCATCGTCGGCCAGCACAACAATTTCCAGTCGCTGGAAGAACTGACCAGCTCGCTCAACAGCTCGTTCATCGAACGCGCGGCCTTCACCGACGCCTTCGGCTTCGAACGCCGCATCGGTGTCTCGGCGCAATATACCCGGGGCCCGCTGCTGGTTCAGGGGGGCCTGTTCACCGATTCGATCGCCGACCTCAACAGCATTGGCGACGACAACAACAGCTACGGCTTTGATACCCGCCTGGTCTACGCGCCGAAGCTTGGCGACAACCAGCTGCACTTCGGCGGTTCGTATCACTGGCGCGACCTCAACGACGCAGCCACCTCGGTCCGTTACCGGCAGCGTCCGGCGATCCACACGACCGACGTCCGGTTCATCGACACGGGCTCGATCGAAGGTGCTGAAAGCGAAACCGGCTACGGCCTTGAAGCGGCCGGCATTTTCGGTCCGTTCTACGCGGTCAGCGAAGCCTATTGGCAGAAGGTCGGCCGCAACGGCTTCGACGACCCGACGTTCTTCGGCGCCTATGTCGATGCCGGCTATTTCTTCACCGGTGAATCGCGCGGCTACAAGGGCGGCAAGTGGGACCGAGTGAAGGTCAAGAACCCGTTCGACAAGGGCGGCTGGGGCTCGATCGGCTTCAACCTGCGCTACGATTATCTGGACCTGACCGACGGCCTTATCGGCGGCGGCCGCCAGAATGCCTATCAGGCATCGCTCAACTGGAAGCCGATGGATTATCTGATGTTCGGCCTCAACTATGGGCACATCGTCTACAGCGGCGCGTCGACCATCCTTCCGGACGGAGATCGCAACTACAGCGTCGACATGCTCGGGCTGCGCTCGCAGATCGACTTCTAGGCAATCGCATGTTCGCCCGTCCCCGGCGAAATAGCGCTCCCTCGCCCGACACCGGGCGGGGGAGCGTTTCTTCATCGCCCTCCCCTTTCGCCGACGATCGCACTGGCAGCACCGCCCCTGCATCCGCTAACGCCCCGGCGATGACGACGTTGGACCAGGCCAGCCGGGCATTGCTCGAAGCGATCGACGATCCCGCGATGATCATCGACCGCGGCATCATCCGCGCCGCCAACAAGCACGCCCGCACGCTGCTCGGGCCAAGCATCCAGGGCAGCGACGTGCGGCTTGCCATCCGCCAGCCGCAGGCGCTTGAATTCGTCCACGCCGGCAATCCCGGCGATATCGATTTTACCGGCGTCGGCGCGGTCGGCCGCCCGTGGCGCCTGACCCTGCGGTCGCTGGGGGGCGCCGGCGCGCTGATCACGCTCATCGACCGCTCGGCCGCCCATGCGGCGGAAAAGATGCGGGTCGATTTCGTCGCCAATGCCAGTCACGAGCTGCGCACCCCGCTGACCGCCATCCTCGGCTATGCCGAAAGCCTCGAGGACGGCGGGCTCGACCCCGCGACCACCTCCAGCTTCGCCGCCACTATCCGCGGCGAAGCCAAGCGCATGCTGCGCATCATCGAAGATCTGATGAGCCTGTCGCGGATCGAGGCCGGACGCTTCGTTGCCCCGACCGACAGCGTATCGATCGCATCGGTCGTCAGCGGCGCGGTCGAACGCGTCCGCGAAATCTCCAGGAAGCGCGGCTGCACCGTCGAAACCACGCTGGAGGACGGGCTGGCCCCGACTCGCGGCGACCTGCCGCAGATCACGCAGGTCGTCGACAATCTGCTTCAGAACGCGGTGCGGTACGGCTGCGCCAGTCCGGACTGCCGGATTCGCCTTGCCGCCTATCGCGAAGGCCGCTGGATCCGCCTCGACGTCAGCGACACCGGGCCAGGCATCCCGCGCGAACACCTGCCCTTCGTCACCCGCCGCTTTTACCGGGTCGATGCGGCGCGCAGCCGCGACACCGGCGGCACCGGCCTTGGCCTCGCCATCGTCAAGCATATCGTGGAGCGCCACCGCGGCGAATTGGCCATCGCCAGCGACCCCGGCGCGGGCACCACTGTCACCATTCGCCTGCCCGCGTCCGACTGATCGTCGCGACTGTCACGAAACTGTAAAATCGCTGCAATAAGCGCGTCAGCATTGGCCGCTATTTCCGCCAGCGCGGGGGGTATCCCCGAAAGGGAGAATTCATGACCAAGTCACTCTTTCTGCTGCCATTCGCAGCATTGCTGGCGGCCTGCGGAAGCGGCGGCGAATCGGGCTCCGGATCGGGCAGCCAGCTGAAGATCGTCGGGTCCTCGACGGTCTATCCGTTCTCGACCGCGGTGGCCGAACAGTTCCAGCAGGCGCATCCCGGGACCAACGTGATCGTGGAATCGACCGGCTCTGGCGCGGGCATCAAGCTGTTCTGCTCGGGCGTCGGCAACGACCATCCGGACATGGTCAATTCCTCGCGTCGCCTGAAGGCCAGCGAGTTCGATTCCTGCGCCGCGGCCGGCGTCAACCAGGTCATCGAAGTGCCGGTCGGCATCGACGGCCTGACGCTGATCGAAGCCAAGGGTCAGCCGGCTCTGAACCTCACCACCCAGCAGATCTACGAAGCGCTGGCCGCCAATCCTTACGGCAAGGGCCCGAACAAGGCGCAGACCTGGAAGGACATCGATCCGTCGCTGCCCGCGACCAAGATCCGCGTCCTCGGTCCGCCGCCGACGTCCGGCACGCGCGACAGCCTGTCCGAACTGATCATGGAGAAGGGCTGCCAGGCCAATCCCGAGATGAAGGCGCTGAAGGACAGCAACGAAGACCAGTACAAGGACGTCTGCACCAAGATCCGCGAAGACGGCGCGTTCGTCGAAGCGGGCGAAAACGACAATCTGCTGGTGCAAAAGGTCTCGGCCGATCCGGGCACGCTTGGCGTCCTCGGCTACAGCTTCTTCGAGGAAAACCAGGACAAGCTGCAGCCGGTGGCGATCGCGGGCATCACCCCGACCACCGATACCATCAGCAACCTCGAATATCCGGGCGCTCGCAAGCTCTACGTCTACGTGAAGGGCGAGCATCTGCAGGCCAAGCCGATGATGCGGGAATTCATCGCGACCTACGCGTCGATGTGGGGCAAGGACGGGCCGCTTCAGCGGCGCGGGCTGGTTCCGCTCGGCGCTGCGGACGCCGGTGCCTCTGGCGAACAGGCCAAGGCGCTGAAGCCGCTGCAAAAGTCCGAACTCAACTAACCGGGCCGGCGGCGAGCGCATGACTCTTGGACTAGCGCTCGTCGCCGTCCTCCTGGTTGCGACCGGGGCGGCGTGGCTTGCCTTCCGCCGGGCCCGGACCTTGCGGACGGCGGGGCGGATGCATTCGCTCCCCGTCTATCATGCGTCCTACGCTTTGCTGTGGGCGGCGCTCCCGGCCCTGCTGTTCCTTGCCATCTGGAGCCCGATCCAGACCCATCTTGTCGACCAGGCCGTGCTGGCCACGCCGCAGGGCCAGGCCCTGCCCGCCTTCGACATGCAGCGCGACGCGATCATCGCCGAAGCGCGTGAAATCGCCAGCGGCGCCCGCGACGTCGGCTTCAATCCCGAATCGGCCGGCCTCGCCCCGCTGTTCGCCAAGAACCGCGCGCTCTACGCTTCGATCGGCGGCGGCATCGCCATCTTGCTCGCCCTAGTTCTTGCCGCGATCGCCGCGCGCAAGACGAAGCTCGAATTCCGCGCCCGTACGGCGGTCGAACGCTGGCTGATGGGACTGCTGGTGGTCGCGTCGCTGATCGCCATTCTGACCACGCTTGGCATCGTCCTGTCGCTGATGTTCGAAACCTTGCGTTTCTTCTCCAAGGTGCCGGTCGGCGAATTCCTGTTCGGCACGACCTGGAGCCCGCAGACCGCGATCCGCGCCGACCAGGTCGGTTCGTCCGGCGCGTTCGGCTGGATCCCCTTGCTGTGGGGCACGATCTTCATCGGCGCGATCATCGCCATGCTGGTCGCCATTCCGCTGGGTCTGATGAGCGCCATCTATCTTACCCAATATGCGCGCCCCGCGGTCCGCTCGTGGATGAAGCCGCTGCTCGAAATCCTCGCCGGCGTCCCGACCGTGGTCTACGGCTATTTCGCCGCGCTGACGGTCGCCCCGGCGGTGCGCGACTTTGCCATTTCCATCGGCATTTCGTCGGCCAGCAGCGAAAGCGCGCTGGCCGCCGGTCTCGTCATGGGCATCATGATCATTCCGTTCGTGAGCTCGATTGCCGACGACAGCATCGCGGCGGTGCCGCAGGCGATGCGCGACGGTTCGCTGGCGATGGGCGCGACCCAGTCCGAAACCATCCGCAAGGTCGTGCTTCCGGCCGCCTTGCCCGGCGTGGTCGGCGGCGTCCTGCTCGCCGTCAGCCGAGCGATCGGCGAAACCATGATCGTCGTCATGGCCGCCGGCCTTGCCGCCAACCTGACCGCCAATCCGTTCGAAAGCGTGACCACCGTCACCACCCAAATCGTCCAGCTGCTGACCGGCGATCAGGAATTCGACAGCCCCAAGACGCTGGCCGCCTTCGCCCTCGGCCTGGCGCTGTTCCTGATCACCCTGGTGCTCAACCTCATCGCGCTCCACGTCGTGCGCAAATATCGAGAAGCTTATGAATAGCGCGGCGAACGTCAGCCCCAGCGAACGGTGGAGCGCAGCCAGCTCCAGCGACCGGCTGCGCAAGCGCTACGCGTCCGAACGGCGGTTCCGCCTGCTCGGCCTGCTCGCCGTCGCCGCGTCCGCCATCTTCCTCGCCTTCCTGCTCGTCACCATGGCGTGGAAAGGCATCGGCGGCTTCACCCAGACCGAAGCGCGGCTGACGATCGACTTTCCCCGCTCCGACCTGATCCTCGACCCTGCAACGCTGCGCGGTCCGGACGCCCAGCAGGCGGTGGTCGGTGCGGACCTTGAAAGCGCCATCGTCGGCGCCGCCACCGCCGCTTTCGGCGCGCAGGCGGAAGACATGTTCGGCGCCGCCGCCGTCCGCGCGCTGGGCGATGCCCTGATCGAAGACCCGACCATGGTCGAACGCCGCGCCGACGTCTGGCTGCCGGTGTCCGGCGCCGTGGCCACCGCCGCCAGCGGCAGCGGGGCGCCCGATGCCGAACAGCTGGTCGGCCGGCTGCAATCCGACGGGGCGTTGCGCCGCGGCTTCAACGTCGGCTTCCTCACCGCTTCCGACGGCACCGACCCGTCGGCGGTCGGCATCTGGGGTGCGCTCAAAGGCAGCATGCTGACCATCCTGGTGACCATGCTGCTGGCCTTTCCGGTCGGCGTGCTGGCCGCCGTCTACTTGGAAGAATTCGCCGCCCGCAACCGCTGGAGCGACGCGATCGAAGTGTCGATCAACAACCTTGCCGCGGTGCCCTCGATCATCTTCGGCCTGCTGGGCCTCGCCGTGTTCCTCAACTTCATGCACCTGCCGCGGTCGGCCCCGCTGGTCGGGGGCCTGACGCTGGCGCTGATGACCATGCCGGTCATCGTCATCGCCGCGCGCAACGCGATCAAGTCGGTGCCGCCGTCGATCCGCGACGCCGCGCTCGGCGTCGGCGCGTCGCGAATGCAGGTGGTGTTCCACCATGTGTTGCCGCTGGCTCTGCCGGGCATCCTGACGGGCACGATCATCGGCATGGCCCGCGCCCTCGGCGAAACCGCACCGCTGCTGATGATCGGCATGCGCGCGTTCATCGCCACCCCGCCCGGCGGAATCACCGATCCGGCCACGGTTTTGCCGGTGCAAATCTTCCTGTGGTCGGACGAAGTCGACCGCGCCTTCGTCGAGAAGACGAGCGCGGCGATCATAGTCCTGTTGCTGTTCATGCTGCTGATGAACGGCCTGGCGATCTATTTGCGGAACCGCTTCGAGCGGAAGTGGTAGGATAGGATTGATGAAGGAAAAACTGCCCATCACGCCGGTCGAGCCGGTGCCCGTCCAGTCCACCGCGATCGCGGCCGAGGCGGCGCGCGACCAGCAGGAAACGATGGGGCCGGAAGCCGTGCCCGAGCCCGAGCCGGAAGCCGAAGTGCAACCGGTCGCTCCGGCGGTGCGTCCGTCGGCGGAAACCATCGACACCGCGCCGCTCAACCCGCCACAGGGCTCGGCCAAGATGCAGGCCCGCGACGTGTCCGTCAGCTATGGCGACAAGCAGGCGCTGAAGGACGTGTCGATCCAGATTTTCGACGATCGCGTCACCGCCTTCATCGGCCCGTCGGGCTGCGGCAAGTCGACCTTCCTGCGTTGCCTCAACCGCATGAACGACACCATTCCCTCGGCCCGGGTGACCGGCGAGATCGAGCTGGACGGCGAGGACATTTATTCGCCGCGCATGGACGTCGTGCAGCTGCGCGCCCGCGTCGGCATGGTGTTCCAGAAGCCCAATCCCTTCCCCAAGTCGATCTTCGAAAACGTCGCCTACGGCCCGCGCATCCACGGCCTTGCCCAGAACAAGACCGAACTGGCCGAGATCGTCGAGCGGTCGCTGAAGCGCGCCGGCCTGTGGGACGAGGTCAAGGACCGGCTGCAGGAAAGCGGCACGGCCCTGTCCGGCGGTCAGCAGCAGCGCCTGTGCATTGCCCGCGCGATCGCCGTCGATCCCGAAGTGATCCTGATGGACGAGCCCTGTTCGGCGCTCGATCCGATCGCGACCGCGAAGATCGAGGAGCTGATCCACGAGCTGCGCGGCCGCTACGCCATCGCCATCGTCACCCACAATATGCAGCAGGCCGCGCGCGTGTCGCAGCGCACCGCCTTCTTCCACCTCGGCGAGCTGGTCGAATACGGCAAGACCAGCGAGATCTTTACCAATCCCCGCGAGCGGCGGACCCAGGATTACATCACCGGCCGGTACGGCTGATCGGGAGTAGATGATGCAGCACGAGCGCGAACATACGCTCAAGGCCTTCGACCAGGACCTGGATCGCCTGCGGGCGCTGATCAGCGAAATGGGCGGGCTGGCCGAACATGCCATCGGCGAGGCCATGCGCTGCCTGGTCGAGCGCGACGTCGCCGGCGCCCGGCGGATCGTCCAGGACGACAAGAAGCTCGATGCGCTGGAAATCGAAACCGAGCGCCGCGTGGTGCAGCTGATCGCACTGCGCGCGCCGATGGCCGGCGACTTGCGCGATTCCGTCGCCGCGCTGAAAATCTCGGGCGTGGTCGAACGGATCGGCGACTATGCCAAGAACATCGCCCGCCGGGTGCCGGAGCTGCAGGACGTCGGCCATCTCGAGCCGCTGTCCCTGCTCCCGGAAATGGCGCGCATCGCCACTCACATGGTGCACGACGTGCTCGACGCCTTCGTCAACCGCGACGCCGAAGCGGCGGTCAAGGTCGCCGAACGCGACCAGGCGCTGGACGATTTCTACGATTCCATCTTCCGCACCCTGCTGACCTTCATGATGGAAAAGCCCAACAACATCAGCCACGCGACCCAGTTGCTGTTCGTCGCCAAGAACCTTGAGCGGGTCGGCGACCATGCCACCAACATCGCCGAGATGGTCTATTACGCGGCTACCGGCGGGCAGATGACCGAGCGGCTGGAGAAGGCCGGGGCGCTGTAGCCATGGCGAGCAACGCCGCGAAGCGGGTGCTGGTGGTCGAGGACGACCGCGCCATCGCCGATCTCATCAAGCACCATTTCGCCAAGGAAAGCTTCACCGTCACGACCACGCCGTCGGGCGAGGAAGCGCTCGTGCTGGTCGAGGAAATTCGCCCGGCCTTGCTGATCCTCGACTGGATGATCGAGGATGTCAGCGGTATCGAGGTCTGCCGCCGCCTGCGTCGCAGCCGGGTGCACAACCGCATGCCGATCCTCATGCTGACCGCCCGCGGCGAGGAGGAGGACCGCATCCGCGGGCTGGAAACCGGCGCCGACGATTTCATCACCAAGCCCTTCAGCCCGAAAGAGCTGATCGCCCGCGCCAAGGCCCTGCTCCGCCGCGCCAGCCCCAACCTGCTGGCCGAAAAACTGGGCTATGCCGGGATCGAAATGGACGTGTCGGCCCACCGCGTCCGCCGCGACGGTACGCCGGTTTCGCTCGGCCCGACCGAATACCGCCTGCTGCGGCACTTCCTGCAGAACCCGGAAAAGGTCTTCTCGCGCCAGCAATTGCTCGACCTTGTCTGGCAGCACAGCGAGGAGATCGAGCTGCGCACCGTCGACGTCCACATCCGCCGCCTGCGCAAGGCGCTTGAAACCGCCGGCAGCGACGACGTCATCCGCACCGTGCGCTCCGAAGGCTATTCGCTCGACGCCAACGCCTGAGCGCCGCGTCAGCCGGCGGCACGCTGAACCCACTGCAAGGCCACACTAACGAGCTGCATCGTCGGCCCGCGGCGCGGACCGCGTTCGATTAGCCGACCGGCGGCCCCGCGTCCGGCTTCTTGTCCGGGCCGGTAGAGCCCGCATTACCCGGGCTTCCGGGTTGCCGCTCGATGCCGATCGGGTCCCAGGCGGTCGGATCGGCCCCGCTGGTGATGCCGGTGTCGATCACGTCGTGCCCGAACAGCGAGCTCTCGTCGATGACTTCCTCGTCCTCGTCGTCGTCCTCACCCCCCGTGCCGTCGTCGATCCAAGGGATGATCTCGTCGCGGAACGACAATTGCGGCCCCGGCGGCGGACCGGGTGGCGGCCCCGGCGGCGGGCCAGGAGGCGGTCCCGGCGGCGGTGCAGGCGGAGGGGCCGGCGGTGGCGCTGGAGGCGGCGCAGGCGGAGGAGCCGGCGGAGGCGCAGGCGGAGGCGCAGGCGGCGGTGCCGGCGGTGGCGCAGGCGGCGGTGCCGGCGGTGGCGCAGGCGGTGGCGCGGGTGGCGGTGCCGGCGGAGGAGCCGGTGGGGGCGCGGGTGGCGGAGCCGGCGGCGGCGCGGGTGGCGGAGCCGGCGGTGGCGCGGGTGGCGGAGCGGGCGGCGGTGCCGGCGGTGGCGCAGGCGGAGGGGCCGGCGGAGGAGCCGGCGGTGGCGCTGGAGGCGGCGCAGGCGGAGGTCCCGGCGGCGGTGCTGGTGGCGGAGCCGGCGGTGGCGCGGGTGGCGGTGCCGGCGGA